>JAKLIF010000029.1 GCA_022709755.1 Elusimicrobiota bacterium | reverse complement strand
ACCGTCTCCACCACCGAGCAGGAATTCATTAACATCGCCGGCCAAGCCAAACTCAATAAGACGGTGACAACCTCCACGACCACGTCCGTGGATGGATCGACGACGGTCACGGAGCCCTATACGACTTCCTACGTTTACGCCGAAGACACGAAAGCCAATCGGAAGAGCCGGATCGTCGGCCATCTCCTGGAATCCGCGGCCACGCCCATCCACTCCGTCACCACCGACGCCTTCGGTAACGTCACCAACACCTGGACGGAACAGGTCTTCACGGTCATCGCGGGACAGGCCAAACTCAAGACCGCCACCACCCGCTCGGAATCGTTCTCCGTGGACGGTTCCGATACGATCACGGAACCCTACACCATGACCTACACCTACGCACAAGACACCGAAGAGAACCGCGCTCTCCGCAAGGTCGGACACCTCATCATCGGACACCTGCTTGAAACCCAGGCGTCAGCCATCCGCTCCACCACCACCGACGCCTTCGGCAACGTCACAAAGACCGTCACCCAACAGGTATTCGTCATCATCGCGGGACAGGCCAAACTCAAGACCGCCACCACCAGTTCCGTCACCACGTCGATCGACGGCAACGTCACCGTCACGGAACCCTACACCACTTCCTACGTCTATGCTGAAGATTCGCGGGCCAACCGGAAGGCCCGGATCGTCGGCCAGTTGATAGAAGCCATCGCATCACCCATCCATTCCATCTCCACCGACGCCTTCGGCAACG
>JAKLIF010000028.1 GCA_022709755.1 Elusimicrobiota bacterium | reverse complement strand
ATGATTGGTTCATCGCCATGCTCTTAGCAGACATTACGACTTTTCCAACCGTCCCTCTGGCAGTAATGAATATAGTATCTTTGGGATATAGTTTACTATTACATTTTTTTAAGCCCAATTCCGTAATCATCTTTTCGGTGTCTATGACGTAGAAAGAATCCGGTGAGTCCTTTGGCGCGAAAAAATGGATTGTACCCCCCCAGTATTCTTGAACCGTTGTCTTTGGTGTGCCACCACTTAAAACGTCCGCCATTTCCGTGAATGGTAAAGCCTCCCACCCCTCCGGAATGCGGCCGAGGGGGGAATCGACAAAGCGGGTTTTTTCGTGGCCGGGGAAGCGGAATTTGACGAACCACTCGCGGTAGAGGTTCTGCGCCATCTCCTCCAGAATCTTGATCCGCCGCAGGTTGTTCTCAATCAGGTCATCGTAGGCCGAAAGAATCGCGGCAATTTTGCGCTGTGTGGGGAGCAGTGGGAATCGTATCGGTACACTGCGCAGGATGTTTGTATTCAGATTTGGCAACGTAGCTCCAATAGCTTGGTTGGTAATCCATGCGATAACGTCTGGTTCCCGAAGATAATAGTGAAGGTAAATCGGGTCGATAATGGAGTCCCCGAGATTCAACCGAAGACAGCCTGTACCACAAAGCCATCCAGCCTGCCTATGACGGATCAATGCCTGTCGTCCAATATCTCCTCGTCTGCCATAAATGATGTCACCAGGTCTTAGCTTGTGCCGTGACA
>JAKLIF010000027.1 GCA_022709755.1 Elusimicrobiota bacterium | reverse complement strand
GAACCCATCAGGATAATGACGCGCTCGGCATCCGGCGCGCCGACGTAATCGAAAAGCTTGTACTGGCGGCCGGTGAGCTTGCCGAAGTCGTCCATGCACTGCTGGACAATGCCGGGAAAAGCGTCGAACCACGGGTTCTGCGCTTCGCGGGCCTGGAAGAAGACATCGGGATTCTGCGACGTGCCGCGCAGCACCGGGTGTTCCGGCGACAGGGCGCGGGTGCGGTGAGCGCCGATCAATTCGGACGGCAGCATTTTTGCCAATATTTCGTCGTCGACCGCAACGATCTTCGCCACTTCATGCGAAGTGCGGAAACCGTCGAAGAAATGCAGCACCGGGATGCGCCCGGCCAGCGTCGCGGCGGTGGCGATCACCGCCATGTCGTGCGCTTCCTGCACCGAATTGGACGACAACAGCGCGAAGCCGGTGGCGCGCGTCGCCATCACGTCCGAATGGTCGCCGAAGATCGACAGCGCATGCGTTGCGATGGCGCGCGCGGCGACGTGGAAGACCGTCGGCGTCAATTCGCCGGCAATCTTGTACATGTTGGGAATCATCAACAGGAGGCCCTGCGACGCCGTAAAGGTCGTCGCCAGCGCCCCCGCCTGCAGCGCGCCATGTACCGTGCCGGCGGCGCCGCCTTCGGATTGCAGCTCGACGACCTTGGGCACGCTGCCCCAGATGTTGGTCTTGCCCTGCGCCGCCCATTCGTCGGACAGTTCGCCCATGCCGGACGAGGGGGTGATCG
>JAKLIF010000026.1 GCA_022709755.1 Elusimicrobiota bacterium | reverse complement strand
GCATCGTCCACGAAGTGGCCAAGGTTTTTTCCGCCTGGTCCCTGGCCGAATCCCGCACGCGAAAAATGCCCCGAGAGGTGTGGGAGGCCGCCGGCCGCCCGTGGATTGTCTGAAAAAATTCAGTATTATTTCTCTTGGCCTACTCCCTGAGCGCTAGGCCGCTAGGCATGGTAAAGGGACTGCGAAGGGTGCGACAGAAGGCGGGTATCGCCCTGAGAGATTTCAAGCACTTTGTGCGAACCTCAGGCCCCTGCGCTCCGAGCAGGGGTCAGCGGTGTCCGCGCGGTGGCGGCGTAGCTTTACGGTGGGTATAGCTCAGCGGTTAGAGCGTCCGCAGTGGAACGCCGGCCACTTTCAAGGGGCCGTGCACAGATAGGCAGGCATCCTCTCCACAGAGGCAGGGGAGCCGACCCGTGGCCCGGTTCCGGGCCCAGCGTTTCTATACTCGGCACGCGTTACTGGATTTTTTGTTACTCAGCACTGTCTTTACGGTGGGTATAGCTCAGCGGTTAGAGCGTCCGGCTGTGGCCCGGAAGGTCGTGGGTTCAATCCCCATTACCCACCCCATTTTTGACGCTAATCGAACACTGTCCTGACTGGGCAACTCCCCAGTCCATTTCGGGCAGGGCGCGTAGAGTGAGCTGGACTTGGCTATTGGTGTGGTTGATGACGACCTCTTTCACCATTAGCTGAACCAGCTCCTTTTGTTCCATCGGTGTCAGTCGTTGGAAGACGTTCTGGAAGTTCTTGAGGTTGTTCCGGATCACATCCGCTTCGATCA
>JAKLIF010000025.1 GCA_022709755.1 Elusimicrobiota bacterium | reverse complement strand
GGGGACGTTGGCGGTGACGACGGGGGTCAATCTGAGCGGGGGGACGGCGGGGGCGGCGAACACGCTGGATTTCGGGAGCGGAGCGGCGGACGACCTGACGGCCACCGACGTGACGGACCTGACGGATGGGGGGACGACGAGCTTGCACTCCCATAGTGGTGTCGGGACACACGCGTCGACGCATTATGCGGGGGCGGCGGACACGATCGAGACGGGGTATGTATCGACGGGGACAGTGCAGACGATCAACGCGACCAAGACGTTCACCTCGAGCGTGACGTTGAGCGGGGTGGATCTGTATGTGGGCGGGGACATTCTGATGGCGGGTGGGAACCTGAACTTCGGGGCGGCGACGACGATTGGTGACGGCGGAGACGCTTTGACGATCAACTCCAACGGGACGCTGACGGTGGATGACACGCTGACGGTGAACACCGACCTAAACGTGGGTGGTGGAAACATCAACTTCACGGCGGCGACCACGATCGGGGATGCCGGGGATGCGATCACGATCGATTCGAACGGGACCTTGACGGTGAGCGACTCGCTGTCCGTGGCGACCGACTTGACGGTGACCGGGGATGCAACGATCAACGGTGGGAACGTGAACTTTGGAGCGGCGACGACGATCGGTGATGGCGCAGATGCTTTGCGGGTCAATTCGAACGGGACCTTGACGGTGGACGACACGAACATCACGGGGACCGGCGCCTTGACGGTGATGACGACGGGTGCGACGGCGATGACGGTGGATGCGGGAGGAGCGGCGGCGTTGAATTTGGG
>JAKLIF010000024.1 GCA_022709755.1 Elusimicrobiota bacterium | reverse complement strand
CCTTTGCACACCCATTCTGTGATCTGCTTGCCCTGGTCTTTGCTGGCGGCATTCACAACAATTGCCGTGCCATTGATCTTCGGAGTCAGAGTGACAAAGTCCGCCGTGGTGAGCGTAACGCCGAGATTCGAAGCGTGGGGAACGACTGTGACTACGCCGTTTGCGTCCGTGGAAATCGATGCGACCATTTTCGACGGATTGGTGGCCTCGCAACCCCACGAGTCGGCCACTCCCACCGTAGTCGCGCTCATTGATTGAACAGCCTCACTGATCGTCGTGCGACATTGGGATGCGGCCAGGACAACTTCAGACATGCGAGCCTTGATCGTGTAGCTCTGATACGCCGGCAACGCCACCGCCGCCAAGATGCCGATGATCGCCACGACGATCATCAGTTCGATCAGGGTGAAGCCCTTCTGGACTCGCTTCATGCTCATGCGCTTCATCTGCAGACTCCTTCGACAAAGAGGATTGGGGACCGGGGACGCCTCCTTCCTTGCAGGAGCCGTGCCAGCCTGTTATCGGCCGCTGCCCGGGCAGGCGCCTGGCAATTTGTCACGCCCGGCGCCGCAGCGCGTCGCTTCGGTAACGGCGCGGGCGCCCGGAAGCGGCAGGGGGTGACCAAAAGCGTCACCCCGCTGCCCGGCACCCGCAGCAGGCGGCCGAGGGGCGGCGCCCGGCGGCGGCACGGCCGCGCCGGGCAGTGCGGCGGCGGCCGGGATGCGGGCGTCGCGATGTCGGCAGGCCCTGCGGACGCAGATCGGGAGGGCATGGGCACGCAATGGCGCCGATGGGCGCCGACGGGCGCCGGCGG
>JAKLIF010000023.1 GCA_022709755.1 Elusimicrobiota bacterium | reverse complement strand
AAACGCTCTCCGCGGACGGGTCCACGACCATCACCGACCCCTACGTGATGACCTACACCTACGCGCAAGACACCGAAGAGAACCGCGCCCTCCGCAAGGTCGGACACCTCATCGTGGGGCAACTGTTGGGAGCGGAAGCCTCGGCCATCCATTCCACCACCACCGACGCCTTCGGCAACGTCACAAAGACCGTCACCCAACAGGTGTTCGTCATCATCGCGGGACAGGCCAAACTCAAGACCGCCACCACCAGTTCCGTCACCACGTCGATCGACGGCACCATCACCATCACAGAACCATACACCACCTCCTATGTGTATGCGGAGGACACAAAGGCCAACCGGAAGACCCGGATCGTCGGCCAATTGCTCGAGACGATCGCCACCCCCATCCATTCCATCTCCACCGATTCTTTCGGCAACGTCACCAACACCTGGACCGACCAAACCTTCCAAATCATCGCGGGGCAGGCGAAATTGAAGACCGCCACCACCCGCTCGGAAACGCTCTCCGTCGACGGTTCCGTCACGATCACGGAACCCTACGTGATGACCTATTCCTATGCCGAAGACACCGAAGAGAACCGCGCCCTCCGCAAGGTCGGCCACCTCATCATCGGGCATCTTCTGGACGCCAGATCTTCCACCATTCATTCCATCACCACCGACGCCTTCGGCAACGTCACCAACACCTGGACCGACCAAACCTTCCAAGTCATCGCGGGACAGGCGAAGCTGAAGACCGCCACCACCCGCTCCAACACGGTCTCTATCGACGGGAGTGTGACCGTCACCGACCCCTATGTCATGTCCTATTCTTACGAAGAAGACACCATCGCCA
>JAKLIF010000022.1 GCA_022709755.1 Elusimicrobiota bacterium | reverse complement strand
TGACGCTGAACCAGACGTCGACGGATACGGTGGCTCTCCACGATTCGCTGGATGTCGTGATGAGTTCCGTCCCTTATGGAACATCCGGTTCCTGGCCGACGGCGACGACGGGGAGGTCGATCGAGCGGAAAGTCGTGACGGGTTTGGATAATGACGGATCCAACTGGACGTTGTCGACGGTTTGGACATTGAGCTTGTCGAGCGGGACGCCGGGGATGCTGAACAACGCGTCGCCGGACACGGTGGCGCCGGGCGGGATCTCGAACCTGACGGCCATCGCCGGGACGAATGATGGGGAAGTGGCCCTGAGCTGGACGGCGCCGGGAGATAATGGCGCGTACGGAGCGATCAGCACCGGGACGTTCCAGGTCAAGTATACGACGATGGGTATCATCAACGATTTCGACAATCCGCCGGCTCCGACCACGACCGTCAATATAACGACAGGAGCGGTGGCGGCGCAGAGCGCCAGAACATATACCGTGACGGGATTACTCCCCGGGGCCAGCTATTGGTTCGCCATAAAGGTTCAGGATCATGGCGGGAATTGGAGCGTATGGACGTCGAGCGCGACGAATCCCGTGATGAACACTCTGGCTTACGGTCCGGCGAAGGATACGGTACCGGACGCACCGACCAGCGTCACGATCGTCGGCCGCGGATCGAATTATCTTCAGTTGACCTGGACAGCGCCGGCTCCGTTCCCGTCGGATATGGCCGCCTATGAGATTTATTATGGAACCACCACCGCCCTCTATACCGGAACCAGCACGGTGTCCGGCAACTCCCCGATCTCCATCAGCACCACGGCCACCAGCTATACGGTGAGCGGTCTGATCCAGAATGCGACCTATTATGTGGCGTTACGGAGCGTTGACTCAGGGCCGAACATCCTTCGAAGCGCATTTTCAACCCCCGAGGTGTCCACATGCGTGAAAGCGGCGGCTCCGGGGCAATCCGATAGTTTTGTGGGAACGGGGCTGTCGACC
>JAKLIF010000021.1 GCA_022709755.1 Elusimicrobiota bacterium | reverse complement strand
CCCGGTTTCTACACGGTGACAGACCCTGTCACGATCCAATACAGCTACACATCAACCGGCGAGCTCAAAAACTCGATGGTGCAGAAACAATACACAGCGCCCAGCGGCGAATCTTATCCTATTCATTCCACCACCACCGACGCTTTCGGCAACGTCACGGAATCATGGTCTAACCAGACCTTCTCCATCGTCGCCGGCCAGGCCAAGATGAAGACATCCACTACAGAATCACAATCAATCTCCATTGATGGTGCGATCAGTATCACTGACCCCTACACCGTCACCTATTCGTATCGCGGCGAAAACATGACCCCTGCGGAGATCAAGGCGGCGGCTCAACAAGAGAGAAACATCGGACATCTGACGGGAGCCACCTCAACGAGCATTCATTCCACCACCACCGATGCCTTCGGCAACGTCACCACAACCACCACCCAACAGTTCTTCAAGCCCATCTTGGGCCAGGCGAAATTAGTGGAATCCAAGGTCACCGAATCCACCTCCATGTCCATTGACGGATCGGTCTCCACATTGGATGCTCCCTATTCGACGTTCTATGGCTACAACGCACAGACAGGTTTATTGAGCGCGGTGGGGGGGAAACTGGATACCTCTGGAAATGTGGTCCACGGATCCCCCATCCAAATGGTGTCGTCAACCCTTGATGCATTTGGCAGCAGGACAATCACAACCACCACCCAGGTTTTTACCATCATCGCCGGTCAAGCCAAAATAAAAACAGCCGAAACATCATCCCGGCTGGAATCCATCGACGGTTCTATCACCATTACCGCCCCCTACGCCACTGTCTATTCCTACGATGAGACAAACAAGGGCCATATCGGCCATATCACCAACGTCACCATGGGGAAGATGGTCTCCACCACCACCGACGCCTTCGGCAACGTCACCGTCTCCACCACCGAGCAGAAGAACCTCAACATGAACCTCCTCAACAAATACGGCATCGTCAAGTTCAACGACACCGTCTCTTCCTCGCGCAC
>JAKLIF010000020.1 GCA_022709755.1 Elusimicrobiota bacterium | reverse complement strand
GGGGACGTTGGCGGTGACGACGGGGGTCAATCTGAGCGGGGGGACGGCGGGGGCGGCGAACACGCTGGATTTCGGGAACGGGGCGAACGACGACCTGACGAACGTGGACGTATCGAGCTTGACCTATGGCGGTGTGACGAGCCTGCACACGCACAGCGGGTTAGTGCCCGGATCACACGCATCGACACACTATTGGGATGGAGCGGACAGCATCGCGACAGGGTATGTGTCTACCAGCACTGTTCAATCGATCAGCGGGACCAAGACCATGACGGGTGGATTGAACTTGAGCGGAGGGACGGCGGGGGCGGCGAACACGCTGGATTTCGGGAGTGGGGCGGCGGACGACCTGACGGCCACGGACGTGACCGATCTGACGGACGCTGGGGAGACGGCCCTGCACACGCATGCGGCAGCTGACGCGACGACCTTGGACAGTATCGATTCCACGCAATTTCTGCGGTCTGACGTTTCGGACACATTGACGGCGGGGACGTTGACGATCGGGGATGGGGCTGGCACGGACGTATTGAACTTCAACGGGACGGGAGCGTATTTGGCATTGCCGACGGCGGTCTTAACGACGGCGGGACAGATCCGGTATAACAGCGGGGCGTTGGTATATCGGGACGGTTCCAGTGAGGTGACGGTTTCATCGGCGACGCACACTCACGGCGGGTTAGTGCCTGGGGCGCATGCGTCGACACACTACGCGGGGGACACGGACAGCATCGCGGCCGGGTATGTGTCCACAGGCACGGTGCAGACGATCAACGCGACCAAGACGTTCACCTCGAGCGTGACGTTGAGCGGGGTGGACCTGTATGTGGGTGGGAATCAGACCTTGGTGGGAGACTTGACTTTGAACGGTGGGAACGTGAACTTCGGAGCGGCCACGACGATCGGGGACGGCGGAGACGCCTTGACGATCAACTCTAACGGGACGCTGACGGTGGATGATAATCTGACGGTGAACACGGATCTGAATGTGAACGGCGGAAACGTGAACTTCGGAGCGGCGACCACGATCGGGGATGCGGGGGACGCGATCCGGATTGATTCGAACGGGACCTTGACGATTGCGGACACGAACATCACGGGGACTGGCGCCTTGACGGTGATGACGACGGGTGCGACGGCGATGACGGTGGATGCGGGA
>JAKLIF010000002.1:341739-459404 GCA_022709755.1 Elusimicrobiota bacterium | reverse complement strand
CATCCCGCCATCTGCGCCAGTCCCAGCGGCGGGTCCAGCGTCCACCACACCGGCGCCTGCACCAATGCGATCTTCATATCGTTTTGAAAAACAGCCGGACTCCGGGACCGGCTATTTCCGGATCTCTCCTTTTTGCAGGAGGGTTTCCTTGTCTTCGGCTTCCCACGCGGACTGGAATTCTTTCGAACGGCAATAGTCCGCCGTGCAGGGCTGCCCCTCCTTGAACAATTCAAAATGAGGGTCGAGGATATCCCCGATGCATTCCTCGTCACGCCCCAACTGGCCGCAACGGAACACCTTCCCGTCGCAGTGGATGACGGCATAGCGCTGGCCGGCGCCGCACAATTTCCCTTTCACGCTCAACGGTTCCAATCCGACCGTTTCCGGACCGACCTCATAGCCGATGGCCTCCTTAATGGCTTTCTTCTCCTCCGCCGTGAACGCGTGTGGATATGTTTTGCCGCCGAACGGACCCCAATAGATGGCCATGTTCATGTGGATCCCCCTCTCCTTGAAGCGCCGCTTGTATTCGAGCATCTGCGGCATCTGGAGCGGGTAGGCCAGAAAACACACGTTCGCTGTGAAACCGGCGTTCCGGAGGAGAAGGACGCTGTCGGTGAACTTATCGAACGTCAACTCCAGGGGATGGAAGGTGCAATCCAGTTCGACGCGACGGGGGTTGGCCCTCTGGACGAAATCCTTCATGACTTTCGGCATGGAACAGTTCGTCGTGATCTGAAGATCGTGTTCCTTCGAGAGCGTCTCGACGATGTCGACGAACCGCGGGTATGTGAACGGCTCCCCGGCGGTGATGCGGATCTGGCAACTGCCGTATTTCACATAGATCCTGTGCCAAACCTCGTTCCATTGTTCGGCCGTTTTGTATTGGTTCTTCTTCAGCAACTCATCCCAGCCGGTGGTCGTATAGAAACAGTAAGGACAACGGAAATCACAGCTGTAGTGCATGTCCCACGCGAAAACAACCTTCCGGGGTGTTGAATTATCGGGCATGGTCCGCCTCCGTCATTTCTTGGGTTCAGAAGGGTTTTGCATCACGCCCTTCATCTGGTCCGTGAGGATACCCATTTTCGCCGCCTCTTCGATGATCATCTTCTGGGTCTCCGGCCGGTTCGTGATATGGCACAACAGACTGTTCACGTTGAACCCGTTGTATTTGACGCAATTCTTGCACCAGGGGTGGGGATTCCCCTCCGCGATGGAACGACGCAGACTCGTGTAAAACTCGCCGTTCCATATCTCCTCGAAACTCTGCTTATCGATATACCCCGCATGTCCGCCCGCATAACAGCACGGGAGCACGGACCCCTGCGTTTCGACGTAAAAATATTGCCACGGATCGCTGCAGGCGCCGGGGCGTTCCGGCGACCCCTTGCCGAACCGAGGGGGAAGCACGATGCACACTCCCAGCTTATCGGCCAGTTCCTGCGCTTCGTCCAACTTCCGATTCGCGCGTTCCTGGTCGAAGAAGAGGGACATGGGGATGTGTTCCTTGGTGAACATCGTCATATACACGCATTCCACCCGCGGCACTTCCATGAACTTCGCCAGCCTCACCATGTCCGGAAGGGCGTCGATGTTCTCCTTGGTCAGCACGTTGAACAGTTCGAGATGGAAGTAAGACCGGCGGCTCATCTCGTCCCTTTTCTTGAGCGCGTATTTCAGGTTCTTCATGATCCGGTCGAAATCCTTGATCTTGGTGATCTTCTCGTGCAGTTCCGCGTTGGGGGCATGCAGGGAGATGCGGATGGAGTACCGCCCCACGCTCATGCAATCCGCGAGCTTTTCCTTCAGGGGCGTCCCGTTGGTCGTGAACTGTTTGACGACGTCGGGGATCGACTGGTTCAGGTATTCCAGGAACTGTTCGATCCCCGGGAGCCATAATATCTCCCCGAAACCGACGAAGGAGACATGCCGGGACGTCCGGATGACCGGCCCCAGCTTCGCTTCGAAAAAATCCTTATACAGACTCAACTCGAAGACCTTGTAATCCCCCGAGAGACACCAGATGCATTTGGCGTTGCAATGGTTGTGCGCCCCGATATTGACGACCTCCGGCGTGGAGGCCAGGACGACTTTCCTCTTCTCGAACTCCAAGCGATTCAACGTCAGGTTTAATTTCCGTCGGACCATCTCGTCCGAATTGATCTCTGCTGTGGCCATGATGACCTACCTCTTTTCTGTATTCTGTTTATCAGGCGACGCGGGCGGAGGGGCGTCTGAAAACCCCCACCACCAGTCGAACTGAGTGAAACGCCACCACGCCGGGAACGTGAAATTGGACTTCCCGATGGAAAAACACCGCTCGCAGGCATGAGCGCTGCGGGCCTTCACATCGATCTGTCCGTCCACGTATCGCCGTATATGGCGGCGGGCTTCCTTGTATCGAGGGTTATTCCAAAGGCGGCGGAACGACTGCTTATCGTAAAAACCAAAATCATATTCTTCCTCCTCGACGGAACAGCAAGGGGAGACGGATCCGTTGGGATTGACGGAGATACCCGCCCACGGCCACAAGCACACCTTTCGCTGGTCCGAGTCCTTATAGACGTCCACTTTCACGTCCGGCACGGCATCGTCCCCCGAAGCCGTCAAGCGTTTCTTGAATTTTCTGACGGCCTTGAGGATCCGTTCCCAGGGGATATCGGGAGGCGGGGCCGCTGTCGGCGCCGTCTCGGGAGGCGAAGCATCGGCGGGGGAGGGGGCCGGAACGGAGGCCGACGGATCCTGTTCCGCGGAGGGGGCCGAGGATTCCCACTGCCAGGGAGGCGAATCGGGGAACGTGGCCGGATCATACATCCGATATTCCGGTTTCGTCGGGATCCAATTCTCGCGGATGCCCGGCTTGAACGGCATGTAGGCCGGGGTGATCCCCACCACGTCCACCCCGCAGGATTTCCCGAACTCCTTCACCTGCTCGATCTCGTGTTCGTTGTGTTTGAAGACCAGGAACTGCCACACGATATAAGGTTTGAATCCGCCGGCCTTCCGGCGCGCCTCGACGATCATCTTCAAGTGTTCCAGAACCTTCGCATAATCCCCCCGGACACGGTATTTCCCGTAGGTCTCCTGGGTCAGGCCGTCGATGGACAGCACCAGGCAATCCAAACCCGACGCCACCAGTTTCTGCGCCTCGTCGGGGCTGAACGAATTCAGGTTGGTCGACATGTTGGTGTCGATGTCGAATTTCTTCGCGTAGGCGATCATGTCATAGACCTCCTTGTTCAGGAGGGGTTCGCCCCAATTCATGAAATCGATGTGGAGGAGGGTGGGCCCCAGATCGTCGAGGATCTTCTTGAACTCCGGGAATCTCATCATGGCCTTCGTCCGAACGTTCCGATCCATGCCCGTCGGGCAAAAGGGGCACCTCAACTGGCAGAAGTTCGTGGGATCGATCGTAAGCCAATAGGGTTTCCCGAAGGCATGCGCATCGCGCCGCCCGGCCTGGAACTCCACGATCAGGTAATTGATCAATTTCCTGAAAGCATATTTCTTGGAGAGGATCCGAAAGATGTTGGGATCGAGCATCGGGAAATATCTCACCCGGAACCGTTCCAGTCTCTGTCGTTGTCTATCGTTGAGTCTCACCATAAAAGGATTCCGTCAGGCCAATGCCGATTCCGCCGTCACGCCGGCCGGCGGGCCGAGGCGCGCCAAACGTCGGCGAACGTCCTCGTCCAGAGGGGCGTCCGTTCCCCCCGTTTCCAACGCCTTCCGATAATAGTGACCGGCCCGGTCGGCGCGGCCCAGCGTCTCGCAACACTCCGCCACCCGCACCAGGACCGTCTTATTCGCGGACTCCTTCCGGAACGACCGGAGATAACAGGCGGCCGCGCGCGCCGGATCGGAGATGTGGCGGTAATAGTCGCCCAACAGGAACCATTTGTCCGGTTTGACGGACAGAACGCCGGAGGTCTCCGGGATCCCCAGTTGGATGGCCAATCGGCAAAATTCCTCGTACCGCCGGAGCCGCTCGGGATAGGTATTGGTCCCGTCCGTCGACTGCCAATAGAGATGATGCCCCACGCCCGTCAGTCCGAACTGCTCCGGCCGGGTATTCAACGCCGTGCCCTTGTCCACCACCGTGAACGATTGGCTGGCCAGCACCGTGTCTATGTAAGGACGGACGCGCCGCAGGAAATCCAGCGTCTCCTGGAAAAGTTCGCGGGTTTCGCCGGGGAGACCGAACATGATATTGATCTGGACTTCGATCCCGGCCTCGCGGCTGTCTTTAAGATTCTGCACGGCGTTGTCGACTGTGAAATATTTGTTCATCCCCTGAAGGACCTTCATGGACCCGCTCTCGATCCCGTATCCCAGCCACCGGCAACCGGAGCGGGCGAGTTTTCGGATCGTCTCCCGGGTCATATCCGGCCGGATGATGGCTTGTCCCGCCCAACGCACGTCCAATCCGTTCTCCAAAACCAGGTCGGTCCAGCGGTTCAACGCCGTCATGTCTCCGTTCACGAGCGAACCGATGAAATAAAAGAAATTGACTCCGGGATATTTCTTCATCTGCTGGGTCATCTCCCGGAAAATCCGTTCCCCGCTCATGGAACGATATTTTCTCCAGAACTGCCATTCGCTGCAGAAGTGGCATTGCCTCACGCATCCGCGACTGTCGAAGATCTCCATCCGGTCGGGCTGACGATATCTCTTCGAATAGATGAACTCGTCGAAATCGGAATAATCGGGCAGGGGGAGCGAATCCAGGTCGGCGATCAGATCACGGTCTCCATAATCCTGGACCGGCCGGTCGGACAATTTCATGAGGGTCCCGGCCACGGGCCGCGTGAGCCGTCCGTTCTCCCGCACATCGCGCGCGATCTCGCAGAGAACCTCTTCTCCCTCCCCGACGCACACCGCATCGATGCACGACTCTTCGGACAGGGGGATCCCCGCCTGTGCCCGCGAACATTGGGGGCCTCCGAAGACGATGAGCCGGCGCGGGTCCTCCTTCTTGATCCGCTCCGCCATCTCCAGACTCACCAGAAAAGACGTCGTGTGCGTCGTGAATCCGATGACGGGCGCCCCGGTATCGAGGATGTCCCTGACGAAACGATCGAGCAGGGCCGGATTCTCCTGGATCATCTGCCGTATCCGGCTTCGGTTCTCCCAGAAAACGTAATAATCCTTATCGTCCCACATCCGGTGGTAGGATTCCGGGACCGCGTGGTAGAGCGCATTGTTGACATCAAACCCCTTCACGCGAAAATCTTTTTGGCGCAGATAGGCGGCCAACGAGGCCGACGCGTAGGGGGGGCAATCACGCCCCCACCCCGGACATTGGACCAAGGCGATGTCGGTTCGACCGGCTGTGTTGGAATCCATGGAATCAGCCTCTATTATCATGCAACGTTATTGCCATCCGCTGTCGGCTCGTCTTGAATCCACGTGGACTTATTCTGGAGAAAATCGTTGTCCTCGATGACGGGACGGGCGATGGCGCTCCGATCGATCCCGCAGATCCGATTATCGATGAAACGGTTCTTCAGGATGAGGGGCCGACTCTGGTCGCGGCAAATGATCCCCCGCCCGTTGTTCTCGATCCGATTCTTTTCCCAGCGCGGCGCGGCGGTTTCCGTGCACAGACCGGCGCCCTCGGATTGTTCATAAAAAAGATTTTTCGTCACCTGCGCCCGGTTTCCCCTGAAATGACCGACCCCGACGGCGTTCCGTTCGATCCGGTTATCCTCCAATTCCATGTTCCCCGAGGTCGAGCAACTGACCCCCTCCTTCCGGTTCAACCGCAGAAGGTTCCCCTTCACCATCCCCGACGAGCGGTCCAAAAAAGAGAGTCCGATCCCGTTCGAATAAAACCGGTTCCTGAGGAAACAGCCCGTCGACCGGTCCATCAGCTGGACTCCCGAGAGGCCGGACTCCCGGATCTCCGTCTCGATCACGGCGACGTCCGTCTGATGTCGGAGCAGGATGCTGTGGTCCCGATGGGACGAGAGCACCTCATGTTTCATCTGTCCCCGGGACGAATCCGACATGTCCAATCCGGTCCCGTTTTCCATGTATCGGTTCCCTGTCATCATCGCGCGAGATTCCGCCGTCATCCGGACGGCCGACGAACGGTTTTCGCGGAAGACACACCGTCGAAGCGTGCCGGAGGCGATCCCGTGAAACGACACACCGACCTCATTCCTGGCGAACAGGCACTCGTCGGCGTCCAACCGGGCCCAATGGCTGACGACGGCCGCCTCCTGGGTCTGGACATCGAATACACAAGAACGCAGAGTCAAATCCGCCTGACCGATACCCCCCACGCCCACACGGTTCCTCACATAACGGCATTTAAGGGATTTCACGCGTGACATCCCCTGCGCGTAGACCGCCGTGGACCCGGTGTGACTGTGGATGAACGCCGTCTGCAGGTCGATACAGGACCGGTCTCCCATATGGATCCCTTCCCGCTCGTTGGGTCCCACAATATCATCCCGTGAGAAGAGGACGGCACGGCCCTGTAACTGCATCCCCATCCCGTTCTGGAACACCCTGTTCTTGAACGATCGCAACCGGGCACTGTCCCGCAGAAAGATCGCGCAACGGGGATGTCCTTCCCACACACTCTCCCCGATCTCGGACCGGGACCGGCCTTCTCCGATCAGTCCGAAATCCCGATTGTCCCGGACTTCGTTCCGTTCGGACAAAAAACGGGCCGCATCATCCATCCAGATCCCGTCTTTATTCTGGTGAAAACGGCATCTCTCCGTCCTCCCGCAGGCGAAGTCGTATAGTCCCATGCCGGTCCCGTTCTTCTCGAAAGAACTCTCCTCGACGGATGCCTGAGCAAAGCCGGACGCCATGAGACCGATCCCGTTCTGGGTCAGCTGGGAGAAGGCGACCCGGACGCGGGACTTATCGAAACACCGGATGGCGGCGTCTTCCGCCCTCCTCAGATGGACGAATCTCAGATCCCCGATAGCCTTTTTCAAAAAGATCAATCCGCCCCAGCCACTGGGACCCGATTCAAAAACGATCGGAGCATCGGGAGTCCCCACGGCCTCCAACCGGCCCAGCACGACCAAGGAAATCCTCTCGGCGCAGCTGCCGGCCGGACGGCCCCGGGGACCCGTCCGGTTGAAACCGAACTTTGACCGGGGCTTGGATTTAAAGAAAACTCTCGTTCCGGGGTCGACATGCAACACGCCGCCCGCCGGAACGACCGCATCGCCCGTCAAGACGACTTCCCCCGACCACCGCGTCACCGAGGGCAATTCTCCCTGACACTCTCGCCCCGTCTCCCCGACGGCCGCCTCTCGGGGAGCTCCCCTTTTCGCCAACAACGTCATGAGCCGCCTCCCGTCACCGGTCCCGGTGAAGAGCAAGCCAGTTGCATGATCTTATCCAACACGGGGTTGGCCGTGCACATCAACCAGCAATCGCACCGTCCCTCGTCGATATGACCCCTCAACCGCCTCGCCTTATCCCCGTCCCAGAGGGCATCGAAATCGGTCTCCCGGATGTTCCCGACGGGTTTCTTCTTGTGGGGGGAACAGAACGACACGTTACCCCACGGATCCAACATGGCGTATCGCCGCCCCGCCAGACAGGGCTTGATATACCGACGAGGGCGATCGCCGTATTGCTTGAGGATCCTCCAATAGAAAAGCCGGGTCCAGAGCCATTGAGAATCCGCACTCTCTCCCCGAAAGATCCGGCCCATGGCGTCATGTTCCGTCAGGAGCCGGTCGATCACCTGGTCGATGTCGGCGGATATCTCATCGAGTTGTTTGCGAGTCCACCGGAAGACATCGGTCCCCTCTTTCTGGACGACGAACTGCGCGCCGTAATGACAACCGATCTTCTCCGCCAACTCGTAGGTCGGCAGAAAATGCCGGTAATTCTCCGGCAGGAGGGTGTAGGTCAGGCTCACGTCCATCTTGGGATAATCCTTTTTGACCATGGCGATCGTCTTCATCATCCGGTCGTAAGACCCCGGGACGCCCCGGACGCGGTCATGCATCTCGCCGATCCCGTCGATGGAAGAGCCGAGCCAGAGGTTCGGCCGGCACTTTTTGAAAATCTCCTCCAGGCGGGACCGCAGCAGGGCCTCGCTCGACAGATTGGTCAGGATTCCGACGGACGCGTTCGGCATTTTGGTCGTGAAATAGGAGACGATATCGGCGAGGTCGGCCCTCAACAGGGATTCCCCCCCGCTCAACACGACCACCTGGACATCGCCCAACCGACGGGATCCATCGACGAAACGCCGTATTTCATCAAAAGACAACTCCAATTCGATTTTGGTCGGATCCGCGGCCCCTTGTCCCCACAGGTCGCACATCCGGCACTTGAGGTTGCACCTGTAAGTCAGCTCGAAATGGAGTTCCCGGATGACCCGGTCTTTTTCGTCAAAAACCGGCCAACGGGACAATCCGGTCTCTTTCCAAATATCCATCTTCGGAAACACGAAGTCCCGTCCCTTGTCCCTGTTCTCACGCGTCACGCGAAGTCCTCTTTTCACCCGCCGGCGGGCGCCCCCCGGACGATGTATTCATTACCATTATTGTCATATTTAATTCCCGTCGACAACGCATCCGAATATTCTATAAGTTTTGCATCCCCAATTCCACCTCTTTTTGCACGGTTTTCAACCGTCCTCCTGGCGTTTAAAAACGGAGTTTCATACAATGGAAAGACCCATGGAGACCTCCTCCGGCTTGTTCCATCCATCCAAGATCGTTGCGGTCGGCCTGAACTATTTCGACCACGCGAAAGAATTGAACATGCCCGTGCCGGACCATCCGATCCTGTTCCTGAAACCCCCCACCGGACTCCTCGGGGATGGACAGCCGATCGTTCACCCGGCCCAGAGCCGGGAAGTCCATTACGAGGCCGAACTCGCGGTCGTCATCAAGGACCGGGTCCGGAATATCTCCGCCGCGGAAGCGCCCGCCCACATCCTCGGATACACCTGCGCCAACGACGTGACGGCCCGCGACCTCCAAAAGATCGACGGCCAGTGGACCCGCGCCAAATCTTTCGACACCTTCTGTCCCCTGGGACCGCGGATCGCGACCGATGTCGATCCACGGAACCTGAACATCGTGTCCCGACTGAACGGAGTCACCAGGCAAGCCTCCAACACGCGCGAGATGATCTTCGATGTCTTCCGCCTGGTCGAGTTCATCTCCGGGATCATGACCCTCCTGCCGGGTGACGTCATCTTGACGGGCACCCCCCCCGGAGTCGGGCCCATGAAGATCGGCGATACCATCGAGATCGAGATCGACCACATCGGGGTGCTGCGCAACAAAATAGCCGGGGCGGAAGAGAACCGACAATCGGGAGGATGAGATGAAAACCATCGATATCGAAAAACTGGATCTGAAACCGTTCCACATCCTCAACCGGGAATGGGCCCTCCTCGTCGCCGGAAAAACGAAACCGAACCCCATGACGGTTTCCTGGGGAGGATTCGGCACGCTCTGGAACCGTCCCGTCGTCACCGTCTATGTGCGGCCGACCCGGCACACCCACACCCTTCTGGAAAGCCACCCGGAGTTCACCCTCAATTTCCTGCCGGCCTCTTTTCGAAAAGCCCTCAACACCTGCGGAGCCCAATCCGGACGGGACGTCGACAAATGGCGGGAGACGGGACTCCATCCCGACGGATCGTCGACGGTGTCCGTCCCCCGCGTCCGGGAAGCCGACCTGGTCTTCGAATGCCGGATCATCGCCACGCTGGATGTGGATCCCAAAAAATTCCTGGACCGGTCCCTAAACGACCTCTACGCGTCGAACGACCATCATCGGGTCTACATCGGAGAACTCGTCGCGGCGCTTGAAAAATAACCGGGCCGCCGAATCCGGCCCACGCTCCGGGAGCGGGGCCGATGACGTTGTTATTTTTTCCGTCTTTGTGTACAATGGAACGCTTCGCTGAAAACTCATCCCGAATCAAAAGGTGACCGGTCATGCTCTACGAGTTTCAATACGTCGCCCCCAAGACGAAGTCGGAGCTCCTCGCACTCCTCGACCGACACGGTGATTCCTGCAAGATCATGGCCGGCGGGACCGACCTCCTGGTCGACATCCGGGCGGGCCTCAGAAAACCGCAAGTCCTCATCGACATCAAGAAGGTCTCCGATTTCAAACCGCTCTCATTCTCCGAGAAGGAGGGGCTCCTGATCGGCCCCGCCACCACCTGCGCCGACGTGATCCGCGACAAGACCGTTTCCAGGGAATTCCCGATCCTCATCCAGGCCGCCAAACAGTTGGCGTCCACCCAGGTGAGGAACCGCGCGACCATCGTCGGGAACATCTGCAACGCGTCCCCCTGCGCCGACACGGCGCTGCCCCTGCTCTGCCTGGACGCTTCGGTCCATATCGTCTCCAAATCCGGGTCGCGGATCGTTAAACTGAAGGATTTCTTCACGGGTGTCAAAAAAACAGCCCTCCGGAAGGACGAGGTGGTGGAGAAGATCACCGTGCCTTCCTCCATGGCCGGCGGGCGGGGCGGTTTCATGAAGTTGAAACGCATCAAGGGGCACGACCTGTCCCTGGTGAGCGTCTGTCTCGTCAAGAAAGGATCTTTGCTCCGCGTGGCCATCGGGTCCGCCTCCCCCACTCCCGTCGTCTTGAAGGATTTTCCGGCCCAAGTCACGGCGGATAACGTGGCGGACGAGGCCCTGCGGTCCGTCAAACCCATCGACGATATCCGTTGTTCGAAGGATTACAGGCTCTTCATGATCAAGACCTATATCGAACGCCTGATCGAGGAATGCTGAGGAGACCCCCATGCGCGTCAAAGCCACAATCAACGGCCGGCGGATCGAACGAGACGTTCCGGATTCCATCACCCTCCTCCATTTCCTGAGGGAAGACCTCGGGCTCACCGGCACCAAGGAAGGATGCGGATCCGGCGAGTGCGGGGCCTGCACCGTCCTTATGAACGGCCGAACGGTCAACGCCTGTCTGGTTCTGGCCGCGGAGATCGACGGGGCCGTCATCGAGACCATCGAAGCCGAATCGAAAGACGGGAAACTCTCCAAACTGCAGGAAAAGTTCCACAAACACCACGCGTCCCAGTGCGGCTTCTGCACGCCGGGGATGGTCATGTCCCTGAAATCGCTGGTCCGGGAGAACCCCAAACCCTCGGAAGAGGAGATCCGCGAGGCCATCGACGGTAATTTCTGCCGGTGCACGGGATACAAACAGATCATCGAAGCGGTCCAGGACGCCACCGGACAGCTGAAAAAACCCGAGGACATCCACTATGCTTGAGAACACCCGACGCGAGGATCTGACGTATGTCGGACGGGGAGTGGACCGGGTCGACACGCTGGAAAAGATCACGGGGCACGCCCTCTATACGGGCGATTTGCGGATGCCCGGCCTCCTCCACGCCAAAACGAAACGCAGTCCCCACGCCAAAGCCCGCATCCGGCGGATCAACACCCAGAAAGCCGAACGGCTTCCGGGCGTCCACGCCGTGATCACCGGAGACGAACTCGACAACCGGCTGGGACTCTATCTCGTCGACAAGCACGTCCTGGCCAGGGGATCCGTCCGCTATCACGGAGAAGCCGTCGCCGCCGTCGCCGCCGACACGCCCGCCATCGCCCAACACGCGGTGGAGCTCATCGACGTCGAGTATGAAACAGAGGAGCCCGTCCTGGACCCCGTCGCCGCTTTCCGGCGGAACGCGCCGCTCGTCCATCCGGATCTGGGCCGCTACAACTATATCAAGGAAGTGTTCACCCCCCTCCCGGGGACCAACATCGCCAATCACACCAAACTGAGGAAAGGCGACATCGAGAAAGGGTTCAAGGACGCCGACCTCATCGTGGAACGGGAATATTCGAACCCCAACGTCCAGCATGTCCCGATGGAAACGCACGTCGCCATCGGACAATGGCTGCCGGAGAACCGCATCACCATCTGGACGTCCGCCCAGTCTCCCTTCACCGTCCGAAACCTCTTCTGCCACGCCTTCAAGGTCCCGAGGAACCAGGTACGGGTCTTCGTGCCTTATGTCGGCGGCGGGTTCGGCGGCAAAGCCGGCATCGGACTGGAACCGTTGGCCTGCTGTCTCTCGCGAAAGGCGGGCGGGCGACCGGTCAAGCTGCAGGCCACCCGGGAAGAAGAGTTCAGTCTCCTCCCCTGCCGGAGCGGATTGGTCTACAAGATCAAGACGGGCGTGCAGAAGGACGGAAAGATCACGGCCCAGAAGATGACCCTCTTCTGGGATGCCGGCGCCTACGCGGACTACGCCGTCAACGTCACGCGGGCCTCGGGGTATTCGGCGGCGGGTCCCTATGAAATCCCCAACGCCTGGATCGATTCCTACACGATGTACACCAACAAACCTTTCGGCACGGCCTATCGGGGGTTCGGTCACGTCGAAGTCTCCTGGGGAGTGGAACGCCACATGGATTTCATCGCCCACAAATTGAAGATCGATCCGCTGGAATTCAGGAAAACGAACGCGCTGAAACCCGGGTCCCTCACGCTGACCGGCGAGACCGTCACCGAACACACGGGGAACGTGACCCGATGCATGGAGGCCGTCTCCCGGGAGATCCAATACGGCTCGCTCACCAAAGCGGAGAAGGCCCGGGAGAAACGGACCGGGATGAAGATCGGAAAAGCCGTCGTGGCCCTCCACAAGGCTCCGGCCATGCCCCCCTTCACCGCCACCGCGGTCATCATCAAGATGAACGAGGATGCCACCGTGACCGTCAACCTGGCCCTCACCGAGATCGGGCAGGGCGCCTACACGGCCATCGCGCAAATCGTCGCCGAACAACTGCGCTTCCCCATGGACCGGATCAAGGTATCGTTGGACTCGGACACGGACAAAGAACCCTACGATTGGCAAACGGTGGCCTCGAAAGGATTGGTCCTCTCGGGGAACGCGTCCATCCTGGCCGCGCAGGACCTCCTGAAGAAGGCGTATGAGACGGCCGGCCAAGTGCTCCGGGCCTCTCCGGTCGACCTCGACCATGACGACACGAACGTTTTCGTGAAACATCATCCGGGAAAATCAGTCCCCTTCTCGCGGCTGGCGGTCGGATACGCCTACCCGGACGGCAATGCCATCGGAGGACCGCTCATCGGGGTGGGGCAATACATCGCCCAAGGATTGACCAACCTCGACAAGGAGACGGGACAAGGACTGCCGGCCCTGGACTGGACTTATGGCGCGCACGGGCTGGTGGTGGAAGTGGATCCGGCCACGGGCGAATTCAACGTCATCCGGATCGCCTCCGCCTTCGATGCCGGAAAAGTCATCAACCCCAAGACGACGCGCGGCCAGATCGTCGGCGGCGTGCTCCAGGGATTGGGAACCGCGATGTGCGAAGGGTACATCTATGACGAGTCCGGACGGCTGATGAACTCCTCTTTCACAGACAACAAGATCCTCACCGCCATGGACGTCCCCGAAGAGATGGTCGGGATCGCGGTGGAGACGCCTCAGATCGACGGGGCCTACGGCGCCCGGGGCGTCGGAGAACATCCCATGATCGCCATCTGCGGCGGACTCGGCAACGCCATCCATAACGCTTGCGGCGCCGATCTCGTGCACATGCCCATCCGGGCGGAAGACGTCTGGCGCGCGATCCATAAGATCCCGGAACCCCCGAGGACGGGATTCCTCCGGGGAAAAAGCTGCAAACCCTGAAGGGACGCACCGCTCTTGAAGACTTCGATCCGGGAAAAGACCGTCGCCCTCCTGAAAGACAATCCCTCCCTGGCGGGACACGTGACGGCCGTCTTCAACCGCTCGTTCGACGCGCGGCTCGATTCGTTCCTGTTCCATTTCACGCCGGATCGGAACAAGTTGCACCCCCTCAGCATCCAGATTCCGGAGACCCTTCTCGATTTCGTCTCCCTCCAAACCCCGGTGCGGTTGAACTATCCGACCCTCCTGGTGGGATCCCAGTCGTTCCATTCCCCCACGATCATACCGGAGATAAGAAAGAACCCCGTCCAGGGAGACCTTCTCTCCTCGAACCTGGACTGTCTCCGGAAATGCGTCGTTCAATTCGGGCAGACATCCGATTTCTTCAAGAACCCTCCCGCGTCGTTCCAGCGGATACTGACGACGTTCTCGAGAAACCATTTCCTGGCCGCCAGCGACTATCTTCCCCTCTTCGGAGCCGGGGATGGACTGACCCCGTCGTTCGACGATTTCTTCACGGGACTCCTGCTCATGGACCGCCGGCTGGGTCATCGCCGGATACAGGCGGGCGAACGCTTTTTTGAACTTTTGAAGTTCAGGACGACGCTCACCTCCTACTGGCAGCTCCGGATGGCCCAGGAGGGACACCTCACGCTCCTGTTCGAACATTTCCTCAACACCCTCGTCAGCCGGCCCCTCAAATACTCGGATTGTCTGCCCTGCCTCCGGGTCGGACACACCTCCGGAACCGACCTGATGAGAGGGATCGAATGGTACCTGACCCAGGAACGGTTCCTCCGTTCCGGCGAAAGCCCCCTATGCCCCTTCTCTCTCAACTGAAGAAAGACACCTATTTCGACTCGGTCACCCTGATGTTGGCGACCAACGAGCTCAAGAAGATCCGCGGCGTCCACCAAGCCGTCATCGGGATGGGGACGGATTACAACCTCGAGAGTCTGAAACGGCTCGGGTTGCTCTCCCCGGAATTGGCGGACGCCACCCCGAGCGACTTGATCCTCGCGGTCGACGCCGCCACGGAAGAAGCCGCCGTCATGACCCTCCGGGAAGCGGAACGACTCCTTTCGGTGAAAAAGGGGGCGGCCTCCGGAACAGCGGACTACGCGCCGGCCACACAGGCCGGCGCCGCCAAAGCGCTCCCGGGCGCCAACATCGTGCTGATCTCCGTGCCTGGCGATTACGCCGCATCCGAAGCCCGGCGGGCCCTGGATTCGGGGCGGCACGTGATGCTGTTTTCCGACAACGTCTCCATCGACGACGAACTGGAACTGAAAACGCGGGCCGTCGAAAAAAACCTCCTGATGATGGGTCCGGATTGCGGGACCGCCATCCTCAACGGAGTGCCTCTGGCCTTCGCCAACGCCGTCAGAAAGGGGGACATCGGCGTGGTCGCGGCCTCGGGAACGGGACTGCAAGAGGTGACCTCCCTGATCCACCGGATGGGTTGCGGCGTCTCCCAGGCCATCGGAGTCGGTGGACGAGACCTCTCCGAAAAGATCGGCGGGATCATGACGCTCCAGGCCGTCAGGGCCCTCGAAGACGACCGACAGACGAAAGTCATCGTCCTTTTATCCAAACCCCCCGCTGAAAAAACATTCCACGCCTTGTTGGGGGTCCTGAAAGACGTCAAGAAACCCGTCGTCATCTATTTCATCGGTGCCGACCCGGTCCCGATCGAACGTCTCGGATTCGCCGCCGCCCAGAACCTGGAGGACGCGGCGCGCACGGCCTGCCGGCTCTCGACGGGCCGACAACCCTCCCCCCTCCTTTCCGATGAGGAGATCGCCGAGAAAGCATCGAAGGTCCGACTGACGGCCCCCTCTCTCCGCGCTCTCTATTCCGGCGGGACCCTCTGCGACGAAGCCCAACGGATCCTCCTCCCACGGCTCAAAACCATCCACTCCAACACTCCCGTGGCCGGATGCGAAAAACTTCCGAACGTCTACCAAAGCCGGGGGCACACGATTCTGGATCTGGGTGACGATGAATTCACCCGCGGGCGCGCCCATCCGATGATCGACCCCTCTTTCCGGCAGGAAAAGATCCTATCGGAATACGCCGATCCCGAGACGGGAATGCTCGTCGTCGACGTCGTGCTCGGATACGGATCCCATCCGGACATGGCCGGCGCCGTGGTTCGATCGATTGAGGAGGCGCGGGAACGTTCTCCCCGTCCCGTGGTCCTGGCGGCCACCCTCTGCGGAACGGAAGACGACCCCCAAGACTATGAAAAACAACGCCGCACCCTCGAAGACGCGGGGGTCTTTGTTTTCCCCTCCAATGTTTCTATGGTAAAATTCATCGTCAGCGTGATGTCGCATGGCTGAACGCCGTCCCCCGATCAGCGGTCTTTTCGACCAGCCCATCCAGGTGATCAATGTGGGGGTCCCCTCTTTTTCCGACGATCTGAAACGCCAGGGGGTCCCCGTCCGTCACGTGGATTGGCGTCCACCGGCCGGCGGCAATAAAAGGATCCAGGCTCTTCTCCGCCGGATCAAGAACGGAGAGAAGACATCCTGACATCGCGCGAGGACTTATGCCCATGGACGTAGAACAAGCGAACAAAAAAGCCCTTCAATCCATCCAATCAGCCCAGCCCGTCCTGGTGGGGATCGACACCGCCAAAAACGTCGTCCCGGGGATGACGGATAATCTCCTGCTGCACGCCGGTCCGCCGATCGGATGGGACACGATGTCCGGCCCGCTCCGAGGAGCCGTCCTGGGAGCGCTCCTCTATCAGGGCCTGGCCCGGGACGAGAAACAGGCGCGGGAACTGGCCGTCTCGGGGGAGATCCAATACTCTCCCTGGCATGAACACAGCGGAGTCGGCCCCATGGCCGGCGTCTCTTCGGCCCGCATGCCCGTCTGGATCATCGAGAATAAGACGAAAGGGAACAGAACCTATTGCACGCTGAACGAGGGGCTGGGCAAAGTTCTCCGTTACGGCGCCTATTCGACGGAAGTCATCGACCGGTTGAAATGGATGGAGGAGACGCTGGCCCCCGTCCTCTCGGAAGCCCTCAAGTTGAGAGGTGAAATCAACCTGAAAGCGATGATCGCGCAGGCCCTCCAGATGGGGGATGAAGTGCACAACCGGAATCGTGCCGGCACCTCGCTCCTCTTCCGGGAATTGGCTCCGTGCGTCATCGAGACCCATTTTCCCGACAAGGACAAACGGAAGGTTTTGGAATTCATCCATTCCAACGACCACTTCTTCCTCAATCTCAGCATGCCGGCCGCCAAAGCCATTCTTCAATCGGCCGAATGGACCGAAGGGTCCAGTCTCGTCACGACCATGGCCCGGAACGGCACGGAGTTCGGGATCCGCGTGGCGGGACTGAAAGACCGCTGGTTCACCGGGCCCGCTCAATACATCAAGGGTCTCTTCTTCCCGGGTTATTCGGAAAAAGACGCCAACCCGGACATCGGGGACAGCGCCATCACCGAGACCTGCGGACTGGGCGGCTTCTCCATGGCCTCGGCCCCCGCCATCGTCAAATTCGTCGGCGGGACCGTCCAAGACGCGCTCAATTTCACGCAGAAGATGTACGAGATCACGGAAACCGAATCCGACAGTTTCCAGATCCCCTCGCTGGATTTCCGCGGCTCCCCCACGGGGATCAACATCATCAAGGTCTGCGAACTCGGCATCCTGCCGCAGATCAACACGGGCATCGCCCACCGGGAGGCCGGCATCGGCCAGATCGGCGCGGGACTGGTGAATCCGCCCATGAAATGTTTTGAAGACGCGCTGGAAGCGTTCGCTGAAAAATATTTTTAACTAACAGAAGGACCCATCACGCCGGAGGTATCATCCATGGTCAAAATGTTCGATCTCACCCAACGTCTCAGCATCCACACACCCCCGTGGCCCAGCTACATGCCGCTCCAACTCCAATATTTCAAGCGTCTGGCCGGAGCCCACATGGGCAAGGGGGCCAACGGGATGATCATCACGACGTCCAACCACGTCGGCACCCATATCGACGGCGAAATCCATTTCGTCGCACACGGCCGGCCCATCGGCGTCGTTCCTCTCGAGGAACTTTGCGGCGATGCGGTCGTGGTCGACATCTCCGACGCCGTGTCCGATTATTCCCTCTACACCCCCGACATGCTGATGAAACGGGCGAAGATCAAGAAGGGAGACATCCTCATCATCAACACGGGCTATCACCGTTACAGCTGGGACCAGCCCCACTCGGACGAAGTCCGCTATATGGTGAAACACCCGGGACCGAGCCCCGATTTTCCCGATTGGGCCCTCAAGATGAAGTTCAAGTGGATCGGCGTGGACTGCGGTTCGGCCGACCACCCCATGAACACCATCCTGCGCGAATGGCACCCGAAACTCTTCATCGAGGCCGAGAATAAACTCAAAAAGACCTACGGCAAGACATGGGATCGGATGTTCCCGCCGGACGAATTCTATCAGGTGATGCACCTGAAACTCTTCCCCAAGAAACTGATCCACGCCGAAAACCTGGGCGGGGAGATCGACAAACTCAAAAACAAGCGCACCTGGATCGGACTGTTCCCCTGGCGGGCCATCGAGATGGAATCCTGCATCAGCCGGATCGTGGCTTTCGACTGGAAGAAGTAAATGAAAAAAAGCGTCGTCTCGGCGATACAGATCGGCATCGAACCGCACAACATCCCGGCCAACACCGAGAAATGTTGCGAATGGATCTGCAAAGCCAGGCGCGAACACCGCCCCGATCTGGTCGTTCTCCCCGAATCCGTCACCACGGGGTTCACCGCCGGGATGCCCCTGGGAGACTTCTACGACCTGGTCGAACCGGTCGACGGGCCCTCCGTCGAGAGGATCCGCCGTCTGGCGCGACAGCTTAAAATCTGGATCTGCTTCCCCATGTATGAGAAAAGTCCTCGACGGAACGTTGTGTATAATTCGGCCCTGCTCGTCGACCGGCACGGCCGGGTGGCGGGGATATACCGGAAAACCCATCCTTTCCCCACCGAACGACTTGAAGGAAACGGATGGACCACTCCCGGGACGAGTCTCCCCGTCTTTAAGACGGATTTCGGGACGGTGGGAATCACCATCTGTTACGAGGGAGATTTTCCGGAACTCTCCCGCATCCTCGCCCTGAAGGGGGCCGAGATCATCCTGCGGCCGTCGGCCTTCCTCCGCAGCTTCGAGATATGGGAGCTCACGAACAAGGCCCGCGCCTACGACAACCACGTGTATCTTGTCGGCGTGAACGCGGTCGGGCCCGACGCCTCGGGGAACAGTTTCGCAGGACACTCCATGATCGTCAGCCCCATCGCCCGGACGCTGGCCCAGGCGCGAGGATCCGACGAGATCATCTCCTCCGAATTGGATCCCGACCCGATCAAATACGTCACCTATGGATCAAAAGCCCCCATGATCTTCGACCATCTTGAAGACCGGAACCCCCTTCTTTACAAAGATATCCTGAGATCCGCCAAGAGCCCCTTCGAACCCGCGAAACGGATCCCTTACAAGAAAAAGGGGGCCTGATATGTCCCCGACACGCCGCTCTCCCCGCCGGACGACCCCGTGGACAGCGATGGCCCTTCTGTCCCTTTCGGTGATGACTGTCACAATCCTCTCCTGCAAGAAGGGCCCCCCCCCGCCGCCGGCCCCCAAAGAACCGGCGATCCTTTTCCCCATCAAACAATCCGGTGGATCCGGATACATCGATCAAACCGGGGCGCTGGTCATCCCGGTCAAGTTCGACGCGGCGTTCGAATTTTCGGAAGGACTGGCCAAGGTCAAACTGGACGGGAAGTGGGGATTCATCGACAAGAGCGGCGACATCGTCATCCCCGCCCAATTCGACGAGGCCTGGTCTTTTTCCGACGGGCTCGCCGTGATCAAATCCGGCGGGAAATGGGGATATATCGACAAGACGGGGAATGCGGCGATCCCCCCCCAATACGACGAGGCGTGGGCTTTCTCGGAAGGTTTCGCCAAAGTGAAATCCGGACGGCGCTGGTGTTTCATCGACAAGACCGGGAGGTTCATCTGCAAGAAGAAATTCGACGACGTTTGGCCGTTCACGGAGGGTTTGGCGGCCGTCAATGACGGGAACAAGTGGGGGTTCATCGATCGGAACGGTCGGTTCGTCATCTCCCCCACCTTCGACTTCGTGTCGGAATTTTCGGAGGGATTGGCCGTCGTCAATGCGGGGGATAAATGGGGCTACATCAACTCGTCAGGCACCTACGTCATCAAACCCCAGTTCGTCAACGCCGGACGATTCTCCAACGGCCTGGCGAAAATCACCCGTAAGAACAAGATGGGCTTCATCGACAAGACCGGCGAGATCGTGATCCCCGCCACCTATGACGACGCCTCCGATTTTTCCGAGGGACTCGCCAAAGTCAAATCGGGGCGTCAATGCCTGTTCATCGACTTAAAAGGCCAACCCGTCGGGACGAACCGATTCGACATCGCCTTCGATTTCCACGATGGCGTGGCCTTGGTCAACAACGGCGGGGCGTGGGGGTATATCGACAAGACAGGCCACACCATCGCCGAGCCCCAATACGACATCGCCTTCGACTTCAGGGACGGGTTGGCCATGGTCAACAAGGGCGACCAATGGCTCTACATCGACAAGACGGGAAAAACCGTCTGGTCGTCCGCCGGCAATCCATCCTGAGACAACTCCATGGAACCGAACGGCGGCCTCATTCTATTGGCGGACGACGACGAACAGCTGAGCGAGATGCTGCTCTTCATCCTCCGAGAGAAGGGATACCGCGTCGTCAACGCCATCGACGGACAGATGGCGATCCAGATGGTCGTGGACTTCCAGCCCGACCTGGTGATTCTGGACGTGAACATGCCGAAAGTCAACGGATTCGAGGTCTGCCGCCACATCAAGAGCAATGAGATACTCAGGAAGACGAAGGTCATCATGTTCACCATCAGAGCCCAGGCCGAGGACTACCTGAAATCCAGCGAACTCGGGGCAGACGTGTATCTCAAAAAACCCGTCGAGACCAAAATGCTCCTCGACACGATCAAAGTCCTTTTGAAACCAAAATAATCCGTGACCTCTTTCCCCTACGGACAGCTCGACAAAGAGACGCTCATCCTTCGCGACAGACTCGCCCTCGACAGGACCCATCTCGCCAATGAACGCACGTTACTGTCTTACATCCGCACCGCCCTCGCCCTGCTTCTGACCGGACTGGGGCTCCTCAAATTCTTCTTGAACCCGCTCCTCCAGGGACTGGGAATCATGTTTATTTTCTCCTCGATGGTCGTCTCCCTCGTCGGCTGGAAACGGTATTCCCACATGCGCCGATGCATTCTCCAGTCTCAGCTCCCTGTCCACCCGAAGTCTTCCCCGACGAACGAATCGACAAACACCTGAGATCTCAATCTCGTTGTCCCCCGACAAGATCCGCATCCCCCGATATCCCCATGACAGACACACCCTCGAACATTAAAACAGAATTGATGGCGGGGACCACGACGTTCCTGACGATGTCCTATATCCTCTTCGTGAATCCGGCGATCCTGTCGGCCGCCGGAGTACCCTTCGCCGCCGCCGCCACGGCGACGGCTCTTGGAGCCGGCATCCTGTGCCTCTTGATGGGATTCATCACCCATCGGCCCCTGGCCATGGCTTCCGGAATGGGTCTCAACGCCGTCATCGCCTTCTCCGTCATCGGATTCCAGCAATCCCACGTCCCCTGGCAAGTCGGGATGTCCGTCATCTTCCTCGAGGGATTGATCATCCTCCTCCTGGTGTTGGTGGGACTGAGGGAAGCCGTCATGAACGCCATCCCCCCGAACTTGAAGAGGGCGATCGGCGTCGGGATCGGCTTGTTCATCACGGTGATCGGCCTGAACGAAGGCGGAATCATCCGTCCGGCGCCCATCACCCTGGTCGCATTGGGCGATTTTTCACAACGATACGTCTGGGTGACCCTGGTCGGGCTTCTGGCCATATTGGCTTTCATGTCCCTGCGGGTCAAGGGGGCTATTCTTTGGGGTCTCATCACGGCCACACTGGCCGCCTTACTCTGGGGGGTGGCCTCTTGGCCCGCCGCGTTCGTTTCTTGGCCGGACTTCGGCTCATGGGGGGCCCCTTTCCATCGTGTCGGTAACCGGTGGGCGCTCTGGTCCGTGTTCACACCGCTGCTTCTCACCACCGTGTTTTCCGTGATGCTGACCGATTTCTTCGATACACTGGGGACCGTGATGGCGGTCGGTGAACAGGCCGGATTCATCGGACCCGACGGCAAAGTGCCCGGAGCCCGCCGGATCCTCCTGGTGGATTCGTTCGGAGCCCTTTTCGGGGGACTGATCGGATCCAGTTCCATCACCACCTATATCGAATCGGCGGCGGGTGTGGCGGAAGGCGGAAGGACCGGGTTATCGGCGATCGCCACCGGAGTATTGTTCCTTCTCGCCTCCTTCTTGGCTCCCCTCATCCAGGTGATCGGGGGAGGGTACAGGCTCCCGAACGCCTCTCAATATCAACTTTTCGTCTCATCAGGGTTCCAGGCCCCTCCGGATGTGCTGTCTCCGGCCGGAGCCGGGGACTATTTCGTCTACCCCATCACGGCCGCCGCCCTGATCGTGGTCGGCGCATTGATGATGCGGACGATCCGGGACATCGAGTGGGACCAATTCGACGAGTCTTTCCCCGCCTTCCTGACGATCGTCGGTATTCCGATGACGTACAGCATCAGCCATGGGATCGGATTCGGATTCATCAGCTACACGTTGATGAAAACGCTGGCCCGAAAAAAAGTCCACCCGTTCATGTACGTCGTGGCGGCCTGTTTCGTCGCGGCATTCCTTTTACCACACGTCTCGTAAGTTGGGATTTCGCTTCGGCGGGATCAATCAAAACATCTGCGGCACTTCTAAAAAATATCTCTCCGTCCCTCGCACATCAATTCCCGGGTCGGGGCGCCCCCGGCTCGATATGGATCAGGAAATGCTCTACCGTCGGCCATGTTTCACGGAATCTGGCCTCCAATTGCATGGATCGCCGATGAGCTTCCTCCATGGTGATCCCGGGAGGGCACGTGCAATGCATCGACACATACAACGTCTCGACGACCTGACGGATCCTGACCTTATGACATTCCCCGATCCCATTGAACGATCTCACGATTGCCCGGATCTGACGGACCATGTCTCCGCTCTGAGCGGTGATGTCCTTTCCTTTCCCCTGTTCTGAGGGAGGAGCCACCTCGATATGAGACTCCACATTCAGCAGCTTCTTGACCTCGCGACGAAGCTGTTTCTCAAACTCCGTCACGATCCGATGTGCCTCTCCCACGGAGAGACCGGCCTCCACCTCGATGTCGAGGTCGGCATGATACCCCTTGCCCAGAGATTGGATGCGGATATCGTGGACCCCCAGCCCGATCCGGGCGGCGATTTTCCGGACCTGACTCTCCACGCTGGAATCCGATGCCGTAGTCTCTATATGGACCGTCACGTCCCCCCGAGGGCAAACAGTCAAGACGGTCCTCTCGACATGCGTGGCGATCTCGTGGGAGAGCGCCGTCGGCAGATCCGGCGCGACCAGAACCGTCACCTCGATGAACGTGACGGATCCGGCGGTCCGGAGACGGAGCGCTCCGCATTCCTTGACGTGTTCCACTCCGGAGACGACTCTCCTCAGCTCTTCTTCCAGGCCGGCGGGCGCCTTGTCCAACAAAGCATCGACGGTGCGCGCCCCCAGTTTCAGACTAACCCAGATCACGATCCCTGCCACCACCAACGCGGCGAACGAATCCGCCTTTAAAAGCCATGTCTTCTGGGCCGGCCAAAAAGCGGCGAGCCGAACCAAGATCAGGCCGGCGATAACGACCGCACTGCTCCAGATATCTGTCGAGAAATGGAGCGCATCCGCTTCCAGCGCCTGGCTCTGGTGTTTCTTTGCGGCGCGATAAAGGGCCCGGGACCTGCCCCAATCCACTGCGATCGACACAATCATCACGATGAAAGCCCAACCACTGGCCTCGATGTCCACCGTCTTGAACCAGATCCTATTCACCGCCTCATAGATGATCCAAACACACGTGATGAGCAAAAGGAGGGATTCAATCAAAGCCGACAAGTTCTCGATCTTTCCATGCCCGTAATGGTGTTCTCGGTCGGCGGGCCGGTCCGACAAACGCACAGCCATCCAGGTCACCACGGCGGCGACAAGGTCCAGTCCCGAATGAGCCGCTTCGGACAATATTCCAAGACTGTTGGTCATCAAACCAATGACCAACTTGACCGACGTCAAAAAAACAGCGGCAACGACCGACGTCAAGGCCACGGTCGTCTTTTCCCGTTTTGCATTTTGAGTATCCGGCGACTGACGATCGCCGGCCATTTCTGGCGTCATGCTAATGTTCCTCCCGAGACTCTGTGTATGAAACCCTCACTCGGCTCTCATCGCCGCGCGCCGGCAATCGTCGATCACCGCGCGGGGGACCGACCGGAGGGCGACCCAGACCAACAGCGGAATCAGCACCGCGTCATCCAGATGACCGATCAGGGGGATGAAATCGGGGATGATATCGATCGGAGTCAGCGCGTATCCGACGGCCAATCCAAGAAATATCTTCGAAACCCGGGGGGTTCGCTCGTCTTTCAACATCAATTCATAAACGCGTAATTCCCCTCGGATCCGCTGCGCCGCGGCCCCGCATTTTTCAAGGAGTCCCATACGCCGGCTCCTCCCTCACGGGTTCATCCGGAGGAAACCATAGTTCAGAACCGATGCAAAACCCACCCAGACCCAATACGGGACCAACAGCAACGCCGCCGAAAGTCTCTGTTTCCCGAAAGACAGGATGGTGATCCCGATGACGATCCAGAGGAACAGAATCTCCACGAGCGCCAAACCGATCAGATGGAAACTAAAAAACAAAACAGACCACGCCAGATTCATAATCAACTGAAGGATGAACATCCCGACAGGGAACCGGATCTCCCGATCCCCGTCAGGACCCTGCAGGACCAGTCCGACGGATATCCCCATCATGACATAAAGGACCGTCCAAACTGGTGCAAAAACCCATGCCGGGGGAGTCCAGGAGGGTTTATTCAGAAACACATACCAGGAGGAGATCTCGGGGCGTGTGATCAACCCCCCGATCACCCCCACTGACTGGCAGACAACGATTCCGATCAAGAGGGGGCGCCACTTCTTCATACGATGTGATGGGAGGGGCGGTGAACTGAGAATGATCCCGGGACGGTCAGATATTTCTCGACGCGGAAATCAACTGACGCGAACCAATTGGTTCCCGCCCTTGGCCTTCGCTTCCTGGAGAGCCGTACGGGCCCTGTCAAAAACCTGGGCTTGGTGTTGATAAAGACCCGGCATCACATCCACCATCCCGATGGCCATGCTGAGAAAGGGAACGGACGTCTCGCGATCATTCTTATCCCGGACCATGCTGTGTCCCTGGGTCCGTTCGTTCTCATCATATTGGAGCAAAATCAGCTCTTCGGTATTCTCCAATACGCGAATCGACACGACCTCACCCCGGGTGGGAGTGCTGACGATCGCGAAATCATCCTGACCGAGATGCGCCACCAGATCATTTCGGTTCCCCAGTTCGACGGTGGCACTCCGGAGCACGGTGGCGAAGAGGCGGAGGACTCCATCGCCGCGCTCGAACCCGTAACGTTCGTTGTAATTCCGGAAGCGGTTGACGTCGGCCAGGCAGAGAGAAAAGGATTCCTTGTCCGTGATCCGCCGGTGGAGTTCCTGTTCCAGGGCGACGTTGCCGGCCAGGCCCGTCAACGGGTTGGCCGCCAGGTTCTGACGAACGCGCGAGAGCAGGCGCTCCATGCGAGCCAACAGTTCGACCGGTTCAAACGGTTTCGAGACATATTCATCGGCGCCCAGTTTGATTCCGGTGAGCCTGTCCTTGATGGCTGTCAGAGAGGTGACCATCATGATGGGGATCAGACAGGTCGCGGGGTCCTGGCGCAGTTTATCGCAGACCTCATACCCGTGCATCTTCGGAAGGAGGACGTCCAACAGGATGATATCGGGCCTCTCTTTCCGGGCCATCTCGAGGGCGGACAGACCGTCGGTGGCGCTGAGAACCTGATATTTCTCCTGTTCCAGGACGAATCGCATGAACTCCTGCAAATCGGTGTCGTCTTCAACGAGAAGAACCCGCGTGGTCATGATCAATCCGCCTTTTGATAACTGAGATAGAGGGGGCGGCCCTGGCGATTGACGTCCAGGACAATCCCCTTCTTCAACGAGTTGGCTTCCGCGATTTTCAAAAACGATGTGAGATCGGGGGTCGGAGTCCCGTTCACCCCCAGGATCAAGTCCCCTTCCACCAATTCCATCTCCTCCGCCACGCTACCCGGACGGACCTGCATCACGAGCACTCCGGCGGAATCCGGAGCGCCGAGCCTCTTGGCCAGCGCCGCCGACGATGTCTTCAAGACGGCACCCTCCCATATTTTTTCCTCCGTGTCCGGTTCGGTCTTGTCCTGTTTTTCATCCGAGTCCGACGAGGAGGGCTCGGAACCGGACGGCATCTCGCCGGTCACCAATTCCAACGTCTGTTCCTGTCCCTGGCGGATGATCTTGATCTGGACCCTCTTTTTCGGAGGAGTCTTGGCCACCGCGTCCTGGAGCGATTCCGCGTTCTCCACTGTCATCCCGGCGAACTGACGAACAACGTCCCCCCTTTTAAGACCGGCCTTTTCCGCCGGAGACCCCCTCATGACGCTGTTGATCAGCACGCCTTTTCCATCGGAGATCTTGAACTGCCGCGAGAGGACATCGTTCAGCGGGGCAATCTCCACCCCCATCCATCCTCGCACCACTTTCCCTTTTTCAATGAGATCCGTCAATATCTCGCGGGCCCGGTTCACCGGAATGGCAAAACCCACCCCCGCGAACACACCGGTCGGAGCATAGATGGCGGTATTGATTCCGATCACCTCCCCCTGAATGTTCAAGAGGGGCCCGCCCGAATTCCCCTGATTGATGGCCGCATCGGTCTGAAGCAGGTTTTTAAAATTCTTTCCCTCGATCGAGAGGGATTGACGGACCGCCGAAATGACCCCCACCGTCACGGTGTGTTCCAGTCCGAACGGGCTGCCGACGGCGATGGCCCAATCCCCCACCCGGACCTTGTCGGAATCCGCCAGGGGAAGGGAGGAAAAATCCTTGCCGGCCTTGATGCGGATGACGGCCAAATCTGTGCGGGAATCGCTCCCGACCACCTTCCCGGTGTAGATCTTCTCATCCGGATCCATCACCGTCACCTTGATCTCGTTCGCGTCGCGGATGACGTGTTCGTTGGTCAGGATGTACCCTTTCGCATCGATGATCACTCCGGACCCCATCCCTTTGAATTTCCGCTGTATCTTGGGCGGGTTCATCCGGCGGCGAGGCACGGAGCGCGAAGGGCCTTCGGAACCGAAATAATCCTCAAAAAAATCATTAAAAGGATCCCCGAAATAGAACTCATAAGGGACGTATTCCTCGGACTCCACATGCACGGTGGAGATACTGACGACCGCCGGCTTGGATTGCGCGGCGACCCGCGAAAAAGAATCCTGAAGATTGAGAACGCCGGGCTCCACCACGGGGGCGGCGGCGCCGCGGGCCGGTTTCGAGGGGCAGAGGAACGAGATCGGTCGACGACCGACGAGCCCCCATAACAGGAGGATCAGTAGCCCCGCCAGAACGATCTGGATCGAACGTTTCATCTCACTCCTTCACGAAGGGAATCAATGCGTCTTTCCCTTTTTTATAGACGCCCAAAACTTGTGCCTGTGTCAAACCGGGAGGAACCAGTAAATCCAAGTAGGGGGAAGCCGCCGCATTGGGAAGAGAGCCGCCGAAGTTCCCCGGCCCAGGATCCTTCAAGACCGGCATGGGAACACCGATCTCCAGACCCTGATTGTCTTTCACCGTCTGACCGGAGGAACCCGCGCGCCCCATCACCAACACCGCATACCCGAATTTCAAGGGATCTCCTCGAAGAAGCGTCTTGGACACCTCCACGCGGATCAGTCCCGAATCGCGCACCACTTTGACTTTGGGCGGGGCCCCTTCCTCCGTGATCTTACCCGGATTATATTGAAACAAATGAGCCCCCCATCCGTCTACTGTCAGGGCGTATTCCCACGCATTCTGTCCGTCGATCACTCCGGGACGGCCCGGCAACATCTGGACGGAACCCGCCGAACGCTGGTGATTGATATCCATATACACGTCGATCATGGGCAGACTGAACCCCAACGGGCCACCCCATGGATTCTCCAGAGACCCCATGTAGAAGCTGAACACGACGCTTTGCTCCTGGACCGAAACATCGAACGTCTGGATGTCCCAGGATCCTGACGAAAATTCCTTCCCTTCCGGATAAAAATAGTCACCGGGCCCCCGGTCGTCATGAAGGACGTCTTTCCACCTGACAAAACCGTAGCCGGATTGAACCGTCGTCTCCATCTCCGTGCTGTCCTGGAGCATCGTGATGATCCGAGAGAACGGCTGAAGCAATATCTCGGGGATGGGTTGGCGGATCAACCTGTAAACCTGGGCCAACGTCGCGAGGAACTCCCGTTTGAGTTCCTCGTCGCGACCGGAGTCATAATCGGCTCCGAAATAATAGAAAAGGGCGGATTTCTGGGCGGAATACAGCTCATTCAGCGCCGCGTCCAACAAGGTCACCTCGGCCTTGCCGGAATCCTTGTATCTCTCGATGTCTCCTCGGGCCATCCCCAATAATTGCCAGGCGGCGTTCTCCTCGGGCTCTCCGATCCAAGATGACATATCCTCAACCTGCCGGTCCACCCCCGGCCAGATCGGGGTATCCACGGATTCTTCGATCGCCTCGGAAAGGAAACGTCCCCGGACGACCGAGCTCCCCCCCGCCAGCACCCACAAATCCTGGACATCCTCCAGATTTCCCAGCAGAATCGGCGGGGTCAATTCGGATGAATAATCCAGCTTCGGCAAGACAGACCGTTGACCGGCCGTCTTTCTGTCAGACACGACGAGAGGGCAGACGATCTTCGGAGTCAAGCCGGCGTAAATCCCCGGAGTGACATCCGGATGATCCGTCAACAGAACCCATCTCAATGAGACCTTATCCAGCGCCTCGAACAGCGTCAGATCGGGAACCTTGGGGCCCGTGGGACTCCCAGGGAAGACGATCCCTTGCGGATCCGCCTGCCAAAGCTGTTCATATTGGGATTGAGCATTGATCAGATGGGCCAGCACATCCTCGGGCCACGCGTACTTCGGCGGCAGAGATTGTCCGGAAGGGAGGGATTCGCCGGCACGGTCTGTGTCTTGAAGGAGCGCCAGGAGCGGGTCCCCCGGCACCACGAGAGCCAAATCGATCTGATCGCGGGATCGAAGATGGGAAAAGATCTTCCAGGCCTGCAAATCCTTTTCTTCCTCGCCGAAGAAGCCTTCCTTCAAAACGACGGTCACCCTGAGATGGGGATGGGATTCCAGATACTGCGCGCTCCCCAACGGGTCGGTCCCGGGCGTTGGGACCCACACCACGGTCACCCGCTTCGAGGACTCCGATTCAACCCCTTCCGCCGGTTCTTCCGCGAACGACACGCCAATGCCCGCCAGCATGGAAAACAGGGTTCCCCATAGACAAAAAGAAAACCTTTTCATCACCGGAGCACCAGGAGGGACGCGCTTTTCGGCGGAGCCGTCTTGTCCGGATTGGTCGGATCCAATTCCCAACGGCCATCCACTTTGAACTTGTAGAGATATTTCCCCGGAGGCAATTTGACCGTCGTTTCCCAAACGCCCGATCTCATCTTTGACATCTTGATCCTTCTGGCATCGAAATTATTGAACGATCCCCCCAAGAACACGCTCTTGGCGGCGGGGGCCAACAAACGGAAAACGACCTGCCTCTCCTTTTTCGATGAATCAGGAAGGACCGCCGACGGGGAACTTGGAATCGCGTCGGGGAGGGCCACATCGGAATCGGACGGCCCCGGCGACGGAGTCTGCCCGGAACGCACCGCACCGTCCGCCGATTGGAAATGGACTCCGGGACGGATCCGGCGATACACCCAATCCCAGGGGGTTGTTTCGACGACCTCGGCCGGATCCACCGACGGTCTTCCCGACCGCGCCTGGCAGAATCGTCCATAGGCGCTCCACGCAAACCGGAAGGGAGTCCAGAGGAACACCATCACGGACAGGATGAACAACGACATCAACAGGGGGCGGGCGATTCTCAGGAACCGTGGATCGGGAGAAAACATGACGTCAGCCCCTTTTCAGGGTCCTTCGAAGATAGACCAGTCGGCATTGATTTTCCATCATCGTCAACGTCGCGATGCACTGCCGCAGACTGTCCCCGACGGCAAAGGCCCCGTGTCCGCGGATCACCGCCACGCGGTGTTGTTTCAACAATGCCGGAAAACGGTCCGCCACACAGGTGGATCCCTCCGCGAACGGACACTCCGTCAACACCGGGATCGACGGGATGAACAGACTGTCGGAATCAGCGGGGACGATCTCATCCATATCAAAAGAAAGGGCCGTCGCGTAAGGAGGGTGGGAGTGGACCACGGCGCGGATGTCCGGCAACGCCTTGTAGAGAGCCCGATGGACCGGTGTTTCCGACGACGCCCCTTTGTCCCTGAGCGAATCCTTCAGATTCACGGTCACGATATCCATCGACGTCAGGTCGGCCAGAGAACTCCCCGTCCGCGTGACACACAGAACGTCGCCTTTGCGGACCGACATGTTCCCGGAAGTATAATGGATCTGCCCGGCCTCCCACAACATCCGACCGAACTTGAAGAAATCAGACCACATGACGAAGTCTCCTCACACTCTTGATCAGAACCCGGTCTTGACCGAAACCACCGGGTTTCAACACCATCCAGACCTTCGGACCGGGACTTCCCACCGATGAGCAAAGGGCCACTCCCGATTCGACCTCTCCCTGAATCTCCCAATGCCAGATCCCGAGGATCCTCAAGAAAGCCGATGCGGTCTCCCCCCCGGTCAACACATAACGCCGAACCGAGGGCCCCGCCTTCCGACGAGCCTCGCGGACCAGACGAGCCAACATCCTCGGAGCCCGATCCGCCTTCAATAACACGGGGGTCCTCACGACAAGGACATCCTCTTCCCTCTCCAAGACCGCCAATTGCCGATGAGTCCGCGGGTTGGCCGACCCGGCCACCACCATCACGGGAGACGCCTGTCTCCCCGGCCCAGGATGAAACAAACTTTGGCTTTGTGAGGGGACACCCCACGACCGCGCCAGTTCTTCGGCCAATCCGGCAGAGCCGATCACGAGGCCGGGGGCGGAGAACCGACCTCTCCGGATCTCCCGGGACAGATATTTTAATTCATTTTGCGACGAAATGTCCGGAATCAAGAGACGGAGTGACCGGCCCACTCGCACCGAGATGTTCCCCGGCGTTCCCGTCTCTTCCCCGTCCGCCTGCAGGATCTCCGCCAAAGACGACGTTGAGACCGGGCATCTCACATCCTTCCCGAAAGCCGACCGATGCAATGGCCGGTCTCCGACATAGTGCACCCCCCGGCGCGTGGTCCTCTTCATCCGCGGATAGGCCGGCGCAAAAACGATCGGGAGCCCTCCCCACCGGCGATGGCGGCCCAACACCGACGTCCAGGAAATCAGTTCATCCCGGACGGGGCCCCTCAAGGTGGAATCGATCTTCTTGTAGAAGAAATCGGCCCCCCAACGGACCAACCTTTCTGTCGCCTTTCCGACGGCAAGGGCCGCGTCCCGGGGAGAACAGTGCCGTGTTTCCGTGTCGATGATCCAGACTCTCACCCCCGGCGAGGGACGGTGGCGGCCGAGGGAACCGTCTTTCCGGGCGATCACGATCTCCGTCCGAAAACCCGCGCGGCGAAAATAGAGTCCGATGTCTCCGGCGCCGGTCAGATCATCACTCAGGATTCCGATCCGACGCGGCCTCCGGCCCGCCCCTTGAGTTCTCACCGGCGACTCTTCGGGGGCCTGCCCCTCCGAGTCGAATCGTCCTCGTAATCATCCAGGAATGGCCGCTCCCTGAACCGGGCGCCGAGCCGTTCGGCCAGTCGTTCGACGGCGGACATATCCACGGACGGGCGCGACACAGCGGTGACCGTGACCTCGGGAATGACTTTGACGCATTCCCGGATGAAATCGAGCGCGGCGGAAAAAGCGCGGGCCCTGTATCGGGGTTGTGGTCTCTGCAGTTCGAGGTATTGAACCGGATCGGCGGAGTTCAAACTGATCGATATCGAATCGACGATGCGGGACAGGTCCGGCGCGATGTTCCGTCCATGGATGAGGGATCCGAGCCCGACCGTGTTCAGACGTATACGGGAAACCCCTCGACTGCGGAAATGATCCGCGAGCGCCGCCATCTCCTCGAGCCGGTAGGTGGACTCTCCGTATCCGCAGAAGACGATTTCCCGGTCACCGGACACATCACCCGCCGCTTTGATCACGGCCTCGACCGATGGATCCCGACTCAAGCGAAGGTCATACCCGCGATACCGATATCTCCACGTCGTCTTGATGCAGGACTGGCAGGCCGTGGGACAACGATTGGTCAGATTGATATACAATCCATCCCCATACCGGTAGGCCAGGGCGGGGCGGATCGTTTTTCGGGGCCGTCTCAAGGAACCATGCTCCTTCATTCTTTTCCAGAGAGCGCCGAAACGAGATCCCTCAACGACGTCTGTCCCGGAGCCGTCGGCCGGCCGAGGTGCCCATACGCGAGACAACTCCCATTCCGGAACGCCCCGATCCTCTCGGTCCTCCAGCGAGCCCCCATGGGGATCACCGTCTGATGACGGATCCGGCAGGAATTCAAAAAACGGATCAACCGGTCCACGTCCTTGCCCGACGCCGCGTGCGCGGCCACCTTGAACAGATCCCCCCCCAAGGCGCGGAAGCGATCCGCCAAATGCCGGAGGGCGGAGTCGGATGGGGTCCGTTTGAAATCATGGCTTGACAGGATCACGAACCGGCCTTGGGCGTGGGCCCGCCGGACCATGACTCTGGAAAAAGATTCAGGCCGGATCTCCACGTCGAGTCCGTCGACGAAAGGGAGCGATTCGCAGAACAACTCCATCCGTCGACGATCTAAGATCAGCCTCTTTCCCCCTTCGCCCGCGCGCCGAAGGGTGAGGATCACGGGTAATCGGGTCCGTTTCCTCAACCGTTCCAGCAGACCCCGAAGACCCTTCAACCGGGCAACGGTGAAATAATCGGCACGGACCTCCAAGGCGCCGGCGCCACCCCGGAACGCGCGTTGCGCATCCCGAAGGAGCGACGCGGGTTCCGACAAGGGGACCACCACCACACCCCGACGGTTCAATTCCCCGATGAACTTTTGTCTCGGATTCATACGACCCCTCATAAAAAAAATGTGCCGGAATAGCATCCGGCACGACCAATGACTTTCAATTTCAGACGATCGATCAGAATTTAACGACCAGGGCGTAACGGAACGTCTGGCCCAGATCCCCATAAGGAACCCACGCCGATTCGAAAGAGTAATGGCGCCAGCTCAGCCCCATCCCGACCGACAAACCGGTCAACCCGTCGGCATCGGTCCCCGCCGTATTGTAACCCGTCCTCAAAGACCCCGCGATATCCCAGAGCAGTTTCTGAGTGAGTTCCGCGCCGACGGCATATTGAACGCCGTCATCCACCGGTCGGCGGAAATCCACCCCCAGCGTCAATCGATCGGAGAACATCTTATATCCCAGCCCCAACGTCACGGTCCTCGGCAGGGGATCGCTCTCCTCCCTGAATTTGATCTGGGACCCCAGATGGCGGACAGAGAGCCCCATCGTCAGGGGGCGGTGAGGGGTCTTCCAAAAAGCGCCGAGATCCGCGGAAACAGACGTGGCTTTCTCGGTATCCAATTGTTCGCTGATGTAACGGGCATTCACCCCGACCGCCCAGGCAGAGCCCATCGTCCGTGAATACGAGAGGAGGTAAGCCCCGTCACTGGACTCGAACGTGCTGTCCGGCGTCTCCGTATCGGCGGTCCTCTTTTCAATCTTGTCGATGTTCAAGGTGGAGGCCCCGATACCGAAGGTGCCCCACGCGGTCGGATAGACGCCGGCCGCGAATTCATAATCAGTGTCCTGGAACCATTGGGAGTGCATGGCGGTGAACTCCGGACGAGTCAAGAACGCCAGTCCGGCCGGATTCCAGGCGATGGCATTGACATCGTCGGCCACGCCGGTGAACGCCTCCCCCATGCCCACGGGCCGGGCGCCCGCTCCGATTTTAAGGAACTGAGCCCCCGTCGTCCCCACGTCCTTGTTCGCGGCGAAGACAATACCACAGGACAAGGAAACCATGAGCCCGGCGGTCAACATCCTGATCCTCATTGACGATCGTCGATGAATCGGTTTCATATCCGTTTTCTCCAGATCACTTTAAAACAGCCATCTTGAAAAATCGCGGGTGGTGTCCGCCGATGGTGAACCGGGCGATGTAGACTCCCGATGCCACCTTTCCGCCGCCGTCATTCTTCCCATCCCAGGTGATGTAATAATAGGTACCCCCGTTGGGCGCTTCGGCGGTCAGGGTCCTCACCAGTTCGCCGGCGATGTTATAGATCTCGAACTTCATCGTCCCGGTGATCCCCCAGGGGATCGCGGCGCGGATCATGGTCCCCTCGATCGTCTGGCTGGCGGCGCTGCTGCCCGGATTGGCCAGGGTCACCGTCTTATTCTTCAAATCGAACGGGTTGGGGAAATTATACAGGATAATCTCCGTCCCTGTGTAGCTGCTGGCCCCGATGATCGAGGCGCTGCTGGCCAGAATAACGAAGGTCGATGCGTGAGACACGCCGACCGTCACCGTCTTATTGACGCTGTCCACTTTCCTGTTCTTGGCCTCCAACAGGAACACGTTGTTGTTGGTGTCGAAGAAATATACGTTCAGGGCCGACGGGTCCGTGACGCTGTCATCATACTTGAGGGTGATCTTGGCATCCTTCTTCAACGAGTGCCGGATCCCGGCCGGAAGGAATATGTCATAGAACGAACTGAACGGATCTACCTGAGGAGTCGACGCCAGCCGGACAGCCTTATAGAGTTCGCCGTCTTCCGGATACGCCAGGGGACCCAGAGACGTCGCCACCTTGACGGCGCCATATCCCCTCTTGGGAGAAGCCAGTGTCAGATCATCCAGAGAATCCGCCATCCGGACCCCCACCTCGACGCGCGACGACCCCGCCACGTCGAACGAGCCCGGAGAGAACAGAGATCCCGTGGGATCACCTTCCAGGAGGGCTCGGCCGCCCATCGTATTGGCGATGCGGATGCGCCGCTCCCGTCCGACTCCCTTGTAGAATTTGAAGGTGTTGTCATATTCGTAAGGTTCTTTGGACGCGCTGTCCGGATTCACGACGATGGTCTTGAACCGGAGACGGACCTCGAAGGTCTTGTCCGTGGAAGCCATCTCATAGGTCGCGGTCAACATGTCCCGGCTGGGCGTCATCTCCTTATTGGAGAGTTGCCCGTTGCCGGAGGCGAGGGTGATGATCTTCTCGAGATCGTTGTCATCCGTGGTCAGGTTCCGCAGCTTCTGGGAGCTCAAGAAGCGCAGGGAATACACGTTCGTCCCCGTCTTTTTGACGGTGGCATAGACCACGGGAGCCGCCGGTCGGTAGATCAAGTTCACCGTCTTCTTCTGCGCGGCGGAGGTGAAGGTGAGGCCGGAATAAGCCTCCGTCATATCGTCGCCCTTGTTCATCAGGAGGATGGTATATTCCACGTTGGGCTTGAAACCGGGAAGTTCGTATCCTGTCACCAGCTGCGTCGCCTCATCAGAGATGATCTGTCCGATCACGATCTCCTCGAAATCCGAATCCCCGGCCGCCACGAAACTAACGTCGGTCGTGCTGGGCTTGGATCCGTCCTGGTTCCGGATGGTGCCGCTCGCCGTGGCTCCGCGTTCCAGGGTGACCGTGCCGACATCGTTGTCTCCGCTCCTGACGATGATCTTTTGCTTGTGGATGATATACCCGAACGAGACCACGCGCAACGTATAAGAGCCTGGTTTGAGGGCGGTAACCCGGAAATTCCCGTTGGGATCCGTGATTTCCTCGATATTCCCCATGGGGTTGTCGCTCACCATGAAATCATTATCGTCTTTCAGGACGATCCGGGCTTGCTTGGCCTTCATCCCCCCCTTGTTATCGAAAGGCTCGAGAAGGTCCCCCCCGTCGGCGGTGACCACCTTCCCCATCAGAACTCCGTTCGCCTCCGTCAACGTGAAATCCACGTTCGTCATCTTGACCGAATCGGACAAGTCGATCATCAGCCGGTTTTCTTCCCCATATGTCTTCCCCCCGGAGAGGAGACCGTAATAGGTCTCTCCCGGCCGATAACGCGGAGAGGCCGTCACGTCGTAATACCGCTGGTCCCGGTCGACACCGTTCAGCGTGTATCTTCCGTCCGCATCGGTATATCCTTCCACCTGCAGCTGCCATTGTTGCTCCGACAACGACGGGTTCCCGATGATACGGATGTTCGACAGGGGATTTCCCGCCAGATCCTTCACTTGACCGGAGATTTGCACTCCCTGTTTCAAGTCGAGCACGCCGATATCCACCGTCTGCCCGTCGGCCACGCGGATCCCCGATTTCACCGTGGGGGCATAAGACTTCTGCCCCTTGGCGATGCTCTCGGCATCCATGCTCTGATATTCCTGCAAGCCGATATCATACGACGTCCCGGGCATAAGCCGCGGGATATAGAACTGTCCGGTCGTGGTCGATATGTAGATCTGGCCCTGATTCCCGCGCAACGCCTCAGACCAACCGCCTTCGGTCCACGGGTTCGCGTTGGCGTTGAGGTTGAAGTTGCTCCCGAGGAATTGCGAATAATTGTTCGAGGTGATCAGCGTATTGGAATCCACGTCCCTCAGTTTCCCGACGACCGTGCCCGCCTTGACCAACGTGATGTTCTTGGTCACATCCGCGTTGGCGATGGATATGAACGCGGGCGCCGCGTGATACTTCGGGATGACCCCCGTCCCGGAGGCCTTCTCCTTGACCTGCAGGGTATAATCCCCCGCGGAGATGTGCTTGAAGTTATAACTCGTATTCGATCCGGAGGATGTCACGGTGGTCCGCCAGACGGCCAGGTTGTCAGTCCGTCGGAGGATGATGTCGAACTGTCGGCTGTCCACGGTCGTGTCCCCCACGGGGCGGCGGATGGTTCCCGCAAGCTCGACTCCGTTGCTCAGCGTCAACGCGACGTCCGAGACGTTCGCGTTGGTGATATAAACCACGTCGTTAGTGGACGCAAATTCCGGGTAGGCCGGGTCCTCCGACATGCACTCGGAACAATATGTCGGCGGAGACGGCGGGTTCAGGTCGTTCTTGACCTTGACTAAGTAGGTCCCCGGTGGAAATCCCGTGAGACCGAACGTGGCGCCCGTGCCGGAAATCGTGGCCGTCGCCTTGGCGTAGGGCTCCACGGTGCTGTAGGAACTGTCCGGCAAGGGGAACTTATAGATCTGGACTTTCGGCGCGGAGGGATCCTTCGCCTGCAACCCCGCAACGCTGCTCACCGTCACGTTATAGACCGGGGAAAGATTGATGTTGCCCTGCATGGCGATCGTCCCCGAGATGGCGAACGTGTTCTCGCCGAGTCCGATGGAGACGGCCGCCGTCTCGCCGTTGATGACGGGTACGGCGGTCTTCTTGTGGAAACCCGTCGTCAGGTAGATGGCCTCGATGCTGTACATCCCCGTACCCAACCCGCTCAGCGTGGTCGTCTGGCCGGTTCCCTGAACCGTCCCACTATATCCTTCCCCCCCGTAAACCATGAAAGTGACGTTGTTGTAATCACTGTAGCCGGCCGGCAACTGCACCGTCATGGCGATAGATCCGGATAAGGCCTTGAAAGTGACATCGAGTTGCCCCGTCCCATTGGAGACCGTCACTTGCTTCATGCCGGGCGGATCCATCTGGAACCCCTGCAACCAGGAGTGGACATAATATGTCCCGTCATCCAATCCGGTGATCGAGAAGGAAGATGACGTTTCCGTCGAGCTCGTGCTCAGGTTGACCTGAATCCCGCACCCCTGATAGGTGGTCGGGCTCCACGCGTTCAAATAGACGCTGAACCCGCCGCCATACTCATTCGACAACGAGGAACTATTCCCGATGACCCGGAGAGTGCCGTTGACTTTTCCCCCCTCGACAAATTCAGGGAAATCGATTTCCGGATGAGAGGGGGTTGCCGCCGCCCCGCCGAAATATTTGTCTCCGAGATCCTCGGTCCCCACCGTGATATTGGAGAGCGTCTGCGATTTGTAACCCTGCGCAAAAGCCCTCAGGGTATAAACCCCGGGATCGAGACCGAACAGCGTATAGACGTTCGAATGGACCTCGGTGCAATCCACCCACGTGCCCCCCCACGCGCTCGGCGAGGTCTCCCCCCGCTTGGTGGCATCGACGGAAACCCAGAGCCCTTCCGTTCTACTGGTCGGGACCGACACTTTTCCGTAAAGATTCGTTTTCCGAGTGAACGCGAAGACCGGCACGTCCACGGTGGCTCCCGCCGATTGGGGAGCAATCGTCTTGGTGATGGTTCCATATCCGTAAATGTTCGCCTCCAGCGTATAGGCCGTGTCCGGCATAATCCCCAAGGTCGTCCACGTGCTATAGGACGGATCTCCTTCCCAAAAACCGTTGTCGGATACCGTGGTCCCATACCGGATGCGGAAAGAACCGTTGGTCGTGTTCTCGTAGTTGGCGTCATGGGCGAACACGTTCCCCCAGGCGTCCCACCCCTCCGGCTCTTTATTGACCGTGGCGGCCAATCTCAACGTGACGCCCTGCGCCATCGTGATGTTGGGAAGGTTGGCCGGAGCTTGAATGTTGTTGATCTGGCGGCCCGCCAGCCCCTCCTTGTTGAGGTTCATACCGTAATACTGTCCCGCCTTCAGTCCGTAGATGCTGAAATTGCCCGCCGAATCCGTCTCGACCGATCCCCCTTCGTTCTGCCCCCAGTAGTTGATGTAAACATCCGATTGACCGACGCTGGATCCATTGACGACCTTCCCCCGGATATAACTGCTCTGCACCTGGATCTGAAGGGTATCATTCTTCAGTCCACCGCCGGACGTCTGAAGGCGGACATAGTAAGTCCCGTTTGGAACCACCCGCCATTGAGTGTCCCGGCCGTTCCAGATGGCGCCCTCGGGCCATTGGCCCCAGCCCGACATGAAATAAACGTAATTCCCAAAACCCGGGTCGGTCGAGATCATCACATCCCACCCCTGGTTTTGAGGCGGCGTGAAATGGATGGCCGTGAAATCGTCGACTTGGTCGTTGTCGGGAGTGATGGTGGTGGGGCTGGCATAGACCCCTGAAAAACCGGTGCCCGCCGGTGCGATGTTGAAATCGTAATATGCCGTTCGGGAGTCCCCCGATACGGGGAAATCATTCGCCGTCCCCCGGACATGGATGTAATCGACGGTCGCGGTCCTGAACCAGAAGGACGCGTAGGGTTGTCCCGCCGGGATCGTGATGGACGTGATGACGGTCGAAAAAGACGAATTGGGGGAAAATGCCGCGCCGGCGTCCGCGGTTTCCCAATCGTTCCGGAGGGCCTGTAGCTGGACTACCACCGGCTGGGAGGACGTGGTCGGGTTCCAGTAATAATCCCGCAGGTAGACCCGGAGTTCGTTCGACACCGTATTCACGCCGAGATATTGGTAGGTACCACCATAATAATCGTTCATGCTGAAATATTCGGCGGTGCCGCCGGTCGTCCCTCCCCCGGACGATTCCCCCGAGACGGTCAGGGTCACGTCGTTGGCCCCCGTGTTCCCCACCGCGACGGTCGTGACGGTATACGGGTCGCAACATTCGTCCCAATAATTGTTCCCCTGCCCGTTATTGGCGGTATCCACGTAGGCGCGCAGGCCGTAATCGGTCGGGCTGGTGGCCACGTAGAACGTGTAGGATGTGGGCACGCCATAATCGGGTTCATTGTTGGCGAAGGGTCTGGTCTGGAACAACAGTCCGCCGGCACCGGTCGCCTCGAGGACGAGATATCCGCCGTCCGTCGTCTCGCGCGTGACCTCTCCGTTGATGGCGACGAAATCCCGCAGAATGATGGCCATGGATGTGATCCCGGAAGAGACGGAGACGGGCATCGACAAAAATTCCGCGCTGCCCGCCGAAAAACTATTGAAGGCGCCCTGCGGCTCCCCCGCATCGAACACACTATTGGCGTTGAGGTCCCGATACGCCATGATCCAATAATTCCCGGCGATAAAGCCGTTCTGCTCGTTAAAACTGAACGCCCCCGGACCGGCATCGATCGTCGCGTCGAGATAAACGTTCTGGTTCCCGATCATGGACGGACCCAGAGTCGAGACGCACACGATCACGTTCATCGATTCCCCTTGCGTGCCGGAATAATACACCGTCCCGCTCAGACCGACGGGTACCATCCGCTGAGCGCGGATGGTACTGCCGTCTTCCCAGGCGACGATGGCACTGTCAGAGCCGGATCCGGAATAGATGGCGGGTTTCCGCTGAGACATTGATGCGGCGGACGGCGCCACAGCTTCCGCCGCGGGACCGAACATCTTCGTCCCGGCCGCATCAAGCCGTTGGACATAGACATCCTCTTCCCAGACTGAATTGATCTGCCGCCGGCTTTTGAACGCCACAAAATAGAAGGGGTCCTGGGTGTAACTCTCGACCCCAAGGGCGGGTTGAGACTGCTGTCCCATCGGAGAAGCCACGTCGATCCCGTTGGCAGAGAATTGAACGCTGCCGGCGGACGAGATCTTCTGCAAAAACACACGCGGCAGAGCCGTCACGCGGGAGTCTTCCCAAGCCACCATCAAGCTGCTGCCCAATGAGTCGTACGCCAACACCATGTTGCGTTGCACCCCGACCGTGGAACAGATCACATTCCCGTTGGCGACCCAACTGCCCCCGGTCGTCCGAGAACCGTCCGCCTCGATCTGAGTCGCATAAATATCCATCCCATTGGACGAACTCCTCGTATCCACCCAGACCACATACATCCCGTTATTGTTATTACTGATGGCGGCGAGAAGACCGTCGTCCTGAAGGTCGTTTCCTCCCTGGTCTCCGACGGCATTGCAGACTACGGTGGCGGTGAACACCTTGTATCCCCCTGTGCTGATCCTCGCCGCAAAAAGATCATATCCGCTCGTCCCCGAGTTCTTCTCGGACCAGGTGATCAGCCCGCTTCCATTCGTGGATTCAACCGCCGCCGACATGCTCCCGATGGCTGTGGCCGTGGGCGACGTGATCAGGACATCCCCCACGGTCCAATTCAAGGTATCGCTCAATCCGTCGGCCAGATTGATCCTCTTGGCATAGATCGGGTCCACGTCCGGCGACGTGCTGTAATCCATATAGAAAAGAAGCATTCCGTCCGCACCGGAAGGGACCAACACCGGCCATTGGTCGCGCGCGTTGGAGGCCCCGGTGCCCGATGAGATCAGCATCCCCGCGGCGGCCCAATTCAAAGCGATGGATCCGTCGGCACTCACCCTCTGAGCATATGCGTCCAGTCCGCGGCCCGTGTTGCGGTCATCGATCCAGTAGACGACCAAGTCGTTCCCCATTTTAATCGCGCTGAAATAGGGATAATCCGACCCATAAAGTCCCTGATTCGACGACAATCCGCCGGTGACGTCTCGAGTCCACTGCCGGACCCCACTCGCGTTCACCCGTGCCACTTTGATGTCGGCGTTCCCCGATTCGGTCGTCAACCAGACCATGTAGGTCTCCTCTGGCGCGGGTCCCGGCAGGATCTTGACGTTCGACTGCCCTCCGGACGAAGAGGGGATCTGGTTTCCACCGTTCTGCCACAGGTAGCCGGCCTGGAGCGTCGAAGCGCCAAAAAGCGCTCCACACAAGACCAACCGATGGACCCACTTCTTATCAATATTCATAGGAGAACCCTAAAAGGTAGTTCGCGATCTTATAGTTGTATTTAAAAGTCTTCTCGTATTCCATGTTGGAATCGCTCCAACCCAGCGTGGCCTGTGTCCGGATCTTCAACTGTTTGGTGACCGGATAACCGACCCCCATCACGGCCGATATCTCCGTGATATCGATCTTCGACGTCAAGTAATCCCCGTTCCCATTCTGCACCGGTCGGGAATCGTACGTCCTGTGGTTCCAGGCACCGCCCAGATTGACGACCCAGGGGGTTTCGCCGATCGCCGCGATCAGGCCCGGAGCGATGGTATTCTGAGAATAGTCGTAATAGTCCGCCAAGAACGTCGTCTTGCGGGCATCGTAATGGTTCTGATTGGAATCGGTCATGCTGAACGTATACCCCAACTCGCCGATCAGGCGGAGACCCTCCGCCATGAACAACGGCGCCGACAGCACCACGCCGGCAACGGTGACCTTGTCATCCCGGTCCGTCGACGTCGTGTTTCCCGCCGAATTGACCACGGGTTGATCCCCGTATCCCCTCATGTTGTAGTACACGTTAAAATCCGCCTTCATGTTCCCCGGAAGAGGGGACTCGATTCCCAACCCGACCATATGGTTGCGGCTGTTCAACACATCCGTCCCCACCAATTCGCGGGTCAAGGTCGGATCCTGGGCCGATTCCAGGGACTGATAGTTCGGGAACGCCAGCATGTAATAGTCGTAAGAGACGCGGGCGTTGGCGTTGTCGCTGAAACTATATTGCGCTTCCAACCCGCCGGAGTATTTTCGATAATCGAAGAGACCATCCCCCCAACTTTCATCCTTGGTCTCGCGCAACAGTTCGGTCTTCGCGCCCGCGCTGGCCTTCATCTTCCAGGAAGGGGAGACGGAATAGATCCCCTTCACGTTCACCCCATGGCCCGTCGAATCCTGGAACAATGTGCCCCCTCCCGCCAGCTCCTGCACGTCGCGTGTGCCCTGATAATTGCCCATATAGGTCGGGACCAGCGTCCACTTCTCGTTGAACTTCACCGCCGGGGAGATCACAGCGCTGATATTACCGGACAGGGCGCTCACATCTCCGTCGAAAAAATGCTGCCCACCCAAGAAGCGGATGTCGTAGACGGACACCACCTCCGCCGCCGGCAAGGAAGTGGCAAACACCCCCCCAAAGACCATCGCAGCGATCAGGCGTCTCACTTGACCAATCCCGACTTGATCAAGATCTTCGGTTCCACGACCAGATCGATCTTCCGTCCGTTGAACTCCGTGGCCGTGATGACCTGTTCATAGTTCCATTTCAGCAATTCGGTCTTATACGCCGCCCCGGACGTGATCCCCGCGAAATCCTTCTTCGTCGCGATCGTCCCATCGTCCGAGATGATGTAGGTGTCGTAGGCCTCCTTGGTCCCGTCCCCGTAAAAGACGGTCACGCGATTATGCAGGTAATCGGACCCCGACGGTGTCTCTGTATAGGGAAGGGCATAGCCGCCGGCATAGGTGAACACGGCGTCCAGGTCGATGGCCAAGGTATTGGGAAGGGTCGTCTTGACCGTATAAGACTGTTTCGCGATATCGTTGATCACATGGCTGTAGGAGTTATAACGCGTCTTCCAGACGGTATCCGCGGTGGTCAGGTAACGATAATTATCATCACCCGGATCGAAGACGGCCGGCTTAAAATCACCCGCGGCATATTGATCGTCGGTCACGGTGGTGAAGAGGTCGTTGATCGGGTCATAGATCTTATGGTAGGTCACCCCGTCGGAGATCGACTGCTCATCGGCCGTCACCGTCTTGGTGTTGGTCGGATTGTCCGGGTCGGTCAGCGTGTAGTTCGTCCCATCGTAGGTGATCTTGACGAGGTGCCCGCCGGAGGCGTTGTCCTTGATGAAATCCTGCGTATTGGACTGCGCCATCTCGTATTGGGTCAGATAATAATCGGGAGCGGTGGTCCCGATCTTGCCGGACACGTCCTTGAGGGCCACGGACAGGTCGTCGGGCAAGGATCTGTTGAATATCCCCTTATAATAAAAATAGTCGAAGCGGTCATCCCGTTCATTCAGCACCACCAGCTTAAAGGCCTTGTCCTGGTCGGCCGCAGCGACTTCTCGGGGTTTGCGGATCACATATTCTTCCAACCGCACGCGTTTCCCGTGCACGTCGATCAGTGTCTTCCCGACCTGGTACTCGGCCAACCGCATCTCTTCGGCGGCGGCGGCCATCACCTCTTCCTTGCTCATGCTCAAACCGACTTCCCGGCGGATCTCGGAGCGGGAGCCTTGGGACCCCTCACCACCCGGAGACCGCCGCGGGGACGGCGTTCCGAGGGGCCGATCGGGTATGAAATCGATCCGCTCGCCAGACCGGAGGAACACTTCCTGGCCGTCTTGGGTCAGTGAAACCAGACCTTTATACACGTCCAGGGAACCGTTCGTACCGTCATATCCCATCTCGAAGATGGTCCCCCGGACAGAAGCGGCGGCGATGGGCGTCTTGACGCTGAACTTGTCCTGCGGGCCCAGTTTCTTGACGATCGCCTTGAGCTTTCCGATCTCGATGCTGATCATCCGGCTCAACTTCGAGAGACTGTCCACCCGGACCGTGCTGTTCGCGGAGACTTTCAAGCGGGATCCGTTCTCCAGGGCCACCTCCGCCTTGCTGGCGGACCCCGTTCTGAGGCGATCGCCTTCCTTCAGATCGAGCCCTTTCCGGACAGTGAACCATTTGGTCTCGCCTTTATGCTGCACTTCGACAGTGGACTTATAGGAGTGGATCTTGGCGTGTTCGGCCGACAAGGGAGACGCGCTCAGCCCCATCAAAAGGAGGGCCGGGATCATGGTCCGGATGATATTTTCGGCGGGTCGTATCATGTTCATTCGTTTTGAGCAGGAATTGTCAATGACACAGGGTTAGAATCAGGTTTCCTCTCTTTAGTATAACCTCAAAAATAAGGGCTGTCAATGTGATTTTTGACAGGAGAAAACTCACATATTTTGGGGAACTATTGACGGTATTTTGTAAAGTTTTCCGGCATTATCCGTGGTCGCTCTCACCATCTCCTCAAATGAGACGCCTTTCAATTCCGCCAACGACCGGAGGATGGCCGGAAGGTAGGCCGGTTCGTTCCGTTGTCCCCGATGCGTCTGGGGCGGGAGATAGGGACAATCCGTCTCCACGACCAATCTATCCAGCGGGACTTGTTTCAACGACTGACGAAGTTTTTCGGCGCTCGGATAGGTCACGGGGCCGTCCACGCCGATATAGAACCCTCGGGCCAAGCAACTCGCCGCCAATCGCTCGTCTCCCTGAAAACAATGAAGCACCCCCGCCGACCGGCCCTCTGCCGGCGGATAAAGGGCCTCAACGATCGTACGGACATCCTCGTGAGCGTCCCGGCAATGGATGATGACGGGTTTTCCCGTCCCCAACGACACTTCGAGCAATCGGGTAAAGACCTTCTTCTGAGTCTCCCGATCGACCGCACACCGGCAATAATCCAAACCGATCTCTCCGAGAGCCACCGCGCGCGGATGGAGCATGGCCTGCCGCATCTGAGCGGGGAGGTTCTCCGGGGCCCGATCGGCATGATAGGGATGAAACCCCAGCGCGGCCCAGACCCGTCCCGGGTATCGATCTGCCAGCCGGAGGGCGGGGTCCCAGTGGGCCTCCGAATCGGCCACTTCCGTCATCGCGGCGACCCCGTTTTTGAACGCGTTCTCGATGACCCGGTCCCGGTCGGCCGAAAAACGTTCGTCTAAAAGATGCGTATGCGTATCGAACATCTGGGAGGTAAAAACGTCCTTTCCCTGTCTGGTATTAAGGATAATATATATAGTTTACTTTTTTGTGACAACGTAGTATATTGTACCGTCATGCTTTTGTGATGAGTCAGACGGTCGGCCATAAAAGTAAAGCGAGACAAGCCCATGCCTGAAAACATATTCCTCACCCGCAAGGGATACGAAAAACTCCGCAAAGAGCTGGAAATCCTCAAAAAACAGAAACAAGACCTGTCCCGGGAGATCGGCGAAGCCGCCGAAAAAGGCGACCTGAAGGAGAACGCGGAATACCACGCGGCCAAAGAAAAACAACAGGCGGTGGTCCGAAAACTCGACGAGATCGACCAGAAATTAAGGTCCGCGCGCATCATCGAGGAAGCCGACGTCAAGACCGATGAAATCTGTATCGGCACCACCGTTTTCCTCAAAGACACCGATTCGGGAGAAGACATCACCTACACCCTCGTGGACGGCGTCGAGGCGGATTTCGCCTCCGGAAAGATTTCCGTCAGATCCCCCGTGGCAGAAGCCCTCCTGGGACACAAGGCCGGCGATACAGTCCAGATCCGGCTCCCTCAAGTGGAATTAAAATACAAGGTCGTCAAACTGGAGCGGGCGGAATGAAGACAATCGTCGTGGCTTCCGGCCTCTCCGGGGTTCCGGTCGTTGAGGAGTTGCTGAAAGGCATCTGGAAAGTGGAGGTCCTCTATTACGACAAGACCTCCCCCCATCAGGGGTCCTACGAAGAGTATCGAGAGCGGGCCGGATTTCCCGTCACCGGCGTGTCCGACTCCTTGGAACCGTCCTTCTGGAAGAACCTGGCGTTAGACTCCGAGACCGTGCTCCTCCTCATCAACCACCCTGAACCCGACCAAAACTGGCTGCCGACGGTACCGGACAAATTCTATTGCCTCCACACGGCCCTCCTTCCCCGCTACACCGGACGAAATCCGATCCAATGGGCTCTCTATGACGATGCCCCCGACACGGGAATCACACTCTATCGACGCATGGGTGGCCCCTACACCGGTGAAATCATTTTTCAGGAAGCCGTCCAGATCCTCGAACAAGATGACATCTCCACGCTGGAGAAGAAACTGAACGAAATGTCCGTCGGGATCGTCCAGCGTTTTTTCACGGAGGCCTCCCAGGCGATCCTCCGGGGGCACGGCCGCGTCGCCTTTCAATCCGCGAACAAGCCCTGGCCGCCCCGCCGGGGATCGATCAACTGGAAAGAAACCACTCAGCAGATCCACGATTTCGTCCGGGCCCAGACACACCCCTATCCCGGCGCCATCACCTATCTGAAGGGGAGAAAACTGACCGTTTGGAAGACAATGATGCTCGAACCCAAAGGGGAGATCCGGAAGAGCCGCCCCGGCGAAGTATACACGTTCGACCCGTTCCGCGTCTGGACCGGTGACGGGCTCATCCAGCTCCAGAGCGTCCAATGGGACGGAGAAGACGAGATGAAGGGAACCGATTTCGCGCGCACCCGGAGCATCGAACCGGGACTTCTTTTCGAAGAGGACCAACCCCAAGGTTGAGCCATGAAGGAGGAACCATGCCTGAAGTCATCAAGAAACTGAAAAAGAATTCCAGCGAGGAAATCTGGGTCGTCGTGACCGACTACAAGGAGCGGGAATTACTGGACATCCGCGTCTATTACCGGTCCATCGATGACATGCAGATGAAACCGACCAAACGGGGCGTCAGCGTGCCCTTGTCGAAAGTGGGAGAGATCCTGGCCGCCCTCGAGAAGATCGACACCATGACGGAGATCGGAAAACCGATCATCAAGATGGACAAGAGCGAGACAGAGATGATCCAGGTGGCCCTGAAAGAGTTCAAGGGACATAAACTGGTGGACATCCGGACCTATTTCCTGCCCCAGACAGGCGGAGAGATGGTCCCCTCCCAGAAAGGCGTCGCCTTCAAATACAACATGTTGGAGGAGATCAAGGACGCTTTCCGAAAAGCGCAGGCCATGACGAAATAGGTCCCTCGGACCTCCGGCATTCCCCAGCCGCTTGCCACGGCCCTCCGAATCCTCTGTTTCACCTTAAAATCCCCCCCGAAAGGGGAGGACCCCCCCCCGCAGGCCCTTCAGAACCCGAACCAAAAGTGCTATAATGGGGCCATTCTAGTTCAGGAGGCTTATATGAGAAAGAAAAAATCAGTTCCCGGCGCGACGAACAACAAAATTTCCATTCCTTCCCAACCTGCATCCGCCGCCCCGGCCGTCACCCCCAAAGCAAAAACCAAGACGAAGGCCGCTCCGGCGACCGAGCAGTATGTCGTGATCGATTATCCCATGGAAGGCGAGATCATCGGGCCCTGCTACACGGTCCGGATTGGCGCCTATCCCACCCCCAAGGTGGAGGTATCCATCGACGGGAAAGATTGGTGCGCCTGCCGCGAGAGCGCGGGCTATTGGTGGTTTGACTGGTCCGGTTACACACCCGGTCCCCATACGGTCGAAGCCCGCATCTATCTCGAGAAGAGACCCCCCCAGAAGACGAAGAAACGGCAGATCACCGCCCTCTTTTAAGCTTCGAACCGAACTCATAAAAAAACAGGCCCCCGCCGAAAGCGAGGGCCTGTTTTTTTATTCCTTGAAACGTTCTCTTATTTGGATTTTTCTCCCGCCAAGGGCGACATGGTGAGGATCTTCTTGGCAATCTCCGGATGCTGAGCGATGAAACGCAACTCCTCCTGCACGAGGGGCTTCTGGTTGTGCACGTTCGCGAAGCGGACCAGTTCAAGGATCCGATTGGCCTCCGCTTCCCCTTTAAACTCGACCTCGAGTTTTTCATACACGTTGCGGAACCCCTTGATCCCGGAATATTCTCCCACGGTGATCTGGCGACCGGTCTCGATGACTTCCATCTCTCCCCGACCGAGTTCCTCATAGTCGTATAGCTCATAGTTCCGCCGGTCCTTGAGCGCGCCGTCGGCATGGATCCCCGACTCATGAGCGAACGCATTGGATCCGACTCCGGGTTGATTGATGGGGATCGGGATTCCGAACGCGTAGGAGGCGTATTTGCACGCTTTCCAAGCCGCCTTGAGGTTGACCCTCTCATCCAACTGATATTTATCATGGAGACCGCTTCCGTATCGGATGGCCAGGATGACGGCCACCAAGTCGGCGTTCCCCGCCCGTTCTCCCATCCCGTTCACGCATGTATTGATGTAGGCGTCCACTCCCGCGTCGTTGGCCGCGATGGCTCCCCCCACCGAGGTGCCCACCACCATTCCAAGGTCGTTGTGGCAGTGCAGTTCGATCGGGATCCTCACTTCGGCGGCGATCTTCTTGATCCGGTCGTAGATGGAGAAGGGGCTGTCGCAACCCAGCGTGTCGCAATACCGAAAGCGGTCGGCGCCGGCCTCTTTCAGGGCCCCCACGAACTTGATGAGGTAATCCAGGGAGGTCCGGGAGGCGTCCTCGGCGTTGACTCCGATGCTTTCCGCCCCCTTCTGCCGGGCCGTTTGAACGGCTTCCGACATCTCGCTGATGATGGCCTTGTGGTCCAGCTTCCCCTTGAACTTATGCATGATCATCTGGTCCGACGTGGAGATGGACAGGTTCAAGTGCTTGATCTTCGGGCAATTCTTGAACGTCTCAACGACATCCCCCTTGATCGCGCGGATCCATCCTCCCAGCCGGAGAGGCGACAGCACACCGCTTTCAGCCAACTCCAGGTTGGCGTTGAGGTAATTGGTCTCGTGATGGGTCAGGGGGAACCCGAACTCGCTCTGGAAGACCCCCATCTCGTTCAGATACATGTTCAGGATGGTCTTCTGAAGCTTCGACAAGCAGATTCGGGATGTCTGCACCCCGTCCCGGTTCGTTACATCGATCAGATATATCTTCGGCATGATGACTCCTCCTATACGGACACTTTTTTCACAAAATCAGCGAACCGCTTCAACCCTTCGGCGATGTTCTCCATCGACGTGGCGTAGGACAACCGCACGCAACGGTCGTCCCCGAAGACGCAACCGGGCACCACCGCGATCCGGGCTTCGGTCAGCAACAGGTCCGTCACCGACAAGGACCCCCCGATCGGCTGGCCGTTATATTTTTTCCCGAACAATCCCGAGACGTCCACAAAACAGTAGAAAGCCCCCTGAGGAAGACCCACACTCAGTCCCGGGATCGCGGATAAGAGTTGAACCATCCCGTCGCGCCTCTTTTGGAACTCCACTCGCATCCGCTCCACCTCGTCCTGGGGACCATTGAGCGCCTCCACCGTGGCCCATTGGGAGATGGATGTGGGGTTCGAGGTGGAATGGTCCTGAAGATTGGACATGGCCTGAACCACCTCTTTGGGACCGGCCGCATAACCGATCCGCCAACCGGTCATGGCATAGGATTTCGAGACCCCGTTCACCACGATCGTCTTATCCTGGATATCCCCGCCCAAACTCGCGATACTGACGTGACGATGACCGTCGTAACACAGTTTTTCATAGATCTCATCCGACAGGCACCAGACCCCCGCCCCGGCAAGGACGGTCCCGATCTCCCGAAGATCCTTCTCCGAATACATCATCCCCGTCGGATTGGAGGGAGAGTTTAGGATGAAAAGTTTCGTTTTCGGCGTGATGGCTTTCTTCAGCTGTTCCGCCGTCACCTTGAAACCATCGGCCGCGGTGGTCGGCAAAAGAACGGTCTTGGCCCCGGTCAGTTTGATCATCTCGGGATAACTCACCCAGAACGGCGCCGGGAGAAGGACCTCGTCTCCCTCCTCGCACAAAGCCAGGACCGCGTTGAAGATGGTGTGTTTGGCCCCGCATGACACGATGATGTTCTCCGGTTTATACTCCAGCCCGTTGTCCTTCTGAAACTTACGGACGATCGCTTCTTTCAGTTCCGGGATCCCGGAACTGGGCGTGTATTTCGTCAACCCTTTCCGAAGGGCCGCCACCGCCGCCTCTTTGATGTTCTGCGGCGTATCGAAATCGGGTTCTCCCGCGCCGAAACCGATGACATGGATGCCCTCTTTCTTCATCCGATTCGCCTTGGCCGTGATCGCGAGGGTGGGCGAGGGGCTCAAGGAACTGACTTTATGCGCGAGGACCATGATCAATTCTCCTTTCGGGGTGGATAACGTGACGATTTTTCTGGAAAACGGACGCGTCAGCGGGTGAGGAACCGACTGAACAAGGCGTAGCGGGACGCCGGCCAAGGGATCCGGGGGGATGATGGGTGTCGTGTCTTCGTCGGTATCATGTTGTCCTTAGATCATCTCTCTCAATAGTTCGGGGCGCGGCTGCGGGATGACGACCCTTTGAACCAAAAGCCCCTTCTGAATGACCGATTCGGAACCCGCGTTCACGGCCGCTTGGACGGCGGCGACCGTCCCGGTGAGAGACACGTAGGCCTTCCCCCCCATGGCCATGGCCAGACGGATCTCCAGGATCTTCACGTCCGACGTCTTGGCGGCGGCGTCCGCCGCTTCGATCAGGGAGGCCACGGAAAAAGTCTCGATGAGACCCAACGCCTCCAGCTTGTCGGCCACCACGCTGCCCGTGATGGCTGGAAACACGCCGGGATGCACGTTCGGGATCACCATCTGGTCCACGAGGCTCTCCCCCGACAGGTCTTTTCCGGCCTCCACGCTGGCCTGAACGTCGGCCACGTCCCCGGCCACCAAGACGATGTATTTACCGGGACAGATCGTCCGCGCCATGAGCAGCTCGACGTTCGATGTCTTGAGCATGATGTCGGTGACTTCATATCCCTTCACCATGCTGCTGAGTTCCACCAGACCGATTGCGTTATGCATGCGAGGACTCCGACCCTTCCCTATTTTTCCGGCGACAAGGCCAACGCCCGTCGCGGCGGATAATCATAGCATTTATCGTCCATCCGACAAATAAAAACGGGATCAGGATTCGATCACGATCGCCGGATCCGTTTGGCGCACCGTGCCCGTCAGACTCGAATGAAGGAGCGCCCCCAGCTTCCCCTCGGGAGGTTCCGCCACCACGTCTCCGCGTTGGACCTTTTGCCCCGGCTTCACCACCGGGATCGCCGGGGCTCCCACGTGTTGGGACAACGACAGCGTGACCCGGCCCGTCGACAACGGCGAATCCGCCAGGGGGGCCGGTTTATCGTAACCGTGTAATCCGAGCCGTTTCATCAGGAGTTTGATCGGCGTTTTCCGGTAAGGATACATCCCATGGGTCTTCCGGGGGCCGGCCGGCATCCCGCTGTTCTTCCACAAGATGTTGTTCTTGCGGAGGTCCCCCTTGGCCGTCACGCACACATTCCTCGGATCCAACTGTTCGGGGCAGGAATACAGACTGCATAAGGAACATTCGCAGCACAACAGGGCCCACCGGCTCCACAATTCCTTCTGTGACCCGGTGAACCCCAAGCTCCTCATCACCTTATGCGGCTCGATGGGATAACCCAGGAGGTATCGCGGGCACAGCTGAGTGCAATAGGAGCATTGGTCGCATCCGGATTTCCCGATCTTGCGGAAAACCCGCACCGGCTGAGATTTCCGCCACACCAGCGGATGCCGCGCCGACAGCACGATCAACCCCCCGGTGGTCTTGGTGACCGGCAGATCCATCGATTGAACGATCTTCCCCATCATGGGGCCGCCGTCCACGATGACCGGGTCTTCGACGAGAACGCCGCCGGCCGCATCGATCAACTGCCTGAACGAACACCCGAGAGGAACCAGGAAAGTGGAAGGATTCTTGACGGCTCCCGCCACGGTCACGTACTTTTCCGTCACGGGAATCCCGTCGGCGGCCCGGGACACGTTATAGAGGGTCTCGACGTTATTGACGACCACCCCCACCTCGATGGGGATGCCCGCCGGAGGGATCAAACGCCGGGTCGTCTCGTAGACGAGCGTGTATTCGTCGCCGGCCGGATAAAAATCCCCCAAGGGATGAACCTTGACCCTGTCGGAGGAGAGGGCTCTCCGCACCGCCTCGACGGCATCGTGATTCTTACTCTTGATCCCGATGAGCCCCGTTGTCGCCCCGGTGGACTCCATCAGTATTTCCAAACCTCTGACGACGGCCGGCGCCGCGCGTTTCAACAATTCCTTGTCCTTGTGGAGGAGCGGTTCGCATTCGGCGCCGTTGGCCACGACAACCTCGGCCTTCGATTCCGCTTTGACATAGGTCGGGAACCCGGCGCCGCCCGCGCCCACCACTCCCGCCTGCCTTATCTTTTTGACCAGAAGATCGCTCATGGGGTTTATTTTAGCAGAACTGCCGAGGGGGATGCCATCAAAGAAAAATGGCATTGAACTGTGTCACCGAAAAAAAGTAAACTTTCAGCAGTTGACTGTGGATGGCCCGTTCGTCTAGTGGCCTAGGACGCCACCCTCTCAAGGTGGAGATCACGGGTTCGACTCCCGTACGGGCTACCCTCTTTCGATCCGTCCCTAGGAGATAGGGCCGGTCTGATCCGAAGTCCCGCCGCCGTCCACCGCCGCGAACATGACCTGAAAAACCGTTTTTCCCGGATGGCTGTCCACGTGAATCCTTCCCGAATGCTTCTTCACGAGTTCGTTGACCATGTTCAAACCCAACCCGGTTCCATGACCGACCGGCTTCGTTGTGAAGAACGGATCATAGATCCGACTGAGCGTCTCGGGATTGATCCCGTGCCCCGTATCGGACACCCGGACCCGGACGAATCGACTCCCCTCGACCAGTTGGATATCCGTGATGATCTTCAATTCGCCGCCCTTGTCCATGGCATCGACGGCATTGTTCGCGAGGTTGATGACGATCTGTTGGAAATGGTTCTTATTGCCGCGGACGAGCGGTAACGCGGGAGCCAGTTCCAGCGTCAGTTTGACGTGATGAACTTTCGCCTGCGCCTCCACCAGTGTCAATGTCCCCTGAATGGCCGCGTTCATATCCACCAGTTCCTGATCGGCTCCGCCGTGCCGGGAAAAAGACAGCAGGTCCTGCACGAAATTCTTGCATCGGATCGCCTCGCTCTGGATGGTGTTCAACGCATATTCCAAATTGGCATCGGCGATCCCCTTCTGGAGGGCCGATTGCGCGAACCCGAGGATCAAGCCCAACGGATTATTGATCTCATGGGCCACCCCGGCGGCGATCCGCCCCATCGCCGACATTTTTTCCGTCTGGATGAGCCGCTCTTCGGCCTCTTTCCGCCGGGAAATATCCCGGAGGATGCACAAGATCCCCTCCGCGACGGGATAGATGCTGATCTCAAAAGGAACGGCGCTTCCGGTCGGCAATGTCAGCGTATCCTCAAACGAAACGGCCCGCCGATAGTCAAGGGACTCCTGGAATGTCTTATAAACCTTGGTATCGCGAAGGCCCGGATAAACCTCGATGAGTGTGTGGTTTTGAAGGGACTCACGGGAACATCCAAGCCCGCGACACCCCGCCGAATTTGTGAGGAGCACCACGCCCTTTCCATTCAAGACCCAGACCATATCCGATATGGCTTCCAGGAGATGCTGATACCTCACGTTTCCATCGCGGATCATGTGCTTAGATATCACCAGTGATTCCAGCAACTCATTGATGGCCGATCCGACCTTCGACAATTCATCCTCCTGCTGGACGGTCACCCGTCCATCATAGGAATCAATGGATCCGATCTCCTGTTTCAGTTTGGTCAACCGCGAGAGGACCGCTTGATCGACAAACCTCAGGCTGGCGAAACCGACGATGGAAAAAAGGGCCGTCAGAACGATCAGGAGGTAATAGAACATCTCCCGGCCCTGCCCATAAACGACCCGGTCCTTCAAGATGCTGAAAACATAGGCGGGACGCCCTTCGATGTCTTCCAGCTGAATGGCGCCGACGATCTTCCGCCGATCAATTCTCTTGACGGCGATTTTGGGTCCCGGACGCCCCCGTTTATTCTCAAACTCGAAACCATCCCCCCCCCCGACCATGCCGTGAACGGACAGTTGGACGACATCCGATAAGTGTTTGATCTCGCTCTGATCCAGGTATCGCATCATGATCATCGTCCCCCGGATGGGCCCTTGATAATCGCTCGTGATGATCGGACGGGACGCCAGGATCAACGCCTTCCCTCCCACCACCACAAGCCCCGTCAGATAACTATCCGCATTCTGATGCTGGTAGATGGCGCTGTTTGATTTCAGAAAAGCCTCGACCGCCGGCGCCATCGGCACTATTTTTCTCTCCTTCAGATCATATCCCCCCGAAAAAACCAGCCGCCGGTTCGCGTCCGCCACGACGATCACGTTCACGGACAGGTTCACGAACACATTCGGATTGAAATTGATTTTCGGATAGTCCGGCTTCCGGCCCGAGACATAAAGACACGTGTCATCCCAGGCGGAATAATCCCGGGTGCTCATATTCAACTGTTTAAGATTTTCGCCGACCGCCGCTTCCAACCGCAGGATATCCCGATGGAGGTTCTGTTCGTCGATCCGGTCGAACCGCCGCATGACGGTCAGGTTTAAAATGACGGACAACGATATCAATAACCCCAGAAACGAGAGGGCTAGATACAATATGACTTTTTTCCTCAATGTCATTTCGAATACCCGGTCAGTTCTTTAATGTGTGTTGAGCGGCATTGATTTTCACGGTTTTTGCAGAGAAACAATCGCGGAGAGGCGGCCCTTCGTCTCACCCAACAAATAAAACTGGCGGAGAGAGAGGGATTCGAACCCTCGAGGACCTTGCAGCCCTACACGATTTCCAGTCGTGCCGTTTCAACCGCTCACGCATCTCTCCGTCTAAGACAAACCAACACCTTATATATCAAAAAACATAGCCCCCGTCCAGGGAAGCCTTCGACTCCTTTTTACAGGAATTTATACCGGATTCTGATCAATATCTCCCGGGAAGGTCCGGGAATGGAGGGGTGTCCGCCGTTATACGGCTGAATGAAATCAGGGCCCGAATTGACGACATCATAGATCCCCACCCCGATATCAAGGTCCTCCATCAGGGCGTTCCGATAAAACAAATAGATATTCAGAAGACAGGCCGGTGCCACGTTTTTGATCGTCGGGTTTCCATCATCTCCCTTCGACGAATATCCATAACGCCCCCCGAGATAAGACACGGAGGGGTTCAAACTCAGGCGATTCGTGATATTGAACGACGCGGTCGCGGCGACCTTGTGGGGAGAAAACGCCAAAAAGACATCGTCGTTCCCGGGCACACTGTAATCCAGTGCGTCGCTATGAAGCACGTCATAGAACGAATAGGAAACCGAGGCGTATCCCCACCCCCCGCGCGATTTGACTTCCAGTTCATATCCGCGCGTGTGTATCTCATCGAAATTCACATAAGATTCGACGCTGGTGAGCGGGTCGACTTGATAGATGATGGGGCCACGGATGGCCGTATCGAACACGTTCGCCGACGCCGTCAGATGCCTTGTCAGATCGTAACCCGTCTCGAATTCCCAAGTCGTCGTCTTTTCGGGATCGATGTTTTTATTTATTTGTATGTTCGAAATACTCGGGGCACGGAAAGATTGGCTCCCCAACACCTTACAATAGGCTCGGTCCAGCGCTTTAGTGACTCCGACGCGGGGCACGAACGAAGCCCCGTAGGCCGAATGTTTCTCGTAACGCGCCCCGGCGACGACATTCGCAATGGGATTGGACAGGAGGCCTTGGATGTGGCCGGACACGTTCGAATAGTCGACTTTGTCCCGCCCGTCGAAAATCATGCCCCCCGTCTTGTCTTCCGCCCGATCGATATAGGATTCCACTCCCCCGATCAGGTTCAAAGACTCATTGGCATCATAGCTGAATGACAGGCTGCCCGTGATCCGTTCCACCTCCTGGTTGAACGGAGCCACAAAAAGACCTCCCCCCGTCGTCTTCCAGGGGGTCTGTCTCTTATATTGGAAGCCCGGCGTCAGCATCAAGCTCTGGCAAAGATTATAATCGTACTCGGCGGAAACGATCGCCGTATCCCAATCGTTTTCCGTGGCGGTGGCGTTATCGGAGCCATAGGCATCCCGTTGAGTCATATGATAATGGTCGATGATCGTCCGGACGGACAGACCGCGGTAAGACACGAACCCATTGGCATTGAACGGGTCTAGACGGGAATTCTTATCCATATCGTAAGAGCTCCCGTTGATGTCGGTGAAAAGCTTATCGCTCCGGGTTCCCTGGCCCGCAAAGACCGACCCGCTGAACGACAGATCGCCCGTGTTTTTTCCATATGAGATCGAGCCGTTCCTCCTCGCATCGGTCGTTTCCATGCGGCCATATGTCACTGTGGCCTCAGCCCCGTTCTGGTCGGGACCCTTGGTGATGATGTTGATCACGGCAAGTTCCGCGCAACCGCCGTAGATGGCCGATCCGGGACCGCGGATGATCTCGACCCTCTCGATTTGTTCGACAGGGAAGTGGTTGCCGAACGCCGTATTCGTATAGAACAGTTCGTTCATCTCCTGCCCGTCAAGGCGCAGAGAAACCTTCCCTTCGTTGGCCCAATTCCCACGGAAACCGATGCCCACCGCCCCCCAGACATCCGTTCCGAACTCAAACCCCGGCACGAGTCGCAACACATCGACCAAGTCCCGGGCACCCGACCGCTCTATCTCCTGTCGAGTGACCAACGTCACCACACCGGGGGATTCCCGCACGCTCATGGCCTTCACCGATGCGATCGAGATGTCCGTAAAAAGGATGTTTTCGTCCGCAAAATCGGGATTCATTTCAGCCGATTGAACCGACGCGGCGATCCACAAGGGTAATATCAGGAAAATTACTGTTACTCGCGGAAGTGATTTCATGATTTTATGCCGTGAACCATCATGTCAGGATTCTACCATAAGCGACTTGCTTCGCGCATCATTCGACGCGATCCTCATAACCCCTCCGGGGTGGCCGATAGAACTTGTTTTCCTGGCGGGTCTCCAAAAGTTTGACGGGAATCACCGGGGGACGGATACTCTCTGGAACTGTTGTCGATGAAAGGACAACCAACCCGAACGGTTCATCGCCGCGCCAGACCTGTTTACGCCCCCACTCCACGTCCAGGGATGAAACCAGCCGGATCCGTTGAGGACAGCCAGAAAACACACAAAAATTCGGCCAATCACCATCGGATGCCTCGTAGATGAGAACCGCCGAGTCCCGGTCCAACAGATGTGGATAAGGAGGCGTTTTCATCATAAGACCGAGGTTCCGCTGTCGCTCGATACCGGGGTAAACGTCGGCCCTCTCCTGCTTCGACACGAGGACCCATCCGCTCGCCAAAGCGACGACGAGAACCGAAAACAGTATCGCCCGTCTTTTCATCCAAGAAAACCGTTCGGATATTGCCACTCCGGCGGGAATGGCTGTCAGGAGAAGGACGAGCATGAAATTCCGGTCTGTCTCCATGGAAAAAAGATTGAACCAGGATGCCCCCCAGAGAAACACGAACTGGAGTATCGCCAAAAGATAAATCCATCTGACTTCCCAACGCCGCATCCCACTCCACAGAACCGCTGAGCCGGCCAGGCCGGCGATCAAGAGGAGTATTCCCCCATCCCACAACCAACGCGGTATGTGCATCAAGCGGAAAGCCCAACCGGGCGACAATACACCCTGATTCCCCTCAAACGCCTTCAGCGAATGGCCGAAGAGGGATGGGAACCGCCACCAGACCAACGCCACACAATAGGTCGCCAAAACAGCGAGAAGCGCTTTATCCTTTCTCCATTGGACGAGTAACAGTCCGATGACTGCAAACAACAAGCCCGCCGACTCTGCGCGTGCGAACATCGCCAATCCGAGGAAAGAAACGATGGCGATATCGACACCCAACCGTCGACGATCCTTCGTCGTTCCCCGGAATAAGAGGATCCACAAGGCCAGGCAGACCATCAACAGGGCCGTCATTTCCGGTTGACCGGACAAGACCAGCTTCGGAAACGCCGGATACAATACCACCAGAACACAGGTAATGACCGACGCGAAGTCATCGGCCCATCTCTTGACGGCATGAAAGAGACATGCCAACACGCCGAGGCCGAATAATCCGTTGACGCAGATGGAGGCCCAATAAAGATCGATTCCCGCTTTATGGGTCAACCCGAACAAAGTTCCGGCCAACGGGAAAAAACGCCAAGACCACCTCCACGGGACGTTTCCCTCGATATGCCATAAACCGTTGAGAATATGCGAACAGGAATCGGAATAAAAGTAAGCGGGACCCGACTGATGGAGCCAAAGGAAAACCACCCTCAGGAGGAAGAAACAGCACACCACGCCGAACAAGAAAAAGCTTTTCATCGAATCATCGGACATCCGCGGATCGGTTGGCATGGGTTAGCAGGTCAATGGGCAGCGAGGGATCGCATCATCGGGATTCTTTTCATTCACAGAATGCGTGTCGAGTCGGCTTCGAATCCCTTTTCCACGATCCCGAAAATAAAACTGGCGGAGAGAGCCTTCTTCGTATCACTCCGAAGACCTGTCGCGTGCCACGGGCACGACGACACGGCCGAGGGATTCCTTCTCCCCCGTCGTTCCACTCCTCCTCCGAAGCCTGCCGCCCTCGCTGTCGCATCCTTCGGATGCTCTTCATCCCACGGATGCGCGTCGGGTCGGCTTCGAATCCCTTTTCCACAATCCCCTAAAATAAAACTGGCGGAGAGAGAGGGATTCGAACCCTCGGTACCCCTTTTCAAGGATACAACGGTTTAGCAAACCGCCGCCTTCAGCCGCTCGGCCATCTCTCCTTTGAGCGATAAAATCAATGCAAATCTGAAGTTTCTACGACTTGTCTAATTTTGCTCGGTGCAACTTGGGTGCAAGTTGCGGTAATAACTCCGTCGATATGATCGATTGCGTCCTTGAGATCAGACATAGCCAAGTGACCGTAATGCTGCTCTGTAACGACCACGCTGCTATGTCCAAGGATCTTGGACACTTTGTAGATTGGGACTCCTTTGCTCAACAACCTTTGAGCAAACGTATGCCTCAGATCGTGAAACACGAAATCCCGAATCCCCACACTATGACAGGCCTGTTTGAAACCCCGCCTCACCCACTGATCACTGAATCCGCTCAACGCAGATTGTTCCGGTTTCTTACCCAGAATCTGCTCGTTAAGGAACTCCGCGAACTCTGTGGAGAGAGGAACATACCGGCTTCTCTTTGATTTACTATGCGGAACAAAGATGCTGTTGTTGGCTAAACAAACATGCTCAACGCGCAGGTTACATATCTCTTTGATCCGCATTCCGGTATGCATAGCCGTGAAATAATATGGCCACAACAAGCGGTTCTCCTGAACGGCGGGGGTCAATGTCTGTTCCTCGTAAGGGTAAAGGAACCGCACCCTTGCCCTGGGGACCTTGGCCATATCAACTTGGCACGCGGGATTCTCCCCAGAAAACACTCCCAACCGCTTGAGACGATTAATAACCGCCTTCAATTCAGCATGGTAATGGTTGACGGTATGCTCTGTAAGCCCTTTCCGTCGCAAGGTTTCTCTCATCGCCTGAACATCAACAGGCGTTATTTGCGAGAGTTTCTTATTGCCGAAAAACCTGACCATATCGGCAATTCTTGCCCTATCGTTTTTCCATGACCGCTTGTTGCTTTTCGCATGATTTTCAAGGAACCAGTGACCGGCTTCGGCAAATGTCATCCCGTCCCCGGCGCGCTCGGGTTGGATTTCTCCCCGGATGACCCGGTCTCGAAACCTGACCTCTGCGTCTTCTGCCTGCCGTTTAGTCCGGAACCCCCCTTTGGAATATGAGCGGTTGTTCCAACTAAACCGGTAGAACCACGTTTCTGTCTGAGATTTGATGCGGACTGTCATACTACACCTTCTTTCCGCTCAACCTCACGACACGCAGATTTATTGTAGCAAATTCCCCCCGAAGCTTTCCTTACGAAAGAATCCAACTCCTCCCGATCGAACCGCCATACTCGCCCGACTTTATAACCAGGTATTTTCCCCTCCTCGGCCCATATGTAAATCGTCTGCTTGGATAGGCCCAAGTATTGCGATGCCTGCAATGGGGATAAATACCGCTGTTCCATAATTATGTTCCCACTCCAAAATAAGAGTTTGGAAAGTCTTTCCTTGCGAGGTGCGAGGCTTCTTTAATCGGGTGCGACGCTTTATTTCTATGATTTACCGACCCATTACACCCCCGAGAGCAAAAACGGCCAAATCCCCTCGCTATGTCGGACTTACGAGCCTGAAACATTCGGCCGCATCCCAAGCACTTCCTGTTTTCACGCTTATGACGATTCATTTTGCTTTCCCATTCAGTGGATATCGATGTTCTTTTGAAAATGATCTTCCTTTTCTCTGTTCTTTATACTGACGAAAGTCCCCGCTCTTCCTCTGCCTGTTTCGTCAACTCACTCCAACTAATTTTTGCCCTTGTCTCAACCTCGGCATTTTGCGGAATTCCGATATGGGCTATTTTGTCGAACGCCATGATCTGATCCCGGAATGATGGTTTGATGATGTGGCGTATTTTTTTCTTTCCACTTCCGATGCTGGTTACAATCTCAGCGTGACCCGTGGCGATCTTTTCCAGGTGTTCCAAAAGTGCGGATCTCTCCATGACCTCTCTGGCCGCAACTCTGAACCAGTTCGGCGGACGACCGGCTCCCGGACGCGTTCCTCCTGGGGCCAATTTATGACCTTTTTTAAATGGTCTTCCTTTTCCGGGCATCTTATTTGTCCTCCGAGGGACTTGGCATTGATTCTGGCATTGATTTCGACTTCTTGGGCCTCATAAATCTGGCGCGTAATAGAATCGAAGTATCGACCTTCATGGCCCAATAAAATCGCATTATCAAAATCTATTTAACTGAATATATCTATACTCACTCTCAATACTCAATGACTATACTTATAAGCAGCTTCCGAACTATTGGGGAGAACATGTTCCGTGATTATGGGAAGTAAATTTCCCATGTTTGTTTTTTGGTATTTCCGAACTATGTGGATATTCTGGCACGACCCAATCACCACCTGCCTCAACCAGCCACTTCGGTGGCGCATGACAAATCGTGTATATATTTCGGTTACCGCTACGTTCTTTTTTAATTAATTCTCTACAGCAAAGTTTGTTTGTTGCGCTACTTATTGATTTATAGCTGACGCCAGATAAGACCGCGATAACATCAAGTTTTACATCACATACGTGTGTTTTATTATCCTGCAGAGCAACCAACACTCCGAATACTTTGGTTTCATTGCGAGACAAACTCGCCCAAATGTTTAGCTTCACTGCCCATGCAGGGAGTTGGCCAAATTTATCTGCCAGCTTGTTTATGCGTTCGTTGAGTGTGTTGTCCATGTTTTGTGAACCACCAATATATATCACGCTTATCCAAACAAAAACCCTCCACACCGTTAGTATAAACGTATTATGGAGGGCTGTCGTATATATCAAATGAGCTATTACGTCGTTTTGCGTATACCCCCGTCAGGCATTAATTTTTCAAATATTGTAGCGATACCATCGAATCTACCAAGTTTGCTCCGCTGTATGGCTCTTCGCAATTGCTGCTGAACAGCATTTTTGTCGTATTGCTTTACCCCTGCCGCTGTCAAAAGCTTGCTGATTAATTCATACTGAGGATACGTTGTTATATGCTTAAAATGATCTGCTAATAATGCTATTCCCACATCGAGTTTATTATCATAGCCCCTCCCTACATTAAGATCACTATGATATTTATTCAGCAATACATGAATTTCTCGTAACCTCCTGGGGATGTCAGAGTATTTTTCGCCAATTCCAACGATATATTTATCATTCTCCATTTCACTTTCACAATAATTAAGGAATGGTATTGCCAACTTATCAACATAATCGGCGATACGATTTAAGTCAATCTTCAGTTTACTGAGTTTTTGAGCTGCGGTATGCCCATGATGAATTATCGGCAACTCATCACACCACAACCAATATACAAATATCGCGACGATAACGTTGATATTTGCCTTCTTATCGGTCGCTTCTTTTAACGCATCATTCCAGATGGAATCTTCATAAACTTTCTTCAGTTTGATTTTTACACACCCCGGTAACCAATATTTTGACAACCACCAGTCACGGTTGTTAGCATATTTGCGTCTTTGCTCTTTCGCTATATGTTCTAAATCCGCCCAATTGTATGGAATATTATCTTTCATAACTACTTTCGACTTGGACTGACCCATTTATAACTGGACAGCTATTAGCATCATTTTCACCTTAACACCTCAGTTATACGCGTTTATTTTTGCATTCGTTCAATTCGGCTGCAATCCATCACAATCACACTGAGCCATAATGTATCGTATTTCCGTCGATGTATAGACTTGTCCAGAAATTAACTGGGGCAGACCAGTTCTATAAAGACACCTCCATCCCCGCCTCTTTTTCTCAAATCGCCTTTGAATCTTATCAATGACTTTGTCTTCGATTAAGCTCATAGATACTTTTTGAATACGGCATAAAACTGCTCTGCTGTTTTTAGCATCCACTCAAAATAATGGTGCGCCCACTCCACAGGATCATCCAAGGCAGAATCCGGAAGGCTTGTTTTAACCCAGCTGGCCTTTTTTTCTGGTAATTCGTTCCATTCAAGGGGTAGCCCCAACTCCTTTTCGATATTTACCCGGTTTTCATGAAACTTATGAAAGGTCTCTTTTGAATCTGGAATCCAAACCCAACAGGCCAGTATTTCTTCCTTCGTGTTGACCGAGAGGGAAATATAACAAGAGGAACTTCCCATGCTAATATTAAACCAGTGTTGTGGTGACGCCTTGCGAAGGCTCAGTATTGTCCCTCTCGCCATGCAGAACTCCTTAAATTTTGTCCAGTATTCTAGTTGAAGAAGTTTCGTTTCTGTCAATTCCCCCTTATTGGTAGCCCCACGCAAAGCTTTGACCCAATCGTTCGGTTTGGAAATGATCTGAAACTTGGGAGCTGGGTCTGAACCGCTAACGCTCCAAAGCTCAACCTTTACTAAGAAAAAGTTGACGTTTTCATCTGTCCGTTCATTGAGCCAGTCTATTGCCTGTTTATGCTCTTCCCGAATATCCTTGACCACCCATATCACGAAATGGGCATCATATCCTGCCGCATAGGTAATAGTTTTACCGAGGTGCTCATGATCCGTCATCTCTAGTTGATTCTCTATGATGACTTTTTCTCCAGTATCCTCGTCTTCAGCCAGGATGTCAACGCTGAAATTTCCTACGCCAGCCTCTGTTCGGATTGGTTTAATACTTAGACCAATTTCCTCACTCAAAAGAGTTAGATTCTCTTCTTGGGCCAGCCAGTTTGTAAAATCTACGGCTTCGTTTTTCCAAATACCTCTCAAATCTTTTTTTTCGAGTTTTCCAAGTTTCATATTCACCTCAATGCGGCTTGAATGAATCCCATGCTTAGATATTTATCCGGCCTCATGCGATGGGCCACTTGGGGATTAAGTCATCAATTTCAGCCATCAGCCGGATGGTGTGATGGATGGCAGCGACAACCTTTTGATAATGACGCACATCCTCGGCGGAAAGCTTTCTTTCCTTCCGGTCCTTCAGCCACTTTTCGCAGACCTGATAGCCGCCGATCTGGAACTCCCATATTCCCGATGGGATACTGTCAAAATATTGGGTTTTGTTGATATAAATTCGTTTTTTATTTTCGTCGTAAAAAACTTTCTCTACATCTCGGGAACCGGAAACGTTAAAAGCCGCGATGGGGCGGGAAAGGGCGGGGGATTCAAGGAGATGCAAGGAGGCCAACTCTTCGCCTTTGGCAGCTAAGGTTTTGAAAAGTTTCTTATCAGCCGTCAGAGGGACACGAGGAAAATCAATCTTGAGAAACTCTTCATATCGTTCCCGGTAGGTAGGGGAATGAAAGACGGCATATATGTAATAAAAAATCTCCTCGGGGGCAGGGATGGTGCCTAAACCCTCTTTGAGTTTCTTGAGAAACTTGGGGTTGAGATTGGGCTCTTTGCCAGTCCCAGCGAGCAAATCTCCCTGTTGGGGGTAGAGCCACAGGGGCGCAATCGCCATGATTCCTTTGTTGCTATAAAACGTTCTATTATCAACAACAGCGTTCGAAACACCAAAATGAGAATACCCTTCATTGAGAGCCACTTGCCGCATAAAAATGAGCGCGATATTTTTTTCCACAACCATGTGACGCATGACTTCAGGTCGTGGCCAATCCACCATCCAAGGCGTGAAATAAATGGAACGTTCATCGAAAGGACGGTAAAGAACCTTTTGAAATCGTTTCTGCCAGTCTTTGTCATCTCGAACATTTTTTCGTGCTTCAGGAAGCTTCCATCCTCGGGTGTCACCATCTTCATACTTATCGGAACCACATCCTTCAAAGTATTTCCGACGAATCTCTTGGTCTGAAGTCTTCGGATCGACAAACTCATTTATCCTGGCTTTCAGCTTCTCTTCGTCAAAATCAATAACAAAATGGTCCCGCGCCGTTACAATGCCGGTGCTGTTGACCGGAAAGATGTCCGTAATTTTCCAGCCCTGTTCATATTCCTTGCCCAACCGGTTGTCCTTGGGGACGAAAAAGTAGAACGGCGACTTTGGCGTTAGCTTCTTCCATTTCACATCTGGTAGGGCTTGCTGGGTCAAGACTTTATACTTCCCTTCCCGTGAACCCCACAAGTCGGCATGAAACACTTGAGCCGGGCCTTTGCTACTTTCTTGTTTGACGAAAATACCAACGGATACACCTGGCTGTATATCGAAAACATTTTTGTCCGGCGAACCATCGGGCGCGGTCTCTTTCTTATTTGAGTTGCCGTGGAGGTCAAGAATGTATATCTCGTCGAAGGAATTTATGAGGGATTGCCGCATCCCCCGAAAGGTGGGGTTGTCCAAATAGCCGTGGTTGGTAACGAAAGCCAAAACACCCTGGCCTGTTTTTTGGATACGCCATTGGCCGAAGCGAATGAACTTTACATAGTCATCCTGCAACCAAGTCTTACGTTCGCCAAGCGGTTTCCCGTCGATAACCTTGTAGTCCTCGATCAGGCCCGTAATCCATTCCCCCGTGTTAGAGGAAATCCCCGAATAGGGAGGATTCCCCAAAACCACCATGATGGGTTTCTCCCGCTTGATCTCGGCGGCCTCATGGCTTTCCTCGGCGATGTAGGATTCGTAAAGCTGTTCTGACTTCTTGACGGCCTCTTCCAACGTGTTGGTGAGATAAACCCCCAAGCGTTGGTTAGACTGAAAGCGATAACCTAAATCTTTGAGTTGCAGACCCAGCTTGAGATGAGCCACGGCGTAGGGGGCCATTAACAACTCAAAGCCGAAGATGCGGGGTAATATCTCCCGTGTCACCACATCATCCCAAATACCGCCCTGACCTTTGGCTTTAACAGCGTCGTGTATGGAGTTAATGACGGCGTAAAGGAACGATCCCGTGCCGGTAGCCGGGTCCAAAACGAATATCGATGGGTCCGCGAAACCGTCGGGGCGGTACAGAGCTTTCTTCAAAACATGGTCAACGGAACGGACTATGTAGCTGACCACAGGCGCGGGGGTATAAAAAACACCCCGCTTCTCCCGCAAGGCTGGGTCAAAGGCTGCAAGAAAGTCTTCATAGAAATATACGACGGGATCTTCCTGCCGTTTGGCACGTCCAAAGTTTTTCAAGATGGCGGCCATGTCCGCCCGATCCAGAAGACGCGCCAGGTCGTCCACAAGCCATGAGATATTCTCCGGCAAGTCGGCCCCAGCGATGCGGTCGAATACCTTCCGTAAAAATGGATTGGTTGGGGGGATGAGGTCCCTTGCGGCTTGCCGGGTGAATGGTTGGCCTGGTTTCGCTACCGCACGGGCGGCGAAGAGCCCGTAGGCGATGGTTTGGGCATACATATCGGCGAAGCCTTCCGGCTTAAGGTCCGGGATAAGCATTTTCTTGAACGCTTGATATTGTTGATGAAGCGGGCCTTCGTCCGGGGCGGCGCGGAAATCGCCCAGAATCAAATCTCGAACAAAATGCGCCATGCGGGCCATGCGGCGGGCGAGGTCATGGGGGCTAGCAACATCAGGTGCGCGATGGTCCAAAAAGGTGCGGAGCAATTCTTCCAGCACTTCGAGGCCTTTAGAATCAGGTTTTATTTTGCCGTCTCGGTTCGCCCGGCCTAGGCAAGCGGTCATTTTAATGTCTTCGTCCACATACCAGCGAAATTCCAAATAATTCGTTAGAATGAAGCTGGGTAATGCCTTTCGATAACGGAGGATTTGCTCGGACTTTTCGGCTTCGTCCAAGTCCTTCCCAACATCCTTTGTTTCGATGTATCCAACGGGAGCATTGTTGAGGAAGACGGAGAAATCAGGCTTTCCCGCCTCAGTAGTTTTCTTCGGCTCATTAACGGCGAGAACATCTTTTTGGAAGGATTCAAGGAAAGTCTTCAAGGCGGGGCGGTGGGTGTGTTCCGTGGCGTCGCCCCGTTCGAGGGCTTTCTCAATTTTCTTTATGTATGCGGTAAATGTTGTGTTATTTTTTCTCATTTGATCCCATCATAGAATCTGTAAAGTTGCAACCAAAATTGACCTCTGTTCTGTTGCGGTTAGACCTTGCTGGACAGGTGCTTCAGTTGTTTCCATGGTCACCTCCTGCCGCCAGTGCAAATTAAAGTGGGGCTGTGCATTTAAATTACGATTCCTCCCATCGCTTGTCCCAAAGTTTTAAAAATTGTCTACCAATTTCCCCCTCCTGCCCCTTACGCAATTCCGTAATGTATTTATTAAAATCCTCAATAACTGCATTTACAAACTTATTCGGATTGATTTGCAAGCGCTCGCCATTAAGCTCGACTATTTCTTTGTAGCCATGAGATAAATATACAAAACCAATAGTAAATCCCGTATGAAATAAACCATTCCTTAATTCCTTCCAAAGACGGCTAGTAATTTCACCCGAAACTCCCTTCAAAATGCGTCGAGCACTTTCTCGAAACCACTTCCCAGATTTATTTCGTGGCGTTTCCCGTCCTCGGCGATATTGTTCAATTCCCTCTATGTATGCCAACCCTATCGATAACGCTACATAATCAGCTGTAGATGGGCCATTTGCTATTTCTTTTCTTGCAACTTGTAAGAACCAACCCTGCATTCGATCTTCAAATACATTTACCTTCCCCTCAAAAGATGATCCCGAGAAACTTTCTTTGGTAATAATATTTTTAAATTCGTCCGAATCTTCATGCCATAGATATTTATCACTTACAATTAGCGGATCGGTAACCATATATTACTCCAATGTGCGATTATCCCCACAAAAACAAGGCCGCCAGTCCAACATCGTGGACTAATGATCTTCCCCCGTTTTCTTATCCAACTTCAAACCTATTAAATTAACATTATTATGGGATTGTTTTTGAGAATGCGTCAAGGCGTCATTGGCGTTATTTTTGCACCGATCCAAATAATTACCAGGCCCATCAGCACGCCTACTCCCCACCAGCCCAAAAAGTGAAACATGCAATACCCACTTAAACACAATCCGGCAAAAAACAAAATTACACCAATCCCATTCATTTTTTTATGCTCCTGTTTTTGTTCATCTGTTGCAGTTCAGATTTTAGTTGTCATTCGTGGTGTGGATTCCTATTTTAGCAGGTTTCACGATACTGGAAGGATGCTCGGTTGGCAATTGGTCCATTTTTGTGGAATGCGGGTAAGCTGCCACCGTTCTTACAACAATTTTGTGCCTTATCAATTCTGCTCTTCAGGCAATGAAATAATTTCCTGCGCCTGTATTGCTCCAAGTGACTCAATCATTGGAATTACAATCGGGGACAGTGCTTTTGTTGTCCTGGCGATTACGTCAAATATATTTTCTTCTTCTCTATCTTCACTTGTCTTGTCTTTTTGTTCTGGCGTGCTGTCGTTAAGCAAGGCAAGTCCGATTAGCACAAGCCCATATTCGTATTTTGCTTGTATAGTTGTAACGTCCGTAGCTTTTGCCATCTTAAGTTCGGAAAGTAAGTGAATATTGTCAATATTCACAAAAAAATCATACCCGTCCTCATCACTTCCTTTAACTTTGAGTGCGGAATAGTCAGAGAAATTTTGTTGCTCCCAGGAATGGCCCGTCCTCCCGTCCCTCGACACCTCAATAATGTCTGGCAATTCATAGCCTTCTGTCTTTTTTGCCTTGCCGCCTTCTTTATCTGAGGGGGGCAGTTTTCTTTTCCCACTCCCACCACTCCCCTTTATTAATGGCTCTATTACCTTTACATAAAAATCCTCAGCTATTGGACTAATTCTACTTATATCAGACACCTCACTTCGGAATTGAATAAGGTCCCCTATCTTTGAATTTTCAATCTTCACATTTAAATGCGCGTAGCCATTCCAAAGATTTACATCTGCGTATTCAGACTCTTTTCCATTAATAAATAATTTGAACGAGCCAGGGTCCTTACTTCTATCTAAGTAGTCATTTGAAGCGTCGGTTAGGAATTCAACTCTAAATTTACTATTCAGATGTGCTTGTTTTGGATTATCGTGCGCATACTTTTTTGTAAGCGTAAAACGTGTCGGAAATTCTTTACCCTTATATGCCACTTCATCTGCAACCGAAATGGGATTAAATGGATTTTGCAGTTTAAGCCCCTGGATAAATAGTCGTGAGAGTGTTGGTGAATTTTTAAGAATATCCTGCAATACGTCGATAAGCGGCTGCTGGTCATTTAATTTACTTTCAATTTCTTCCCTTCTTCGCCTTTCTTTTAATATTTTTAATCCAGGATGATTTTTTAAAACCTCTTCAAGTTCATTTTCGATTTCCGTTTTCAATGGGCATGTGCTTAATCTGTCACGACTATTCATAAATAAATCTTCCCTTGCCCTACCCTCAATTTCAGAACAGTCAAGGATTACAAGCACCGACTCCGCTAAATAGCTAAGCCCTACCCCTTTGCGATTGAAAAATGATTTCGAAAGGCATCCGTGCGTTTGGCCATTTACTGTAAATATTATTCCTTCGTCTTTTGTAAACTTTTCGTGTTTTCCTTTTTTGAAAACATAAATCGAGTATTTCATTTTCTGTCCACCAACTGTCATCGTTCCTGATGTCGGATAATTATCCTCAATATTATCGGAACGGTCTTCGTCCACACGAACAGATAATCCTGACAATACAGTTTCGAATGAATTCCCTGAATACCCCATTCTCCGCTCATATAGCTTTACAGGTAATGCGATATGTGGCATTAGCAAAGATAGTTTATTATAAAGGTCAAAGAGGATATTGGTCTTAAGTCCTGGCCCTATTTTATATTCAAAAAACTTGATATAGGTTCCCCATTGAATTGGCTTCCCATATGCATTTGGGTGGTCGCCTGGAAGGATTGGCAATTCGTCGGCAGGAAAGAAAAGAATTTGTTTCGCAGGGGCAAGATATTTATAGTTTGAACTTCTTGCGCCGTGAATAGGGTCTTCTCTACGGACAATAGTAAACCCCCAAAAATCTTTTGTTGGGTCGCCCTCATTTTCTGCAATTTTAGGATGTCTTTTTGAAATCACTAATTGAATATTTCTCTCACCACAAAATCTAAAAATACCTGTTCCGCCCATATTAAATTTACCTTGAACAAATGGGATTTTTAATTTATTTGATTTCCTTAACGAAAGAATTGTCTCGTGAAGCCTTGCGGGTGATTGGCCTTCTCCTTTATCCACAATTGCATAATTCGGATTTGTCTTCTGTCCAGTTGCAATAAACATAATATTATCTGCAAGTCGGCTCCTTTCTATTGCCTGCATGTTAGTCAACTTGCCATCAGTAATTTTGAAATATTCAATAAGCGCATCACTAATACTTTTGGGGGCTTCGGGACCTTCGGGATTTATATCTTTTTTTAAACATTCGGCCATTAGCATTGCGTCAACCGAGTTGATAATCTTTTCAACTATTGCAGATTCGGGCTTGCTTTGTTGGTTCCCAATGATGGAAAAATTTCCTTCGTCTGCTCCAAAGTATTGCCAGTTTTCCTGTTTGTCCCAATACTTTTCTTTCTTGAGGATATCAATGACTTCTTCTTCTGATTCGCATTGAACCAGCGTTAAACAGAGGTCTTTAAGTTGCATCATTTTCCCCTAAATATTTATTTGATAATAGCGGTAGGCACAGTAAATTATCCGACTTTAAAGGAATTGGCTGTGTCTAACGGCAGCTCAGCTTGCAGGATGATTATTCGTGGTGTGGATTCCTATTGTAGCACGTTTTGGATGGGATGAATCAGGAAACGAAATGATTTATCGGGGCATTGACCGATATGGAACCTTAATCAAAGGCTATGGGACTCCTTTCTCCCCTCCGTCCACCCCTCTGGGGGGCTATTTCGGGTGCAATTCCGGTGCACCGCTTCGTAGCACTCCGGGTGTCCGCCGCTGATCATTGACCAGACTACCCGGCTGGCAAGTTGGCGATGATCAGACTTTACAACTGTTTACAACCGACTTTACAACCAAGTGGTAAATATTGGGCTATATTGGTAACACTGGGGAAATGTTCTTCGACGGAAATGTGTGGTAGGTTTGACCTATATTTTGGTTAGCAAGCTAGCTTTTACCGTCTCGTCGTTCGATAGCCGCCCGTTTTTCAGGCGGTATCTTTTCATACATTTCGTTTACGTATTTGGGGTGGGAAATCATCTGATCGCAAATTGCGTTGACGAGGTCAAAAAGACGGTTTGCCGTGTCAGGATCATCTTTGAGATCAATTAAACCAGGATGCACCGCCTCATTTCCAATTACCCTCACAATGTCAAGTGCCTTTTGAACAAGAGGATTTAGCCCCTTTTTAACTAGTTTGGCAATGTCGTCATCAATGTTTTTGCCTTTCTCCCCTAGAGCAACACAAAGCTTTTGGACACAAAGCCGCAAAAGAGCTGCCGACCCGCGAGGAGAGAGGTTTAAGATAGCACGGGCCTCCTGGAAATCATCCGCAATCTCTAACGGCATGTCGGAGTTTGGGTCTGGCCCCATTCGTAGTGCTGGAAAAATAAGCTTGTCGTTGACCCAAACAGCAATCCGATTGCAATTGAAGCATACGCTGATAAATAAATTATGAACATTTGAATTAAGGTATTTTCCTGACGTTGCGTCTCCAATAAATGGTTCTCCAGTAGCCATTTTTTGCCAGTAACCCATCAATTTTTGCTTTATGTCTGCAGTAATATCAGATCGAGCTAATATATTATTCTTGGTTTCTTTGTCCATAATTCTTGGAACTCTGTGGCCTTCATTTAATGGATCGGCGCAAAGATTAGACCAGTGCTGAGTTGTGAGTGCTCCACAATGTGGGCAGTTAAATGCTGTTTCTTTTACTGATGGTGGAACATACTTAGGAGCCATTTTTTCTCCTTACGCCTCGAATGTATGCGATGGAAAAATTCCATTTTTATATATGCACCTAACGTCACTCCTGAGGCGCGGCCTTCGGAATGTCACCGACAGGAGGTTGTTGTACATTTTTTTGCTGCGCTGCCATCTCTCCAAAGAGAGCGTCAAATGCTTCTTGGGGGTGGTCAGGATGTTCCGTCCGCAGCCTTTCCATCAGTTCTTGAAAACCCATCATTGAATCACGAGCAGTGGCCGGATTTTGGTTCCACCGTGTGAACATTTCTACTTTGGGGCGCATGAGCTCGATAAACTCATAGTTTCTCTCAGCAATCTCGTGAACCATGTCCTCAGTGATGTGGTCGTTTGGTGCAAAGAAAACGCCGTCAATAAAGTCAACATAGAGCGAAGCGTTCTTCCTGTCGTTAGACTCCTGATGAAAATCAATTTGCTGCTCCTTGAAAGCCTGATGTTCGCGCTTCCAGTCTGATTCGTCACGTGCCTTCTGTTCTGACTCGCTAAGGGGAAGCATGTAGGCATTGGCGAAATTCTTGTCTTTGTGACTCGCAAGTTGTGACCTCATATTGCCGAGATCGACAGCATTACCCATGAGGTGAGCAGTAGTCCACCACCCAATGATCTCTGTCTTTCCGCATTCCTCAAGGGAAATCTGGTGCAGAAAGAGTGCGCGGCTGAAAGCTTTGTGAGCAGACAGGATCTTGGCCTCTCGAAATAGAGCCTCCGCATTTGTGTATGACAAGCATGCTCCATGCACAAGCTCAGAGAGATGAGTATCTTTGGGGTTGCCCGGATTGCTGTTCACTAATTCTCTCCATCACATAACCTATTTTAGCAGGTTTGGGATGTGATGAAGCACTGCGTGGCGAGATTTTTTGTCCAAATACTCCAGTCATTTCCGGTGCAACTTGGGTGCAAGTTGGAGGTGTAAACTGGTATAAATTGGTGAAACTTGGTGAAAGGTCTATCGACGGAGAGCGTGTGTGAGGTTGAGCAATTTTTCAATTAGCAAACCGCCGCCTTCAGCCGCTCGGCCATCTCTCCAGCAGAGTCTTCGGCCCTTTGGGCCGCTGCTGGCCCCCTAAACGCTGAGGCGCTGTTTTTGCGCCGAACCGGAAGCTTGCTTCCGCGGAACGCGTGTGGGTGCCATTAAATCTGTTATCCAACCTGCGGTGCCGCAGGCCCCGAAAGCTCTGCGATGGGGCCAGCAAAAATGTTCTTACCCTAAACGCTGAGGCGCTGTTTTTGCGCCGAACCCGTCAGGGCCACATGAATCTGTATCATATCAAATCTTGCCGACCTATTTGAACTCATACTTTTCAAGGCGTCTCCGCCCCTTCTGAACAGGCATTTCAGCAGTTTCCATGTGTTCCTCCTCTAATATACCTGTCCAAATCTTAACTGGGGCAGACCACCAAAAAAGTGCTACTTGTAAATACTACTTTATTAATTATTTTCACATCTATATTTAGATATGTTTTACATATCATATGGATTTTTCTACATTAAATAATGCTACATTAAAATTCCAGGGGTAATGAAATGGGAGGTTATGCAATTTCATTAAAGTCAATCCTATCAAATTTATCTATCAAGGACTTACTGCAGTAACAGCACGCTGGGTAGTTTTTCGGGGAAAGACATCCGCAGAAGCTCGTAGCCGATGCCGGCGGTGCCGACGAAGAGTGTGGGCGATATAGGCCCCGGCGGCAGGTGCGGATTGAAATGAAAATCGATGCCTTTGCGTTCGCTTAATAGTTGCGCCGCACCGGCGCGGGCCGCAACAATAAAATCATCTCGTTTCAGCTTTTCCCCCGCCGCCAGCAACAACTCCAGCCGCCCAAAATTTCCGCAGCATAGGTGGTCACAAGGGTGTTCCGGCACAGTCTTGAGCGCTTCAATGGCCGACAATGCGTCCCGTTGGGATTCCGGTCCCATGGCCAGCATGCCCAGACGGCTCAAGCCGATACCCGGCGAACCATGGCACCAAGTGGTCCACAAACCCATTCTCTTGTTGAACTCCTCGTCGGGACTTCCCTTCCAATAATTCTTTTCGGCGACGTAGAGCCGGCTTTCAAAGGCCACTCCTTCGCGGGCCCCCTGGGCGAACCGATCATCGCCGGTGGCGGCGAAGAGCCGCCAGAGGGCGTAAGACATGCCGGCGGCGCCGTGGCTGAAACCCGTGATGGGCACCGTGTATTTTTCATCGACCCATGCCAACAACTCGTCCTTCCAGGTGCGGCGCGCTGACAATATCTTTTCCCCGCAAAGACGGGCCGCGGACAGTGCAGGACCGCGGGGTCTGGCTTGGTCCAGGGCCAGGAGCGCAAGGATTGTGCCCGCTGACCCGCTGATGATGTCCAATTTTTTGTCCCGATCGATAATGGCCCGATCGAGAGCGGAAGCCAAGTTGTTTGCCTCTTCTATCAACGCGGGATCGTTCATCCACTCGCCGCAGCGGACGAACGAATAGATCAACCCGCCGGATCCCAAAATCCCGCCCACGCCCAGTTCGCGCGCCAGTTGCCGTGTTGTATCCTTCTCTTTGAGATAGGGGCGCAGCTTCTCCAAAGCTTCGTAGACCAGCGGACGAAACGTACAGTCCCCCGTCACATGTCCGTAGGCGGCCAGAAAGAGCGCCATGCCGGGCGCGCCGTTATAAAGTTCGTTGTTTAAGACTGTCAGCTTCATGCGCCGCATCTCGTCGTCGTAAGCGGGTTCGATCCACCAGGATCCGCCGTTGATCTTTTGACGCTTGGCGCGAATATCCAGAGCGATCTGTCTGGCGCGATCGACGGCCGCACTCGGGGGCAGCGGCGACGCGGTATCGTTCAGCCGGAGAGGCGGCGGCAGTTTATAGTCGGTGATGTCCCGCATGTCGGCGTGGGAATTGATGGCCTTGCGGGCAATCTCCATCTGGAAGGCGATTTTGTCTTCGTCCAGATTTTCCATGGAGGCGCGGGCGCGTTCAACACCGGATTTTTCGAAAAGGGAGACTTCGGCTCCCGCGAGAGTAAAGACGTTCCGTTCCGAGGGGATCGCGGAGAAGAGGGGGATATCCAACCGTTCCAGGGACTCGAGTTCTTCCCGGTAGAGAGGCCACACATCCCGGCCTGATTCTTCCTGCGTCCAACGGTCCGCCATGGATTCAAGGCGCAGACCGAAATCGACGCCGTCGCGAAGGCAATCCACGTCCAGCATCAGCCGGTGGACGATGGCATAGTTTTCCGTGTTGCGCAGAAGATACCGGACGGGCTGCCCGGCCAGGCGGGCCAAAGGTCCATCCGGCGCGAGCCACGCGGTCTTTTGTTCCGCCAGCCACCGGCCCATTTCCAAAAAGCCGGCGAGCAGATCATCCCGCCCCTCCAGGAGGCCGACAGTTCGGTCCTTGAGCCGGACGGTGTTGCGAAGGTCCTCTGTGTAGTCTTCATATTCCAATGTCATGTCGTCGGTGCCGGCATTTTTGAATACGGACCGACGTCCCCGGTTGACCATCCCCCCGGCGCCGCCGTGGTCGCGCTCTTCGCCGGCACCGGCATCCATCCATATGGGCAGAAGTCCGGTATCCAAAACGGAGCCGCAAAAAGTTTCGCACACCTGGTCGTGGACTGTCTTCAAAATAGAATGGGTCTGACGGTGACGTTTGAGTCCCTGCAGGAGCATTTCCACATCCACCAAGACCGGATAGTCGCCGTGGGCGATGATGTTTTCGTGGTGGATATCGCCGCCGCGCAGAACGTGCAAAACAGCCATCAAGTGGCCCACGCGACGGTAATAGGACCGGACGTCGTCCGGAGTGCGGCAGGGCGCGTTGTCCACGAACTCCTGCCAGAGGTAAGGATTTCTGGGAAGTTGACGGATGCGGTAAAGGGGAAGCGGCGGTCGGCGGTCGTTCATCCAATCGAGCAAACCGTCCCAAGCCCGCCAAAGGCCCGCGCCGCGCGGTTTATAAACAATGGCGGTGTCATCTTCAAAAACAAACCGCACCACGCCGCGGCCGTGATCGTGAGGATCGGACAGGTCAGCGTTCAACGATTTGACCTTGAGACGGCCCTCCATGCCAAAATGACTCAGCAAATCGTCGTAGTCTGCCTGCAGGCGCGTGAGACATTCGGCCATGGCCTCGGCGGATTGGACCGTCCATTGGCACAGCAGCCGCGCCAGGACGGGATAGTCCATAAAGAATTCGCACAGACCGACGCCTTGCAGGTGATCCATCATGGCGTCGTAGTGTTTCCGCGACGGTTTGTCGTCCGGTTGACGGAAAATATCATCCAGAGCGCCCCCGCCAACAGCTTTGCGCAGGGACAATTCGCGTAAAAGAGTGGGGGCCGCGCCCAAAACCGCCTTTTGCAGAAACTGTATTTTGAGTTGGTCCGCGGCGGATCTCGTCAACAAGGACAGGCCATTGGTAAGACTGTTCAGGCGATCCCAATACTCATCGGCAAATGGCAAGAGGAAGTCTTCAAAAGAGCGGGGAGACGGATCGGAAGGTGTGGAACGCTCGTCATAGCGGTCCAAAACGGACTTAAGCGTGGCGGTCCACTCCGGCAGAGATCCGTTTTTAGGGCGCCACTTTCCCAACAACCGCTCGGCGGTCTGGATTGTTAGCCCGTCCCAGGAAAGACGCTTGGCAAAACGGTCCGCCTCCCCCGCGGCCGACACGCGACGCCACAGTTCCAGGCGCTCCCCCACTTTTTCGGGATCCGCGGCGCCTTCCACAAAAGCAAAATCGCCGGTGATCCGCTCCCGAAAGGTGGCGGCACGACCGGCGATTTCCGGGAAAAAGTTGTCTGTTTTCAAAGTCACTTCGCGGGGAGCGCCGACCTGATTTAGATGGACCTCAAAAGTCGGTGATCATTAATAATCACAACACCTGGCATTGATCAACCGTACTGCTGCTACAATGGATCTTCTCTGTTAAACTCGCCCCGCCCGAGACTTTACCCAGGGCCATGTCGGACAATTCGCCTTTCCCCGGAACGGCCGGCAACACAAGGTGAACCACCGAGGCCGTGTCTTCCACCACCTTCACCTTTATCCCTGCCGGAAGCTTGGCTCCCAGCTCTTTTTCGATGGCGGCGCTGGAATCAGCCAACAGGGCTTTCTTGAATGCCGGGTCGGTCAGCGCTTTCTTGATGATTTTATCCTGTGCTTCCTTTGCATTTTCGATTTCGTTCATGTGTTTTCCCTCTTCTTAATGAATTCAGCCGACGCAACCGGGCGTATTGGTGTTTGAACTGACGCAACCATGTTGCTTTGTCGACGGCAGACCAAACCCGCCGGACACCTTACCGAGCTCCGCCTCGGACAGTTCGCTCTTATTCGTCGCTGCCGGCAAAACGAGGTGAACAACTTTCGTTGTATCCTCCAGCACATTAACTTTGATCCCGGACGGGAGTTTTACGCCCAGCTCTTTTTCAATGGCGGCGCCGGCATCGGCCAACAACGCTTTTCTAAAACCCGCATCCGTCAGAGATTTCTTGATGATTTTTTCCCGCGCTTCCTTTGCGTTATCAATTTCGGACATCAACTCCTCCTTTAGTTCGCAATAAATTACACATTCCCGTCAAGAACAGACCGTTTAACATTTACTGTTCGTGTTCGCCACACAGTAACCGGGCTTTGTTGCGCCGGCGGGTATGGTCATTTTATTGCCGCAATCGGGAATATTGAAACCGCCGGACACCTGGCCGAGCTCCGCTTCGGACAATTCCCCTTTTCCCGGCACGGCCGGCAACACAAGGTGCACCGTGTTGGCAGAATCTTCCACCACCTTCACTTTGATACCGGCGGGCAGTTTGGCGCCCAGCTCTTTTTCGATGGCGGCGTTGGCGTCGGCCAACAGCGCCTTTTTAAACGCCGGATCCGTCAGTGCTTTCTTGATGATTTTATCCTGTGATTCCTTTGCATTTTTTATTTCAGCCATTATATTTCCCCCCTTTTACGACGAAACGATCGTTTCGCGCGATAGTCGACAAACAACATCACCCGCCATATCGGGGTTAACAACCGATTGGGGGCCTACCTTTTTGATTCGTGCTCAACACTGAACCTGTGTGCTAAAGGAACATCCTTTCACCATTGTATCCATCTGGCCGCCGCCGGAAACTTTCCCCAGGTCCGCGTCCGACAGTTCACCTTTCTTGGGCGTCGCCGGCAGAACGAGGTGCACCATGTTGGCGGAATCTTCCACAACCTTCACTGTCAGGCCTGCCGGGAGTTTGGCGCCCAGCTCTTTTTCGATGGCGGCGTTGGCGTCGGCCAACAGCGCCTTTTTGAAGGCCGCGTCCGTCAGGGCTTTTTTGATGATTTTTTCCTGCGCTTCAGCGGCGTTTTTGATTCCGGTCATGGCGTCCTCTTTACCGGCAGGGTATCTTGGGGTCACCGGTGCAGTTGGAGCATTGAATCATCGGCGGTTTGGTGACATCGCCACCGATATTGCCGGAAAGACCGCAGCCGTCGCGTCCACCCGAGACCTTGCCCAGATCGTCCTCGGAGAGTTCCCCTTTTGAGCCAGCCATCACGGGCAACACCAGATGCACAACATTGGCCGTATCTTCCACCACTTTTATTTGAACGCTGGGCGCCAGCTTGAGTTCCTTCGCGATGGCGGCGTTGGGGTCGGCAATAAGCGCTTTCTTGAATGCCGGGTCCATCAACGCCTTTTTAATGATCTTATCTTTGGCTGTCTTGGCATCTTTGCTCTCACTCATTGTATTCACCTCGTCCTCAACATTTTTTTGCCGTATTTTCAACGCAGATGCCGGATATCTTGGTGTACAATTTGGGGTCGCCCGCCGGCCATTGCGAAACGCCGCAGCCGCCGGTGCCGCCGGAGACTTTCTCCAGATCCGCGTCACCCAGCTCGCCCTTGGCGGGCACCGCCGGGAGCACCAGGTGCACCGTATTGGGTGCGTCTTCCACAACCTTCACCGTCAACCCGGCGGGAATCTTCATTCCCAATTCCTTTTCAATAGCGGCGTTGGGGTTGGCAATAAGCGCCTTCTTGAACGCCGGGTCCGTGAGCGCCTTCTTGATGATTTTGTCTTTCATTTGTTCTTCAGCCATTGGTTTCTCCTTGTTTGAGTTATTGAGACTGACTTTCAAAGTAGCCGTAAGTCGAATAGACGTAATTTTTCGCGTTCGTGAACCGGCCCGCCTCGAAATTCATTTTGATGTGGGCGAAATACAAGCCGATGTATCCTTCCTGGCCGGTAAAATCCGTCATGGCCGACAACACGGGCGGCCAGGATGCCGGGCTTTTCCGTCGAGAATAACCGTCACCGATCCCCGCCAAGAGTGTCGGCCACCGCGCATCCACCAGCCCGCGACGAGACGCGTCCTCAAGAGGGCCGCGCCAGGCGCCGGGCGCGTCCATGGCGGACGACGTGAGATAGTATTCCAACCCCACGCGCGGCGAGATCCCGCCATAAAAATCCAGGGCCAGGGCCACCTGTTTCACGTCAGGCCAGCGAGGCATGTCCGCCTCCAATCGTGCGACATCGCCTTGCCAGCCGATGCGCCGCAGATAGTCGGGGATCTTAGTCCAGTCCTCAAACGTGATACACCACCGGACGGCCAAACCGTCCTTCATATAGGAGTAGCCGGTGCCGTAAAGATGGGTGTGGTCCGGAAAAACCTCATAACACCGTTTCAGGAGATCTTCCGTTCCGACCGGGACATCGCCGCCGGGCAAACAGCCGGCGGTATGGCGGAATGATTCCAGATAACGCGCAAAAACCGCCTTGGCCTCCCCGCCCGTTCCGCCGATCATGTCATTCATGGCGAATCCCACGCGCGGGACCGCCTCCCCGCCGCCGGAACTTAAATCGAATTCCAGCCAGAATCCATCGTAGAGGCTTTCGCCCCTTTCCCGCCAAAGGCCCATTAATGTCTTCACGGAGCGCCACACGGGCGAATCCACAGGGACGTCGTCGGCCAGGGTGAGCCCTTCTCCGGGCCGGAAATAGCACTGTAGGTCCACTTCGGGTTCGGTCCCCTTCAACCAGAATTCATAAACCACACCGTAGGCGGGGGGCAGAGCGTCCATCAGTTTTTCCAGCCGCGCGAAATTTTTCGCGGTCATCAGTTCCGGCGGAAATCCCGGCCGCACGGTGCGCAGGAAATCCCCGAGGCCCGCTTTGGTAACCATTTCACACTTCATGAATTTCCTCTCCCGACCGACGGTCACAACATCTACATTAAAAATTCAGCGTCTGTTACTGCCCATAGCGCTTGGCAATGGCTCCGATGGCCAATTCGTAGGCGGTGATGTCCCGCCGGAGAGTGGCGCGGGCGCTTTCATAAGTGCGCTGGGCCTGACTTAAATTGTCTTCACTTTGCAGAACGCGGAACGAATCCACCAACCCCAGTTGCAGGCGTTTTTTCTCGCCGTTCAACTGGCGCTGGGCCAGGTCCCGCGACCGCGCGGCCTTTTCCAGGCGCTCCAAACTGTAACGCACCGCACGCACGGCCGTCCGGACGTCCTGACGTATTTGATTTTCCACCGTTAAAAGAGCCAATCGGCTCTGGTCGCGAGCCGAGACAGCGGCGCGATAACGGTTCCGGTCGGTGCGGTTGCCGATGGACTGTTTGAACGTGAGGCCCAGGGTCCAAAATTTGGATTTTCGGTCGGCGGCATCGCCGAGGGAGTCGTCCAAATCCTCTTTGCCGCCGGTTTGCCGGCTTCCGGTCCCCCCCGCGCTGCCGGCCAGATCCAGGTTGGGAAGAATCATGTTTCTGGCGGATCGGCGGGACGCCTCCGCCTGTTTCAACCGGTATTGCGCGGCTTTTCGGTCCAACCGGGTGGAGAGCGCTTCCTCCATCAGCTTGTCTTCGTCCAAATTCTGTGGGGTCTGCAATTCGTCGGAGGTGGTGACAATCGACAAACCGTTGCGTCGAAGTTCCGGCAGGGCCTCTTCCCCATAGACCTGGAACACCAGGGCTTCCATGGCATCTTTCCGTGCTTGTTCCGCGTCGAGCGCGGACACCTCACGCGCCGCCACGCCGCTTTCCGCCGTGAGCACGTCGAAATCGGACATCAATTTAAGAGCGTTCATTTTTTTGTTGCGGTCGTACATTTCCTGCGCGGTGTTGAGCGAGTCGCGGGAGACCTGTTCCAAATGCTCCTTTTCACGCAGCGTCCAATAGGCGGTTTCAACGGTGGCGATGGTGGCCTCCATGGCGCGCCGCGCATCGGCTTCGGCGGCCATTTGGCCCAAATCGGCCCGGCGGGCCGCGGTGGCCGCGGACCCGAAAGCCAGACCCTCCAGCAACGGTTGGGAAACCGCGGCATACACGTCCGACGTATAGCCGGGAGATTGGGGCGTGATTTCCGTCAAGGTGGAACGCGCTCCCAACGTGAGCCCGGTGCCGAAGGTGAATTGTTTGCTGAGCGCCACGTTGGCGGTCCAGTCCCTGTTGACCGTGGCGGGGCTTGGCAACAGGCCCGGTGTGGTGACCAAGCGGGACTGCCGCGATTCCCCGTTGAAATCCGCGGACAAAGCGGGATCAAATTCCCCCGCTGCCGCGCCGCGATCCGCGCGCGCAACAGCCAAATCCAATTCCGCGCTGCGGTAGCCGAAATTGCGTTGAAGGGCGGTGCGCACCAACGCCTCCACTTTGACCGGCGTGCCGGAGGAACTCCTCAACGTCCATTCCGACGATTTTAATACGGAATCGCCGGCCCGACACAACACCGGTCCCGCAATCAATACGCCCGCCAAGAGGATGCGGCGCCGAAGAGTGTTCATGAGTCGGCCACCTGCCGCAAAGCCATTTCCTTGAACAAACCCGGCTGTTGCACCAATTCCTCAAAAGAACCCTGTTGGACGATTCTCCCTTTTTCCAAGACCAAAATGCGGTCGGCATGGCGCACCGTGCTCAGCCGGTGGGCGATCACGACCCGCGTGACATGCATTTTGTCCAGACTTTCCGTCACGATGGCCTGGGTGCGGTTATCCAAAGCGCTGGTGGCTTCGTCGAAATAAATGGATTTGGGCGCCCTCACAAGCGCGCGGGCGATGATGATGCGCTGCCTCTGCCCGCCGGACAAGGTGGAGCCGCCCTCGTTGACGACGGTGTGCATGCCCATGGGCATCTGGCGGATATCGTCGGCCACGCCCGACATCTCGGCGGCGCGCCAGGCGTCGTCTTCCGTCAACGGCAGACTGCCGATGATGTTGCTCAAAATGTCACCCGACAAAAGGCGGCCGTTTTGCAGCACCACGCCGATGTGACGGCGCAGGGAAGCCACGTCGTATTTGGACAGGTCTTGTCCGTCGTAATAAACGGCGCCCACTTCCGGCGTCTCAAATCCCAGAAGCACGCGCATGATGGTGGACTTTCCGCTGCCGGACTGGCCCACCAGCGCCACGAACTCGCCGGGTTTGACGCTGAAACTGACGTCGTCCAATATCTTGGGCCCATCCGGCTTATAGCGAAACGTCACGTGGTTCATATCGATGCGGCCCTGGGGGGCCCGCGGTTGGGGTTTGGCATTGCCGGTTTCCGGCAGAGCGTCCATGATGGGACGCGCTCGCTTCCATACGGGAACGATGTTCACCACCTCGAACGCGGTGGAACTCATGGAAATGGCTGACGCCAAAAACAAGGTGAAGGCGGTATTAAAGGCCACAAAGTCCCCCAACCCCATGGACGTTCCGGAACGCGCGGAAGACACATCCACCAGCCAGTAGATGACAAGACTGGAAAACACGGGCAAAACCGCATTGAAAACCTGCATCAGCCTATCGTAGGCGGCGGCGCGGTTGTTCAACTGTTCCGCGGCGGCATAATGTCGGCTCCAGACGGCGAAACCGCGCCGCTCCGAGGCGCTGACCTTCAATTTGGCGATGCCGCCCAGGAGTTGAAACACGAGCCCCGAAATTTTCCCTTCCAACGCGCTGATATTTTCCCGCACCTTGAGCGACAACCACAAGCCTGTGCCATAGATCGTCACAGCCACCGCCACGATCACGCAGGCCCATAACGCCAAGCCCGTGCTGAACTTGAACAACAAAACAAAATTAAACAGTCCCGTCAGTCCGCCGAAAATCGTGCCCAGAGTGGCCACGCCCAACACCTGCCGGATCACGTTGATGGCCCCGACGCGCTCGGACAGATCTCCCACGGTGAACTGTCGGAAGAAAGGGGCCGGCAACCGAAGTAATCGGTCCCAAAGGGCCGCCTGCACGCCGCTCTCCCATTTGGTGTTCAGCCGGAGGGTGGCAAACCCCTGGGCGATGTTGAACAGACCCGTGGCGGCGGCCGCCGCCACCAGGGCGACGGTAAATTGCACAAGGTCGCCTCGTTCCGCGTTGGGAATGACGCTGTCAAAGAGGCGGCCGGTCACCAGCGGCGTTACCAGCCCCAACAGAGCGCTGGCCACGGCCAAGGCCGCCAGGGCGATGGCGTCGGACCGGCCCTCGGCGCCGATAAAACTGACGATGTCCCAAAACGAAAGTTTTCTATCCGGAAAAGGTTTGTAAAAAACATAGGCGAACGGTTGCAGATCTTTCAGAGTTGCACGGTCGGCCGGACGTCGGCTGCCGTCGGCGGGATTAAATATTTCGTAGCGGCTGCCGGAAACCGGCAACAGGGCCACCGGCACCGCCGCGGGAGCAGCGGCGGACTGGGCATTTTCCTCCGCGCCCGGGGGAGAGAGAAGTCCCAAAAGGGGTCCGCAATCGTTCAGCCACCAGTCGCCCCGCAAAACCACCCGCCGGAATTTTATGTTGCAGGTGCGGCAAATGTCTTCGATCCTAAAACGAGCATCCAAGGGATCCGGCGATGGCGCCGGCTTGGAGAATTTAATGCCCGCGGCGCGGCCCACGCTCTGCAGGGCGGCAAACAAGGCGTCGTCATCGACGACCTCGGCGTCCGTGGTGGAGGTGATAATATCGGCCAGAGCGTTCAAGGCTTTTTGATAGAGCTGGCCATCCTGCGACAATTTGCGCGCCAACCTCTCCTGGTCCCGGGTTTCCGTCGTTTTAAAAAGATGCGACGCGTGTTTCAGCAATAAAGTCTGGACTTCGTTCACCAACGCGGCGCTGAAAGGACCTTCCTCCAGACGTTTACAGGCATTTCCATCGGACGCAAAAAAAGCGCCGACGGTCCGCGCATAGTCGCGCACCGCGTGTTTTATGTCGTCGTTCGGCTGGACCAAAAGGCTTGACGTCGTCCGGGCGTCCCATGTCACGGCGCGGGTCCCCAGTCCGCCGACCGCCAACAGGCCGAGACCGTCTTCCGTCGAGTGGGCGCCGAAAAAAGCTTGTTTCGGTCCCGCGGTGATCAGATGTTGGCGCGGACCTACGGGAACGCCCTTTTCCATCTTCACGGCAAAAATGTCCACTTGGCCGCTCTCCACCACGAACAACACGCCGGGCTCCAACAGGGGCAACGGCCGGTTCCCCGCCAGTTCCAGTGCCTCTCCTTTCGGGATGGGATGTTCGGTCATGGTCATTCCGCGATCAGCCGGGCGTAGGGACCGTCGGCCTGGTTTTTAAGTTCGTCATGCGTGCCGCGCTGCACGACTTTGCCTTGGTTCAAAACAATGATCTCGTTCGCGTCCCGGATGGTGCTGAGGCGATGAGCGATGATGATGCAGGTGCAACCCCGGCGCCGCAGGTTTTCGTCGATGATTTTCTCCGTCACGGCGTCCAGGGCGCTGGTGGCCTCATCCAGCACCAGCACGCGCGGGTTCCCGACCAGGGCCCGGGCGATCTCGAGACGCTGGCGCTGTCCGCCGCTCAAGTTGGCGCCGCCTTCCTCCAGAACGGCGTCGTAGCCACCCGGCCGGGCCACGATATCGGCGTGGATGCACGCGTCCCGGCAGGCGCGGATCAAATCGTCTTCGGAAACGGTGGCGTCCCACAAAGTCAGGTTGTCGCGCACGGGGCCCTCGAACAGCACGATCTCCTGGTCCACCAGCGCCACCGAGTTGGCCAACGTATCGCGTGAATGTTCGTGGCGCGGTCTGCCGTCGAACAAAACCTGTCCTTCCCATGGCGCATACAACCCGGACACCAGTTTGGAAATGGTCGATTTCCCGCAGCCGGACGGCCCCACCAACGCCACGCGCATCCCCGGCTGCAATGTCAAATTGAAGCCTTCGATCAGGCCGGGTTCCAAGCGCGAGTAACCGAACGTCACGTCTTTCAATTCCACACTTCCCGCCAGCTTGGGGGCCGGGGGCTCCGCTCCGGATTGGCCGGTCCCCGTCGGATCGGCGGGATATGCCAGCACGTCGTCCAGGCGGCTCATGTCGCCCTCCACTTCCTGAAGGGAACTCATCAACGACACACAGCGATTCACCGGCTCGATGAAACTGGCCATTAAGCTTTGAAAAGCCACCAGCAGGCCCAGAGTCAAATGCCCCCCCATGACGCGCCATCCGCCCAGGGCCAAGATCGCCGTCACCGTCATCGCCTGAAGAAAAACAGGGATTTGAGTAAACGGCAGGGTCATGGCTTCCATGTCCTGGTTGTAGCTAACGAGTTTCGCCTGGTGCCCGGCCCAGACGGCGAAAAAATCGGCTTCACTGCCGGTGGCCTTCAGGGTTTCAATGGCCTGCAATCCGCCCATGGTCACGCCGGCCATTTTGCCGTGTTCGCGCATCAGCCGGCGGTTTCCGTCCACGCGTTTCCTCTGCACGGCACGGGCCGCCAATACGTTCACAACCACGGCCCCGACACCCACCAGCGCCAAAAACGGGTCCATGAAAAACATCAACAAGCCGTAGAACACCACCATGACGGCGTCGATGGCGCCGCCGGTGATCTCTTCCGCCAGCAAATGCGCCAGGCGTTTGCCGATGGCCACGCGCCCGGCGATGTCGCCGCTGTATCGTTGCGAATAAAAAGCGACGGGCAACCGCAGCACGTGCCAAAAAAACGTCCCGGCGCCCGAGATGGAGATCTTGGTCCGCAGCTTTCCCAAATAATATTTTTGCAGCCAGGTCAGCGCGCCGCGCAAGATGCCGGTGAGCGCCAGACCGAGCAGAAGCGGGCGCAGCCAGTCCTTCATGCCGTTCACCAGATATTCATCGACGAACAGACGGCCGAAGGTGGGGATGACCAGTCCCGGGATCACCAAGGCCAGTCCCGCGACGATCACATACCCCAGGGCTTCCCGTGACGATTGAATGCGTTTTTTGAGCGCCGGGATGATGGACGGTTTTTTGCCGCCCTTTTTGAAGTCCGGCCCCGGTTCGAAGGTGAGCACCACGCCGGTGAAACATTCGTCGAATTCCGTGTCGTCGACGGTGCGCGGCCCGGCGGCGGGATCGTTCAAAAACACTTTACCGGCGGCCATGCCCTCGACCACCAAAAAGTGGTTGAAGTTCCAAAACACGATAACGGGCAGTTTTGTTTCCCTCAGCTCGGCGGGTTCTTTTCGATACCCCTTGGCTTCAAGACCGTAACCGCGCGCCGCCACCAAAATATTTTTGGCGTTGGACCCGTCGCGCGACACGCCGCAGGCCAGGCGCAATTCTTCCAGCGGAACGTATCGGCCGTAATAGCCCAAGATCATGGCCAGGGACGCGGCGCCGCATTCCACCGCTTCCATCTGCAATACGGTGGGGGTGCGCGTTCTTTTGATGGAGGATCGTTTCGGCGGGATCACAAAAACTACAACCCCAGAAGGCTTTTCAAGGCGGGAATCACCAAAACGATGGGCCGCTCTTCTCGCGTGATGATGCGGATCGTGCACAATGTTCCGGCGCTGATTTTTTCTTTGGGTCCTTGGGAGGAAGACCACCGATAACCGCTCACCGTTTTGGGGTCCTTCGTCAGAGTCGCTTTGATGATGTAGGGATCGCCGGTGGAGGTGAGCTCCTGGTTCAAAAGATGATTGTGTGTCAGGTTAAAGAGCGCGTGTGTCCTTGCCGGAAATTCCGACACGTAGTTCACGGTGCCCAGGATGGACCCGAATTCCTCTTTTTTGAAGGTTGTGGGCGAGACTTGAACTTTCATCCCGACTTTGGCCTCATTCCCGACGTTCGGGATAAAGGCCACGGCATTCATTTCCGCATCGCTTTCGACGTAAGTGAACAAGGATTCTCCCTTGGGGACCAGCGTGTGCACCATCGTCAACACTTCCACCACCTGCGCCGCCGCGGGGGCGCGGACCTCGGACGCCTTGACCAATTGATCTTCAATCAACTCCAAACTCAGCCGAGCGTTCGTCAGATCATCTTGGGCGTTCCGGAGAGCTTGCTGAGTATTGTCCAAATCGTCCGACGAAATCAGCCCCATCCGCAAAGCCTCTTTTTTTGAAGCGGCCAGCTTTGTCAACGAAGCCGTGCGGGCCTCCAACGTGCGTATTTTCGCCTCCAACTCTTTGCGAGAGTTGGCGATTTTTTCCCGTAAATCCGGCTGTTCCAGATGGGCCACCACTTGCCCCGCCTGGACGACATCGCCCTCCTTCACCAAAATGTCCGTCACGAAACCACCGTCGGGAGCGTACACGTCCTTCACACCGGTGGGCGGCATGATGATGGCCCGGCCCGTAATGGTCGTCGGCAATCGGCCGAATACGGACCATAAAAGACCCAACACCAGCAGCCCGCAAATGGCCCAAAGCGCCAGCCATCCGCGCGAAGAGGTCACCTGCATCAGTGTGTCGAGTTGTTCGGGAGTGGAAAGCTTTTCGAGGGAACTTTTGCGGAATATTTGGGATTCGGCCATGGGGCACCTACCTGGGAGTATAGTTCAAATTATCGGATGTATTTAAATCTGTTGTCCAATACCGGGCAAGATGAGACTGCTGACCGTCTCTCCAATGTATCGGATTATACTACAGTATCGAGTGTCTTTGATACATTGGGCTCTTTGAGAAACCCTGGTTTATATTCCGTACCTCAACACCAGGCCAGGATCACTTTCCCATACCTCTCAAGCAGGCCGCAAGGCAATGGCCGATCGTCTTCAAACCCAGCGAGCTGTTCGTAAAACGATAGGTGATCGGCACTTCGGATATCGTCAGCCCCTTCCCGTAAACAAGTTTCGCGCTTTCAAATAGAAAATCGAACGACCGGCTCTTCAGCTCGGATGACAACAACACATCCACCGCCTTGTTCGAATAGCGCCGAAAACCCGACGGCAAATCCTTGAAATACCTTCTTTTGAAAACGCCGGCGGACCGATCAAGGCCGATGTTGTAGGCGAGGTTGGCGCAAAAACTCAACATTCGTCGCCACACCGGAACACCTTCCCTCTTGACCCTGCAACCGATCAGAAGGTCGGCCTCCGGATGGTTCATGAACAGGGGGATCTCATCGGGATCGTGGCTCATTCCCGCATCCAACGTGATGACATATCCATATCCCTTTTCCTTTGCGTAACGCATTCCGCTCAGGATGGCCCCCGGAATGTTCGTGTTCTGACGGTGCGTGATGACATGGATGGCGCCGATCCGGCTCAGAACCAGCGGTGTGGAATCGGTGCTGCCGTCATCGACGACGCACACGTCGGCGTGGGCGCGGGACCGAACGGCCACGCGTTCGATCGTCTTTTCCTCGTTATGGGCGGGTATCACGATGAGGAAATCGCGCCGAGTCATCCGGCCTCGCCCGATCGGAGCATCGTTTCAGCCATCCGGAGGTCCTCTTCTTCATTGATATTCACATAACGGGAACACACCGGGAAAGCGTCGACCCGATGGTTATCGTCGATGACGCACTGAATGAGGTCCGGGAACTCCTTCTCGTTTCTGGCGGGGTGGATGGGCGTAAAATCGATGTAATCCAAAATCCCGTTCTTAAACACACCATTGCCCGTTCCCATCATGTTGCCGAAGGGCGTGCGGGGCTTTTCGACGAGCCGGAGGATCCGGCCGGTTTCATCGCATTTGAGCGCGTAGGTCTTTTTTATGTGCTCCTTCTCCGGGGCGGGCGCCACGCCGCATAAACCGAACACATCCCCCTTCAGGAATTCATCCAGCATGGGCTGGTGACGGGGCCCGATCAGGATCTCGTCGCCCAGAAAAAACAAGAAATCCCGGTCAGCCAACGCTTCCCGGGCGCATCCGATGGCGTGGACGACGCCTTTCTGTTCCGCCTGTAAAATATATTTCAGGCGTTTCCCCTTATATTCGTTCCCGAAATAGTTGATCGTCTCCTCGGCCCGATATCCCACCACCACCACGATCTCGTCCACGGCGCCGATACCGGAGGCGCTATCGAAACTGTATTGGATGACCGGCTTTCCGTCGACCGGGATCATGCATTTGTTCTTCGATGGATACCGGATCTCCAACCGGTGGCTTTTGCCGCCCGCCAGGACCAACGCCTTCATTTCGCCCCCACGAACAGCTTTTTGTTCTCTTGGATCCACTCCACCAATCTGACGATGCCCTGCCGCGGAGTGATCCGCGGTGACCACCCCAGGGCGGCTCGCGCTTTGGCGACGTCACAGACAAAATATCTCAGATCTCCCAATCGATCCGGGGCGTGATCGACCCGGATCTGGTTGCCGACGATGTCCCTTAATATGTCCAGACATTCCAGAAGGGATAATGCGTTCGGCGCGCCACCGCCGATGTTATAAACACCCGCTTTGCGTGAAACATAGAATGCATGAAATGCCTCGCACACGTCCGTGGCATAGACGATGTCCCTGACCTGTTTGCCCGATCCGAACAGCGTGATGGGTCTTCCCAGAACGCCGCTAATGGCGAAATGAGCGACCCACCCGTGATCCTCTCCGCCGAATTGCCGCGGCCCGTAAATGCCCGTGAGCCGGAAACTGGCCGCTTCAAGCCCATAGGTGTCTATATAGGTCTTCACGTAGACGTCCGCCGAGGCCTTCGACGCATGAAGCGGGGTCAGAACACCGCCCAGCGTGGGGTGATTCTCGTCGATATCGGGCGAACCCCGGAGATATCTCTTGTCACCCTCCTTTAAAGTGTCGTTGATGGCGTTGCCATATACATGGACCGTCGCGCACGACGCCACCGGCACTGTCAGTCGCCGGGCCGCCTCCAACACGTTGAAGGTGCCCATCACGTTGGTGGTCATGTCCAAACGTGGATCCTCACAGGAGATCGTCATGGCGGGCTGAGCCGCCGTATGGATGATGTAATCGCATCCATGGGCGTGATCGACCAGCTCCTCATAGTTCCTGACATCCGCCGTCACCAGTTCGACGCCGATCCCCCGGAGGTGGTCCGCGTTGTGGCGCCTGACGTCATCGGTCCGATATCCCGTCCGGTTCAATTCGTGTTTCGTCATGTTGTCGTAAGAGACGACGGCGTCTCCCCGCTGGACATAATATTCGCAGACATGCGACCCCAGGAACCCGCATCCACCCGTCACGAAGACTTTCATTTCAAGAGTTCTCCATAAAGACGCTCGCTTTTCTTCACCACAATCATCCCGTTCAATCCCCCGATTTCATCGACAAGACATGGCCGTATATCGCCGACAGGATGGCCAGGTTGGAAAAAAACAATCCGCCGATCTCATCCCATCGCAAGGTGTCGATGTATAGGCTCACGTTCGATAAAATCATTGAGGGTAGTATGAGCAGGCCGATGACGGAATACTTTAATAATATGTTGTTCTTATTATAAAACAAATAGCACAAGAACACCTGATAGAAGGGAAGATAGGCGAAATAGTGCGGCCAGGAAGTGTAGACAAGGAACGGGGAGGCGGTGAATATCAAACCGAACGACAGCGTGGCTTTATGTTTAACCGGGTTCTTGTCGATCCAGGCGATCAGGACAAAATTAATGACAGCGACAAGGAACCCGGCGCCAAGCAAAAATATGTGGGAGACGCCCCCGACAGGCCGACCGATCAATCGGTCTACCACATGGATGAAGTAATTCGAGCCCGGATGGGTCTTCATCCAGGTGTCCATGGAGGTCGTCAGCAACAGGTTCGTGCATTTCCAGAAGTGGATCGATTCCCCGATCCCGAGGACGACGGCGGGGACAACGACCACCAAGATGAATAGCATGATCAAGAACGCCTTGATGAGGCCGATTTCCCTCTTATAGACGAAATAGAGGATGAAGATGACGGGGTAGATCTTCAACGACGCGGCCAACGCGATGAACAAGGCCGCCCATCTTTTCAAATTCAACTGATACAGGAAAAGCGAGCAAAAAACGCACAACATCGCCAGACAGCTCATCTGTCCCCACACAAAACCATGTATCAGCGGATAGGATAATATCGCAAGGAACGCATACAGAACGCCGGCCGTCCGCAACCGTGTCACCCGGAAAAGGGCGTATCCCGGGATGAGGCACATGAGCCCGGTCACGATCGTTTGGAACATCCCCCAGATCAATACGGCTTTGCCGGGTGACATCCGCGAGAACACTCCCAGCCCGATGGCCACAATGCTGGGATAGAAGAACCCGTGGGAGGGAGTCTTATAGACGAATATCTTGCGCCCCGTACGGTAATAGATGTCCGTAAAATCTCCGAATATCCCCCCCGTGGAAATCACACCGTTACCGATGGAACCCAGGACAGCGCGCCACGTATTGTGCAGTAAAAGATAGTGCGCGGCCAGACCCAAGAGGGCCAGCCCGGCGATCATCAGGGCATATGACAAATATTTGTCGATATTTTGCTCATTCATCAGTCGTCGTTTTTTCCCTATCAGGCCGGAGGACAATCCGATACAACCGGATGGCCGGTGTGCCGTTCCTGTCGTTGATCTCATGCTCCAGCTTGAAATCGAATACTTTCCTGCATTCTTTGAAGAATTCCTGATTTTGCTCCCTATTAAGACAAGCGCTGACGGATTCCGCAACGATGACTTTCTTCTTTTTGGCGGATTCTATGAGCCTGTCTTTTTCTTTCTCCCAATCCCGGAGAGAATACCCCATGTTCAGGACCTGGATGCTTCCCGTATGGAAAAAGTGAATATGCTCGCCGATCCCGGGGGGAAGAAGGACCGCCATCCGAGTGTCTTTCAATTGCGCCTGATTCAGCCAATCCATCAGATCATATATCGAATCCGTGCTCGCCCCCATGGCCCCGGTGGTATCCAGTTGCCGGCGGAACTGTGCATATCCCCGCAATTCGGACCCGACCAACACCCCGATCAATAGGGCGGCGACCACAATCCTCATTCGTTCTCGTCGAAACCATTCCACCATATCAACCAATGCGCCGGCGACGATAATCTGGGGGAATGGATAAACGACGAATGAATAAAACCGCGAGTTCGGTATGACGCTGCAGATCGCATAAATGATAAAAAACATCGCCAGGATGAAATAAGCCCTTCTGACCCGCGGGAGCTCGTTATATCGATAGACTCGGCAGATCCACCACGCGATGGCCGCCCATAACAGACAGGGAAAGACGGGATCGGGAGTGAAGTCGGCCACGGGTCCCGACTCCGTCCTGCCGAAATAGTACCAGCTGAAATGGCGGCCACTCATCATGAAGTTGAATTCGTGGAATTTTTCATAGATGGCCGAGAGTTGGAATCCACCGCTCACCCTGGAGAAGATGCGCCCATAATCATTTAAACCTTTCCTCATCCCCTGATAGATCAGATAACCGACGGGCAGCGACGCCACCACGGCATGGCCCAATCCGATCAGGATCGTCTTATGCGGTAATTTTCCTTCTTCGGCCGACCAGAGGTCCCTGTAAAAAAGGACTCCCGCGCCGGCCAACGCCAGAACGAACCACCAGAACCATAATCGAGTTCCCATTCCTCCCGTGAGAAGCAAAACTCCCGCGTAAAGATAGCGGATCTTCTTTTCTTGTTTCCATTTAATCAGGAAATAGAGCGCCCCGGTCGATAGGAAGTTCATGTGGGACACCGGGGACTGTCCGGCCAGCGTCCCCATCAGGAACGAGGGGTGAACCGTCAGAAAAAGTCCTGCGAGCAACCCGATGGCGGAACCGAAGAGCCGGGTGGTCAGTAACGTCATCGTCACAATGGTCAAAGCGCCGAAGGCGAGCGGCCACAATTTAATGATCATCCAACTGTTTCCAAAGAAATGGAAAACGGGGAGAATGAGGTAACACGTGATGATCCCGTGATACAGGGGGCAGGCCCCCCAAAATGAATCGGACGGATGACCGAGGTTTTTCAAATCGTCGAGCCAGCGGAGGCTTCTCACTTCATCCATCAACGTTTCTTCGATGGTTCCCGGTGATCCGAACATCGGGAGCGTCAATATAAAATAGACACCCACCAAAATGACAATAGCCCCGCGGGCATCCTGAAAAACGGATGTCCAGGCGCGTCTCAGATATTTCATCGTCAATGGATATATTCCTCTTTCGATCCCTGTCCCACCGGTCTCCCGGACACGACGCATCCCACGGCCCTTTCAGGAGGGGGATTGTCTGCCCCTCCTGAAAGCGACCCGGAATTTATGGCGATCAGTCAGCGTTATTTAACGTGATTGGAGATATGCTTTGCCATTTCGAACATCGTGACCTGGCTTTTTCCGCCGAAAACAGCTTTCAATTTGTCATCCGCGTTGATGTTCCTCTTATTCACCTTATCTTGCAGGCCGTTCTTTCTGATATAGTCCCACATCTTCTTGACGATCTCCGGCCGCGGGATCGGCTGGGTTCCGACGATCTCCGCCAGCACCGCATCGGGTTGGACCGACTTCATGAATGCTGAATTTGCCATTTTACTTCCTCCTTGTGTATTCATTATCATCATCACGAAACTCTGATACCCACACCATAACCGAAACCGCTTGGAACAGCCTTGGCTTTTGGAAAAGCCGTCCAAAGTTTATATCATTTTTCTGCCATGGGTCGGGATAGATGGATCATCGATATGGCCGGGAGGGCCTCCCGGCCGCTGAAAACCCTGAGCCGATGGAGCGGTCTGCTGTTAGCCGCAATCTTGTATCTATCGCTTTCCCTGCCCAACCTATCCCTTCCCGGATTATATGACGATGAAGCCCTCAGCGCCACCAGGGCCCATGAAGCCGTCCGCGCCGTGCAATCGGGGACCTGGTCCGAATTCCCCCTGATCATCAGCGAGTATCACGGCCCCCTGTCGGCCTATCTGTCGATCCCTTACACCCTCTTATTCTCAAGGGACGTCGCGTTGTTCCGTCTGCAATACGTGGTGATCGGTCTGATCATCCTCCTGCTGGTGTATCTCCTTTGCCTGATTGTCTTTGACGATACCATCTCCGCCGGGGTGGCCGTCCTTCTTCTTTCCACACATGCTTCCTTCATCCTGGGATGCCGGGATGGCGCCGATTTTGCCGTCCTTTTGCCACTCCTGGAGTTGCTCTGCCTGATCTCGGCGGTCTCCTGGGGGCGAACCCGCAGACGAATTTTCTGGTTCTCATCATTTTTCTGCATGGGGCTCTGTTTGGCGACTCAGGCCTATTCGATTTTCCTCCTGACGGCGAATCTGGCTCTCGGCATCTATCTCTTAAAACCGATCCGGGACCGGATGATCGACGGCGGTGAATCCCTCCTCTCCTACATGGGGCTCGCACTCCTCGGGGTCTTCATGGGCTCATTGCCACTGACCCTCTATTACCTGCTCACGCCGGTGGAGACATCCTTGCGATGGCTCCAAAAATGGCCGCATCTCATCCAAGCTCTCGGGAACCCCGGAGGGAATGTATGGAGATGGGAACGCGTCCTGGACGGAACCCTGTTCCCCGAGATCCATCTTGGGATCAACGAACATCTCGGCACGGACCTATTTCCCCCGAGAAAATTCTTCATTCGCTCATTCTATGCGGCCTGTCTGACCCTTCCGTTTTTCGCCCTATCGAAGAGAGATCCTCGAAGCTCCCAGATCGCCCGGGCCCTCCTCCTGTGGGGAAGTGTTTATTTCGCCGTCAGCTTCATCACTGTCTCCTCCTGGAGTCCCTCCCATATCTCATCCATCCTCCCCTTCTCGACGATGGTCGTTGCCTTTTCCCTGACCGCCGCCGCTCGCCGCGCGCCCTGGAAGGCCTCGCTTTCCGGGACGGTGATCCTCTTGTTCGTGCTTCTCAATTCGGCGGCCGATACCTACAAAATGCTGGATTACCATCGCACCCTTCGCCACACGGGGGGACGCGGCTTTTATTCCAGTGCCACCGACGATCTGGCCCGATGGCTCGATCAGAACGAGGTGCGGCACATCTATTCCCTCCACTGGGGTCTGCATCACACGATCCCCTTCCTGACGGGATTCAAAACCTCGGTCACTCTGCTTGAAAAACCGGCTCTCCTTCCGGAGGCTGTCAATACCTTTCCGATCCGGGTGGCGGCCTATCGGGCGGGAGACCCCTGGAGGGCCCGGGAGCAAGACGCATCATTCCGCCTCTTTATCGACGGGACGCGACGGAACGGAATCCGCGTCACTTTGGAACAAAGTTTCCACCAAAGGGACGGCCTTTTGAGCCTGCAGATCTACCGGTGTGAACGCCGTTCTCCGATTTCCGGTGTATAATGTTCTCATGTTGCCAAAGGATGACACATGCCGAAACAGCAAAGCGACATCTTAAACGCCCTCTCTAAAATATCCCAGGCCATCACCTCCGAGTCCTATCTGGATGACATCCTGAAGCTGATCGTCACGGTGACGGCTCAAGCTCTCAATTCCAAGATATGTTCATTGATGCTGTTGAACGACAAGGGAGAGCTGGAAATCAAAGCCTCCCAATCCATCTCGGAGACCTACCTAAAGAAACCTCCTCTCAAGGTGGGCGAGGGCGTCGCCGGAACCGTGGTCAAGACCCAAAAACCCGTTGTCGTCGATGATATCGCGGACAGCAAGCTCTACAAATACAAGGACATCGCCGAAAAAGAGGGGCTGACCTCGGTCTTGTGCGTCCCGTTGACCGTCAAAGGGAAATCCATCGGGGCCCTCGACATCTACACGACGACATCGCATGCGTTTTCCGACAACGAAATCGCCGTGCTGTCCACCGTGGCCAACCAAGCGGCCATCGTCATCGAGAACACGGAACTGATCGTCAAGACCAAGATCATCCAGGAGGAACTGGAGAGCCGCAAACTGATGGAGAGGGCGAAGAGCATCCTCATGAAACAAAACAACATGACCGAAGACGTGGCGTTCCGGAGCATCCAGAAGCAGGCCATGGACAAGCGGAAGTCGATCAAGGAGATTTCGGAAGCCATCATCCTGGTGGAGGAACTCAAAAGATGCTCTTGACTTTATCGTCCTAAGAGCTATACTATCAGTGAGTGACAATGACGTCCTCGAGCCAATGGCGGCTCGGGGTTTTTTTTTGCCAAAACGCATCTTCAAACTCACATCAAAGGAAAGAACAATGAGGCGACGGCCGGACAAACAGGGGCTTTACGATCCACAGTTCGAACATGACGCCTGCGGTGTCGGTTTCGTGGCCGACCTGAAAGGCCGCCGTTCCAACGACATCGTCCGCAAGGCCCTGACCGTCCTTTCGAACCTGCGCCATCGCGGCGCCTGCGGCTGCGAAAAGAACACGGGCGACGGCGCCGGCATCCTGCTGCAGATTCCACACAATTTCCTTCAAAAAGTCTGCCGACAAAACAAGATCTCCCTGCCTTCTCCCGGAGATTATGGGACCGGTATCGTCTATATGCCCCCCGACCCGGAACAGAAACGCCGGTGCGAGTCTGTTTTCGAAGACATCGTCAGAGACGAGGGCCAGAGTTTCTTGGGATGGCGCACGGTCCCCACCAACCATGCCGATCTGGGGCAGAGCGCACTCGACTCCGAACCGGATATGCGCCAGATCTTCATTGGGCGTTCATCGACGATCGCGGACAATGCCGCCTTTGAAAGGAAACTGTATGTGATCCGCCGGCGGGTTGAGAATTCGCTCCGGCGGCCGGGCCAATCCCATTTTTACGTCACCAGCCTCTCCTCGAAAACGATCCTCTATAAAGGGATGTTACTCCCGGAACAGGTCGACCCCTATTATCCGGACCTGTCGGACCCCGCTGTGGACAGCGCCATCGCCATCGTCCATTCCCGGTTCAGCACGAACACATTCCCGAGCTGGGATCGGGCCCACCCCTATCGCTGCCTGGCCCACAACGGGGAGATCAACACCCTGCGCGGAAACATCAACCGGATGTTCTCCCGGGAACACCTCCTCCGATCGGACTTATTCGGCGACGATCTGAAAAAAATACTCCCCATCATCGACCCCAACGGCAGCGATTCGGCCATGTTCGATAATTGTTTGGAATTCCTCTTTTTGACGGGCCGCTCTCTCCCCCACGCCATGATGATGATGATCCCGGAACCTTGGTCCAAACACGAGAGCATGAGCGATGAGAAGAAGGCTTTCTACGAATATCACAGTTGTCTGATGGAACCCTGGGACGGGCCGGCCTCGGTCGCCTTCACTGACGGTTCCTGTGTCGGTGCCGTGCTGGACCGGAACGGTCTTCGGCCGTCCAGATATTACGTGACCAAAGACGGGCTCGTGGTGATGGCCTCCGAGGTGGGGGTCATCGACATCCCCGCCGACCAAGTCCTTCAAAAGGGGCGACTGCAACCGGGACGGATGTTCCTGATCGACACAATCGAGGGACGGATCATCAATGACGACGAGTTGAAACACCGAATCGTGACCGAACACCCCTATCGGGAATGGCTGAATAAGAACATGATCCCCCTGGATTCCTTGCCGGCGGTCCCGACTCCCGATAGAACCGATCCCAACATCCTCCTGCATCAGAACGCCTTCGGTTACACGCTCGAAGATCTCAACATGATCCTGACCCCCATGGCGAGGGACGGAGTCGAACCATTGGGTTCCATGGGGAACGACGCCCCCCTGGCGGTTCTGTCGGACAAACCGCAACCGCTCTACAATTATTTCAAACAATTATTCGCCCAAGTCACCAATCCCCCCATTGACGCCATCCGGGAGGAGATCGTGACGGGGACGGAAACAATGATCGGAACCGAAAGGAACATCCTGAACCCCGAACCGGCCAGTGGGCGGCAGATCAAACTGAGGATCCCAATCCTGACAGACGAGGCGCTTGAGACATTGCGACGAATCGATGCCCCCGGGTTCAAATCCAGGACATTGCCTATGTTCTTTCAATCGAGCGAAGACGGTCCCGGACTGGAAAAAGCCCTCGAAGAACTGTTCCAGAACGCCTCCCGGGCCATCCGCGACGGGGTCAACATCCTGATCCTATCCGACCGAGGATGCGACCGGGACCACGCGCCGATCCCGGCGCTCCTGGCCATGGCCGGACTTCACCACCATCTCGTTCGGGAACAAACCCGCATGCAAGCGGCGATCATCGTCGAGTCGGGTGAACCGCGCGAAGTGCATCATTTCGCATTATTGATCGGCTACGGGGCGGCGGCCATCAATCCCTATCTGGCTTATGAATCGATCCGGGAACTGGTGCGGCAAGGAAAGCTCACCGACCGGACGGCCGAACAAGCCGTCAAGAACTACATCAAAGCGCTGATGAAGGGGATCGTGAAAGTCATCTCTAAGATGGGGATCTCGACGATACACAGTTATCGCGGCTCCCAGATCTTTGAAGCGGTCGGGATACACCCGTCGGTCGTCGACCGTTATTTCACGGGGACACCGTCCCGCATCGGCGGGATCGGGATGGACGTCATTGCCGAAGAATCCGTCCGGCGGCATCAGCAGTCCCACGCGAAAACCACCACGGGGCCGCTGATCCTCGATTCCGGCGGACAATATCAATGGCGGTATGACGGCGAAAGGCATCTCTTCAATCCCCAATCCGTCCAAAAACTCCAGAGCGCCTGCCGCCTGAACGATTACCGGGCCTTCCAGGAGTATGCCTCTCTCATCAATGACCAGACCAGAAAATATTGCACCCTTCGGGGACTGTTCGAATTCAAAGAAACCGTCTCCGTCCCCCTCGACGAAGTGGAATCCGTGGAGTCGCTCATGAAACGCTTCAAGACGGGGGCGATGTCCTACGGATCCATCAGCCCGGAGGCCCACGAGACTTTGGCCATCGCCATGAACCGGATCGGCGGCAAGAGCAACACCGGGGAAGGTGGCGAAGCCCCCGAACGATACGTTCCGGAACCGAACGGGGATTCCCGCAACAGCGCCATCAAACAGGTGGCGTCGGGCCGGTTCGGGGTGACGAGCCTCTACCTGGTCAACGCCAAAGAAATCCAGATCAAGATCGCCCAAGGGGCCAAACCCGGGGAAGGGGGCCAGCTTCCGGGCCATAAGGTCTATCCGTGGATCGCACGCGTGCGCCATTCCACAACGGGCGTCGGATTGATCTCCCCTCCGCCCCATCACGACATCTATTCCATCGAGGATCTGGCGGAACTGATCCACGACCTAAAGAACGCGAATCCTCTGGCGCGGATCAGCGTGAAGCTGGTATCGGCCGTCGGAGTGGGGACCATTGCGGCGGGCGTCGCCAAGGCCCATGCGGACGTGGTATTGATCAGCGGGTATGACGGCGGCACGGGGGCCTCCCCCCTCACCAGCATCAAGCATGCGGGCATCCCCTGGGAGTTGGGGCTTTCCGAGACCCACCAGACCCTCCTCCTGAACAACCTCCGGGACCGGATCGTCGTCGAAACCGATGGCCAATTAAAGACGGGAAGGGACGTCGCCATGGCGGCCTTGCTGGGGGCGGAAGAATTCGGTTTTGCGACAGCGCCGCTGGTGGTCATGGGGTGCCTCATGATGCGCGTCTGCCATCTCAACACCTGCCCCGTCGGCGTGGCAACACAAGACCCGCGACTCCGTAAAAACTTCAAGGGAGATCCCTCCCACGTGGTGAACTTCATGCGTTTCATCGCCCAAGACCTGCGCGAACATATGGCGCGTCTCGGATTCAGAAACCTCAACGAGATGGTCGGGAGATCGGACCTTATCGAACCGCACGTTCCACCGGACCACTGGAAGACCAAGGGCCTGGATCTCTCGAAGATATTGCAAATCCCGGACATCCCCCCGAACACCGGACGGTACTGCCGGGTGTCCCAAGACCATGGGATCGACTCCTCCCTGGACCGGCGGCAATTGCTCAAACTCTGCGAACCCGCCATTCAACGACGAGAAAAGGTGCGAGCCACCCTCCCCATCCATAATACCGACCGGGTGGTCGGCACGATCACCGGAAGCGAGATCACGCGGAAGCATGGCGTCGCGGGCCTTCCGGACGACACGATCTCTCTTCGTTTTCAGGGTTCCGCGGGACAAAGTTTCGGCGCGTTCATCCCCCGCGGCATGACGCTGATCCTGGAAGGAGACGCGAACGATTACCTCGGCAAAGGCCTCTCGGGAGGGAAGATCATCGTGTATCCGTCGAGGGGGTCCTCGTTCGTTCCCGAAGACAACATCATCATCGGGAACGTCGCCCTCTACGGAGCGACCAGCGGCGAAGCCTATATCCACGGAAAGGCCGGAGAACGATTCTGCGTGCGGAACAGCGGGGTCAACGCCGTCGTCGATTCCGTCGGCGACCACGGATGCGAATACATGACGGGCGGACGCGTGGTCGTCCTGGGAGAAACGGGGCGCAATTTCGCGGCGGGGATGTCCGGAGGGATCGCCTATGTGATCGACGAGTCCAACGATTTCGCAAGCCGGTGCAACAAACAGATGGTCTCCTTGGAACGGCTCGAGGACCTCGAAGAGATCGAGGAAATACGCCAGATGATCCTCAAACATGTCGCCCATACCGACAGCAAGCGAGCGAAGAACATCCTGGCTCACTTCGACGAATATGTCCAAAAGTTCGTGAAAGTCATCCCCCAGGATTACAAACGGGTTCTCACGGCGCTTAAAAAAGCACACGACGACGGGTTGACCGGCGACAAAGCGATCCAGGCCGCCTTCGAGGCGAACGCCCGAAATCTGGCGCGTGTGGGTGGAAACTGACATGGGCCAACCGACCGGTTTCTTGGATTATACGCGGGAAACCCCCGCCGATCGGGAGCCCCGGGAACGGATCCGCGATTGGAACGAATTTCACATACCCCTTCCGGAAGACCGGCTCCGCACCCAAGGGGCCCGGTGCATGGACTGCGGCATCCCTTTCTGCCATTCCGGATTTCTACTGGGCGGAATGGCGACGGGCTGCCCTCTGCATAACCTGATCCCCGAGTGGAACGATCTGGTGTATCGCGGTTTCTGGCGCGAGGCGTTGGAGCGTCTCCTGAAGACGAACAATTTTCCGGAGTTCACGGGCCGCGTCTGCCCGGCCCCCTGTGAAGGCTCCTGTGTTCTGGGACTTCAGTCTCCGGCGGTCACCATCAAGAACATCGAGTGTTCCATCATCGACAGGGGATATCAGGAGGATTGGATCCGACCACGTCCTCCAGCCCTGCGGACCGGATTCAAGGTCGCGGTCATCGGTTCGGGTCCGGCGGGTTTGGCGGCGGCCGATGAACTGAACAAGAAAGGGCACTTCGTGACCGTCTTTGAACGGGCCGACCGCCCCGGGGGCCTTCTCATGTATGGGATCCCCAATATGAAACTCGATAAGTCTCTGATCCTCCGTCGGGCCGGCATCCTAAGAGAGGAGGGGGTCCAATTCGTGCTCAACACGGAAGTGGGGCGGGATTATCCGGTGGACCGGTTGAAGAAGGAGTTCAACGCGATCATCCTCTGCGGAGGGGCGACGAAACCAAGAGACATCTCGAGTGACGGGCGATCCCTGGCGGGGATATTTCCCGCCGTCGAATTTCTACGCAGCGCCACGCAAGCGCTGATCGCGAATCGCATCTCATCGGGGGAGCCTTCCGCCACGGGGAAAGACGTCGTCGTCATCGGCGGAGGTGACACAGGGACAGACTGCGTCGGGACGTCTCTGCGCCAAGGATGCCGGCATGTGGTGCAGCTGGAGATCATGCCCGAACCGCCGCGTGACCGCGCCGCCAACAATCCCTGGCCGGAATGGCCCAAAACATTGAAAACCGATTACGGACAAGAGGAAGCGGCCGCCGTCCAGGGCAACGACCCCCGGCTCTATTGCATGACTGTCAAGAAATTCTTGGGAGATGAGAAGGGATCCGTCAGGGCCGTGGAGGCAGTGAAAGTCCAGTGGCAAAAAGACGCCACGGGGCGGTTCATTCCGAAAGAGTTGGAAGGGTCCACGAAGACCATCCCGGCCCAACTCGTCCTATTGGCGATGGGGTTTCTGGGGCCGGAGGAAACACTGATCCGGGCGTTGAACGTCCAACAGGACTCCCGCACGAATGTGAAAGCGGAATACGGGGAATACACCACGAGCGTTCCCGGTGTTTTTGCCGCCGGGGATATGCGGCGAGGTCAAAGTCTGGTGGTATGGGCCATCCACGAGGGACGCGGAGCGGCCGGCGCCTGCGATTCTTACCTAACGACGAAATCCGACATCCACGGATAAACCGGCGGGCGCCGCTCAACGACCCCGGGCATCCCGATAAATATCAAATGGTTTTTTTTCATCCGAGGAATCTTCTCGTGTGATCAGCATCTCCAGATAAGCCTTCACCTTCCTTTTGAACTCCCCCCAAGACCTGATCTTCAACACATTCCTCACCAAATAGCCGAAACGGGAGTGAAAGCTCACGTAGGCCCATTTGGTCAGTTGATCGATCTCCTCCTGGGTCAGAGCGGTCCAGGGATGGGGAAGAGCCTTGGCCTCCGTTTTTCCAAGGACATAATCACGCCAATAATCGTGTCCCGTATCGCGCACATAATCCGCATAGATCTTGGTGGCGGGCTTGGCCGTCATTTTCGAGAACTGGACATAATCCAAACCGAGGGATTTCGCGAAACGCACCGACTGACGCACCGTCTCGCGGGTCTCCCCGATATTGCCGACCATGAAATATCCCAACGTGTCGATCCCCGCCCGTTTGGTCATCGAGACGGCTTTCCGGATCTGGTCCAGAGAAATACCTTTCCGGATCTGGTCCAAGATGGATTGGACGCCGGATTCTATCCCGTAATAGATCCTGTAACACCCGGCCTGTTGCATGGTATGCAACAGTTCTTCATCCACCAATGTGACCCGGGCCCGGCAGGCCCACGATATATCCAGCCCCTTCTGGACGATCCCCCGGCACATCTCCATCAAGTTCTGCCGGTTCGTGGCCAGATCATAATCGAAGAAATCGACCTCCCGCACGTGATGCGTGTGATAACACTCCTCGAGCTCCTGTAACACCAAACGGGGGGATCTCGCCGAAAAAGGCGTCTTGGAATTCGCGCAAAAAACACATTCGAACGGACAACCCAAACTCGTCACCATGACGGTGAAATTCTTCCGTTGGGTGGGAAATGACGCGTACAGATCGTTGGGCAACAAATGTCTGGCGGGGATCGGCAAAACGTTGAAATCAAACCGGGGAGGAGACAACGGGCCCTGTTTCAACTCCCCGTTCTCCCGGTACATCAACCCGGGGATCATCGAATATCTTTGATCCCCCCCCCACTCCTTCAGGAACATGGGCAAAGAATCGTGGACGTGTCCGACGAAACCGAAATCGATATCCGGGGAAGCCATCACCTCCGTCGGATAGAGTCCGACGCCAAACCCACCGACGATGACGGGGCACCCCATCTCCTTCTTGACGTGCCGGATCCAGGACAAGGTCTCGGGGTAGGCGTAAATGGTGACGGTGAAACCGACGATATCCGGTTGGTAATCCTTCAAGAGCCCGACCGTCTCTTCCGGAGACAGACCCAAAGTCCTGGCATCGATGATCCGGACCTCATGACCGTGTTTTTCAGCGATGGCCGCCACCCAAGCCAGACTCAACGGCGGGAACGTCCCGAAATACCGCTGAACGACTCTCAGGTTCTCCTCATGGGGTTGGTAGGAAAAGGGGTTGAAAACCAGCGCCAATTTCACGGAAGGTCCTCGGGGCGCGGGAGACGGTGCCCCTTCAAGGCGACGACATAATGATCCAGGATCAGGAAATCCAATTCTGCTTTCACGAACGCCTCCAGCGCTTCCTGCGGCCGGCAAATGATGGGTTCTTCATGCATATTAAAGCTTGTATTGATCAATATATCCAGACCCGAAAACCGATGATACCATTCGAGGATCCCGTGAATCCGCGGGTTGTTTTCCTTGCGAACGAGTTGGGGGCGCGCCGTCCCATCCACGTGCACGATCCCCGGATAATCCCGTGCCGTCTCGGGGCGGCAGGCGAAACTGATGTTTAAAAATTCGGCGGTATAGCGGGCCTTCTCGGTGTTGATGAAATATTTCTGCCGATGCTCGTCGGGGAGGATCGGCGCGAACGGCATGAACTCCGTCCTGTTCAACTTCTTGTTCAACCGGTCTTTGATGGAGGGGTCCGTGGCCTCGTAGAATATGGACCTGTTCCCAAGAGCGCGAGGACCGAATTCCATCCGCCCGTGGAAATGCGCGACGAGTTTTTTCTGGGCCAGCAGATATCCCGTTGTCTTTTCAATCTCACCAACCCTGGCGTAAACAATGTCATCCCGTTGTTGGAGGGCGCCCAGAATCTCGCCCTCGTCGTATTCCAAACCCCAAAAGACATCGGTCAGCTTCTGGGGAGGAGGGCGGACGCAAGACAGAACCGCCCCGACCGCCAGGCCGCCGTCTCCCATGTGCGGGAAGATGTAAACGGCATCGATCTCTCTCAATTCCGACAACCGCTGGTTCAACTTGATATTCGCGAACACACCGCCCGCCAGGACGAGGTTTTTGGATCCTGTTTTGTTCATCCAATACCGGACGAAAGCGCTCACTTCCTCTTCGAGTATGGCCTGAGCGGCCGCCGCGATATCTTCTCGCGAATATCCGCGGAGCTTTAAAAACGGCCCCCGCCGCCGGCTTTGGGGCAGGATAAAATCAATCCGATTGAACCGCCCCTCCCGGCATGACAACATCCCCTTCATCTCGTGATACGCCTTGCTCTTGTCCCCATAGGCCGCCAAGGCCATGATCTTCCCCTCGTGCAACAAGGGACGGAACCCCAGATATTCCGTGACGCGAGAATAGAACATCGTGATGGCGGAGCAACCGGATTCCCAGTAGAGGGGGGCCTCGATCTCCCTCCCGCGGCCCAGGCTCACCGTGACCCCGCGGGAATCACCCATTCCATCCATGGTGACGATCAACGCCTCCTTGAAACCCGCGGTATAATACGCGCTGCAGGCATGGGCCTGGTGATGGTCAACGAATCGGATCGGGCACTGAAAACCCCATTTTCTCAGCTTCCACCTAAAAAGACATCGCGAGAACCAAACATCAGCTTTCTCCCACACTCCCAGCCACGAGAGCGCCACTTGCCATAAATAGAAAATGTTGACGGAATAGGAGAAAACAGACCCTTGCTTCCTCGTCCGGTTATACCACCTGTTCATGAAGCGGAAAACAAACGGCGGCGTGATCCGGGATCCCACGACGATTTCCCCGACGCTCGACGGAGAAAGGCGCGTGTATTCCATCAGCGCCTCGAGGGATCGGCGCGGAAAAGATCGGGTGATCTTCTCCCGATTCAAGCGTTCTTCATTGACTGCGAAAACGATCCGTCCCCGATCCCACAGGGCGACGCCTGAATCATGATTATCGACAATCCCCAAAATCGGCGGGCCTTCCAATCCCGGGGTCATGCCCCCCTCCGGCGTGGTTTTCTTGTCGGCCCATACACATTCACGTAAATAGACGAGTAGATCCGATAGCTGTGAATCAATTCCCGTCCCGATAAAAATTTTCCATACACCGCCGGGTTGGCCAATCTCAGTTTTTGTCTCAACAACGCCTCGTCCGGACGATCGCGGATGGATTTAACCGTTGAATCATACACAAACAGGAACAGATACTCCCCGGGAGGGGCTGGCGATACCATCTGCTCTCGATACTTCATCATGACATCGTCGTATGAGATATTCCATGAATGGGGTGCGAAAGTCTTATCCTCATACTTTCGTTTGATCTTCTCGGGATTCAGCCTCAGGAACACATAATTCCATTCCACGGGAACATCCCGAAAAAATGCGGTCGGATTGACATATCGGTGTCCGTCGGTGAAATCCAGGGAAAGCGGGAATATATCATCCGCGATCACGCCCGATCGATCGCGGTATAAACGGACATCGGCTGTATCGATCGATAAAACCCCCTCCCCACCCCGAGCCCGTTTCAGATGCTCGAGAAAAGACCCCAGGGCTTCGGTGTCGTCATTTTCATAAATACACCCCCTGGCATCGACGAATACCTTGAACTCATGGGGGAACAGCGGCCCCTCTTCGCATGTCTCAAAATAACGGGCCCGGGCGACCGTCGCATAGAACAAGATGAGGAGACAGGCGACCGCATAGGTCTTCATCGGCAAGAAACCATCACTCATATGCTTGTAAAAGTAGTGGGCCAGCATTACATGTAGCATCACCATGGCAACAAATGCCATGGTGAAACATTTGTAATCGACCCGCTCGATGCTGAGGGCCATCACCCCCACGACCGCGACCACAAAAACAATGAGCGTATTGATAATGAATGTCAGCGAGTGTTCAACCCCCGCCGCCGTCCTTCCCTTCAAAATCCGATGGATACAATAAACGGCGACTTGGAACAAAAGCAAATAGAAGACCCAGCCCGACACTTCATAAGTCATTTGATTATGGAACCCGCTCCAATCGAACCCCTTCACAAACGCCATGAAGTGCGCCAATCCCGTGGTGGAACTGGATTTATGGCTCACCTTGGAGACCATAAACGCCTTGAAAGACTGGAGGTTCCACAACATCATCAGCCCGACGCAAACGACGACCCCGCCCATCCGTTTCCAGTTCACTCCCGGGCAAAGCAACAGACATGTCACCAAAATGGGGTAATACATATAACTACTGGAATGGACAGAAACTCCCAGGAACAAGAAAATACAGAACATCACATAATCGATGAGTCGATCCCTTCCCACGATCCGAACCGCGAAATAAATGGCCCAGGCGCAGGCGACGGCCAAAGGCAGGAACGCAAAAAACTTTCGACTGTGATGGATGATATTCGGTGTGTTCAGCACCAAAAGTCCCCCGATGAACCCCAGAAGTTCTTTGCGGGTGGTTTGAAAAAGGATGGCATACACGGCGACGATCAACAGCGCCAGCGGGAAAAACATGGTCATTTTATACACCATAATGCTTTTTCCGAACACCCACATATTCATCGCCGACAGTAATACCGAGGATATGCCGACCGTCGGATATCTCATCTCTTGTATATGAAGAAAGATCGACCTGGCGACATTGTTGATATAATTCCACGGCCCCTGATCGTATTCAACGAGCAATAGAGATCCCTGCAATATGGCGGGGTCGTGGTCCAGTGCCAGAAATTGATCCGACGTGGAAAACATCCATTGATACGCGAACACATACACAACGAGGAACAACAGGGCGATCACATGCAAACCCTTGCTGTGATAATCATGGTGAAAGGCGCTGTTTTTGATTAGGGTCATCATCCTGGCATCAACACGGACAGCTTCTCATCGGAAGATGATTCGGCGTTTCAATCCGAGGCCGTTGCAGGCGGGTTATGGTTCCAGAAAGGGGTCCGCATGAGAAGACATGTCCCGAATGCAATGATCAAATCCCTGACCCTTTTTCGGGTTTTCCCATGTTGTCGAGCATGGAACGTGATCGGAACTTCCGCAATCTTCATTCGGTGATGGTGAACCACATACAACACCTCATGGATAATATTAGATCCGGCCGCCTTTAAATCCGCTTGAGATAGAAGCCGGACGGCCGCTTGAGAATAACACCGATATCCGGTATTACAATCCCAGACGGAGACCCCCAAGATCAAACGTGCATAAAAATTGCTGAGTAGGCTCATACATTGTCTAAGAAAAGACCATTGATCGAATGATTTCATCAGGCAGGATCGGCGAGAACCGATCACCAGATCGGCGGATGTCTCCGCCAATCCCTTCAGCAATCGCGGCAATTCCGCTGGATCATGAGAACCATCCGCATCCATTTCGACCAGGATGTCCACTGCTCTCTGCCGGGCGATCCTGAATGCCTCCCGGCCCGCGTAACCACGCCCGCTCGGCGGCGGTCTCCGGACCAATTCGATTTGAAACCGCGCAGAACGATAATTCCGCAGATAGTCCTCGGTCCCGTCATCGCTTTGATCATCGACCACCAGGATAATGAAATCCTTCAAAGGGAGTGCTTCAAACCGGGGAAGGAGGTATTCAAGATTCTTCCGTTCGTTCAGGGTCGGAAGAAATATCATCAGTTTTTTATCGTCCATCACGACATCTCCCATCAGGATCAACCGCTCACCAAAGGAACAAACCCGTCTGCCGATCGTATTTCCGAACCAGCCCCTGTGCCGTCGTTCTCACAAAAACCTCGCATGCAAAAACCGGCGTGGGGGAGGAGAGGTGCCCCCCGCACACCCGACCGCGGGAATCGGAGAGGGATACGTGGAGATGCAAGAACAGTCGCCTGTCTTTCATGGAGACATTCCCAATTCCGGAGACGATCTCCATCGGATGTTTCTTCCGATGCCACTCATATCTTTTGTGTTTCTGGTGATAAAACCCCAGGGTCGCCCCCTGAACGGCGCCGATACACAGGACCATCCCCGCGGTGATGCCTTTTTGCCGGCAGGAACGGAGAATCCCCTCGGTCAAGTCCTGACCGAACGGAACACGAAAACAACACTCTCGTTGGACCTTTTTTTTTGGAGGCATGGAATCACATTTTTTCGGAGCGTGGCCGCGCGCCCGGGAGACCGAGTCGCTGATATTCAACCGGGTTATTGACGACAAATCTTCGGGCGGCAGAAAATAGTATACAAACTTTTTTATGGTTATTAATTACAATATCCATTCCCCTTTATCGCGTTCCTCATCCAATAATCTCCTGATCTTGTTGGCATAGTCAGGGGATACGCCGCTTAATTTCATTTGCTTCAACCGTTACAACTGTTTCATTGTCTCCTTCTCACATCATGATTCTCATCCTCCATAAGTCCCAACAAGATACCCAACATGGCGGTGCCCCTGATCTAAGACAAGGCGGGCACGATCATCAACTGAGTCAGGCAATTCGCATCTTGGGGGATCTTACTGGTGAAGAGGAAGGCCTCCCGGGAGGGCCCGGGAATGAACCGGATTCAGCGCTTCATCCATGCCAGAACCCCATGATGCCGCGGCGGATCATCATCACGGCGATCGCCGACAAAAATAGCGCCGCGACCTTGGAGAGAGCCCGAAGTCCGGCGCGGCCGATCCAAACGGAGACCGGCGTGGCAAAATGGAATACGAGCCAAGCGATCAGCAGGTTCAACAGGAGTGAGAAGAACGTCCAGTGGTATCCGTAGGTATCGACCAGGAGAAGGATCGTCGTGAGAGCGGCCGGGCCGATGATCAGGGGTATCCCGATCGGCACGACGCCCACGGTGGAATCCCGGGAAGGCTGGGTCTTTTGCGCAAAGAGCATGTCCTTGATGGCCAAGACCAACAAGACGATCCCGCCGCCGATACGGAAATCATCCTCGGAAATACCCAAAACAGCGAACAACCACTTTCCCATGAACAAGAACACCAGCGAGATGGCCAACGCCGTCACCGATGATTGCCAGACGATCCTCTGGCGAGAGGAGAGCGTCTCATTTTGCACCAGACCGATGTAGAGGGGAAGCACCCCGAACACGTCGATGGCCACAAAAAGCGGCACGAACACGCGAATGAACGTTTCCATGGTGATCACAACCCCCCGGCTCGCCCCCGGTCATTCAGGAGGCGAGCCACCTTCCTTCCGCATCTATTTGCAGATATAGATATCGTATCCCCTCACGGTCTTCCGACCGTTCTCCTTGGCGCGGCCCGCGGCCTGATCGAGATACCATCCCACCACGCAATTGAGCGCGTCGATCACGCACGCGGAGGAATTGAACCCTTTTTTCGAAAGGACCTCCTTCACCTTGGATTTGACGATGAACTCACTCGTCCATTTGCATTTACATTCAGACATGACGATTCCTCCTTCGTTTTTTGTCGGCTGCTTCCTTCTCCCGGCGCTTCAAGTCATCCCAGAGAACGACGACCTCTTGCGCCGTGCGTAACCGATGCGACCCAAAGACGTGTGGATGGCGGCGGACCAATTTCCGGCAGATGCCGTCGACGACATCGCCGATGTCGAAGCGTCGCCGTTCTTGGGCCAATTGGGCGTGGAAAACGACCTGAAGGAGGAGATCTCCCAACTCCTCCTGAAGATTCCGGTGATCTCCGCGCCGGACGGCTTGAGCGACCTCGGCGGATTCTTCGCGAAGATATTTCAGGAGGGAACGATGGGTCTGTTTCCGGTCCCAAGGACAGCCCCTCTGTCCGCGCAAGCGTCCCATGAGCCGGACCAGATCGTGGAAGGAATATTGTTTTCGGGCTAGGACCATCGCTCTCGGACGGAACGGGTGATCAGGGGGTCGATTTTGTTTCTTGTATATAGGATCCGCTGGTCGAACGCACGATCAATTGGCTGGGAAACACTTTTTGCCTGTTTTCCTGGATGCGCCCCTCCATCAGAAGGATGAGGAGTTCCGTGCCTTCCTTGGCGATCTCATAAACGGGTTGTCGGACCGTGGTGAGCGGAGGAAGACGGAATGTGAGGTTCGGAAGTTCGAGATCATCAAAGCCGACCACGGCCACGTGCCCAGGGACGGAAAGCCCTTCATCCTGGATGGCCGAGATGGCTCCCAGGGCCATATAATCATTCGCGGCGAAGACAGCCGTGGGGGGAGGATTCCTCTTCAAGAGCTCCTGCATGGCCCGGTAGGCCTTGGCCTGCTCAAAATCCGCGGCCAGAATATAATCTTCCCGGTAGGGGATATTATTCTTCTTCAAGGCCGTCACATAGCCGGCCATCCGGTCTTTCGCGTCGGAAGAATCCGGCGGGCCGTTCAGGAACGCGATCCGTTGATGACCGAGCTGGATGAGATGTTCCACCGCCATCCGGGCGCCGCCCTCGTTATCGACTTCCACATAACTCAATCTTTCAAAACGACGGAACAAAACCACACTGGGCATCTCCTTGTCGGCGAGGGCGTTCAAGAGGTCGGGTTTGATCTCGGGGGCCATCAACAGCAAACCCGACAGGATGCCCGGGAGGGAATCCAGGTAGTATTTATCCTCGAGGTCCGACGTCGGGGCGGGGTTGATCACCACCAAGCCATAGCCCCTCGAGAACGCAACGCGCTGGACTCCCTGCAGTGCTTCCTTCCAGAACCCGTAGATGGACCACGTCCCGGGACGCAACACCACGCCGATGAGCGGGGCTCCCGGCGGGGGCATCAACGGATACAGTTTCTCATCCGAGGTGTTTTGTGTTTTTCCGCTGTTCTGCGCTTTTGATGAGCTCATTTTCTTTCAGGGTCAATAAAATCTTCCCGGTCTCGTCCTTGACCGTGACGGCGGTGATGATATCCTTGGCGCCATATTTCCCGATGATGTCGCTGACGATGTCCACCACGGCCGTCTTCAGTATTTCATCCGTGAGCAGATGGCTCGAGGGGGCGCTGGTGTATTTATCCACGGTGAGATACATCACCCCGTCCGTCCCGAAATCCCCCCGCACGCGGTGGATCTGAAGGAACACACCGACCAACGGATTGGACGACAGGAGGCGGCCCATCCGGGAGGCCGCCAGACGGGCGTAGAATTCGGTCATCGTGATGTCTTTCCACGAATCCGGTGATTCCTGCTCCGCGGAGTTGATTGTTTCAAAAACCAGTCGATCTTCGGAATCGGACCGCGATATCCGGTAATATAGCAGACTTTTCACGTCCGGAAAATAGCGGATGAGCGTCATGCTGACCCCCAAGCGCGAGTCGCGGGCCTTCAGCACCAGAAAATTCAGTTCCGCGTCGGTGGAGAGAGCCACGCGCACGGAGTTCAACATCGCGCCCTCCAGTTTGTTGAGCATCTCCATCCGCAGGCTCAAATCCTGCCCCACCAAACCGTCCAGCACCGTGCCCACGTAGAGCGTCTTGCCGACCAAGCGGGTGTCCACGTCCATCTGATAATCCCGCCGGCACAGTTCCTTCACGGACTCCGTGACGTGCGTTTTGGAGTACGTGACGCTCTTCGCGCAGCCGCTAAGAGACGGTAGGAGGAGTGTGATCGCCAGGAACGCCGGCAGGGGGGATCGTGTTGATCGGAGCCGGTTCCACAGCGGCCGGCGCCGATCCCGCGGAGGCGGGCAACACGGGGCTTCTCGCCTTCCCATATTCGGCGAAGATGGCGTTGATGTCGTCATATTCCAGCTCATTTCGCTCCAACAGTTCTTTGGCGAAACGATCCACCAAAGTCCATTCCTTCTTTAATAAATCCTCGACGTCCCGGGCGGCACCGCTCAGGATGGATTGCACCTGATCCGTCAGTTTCTGCTTCATGCTCTCGGACAGCTCGTGTTCGGCCAACGCCGTGTAATCCCCGAGGATGCCGTCCCCTCCCATCCCGAGCCGCCAGACCATGGCATGGGCCAGTCGCATGGCTTTCTGAAAATCCGATGAGACCCCGCTGGAGGTGACCCCATATTTAATCTTTTCGGCCACATAACCGCTCAGCGCCACCTGGATGTCCGCCAGGAGTTTGTTCCGGTCCGCCGTGTAGAGCTCTTCGCGCGGGGTGTGATGAACCACCCCCAACGCGCCGCCTCGAGAGATGATGGATGCCTTAAACACGTCGTCCGTGGGATGCAGATGATAGAGGGAGATCAGATGGCCCGTCTCGTGATACGCCACCGCTTCTCGTTCATGCAGAGACATGGTCAGGATATGCGCCACGCCCAGGTCGATGCGCTCAATGGCCTCCGAGAGGTCATGGTATTCCACCCGGTCCCGCTTGTTCCGCGTGGCGATCAACGCCGATTCCTTGACGATATTCATGATATCGGCCGGACTCTTCTGGACCGTCTTCCGGGCCAAACGCGGGAAATCGATGTTCGGATCAAATTGAACCTTCTTCATGTAATAACGGAACAGGTCCTCCCGTTCCTTCAGGTTCGGCTTGTCGATATAGATCTTCCTGTCGAACCGTCCCGGACGCAGCAATGCTTTGTCGAGCACTTCTTCGCCGGCGTTGGTGGCGCCGATCACGACAACGTTTTCCTCTTTGGCGCCCAGACCGTCCATCTCCACCAGGAGCTGGTTCTGGGTGCTGTTGGTTTCTTCCCCCCCGCCGAACGCATTGAAAGACCGACCGCGTCCGATGACATCCAACTCATCGATGAAGATGATGCAGGCGCCGTGAGCATACGCCAATTGCCGCGCCTTGCTGAACAACTTGCGGACACGGCTGGCGCCCACGCCGACGAACACCTCGACGAATTCGCTCCCCGCCATGGAGATGAACGGGATGCCCGCCTCCGTGGAGATGGCCTTGGCCAACATGGTTTTTCCGCAACCGGGAGGACCCACCATGAGAAGACCTTTGATGATCTTTCCGCCGATCTTCTTGAGACGGGCCCGGTCGCTGAGAAGCTGCACCACTTCCATGGCCTCTTTCTTGGCGTTCTCCAGCCCGATGCAATCCTTGAACGAGACGTGCACGTCTTCCAGTTTGATCTGCGCGCCCTTCTTCAGTTTTCCGAAGCCGCCCTGCATCACGGCCATATACAGATAGACGAACACCGCCGCGTTGAGCCCCGTGAGGAGAAGCTGAAGAGGGATGGTGGAGAGAGTCAGGTTTCGATAGAACGATTCCAGCGATGCCAACCCGACCCACGTCAGGATGATCAGCAGGATCAACAGCGTGATGACGGTGATCTTGACCCAATGGTTGATGAAAAATATTTTGATTTTTCGCATCGATGTCCTCTCTCTTGAGTTAAGCCGTTTCTCCGTCCGGCTTCTTCTTCATGAGGGGAAGGGTGAACCAGAATACGGATCCCTTTCCAACCCCCTCGCTGTCAGCCCCCATGCGCCCGCCGTGCCGATGAACGATCTCGCGGGAAATGGCCAACCCCAATCCCAACCCCTCCCTCTTGCCGGAGGAAGATTCCAACTGGAAAAACTCATCGAACACCCGTTCCGTGAACTCGGGGGGAAGCCCTTCTCCCGTGTCCCGGACGGAAACCTCCAACTCGGTGTCGGTGTATCGGAAACCGACCCGGATGGAGCCCTCGGCCGGTGTATGTTTAATAGCATTCCCGACGAGATTACTCAATACCTGATCGAGCCTGTTGGCATCCGCCAGGACCATCCTCTCGGACTCGAACACGGACCCCGTTGTTTCCAACCCCTCGCTCTGAAGTTTGATCTTCTGTCGTTCGGCGGTCGACTGGAAGCGCTCGATCACCGCCTGGAACACGTCGCGCGGGTCCATCGGCACCCTGTTCAGCCGGATCTTCCCGGCCTCGATGCTGACGAAATCGGTCAAATCGGAGATCAGGTGCTCCAATTGGTCGCTTTCCTTCGACATGGTCTTGAAGCAACGGGCGTACTGTTCCGGCGGGATGATCCCGCTCTCCAGGGCGTTGGCATATCCCTTCACCGCCGTCAGGGGCGTGCGCAGGTCGTGGGTGACGATCCGCAGGAACTTCGATTTGAGGTCGTTGAGCCGGAGCAGGTCCTGATTCGCTTTCTTGAGTCCCTCCAAGAGCGCCTTCACCTGGAGACCCAATCTCTGTTTCTCCAGGGCTTTTCCCAGAGTCCTCCGGAACGAGAGCGGGTCCAGTGGTTTGAGCAAGTAATCGTAGACATCGGCGCGCATGGCCTTCAACACCATATCCAAGGAGGCGTGGTCCGCCAAGACGATCACGACGATATCGGGATGGATGGCATGGAGTTCGGCGGCGAGGTTCCACACGATCATATCGGGGATGAGCGCGTCCACCAAGGCCACGTGGTAGAACTGCCGGCGCGCTTCAGCCAGGGCCTCCTGCCCGTTGCGGACGGCGCGGGCCCAATGGCCCTCCAGAAGCAGGAAGTCCAGGAACGTCTCGCAAAAACCGGAGTTGGAATCCACCACCAGAAGGCTCGCTTCCTCCCCGACTTCCTCCCATTTCCTTCCCGGCGGATGGGTCTGCAGGTCACGGAACAGATCGTCGGCCGAAACGGGTTTATAGAAGATGTGGACGAACTTCTCCAGAGCGAACGGTTGCCAGACGGGAGGGACTTGTTCCTTCTCGGCCAGGAGGATCACCCGCATGCGCGGAACCAGCGGCTTTAATCGCGAAAAAAAATCGGCCTTGGGCGTGTCGGTGGGGTCGATCTCATGGATGAGAACATCCCATTCCCCCGTCTGGAGGTTCTGGAGAAGTGAACTTTCCCGGTCACAGAATTCGACCTGACAGCCGAATGCTTTCAGGGAACGACCGAGTGATTCGCCCTGCTCCTTATACCGTCCGTACAGGAGCACCCGGAAGGAGGATATTTTCGAGAGATATCTCTCTTCGCCGGTATCTGACGCGTCGGGATTCGGAAAAGAGAACTGCATCTGGTTGGACTTATCTTTCACCATTCAACCCCTCCCGGCGCCAGGTCGGTGCGGCGCTCGGTCCTTCGACAAGATTTCACTTTTCTGGTGCTGTCGCTGTCAGGGTAGCGTCTCATCTGAAACCATTTTTGGAAGGAAAACAGGGATTCAGCGTTGCGACTGGTTCGCGATATTCATTTCGACAACACGTTGTTTTTTCGATATAAATACAGTATACTAGCCAAACACTTTTCCGTCAAGACGTATGCCCAGACCGCAACATCTCCTCATATACAGCGAGCGCTCCGACGTCCTAGAGCGCATCTATGACACCCCGTTCGCACAGCATTTCACGATCACGCTGGCCTCCGACGTCGAGCGCTTCTCCTCCCTGGCCCAGCGCTTCCCTTTTCACGGAGTGGTGGTGGACATTGATCTGGCGGGAAACCAATTGTGGGACCTGGTCAGTGACATCAAGCTGAGACATCCGACCATCTTCACCGTCTTCCTCTCCGGAAAAACCCAGGAAGAACAACTCCGGCTCCTGAAGACCCAGCCCGGCTGGGCCATGATCTTCCACCCCCTTCCCTGGACCGAATTCACCTATCTTTTCGACGACATCAAAGACACGCCTCTGGCCTTCCATCAGACGCCGGAAGCCGCCGAGCACGCCTCCACCAAGGAATTGGGGGCTTTCTTCAAAGACCACAAGATGACGGGGATTCCAGTGATGGCGGAAATCCCGGCGTATTTCGCCAAGAACCCGAAGGCGATCCTCATCGTGCACACGCTCCAGCCGGACACCGCCACGACGGCCCTCCTGCGGGACCTGGCCAAACAATACCCCGCGTCGAGGATCCTCATCGTCAACAGTCAGCCCCTGGACACCATCACCCGGCACGCCGTGCGAAACAACGGCTGGTCTTTCCTCCCCTACCCCATCAGCATTCCGTTCCTGTTGGACCAGATGAAAGACACCGTCCAGGGACTTGACCCATCCAGTCCGGAGAATTCGAAGATAATGGTCGTGGACGATGAACCCAATCTCCTTGACTTCATGGTGGACATCCTCTCCGAACAGGGGTACAAGGTCGACGGCTATCCATCGGGGACGTCCGCCTTGGCGGGGATGAAGAAAGGGGAGTATCACATCGCCCTGGTGGATTTCCAGCTCGGGGACATGACGGGCCTCCAACTCGGGCGCGAACTCCGGCAGATGGACGAGGACTTGAGCATCATCCTCATCACCGCCCACGCCTCGCTCGACATGGCCGTCAAAGCCATCCAGGCCGACGTTTACGACTATCTGATCAAACCCGTCGACACCAACCATCTCAAACGCTCGTTGAACAAGGGCCTTGAAAAACGCCGGCTCGCCCTCGAGATCAAAGCCCTGGTCGCCGACCTGCAGAAAGCCAACTACCAGCTCAACCGGCTCAACGACCTGAAGACAAAATTCCTCTCCATCGTCACCCATGACCTCCGCACGCCGCTCACGTCCATCAAGGGGTACGCCCAGGTCATCAACATGCAGGATTCGCTGCCGAAAGAACAGATGAAACATTTCCTCGGGATCATCGCGCACGAAGCGGATCACCTCGGCAACCTCATCAACGACCTGATGGACTTCGTCAGCATCGATGCCGGCAAACTGCGTGTCGAAAAGGTCCCGATGGAGGTGGTTCCCCTGATCGAGAGCGTGAGAGACCGCATCTCTCCCATTGCCGCCTCACGCAAACTCAATTTCGCCGTCGACCTTCCGGCCATCACTTTTCCGACGATCCTGGGAGACAAACGCCGGCTGGAACAGGTGCTCACCAACCTCCTCACCAACGCCTTCAAGCATACGCCGGCCGACGGCAAGGTGACGCTCAAGGCCGCGGTGGTCGACGAGGCCGTCCGGATGGAGATCGTCGATACGGGAGAAGGGATCCCTCCCGGGGACCTCCCCCACATCTTCGAGCAGTTCTATCAGGTGGAATCACATGCCAGCAAGAGGGAAGGAATCGGACTGGGGTTGAACATCACCAAGGAGATCGTGCAGGCCCACGGAGGGCAGATCGGCGTTCACTCCGCGGGAAAAAACCAGGGGGCCCAATTCTGGTTCACGATCCCCATCACGAAAGACCAGCCTCCGGCGGAACAGCCCAAAAACTAGATCGGCCTTTGCAGGAAACCCTCGAACACCTTTCGAGTCAACGTCGAGATCGCCATCGTCCTGATCCTCTCCCGCAAAACCCACGAACCGCCCAATCGGATACCCGTTTTGTTCCCGATCCGGCCCTGACAGGGGTGGACGACGTATCGTTTATGGGACAAAACGTGCCGGAACGCCCGGCCGGTCGAATATTTCTCGGGTTTGATCTTCCACTGCCCATTCATTTTCGCCTTTAACCATTCCCCCGAGCAAGGCGACGCCAGTTCGATGGTCGGAAATTCCCACAATCCCCCGTATAGTCCGCCGCTTCCCCGTTTCACCATCAGATATCTGTTTCCATAAGCCATCGCCATCACATACAGGTGGGTCGTCTTCGAGGCGGGTTTCATTCGAGCCAGGGGGATCTGTTCCTGCAACCCCTCTTTGT
>JAKLIF010000002.1:0-341729 GCA_022709755.1 Elusimicrobiota bacterium | reverse complement strand
GCGGCACAGGGCGGCGAGCGGGCATCGGAAACAATCGGGCCCCATCGGGCGGCACAGGGTCGCGCCGAAATCCATCAACGCCGAATTGATCTCCCGTCCGCCGCTTTGCGGAACCATCTTCTGCGCAATAGTCCACAAGCGTTCGCGGACGACGCCCCGGGAAGGGTCTTCCTGAATCCCGTAGATCCGGCATAAAACCCGGATGACGTTCCCGTCCAGGACAGCCTCCGGGCGATTGAAAGCGAAAGAGAGGATGGCTCCGGCCGTGTAACGGCCCACCCCCGGCAACGCCAACACATCGTCTTTGGCGGTCGGGAACACCCCGCCGAAATCACGGATGACCGTGCGGGCCGCGGCATGAAGGTGGCGGGCGCGCGCGTAATACCCCAGACCGGACCACAGCTCCATCACTTTTTCAAGCGGGGCCATGCCCAACCGGCGAAAATTCGGAAACTTTTTTAAAAATTTCTTATAGTATGGAATCACGGTCGCCACCGTGGTCTGTTGAAGCATGAGTTCGGAGACAAAAACGGCATAAGGGTCCGCCGTCCGCCTCCAGGGCAGGTCATGGCGGCCGTACCGCCGATACCACCGGATCAGTTTATTCCGCGCGGCGACGGGGGACGGGTTGAAAGAAGTTGAACCGGATTGAACCATACGCAACTCGATTTTATCATTTGTCCTCGGGGAGAACAGAAGGGAAATATTCCGACGTTTATGAGCCACGCCGTCTATCGCTTCCACACATTCCGGCAATATCTGTCCGAAAAGCATCCCTTCCCGGTCCGAAAGGTCCCCGTGGACGCGGGATTCACCTGCCCGAACCGGGACGGAACCCGCGGCACGGGAGGATGCCTCTACTGCGATAACCGCTCCTTCAGCCTCAACAGCGTCGGGACACGGGAACCGTTGACCGATCAGATCGAAAAAGGGATGTCCTTCCAACGGAACATCTACGGCGACTGCAAATACATCCTTTATTTCCAGGCGTTCAGCAATACCCACGGCCCGGTGGAACGACTGAAATCACTGTATGACACGGTGTTCCGATATCCGGACATGATCGGTCTCTCCATCGGGACCCGGCCCGACTGCATCGACGCCGACGTGGTGGGTTTGATCGATTCTTATGCGGACAAACTGCCCGAAGTGTGGGTGGAACTGGGACTACAGAGCATCCATGAGACGACGCTGTCGCGCGTCAACCGCGGCCACACCTTCTCCGAATTCCTGCGCGCCTACAAACTGGTCCGGCAAAGCCGCGCCAAGATCTGCGTCCACGTGATCGCCGGGTTTCCATGGGAAACCCGCGAGATGATGATGCGGACAGCGGACGCGATGGCCGGATTGAACGTCGACTCCGTCAAAATCCATCATTTCTATGTGGCGAAAGACACCGGATTCGTGGCTGAATACGAGCGCGGGGAACTGCCCGTGATGACCTTGGGGGATTACGTCAAACTGACAGCCGACTTTTTGGAACGGCTGCCGGAAAGGACATCGGTTCAACGATTGGTGGGGGAAATACGCGGAGACTACCTCATCGCGCCACGGTGGGACAGGGCCAAGCGGGCCATCCTGGACCTCATCAACACCGAACTCATCCGCCGAAACTCGGGACAAGGGGCGAAGCCCGCCGAACCAGTCACCCGATCTTTCCCCTCAAAGACCTCTCTTTAGCCCGCGAAACAGCCCTACTGATTCTCCGCCAAGGCGATGAAATACTTCTGCGGGTGTTTGCACACGACGCACACGAGCGGCGCTTCCTTCCCTTCGTGGATGTATCCGCACTTGGTGCATTTCCAGCGGACCGGCGTATCTCTTTTAAAAAGTTTCCCATCTTTCAGGCAAGACAGGAGAGACCGGAACCGCTTTTCGTGATAGACTTCGGCGCGGGCGATGCCCCGATACATGACCGCGATCTGGGGAAACCCTTCTTTCTGCGCCTCGTCGGCAAATGCCGGATAAAGCTGTGAGTGTTCGTGAAGTTCCCCGGCGGCGGACGCTTCCAGATTTTCAGCCGTGGTGCCGATCACCCCTGCCGGATACGATGCCGTGATCTCCACGTCACCGCCCTCCAGATGTTTGAACATGTTTTTGGCATGGATGCGCTCGTGTTCCGCCGTTTCCAGGAATATCGCGGCAATCTCAGGGAAACCTTCTTTCTCCGCCGCACTCGCAAAGAACGAGTAGCGATTCCGCGCCTGGGATTCTCCCGCAAAAGACGCCAAGAGATTTTTTTCTGTCTTTGTTCCTTTGATGCTGGCCATGTGATCCTCCCTGATGGTTGTTATACGATGCGGATCGTGACAGGAGTGACATTGGCGATATTGTCCGATACCGGGCAACGCCGCTCCACTTCCTTCAGGAACTCCGCCTTCTGTTCCGCCGTCAACTCCGCGTCCAGCTTGACAGACAGCGTCAATCCGTTGAATCCCGCGCGAACGCTCTGGCTTTTCCCCATGATGACTTCCAGATCCAGCTCGCCATCCACGGTGACTTCCAAATTCTTGATATCGATCTTTTTCTGCATCGCGGTGATCCGCGCCGTGGCTGCCAGACATCCAGCCAACGAAGCGTGCATGTATTGAAGGGGGGTCGGCCCCATGTCCGTGCCGCCCATCTGAACGGGTTGATCGATGATGAGCTTATGTTTATCGATCTGGCATTCCACCCGGAATTTGTCCACCAACTTCGCAGTCACTTTCACTTGTTTCGTCATCGCCATGGTTGTTTCCCCCTTTACCGTATCCGCAGGCCTATATTGTACCCGCGTGGGAGAAGGTGCACAACTGGATAGTGGGGTGGTAAATAGTGAAATGGTGGAATGGTGAATAGCGGTCGCGTTTACGTTCCCCGGAAGCGTCACAACAATTTATAAATAGAGGTGACTGTCCCTATCTTTTGCGTAATTGGGATGCGACCAACCCTCGTCCCAACCTTGGACACTGACGCGGGACAGCCCCGCATTCAAGAAGTGGTTGGGGCGGAGCGCTGCGAAGAGGGTGGAATAGTAAATAGTGAAATAGTGCGTGGGAACAACAGGGAAAGACTAGACCGATGAAGGAGATGTGGAATGGGTGAGCGGTTCTTTGACGAAAAGAAGCAACAGCGCGCCCATCACGAAAAATACCAGCAATGACGCCACGCCGGCGCGGAGACCGGCGTATTGGCTGACCAACCCGAACGTCAACGGGCCCAACACGGTCGTCAATTTTCCGACTAAGGCGAAAAATGAAAAAAACTCGACGTTCTTCTCCGGCGGGATGAGCACTGTCATGAACGAACGGCTCGCGGCCTGACTGCCGCCCAACACAAGCCCGACCACAACGCCCAATACCCAGAACTCACGGCTCGACGTCATCAGACAAGCCCACACCGTCACGGCGGTATAGACCCCCAACGAGATGAACAGCGTCGGCTTATGACGGATCTTGTCCGCCATCCAACCGAACAGGAGCGCCCCCAGGAACGCCACGCCCTGAATCATTAGAAAACACATAACCAATTCGTCCTGAGACATTCCCAACGCCTGCGCGCCGAACACGGAGGCCATCAGGATCATGGTCTCGATCCCGTCGTTGTAAAGGAGATAGGAGATCCAGAATTTAAAGAGGTTTCGATAATGCCGCACGTTCCGATATGTGTCGCACAGCCGGCCCCATCCCAGGCGGATATAGGATTGGTCCGGCCTCAACAGTGTGATGGTTCCCGTCTCTTTGACCCAGAAGACCATCGGGATGGAGAAGACGATCCACCACAAGCCGACCACGCCGAGACTGGCCCGAACGGGGATGAAATCTCCGGAGGACAATCCGAACATGTGGGGAGCGCGGATCATCCACAGGTTCAACGCCAGACACAACCCTCCGCCCAGATAACCGACCGCCCATCCGAAACCCGACAGGCGCCCGACGGTCTTCTGATCTCCCAAGGACGGCAAGAATGCGTTATAGAAAACGTTCCCGCCGGCGAAACCGATATTCGCCAACATGAAGAGTCCCATGGCCAGAAGGACCGTTCCGGGCCGCACGAAGAACAGCGCGGCGCTGGCCAGGGAACCGATCAGCCAGTGGATAATCAAGAACTGTCTTTTCCTGCCGGAATGGTCGGCGATGGCCCCCAACAGCGGCATGAGGAGGAAAAGAAACAGCATGGACGCGGCCACTGTATAGCTCCACAGAGCTTCGGCCGGGATGTTCCACGATCCGACGGTGAATCCAGCCGGACCGACGACGTGCTTGACGAAATAGACGTTAAAGACAACCGCCAGGACGGTGGTCGCGAAGGCGGAATTGGCAAAATCGTAAAGGGCCCAACTCCAAACCCGGGGGCTCTTCAGCTGTGTTTCGAATGTCATGAGGGGTCTCAGATGATCTTCGGCATCTCAAAAACGATCGTCCATCGATCCCGATAAACAGGGGCTCCCAGGGTATCGATCACTGTCCCCAAGGGTCTCAAGTAAACGTCGGTTTTATACGGTTCGGGAACGATTCTCTTCATCTCCGGCAGGTTGATGACGAGGTGGGTGACTCCTTCCTTCTTCATCTGATCGAGAAACAATGGCGGCGTCATTGTTTGGAGCCAACGCGCATAGATGGGCATGTTGAACGCGGAAGAGACGATCGCCTGCCCCGGACAACGATAACTGCGGGCCTCTCCGATGATGAAGACCTTGTCCTGGCTCCTCACGCCCCGATTCCTCAAAAAATCGAAAGCGCCCTGGGACGGGTGGCCATAGACGCCGATGTGTTCCCGTCTCAGATATTCCGATGCGGTCTGCCGGCCCCAGACCACATCCCATCCCTGATTGAACCGATGGAACACCATGACCAACCAGAACAGGTTCAGAACCACCAGGAACGCGGCGATGGAACGGGTGATGGCGCGGGCGGAATGGGCCCAGGGGGAGGCGTCGGGGTGATCATCGAAGTTTTTGAGGGCGGCGGCCGAGAGGGCATATAAAACGGCCAAGTGCGGAAGGAAATATCTCAACCGACCCGACTGCCACACAAAAAACAAGTATGAGAACGAGGCATAGAGCGCGAGAGAATCCAGGTGATAGGAACGCCGCAAGAACAACATCATCGGCATCAGACACAGGAACATCGGTCCGATGAAACCGAACCGCCCCTCATAGACCCCCCACAATCCCTCCCGGAGGATGGACATCGCTCTCATGGGAAAATTCAGATGTCCGCGCACATCGGCGTCCCACGGGCCCATCAACGCCAGCGCTTCGGCGATATCGCCTTTGAACAGTCCCGTCGCTTTTGGAAAGAACGGGTTCCCGGTCCAGAACCCGGTCCGGATCCACCAGGGGGCGAGCGGGATGAGGAATCCGACGGCGAAATAAAGTCCGTCCCGCCACAAGAACTTTTTTTCGTCCTGACACTTCATGAGGAAATGCCATGCAAAAAACGGGGACGCAAAAATGGCGGTGTATTTCGTGGCCGTGGCCGCCCCCAATAGAAGACCGGACAGGAGCATATTCAGATTCTTGTTCTCAGAAGGACCTTTATTCCAAAAATCCATCCAGATCGTCATGGATACAAAACAAAAGTATCCGCACAACACGTCATTATTGCATGACCAGATCGACACGCCGATCATCGGCGTGCTCAAGAGAAGAAGGGCCGCCCAACGCCCCGACAGACCGCCCCAGATCCGCTGGACCCAGCTTGATAAAGCGCCCGCCCACAAGAGCCCGCATCCGACATTGATCAACTTACACATCCGGTCGTCGCCCAGGACCAGACCCCACAGGTAGGTCATCTGGGCCAACCCCGGCAGGCGACTCAAGTGCACTCCCGCCATATCCACCATGCGTCCCGCTTGAAGGTAGGCCTGCGGAACCGCCAGGTGATAGACGAGGGCATCATAGAACGTCTCTGGGACGATGGATGTCAGGAAAAAAAGAAGGACACCACACGCCAACAGGACATTGAGGAGCCCCCGCTCCGTGAAGGCCCATTCCCGACGGCAGATAAATCCTTTCAGGGATATCCGTCTCCACAACGGCGCGACCTCCCCGACGCCCAAAACGACCGTCATCATGAAGACCGCGCGCAGGATCACGGGCCTCGACAGATGGGCCACCGCCAGGAAATACGCGACGAAGGACATGACGACCAGCCCGACTGCGGAGGAAACGAAGAAATCCCGATGGAGTTCCGATCTTTTCTCCAGGGTCACGCGCCCGACCGCCCAGGCCCCGAAGAAGAACAACAGCGTTAGGCCGAACCGGCCGAGCTGGTGGAGCCATTCGACCATCATCCTCGCGTTCCACGGATAGACGATGTCCACGATATCGCGACCGCTCGCACCGAAATAACGGATACAAAAAAATGTATGGATACCGCCGACGGTGAGAATCCACAAGAGTAACGGGAAATAGGGGAGCGAATCGCTCTTGGGTTTATGGAAGCGTGGAAAATCGATCAAGGTTGTACCGGGTCGTCCGTGGAGAGCTCGATGGTGGCATGATGGATGCCGTAACGGGTCTGAAGCAGGGAATGGATGGCCGCACTCGCCTTTTTCTGTTCATCGGGCTGAAAAAAAGCGACTTTGACGTGGGCCGACATCGAGCAGAAATGGGAGCAGATGGTCCAGATGTGAATGTCATCCACTCTCTCCACCCCGGGGATCTCCTTGATGGATTCGACGACGTCGTCCAAGCGGAGATGATCGGGAACCCCTTCCAGCAGGATATGGACGCTGTCTTTGATGAGTCGGACCCCGTTGACGAGGATGAGCCCGGCGATGAAGATCCCGACCAGTGGATCGACGATCCAGAGGCGGCTCCAATGCACAATCATCCCGCCGACCACCACGCCCACGCTGGCCAATGTATCACCGATGACGTGCAGGAAGGCCCCCCGGACATTGATATCCCCATGGGAGAACGAGTGCAGCTTCCAAGCAATGACCAGATTCACCAGAAGCCCGCTGACCGCCACGAACAACATGGGGCCGGTCTTGATTGGAACCATATTCCCCATCCGCTGGACAGCCTCCCAGACGATCCCGAACCCCAATACCGCCACAAACACCCCGTTGGCCAGGGCCGCGAGGACCTCCGCCCGATGCCAACCGTACGTGCGCTCTGAAGAAGCGGGCCGCTCCGCCAGGGTGACCGATAAATAGGCCAGACCCAATGCCAATCCATCAACGAAGACATGGAAAGAATCCGACAACAGGGCGATGGAATGAGTCCACAGTCCGCCGGCCAATTCCACCGCAAACAAAAGGAGGGTGAAGCCCAGCGACATGCCGAGAGCGCGGCGAGTTTCATGACTGATATGACTGTGTTGGTGAGCGTGCATCATTCAAATCCTTTTCCCGTCCATTCTTTCGGATCCACCCGGACTCCGTGGACCGTGAGACTCCAATGAAGATGGGGACCTGTCGCCAGCCCTCCGGCACCCATCAGCCCCAGTTTCTGCCCTGTCTCCACGACATCCCCCTTGTTCACGAAAGTCTTGCGCAGATGCTCGTAATACGTGCAGATGCCGTGCCCGTGGTCCAGGATAACCGTAAAACCGAAACTCTTCAGCCAACCGGAAAAGAGGACGACTCCGTTATTGGGCGCCCCCACAGGAGTGTCTGTCTTGTTGGCGATATCCATCCCCTGGTGCGCGCGGTATCCCGGAAGCCGGCCATATCGTCTCCGTTCACCGAAATCCGATGAGACCCTTCCCGTCGCCGGAAGAACAAACAAACCCTGCCACCGTTGCCGGATCGAGGACGTGCTTTTCAAGACAGCATCGATCTTGTCTGAATCGCGCCGGACCTGTCCGGATGACAATAGTTTATCTTTATCTTTCGGTAAACGCACATGTGTCGTTGGTGCGGTGGACTTCAGGATACGGAATTCGACCTCCTCTTGGAAGATCCGGCCGCGTGTGGTCTCCGCGTAGAATTTGATCTTTTCGAGACCCGGGGCGTGCTCTACCGGGATCCCGAGGTGCGCCCTCCATTGGTTGTCTTGGATGGGATAGAAGGGGACCTGTTTCTTGCGCCAATATAATTTCGCCACTCGGAAAGGAAGATTGGTCTGGCATCGGATGACGAGAGTGCGCCCGGCCGGGATGGGCGTTCCATGAACGGGGGGATCTTGATCGCCCGCCGACACCACGCCGACGATGGGGGGATCAAACTCCAGCACATAGCGCGGGTGAGACCTCCCCGCGCCCCAGAGCAGTGTCGGGATAAGGAAAAACCCGAGAGCGCCCCACGCCCACCGGACCCGAGCATTCCTCATGACGGTTATTTCCCGACACAAAAACGGGAGAAGATGGTTTTAAGGACGTCTTCCACGACTTTATCCCCCGTCAGTTCCGAAAGGGCTTCAAGGGCCTTTCGAAGGTCGGAGGCCACGCATTCGTCCGCTTCTCCCCGCCCGATGGCCGCGGCGGCGGAACGAAGGGAATCACGGGCGGTCTCGATCAATCCCGCGTGACGCCGGTTGGTGATGGACGGAGGGGTCTCCTTTTCCATCGAACGCAATCCCTGAGAGAGGGCCGGCAGACTCTTCAGGATGGCCTGTTTCAGGACCGGGACCCCGTCCCCCGTGACCGCCGAAGCCGGAATAGAGGGAACCCCCTTCCCGGCCAGAGCGATGATGTCGTCAGGTTTGAAACGCGGGGGACGGTCGCTTTTATTGAGAACCCATACCGTATTTTTCCCGCGGATCATTTCCAAGATGTCGGAATCTTCCCTCGTCCACTCGGACGAGGAATCAATGACGAACAGGACCACATCGGCTCTTTCAAGCGATTGACGCGCGCGGCGGATCCCCTCCGTCTCCACCCCGGACGAGGATCCATCGGTCATTGAACGCAATCCGGCCGTGTCGTGCAAGACGACGGACACCCCCTGGACGATCAACGACTCCTCCAGGCGATCACGCGTGGTGCCGGGGACGTCACTGACGATCGCGCGGTCTTCCTGCAAGAGGGCATTGAACAGCGAGGACTTCCCCACGTTGGGTCGGCCGGTCAGCGTGACCCGGATCCCTTCCCGAAGAATCTTCCCCTCTCGATAGCTCTCCAGGAGGGCGTTCGCTCTCTCTTCAAGGGCACAGATCCTGATCCGGGCCGGTTCTTTTTCCAAAGCCGGAATGTCATCTTCGACAAAATCCAGATTGGCTTCAAGGTGAGCCAAAATATCCAGAAGTTCCCGGCGGAGTTCCTGAAGCGTCTTGGAGAGCCGTCCCTGCAGCTGGTCGAATGCCGTCTTTCGAAATGATTCCGACCGGGCCGCAATCAAGTCAGCCACCGCTTCGGCCTGGACCAGATCGAGTTTCCCATTCAAAAAAGACCGTTTGGTGAATTCGCCGGGTTCCGCCAAGCGGGCCCCGGATTTCAGACACAGGTCCAACACGGATTGGATGATCAGCGTTCCCCCATGGCAAGTGATCTCGGCCACATCTTCCCCTGTATAGGATCTCGGGGCACGGAACACCCCCACCACCACATCATCGAAAGGGGACGGCGGTCCGTCATCCGTCCGACGGACGATGCGGCCATGATGGAGCGTGTGTCCCGCCACGGACGGCCAAGAAACAGGCGTCGCGGGAACAAAGATTTTCGGGAGGACATCGAATGTGCCCGGGCCCGAGAGCCGCACGATGCCCAACCCTCCCTCTCCGGAAGGGGTGGCGATGGCGGCGATAGTGTCATTTTCCAACATTGGAAGGGGGATTCAACGGGCGAGGAGGGATCTGCGCGCGGCGCGGCGGATCATTCGGAAGGAAAAAGGCCGGACCTTTTTCCTCAGGAGTTGACGGGGGCTTTGGGTTTGACAACCACTTTTCGCCAGGGGCCATCGCCCTCCATCACGGTCTCGACACCCGGCTCCTGGATCAGCTTCCCATGTAAAAAACGCCTTTCGTAAAGGTTCATGGGGTCGAACCGGAAGACCTTCGCCATTCGACGGACAGATTCCGCCGCCGCCTGAGCCTGCCGGGTCAATTCCTCCTCATACTGTGTCTTAAAAGCGACGTCGATGCGCAAGAAGATCTGGTGTTGCGTCAACGCGGTGCGGCCCAACATCAGGTTCATCAGATGTTCGAAGGCATGGAGGATCTCCCCGTCGGAATCCGCCAACAGAAGGCAACTGGCGGACTTCAGGGTGATATGGAACACCTTTTCCCCCCGTTCCTGGATGACCCATTGGAGGTCCGTCCAGCCCAGGGCCTCTTTCGTCTGGCTCAACAATTGTTCAATGATCTTCACTTCCGACGGGGATTCGACCTTTTTCGGGGTCGGCGGGGGCGGGGCTTGCACTTTGATCTCGCGCTTCCGGCGGGTGTCTTCGTTCATCGGGGCGGGGCGGGGAGTTTCCCTCCTCTCGGACCGAGGGGTGGAAGAAGCGGATCTCTGGGGTTGTACCGAACGCCGATCCGACACCTTCACGCGGACCCGCGTATATCCCATCATGCTGGGAAGCGCCGACACCTTCTCTTCCAAGACCTGGACTTCGGCCTGGTCCCGTTTCAGCCTTAACTCCCTCAAACCTTCCAAGATCGCATCTTCGACCGTCGCGGCCTGGGCGATGAATTCACGCACGGGAGGTTCCCCCTTTCTGACCGGCCTCCACGACCGGAGGTAAGTGATGCCCCAATTTTTTCATAAGGACCGTCTGAGTCGTGATCGTGCAGACACTGCTGGTCACCCAATACAACACCAATCCGGATGGAAGTTTCAGGAAAGAGAACGTGAGGATGATGGGGAAGAACGCCATCATCTTGGCCTGCGCCGGGTCCAGCGCCGCCCCGCTCATCTTCTGTTGAAGGAACATCCCGATCCCCATCAGGATGGGGAGGACGAAATACGGGTCATGGATGGACAGATCGCGTATCCAACCGATCCAGGGGGCCCCGCAAAGCTCATGGGCGTTGCGGAGGGTCGTATAGAGCGCAAAGAAGATCGGGATTTGCAACAAGACCGGGAAACATCCCTCCATCCCCATGAACTTCATCCCGTGCTTCTTATAGAGGTGCATGACCTCCACGTTCATCCGCTTCGGGTCCCCTTTATACATCTCTTGGAGTTTCTTCATCTGGGGCTGGAGTTCGCGCATCTGGATCCCGTGTTTCAGGCTTCGGAGAGTCAGCGGGAAGGTCAGGACCTGGATGCAGACGGTCAACAAGATGATGGCCCACCCATAGTTGTGTGTGACCCGGTGGAAGGCGTAGAGGAGCTTCAAGAGGAACAATCCGATCGGACCGAAAAAGCCGAAATCCACACTCCGTTCAAGGTCCAATCCCAGTTTCTTCAAATCCGCATACCCCTTCGGACCAATGAACAGTCGGGATCTGAAAACCTCCGCGGACCCCGGCGGTAATTTCACATATGTGGTCTTTATGGCCTCAATTCTTTTTCCGTGTTTATTGGATATAATGTGGACATTTTGTCCTTCTTCTATAAACGCAACGATGTAATATTGACTATCCAGGGCCCACCATTTGGATGGCCCATCGTATTCCTTAGGTTTCTGTTTCCCCGGTTTCAGTTGGATTAATTTCGGGGAATCGCAGACTAAGACCCGTTCCGTCCGCTCATCCTTCCCCATTCCGTTCTCCAATCCCGGGGACCACCCCATGGCCCAGCTGACATCCAGGGGGTCTGACCCCGTGTTCTTCAGGGTGAGTTCGACCGCATGGAAAGACCCGGAGCCATCGATCACGAACTTCTTGGTGACCACCAATCCATCGGGACGCCGGCCTTCAAAAACAACCCCGTTCGGATCCTTTTTGACCAGTTGGAATTCCATATCGGGGAACGTTTCCAGGGGTCTCGGAAGACCGGGGACTTGCGCCGCGATCGCGACGAAACGCCCCTTATCCTCCAGTTCCCATTGGTCGATGGAGGCCCCCACCGGATCGAACCGAACCCTGTTCTTGGCTGATTCGAACAGAATCTCTTCCTTTTTGGATTCGACCGATTTCCGCACGGTCGATGGATAGGAGGCGGGGCCTGTCTGAGGAGCCGGGGCCGACGGCGCCGCGGAGGAGGATTGGGAAAGGGACGCGTCTTTTTCAACGGAAGCGGTCTGTCGGGTCATCACCTGCCGTTGGGGTTGAAGGATGAACTTGTCCCATAGGATCAGAACCCCGAATGAGAGTAGAAGAGCGACTGCGATGTTTTTTTGCATGTGGTTTCCTTTATCGTATCGATGGATCCAGGGTTTCCGGGACAGGGTCGAACCCGCTCGCCCCGCCCAACGGATGACACCGGCACAGCCGACGGACGCTCAACCAGCCCCCGCGGGCGATTCCGAAGCGAACCAGCGATTCCGCCGTATAATTCGAACAAGACGGCACGAACCGGCATCGGGGGAGAAAACCAGACGAGAGGTTCTGATAAACCCGGATCAAAACCAGGAGGACCCTCGTCATATCAACGACTTTTCCCCTCATCCCCCGCAACCCCGATCAATCGGAGGAACTCCTCCCGGAGGATTCCGGTGGAAGGAGCCTCGCCGGTCGACAAGGGGATGGCCACGATGTCCATGGTGTAGGGGAACTGGTGTTTGTTCAACCGAAAAATCTCCCTGATTTGTCTTTTAATGCGGTTTCGACGGACGGCGTTCCCGAAGCGGCGGCCGACCATCAGACCCAACCGGCTGGGGGTCCCAGGTTCGGACGTGTGGCGTGAGACGTAGAGGACCAGATGACGACCCGTTCGCTTTCGTCCTTGACGTCGAACGGACAAAAAATCAGCGTCGCGATGCAGCCGCTCAAAAGGTCTGAATGTGAAACGCACCGGGGTGCCCGCGCAACCAACGCGCCGGATCCGTCAGGGGATCAGCTTCCAGCGTCCCTTTTGCCGACGACGTTTGAGGACCCTCCGGCCGGCCGCGGTTTTCATGCGCGCGCGGAATCCGATGGTTTTCAAGCGCCGTCTGTGATGAGGTTGAAAAGTTCGTTTCGGCATAAGAACGTCATTCTACATTTGGTCCGGCGTGCTGTCAACTCGTCGGGGCGGACGAGGTCCGGACGGGCCTTTCCGGGACCGGCAGGAAATCACGGCTGTCCAGGGGCAGGTCCTTCACACGGTGCTCGTCCAGCCAGAAAAGTTCCGGCCGCCCATCGATCTCCACCAGGTATCGGACCTCCGGATGGTCGTCGGCGCCCTGGGATCGGTTCTGTCGGCGCATCATCCGGATCTGCTGTTCGGGTGCGCCGTCGCCGGTGGACAGGTGGATCGTCCACTCCGGGTAGGTGAACCCCCATTTGGCCTTATCGGCCGATTCCGGGGGATCCACGATTCCGTCCGCCTGCCAGGCCGCCAGCGTTTGCAGGAAATTCTCCATCTTCTCCGACGGGACGAGCCGCCCGTTCAGAGACCAGCTTTCGCTGGACCTCACGAGACTGAACGGGGTCTCATAGCGGCGCACAGTCACCCGTCGCACCTCGTCCGGCCGGAACGACAACAGTGACCTGTCTCTCCACAAGAGGAGCGATCTGTCCAATTCATCCCGCTGAATCCCGGAAACCATGCGCACGTCATGTCCACGGTATTCCTTCCAATAGATGCGCGTGAAATCAGGCGACATCTTCCCGAAGACCCAATCCTTCAAAGGGGGTGTCCCCGGATTTCCAAACAGGGTCACGCGGATCCCCTGGGGTTCCGACAAGTCGTAAGTGGCCGCCGCGTCGGCGCGGGAGCTGAGGATGTCTCCCCACTCGAGGGAACCCATGGAGGTGAGGAACACCCGGATGGCCCCCTCGTCGGCCCGGGCCTCGACGGGTTCCCGCACCATCCAAAGACCCGGGACAGGCCCCGTCGATCTTTCCAACACGAAACGCAAATCGGCCCGATGGATCTCGATCCGGGACACCGTCCCGGTCCATCCTTCGGAACCCGCCGAAAACTTCTTGGGTTGCAATCTCAATACCATCCAAAAAACGGAGAGGACCGCGAGCACGATCAGCAACAATCGGATGCTTCTACCCGACATCGGAGATCCCTCCATAACGACGTTCCGCTTCCGCCCGCCACTCCTTGCGCCTTCTCCAATAAAGGAACCCGGCCAGGAGGACGAGCCCCGGCGCCGAAAAGACGGACAGCGCCTTATAGATCGTTTTGACGACCGGCGGCACGGGCCGCAACGGACGGTAGATGGAGCCCTTCGACCGGATGGCGATGAGCGCCTCTTCCTGAACGGACCAATCGATCAGGTTCATGAGGAACGCGATGTTGGTCTCCGTCACGGGTATGCTCGGGTCCAAAAACGCGGAACTCCCGATCACGGCCAGGCGGAACTTTTCCACGGGACGGTCCTTATCGGAATAGCTGGTGGCGCTCCCTTCGCTGACGGCGGCCAGGACATAGGGGCCGCCGAACTTCTCGGGCGGCGGAGGCGGCTTATAGGGATTGACGATCGACTGGTTCTCCACCTGCCAGCTCCGGGGCGAGGATCTGGCCAGCGGGATGAACCGGATGTCCGCCTGGGCGGTGGCGGCGGGATGAAGGGGCGTGGCGAACGGGAAACTCAGCATCCCGAAATCCCGGACGAGCGGATGGGTCTCGGAGAGGTCGCTGGAGACGGGGATGAAGGGGTAATTGATGATGTTGGCGATCTGCATCCCGTTCTCCTGCATGTTCAATGAGATGCGCTGACATTGCGCGTCGATGACGAACTCCGGATCCATCCGAAGACCGTAGTTCTCGAAAAGGCCGTCGAGCCCGGTGTTCGCGACGACGGACGTGAACGATTGGAGAAAAACGGACCGACGGCTCACGAAAAAAGAAACGGGGATCCCCCGGGCCACGAAATCATCCAGGGCGCGGACTTCTTTTTCCGTGAAGGCGTTCCGGGGGGATACGACCAACAGCGCCGACAGAGACGGCCACGAAGTGGCTCCTTCGCGGAGAGACACATCGACGATCCCGTACCGTTCCTCCAGAGCCTCCACAAAGGCGCGTCCCTGGGAGGCCGGCGTGAACTCCCCATGGCCCGTCGAAAAACCGATCTCTTTCTTGGCCGGCTGGACCATGGCGAGGATGCGGCTGGTGATGGCGTATTCCAGACCGGCCGTGTCCTTGATGAACGGGATCACTTTCTGTTGATCCTGGTAGTTCAGGACCAAGCCGACGTATCCTTCCCGGAGAGTGAATTCGTCTTGGACCAGTTGTTGGAAGCGCACCGACATCAAACCGGCGGTGTTCGCCGCCGAGCGGATCTTGTCCGAACGGTCGGGGTTCAGGAACTCCAACCGGACTTTCCCTCCGCTGCGGGCCCGGTATTCGGCCAGGACGTCGCGGATGTATTGTTCATAGGAACCGTAGGGCTGCGGAAGGCCGTCGGAGAGGAAGGCTCGGATGATGACCGGGTCGGGGAGGGAACGGAGGAGCCCCAGGCTGGCATCCGACAGGGAGTAGGACCGGTCCGCCGTCAGGTCGAAGCGGACGAAGGCCGCCTGGGAGATGAGGTTGACCAACACGACGATCAGAAAGATCAACGCCAAACCCGTCGAAGACGTCAGGGTCAGCTTATTCTTCCGTTCCTTCAACCAAGACCTCGTCATCGACAGAAGACCCATATCATCTCCACCGACGGCCAGACACGACGGCATAGGCCGCCGCCAAAAACATCCCGATGACACTCAAAAAATAGACGATGTCTCGCGTGTCCACCACGCCTTTCAGGAACATCTCGTAATGGGCGTCCACCCCCGAGAACGCCAGGAGGCTTCCCGTGAGACCAGGCACGTATTGCGATGTTTTACCGATCAGGAACAGGCCGAAACAGATCAGGAATCCGACGATGAACGACACGACCTGATTGCGTGTGAGCGTGGAGGAGAACAGACCCGCGGCTCCGAAAGCGGCCCCGAGGAGAAAAGAACCCAAATAACCCGTCAGCACGGGGCCCGCCTGAGGTCGCCCCAGCACGAGCAGCAGCGCCGGATGGACCGCCGTCAACGCCAGCGCGGATGCCAACAGGGCCAGCGCCGCCAAATATTTTCCAACGATGATGTCGGTCTCACGAACCGGCAAGGTGGCCAACACCTCGAACGTCCCCATTTTGATCTCCTCGGCAAACAGCCTCATCGTGATCGCCGGAAGGAAAAAAACGAACAGGAGCGGCAGAGGACTGAACAGGTCGTCCAGCGCCGCCTGCCCCGTCACGAACAGGGAGGTCACATAGAACCACCCCGACAACAGGGTCACCACCACGAAGAAGACGTAGGGGGTCGGCGAGTTGAACACCTCACGCAACTCTTTCCGGGCGATGGCCAAAGCGATGCGAAGGTCCATGGCGTTATCCGGGGGTCCCCGTCGAGATCCCCTCGGAAGACGGGGAAGAGCTGGTGATCTCCCGGAAGATGTCGTCCAAACTCGCCGACAAAGGCCTCAATTCCATGAGAGGCCATCGACGGGTCACGGCCAATTCGAACAAGGCCTCCCGCGGATCATTTTCGGACTGGACGACGAACCCGGCACAACCGCTCTCCACCTCGTCCTCCCAGCGGGACGACGTCAGGACCGGCAAAGCGCCTAATTCGCGTTCCAAACCGGATCGCTCCCCTTTGAACCGGACATAATAGGACCGCGCGCCCGAAATCTGTGTTCGAAGTTCATCGACGGTGCCCTGCGCGACGATCCGGCCGCGATGGATGATCAGGAGACGGTCACAGAGAGCCTGCGCTTCCGGGAGGATATGGGTGGAAAGGAGGATGGTCTTGTGCGCCTTCAGCATCATGACGAGATCGCGGATGTCCTTCTGTTGAAGCGGATCCAACGCGGACGTCGGTTCGTCCAAAATCAAGATATCCGGGTCATGCACGATCGCCACGGCCAGTCCCAAGCGTTGCCGATACCCTTTCGACAACGTGGACACGTCGCGGGAAACAACGTCCTGCAGGGCGCACATCCCCACGACATCGCGGATCTTCCGTCGAGCAGTCACCGGATCGATCCCTCTCAACTCGGCCACGAATTGGAGACATTCCCACACCCCCAACTGGTCATAGAGGGGATTCAGTTCCGACAGATATCCCACCCGCCGCCGGACTTCCAGCGAATGGTCCTGCACACTATATCCGGCCAAAACGGCGGAACCCGATGAGACCGGGATATACCCCGTCAACATCCTCAAGGTCGTCGTTTTTCCGGCCCCGTTCGGACCCAGAAGTCCGACCACTTCTCCCGGTTGGACTGAAAATGTGGCGTCTTTGACGGCCGTGAAATCGCCGAATTTCTTTGTCAAATCCTTCGCTTCGATCATTGTCTGGTCACGTTGGGTCACATTAAATCAAAAAACAAGGTCCCACCACAAGAGGCCAAAACCGCAATATTCAAGTATATTTTGGTGAACCACAATCAGAAAATATGAGTTGATACACCTTATGATTCCAAGAGACTCGATATTTGTATCGTTTTCTAGAGTTGTTTACGTTGTGAATCTAAAAACATATCGATGCTGACATCAAAAATTTTCACGAGTGTTCTTTAATTAGAATTAGTGACTATTTGATAGAAACGTCAGAATCATGAACGATTCATGTTACAATTTATTTACAATCTATTAATGTCCTTCTTGGCTCGTTACAGTTATACTCTAAGCACATATCGTTTGGGATGAGTGGCGGACACCGTTCGAAGCGATAAATCTATGTTCTGCGGGGGTATATCTGTGTTCACTTTACAATCGAATCGTCGCTTGAATCTCATTGTTTCAAGCGCCACGCGCCGTCACCGGCGTGTGTTGCGCATATCATCCACATGCGTGGCGGCCCTGTTCCTGTGGTCAAACACTGTCTGGCCGGCCATCCCGAACAAGAAAGAGGGGGCCGATAATTTTTGGAACTCCCGCCGTCAACATGCCGCTGCCGCCAGCGGTTCTGTCCGCCCCCAGAATGATGCGACTTCGGATTCCGCCGCCCCCGCCGCGGACACCGAATTGCTCATGGCGCAACTGCCGTCCGTCCAGACTCTTCCGCCCATCCAAGCGCCGCAAGGCCTCTCTTTGGGCGAGACCGCGTCAATGCCTTCCCCCGACGCCGCGTGGCCCGATTGGGTCAACCAGATACCGCTCCAATTCGTCTCGCTGGAAACAGTCCACACCGCCAACGGCTCCTCCGGGCGTGTGATCCTCCTGAAAGACCTGCATGGCCAACAGGAAGCTCAAAAGAACATCGGTGAATTCCTGAAATGGCTCGGCCGTCTCGATCCAAACGTGGTCGTCGGCGTGGAAGGGGCCGCCGGAACGATGAGTTTCGCGCCGTTCCGACGGTTTCCCGACGGACAGATCTCCCAAGACATCGCGGGGGCTTATCTGAACCAGAACTGGATCCAAGGATCCGAATACGCCGGGCTGACCGCCGAACGCGAACTGAGTTTCATCGGCCTGGAGGATCCAGACCTCTACCTCAAGAACGTAAAGGCCTATCGGGACGCCCTGCCAAACCAGTCGGGTTTCATGGCCCGGTTAGAGCAATACAAGGACGTCCTCGCCGAGATTAAATCCCGCCAGTTTTCAGAAACGCTCCTGACCGTCGATGCGCTCAGCGCGGGATTCCAATCGATGGAGACCGATACCCGCCAATATGTCAGTTCCCTGTTGGCCACAGTGGGCCGAGACAAGCAGGAGTTCCTGCGAGGGTATCCCCAGATCCAACGGTTCATCCAAGCGGCCGACATGGAGAAGGGGTTGGATTTGAAGAAAGCCGACGCCCAGCGCAACCAGGTCATCGAAACCCTCTCCCAGTCCCTCGCCGAAAAGACACTGCGTCGATGGATCGACCGGACCCTTTCCTACCGGCTCGGAAAAATCAGGCACGCTGATTATTATCGTTATCTCGCCGACCTTTGCGATCGGGCCGGGATCCAGTTGCGCTCGTATCCCCAGTTCGCCCAATACGTGGATTACACCCTGGTGGCCGACAGCATCTCGCGGGTCGAATTTTTCGACGAACTGATCCGGATGGAGGAAGCCGTCTGGTCGCGCCACATCCAGACACCCGAACAAAAAGAACTATTCCTGCTCTCGCGCGATCTGACGTTGACCGAGAAGATGGCCCAGCAAGGGCTCTCCGACCAGGAATGGCGCCACTATCAAAAACGGCGGGACGACATCCGGTCCTTGGGCGATCGGCTCGGGCGTCTGAGCCCCGTTGAGCTCGCGCCGTTCCCGGCGGACCAACTCCATCTCTTTGAAACGTTCTACACCGTCGCCAATGAGCGCAGCGACCGGATGGTGTCCCGTTTGATGGATTCAATGCGGTCTTCCAACGGACTGGCCGTCATCGTCTCGGGCGGTTACCATACACCGGCCCTCACGGACTTGCTGCGACATCATCGGATCAATTACGCCGTCGTGTCTCCGAACATCCTCAATCTCGATGAAAGCAAGAACTCCCTGACGGCCTTCACCCAGGAACGCACCCCGCTCGACCGCGTCCTCCTTGGCGACAAAATATTCCTGGCCGACCCCGTCACGCTGGGAGCGATTCCGATGTCCCCGGAACAAGCCGACATCCAATCGGTTCAAACAGAGCTCTGGGGCGCCCTCCAAGCGGTCCTCAACGGACTGGATCAAACAACCCTCCAGCCCGCCCTGCAATCAATGAACGACCTCTTCAAGGACAACGCGCTCAAACCCCTCCGCGCGATCGAATCGGCCAAAGATAAGACAGTCATCGGGAACGTCCAAGCCGCCCCGCTGCGGCTCATCCTCGACAAAAACGGCGAACAGATCCAGACAGACCTGATATTCCTGACCCAGAAAGGAACCCCCGAGCCCGGGGCCAAAAAGTTCCTCGACGGTTTCGCTCAGGACCATCAGCGGCTCTTCCCCCTAGCCTCAGGGCCTTCCCTCCTGATCGGCGATGTCAGCGTCGAGATATGGATCCCCAAGAACGGGATCTTGTCCAAACTCCTCGATCAAGTCCAATCTTCGGCGGAGCCAATGTCTTCCACCGTGAAAAGAACGGCCGTCACATCGGTACAATGGGCCTCATGGCTGATCAACCCGCTCCGGCGCATGTGGAAGAAACCATCCCTTTCCCAAAAACAGGTAGACGGCCTCGTGAATGGTGATTCACCACAAAAACTGGCCTCTCTGAGCAGGGACTCCTCCTGGCCGTTGCTCATCAAGAAGATCTCGGAGATCCCCGATGCCCTCTTCCCCAAGAACCTGGACCAAATCGGCGGAAAAACCGCGTTACTGAACTCCCTCCGGCAGGCATCGAAGACCGAGAGCGTGGCGGGGGTGAACTCCGAGAAAGCCGGAATCCAGCTGCAGACCTGGGGCGTGCCGATGACTTTGGAATACATCGAAGAGGGGCGCCTGCATCAGTTCCCGCTCTATTCTCTCAACGGCCATGCCACTCCCGCCGGAATCATGATGAGGGACCTTCTCAAGCGGGTCCTTCAAAAAGCAGGGGACGCTCATTTCACCAACATCCCCATTGAAAACCTCCGGGAAGCTCTCCGCATCGTGAATCAGGCGGAGATGTATTCGACGGAACAATTCAGCAAGGTGAAAGACCCTCTCGACCAGCTCCTGAACACCCTGTATGGTTATCATTGGGATTATCCGGACGCCGTCAAGAAACTGATGGAAGCCGCCGAGAAAACGCTCCTGTTCCCCCCTCGGGAAGGCGAGAAGCCGTTCGGACTGTCTGCTCACAAACCCGCCGGTGAGATCCCAACGACGGTTCTGAAAAAACTGCAGAAATCGGTCTCCCAGGAAGTCATGCGCCTCCAATCCTCGAAAAAGAATCCGGCGCGACTGGCTTCGCTCCTCAACGCGCAGAGCGGGATCGACAGCCTTCTGTTCGATCCGGAACGTTCGTCCCGCAAAGAACTCCTCACGGCCCTGGTGAACCTCCCCGAGGGCATCACGCTCGACGAGATGCTCGACACCCTCGCCGAGCACATGCATGTGCCCTGGATCCTTCACGAACATCTCCCGGACCTGGTGTCTTATCTCCGGGAAAACAGGGTGGACGAGGGGGCCGTCGAACAGATCGTGAAGGCTTATCCCATGGGCGACAGTATTTGGCGGATGAAGATCCCCGACGTGTGGTCTCAACTCAAAGACATGGATGAAGAGGACAAGATCCTCGTCGCCGTGGTGGATGACGGAGTGGATTGGACACACCCCGACCTCCAGAAGGTCGTCGTCGAGCACAACTCGCAGACGCGTGATACGGGGGAACTTCAAAAAGGACACCATTCCACGCATGTGGCCGGAACCATCCACGCCATCTCTCCCCAGTGGGCCAAGATCTATTCGGAAAAGGTCTTTCCAGAACTCCCCCTTCCCGGCATCGAACTCAGCGGGGAGGAGCTTGAGGCCGGGATTCTGCGCGCCATGGACCGGGCGGCCCAAAAGGGCGCGCGCGTCATCAACCTCAGTCTGGGTGGAATCGGATATCCGACGGACCGCCTGGCCCAGAAATGCGATGAGCTGTGGGCCAAGGGAATCGTCGTGGTCGCCTCGGCCGGGAACAATGGGTTCCGGTTCGGTTGGCTCAGCCAGGGATCGCCCGGCAATGCCGAGAACATCATCACCGTCGGAGCGGCTGACTATTGGGATCGAGTCACTTCCTTCAGTTCACGGGGTTTCCCCATCAAGCCGAAAACGTTCGAGGTGTTCACCCATAAACCGACGCTGGTCACCTATGGAGAGCAGATCAAATCGGCCTGTCTGATGCCGCGCGCCGCCTATTTATGGACCAACGATCCCTCTATCCCGATGTCGGGCACCTCGATGTCATGTCCGCACATCACCGGAGTCGTCGCCCTCTGCCTGGCTTTCAATCCCAACCTGACCCCCGACCAGATCAAGGAAGCGCTGTCGTCAAACCTGATCGACCTCGGACAACCCCGACATGTGCAGGGCGGCGGACTCTTGAAAGCCGTTCCGCCGGTCATCCGGACGTTGTCTCAGACGCTCCCAATCGCCCCACGCGAACCGGTCGTCACCGGGACTCCTTCCGAAGGGATGCCTCCGGACCAACCGGCGCAAAAACCCAACGGACTGATCCAGACCGCCTTCTTCCTCGCCTCCTCCTGGACAAAAACGATGCTTGTCGCCGCCAGTCAAGTCCTGCAACTCCTCCCCGGCGAATCGGCCTCGCAACTCCTTCAAAACGAGATCATCAACCTGACCCCTCCCGTTGAGATCACTCCGGAGATGCAACAACAGGCGCAACAACTGTTGGATATGATGAAAACTCAGCAGCCCGTCGACGATGAAACTGAACAGGAGTTCATGGAACAGTTCATGCAGAATGCCTCCATGACCGCCCGTCTTAAAGAAGCCGAACAGCTGGGGTTTAAAGTCAACCAGATCGAACAGATATTGGGAACAGTCCTGGGACACGGACAGAACCCCCTTTCCGTCGCCATGTCCCAAACGGTGCTGAAACAGATCCTCGCGGCGATTCCAGAATCATTCCATGACTTATTCCTGGACAGCCTTTCCGCGGACATCCGTCTCGTGCCGACAAAACAGAAAGCGCTCCTGGACATCTCGAAGAAGATACAACTCCTGGTCAAAAACAAAATCAAGAAACTTTCCACAACCCAAAAAGCCCAACTGGGTTTCACCAAGCTCCGCGTTGAATTCATCCCCTTCAATGACTTCCTCCGATCGCCCCAATGGATGACGGCCTCCCTTTCCGTAAACCGGACCGGGGACGCAGTGTTACGGCTCCAAACTGATTGGTTGCTATCCTTGATTTCCCAGCCGGGAAAAGAGACGCCCCTCTTGGAAGCCATCGTCTCGGCCGCCATTGAATTGAAAATGAAGGCCCAAGCAGGGATACCCCTGGATGCGGCGGCTGAACAACTGAAACAGAATCCGGATTACGCCGCCCTCACGCTGGAGACAGAGACTTTCATTAAGGAGTACATCCAATTATCAGAGAAACAGTTGCTTCAGGAACAGTTCACCAGCATCCAATATTTGGACGGAGCCATCCTCTGGCTTGAGAAGAGTCAGACAGGCCGCGAACTTTTCAGACAACTGACCAATGACATGGGCTATAAGATCAAAATGGCGCCGGCCGAAATGCCCAACTCACTGTCGGTCCTGAACCCGATCCAATTCCCCGAACAAGTCATGCTCGGCAGGATCCCCTTCACGAACAACTGGCATCCAGCCATCGCCGCCGTCCTCCTCTCCGAGGTCATCAGCGAGGCGGTATTGTCCCAATCGGAGCACCACAGCTCGCTCTTCATGGAATCAGCCGCGGCGAACCGGCTCAACAGGCTCTTGGTTTTATCAGAACTGATATCCGACCCCGAATTCCCGAATATATACTCTGAGGAGAGCGGCATCGCCGGAAAATTCATGCGAAGCATGCTGGAAGGGATTTTAAACAGCCCCTGGGAATACCTTAAAGGGGTCGGCGATCCAGATGCCGACTCGAAGGGCACGTTCTCTCTTCAAGCAATCATCGATCAACCGGAACTTCAAAAAGCGTTCCTGAAGCAGCTATTCGAGACGGCCGAAAAACTGGAGGAGGAAAAATCGCAGTTCATCAAACAACTGGCTGTCCTCCACAAAGACCTCCAGAAGAAAAAATTATCCGCTGAACAACGGCAAGAAACAGAAGCGATGACCGCCCAATTGCAGGCCCAGATCAAGGCCATGGAATATGAGGAGTCGATCTTCGATAAATCGATCGAGATCGTCCGCTCTCAGGAAAAACTTAAAGCCGCCATGGACTTCTACCAAGAATCCCGTGAAAAAATCAAAGCACAGTGGCCGGTCATAAAAAAGCAGGTGGAGGATGTGAAACCGCAGGGAGGACTGATCCCACTCCTGCGAGCGCCTCTCACGATCATCGCCGCTCGCCTGGTGAACTCCAAGGGACGGAGCCCCTGGGCCTATCTCACGGTGACGGCCCCCGTGGTGGAAGAACTCCTGACCTTCGGGGCTGGTTTCATGTTTGCCACCGCCTTCCACTTCATGACAGGAATGGACGTTTCGATCGCCTGGACGAGCGGGTATGTCCTGGCTCGCACTCTCTTTGTCGCCTCCCACCTGATTCCCGAAAAACGCGGGGAGCGGGCGCCCCCTCGGAACGTGGCCTTCGCCGCGATCATCAGCGGCATCACCGTCGGTCTGTCTCTGATCTCCCCCTGGTTTCTCCTTTCAGCGATCCTCATCCACAGCGCGGTCAACTTCGTCGCCACGATCTCCGCCTTCCCAAGACAAACGTTCTTCCTGAACAACATGTCCCATCCCCTCAAAGCGATATCCACCGGACTCGATGCGATTCTTCCTCCTCAATTACCGGACACCTCCTACGCCGACAACGTGGATCTCCCCCTCATAACGCCTCGGCCTGAAAAGTTCTGGAGATCCATCTCTCGGTTGCCCTTCGTCGATTCCGGAGCCACGTCCCCCACCGCGGCGATCCCTGTCAACGCTCAGGAAAGATCGACGATGGTGAATTCATTGCTGAACATCGCGTCAGACCCCCGCTCGTGGCAGGAATTCGTGATCAACGAACTCATGCGCTCACCGGGCGACTCGCTCGGGTCTCATCTGAATGCGATCGGAGGAAGAGAAGGATTGATCGAGGCCATCCGTCTTTCCATGAACTCGGAATCGATCAGCGGCAACATGCCCAAAAAAGCGGGGGCACAGATGCAGGCCTGGGGCATGCCCTCCTATTTCGAATACGAGGAGTCGGGACGCTTGAAACCGGTCCAACTCTATCACCTGAACGGTTACGCGACGACCCTTGGAACTGCGCTATGGACCTTGATGAAGAAAGTGAGCGATCGCGAAGGGCCTGACCACTTTTCGAAGATATCCCTTGAACAGATCCGGGACGCCATCCGCGTGATCAAACAGGCCTCGTTATACTCCACCAACAAGTTGGGGCAGGAGACAGACCCGCTGGAACGGCTCAGCGAGGTTCTCCAAGGAGAGGATTTCGATTATCCAGAAGCCATTGCCCAACTCATGAAAACAGCCGAAGATTTCTTGCGAGCCAAACCGGCCGGCAAATCGCTCAACCTGACCGCCGAGCTTCCGCCGACCCAGCAACCCACCATCGTCCTCAGGAACATGTTGAGAGAGGTCAAACTGGAGGCGAAGCGGTGGGAACGAAAGAAAACCAAGGATGACCGTCGGATCGCCATGCTGGAGAACACCCAGAAGGCCCTGGAAGCTCTTCTGTTCGACCCCAGCCGCATTGCCAAAGACCGCCAGAACATCATCAACCAACTGGTCGGATTGATCGGAAAAGCGACGGACGAGCAGATCATGTCGATCATTTCCCAACACGTCCACGTCCCCTGGATCCAACACGAACATCTTCCCGATCTCATCGCCTACCTGAAGGAAAAATCGGTGGACCCGATCGTCATCGAGAAAACCGTCAAGGCGTTCCCGATGGGGGAAAGCATCTGGCGCATGGGGATCCCGGCGATCTGGGAGATGATGCCGGAACTGCCGGACGACCAAAAAGTCCTTGTGGCTGTCGTCGACGACGGAGTGGACTGGATGCACCCGGACCTCGCCGACACCGTCGTAGAACACCAGACTCAGACTCGCGACCGCGGTTCCCTTTTGAGAGGATTCCACTCCACCCACGTGGGCGGCATCATCCATGCCCTCTCGCCGAAATGGGCGAAGATCTATTCCGAACAGGTCTTCTCGCAACTGGACCTGCCGGGGGTCGCCCTCAGCAACGAAGAATTGGAAGACGGCATCATCCATGCCTTGGAACGGGCAGAGGCCAAGGGCGCGCGCATCATCAACCTGAGCCTGGGCGGGGTCGGATATCCGACCGACAAACTCTCCAGGAAAGTGAATGAGCTCTGGTCGAAAGGAATCGTTGTGGTCGCGGCCGCTGGCAACGAAGGCAGCAGTTACGGCTGGTACAGTGCCGGCTCCCCCGGCAACGCCGAAAAGATCATCACGGTCGGCGCGGCCGATTATTGGGACCGTCCCACCATCTTCAGTTCCCGCGGGTACAGCGTTGAACCCATCACCTACAACGTGGACATCGACAAGCCGAGTCTGATGGCCTACGGAGAAAACATCTGGGCCGCCATGCGGATTCCACAACTCATGTATCTCTGGACCCAATCGCCCTACGTGCCGCTCTCGGGGACTTCGATGGCTTGTCCCCACATCACCGGGATCGCCGCCCTGTGCCTGGCGCTGTTCAAGGACATCACACCGGACCAACTCAAACAAGCCATGACCGATCCGTCCGTGCTCATCGACCTGAAGGAACCCCGTTACGTGCAGGGAAAGGGTCTCCTGAAAGACATCCGCCCTCTGATCAACTATCTGGGGACTAATTTTCCCTCGCTGAATTCCGAGTGGGCCTCGTTCCCGTATGAACCGCCGCCGTCGGCCGAGGAATTCCGGGCCCCGGTGGAAGAGAACCAAGCGACGACGCCGGATGTTCAGAAAGTCGTTGCTCCCCCGCTGTCCGATCCGACAGCGGTCACGACGCCTCTGTTCCGGTCTTCCTCGATGCGAAAAGTATTCTTGATGGCGGCCACTCAGATCGTCAATCTATTGACCGGCGACAAGATGGCCGGCTATATCGACAACCAGTTGAGCCGGATGATGCCGACCGTGCCGGTCACCGCGGCCCACAAAAAGAAAGCTATGGAAATTCTGGCGGCCAATAACGTGCCCAAAGAACAGGAAACCGCGGTGCTCCAGGCGATCCTGGCCCAATTACTGGCCCAGGATCAGGCGGAAGCTGCCGCGCAATCCGGATTCGATATGGCGAACATCGCCCAGGTGTTGGAGATGCTTCAAAGACAACCGCAGAAAATGCCGACGAAGATCGTCCAGTCCGTCCTGGAGCACCTCACGAATTTCATGCCGGAAGCCCTCCGGGACTCCTTCCTTGAATCCCTGTCGACCGGATTGACGCTCAAATCCCCGGCTGACGCCTTCTCCGACCGTATTCAGGTCCACTTGCTGTCTCTCTTCTCCTCCCGGCTCAAGACCATGAAGACCGCGGAGAAACGCCAACTGGGCATTCAATCGCTGCGGGTCGAGATCACGTCCGCCGACGACTTCCTCCGAGATGTCAATCAATGGCTCTTGGGAGCCCTCTCGGTTGACGACAACGGACAGGCCGTCCTTCGACTACAAAAACACTGGTTGGAACATCTCTCCGCCTTGTCTTTGGGAAGCCCCTTGGATTCCCCGGAGAAAATCTCCTCGGCGATATTCGACGTCGCCCTGACCCTCCGGGAGCAAATGATCTCCGGTAAAACATTGGAGCAGGCCGCCGCCGTCGTGAACGCCAATCCGGTCTTCGCGAAGATCACGGAAGCCTCCGAAAAGTTCATCACAGACCGCGTCCGAAGCACTCTCGATAAACAACAAGCGGAAGATGCGCAGATGAAAACCTATGTCAAGGATGTCATGGATTGGCTGAAACTCAGTGAGATGGGACGCAAACTCCTGCGTCAGATATCGGACATCGGTTACAAAATCGAAGTGACCTCACCTCAACAGGAAGAGACCTTGGGCCAGGGCGCTCTGGCGGTTTATGATCCCGTGAAATATCCTCAATCCATCTTACTGGCCCGGGCGCCTCTGCGGAACCAATGGCCTCCCGCTTTGACCGCCGTGTTCCTGGCTGAAACCCTCAGCCGCGCCGTGACGGACGAAGACGACAACATCCCCTCTTTCTTCGCCGAGACTCAGGCGGAGAATCGCCTGGCGATGCTCTCCGTTCTCTCCGAGATCATGGACCAACCGGGTTTCCCCGACCTGCACGACAAGGAGATGGGACTCGGGCTTTACCTCAACAACATCCTCAAGGGATGGCTCAAAAGTCCGTGGGAATACCTGAAAGGATTCGCCCATCCGGAATCGGGGCAAGATATCATCTCGGCCCAGGCGATCAACGAGAGCGATGCCCAACGCCAGCAGTTAATCGAGCAGATCAGCGCCTCGCTTCAGAACGCGGATACGGGCCTCATCGAACTTGAGACACAGTTGGCCAAAATCCGCGGCGCGTTGGCGAAAGTCTCGGAGAGTTCTCCTCAGCATTCCCAGTTCAAAGAGACGGAAAAAGACACCCTCGAGCAAATAACCCAGATCAAGAAACAGAAAGAACCACTCCAGAACATCCTGACTCTGCTTCAAGACCCCGCCCGACTGGCTTCGGTCATCGAACATTACAACGGGGTCCAGATCAAGGCGTTGCAGTTGTGGATGGACCTGTATAAACGCCTCTACCCCAACGGAGGGCCCGCCATGAGGCTGTCGGGCAGGGAACTCTCCGCCGCCGAACACGACCGGATCATCAACCCCCTCATCGAGACATCCTTCAAGAACGGGAAGATCCGTCAAATCCTGCCGGGCACGCCCGAATACGCGTTCTACGACCCGGTGGGACTCTACCAGAAACCGGGACCGAACGGCGAAGCGACCAAAGTGTTCGTCATCGATTCGACCGATGCGGAGATGGAATCCCTGGCGGCGCAATACGGACTCGATGCTCCTGTCGACCTGGTCGCGCACGCGGGCCGTTCCAGGAACCAGGTGTACTATTTCTCCAACAAAAAACCCGTCCTCGATATGCTGACAAAATCACAAATGAGCCGGATTGCAGTTCATGAACTGGTCCACATCATCTATCCGGACGCGGCTGAATCGGAAATACAATCAATCGCCCCTATTCCGCACGTCGGGGATCCGAAACAACCCTGGACCCGGACATTCCGAATGAAAGACACTCTCGAAAAACAGCGCGGAGGCACACTGTGGTTGAGGCGGCCTCTCGTGTGGATCCAGAAAGCCATCGGAGTCCTCCGTTCGCTCTGGGGACTGAGATCCAAAACCGTCGCGGCGGAGATCCTGTCGTCCTACTACGATTCCGCCCTCAAACTCCTGAATGGCGAGGCCCTTCCTCTTTCGGAAACTGAAAAAATAGCATCCTTGCTCGGCTATCTGCACGCCTCCGGAACGACGCTGTCCGGATATGCGCACACCAACGCCGCCGCGATAGACCCCCTGAAACTTGATTATATCCGCACCACCTTGCTTCAAAAGATCGGTGACCGCAAAAACCTCGCTAGGATCATGGCTCAAGCGGCTCCCAAAACAGAACTCCTTCTGGACAACCCGAGATTCCAGATCCAAAAACTGACCATGGAGGATCTGTTCAGCAACGCTGCCGAGAAGGACACACCGCTTCTCGGAATATTGAATCTGCTCATCGGCAAAACAGCCCCGGTCGGCTTTGCGGAGCTCCAGATGTCGGAAGCGGCCGCTCTATTACAGACGGACCTCAACCATGCCGCGATACGCCCGTCGGCCGGACTGGATGTGAAGAAAATGGCCAACGCCTACAACCGCGGATACGGTCTACGACAGTATCTGACCCAAAACCGCCTCAAGGGAGCGCAACTTTTCAAAGACCTCAATCAGCCCCTGTTCGAATCAAAAACAGAATCGGCCGACGGGGTTCTGATGTTCGACCTCTTCGGTCTCGATGCCCAATCCATCGATTACCGGGCCGCCGTGTCCGTGATCGTCAAACAGGTGGCCGCCCAACGCCGTCGCGGAACGGTTGCCGTCCCCCACAGTTTGGTCCTTTTGGATTCCCCGGAAGCGTCCCCGGCCGAGATGACTCGGCGGCTGGAGGCCTCCCTGGAGGCGTCGATGTTGGCCGGAGAAATATCACGAGAAGAGCTGACGGCCATCAAGACAAACTGGGTCCTCGTCTCCCGTAACGCTCTCCAAGAGGCCGGCATTTATTCGGCCATCGACAACCAGATCGACACGGACGGACTGCATCGATGGATATTGTCGTCAGCGGCGGGGCAGGCGTGGGGCCTCAGCAGCAAATTCCTTTTGTCGATCCTCACCCAGGATGAATCACGGTTGAAAGTATCACGGCAAGATTATATTCGGATCTTCAAACTGCTCCTTCCGGACGTGGCCGTGCAAATCACACACGATCTGGAAGAACACCTGAAATCCATCCAGATACTCGAGGTCCAGGCGTAAGACGGGCTGGAAACGGGGGAACGGCTTCTCGATCGCCGGGGAAGCGATCGGTTATCGCGTTCTGTTTGTGGCGTTGCGGAGGGGCATCGCCCAGGCGGCGTAGACGGTCTCGCCTTGCGACGTTTTGTATTCTTTGACGACGGTCAATTCGCGGTTTCTGTGAGAAACCCATTCCTCCAATCGCCCGCCGATCCGATATTTCACTTCTCCTCCTTGTTCAATCATCTTATCGCCAGCCCAGCTGACGATCAACACATCGTCCAGGTTCACCGACGCGAAATCCCGCGTATAATCCGTCCGGATGTCCATGGTCATCGTATCCTTCAATTCGGGGTGGACGTAATAAGCCGAGACACGGCTCGCCCATTCCAGAAATACGATGCGCTTGCTTTCGGATCGCATCCTCATTAAATCATCCGCCATGGGATAGATAATATCCGCTCGCAGCCCCTTTCTGCATTCACGGACAAACCTCTCCATGAACAACACGGCACTGCGCGCCTCCATCAACACAAGAACCGCCACCGCCACCCCAACCAAGGACTTCCAAGGGAGGCCTCTGAGAGTCCGGAACAGGGACAGCATCCCCCCCGCAATGATCATCTGTGGAAACGGGTAAAGGATGAAAACATGTAAATCGGGTATATATGACCGCATCATCCCCATCTGCAGGAGCATGACGGTGAACAGGACCCATATCTGTCTCATGAACAGACTCACCCTCTCCGCGGAGAATAGGAACGGGACGCACAAGAAATAAAATGACCAAAAAACAAGCGGGAATCCCCTATTCACCCGCGCAAAGGGCTTTCTGCCGAGCAATTCCGTCGATAGATTTTCACCGGAAAGCATCCCGTTGAAATTGTTCAATACCATATTCATCCTCATCAAATAACCGGTTTCCGATCCCTGTCGTTCTTCGGGTGTTTTCTGCGCGCGCGCGATGACGACGCGAACCGACTTAAAACCTCCCGATAAATCCCGATAGAACAAAAGTGCCGATCCGGCGACGAAACAGCCGGCGGAGATAGCCAAAAACAGCGCTTTGGTTCTCTGATTATATCCACCCCATACGCCCCAAAATCTGTTAAAGCAAGACAATCCGGCGATCACGAACGCATTCAAAAACCACAGATACCACAACCGCGTGCACAACCCCAAACCAAGAAACAACGCCGTCGCATAAAAATAGCGCGGACCTTTCGACCAAAGCCATCGATTGAAGAACAGGAGGGGCAAGAGCGTAAAGAAGTGCATCGGGGTCACATATTTTGGCCCCATCCGGATCCCGACCAGATAACCGACATGGAACACCAACAAAACAGCGGCCAAAAGAGCGATGGGCCTCGTTGTGTTTTCCCGTAACAACAGATACATCACACACAGACCGAGCAGCGCAAAGGAAAGATAGAAAAGTTTCACCACATACCATTTGAAGCCGAGCAGAACGAGGGGCAAGACCATCAGATACGACAACAGCTCACCATGATACCCGTGTGATTTCACGAGCTTTCCCGATGTAAAAACCTCCGCCAAGGAGTGACGGTTCAAGACTTTGACGAGATGTTCGGCGCCACATTGATCATAATAACCCTGCGAGATGATACCGGGAGATTTGAATTCGACCGTCTCAAAAATAATAAAGAGTCCGGCGAGAAGAACAAGGATCGCCGCTTCCGCGGCCAGGAGGATCTTCCTATGGGAGGTCATTGATTGTACGGATATCCAGAGAGACATGCTGTTCCCCTATCGAGGGGCCATAAGGACTGTGTGTATAAAGTGTTGAGGGAAGATTTACTTGACGATGACGACCGAGCACTGACCTCCGAACCCGTCGTTCTCATATTCCGCGGCCGCAGGATCCGGAATCCAATCCGCGTTATTCACGAAGAACTTATAGCGATAGCGGCCTGGTTTCAGCGTGACGTCGATCTGCCATTCCTTCTCCTGGGCGTTCCACGCCATGGGGTGCAGGCGGGTGTTCCAATTATTGAAATCCCCCACCAATCGGACCTGCTCGACGGTGGAACCCGAGGCACTGTACTTGAAGCGCGTGGGTTGGAAATAACTGACCTTGTTCCCACCGAACTCTTTGGCCCGGTAGAGCACCTCGTCGGCGGCGGCAATCAGGTCGTCCTTATTGGTGGCATCGTCGGGATACTGGGCCAGCCCGATGCTGATGGTAATATCCATCTCATGGAGATTCTCTTCTATTTGCTGGCGGATTTTTTCGGCAATGGGAACCGCCTCCATCTTGGTGGAACGCGGCAGGAACAACGACATCTCATCTCCCCCGTAACGCGCCACCACGTCGGACGCACGGACGCATTCCCGGACGAGACGGCCCGCTTCCTGCAAAAGCAGGTCGCCGGCCTGATGGCCGTGTTTGTCGTTGAAAGTCTTGAAATTATCCAGATCGGTCATCATCAGGGTCACCGGCTGGTGGATGCGGGAAGCCACCTCCATGACGCGTTTGAGCTGGTCGATGAAGTAGCGGCGATTGTACAAACCGGTCAAGGCGTCCGTGCGGGCCAGTTTGACCGCTTTTCGGAAATCGCTGGATTTGATCACGCGGGGGGTATGGATCAGTTTCCTCACGTTCAAAAGATAATCGATGGCCGCCACGCGGACCCCGACGTTGCGCCCCATGCTCTCGCTGATGAAGAATTTATGGTTGAGGATGTCGTCCCACATGGCCTTGGCTTGGTTTTCCGGGAAACGTTCCGACGTCAGGTAATAGATGACGTCGCTGTAGAGCGATTCCTTCTTCTCCTCGAGGAACCGGTCCAACAGATGTTTGGTGCGCTCGGTGAGGACCACATCGCCGGCCATGGCTTCCACCAGCCGATGCCCGCGGTCTTCCAAATCGGCAAGATCGCTGAGGGATTGCACATCTTGAAAATCGTTATTTGTGGGATCGTTCATAAGCCGTCAACGGGACCTCCATTTCGATTAGAAAAACAGAACATGACATCCGACATGTTCCATTATAAATCATTTTAAGCTTTATCTCCTATCTCTGTTTGAAATGGATCTTCTGCAGTGGCGTGACGGGCCATCGCTTCCGGGCGGCCGCCGCCAGGCTCTCCACGGCCGCCTGGGCCGCTTCGACGGTCGTGATGATCGGGACATTGTGCGTCAGCGCGGCCCGTCTCAGCTGGAAACCGTCTCTCCGGCCCAGAGAACTCCGCGTGGTATTGACCACCAACTGGATCCGTCCCGATTTGAGCCCGTCGCCGACATTCGGGGAAAGCTCTGAAATGCGCCGGATATGCCGTATGGGGACACCGTGCTCCGCGAAATAGCGGGCCGTTCCCGGAGTCCCCAGAAGTTTAAAGCCTTTCTTCACGAAAGCGCGGGCGATGGGAAGCGCTCCCTCTCTGTCCCGCCGCTGGACACTGAGAAGGACCGTCCCGTTCCGGGGCAATGTCGTTCCCGCCGCCATCTGAGCCTTGGCGAACGCCATCCCGAAACTCGTGCCGATCCCCATCACCTCTCCGGTGGACCTCATCTCCGGGCCGAGGAGAACGTCCGTCTCCGGGAAACGCATCCACGGCAAAACGACCTCTTTGACGGAGAGCCAGTCGGCCCTCCGACGGATCTCCTTCCGATAAGGGTGGAGACTCCGGGCGAGGGGGATCCCCAAAGCCGCTTGAGTGGCGATCTTGGCCAAGGGGACGCCCGTCGCCTTGGACACGAACGGGACCGTCCGGCTGGCGCGGGGGTTGGCCTCTAAGACATAGAGGGTGTTTTCTTTGATCGCGTATTGGATGTTGATCAACCCTTTCACCTTCAGCGCGAGCGCGAGGGAGACCGTCGTCTCCCGCAAAGAACGGATCATGCGTGGGTCCAATTGGACGGGCGGCAGGACACAGGCGGAATCGCCGGAATGGATCCCCGCCTCTTCGATGTGTTCCATGATTCCTCCGACCCACACATCCCGCCCGTCTGACACGGCGTCGACGTCGATCTCCTTGGCGTTCTCCAAAAACCGGTCGATGAAAATGGGCCCTTGTTCCGGGCGGGAGGTTTCGGCCCGAAGACGGCGCATATAGTCCTCCAACTGGTCTTCGTTCTCGACGACCTCCATGGCCCGGCCGCCCAACACATACGACGGTCTCATCATCACGGGGTATCCCACGTCGATGGCCACGCGACGGGCCTCCTCGAAGTTCCTGGCCGTCCCATGGGGAGGATGGGCGATCCTCAGTTTTTTCAACAAGCGGCCGAAATGTTCCCGGTCTTCGGCCAGATCGATGGAACCCACCGAAGTCCCTAAAATCCTCACTCCCTCTCGGGCCAACGGCGCGGCCAGATTGAGCGGCGTTTGTCCGCCGAACTGGGCGATGACGCCCAACGGCTTTTCAAGCCGGTAGATGTTCAGGACGTCCTCGACGGTCAAGGGTTCAAAATACAGTCTGTCGGAGGTGTCGTAATCGGTCGAGACGGTCTCCGGGTTGCAGTTGACCATGATGGTCTGGAAGCCGGATACCGAGAGGGCCTGAGCCGCATGCACACAGCAATAATCGAATTCGATCCCCTGTCCGATCCGGTTCGGCCCTCCGCCCAAGACCATCACCTGGCGGCGGCCCTTCGGCCGACTCTCGTTCTCCTGTTCATAGGTGGAATAGAAATAGGGCGTCTCCGCGGGGAACTCGGCGGCGCAGGTATCCACCTTCTTATACGTGGGATAGATGCGCAACGCTTCGCGCCGTCTGCGAACCGCCGGGGCTGGCTTCCCCGTGAGATAACCGATTTGGGCGTCGGAGAAACCTTCCTGTTTCGCTTTTTTCATCAGTTCAGCGCTCATCGGGCTCCGATCGGCGGATTGAATCTCCCTCTCTGTTTCCGTGATGAGCCGGATCTGATGGATGAACCAAGGGTCGATGGATGACAGGCGATGGATTTCCTTGTCGGAAAAACCCATCTGCACGGCATATTTCACGTTGAAGATACGATCGCAATTGGGCACCCTTAATTTCTCCCGGATATCCTTCCGGAGGGCGGATGCCGCCTGACGATGGCCCTTCTTCTCCGCCCGGAGAGCCTGGGCGACGCGAACCACCTGCCCTTTCCCGTCGGCGCCGAGACCATCGCGTCCGATCTCAAGGCCGCGCACGGCTTTCTGGAGCGATTCCCGGAACGTGCGGCCGATGGCCATGACCTCTCCGACCGATTTCATGCTGCTGGTCAACGTCTGGTCCGAATCGGTGAATTTCTCAAAGGCAAAACGGGGGATCTTGGTGACGACGTAATCCAAGGTGGGCTCGAAGCAGGCCGGTGTTTTTTTGGTGATATCGTTGGGGATCTCATCCAGCCTGTATCCGACGGCCAGCAAGGCCGCGATCTTGGCGATGGGAAACCCGGTCGCCTTCGAGGCGAGCGCGCTGGAACGCGACACGCGGGGATTCATCTCGATGACGATCAGTCGGCCGGTCTTCGGGTGTAAAGCGAACTGGACGTTGGACCCCCCCGTGTCGACACCGATGGCCCGGATACAGTCGAACGCCTGGTTGCGCATGCGCTGGTAATCCGGGTCCGACAGCGTCTGGGCCGGAGCCACGGTGATGGAATCTCCCGTATGGACTCCCATGGGGTCCAGGTTCTCGATCGAACAGATCACCACGCACTGGTCGGCGGAATCCCGCATGACTTCCAACTCGAACTCCTTCCACCCCAGGCAAGACTCCTCCAACAAAACCTCGTGGACGGGACTGGCTTCCAATCCGCGGAGGACCGCCGCCTCGAAGTCCGCCGGTCTCATGACGACGGCGGATCCCACGCCGCCCAACGTGAAGGAGGGCCGGATGATCAGCGGAAAACCGATGTCAGAAGACACTCGACGAGCGGCGGCCATCGTCTTGACCGTGCCGCTGCGGGGCACATCCAATCCCGCCCGAACCATCGTCTTCTTGAACAGTTGCCGGCTCTCGGCCTTTCGGATGGAATCGGCCTTGGCTCCTATCAGTTCGACGCCGTATCGGCGCAAGATGCCGCTCTCGGCCAACTGCATGGCCAAATTGAGAGCGGTCTGACCGCCCAACGTCGGCAGGATCGCCTGGGGCCTCTCTTTTTGGATGATCCGCTCCAAGTGGGAAAGCTCCAGGGGTTCGATGTAGGTCGCATGGGCCAATTCAGGATCGGTCATGATCGTGGCTGGATTGGAGTTGACCAGGACGATCCTGTATCCTTCCGCTTTCAGGGCTTTCAACGCCTGTGTGCCGGAATAATCGAACTCACAGGCCTGCCCGATGACGATGGGGCCTGACCCGATGATCAGGATGGTATGGATGTCGGTTCGCTTAGGCATAGACCTCGGGGCGTCGTCTCACGACCGCCCGATGACCTTTTGTCCGATGCAAGGCAGGGGAATCAGCGTCAGAACAGCTTCATCACTTCGGGAGAAGACCGGTTTGCCGGTTGAAATCTTCGATCAGCTTGTCCCACTCGGGGATCTGAGAGAACTTTTCGTCCCAGAATTCGGGACTCCAAAGAGCGTTGATCTCGTCCACGGTTTTTCCCTGTTGTTCGACCCAAGTGAAGTATTTCAAATGATGGAGGGCCTTGCGGTCCTGGTAGTTCAATTCCTTGATCCAATCGATCCCCGTGCCCAAAAGGTAGCGGGCGTAATCGGCTCCCGCTTCAGGTTCCCCATAAGGGCCCTGCGCTTCTTCCAGTTCCGTCAAACGGGACCGATACATGTCGGAGGAGTCGGTGAAGACCGTGAAGAGCACGTCGTCCTTGCCCATCTCATAGTATTTGGCCACCTTGATGGCCGACACCAGGTTGCAGAGGCCCGAGATCCCCAGGAGCGGGAGTTTCTGGATGACGTCCTTTTTGACGCCGTTCTTCGCCAGGAATTTCTGGCCGGCCGGTTCGTTGAACAACCGGAGCAACCGCATCGTCTGTTCATCATCGATGGCGGTGACCATGTCGGTGTTCCGCACGTTGTGGATCCACGGCACGTGCTTGTCGCCGATCCCCTCGATGCGGTGTCCGCCGAACCCGTTGGAATAGAGCGTCGGGCACTGCAGCGCCTCGGAGGCGGTGATGCGCACGAGCGGATATTTCTTCTTCAGGTATTCTCCGGCATTGATCGTGCCGGCCGACCCCGTCGCGGAGACGTAGGCGGCCAGACGGGCCCGAGGGTTCTTCTTCTGCAACCCCAGGAAAACCTCTTCGATGGCCGTGGCGGTGACCTCATAATGCCAGCAGGCGTTGCCGAATTCGTCGAACTGGTTGAAGATGACGATGTTCTTCCCGCGCTCCTTGCGCAGTTCCCAGCATTTGTCATAGATCTCTTTCACGTTGGATTCACAGCCCGGGGTCGCGAAGATCTCGCTGGTGCCGATCTGCTTGAGCCAATCAAAACGTTCTTTGCTCATTTCTTTCGGAAGGATCGCGATGGCGTCACAGGCCAGCAGGGCGCAGTCGAACGCGCCGCCCCGGCAGTAATTCCCGGTGGACGGCCAGACCGCCTTCTGCGTGGAGGGATCGAACTCGCCGGTCACCAGTCGGGGTGCCAGGCAACCGAACGCCGCCCCCACTTTGTGGGCTCCCGTGGGGAACCATTTCCCGACGAGGCCGACGATGCGCGCCGACACACCCGTGATTTCGGGGGGTATCTCGAGGAAATTGACTCCGCCGTAGAGACCGTCTCCGCCGTTCTCTTTCGGATTGTTCTTCCAGGTGATGCGAAAGAGGTTCGAGGGGTGCACGTCCCAGAGGCCGATGCCTTTCAACTGGGATTGGATCTTCTGCGGGATCTTCGCTGGATCGCGCTGCTGGGCGAACGTGGGGATGACGATGTTTCTTTCCTTACATCTCTTCAGAGTTTTTTTCAAGACATCTTTCTTCAGCGAACCCATGTGGCCTCCTTGACCCGTTCTCGGTCTGCCTCAAACATCCAGATTCTGGACCTCCAGCGCGTGCGTCTCGATGAAGAGTCGCCGCGGTTCCACTTTATCGCCCATCAGGGTGGTGAATATCTGTTCGGCCGCCACCGCGTCGTCCAACCGCACCTGCAGAAATTTTCGGCGCATCGGATCCATGGTGGTCTCCCAGAGTTGTTCCGGGTTCATCTCTCCAAGACCCTTGTATCGCTGGATCGCCATGCCCTCCCGGCCCGCCGCGCGGACCACTTCCAGAAGGGTCTCATAATCCGGCACGTCCTTCGCGTCTCCGCCGGTCATGACGCGATACAACGGTTTCTTCTTCTCCTCTTTCTTATCGTCCTTCTTCTCCACCGGTTCCTCGATACAAAAATCAGCATCGTCAAGTTTGCCCAGGAGGGTGTCCATCTTCTTCAACTCCAGCAGCTCCTTGACCTGGGGCCCGATGTCCTCTTCCTCTTCACCGGCGCTGCCCGTGGTGGATTCCCCGGCCGCTTCGAGTTCCTTCTGCAGTTTGGCCTTGCGCTCCCGGAGGAACGCCTCCTTGAACTCCTTCCATTCCTTGTCGGAATAGATGTATTTCGGGCCGTCATCGCGTTCCACCCTGTAGATCGGGAAACTTTTCTTCTTTTTAAATTCCCAAAACTGTTCCCACGCGATCCCCTTCTTCAGGACCCGTTTCCGGAGGGATTCCAGTTCCGTCAATGTCTTCAGGATGTTCCTCAACTTGGTGTCGTCGTATTTGACGGAGTTCTTCCCCTGGCCCAACCGTTCCACCTGGACCGAACTGAGACTTTCCTGCAACAAGAACTCGTTCATCTTGTCGTCCGTGTCGATGTAGATCTCCTTCTTGCCTTTCTTCACCTTATAGAGCGGTGGCTGGGCGATGTAGATGTGCCCCTTCTCGATCAGCGGTTTCATCTGCCTGTAAAAGAAGGTCAGCAACAGCGTGCGGATATGGGCCCCGTCGACATCGGCGTCGGTCATGATGACGATCTTGTGGTAGCGGAGTTTCGCCAGGTTCACGGCTTCTTCGCCTTCCTCCTGGCCGACGCCGCATCCGACCGCCGTGATCAGCGTGCGGATCTCATCGTTCGTCAAAATCTTGTTCAATCGCGACTTCTCGACGTTCAGGATCTTCCCCTTCAGCGGGAGGATGGCCTGAAACGCCCGGTCACGCCCCTGCTTGGCGCTCCCGCCGGCCGAATCTCCCTCCACGATGTAGAGTTCCGACTTTTCGGGGTCCTTCTCCTGACAATCCGCCAATTTGCCCGGCAGAGAAGCCGAATCCAGGGCGCCCTTGCGGCGGGTCAATTCGCGGGCCTTGCGGGCGGCCTCGCGGGCCTCGGCGGCGTTGACGACCTTGCTGCACACGGACGTGGCGGTGTTCGGATTCTCTTCGTAGAACGTGCCCAGGGCGTCTCCCACGATGGACTTCACGAGCCCCTCGACTTCGGAGTTCCCCAGTTTCGTCTTGGTCTGCCCTTCGAACTGCGGGTTGGGCAGCTTCACCGCGATGACCGCCGTCAGCCCTTCGCGCGAGTCGTCTCCGCTGATGGAAAAATCCCGCCCTTTGAGCAGGTCATGTTTTTTGATGTAGTCGTTCATGACCCGCGTGAGCGCGGATCGGAATCCGGACAGGTGGGTGCCGCCTTCGATGGTGTTGATGTTGTTCACGAACGAATAGATCTGTTCGTTGTATCCGTCGTTGTATTGCAACGCCACTTCGGCGATGATATCGTCCTTCTCCTTCTTGAAATAGATGGGGTCTTTGTGGAGGGGCGTCTTGTGGGCGTTCATGAACCGGACAAACTCCACGATCCCTCCCTCATAGTTGAAGGTGTGTTGTTTGTCCTCGCGGTCATCCACGATGGTGATGCGCGTTCCCGGGTTCAGGAAAGCCAGTTCGCGGAGCCGGTTGGAGAGCGTGTCGAACGAGTAGACGGTGGTCTCGAAAATCTGCGAATCGGGTTTGAAGGTGACGCGCGTCCCGCGGTCATCCGTCTTGCCCTCCGGTTTGACCGGAGTCACGGGTTTGCCGCGGACATATTTCTGCGTGTATTTCTTCCCTTCCCGGCAAACTTCGACTTCCATCTGTTCCGACAGAGCGCACACGCAGGAGATCCCGACGCCGTGGAGTCCGCCCGACACCTTGTACGCCTTCCGGTCGAACTTGCCGCCGGCGTGCAGCGTGGTCATCACCACTTCCAGGGCCGGTTTCCCCTTGAGCTTGGGGTCTTTGACGTCCTTCATGGGGTCGACGGGGATTCCGCGCCCGTCGTCCGCCACGGTGATGGAATTATCCTCGTGGATGATGATATCGACGTTCTTGGCGTAACCGGCCAGCACTTCGTCGATGGAGTTGTCGACGGCTTCGTAAACGAGATGGTGGAGTCCCATGGCGCCGGTGGAGCCGATGTACATGGCCGGGCGCCGGCGGACCGCTTCGAGACCCTCTAAAACCTGTATTTTGGACGCATCGTAATCTCCTGATCCGCCCTTCTTCTGTTCCGTCTCTTCTTCCACTTTTGTGCCCAATTGAATCCTCCGTCCGCCGCGAAAATCAGAGCTTGTTGTGACCTGCCAATGTGAAAATTATATCAGAAATCACATTGTTTGTCCCGAAGTGGCCGTTGACCTTCTTCAACAGAGTGCGTTTCCTCAGAGTGATGTCGTGAAGGCGGGCGTTGGAGTCCACTTCCACGCACAACCGGGTGCCTTTGAGTCCCACGGCCCGCGCTTTCGCGGCTTCCGGACCCAGGAGCCTGTCCCAGACTTCGAAGACGGCGAACCGTTCCTTGTCGAACCCCAGTTTCTTCAGTGACGATTCCAGGAGTTCCTGGAGCGAGCGGGATTCTTTCTTTTCCTCTTTTTTCGCGGGCCTCATATCTAGTTCGTGCTCCGTATCCGTCCCTCGCGGACTTCGTAGAGGCTCGCCATCGGCACGGCCGAGGGCCAATCCTGGACGGAGGTGACGGTGATGAGGCATTGGCCCATGTCCGACATGAACGCCACAAGTTCGGCGCGGCGGTCCTGGTCCAGTTCGGAAAAAACGTCATCCAGAAGACAGACAGGCCACCGCCCCAATCGTTGCGCCAGATAATCCCGTTGGGCCAGCACCACCGCCAGGGCCACGGTCCGCTGCTGTCCCTGCGACGCGTAGTGTTTGGCGGCAGACCCGTCCAAGACCATGTCGATATCGTCCCGATGCGGCCCTTTCAGGGTGGCCCCCAGGGCGATCTCCGCGTCGCGGAGCTCACGGATCCTCTGATGGTTCCGATCCTGATTTTCCCGGTCGGTTCCTTCCAGCGAGAACGCCGGTTTATAGACCAGCTCGATCCGTTCCTTGCGTCCCGACAAACGGTTATGTTTCTCGTTCACCAGGACGGAGAATTCCCGGATCCAATTCTTTCGTGCCACGGACAGTTGCATCCCGTATTTCAGGAGAGAAAGGTCCCACGGATCCAGCTCCGCGGCGGACAATTCACCCTCCTGGATCCTGCGAAGGGCGGCATTCCGCTCCGTGACGATCTTTCCATACATCTGGAGCGCCTCCAAATAATGGACGTCGACCTGGGACAGGACATCGTTGGCGACCTTCCGGCGGAGGACGGGTTCCCCCTTGACCCAATTCAGATCGTCGGGAGAAAAAGCGACGATGGGCACCAGTCCCACCCACTCCTTCAAGCGGCGACAGGGCCGCCCGTTCAGCCGGATCTCTCGCGCGCGGTTCAGCGGCTGTTTCACCTCGAAGCGCAGCGTCTCCTCGGCCTCCTCGAACTCCCCCTTCAGGGAGAATCCGTCCGTCTGCCATTGGATCAGATGTTTCGCGTCGGCCCCGCGATGGCTCCGTCCGGAGGCCAGCACGTGGACCGCCTCCAGACAATTGGATTTTCCCGATCCATTCGGGCCGACGAAGACGTTCAGGCGCGGGGAGAGCGCGAGCTCCTGTTGGCGGAAATTGCGGAACTGGATGAGGTTCAGGTTTTTGAGGTGCATGAACGTTTCCACATCGGATCGCGGCGCAGAAGACCCCCGGGCGCGGGCGCACCGGAAAAGACACTGCGCGGATTTTGAGGATTGTTTACGACAATTTCATCGGCATGATGACGTACTTGAAATTATCGTCATCACCGGAGCGGATCACCGCGGGCGTCAGAGGGGACGTCAGATCCAGCAGGATCCGGTCCGAGCCCACGACTTTCAACACATCGATGAAATAGGCGGGGTTGAACGCCACTTCGAATTTATCGTTCTTGAAATCGATGTCCATCTCGGCCTGCACGTCCACGCGTCCCTGCGCGGAAGCGGACAAGGTCAACTTGCCCTTCTCCAGGATGCATTTGACCGAACCGCCCTTCTCCAGGATGCCCACGGCCGCACGCTGCGTGGCCAACAGGAATTTGTGGGTCGGAAGCTCCACGGTGATCTCGTGTTTCTTGGGGATCACCTGATCAAAATTCGGGAAATGTCCTTCGATCAGCCGGGAGATGATGATGTTCTCGCGGTATTTGAAAGTGACCTGATTCTCGGTGAACGCCACCGCCACGGTGGAGTCGGTCCCCGTGTTGACGCCGGGCTCGTCGGCGCCGAGCATCCGGAGCAGTTCGCTCATCGCCTTGGTGGGGATGATGACGTTCATGGAACTCTTCTTGTCGATCCCGTCTCGGAAGATGACCGCCAGGCGCCGGCCGTCGGTCGCCACACAGGTGATCTTGCCTTTGTCGACAATGAAATTGATGCCGTTCAAAACATATCGCGTCTCGTCCGTGGAGACGGCGAACGCGGTCTTTCGGATGAGGTCCCGCAAGAGGACCGCCTCGATGGAGAAAGATCTTTCCTTATTGAACTCCGGGAGCACGGGGTAATCTTCCTTGGGGAGGCCCGACAAGGTGCACCGGTCCCGGCCGCACCGAACCTCGACTTTTTGTTGGCCGTCTACTTTCACGTCCACTTCCTGGCCGTCTTCCAGTGTTCTCAGGAATTCGCTCAGTGTCTTGGCGGGAACGGTGATGGCTCCCGGCGCGCGGACGTCGGCTTTGACCATGGAGCGGATGCCGACTTCCAGATCGGTCGTTGAGAGACGGAGGCCGGATCCCTCGGTCTCGATCAGGACGTTGGAGAGGATCGGGAGCGTGCTTCTCGGCGAGATGGCGTTCTGGACGGTTTGGATTCCTTTAAGGAGTTCCTCTTTCAGGCACTGAATCTGCATGGGTTTGTTTTATCCTCCGTATTTTGATGTAAGTCTTTTAATATTTTATGTGAAACAAGTCGTAGTCCGTAGTAGGTCTTGTGCGCCTCGTTGATTACTCTTTCAAATTTTTAAGAATCTTTCAATATCCAACGTTTTCAAAAGATCGGTCGTTCTAAGAAGCATGTGGATAACGACGACGGGTTATTCGAGTTCTCCACAGGATTCTCCGCCATCCACATTCCCGGCGGGTTATTCAGGTCCTGTTCGCATCCTTATACAAGTCCAGGCTGGCGTTGGTTTTCACCTGCTGAGTGATCTTGTTGACGAGCGCGACGAAATAGGGGTCGGAGGCCATCTTGGACTTAATCTTGTTGCAGGCGTGCATCACCGTGGTATGGTCTTTCCCGCCGAAAGCCTCCCCGATCTCGGTGGTGGAGCATTCCGTCAGGGTGCGGGCCAGATACATGGCGATCTGTCGGGGGAACGCGATGGCGTCGGTTCGTCGCTTGGAGCGCATGTCTTTCAGGTCCAGGTTGAAATGTTTCGCCACCACCCCCTGAATCCCGTCGATGGTGATGGGATGGGAGACCTCGGCGACGCTGACGATGTCCTTGAGGGTCTCCCGGGCCGAGTCCACGGTGAGGGGGGTTCCCGTCAGAGAGGAGAAGGCCACGATGCGGATCAGACAGCCTTCCAATTCGCGGATGTTGGAGCGGATCTGGCTGGCGATATAGAGGATGACGTCTTCCGGCACGAAAATCTGTTCGGCGGCGGCTTTCTTGCGCAAGATCGCGATGCGGGTTTCGAGGTCGGGGGGTTGAATGTCCGCGATGACGCCCCATTCGAACCGGGAGATGAGGCGATCGCCCACCTGGGTTTCCTTGGGCGTCCTGTCGGAGGAGATGACGATCTGTTTGTGCGAATCGAAGAGGGTGTTGAACGTGTAGAAGAACTCCTCCTGGGAGGTGGCTTTGCCGACGAAGAATTGGATATCGTCGATGAGGAGGCAGTCCAGGCTCCTGTATTTGGAGCGGAAATCCTTCATCCGGTCGAACCGGAGTCCGTCGATGAACTCATTGATGAACTTTTCAGCCGTGATATAAAGGACGCGCGCCTTGGGATTGACCCTGTGGATGTGATGGCCGATGGCGTGGAGCAAGTGTGTCTTCCCGAGGCCGACGCCGCCATAGAGGAACACGGGGTTGTACGCTTTTCCGGGATCCTTGGCCACGGCCTGGGCCGTCGCTTGGGCGAACCGGTTGGAACCGCCGACCACGAAGGTGTCGAAAGTGTATTTGGGGTTGAAGACGGCTTCCGTAAAATGTTTCTCGGGTTCCAGCGTCTGGATCGGGTCGATCTGGGCCTCTTCCCGTTTGAGGATGGGCTCAATCTCTTGCGTCATCTCGAAACCCAAGGCGACATCACCGCCGGTGATGTTCTTGAGGGCGAGTTCGATCTGGTTGCGGTAGTGCTCGTTGACCCAGTCGGAGAAAAAACGGTTCGGAACAATCACGGTCAGCAACTGGTTCTCGAAGTTCTTCGGCTTCAATGGTTTCACCCATAGATCGAAGGTCTCGGCCTTGATCCCAGGTTTCAGGGTGTTCAAGACCTCTTCCCAGATTGTTTCAACCGTTTGAGAGACAATCATTTTTGACCTTTATGCACAAGTTATACACATCTGTGGATAATAACTGTTAATTGTTTGTATATGTTTAAGAGAGCCATATATTACCATGTTTTGTCATTCATTTGCCACAAAATCCCCCCGCTTTGTTTCAAAACGCGATTTATTTCCAATAGGAGGGGTTTGATTTATGTTGCTGTGAATATCTTAAAACTTCATTAAAAAAATGTCAAGAAATAATTTTTACGTCAATAAATCTTTGATGACGCGCAAAAACTCGTTCACGTCGAACGGTTTCGACATATAAGCGTCGGCTCCGGATGCTTCAATCGCCAGTTTGTCTTTCCCGAAATCACGACTCGTCAACAACAGGATCTTGATCTGCGGCAGTTTTTCGGAGATCTCTTCGGCCACATGATAACCGTCCACATAAGGCATCATGACGTCCAGGATGCAGACGTCCGGTATTTCGGCTTTGATGACTTCCAGGGCCTGGCGGCCGTCGGAGGCGGTTTTGACGTCATATCCCGCCATCTCCAGGGCCATTTTTATGAATTCGAGCGTCTCCGGATCATCATCGGCTGTTACGATTTTCTTCTTGTCCATGTCAAACCCTCAATTCCCAGCAGTCTTTCCCCATAAGGCGTTCCACCTGTTGCAGGAACCCCTCGGAGGGTTGCACGTGTTTTTGAGTCAACAGGGCGAACTGGCCATGGGTGGGTGTTTGGACCTGGAAGACCAGCGAACATTTGCCCTGGTGGTCGGCGCAGATCTTATCCAACTTGGCCAGCGTGTCGTCCTTCAGCCCCGTGGTCGAGATCTTCAGCCATACCCGTCGGACCAATTTTTCCCGGGCCGCCTTCAGGGGCACCAGCTCGTCCACCAGGATCTCCTTGACGGTGCCCTTCGATTCCACGCGTCCCTTGACGACGATCATCTCATGGGAGACGATGTGTTGCGCCACGTCGGGCGTATAGGTTTTGGGGAGGACGATGCATTCCACTTCCCCTTCCAGATCCTCCAATTTAAAACGGGCCATGGCTTTTCCGGTTTTAGTCAGGGTCTTCTTCGTGTTCATGATCATTCCCGCCACGCGAGCGGACCCCGATTCGGGGAGTTTTCCCAGATTGTGGGTGGTGTAGGAGGACAGTTCTTTGCGATAGCGGGCCAGGGGGTGTCCGGAGACGAAGATGCCAAGGACCTCCTTCTCGTAGGCGAGCAGGGTGTGTTCGGGCCATTCTGTATCCAAGGCGGCTTCCGCCGAGTCCGGAGGCGCCGGGGCGGCCGAGGTCATCGGGGCCATGTCGAACAGAGCGCCCTGGCCCCGTTCTTCGTCCTCTTTCTGCTTGGACAGGCGGGCCAACGTGTTGTCGATCTTCGCGAACAGGACAGCGCGATCCCGGCAGAGCCGGGTCACTCTCAGCTCTTGTTCCACGGCGGGGTTCCCGACGGGTTCCGGAGAGGAAGGGGAGCAGAAACAATCCATCGCACCCGCTTTGACGAGCGATTCGACCACCTTTTTGTTGATCTGTCCCCGTTCCATCCGTAGGCAGAAATCGTCGAAAGACTTGGCGAGGCCGTGTTCGGATCGTGTCTTTAAAATGGCTTCGACCGGACCTTCCCCGACGTTCTTAACGGCCAACAGGCCGAACCGGATCTTGGGATTCTCGGCCTTGGGAGCGCTTTCGATGGTGAAGACCGTTCCGGACAGATTCACGTCCGGGGGGAGGATCTGGATGCCCATGTTCTCGGATTCGTTGATGTACCACACCAGTTTTGATTCAGCTTCTTTGGCGCCCAGGTTGGAGTGCCCGATCTCCGATGTCATCAGGGCGGCCATATATTCTTCCGGGAAATTGGCTTTCAAGTAGGCGGTCTGATAGGACACCAGTCCATAGGCGGTGGCATGGCTTTTGTTGAAACCGTATCCGCCGAAATGCACGATCTGTTCGAAGACCTTCTGCGCCGTCTTCTTGTCGATGTTCTTCTGGTGGGCGCCTTCCATGAATACCGAGCGTTGTTGTTCCAGCACCTCGGGGATCTTTTTCCCCATCGCTTTGCGCAATATGTCGGCTTTTCCGGGAGTGAACCCGGCCAACACCTGGGCGATCTGCATGACCTGTTCTTGATAGACGATGATGCCGTAGGTGTCTTTCAGGAGCGGTTCCAGGGACGGGTGGTCGTAGTGGACTTTGGACCGGGCATGTTTCCGGGCGACGAATTCATCCAGCATGCCGGAACCCATCGGACCCGGCCGGTACAGGGAGATCAGGGCCACCACGTCGGACAGAGTGGAGGGTTTGAGTTTGCAGAGCAGGTCGCGCATCCCGCCGGATTCCAACTGGAACACGCCCAACGTCTTGGCCGAGCCCAGGAGTTGATAGGTCTTCAGATCGTCCAAAGGGATGGTGTCGATGTTGAATTTGGGGTCATGCCGTTGGACGATCAGCTTGCAGGCGTCCCGGATGACCGACAGGGTTCGGAGACCCAGGAAGTCCACCTTCAGGAGGCCGAGCTTCAGGAGCGTTTCGCCGTCGTATTGGGTGGTAACGACGTCGCGGGATCCCTTGTAGAGCGGCACGTATTGGGTGATGTCTCCCGAGGTGATCACAGTCCCGGCGGCATGGACGCCGCACTGGCGTTTGATCCCTTCGAGTTTTTGGGCCAGATCGATGAGTTTCTTCGCCTGGGGGTCTTTCTGGGCGGCCTCCCGGAATTCGGGGCTGGATTGGAGGGCCGAATGGATGGTGGTGCCTAATTCTTTCGGGATGAGTCGCGCGATGCGGTCGACCTCCTCGATGGGCATTCCCAAGACGCGGCCCACGTCCCTCACGACCAGCCGGGCCAGCATGGAGCCGAAGGTGATGATCTGGGCCACGCACTGTTCGCCGTATTTCTGGCGGACGTACCGAATGACGTTTTCGCGCAAGTCATCCGAAAAATCGATGTCCAGATCGGGCATGCTACGCCGGTCCGGGTTCAGGAACCGCTCGAAAAGCAATCCGTGCTCGATGGGATTGATGCTGGTGATGTGGAGGGCATAGGCCACCAGACTCCCGGCTCCGGAGCCGCGGCCGGGTCCGACGGGGATGCCTTCCTTCCGGGCGTGATGGATGAAATCCCAAACGATCAGGAAATAGGTAGAGAATCCCATCTTCCGGATGATCTGTATCTCATAGTCCAGCCGGGTCTTGTATTGCGGATCGATGTGGCCCATCCGTTTCTTGAGCCCTTCCAGACAAAGTTTTTCCAGGTAGGAATCCGGGGTCTCGCCCGAGGGGACGTCATAGCGCGGCAGGAGGATCTGGTTGAACTTCAGTTGGAGGTGACACATCTCCGCGATGGAGACCGTGTTTTCGATGGCGCCCGGGATCTCACCGAACAAGGCCATCATCTCCTGGGGCGACTTGTAGTAGAATTCCGCCGTCGGATATTTGAGCCGTTTCTCATCGTTGAGGGTCTTCCCCGTGCCGATGCACAGGAGCACGTCGTGGGGAAAGGAGTCCTCCCGCCGGAGGTAATGACAATCGTTGGTGGCCACCAGGGGAATGCCGGATCGTTTGGAAAGGTCCGTCAGGAGCGGGATGACGGCTTTTTGTTCGGGCATGCCGTGATCCATCAGCTCCAAATAAAAATGGTCCTTGGCGAAGATGGAACGGTAATCGTCCAGAAGTTTCTGCGCTTTTTCAGGCTGGTTCGACAAGAGAGCCGAGGGAATCTCCCCTTTCAAACAACCGGACAGGCCGATGACGCCTTCCGAATGGGCCGCCAGGATTTCCTTGTCGATGCGGGGTTTATAGTAAAAACCTTCCAGGTAGGCCTTCGAGGTGAGCTTCAAAAGGTTTTGATATCCGGTTTCGTTCTCGGCCAACAAGGTGAGATGGTAGGAGACATCCCCCGGCGAACCGGTCCGGTCCAGCCGGGAACCTGGGGCCATATACGCCTCCACCCCCAGGATGGGCTTGATGCCGGAATCCGTGCAGGCCTGATAGAACTCCAACGCCCCGAACATGTTCCCGTGATCGGTGATGGCCAAGGCCCGGTATTTGGCGTTCGCCATCGATTTCAGGAGTTCGGAGGGATTTCCCTTGTCGTCCGTGAGACGGCAGGCCCCGTCCAAGAGGCTGTATTCGGTATGGTTGTGGAGGTGGACGAACGGCGCGTGGGACATGACAATCGAAGTATATCAAAAGCCGGAGAGCGGCTTCAAGGAAGGGATTTCCCCTCTCCAGGGGAAGCCGGCGATCCGACGGAAGACGGAGAGACTACCAGGGGGATTGAACGTAAGGGTCTGTCAATGAGTGGCCGTCGAGCGGGGGATCGAATTCATCCTTGAGAAAGCCATATTTTTGGTAGATGGTCGGCGCGATGTCGGCGCGTTCTCCACGCCGCTGAATGGCGGGATCGGTGCTGGCCAGGAAAGAATAAGGGGCGTCGGAATGGTGTTTCATGCCGATGTTGAATCCGTGGTCCGACGTGATGTAGATCACGGTCTTCCGGTCGATCTTGAGGTTTTGGAGGGCTCTGAGGATCCGGCCGGTCTCCGTGTCGTCGGACACGATGGCGTCCCCATATTCCTTTGAATCCTCGCCCTTGTCGTGACCCCGGGCATCGGCGTCCGCGAACAAGACGAACATGAAGAACGGTTTTTCCCGGTGTTGCTTCAGCAACTCGATTGCCTGGTCGGCGACCGCCGAATTGGATTTGAAACGGTTCAACCACACATCCACGCTGGGACGGGCATGGAGGAAGGGTTTCCCGGGGATATCCACGAATTTATTTCCGTCGATCTCGACCGGCTGGGATCCATACCATTTTTCCACGTCGTAGTTCGCCTCCTCCGCGGGGGTCAGCCGCACGGGGGGGTCATAGTCCAGGTGGGCATCCTTTCCGGAGACGACGAGGGTATCGATCGCCGGGCCGAACCGCCCTTTCAGCCGTTCGAACAGGGTGTATCCGGCCGGGATCGGTTGATAGAGGTGGTTGGCGTAGACCCCGGTCTTCTCGGGCTCGTATCCCGTGAGGATCTGTGTCCAACCGGGTTTAGTGCTGGTGACTCTTAGGATGTCGATGGCCACGATCGACCCTTTGTCGACGATCTTTTTCAGATTCGGCAATTGGGATTTTTCCAATCCCTCTTTGACGCGGTGTCTGCTCACGCCGTCCCAGCCGATCAGAAGGACGTTCAGCGTCGGGTCCTGGGGTTGGGCTCCCAGTGCCCCGGCCGCCGTTCCGAGGAGGGTGAGGAGCAGGGGAACGAAGAGCGCCGCGCGGGGGTTCATGGGATTCACTCGATGAGTTTGGCGGCCCGTCTCATCCGGTGTCGGAAGTACAAGATCACTCCGATGACGCCGCAGACCATGAGAAGGGAGATAATGGATTCCAACCGGTCCACCTGGAAAGCGAGTTTCAACGCGCTGTTGCCCAACTGCCATCCGAGGATGGCCAGGATGAGACAGCGGGGGACGGATCCCAAGAAAGTCCAAATGGTAAACACCTTCCAATCGAGCCGGATGACTCCGGCGGCCAGCGATACCAGGGACAGGGGCACAATGGGGATCATCCTCATGAAGAACAACGTGGGAGCGGCGCCCGACCGGCTGAATCGCGCGCCCATCCCGGCGATGTCGTCCCAGGTGCACCCGAAAAACCGCTGCACTTTTTCGATCAGGGGTTTGCCTCCCCAGTAAGCGATCCCGTAACACAGATAGGCGCCGATGGTGGAGGCGATGGACCCGGGCAGGACGATCTGCCAGAAGATGATCTTGAGGGCGGACCCCCACGGTTCCTGCAGCGGGACCAGGATCATCCCCGCGCCCATGATGATGGCGGGGGACGGGATGGGGACGATGATGGATTCGATGATGACGCCGCCGAACACGCTCCAGGCGCCGTATTGCCGCAGCATCTCGATCAGCCAATAGGTGATTTCTTTTATCATGAGGACGCTCCTGTGGATGTGTCTGGGGTCGAGGTGTCTTTGGAGTAGGCATCCAGATACTGACGGTCCTCTTCCTTGAGATCCGTGAATTCAAGTCCGCAGTCGACCATTGTCCCGGGGATCACTTCTTTGACGCGGACGATGCGTCCGGTGGTGCGGATCGTCTTGTTCTGTTCCGGCAGCGAGAATTCGAGGTCGAGGACGCGCCCGACGTAGAGGTTCTCTCCGAACGTCATGAAAAGGCCGCCGGCGCTCATGTTCCCCGCATGGGACGTCTTCCAGTCGGTGATGACCCCCTCGGCATTGAATCGGTATCGGACCGAAAATTGGATGTAACGGCGCTTGAACTTTCGTTTCTCAATCCCTTCGAAGGCGGAAGAATTATCTGACATCAGAGTCTCCTGGATGTTTTCCCGAGAGGGTCCGGCCGATTCGGCGGCCGTTTCCGTTCAGGTCATTCTATTATATCCTTTCCCTCCGGCGCCGGGCCATATTTTTAATCCCCGGCGTTCAATCGGGCTTGGGTTTGATATAATGGATTCAGGAATGTACATCTACTTGATCATCATCGCGGTGGTCCTGTCGAGTCTGGTTCTCCTTGTGGTTCTCAAAGCGGGACTGAAGCTCCAATTGATGATATGGCTGTTGTTCTCCGTGGCGATCGCTTCATTCTTCGGCGGAGTTCGGTTCGCGGAGTCGGAGGTCTATCGGCGATTCAAGGCGGAATGGATCCAGCTGAAGCGCCAATTGCCGCGCGTCCCCCGGAAAGCCGAACCCTTGTCGTTCAAGGATCTCGGAGACAAACTCTTCAAATAGGAAGTTTCCCATGCCCGATAAACGCATTGTCGTAATCGCCGATGACGATAAAGAAGCCTTGGACCTTCTCAAGGTGATGGTGGAACACGAGGGACACGAAGTCCACACCGCCGTCAATGGACGGGAGGCCATCGATCTGGTCAACAACATCCAGCCCGACATGGTGATCCTGGACATGATGATGCCCGAACTGGATGGCGCCACGGTGTGTGATCACATCAAGAACAACGATATCCTGAAACGGATCATCGTTATCTTGTACTCCGCCAAAGAGAAATTCAAGGGAGGAGAAATCGCCCGCAAAGTGAAATCGGATCTCTTCCTTCCCAAACCGTTCGACGCCTACACCCTCTGGTCGGAGATGCGAAAATTGTTCGAAGAACAGAATAAGAAGGCCAAGCAGATCCTCAAGAACATCTAGTAACCCCTCGTCGCGCCCGACATCCCCCCCCTGCGGCGTTTCCCGCGGGAAAGTTCCCACGACCAACTATTTCAAGTATCCCAATGAACGCAACCGCTCTTGCTCATCGGGCGTGACGATGTTTGAGAGAGGATAGTCCAGCGAGATGTACGCCGGGGGGCCGAAGGTGTTAACCCACCGGATGGGGTGGTTCTGGAGATAGGACGGCTCGACGATGTCCGTCAATACCTTTCCGTCGAAATCCCGAGCGACGGGCAGTCCCTGGAGATAGAGCACGGTCGGCGTGAGGTCCATCAGGCCGGCTTTGGACACGAGATGTCCTTTCTTGACCCGAGGGCCTTTAAAAAAGGCGACCGCGACACTCGAATGGTTTCCGGGGGGCCTCCCCTCTTGTAATCGCTGGCGGCTCAGAGGCTTCGTTTTTCTCATGCCATGGTCGGAACAGAGGACGACGGTGGTTTCGTCCCCGGCGTGAACCAGCAGGCGTTTGATAAAGCCGTCCACCATCACGTAATAATCGCGCAGGATGTTCCCGTAATTTTGAACGTCCTCATCGGGGATATAATCGGGGATCGGGGGCATGTAGCGGAAGAACCGATGTCCGAGGACGTCACATCCCCCGAAATAGATTGTGAAAAAATCGAAGGTTTCGTTTTCCAACAGATAGAGGCCCGCCTCCAAAGCTTCGGCGTCTTCTTCCGCGACCTGAAGGCAGTTCAAATCTTTTTGTCTTTCATCCAGATAGTGTTTCAACGTGCCGTCCGCCGCTTCGGAGGGGCGGATTTCGACGGACCGGTATCGATCCAGGGGCGCGATCAGCGATCGGATCTCCTGTTCATGGGCTTTGATGCGGGCTTGGATGGCCGGCCGCAACGTTTCGGGATAGAGGACTCGGGGGATGCTCTCCGTCCTAAACAGGCGTGACAGCATGGCTCCCCGCACGTGTTCAGCGGGCCAGGTCACCAGATGGTTGACCGAGCCGATGGTGAGGCCCTGGTCGTTCAAGATATTCCAAATGGCCTTGGTTTTTCGATGCTGGGAGGGGATGTCCACGATCCCCATGTCGGACTGGACCCCGTGCCGCTCCGGCCGTTGACCGGTGAAGATCGAGGTCCAGATATTGGGAGAAAACGCCGGTGTAATATCGACATCCATCACCGCATAGGCGCCCTCTTTCATCAACCCGGCGATCGTCGGGAGGTATCCGGCCAGGGCCCACTCTTGCAGGAGATTTTGGTCTGCCCCGTCGAGCCCGATCCAGAGGACGGACGGCGCGTGTTTTTTGGGAGGGTTTACGTCGGACGGGGCCGCAGGGGCTTGGGTCGCCAGGATCGTCAGTAAGACGATCGCCAGGCCCCGCGTCCACGGTGTGATCGGTCCCGAGAGCATCCTTTGAGTATACAACATAATATTTACCGGGGATCGGGAAGCGAGCGTCCGACCCGTCTTATTTGAGATATCCCAAAGATCTCAATTCATCCAGTTCCTTCGGGTTGACGACCTTTTCGAGAGGGAAGTCCAGGGGGATGTGCGTCGGAGGACCGAAGGAATCGACCCGGCGGACGGGATGATCTTCGAAATAGGCCGGCCGGATCATGTCCGTCAGCACCCGGCCGTCCATGTCTCCGGCGACCGGCAACCCCAGCAGGTATAACACGGTCGGAGTGAGATCGAGGATGCTGGAACGGGGAATGGGATAGCCGTTCTTGATGGCGGGTCCTTTAAAAAGGACGATCCCGACATCGACATGGTTGCCCGCCGGTTTTCCCGCCCGCACGTCGTCCGGGGTCAATGGTTCCTTCTTGGTGGTGCCGTGGTCGGAACAGATCACGACGGTGGTGTTCTCTCCCGCATGGGACAGGAGGCGCTCAATGAACCGGTCCATCATGATGTAATAGTCTCTCAGCGCGTGGGCATATCGCGTCGCGTCTTCCGTCGGGACATAATCGTCCACGGGCGGCATGTAACGCGCGAATCGATGCCCGAGATAATCGCAGCCGACGAAGTAGACGGTGAAGAAGTCGAAAGGCCTGTTTTCGAGGAGGTAGAGTCCGGTGGCCAGCGCATAGGCATCCCTTTCGGAGACCGTCAAGTTGTTCAAATCCTTCTGTTTCTCTCGGAGGTAGTTCCCGCGAGGGTCGTCGGGGAATTCCGTCTGAGACGGGGAGGACGGTCGATACGGGTCCATCAGGTCCTGCATCTTTTGGATCGCGCCTTGTTGCGATCTCCAGTGCGCCAGGAGTTCCTGATACAGATTGTCCGGGTAGATGGATCGAGGCACGCCGGCTTTGAGGTAGAAGCGGGAGAGTATCGTTCCCCGGACGGGTTCGGCCGGCCAGGTCACCAGGTGTCCCACCGAGGCGACCCGGCGGTCATGCTCGCTGAGGATGTTCCAGATGGCCTTTGTTTTCCGTTGAGACGACGGGATGTCTTTGAGTCCCGGCGGGAACAGGATACCGTGTTTCTCCGGTCGTTGCCCGGTGAAGATCGAGGTCCACACGTTCGGTGAAAAAGTGGTCCCGATGTTGACGTCCGTGCGGCCATAGGAACCCTCCTTCATCAGGCGGGAGAAAGTGGGCAGAAATCCTTCGCGCACCCATTGCTCGAGAAGGTCCGGATCCGCCCCATCCAAGCCGATCCAGATGACGGAGGGTTGTTGTCCGGGAATAGCTGCCGACATCGCCCCTCCACCAGGGGGAGAGGCGACCAGGGCTGTCGCCAGAGAGGCGATGAAGACGATTTTCTTCGGGAGACGGTCGTTTCCCATGGGGGAATGTTATCAATTAACCCTTCACGACACCAAGGGGTCTCAAACGGGCGACTTTCCTGGAGAGACCGGCCCGTTGGCAGACCTCCACAATGTTATCCACGTCCTTGTAGGCGTTCGGTGCTTCTTCGGCGAGCCCTTTATAGGAGGCGGCCCTCACCAAAACGCCCCGGCGTTGTAGTTCGTCCCGGAGGGTGTGCCCGTCCGTCCGTTGGAGGGCGGCTTTCCGGCTCATGGTCCTGCCGGCGCCGTGGCAGGTCGTGCCGAACGTCTCGGTCATGGCGGTGTCGGTTCCCACCAGGACGTACGAGGAGGTCCCCATGGTCCCCGGAATGAGGACCGGTTGTCCGACATCCCTGTATTTTTTGGGGACATCGGGGTGTCCCGCCGGGAACGAACGCGTGGCGCCTTTCCGATGGACGCACAGGAGTCTCGGTTTTCCGTCGACGATATGGGTCTCCATCTTCCCGATGTTGTGGCAGACGTCGTAGACCACGCCCATCCCCAGGTCGCGGGGTGACATATCCAGGAGGCGCATGAACGTCTCCCGGATGAAATGGGTGATCACTTGGCGGTTGGCCTTGGCGTAGTTGGCCGCGGCGGACATGGCCGAGAAATAGTCACGGCCTTCCTTGGAATCGATCGGCGCGCAACACAATTGACGGTCCGGCACCGCGATGCCGTATCGGCGGACGGCTCCCTGCATGACGTTCAGGAAGTCCTCGCAGACCTGATACCCGCAACCGCGGGAGCCGGTGTGGATCATCACGGCGATTTGTCCGGGCCACAGGCCGAACACTCCGGCCGTCCTTTCGTCGAATACCTCCACGACTTCCTGGACCTCCAGAAAATGATTGCCGCTTCCCAGAGTCCCCAGCTGTGCCCGGCCCCGTTCCACGGCGCGCGGGCTTGGTCCGTCGGGGTCCGCCGTGTCCAACCGTCCGCCGTCCTCCACGGACAGGAGGTCGTCGGATTCGCCATACCCCTCCGCGACAGCCCAGGACGCCCCTTTGTCGAACACCGCTTTTATTCCGGAAGAGGAGAGCCGGATAGGGCCCGTGCCCCCCACGCCCGCTGGCACGTTGTTGAAAAGGCCGTCCAAGAGGGCGGCGAGGCGGTTTCCCAGGTCTTTCGATTCGAGGTTTGTACGGATGAGCCGGACTCCGCAGGAGATGTCGTAGCCGATCCCTCCGGGAGAGATGACGCCCGCATCCGCGTCCATCGCGGCCACTCCCCCGATGGGGAAACCGTATCCCCAATGGATGTCCGGCATGGCCAGGGATCGCCCGACGATCCCCGGAAGGTGGGCGACATGGGCGACCTGTTCGGCGGCCTTCTCGTTGGCGGCGTGTTCCAATAAAGCACGGTCCCCATAAATGATCCCTTCCACGTTCATCCCGCCGGTCCGGGGGATGATCCAGCGATAGTCATCCAATCGTTCGAAATGCATCTCCGGGTCTCCGAGGGATCAGACGTCGAACACGATGGTCGATGTCCATCGGGCGTTCTTTCGGCGGATCGATAGTTTGTGGAACGTCGCCGCTTTCATGTCGCGCAGGAAAGGATGTTCCGGGGGAAGGCGGTGTCCGGAGAGGAGGGCTGAGAGGGATCTGGAAGTCAATTGATGAAATCGGGTCCTTACGGGAAAAAACCGCCGGTGGACCGTCAGGAAGAGGACTTCGTTGAGCCAGCGGATGAAGAGGGATTCCGGATCGGGTGCCGTGAGGCGGATGGTTTTCTTCGAGGGAACCGCGGGTCCGGACGGAGGGCCCGTCACGAGGGAGAGCATCCCTGCGGCCGCGTTGTGGAACAGCTGGCGGCGTGTTTTGCCGCGGACGATCAGGCCGACATCGGCCGTGTGGGAAAAAGACCGGAACGGTTTCCCGTCCATGAATCGGCCGTTATTTCCCCTTGGTCTCCTTCACATCCAGCGTGGGCGTCTCGTCCTCTTTGTCGTCCTCTTCGGCGATGGTGGCGATCCCGGCCATTTTGTCGCCTTCTTCCAGGCGGATCAGACGCACCCCTTGAGTGTTGCGGCTGATGACGGATATCCCCTTCACGTGCAGCCGCACCATCATGCCCTTTTCGGTCATCAGCATGACGTTGTGGTCGCTGGTCACCAGTTTGATGCCGATGACGATGCCGTTCCGGTCCGTGGTCTTGATGGTGATGACGCCCTTTCCTCCGCGACGGGTGTCGCGGTATTCGGAGAGTTCCGTCCTCTTTCCGTAGCCGAATTCGCACACGGTCAGGAGCGTTTCGCGCGTCCCGGGGGTGGTGACTTCCATCCCGATGACCTGGTCCCCTTTGCCGAGGCGCACTCCGCGGACGCCTTTGCCGGCTCGTCCGATGGGGCGCACGTCCTTCTCGTCGAAACGGATGCACATGCCGTCCTTAGTGCCGATCAATATCTCGCATTTGCCGTCGGTGTGTTTCACGTCGACCAGCACGTCGCCTTCCGACAGGCCGATGGCGATGATGCCGCCCCTTCGGATGTTGTCGAATTCGGACAGAGACGTCTTCTTGATCATCCCGTTCCGGGTCCCCATCACCAGGAACGTTTCTTTTCCCTTCGCTTCCTCGAACGTTTTGATGGGGATGCAGGAGGTGATCTTTTCGTCGGGCCCCATCTGCACGAAATTGACGATGGCCTTCCCGCGGGAGATGCGGCTCGCATCCGGAATCTCATAGACCCGGATGGAATGGACGCGCCCGCGGTTCGTGAAGAGGAGCAGGTGGGAATGGGTGTCGCTGACGAACAACTGCTCGACGAAATCGTCGTCTTTGGTTCCCGCGCCGGTGATGCCGCGTCCCCCCCGTTTCTGCACCTTGTAGGTGTCGACGGGCATCCGTTTCACGTAGCCCGCATGGGACATGGTGACCACCACGTCTTCCTGGGCGATCAAATCCTCGATGTCGTATTCCGTCGCGCTCGCGGCCAAGGCGGTGCGGCGCTTGTTCCCGTACTTCTCCTTGATCTCCTTCAATTCCTCTTTGATGATGGTGAGGATTTTCTTGGCGCTGCCCAGGATCTCCTTGAGCCGCGCGATCGTCTTGATGAGTTCGAGGTATTCCGCTTCCAGTTGTTTCCGTTCCAGGGCGGTCAACTGGTGGAGGCGCATGTCCAGGATGGCCTGTGCCTGCACTTTGGACAGTTTGAATTCCTCCATCAACGAATTGCGGGCGGTCTCCACGTCTTTGGACTCGCGGATGATCTTGATGATCCGGGTCAGGTTGTCGATGGCGATGCGCAACCCTTCCAGGATATGGGCGCGGTCTTCCGCCCTCTTCAACTCATACTGTGTCCGCCGGACGATGACGACTTTCCGGTGTTCGACGTAATAATGGATCATCTCCTTCATGGAGAGGATGCGCGGACGTCCGTCCACCAGGGCCAGCATGATGACCCCGAAGGAGGTCTCCATCTGGGTGAACTTGTAGAGCTGGTTGAGCACGACCTGGGCATTCCCGTCGCGCTTGATCTCGATGACCATCCGGATGCCTTCCCGGTTGGATTCGTCGCGCAGGTCGGAGATGTCGGAGATCTTCTTGTCCCGCACCAGGTCGGCGATCGTTTCCAGCAGCATGGCTTTGTTGACCTGGTAGGGGAGTTCGGTGACGATGATGGCTTGGCGTCCGCCGCGAATATCCTCGATCTCGGTGTTCGCGCGGATCTTCATGGATCCCCGTCCCGTCTCGAAATATTGACGGATCCCGTCGCGGCCGTGGATGGTGGCCCCCGTCGGGAAATCGGGACCCTTGATGATCTTCAGAAGATCGCTGAACGTGATGGCGTCGTTGTCGATGTAGGCGGCGATGGCGTCGCATACCTCGCCGAGGTTGTGGGGCGGGATGTTGGTGGCCATGCCGACGGCGATTCCGGCGGAACCGTTGACGAGCAGGTTCGGCAGTTTGGCCGGCAGGACGAGGGGTTCGACCAGGGATCCGTCGTAGTTCGGGCCGAAGTCGACGGTGTTCTTGTCGATGTCGCCCATCATCTCCTGGGCGATGGCGTCCAGGCGGACTTCCGTATAACGCATGGCGGCGGCCGGGTCGGCGTCGATGGACCCGAAGTTCCCCTGACCGTCGATCAGCGGGTGGCGGAGCGAAAAATCCTGGACCATCCGGACGATGGAGTCATAGACGGCCGTGTCCCCGTGGGGATGGTATTTCCCGAGAACGTCACCGACCACGCGGGCGGATTTCTTGTAAGGTTTGTTGTGCGCCAGGCCCATCTCGTCCATCGTGTAGAGGATGCGGCGGTGGACGGGTTTCAATCCGTCGCGGACGTCCGGGAGGGCGCGCCCCACGATGACGCTCATGGAGTAATCGAGATAGGCCGTCTTCATCTCGTCCTCGATGTTGCGGGGAAGGATTTTATGGATCAGGTCGCCCTGAAGGTGTTCCGTTGAATCAGGCATGGGAAGTTCCCTCTTTCGTCGTAAAGTTAGATCACGCGTTTCGAAGGCGTTGGGATAACGCCGCGTGTTCGTTCGTTAAGACCGGCGACATCCGGTCGCCAAGTTTGTTGAAAAACGTTTTTTGGTCATCCAGTTCCGCCTGCCAGGCAGCCCGGTCCACATGGAGCAGCGTCCGGAGAGCCTCCGGATCGATGTTCAGGCCCGTCAGATTGAGCGCGTCGGGCGTCGGGATCAGGCCGATCGGAGTTTTGACGGCGGGTCCGCGGCCCTCGCAGCGGTCCAGGATCCAAAGGAGCACGCGCAGGTTGTCGCCGAACCCCGGCCAGAGGAATTTGCCGTCGGGTCCGGTGCGGAACCAGTTGACGTTGAATATCTTGGGGGGGTGTTTGATCTTGTCCCCCATGCCGATCCAATGGCTGAGGTAGTCCCCCATGTTGTAGCCGCAGAAGGGCAGCATGGCCATGGGATCGCGTCGGACCACGCCGACGGCGCCGATCGCCGCCGCGGTGGTCTCGGAAGACATGGTCGCCCCGACGAACACTCCGTGCTGCCAGTTGAAGGATTCGAACACCAGCGGGATCGTCTGTGACCGCCGGCCTCCGAAGATGATCGCTGTGATCGGGACTCCGGCGGGGTTCTCCCATTCCGGCGAGATGCTCGGGCATTGGCTGGCCGGCGCGGTGAACCGGCTGTTCGGATGGGCGGCTTTTTCTTTCGAGGCCGGCGTCCAGGGCTCGTTCTTCCAGTCCAGGCACTTCTCGGGGGGCGCCCCGTCCATTCCTTCCCACCAGACTGTTTTGTCCGGGAGGAGGGCCACGTTGGTGTAGATGGAGTTTTTTTGGACGGTCGCCAGCGCGTTCGGGTTCGATTTTTTGTTGGTCCCGGGCGCCACGCCGAAAAATCCGGCTTCCGGATTGATGGCCCACAATCGCCCGTCAGGGCCGATCCTCAGCCACGCGATGTCGTCTCCCACGGTCCAGATCTTGTATCCCGGCAACGAGGCCGGCGGGACGAGCATCGCCAGATTGGTTTTCCCGCAGGCGCTGGGGAAGGCGGCGGCCACGTAGGAGGTTTCCCCTTTCGGATTCTCGATCCCGACGATCAGCATGTGTTCGGCCAACCAGCCTTCCTGCCGGCCGAGGCAGCTGGCGATCCGAAGAGCCATGCACTTCTTGCCCAACAGGGCGTTGCCGCCGTAACCGGATCCGATGCTCCAGATGGTGTTGTCCTGCGGAAAATGGCAGATGAACCGGCGGGCCATGTCCAGGTCGCCCTTGCTGTGCAGGGCTTTGGTGAACTCCCCGGTTTCTCCGAGCATATCCAACGCGACTTTCCCCATGCGGCTGATGATGCGGATGTTCAGTGCCACGTAGAGGCTGTCCGTCAATTCCACGACGACTTTGCTGAACGGGGAACGGGCCGGGCCCATCACGAACGGGACCACATACATCGTGCGCCCTTTCATGGACCCGTCGAAGAGACCCCCAAGGGTGCGATAGGCTTCTCCCGGTTCCATCCAGTTGTTGGTGGGGCCGGTCTCGTCCTTGGTGGGAGTGCAGATGTAGGTGAGGTGTTCTGTGCGGGCGACGTCGTTGAGCGCGGAGTGGTGCAGATAACATCCGGGCAGTTTCTCTTGGTTCAGTTCTTCCAGGTCGCCCGATCGCAAAGCGTCGGCGGTCAGCCGGCGTTTCTCGTCTTCGGAGCCATCACACCAGACGACCCGGTCCGGCTTGCAGAGCCGGACCATCTCATCAACCCAGGCTGTCAGTTTTTGGTGGTTGGTCATGGGGATGTTCAGGAGGCCCAGACCTTGACTTCTTTGGGGGAGGAGGTGACCGTTTTCGTCGGGTAGAGGTCGGTGACGAGCTCTTCCGGCTGGAACCAGAGTTTGATCTCCCGTTCGGCGTCTTCCGGATTGGCGGAGGCGTGGATGACGTTTTCAAAGACGCCCTTGGTGGTGATCCGTCCGAACGCGCCGCGGATGCTGGTGGCGTCGGCTTCTTCGGGATTGGTGGCTCCGGCCAACTGCCGGACCTTCTGGATGGCGTCGTTCCCCTGATAGACGAGGGCCATCACGCGCTGGTAGTCGGGCCCGTAGGGTTTGCCCTGGATGTATTCGATCAGCTCGCCGAAAAACGGTTTGTCTTTCAGATGTTGATAGTGGCAGGTCGCCAGTTCGCGCGACACTTGCACGACCTTGGCGCCCATGATGCACAGACGCGTCTCCGCCAATTTGGTGAGGATGTTGCCGGTCAGGGATTTCTTCAATCCGTCCGGTTTGATCAGGACGAGTGTCTGCTGGATGTTCTTATTGGTGTTGGGCATGTGACGAGTCTCCGAAAATATTTTTTCGTTATAAAACACAAATAAATTGAGGAAAGGATTTTACCAAAACGCTCTCCGAACTGTCCATATCTATTCTTGAAGCGACATGAAAATACGTCTATAATACGGAGGAAAGAACCGCCATGACTGAAAAAATCTATTTCACCACCACGCTCCCCTATGCGAACTCGGTCCCCCACGTGGGACACGCCATCGAGTTCTTCCAGGCCGACGCGTACGCGCGCTATTTTCGGAAAAAATGGGGTTCCGACAATGTCTTCTTCAACGTGGGCATCGACGAGAACGGGCAGAAGGTCCTGACCACCGCCCGCGACGCCGGCAAGGACCCCCAGGCGTTCGTGGACGAACTGGCCGTCCAGTGGAAGGATTTCTGCGCGAAGTTCTCCATCTCCAACGATTATTTCTACCGGACATCCCAGAGCTATCATCACGAGGGGGCCCGGTACGTCTGGACGCTCTCCGATCAGAAGGGCGACATCTATAAGAAGAACTACAGCGGACTCTATTGCGTCGGATGCGAGTCGTTCCTCTTGGAGAAGGACTTGGTCGACGGAAAATGTCCTCATCACGGCGTGGAGCCCCAGAGGCAGTCCGAAGAGAACTATTTCTTCCGCCTGTCCAAATATCGCGAGCGGCTCTTGGAGGATCTGCAGAAGAACCCTCATTTCGTTCAGCCCTCTTCCAAGACCGCGGAACTGGCCAACTTCATCCGGGAGATGGACGACATCAGCATCTCGAGGAACCGACAAAACCTTCCCTGGGGGATCGAGGTGCCCGGCGATCCGAGCCAGGTGATCTACGTCTGGTTCGACGCGTTGACCAACTACATCAACGTCTTGGGGTTTCACGGGGACAAGAAGAGGTTCAACGAATTTTGGCCCGGCGTGCAATTCTGCGGTCCCGACAACCTTCGGTTCCAGGGGGCCATCTGGCAGGGCATGTTGGCCTCCGTGGGGGCCGCCCCGACGAAGAAACTGTTGGTGCACGGGATGATCTTCGGTCCTGACGGGCAGAAGATGTCGAAGAGCCTGGGGAACGTCGTGTCCCCCTTGGACCAGTACGACAAGTTCGGCGCCGACACGGTGAGGTTCTACATGTTGGCGGTCCTTCCGACGTATTCCGATTGCAGTTACAAGGAGACGGAGCTGGTCGAATCCTATAACGTGCACCTGGCCAATAATTACGGGAACCTCATCAGCCGGGTGTTGCACATGTCGAGCACGGACGGGATCCATCTGGAGGACCACCGCACGTTCGATCCCCTCTTTGCGGAGAAATGCATGGAACATGTCCGCGCGGCCCAGAAGAACTACGAGGGGTTCGATCTCTCGGCGGCGGCCAAGAACATCAGCGAACTGCTCACTTACGGCAACAAATACATCCACGACAACGAGCCGTGGAAGAAGACCGGCGTCGAGAAGGAAAAGATCCTGAGTAACGCCTATTTCCTCCTGAACCGGGCCACGGAACTCTACGAGCCGATCATCCCCGACAAGGCCCGGCAGGCCAAGACGATCCTCCAGAAGCAAGTCAAAGAGATACTGTTTCCCCGGCTGAAATAAGGCCGGATCCCGTCACTTCCCCGCGGCCTGTTCCGCGGATCATCCCGCTCCCTGATAAAAAAAACACCCGAGCAGACCGATACGGTCTCCTCGGGTGTTTCGAAGATGATCCCTGTCATCCCGGACGGCGGGAAAGGGATGTTTCAGTTGTTATCGTGGGGTCAGCTGGCGGCGTCCGGTTTCTTCCGGGTCTTCATCTTGTCCTTGTTGTCTTCGTAGAACGCTTTGATGGCATCGATGTGGTCAAGGATCAGTTTCGCTTTCGTCAGACCGAACGTAAATCCGTAAGCGTCATCTTCGCTCTGTTTCAGCGTGATGGTGATGTTTCCTTTGAATTCTCCGATGGTATGCATGACTTTCTCCTTTAAATTTCCCACAAGGGGGATTTCAGCGTATTTTATCAGTTGGAGAGCTCTCGAACAAGTCAAATCGATGGGGAAGGGGTTTCGGGGGAGGACCCCTCCGGGGCTTGTGAGCGGCGTCGGCGCCGGTCTTTCTGTCGACGGATCCGTGCCTGTTCACGCAATCTTTCGGAGGTTTGCGGGGAGATGCGGCTCTCGATCCGGTCCGCCAGTTCCCGCAGCGCCAGGAACCGGTTGACGGAACGCCGGCGGTCTCGTTGGACGCGGAGGACGATCTCCATCGGCGGATAGCGGAGGAGCACGCAGTTGTTGGTCTTGTTGATCTTTTGCCCCCCCTTTCCGCCGCCGCGGATGAACTGCTCCTGAACACTCTTCATATCGACGGCGAGGCGGTCCAATCTGGCCCGCAGGGCGCCGACCTTTTCCGGGGAGACGTCCGCCAGCTCGTTCCAGTTCACGGGATGTTCAGCCGTGCTTCAGTTTCAGGTAGAGGACGATGGAGACCAACCCGAACCCGATGCCGTTGGAGAGGATCAGGGGCCAGTCTCCGATCAACCAACCGTAGACCAGCCACAGGACGATCCCCGTCTCCAGGATGAGGTAGGTGACCAGGGAGATGTCTTCGGTGCGTCGGTTCTTCCAGCTCTTGATGACCTGGGGCAGGGCGGACACCGTGGTGCAGGCGGCGGCGAGAAACCCGATGGTGGTGATCCAGCTCATATCATCCATTAAACACTTTCCCGAGGGGATTGCCAACTGCTTCATCCATTTAGGAAGACTGTGTTATAATTGGCCCATGCGCATCCGGTGCGACATCCATTTGAACGGCGGGCATCGCCGTTTGCTGTTGGTATCCCAGCAGGAAGAGACCCTGGAACATCTGGCCTTGAAGCTGGCGGGGTTCATCTTGTTCTGGGATTCGGACCCGACGGTGGAGGTCTCTTTGAAGAATCCGGCGCTGGCCGGCCAGGAGTTCCGTCCGGACTTGGTCGCCTTCAACGACGCCGGGGACATCGCGTTGTGGGTCGAATGCGGGAACGTCACCATGCACAAGCTGAACAAACTCTCCCGCCGGTATTCCCAGGCCCGCGTGGTGGTCTTGAAGGAACAGTCCTCCGAGGCGCAGCGTTTACGGAAGGAAGTGGCCGGCCAGCTGACGCATCACCATCGGGTGGAGATCCTGGGTTGGCCGCCGGGAGAATTCGGGCGGTGGCGGGATGCGCTGAGAGAAGACACGCATGTGATGGGCGAGGCGACGGGACATTCGTTGAACCTGGTCCTGAACGAAATCCCGTTCGCGGTGGACTTACAGATTTTTTAAGCGGACTTTCCGAACACTCTCCTGAAAATCTTGTCGACGGAAGCCAGGAACGGCTTCAAGTCGAAACTGCGGTCGATCTGGGCGGCGGACAGGTGCCGCCGGATGGCCGGATCGGCTCCGATCAACGTTCTGAAACTCTTCCCGTGGTTCCACGCGTCCATGGCGTGGTACTGGACCATCTCATACGCTTTCTGCCGGTCGATCCCCGCCCGGTTCAGCGCCAGCAGTATCCTTTGGGAGCACACCAGCTCGAACGTGGAGTCCAGGTTCCGTTTCATGTGGCGTGAGAAGACCTTCAACCCCGACAATACATCGATCAGTCGGTGGATCATGAAGTCCAAAGCCATCGAGGCATCGGGGAGGATGATCCTCTCCACCGACGAATGGGAGATGTCCCGCTCATGCCAGAGGGGCACGTTCTCCAGGGCCGCCGAGACGTGGCTTCGGATCAGGCGGGAGAGCCCGCAGACGTTCTCACAGGCCACGGGGTTGCGCTTGTGGGGCATGGCGCTGGACCCTTTCTGTCCTTCGGTGAACGGTTCCTCCAACTCCAGGACTTCCGTGCGTTGGAGGTGGCGGATCTCCAGTGCGATCCGCTCGAGGCCGGAGGCTACCAGGGCCAGGGTCTGGATGTAATGGGCGTGCCTGTCCCTCGGCACGATCTGGGTGGACAAGGGTTCCGGTTTCAGTCCCAATCGACGACAAACCTCTTCCTCGATCGACATGTCGGCGTGGGCGAAAGTCCCGACGGCTCCCGAGATCTTCCCGTAAGAGACCTCTCTCCGGGTGACGGCAAGCCGTTCGCGGTTCCTCTGTAATTCCGAATACCATCCGGCGACTTTCAATCCGAACGTGATGGGCTCGGCGTGCACCCCGTGGGTGCGGCCCGCCATGGGTGTGTGTTTGTGTTCCTTGGCGAGTTTCTTGACGATGTCCGACAGGGTCTTGAGTCCCCTGTCCAGCACATCCGTCGAACGGACCAATTGGACGGCCAAGGCCGTATCGAGCACGTCCGAGGAAGTCAGTCCGGCGTGAAGCACGCGGGCTTCCGGTCCGATCCGTTCTTCCAGATGGGTGAGGAAGGCGATGATGTCGTGCTTGACGCGCTTCTCGATCTTCCGGATACGCCAGATGTCCACGTGGGCCTTCTGACGCAGATGGCGGATGACGCGGGCGTCGATCTTTCCCCGTCGGGACATGGCCTCGGCGGCCAGCAGTTCCACTTCCAAGATGGTCTCGAAGCGGGTCTGGTCCGTCCAAATGGTCTCCATCTCGGGCCGCGCGTAACGTGGTATCATGAATCCTCCCCTTGATCGCTCATGCGAGTCGATGCAACGAATCTCAACGTTCCTATTCTAATAAAATCAATCCGTTTGTCCAGCAAGATATTTCAAGATGTGGTCCAGGTATTCCTGATTGCCGCGCTCGTTGGGGTGCATGTCGTCCCAGGGGGCTTCCGTTTTTCGATAGGCGGACCAATCCGCCCGCGCGTACGCTTGATGCAAGTCCAGATAGTGAACGCCATGGCCGTCCAGCCATTCCCGGAGGAGACGGTAATGTTCTTTCTCCGTCGGGGAATATGTCTCCAGGGGTTTCATGTAGGGGAAGATGACGGCCAGGACCCGGCCCCGGCGCTGACGGACCGTCTCGAGGATCTTTTCGAAACTGAGTCGGGCCCCTTCTTCCGGGCTCGGTTTCCCGATGGCGTAGGCGTCGGGATGCATCCGATACCCGTTCCGGCGGATCCAGACCATTCGGTAGAGGTGCGACCGGCAGAACAAAGCCGGCCAGACCGGCGTCGTCTGGATGGCCACGCCGCGGCGGGTCATGAAGAGCGACCCTTCTTTCTTGAACACGACATAATTCGGATTTTCCAGGTCGTTGAGACAGAAGTGGATGACGAGGACGTCGACGGAGAGGGGCGGGCTCTTGTAGGTGACGATCTTCTCATAATGGTTCAGTCCATAGCCGCCGCCCGCGAAGGTCCAGACCTTGACGGGGCGTTTCCAGGCCCCGCTCAACCTGTTTTCGATCCGATCGAGATTGTCGCAACGGAGGAGTTGTTCGGCGATGGAGTCGCCGATCAGGAGGACCCGGGTTTCCCGTGGTTCCCGGTCGGCCCGGCAGTCGTGGAGGGTCATGAACCCCGACGGATCGCGGCATCCCATCTCCCAGAGCGGCTCCCACCCCAGGACGGACGACGGTTTCCAGCGGGTCTCCGCATTGTCACCCATCTGGAATGTGCGCACCATGGGCTCCAACGCATAGTGGGGCCAGAGGCGTCTGGATAAAAATTCAACGGCGAGAACAGCGAAGGCCAGGCCGGCGACGGAGAGCCCGACGACCCCGGCCCACCGGCGCACGCGGCTTCTCAGGGAGAGAGGATCGTGTCGCATATCGATCGGGCCGCCCATTCCGACCCCTCGGGGGACAGATGGATCCCGTCGCTCATCATCGCCTCGCGATCGGGCAGGTAGAGGAGGCGGTTGGCGAGCGGGACCAGGGAAATGCCCCGTTCCCGCGCCACCTGTTCGACGACGGCGTTGTATTCGCTATGGACCCGGTTGATCTGGTTCGGGTCATGGAAGAGCCGCGACGAGAAAGAGAGGTATTGCACCACATTGTGTCGGGGATGGAGCGTGGTCGGCGCCGTGATCAGGACGGGGCGGACCCCGTTCTTCTTGGCCAGATCCACGATCGCCTCGAGGTTTGCCCTGTAATCTTCCAGCGGAACGCGGAAGAGCGGAGGTCTCCTGTCCCGCGGGTCCGGGGCCGGCACCATCCTGTGGAGGACCCAGGTCATCCCCTGGGCCAGACGGCTTCGGTTGAACAGGTTGATCCATCGCGCCCGCGGGGCCAGATAGACGGATAATTCTTTGTCGGGATGGCTCCAGGCCAACCAGTGGTCGTTCCAACCGAAATAGACGGTGACGATGTCGGGGCGATAACGGAGGATCAGATTCTCGAAGAGGAGCCTTCCCTGGTAAGAACTCCAGGATCCGACCCCCGCGTTGAAGACCTCGTAGCGGTCCGGCCCGGCGTCGTCGAGGTCTCTCTGTAAGAGGACGGGATAGGGGATTTCTCCCGAGATGGTGCAGGAATCGCCGAGACAGAAGAGGCGGGAGACGCCGGGTTTTTTTTCGAGCGTCCATTCGGGGCCCAGGAAACCGAGGGAATTCGTGATCCCCGGCTGAGGGACGGGACTCCACAGATAGACGGGGTCGACCCGGTAATCGAGACGGAAGTTCCGGCGATGGGAATTCTGCGTATGGCCCAACGAGGCGATCCATTGGACGTATTCCATGGAGAGCGGCACCGAGGAATAGCGGACCCCGGCCAGACGGAAGGCGGTTTCCAGCGTGACCGTGACGAGGAGGACGGACAGGAACGCAAGGCCGGCCTTGATGAGAACGGGCTTCATGGGGACGGATCAGTCGACGGACTACTCTTCGGGTTTCTCCAGCGGAAAGTTTGCCTTGCAGAGGGGGCATTCCGCGGGATCGTAGTCGCCGAAAGAAAAACGCGCCAGGGTCCGATGGGGGAGGGCGCCCGCTTCGCGGATGTTGATCTCCGCCAGGGAGATGAGTCCCATCGCCGCGGCCCGGGACTTCTTGATGAAATCGGTGATCTCGGTGAGGTTGATGTGCTCGGTCAGGATGTCGCACACCAGGAGCGTCTTTTCGTCGGGGATCAGGCGGATCCCCTGCTTGATGACGAGCGTTCCCGAAGATTCTTTCTCGATGTAGAGCAGCCGGACGTTCAGGGCCCGCGCGAGTTCGTAACCCAAGAGGAGTCCTTGGCGGTTGATGGCCATGATGGACTGGACGGCCGCCTGTCCGTTGGATTCGCACCAGAGTTCCGCCAGCGCCGACCCCATCATCTCGGCCATTTTCGGATATTGCAATATCAGGGAGGCCCGGACGGCGTGTTCCCCGTGCCGTCCGTTCGGGAGTAGGTAATGTCCCGTGGACCAGGCGCGGGAATCTTCCAGGATCTTATACATCTCGGGTTGAGTGAGCATTCGATGTCCTTTCAGTCGTCGCCCCGGTCCGGGTCAAGACGGTTTCGACGAGAGTTTTTCTCTGAGGATCTTGTTGACCAGCTGGGGGTTCGCCTTCCCCGCGGATTTTTTCAGGACCGCCCCCACCAGCGCTCCGATGGCCCGCTCGTTCCCCTCACGGTATTCACGGGCCGCTTTTTCGTTGGCCGAGATGACCTCGTCCGCCCATCGGGCGATGGCCCCCTCATCTGTCACCTGCACGAGCCCCTTGGCCTGCACGATGTCTTTGGCGGCCCGGCCGGTGGTCCACATCTCGTCGAATACGGTCTTGGCGATCTTGCCGGAGATGACGCCGTCCTGGATCAGCATGACCAACTCGCCCAACCGCGCGGGAGTCAGCGGAGAGTCCGCGGGGTCGATGTGTTCGGCGTTCAGGCGCCCCAACAGATCGGTCGTCACCCAATTGGCCACCGGCTTGGCCGCTTCGGCCTGTTGTTCGGACGGCCACGACGATGTCAATGTCTCTTCGTAATAGCCGGAGAGAGACGGGTTCTCCGTCAGCACGTTCACATCGTAGGCCGAGAGGCCCCATTGGTCCGCATAACGGGCTCGTTTCTGTTCCGGCATTTCGGGGATCGTCTTTCGGAGATCCTCGAGGGCGGCCGCATCCAGATGGATGGGGACCAGGTCGGGCTCCGGGAAATATCGATAATCGTGGGCTTCCTCTTTGGATCGCATGGAGATCGTCACTCCCCGGGCGGCGTCCCACAGCCGTGTCTCCTGGACGATCCGTTCTCCGGCTTGGACGGCTTGTTCCTGCCGGCGGATCTCGTGGGACAGGGCGTCGCGCACCGCTTTGAACGAGTTCATGTTCTTGATCTCCGCTTTGGTCCCCAGGGAGGTCTGTCCGCGCGGACGGATCGAGACGTTGGCGTCGCAACGCATGGTCCCTTCCTCCATGTTGCAATCGGACACGTCGAGATAGCGCAGCCGCGTCCGGAGCGTCGAGAGGTATTCGGAGGCTTCCTCGGGCGTGCGCAGGTCCGGTTCCGAGACGATCTCCATGAGAGGCACGCCGGTCCTGTTCAAATCGACCAGCGTGTGGTTCAACGCCTTGTTTCCGACCGCATGGAGCAATTTGCCGGCGTCTTCCTCCAGATGGATCCGGTGGATCCCGATCGTGCGGGTCTGTCCGTCGAGAGTGAAGGAGAGCTCTCCTTTTTCGGCCAGGGGTAGTTCGTATTGGGAGATCTGGTAGTTCTTGGGCAGGTCCGGATAAAAATATTGTTTGCGGGCGAATATGGAATGGGAGTTGACGCGGGCCTTGAGCGCCAACGCCGTGCGGGCCAGCTCGCGCACCACCTTCCTGTTGAGGACGGGCAGCACACCGGGATAACCGGCGCAGACCGGACAGATCTGGGAGTTGGGCTCTCCGCCGAACGTCGTCGGGCACCCGCAGAATATCTTCGTGCGGGTCTTGATCTGGACGTGGACTTCGAGCCCGATGACCGACTCAAATTCCATGGAGGCCTCTCACCATTTATACTCCATCACCTGGAAGATGGGTCCGGCCTTGTGCCGGCAGCGCATGTTCTCCAGGATGTATCCCGTCAGGAAGATCACCGCGCCGTCCCCTTCTTTGCCCAGCATGGCCTTCAGGTGGCGCGCCGGTTCTCCGTGAAGGTCGTATTCCACCCCCTCGGCGGTTTCCAGCGCCAGATAGCCGCCGTGGGCGGGACGGTAGAAAAGTTTTCCCTTGAGAGTGACCGTTTTGGCGATATCCACGGGCACCGACTTCTGGTGGGAGACGGGCCGCATCTCCGCGCAGGCGGTGAAGAGAAAGACCGTCAATCCGCAAACCAGCGAAATTCTATTCATCATTGTTTTTCCCCTTTCGTTTTTTGCCGTGTGGCAGGCGTTCCATGATCTTCCGGTCCAGCGGATAGGTGAGGAGCGACCGCGCTTCCGAGAGAGGGTACCATCGGCAGTCGATCACCTCGTCGGGATCCGACTGCCCCGCTTTCTCGATCGGCTCCATGAGGAACCACCGCACCGTCTTCTTGACGGGCGTCCCGTTCCGGACGAATCCGTATCGTGTCGTCCCCAGTGTCTGAGAGAGGACGCACCTCCAGCCGGTCTCTTCTTCCACTTCGCGCAAAGCCGCCATCTCCGCCGTCTCGCCTTTTTCGAGATGTCCCTTCGGGAACGTCCAGACGACATGCCCCTCCAGGTTCTCGGCTTTGATCAGGAGGATCTCCCCCGCCCGAAGGACGAGCCCTCCGGAGGAACATTCCTGTGCCGAGGCGGCCGTCGGTTTCCGTCGGGTATTCTTCTTCATGAGAGCGTGGGCTCCCGGACCCAGGAGGTGGCCTGTTCGTAGGAATGGGCGGCGTTGAGGACCGTCTCCTCTTCGAAAGGCCGGCCCATCAGCTGCAACCCGATCGGCAATCCCGCCGACGAAAAACCGCAGGGCATCGACAGCCCCGGCAGTCCGGCCATGTTGCACGAGATGGTGAAGATGTCGGACAGATACATCTGCAAGGGGTCCCCCGATTTCTCACCCAATCGGAAGGCCGGGGTCGGCGCCGTGGGCGTCAGGATGACGTCCACCTGTTTGAAAGCGGAATCGAAATCGCGTTGGATGAGGGTCCTGACCTTCTGGGCTTTCAGATAATAGGCGTCATAATATCCGGCCGAGAGGGCGTAGGTCCCGAGCATGATGCGGCGTTTCACCTCGGAACCGAACCCTTCCTGACGGGAGAGTTCGTATTGTTCCAGGAGGTTCTTGGCGTTGCCGGATCGGTGCCCGTATCGGACACCGTCATAGCGGGCCAGGTTGGCGCTGGCTTCGGACGGAGCCAGGATGTAATAGACGGCCACCGCATACTCCGTGTGAGGCAGCGAGATCTTCTGGACGGTGGCGCCCAGGGACTCGAACACCCTCACCGATTCCAGCACGGCCCTCTCCACTTCCGGGTCGAGGCCTTTCACGAAATACTCGTCGGGCAAGCCGATGCGCAACCCTTTGACGGAACCGGTGAGGGCGTTCGTGTAATGGGGAACGGGGCGATCGACGGAAGTGGAATCCAGGGGATCGTGTCCGGCGATGACCTGAAGGATCAGCGCCGCATCGCCCACGTTCCAGGTGAAGGGGCCGATCTGGTCCAGGGACGACGCGAAAGCCACCAGTCCGTAGCGGGAGACGAGCCCGTAGGTCGGTTTCAGTCCCACCACCCCGCAACAGGCGGCCGGCTGGCGGATGGAGCCGCCCGTGTCGGAACCCAGGGCGGCGGCGGCCAGCCGCGCGGCCACGGCCGCGGCGCTCCCACCGGAGGAACCGCCGGGGATGCAGTCGGTGTTCCACGGATTGCGGGTCGTCTGAAACGCGGAGTTCTCCGTCGATGAACCCATGGCGAATTCATCCATGTTGGTCTTTCCGACGAGCACGGCGTCGGCCTCGCGCAGGCGGCGGATGACGGTGGCGTCATACGGAGCCACGAACGATTCCAGGATCTTCGAGGCGCAGGTGGTCTTGAGACCTTGAACGCACATGTTGTCCTTGATGGCGATCGGAACGCCCGCCAGGGGGCCGACGGGTTCTCCCCGGGTCACCCGCTCATCGATCTGGCGCGCCTGGACGAGTGCTTGGTCGCGGGTCCGGACGAGGAAGGATTGGATCTTCGGTTCCCACTTCTCCTGTCGTTCCAGAAAAGATTGGAGCACGGCCTGGGCGCTCAGTTTCTTGGCGCGGACGTGGTCGGCGATGTTCCGGGCGGTCCAGGTGACGCTCATTCGATCACCTTGGGGACTTTGAAATAAGCGCCGTCGCGTTCGGGCGCATTCGAGAGGATCTTTTCCGTGTCGAAGGCCGGCGCGGGGTCGTCCTCCCGCCACACGTTCGCCATGGGGACCACGTGCGAGGTCGGCGGCACGCCGGCGGTGTCCAATTCGTTGAGTTTGGCGATGTATCCCAGGATCCGTTCCAGCTGGTCCCGGTAGAGACGCCGTTCTTCGTCGCCGAGTGCCAGCCGCGCCAGCCGGGCCGCGTGGGCCACGTCTTTATCGGATAACGGCATGAAGGCTTCCTTCCGTGTCGAAATTCATCACGTGATATTGTGCGTCATATTCCGTCATAATTCAACTGCCCCGGCCTTGTTTCCGGGGGCGCGTTTTTTTGGCTTTGGCCGTCGGTTGACAGAACAGGCGGACCCAGTCGTACATGATCTTCAGGGCCGGTTCCAGCCGCGCCAGCGGGAGCCGTTCGTCCAGCGCGTGCATCAGCATGGATTCCTCTTCCGTCAGTTCCAGCGGGTTCAGTCCGCAGCAAACCATGTTCTTGTCACGGAAGAAACGGCTGTCGGAGGACATGGGCAGCAGGATCGGGACGACCATCGCCGAGGCGTGGTTGCGTTTGACGGATTTCTCAAGGGCCTCGAAGAGCGGCGTGCGGTAGCCCATGTAGACGGCCTGGGTCTGCGTCCGTCGGATCACCTCGATGGTCACGCGGTCGTCGTTGACCGCCTGTTTCATGCGGTAGAGCAGGTCATACTCCGCCACTCCGGGGAGCAGGCGGCAGTCGATGATGGCTTCGGCGGTGGCGGGGATCCGGTTCATGTCGTCATCCACGCCCGTGCCGCTGCGCAGGGTGGTGATCGCCATGGAGTTGTTCTTCAGCGCGTTCGCATAAGGGGTCCGGCGGATGTCCGGCAGGCGCGCTTCCAGTTCGCGGACCGCCGGATGGAGCGGTGTTTCCGTGCGGATCAGAGTCTGCTCGAGCCGTCGGATCGCGCCCATCAGGATGTCGTTGGGGTTGTCGGAATTGGGAATGGACCCGTGTCCCGACTGTCCCCGGGCGGTCACTTTCAGCCCGAAGATCTTTTTTTCGTCGACGGCGCAGGCGTAGACCACCTGTCCGTCATAGGTGAACACGTCGCGGAATCCGAACCCTCCCTCGTCGATCACATATCCCGCGTTCAGCCGGTCGGACTGTTGTTCGAGCATCCACTTGGCGCCCCATTTCCCCCCGTTCTCCTCGTCGGCGCAGGCCAACAGCAACAGGTCTCGCCCGAGGGGCACTTTTTGCCGTTGGAGGAGGACCATCGCCATCAACTGGAGGATCCCCGTGGATTTGGTGTCCAGCGCGCCTCTCCCCCAGAGGACGTTGTTCTCCACCACGGCCCCGAAGGGGTCGTGTTTCCATTGGTCCTTTTGCGCGGGGACGACATCCATGTGATGCAACAGCAACAACGCGGGATCCGGCGAGGCCGACTTGGCGGGAATCCGGGCCAGCAGGTTGGCGCGTCCCGGGGTCGATACGAAGATCTCACAGGAGATCCCCTCTTTGTCCAGGATGGATTTCAGGTAGAGGGCGGACTGTTCCTCGTTCCCGGGAGGGTTCGAGGTGTCGATCCGGACGTAGCCCCTGAGCCAGTCGGTCATCTCCTGTTGGGCCTTCTTCCAATTGGGCGCGGCGGCGGCGAGCGAGAGGGCATTGATCCCCAGCATGACGGCGGCGGCCAGGATGAGACGGCCCGGGCGGTCGGAAAGAAAGGGTCTCATCTAGGCGTCCATGACGTCGAGGACGGCCGGCGGCACCAGGAGCGATTTTTTTTCGCCCGTGTCGAAGAGCACGTCCAGTTTGGTGTATTTGCGCGAATCGTTCTTATTGAGGATGATCCCGGGCCCGAACACGGAATGGCGCACGCGCATCCCCACGCGCAGCGGCCGTCGGCCCGGCACCTTGTCGGCCTCGTCCGGATCGAACGATCGGATCACGGCGCCGGCCCGCTCCCTCACTTCCGGCGCGGCATTTTCGTCCTGCGCGGGCGCCCGCGACACACCGGCTTCCTTGATGAACCGGGACGGGATGTTCCAGTTCGATCGCCCGTAGATCTTCCGCGAGGCGGCCGACGTCATCAGGAGCTTGTCGCGGGCGCGGGTCACTCCCACGTAACAGAGCCGCCGCTCCTCCTCCAGTTCCGTCTCCGAAAACGCGGATTCGCCGATGGGAAACAGTCCTTCCTCCAATCCCGTCAGGAACACCACGGGGAACTCCAGGCCTTTGGCCAGATGGACGGTCATGAGGGTCACCGATCCCTGGGCGTTCTCAGGGTCTTCGGCGTTGTCGAGGGAATCCACGTCGGAGGCGAGGGTGATCTTCTCCAGGAACATCCGCAGGGATTTATCCTCGGAGGAATCCTCGAACTCCCGCGCCGCGTTCACCAGCTCCTGCAGGTTGTCCAATCGGTCGGCCGCCTCGGTGTCCGTCTCCATCTTCTGCTGCCAGTAATCCCAATAGCCCGTCGTCTCCAGGATCCGCTGGATCACCGCCACCGCCGTCAGGTCCTGTGATTGCCGGACAAGCCTCCCCAGCAGTTCCATCACGCCCTGGATGCGCAGTCGCACCGGGGAATTCAGGCCGGGCACGCGGGCCACCTGGGACATGGTCTCGTAGAGTGACAAATTCTGCGCGACGGCGTATTGGTCCAGGGTTTGCAGTGTGGTCTTCCCGATCCCTCGCGGCGGCACGTTGATGATGCGTTTGAGACTGATGGAGTCCATGGGGTTGACCATCACGCGGGCATAGGCCAGAGCGTCTTTGATCTCCATCCGCTCGTAGAACCGCACATCGCCGATCAGCTGATAGGGGATCTTTTCCCGACGGAAAGCATCTTCCAATACGCGGGATTGGGCGTTGGTGCGATAGAACACGGCGAACTCGGAGAAAGGTTTGCGGTCCCCCTGGTTGTATTGGCCGATGGTGCGCACCACGAAGCGGGCCTCGTCCAGCTCGTTGGCGAACTCCCGGAAATAGACGGGGTCCCCTCCGGCCCGGTCTGTCCAGAGCTTTTTCTCTTTCCGGAAACCGTTGTGCTTCACGATGTTCCAGGCGGCGTCGAGGATGGGTTTGGTCGAGCGGTAGTTCTGTTCCAGTTTCACCACCGCGGCCCCGGGATAATCCTTCTCGAACTCCATGATGTTCCGGATGTCCGCGCCGCGCCAGGAGTAGATGGATTGGTCGTCGTCGCCCACCACGCAGATGTTCTTGGGCGGCGCGATCAGGTATTTCGTCAGGAGGTATTGGGCGTGATTGGTGTCCTGGTATTCGTCCACCATCAGGTGGCGGAAGCGCGCCTGGTATTTTTCCTTGAGTTCGGGCACGTCGCGCAGGGCGAAGACGGTCTTCAGGATGAGGTCGCCGAAATCCAGGGCGTTGGCCATGTCCAGTTTCTTCTGGTAGAGGGCGTAGACGGTGGCCACCAATTGGCGGAACGGGTCGTTCTGCGCCACGGAATGGATGGCATACGATTCGGCATCCAGGAGGTCGTCTTTGGCCCGGGAGATCATCGTGACGATGGGTCCCGGTTTGTATTTGGTGTCGTCCAGGTTCATGTCCCGCAGGCAATCTTTGATCAATTGCTTCTGGTCGGATTCGTCGTAGATGACGAACTGGGGAGAGAACCCGATGGTCCTGGCTTCGGCGCGCAGGAACTGGGCGCAGAAAGAATGGAAGGTGGAGATGAGGACGGCCCCGTTCCCGGGCCCCTCGGAGTGGGCGGCCACCAAGCGTTCCACGCGTTGGCGCATCTCCGCGGCGGCTTTGTTCGTGAAGGTGACGGCCAGGATGTTCCAGGGGTTCACCCCGGTGGAGAGGAGATGGGCGATCCGGTAGGTGATGACGCGGGTCTTCCCGGAGCCGGCCCCCGCCAGGATGAGGAGAGGCCCTTCACCGTGGGTGACCGCCTCCCGCTGGGGCGGGTTCAACCCTTCGAGAAAACCGGTGTCGATCATGAGGCGTCGGCCATCGCCGCGAGGGCGGCCTGTTTCTTGTCCTCGAAGACTTCGGCGGAGAAGACGGGAAAGAATCCCGCCGTGGGAACGGGTTTTTTGAATCGGATCCAATCACCGGAGACCGGTTCCTCGAGCCCCGGATCGAGTTCGACCGGGCGCGGTTTCCTGTAACACCGCACGGTCAGCACTTGCCAGGGGCCTTTCCCGCCGGCCAGCGCGTCGGACCAGATGGTCAGGGCCGCCAGCGACTTGATCTTCCGTGGGTCTGTCACCGTCAGGACGGAATCCACCGTCAGGTAGACCGACAGGTTCACGCGCCCGTCTGACGGACGCATCTTGACCGCCTGGGCCGGCCACGATTTGAACCGGGGCCCCAACAGCGCCGGATCCACCATCTCGTAGAGTGGATACAAAAAGAACTCCTTCTCCGGCGGACGGAAATCCCCGGGTTTGATCATCACGACCTGCCACCCCTCTCTCAGGGCTTGGCCGAGCGCGACCCACTCCTTCAGCGCGATGGGATTCTCATTCTTCATGGGGGTTCCTCATCGAAAATTTATCACTTTTTGCGAAGCAATGTAACTGTCTCGAGGTGCGGCGTGTGCGGGAACATGTCCACCGGGCGGATCCAGTCGATGGAATAGCTCTTCGTGAGTTCCAGCAGATCGTCTTTGAGCGAGACGGGGTTGCACGACACATAGATCAGTCGTTCGGCGGGATGTTCCGACAAAAATTGGCGGAGAGGCCGTCCCAGGCCGGGTCTCGGCGGATCGGCCACCACCGCGGTGCCGGTCGCCTCGACGACCTCGACGATCCCGGGTTGGTCCTTGAGCGTCCCCGCGTCGAGCAGGACGTAGTCGGCTTGTGTGGCGTTGTTGAGCCGCGCGTTGGAACGGGCGCAGTCGACCGAGACCGGGTCGATCTCGTATCCGAGGATGCGTTCGCACCGCTCCGCGCAGAAAAGGCCGATGGATCCGGCCCCGCAAAAAAGGTCGACGAGCGTCTTCACGGACGGACCCAGGGCGTCCCGCGCCACGCCGTAGAGCGTTTCCGCCCCGTGCGTGTTCGTCTGAAGGAACGATCCCGGCGGGACTCTCAGCCGGCAGGGCCCGATCCGTTCCTCGATGGCCCCCTCCCCCGTCAACGGGGTCTGGGCCGTGGCCGCCGCGGTGTCGGACAGCCCGTCATAGACGCTGTGGAGTATCGTCGACGCGGGGAACCCGCTCGACTGGACGGCGTCGACGAAACCGGCCTCGTCCATCGGTTCCGATGTCGTGATCAGGTGGACCATCCGCTGCCCCGTGTTCTTCCCCTCACGCACGCTCAGGTACCTCAGAAGTCCCTGATGGGCTTTCAGGTGGTAGGGCGTCAATCCCGATCGGTGGGCCCACCGCCGCACGCCGTTCAGGAGGAGTCCGGTCTCAGGGGACAGCAGGAGGCATTCCTCCAGGTCGACGATCCAGTTGAAGCGGTTCCTCCTCCGCAGACCCAGACAGAGCTGCCCCTTCTCCCATCCGAAGGCGAAGTCCATCTTGTTCCGATAGAAGAACACGTCGGGGGACGGAAGGATGGGGTGGATCGCCCCGAGAGGAAGGCCGTCCATGAGGGTGCGGAACCCGTCCTCCTTCTGGCGGAGTTGGATGTCATAGGGCACGTCCTGTGAGAGGCACCCGCCACAGGCGCCGAAATGACGGCAGAGTCGGGGAACGAGGGTGTCTGGATCTGTGTTGTTCATGGGATAAATGTGTTTGTCACGGGGCCGCCGTGCAAGCTATACTGGACGCATGACGACGGTTTGGTTCCGCACATTTAATAATATTTGCGACGATTGGTCAGCCGTTTTTATGTCCCCCCGTCGGATATGGACGTCCCATCGGGCGGAGGACGTTCCGGGGATCCTGCGGAGGGTGGACGACTGTGCCCGCGCGGGGGCTTGGTGCGCGGTGGCCGTCTCCTATGAGGCCGCCTCCGCGTTCGATCCCGCGGCATCGGTCCATCCCGGCGGTCCCTTCCCGTTGGTCTGGGCGGCCGCGTTCGACCGGAAGGGCCCGCTCCCTTCGGAAGAGAACGGGTCCGGTCGGGCTTCTTATCTCCGATGGGGCCCCCCGATCCCGTTCCCGGAATATCGGAGAGCGGTGCGCGCGATCCATCGGAAAATCGCGCGCGGTGAAACGTATCAGGTCAACTACACATTCCCCCTACGCGGCGTTTTTCGGGGCGATGAGGTCCGGGAATTCACGGAATTGGCCCAATCCCAGGGGGCGGGCTACAACGCCCTGATCCGATGGGGACGCTACGTCGTCATGTCGGTCTCGCCGGAACTCTTCTTCAGCCGGGCGGGTTCCCGTCTGACGGTGCGTCCCATGAAAGGCACCGCGTCCCGGGGCCGTTGGCCGGCCGAAGACGAGGCGCAGGCCCGGCGGTTGAAGGATTCTCCCAAAGAGCGCGCCGAGAACCTCATGATCGTCGATATGATCCGGAACGACCTCGGGAAAATATCCCGTCCCGGATCCGTCCGTGTCGACCCGCTCTTCGAGGTGGAGAAATATCCGTCGGCCTTCCAGATGACGTCCACGGTCCGGTCCCTCGTCCCGCCGTCGGTCCGGCTGGACGGGATCTTCGGAGCTCTTTTTCCGTCGGCCTCGGTGACGGGGGCTCCGAAGGTGCAGACCATGAAGATCATCCGGTCGCTGGAGAGGTCTCCGCGCGGTCTTTATACCGGGGCCATCGGCTTGGTGAAACCCGGCGGGGATTGCCTCTTTAACGTGGCGATCCGGACGGTGTTGTTGGACCGGTCCAGCGGCCGCGCGTGCGCCGGCGTGGGCGGCGGCATCACCGCCGATTCGTCTCCCGCATCGGAGTATGGAGAGTGCCGGTTGAAATCCGATTTTTTCAGAAAACGCCCCTCGTTCGAGCTTCTGGAAACGATCCTCTTGAAGGACGGAAGATATGCGTTGCTCGGACGTCACTTGCGGCGGATGAGGGATTCCGCCCGCTATTTCTCATACCCTCATGACCGCGAGGCCGTGGAGGACTCTTTGGCCCGGGTCCGGCGGCGGCATCCGGCCGGGTCGTGGAGGGTCCGGCTCTTGTCGTCGGTCCACGGGGCCGTCAGGACCGAGGTCTCTCCCCACGCCGCGCTCCCGGGCGGGCCGCTCCGCGTCTGTTGGGCGCGCCATCCGGTGTCGAGCAACGATGTCTTCTTGTTCCATAAGACCACCCATCGGGACGCTTATGAACGGGCCCGTGGGCGGGCCGTGTCATCCGATGATGTCATCTATTGGAACGAACGCGGAGAGGTGACCGAATCGGGCCGGGCGAACATCGTCTGGGAGGAGAAGGGGCGGCTCTGGACGCCGCCGGTGGAGAGCGGCCTCCTGGCGGGGACTTATCGGGAAGAACTGTTGGTGAAGGGGATCCTTCGGGAGAAGAAGATCACGCGGTCCGAACTCTCCAAGAAGACGTCGTTCCACCTCATCAATTCTGTCCGGAGGTGGATGACCGTCCGGTGGAAGGGCTGATCGAAACGAGGTCAGGGCTTGGCCGGGATCTGTTCCCAGAGCCGGTCGAATTTCTTCTGATACCGGGCGACGGGTTCGCGGAGGATGATCAGGTTCTCATCGTTCAGGGAGGCTCCGCCCACGGTCCAGTTGTAACTGCCGGTCAGGATGATCTGCCCGTCCAGGATGGCGAATTTGTTGTGCATCTTCCCGGGTCCGCGCGATCTCTTCAGCGGGACGCCGGCCCTCTCGATGAATTCATCCATCGCCACGGGGAACTGGCTCTGCTCCCCGTCCATGATGACGCGCACCGTGAGGCCGGCCTGGTGGGCATGGACCAGGGCGTCGGCGATGCCGGGATGGCTGATGAGGAAAACGGCCGCATCGATCGAACGTCGGGCCTGGTAGAGGCATCCGATGATGATGTTGTCGCAGTTGTCTTCCGGAGAGAAATAGATCTGGGTCCCCGAGGATTGGAATACATCCGACAGCCCCACGTCGAAGACCGCCGGTCTCAGCGGCACGGAACTGAAGGTGTCGATGCCGATCTCGAAGACTTCCGGACCCTCGCCCAGATCAACTTCTTCGGCGCGGACGGCGACCCCGCCGAGGACCGCGCAACACAAGAGGCCGATGAAGAGTGTGCATTTAATCACATAATCACCATTGGGTATATTTTGTATCATATTCCGAGTCGTTTGATTTTTCAAAACGGGGCCCCCTATGTTAACAGTGATGTTGGCTTCTCCGCACGAAGCGCCCGGATATGCCTCGCCGGGAGATCCTTCCGGTCAATCCCGTGTCCTGGTGACGGGAATCAAGAATCGATCGTTCCCCGCCACCGATATCCTCCTGGAAGGGGACGGGCATCATTATCTGAACGCCGGGTTCGCCGGGTCGCTCCACCCGGATTGGAAAGCCGGAACGGTTTTCCTGGCCGAGACCGTCGTCGGTGAGACCGGGGATGTTCTGGAGACGAGTCCCGTGTTCAACCGGCTCATCCTCCGGACATTTCACTCCCAGCGGGTCTCCTGCCGCATCGGCCGATTGCTCACCGTCTCGGTTCCCGTCGAAGACGCGCTCCTCCGGGAAGAACTCCGCCACCGCTTTCAAGCCGACGCGGTGGACATGGAAGCCCACGGACTCCTGACGCAACTGAAGAATTCCATCCACCCCGTCTCCGTCGTGAAGATCATCAGCGATCAGGCCGACGAACAGGCCGAGGGCGACTATCGGGAGAACACCGAGCGGCTGTCGCGTCGGCTCGGCATGCTCTTGACGTTCATCCGGAAAGGCCTGGACACGGTCTCATGATCCCGCTCGTGTTCCCGACGGAAAAATTCCGCTGGGTCCCGATATCCAAGATAGACCAGGAAGACGACACCTACGCTTTCGGGGATCCTTGGCGGCAATCGCCCCCGTTATTGCAGTCCATCCGGGCCTGGTCCGTGTTGCACCCGGTCGTCTTGAAACCCGTCCGTTCGAAATACCAGATCATCAGCGGCCGCAAGCGCATCCGGACCGCCGCACGGCAGGGGATCAACATCCGGAAAGTCCCGGCGTGGCTGGTCCCGGCCCATTGGCCCGTCACCGACGCCATCCGTTTCTGGCTCTCGGAAAACAGGACGGACCGGGAACTTTCCATCCCCGAAAAATCGCGGGTCGTCCGCCGGTTGTTGGATCTGAAGGTCCCTCCGTCCTCCATCGTCGACGATTATTTCCCTTTGATGGACCTCCAACCTTCCGAAGCGTTGGTGGAGGCGTTGGCCGGGGTGGTCTCCGTGCCGGCCCCGCTGTTGAGATATCTCGCGGAGAAGGATTGTCCGCTCCGGCGATATGCGGACTTCGTCGGGTTGGATGAGGATTCCGTCTCCTTCCTCCAAAAGTTGACCGAAGGCCTTTCTCCCACCCTGAACGATCTGGACAAGATCGTGACCGAACTGTTGGAACTGTCGCGCAAAGAGGATGTGCCCCCCTCGATAATCGCGGAATCGCTGAAACTGGAGGAGGGCCTCGCTCCGCCGATCCAGGATGCGCCCGCCGTTTTATCCTCTCTCATGGCGCGCCTGCGCGAACGCCGGTATCCGGAACTCGTCCGGCGCCTGAAGAAGAAAAAAGATCTTTCACGGGGACTGGACTTGCCCTCCGGCACCGCCGTCTCCTGGGACCCGTCTCTCGAACAACCGGGAATCGATATCCGCCTTCACATCCAGACACCGGAACAACTGAAACGGGCCGCCGACAAGATCGGCTCCGACCAGAACCGCCAGATCATCGAACAACTCCTCTCCGACGAGTGACACCCGATGCAGTCACTCTTTCCCGTCACGCATATCCTCCTGGATGAATCCGCCCGAGAGCTGCCGACGGTCCGTCACTGGACCGACGCCTTCCCTCACGTCCCGACGACCGTCCTCGGGGAAGGAGAGACTCCGGACGAACGCTTGCGCGCCTTGGGGGTCCCGCCGAACAAGACCGTTTTTTTCCTCACGCGCTCCAAAGGCGGACTGGTCAAACAGTGCCCGGGCCGCACCGACCATTACGTGTGTTGCGGGCTCCAGACCCTGGACCCGTCGGAGAACTGTTCCATGGCCTGTTCCTATTGTTTCCTGCAGAGTTATCTCACCAATCGCTATACGGTCGTTCAGATGGATTATCCGGCGTTGACCGAAGAGGTCCGCCAGGTGGTTTCCGCCCGGCCGGACCGGTTGTTCCGGTTCTGCACCGGAGAACTCTCCGACAGTCTCTCGTTGGATCCGATCACGCGCTTCTCCCGGCACATCGTCCCGTTCTTTTCCGCCCTTCCCAACGCCCTGTTGGAACTCAAGACGAAGACCTCCCGGATCGAGAACCTGCGGGGTCTCTCCCACGGAGGGCGCACGGTCGTTTCCTGGTCGCTGAACCCCCCCGCGATCATCCAACGCGAGGAGAACGGCTGCGCTCCCTTGCCGGAACGGCTCGCCGCGGCGCGCGACGCGGCCTCCGCCGGATACAAGACGGCTTTTCATTTCGACCCGCTCATTCATTACACCGGGTGTCATTCGGACTATTCGCGTGTCTTGGACGATCTCTTCGCGACAGTCCCCGTGGAATCCATCGCATGGATCAGTCTCGGCACGCTCCGCATCACCCCGTTCATGCGGGAACAGATCCCCCGCGTATTCCCGAAAGCGAAGGTCACGACCGAAGAACTGGTCCGGGGATATGACGGCAAACTGCGCTACCTCCGGCCGATCCGGCACGGGCTCTACAGCCACATGCTCTCGGAGATCCGGCGGAAGTCCAAGGGAAAGGACGTGTTCGTCTACTTGTGCATGGAAGACGCCGCGACCTGGAAGAAGTTCTTCGACCCCGCTCCCACCACACCGGACGAATTGGATTTGATGTTCAAGGACGCCCTCCTCAAGAAATTTCCGGATCTGAAATAATTTTCTCTCACCCCGTTCTGTTCCCGAACAGTCGACTGTCCTCCGGCTGAACCATTTATAAATAAATAGATGGAAGGAGGCCTATTTACTGGATGGTAAAACTAACCATCAAAAATGGTACGATGTTAGATAATGGTAAAACCCAGCGAAATATGGAATATTCTTGTTGACAAATAATTATCTTAATGTATAATTTAAACGAATCAGAGTGAAATAAGCCAATAGAGTGATTGGCAGAGACAAGGCGCAGGTGACAATATGGTTGCTGAAACGTCAGGCGAGCATCGGGAAGTGATGGACATCAAAGAACTGTCCGCTTACCTGGGGATCGGTAAATCGAAGATATACAACTTGATCCGGCAGAAAAAGATCCCCGCGGCGCGGATCGGCCGGCAATACCGTTTTTCGAAGAACGTCATCGATTCATGGCTTCAGGAGCGTCTGATCACATCGACGGCCGAGCCGCAGATGCATCTGTTCGAGAATCCCAAGGGCGCCCAGAAGTAAAAATATTTTTAAAGTCCTTGATTTTTCGTCAGAAAATGCTATTTTATAGCGGAACTCCGTCGGACAGGTCGTCGTCAAGATGATTCTTCCGACGAAAAATGAAAGGGGGTGACATACAAAATGGCACAGGTTATTGCGAAGGCTGGAGTCAAGAGACAAGAAGGATACCTCTACTTCATCGACAAGCAGGGTGATGTGTCCCGCGCCAAGATGGCTCGTGGTGGCAAAAAAGGCGGCAAGGGAAAGCCCGAAAAAGTTGCGAAAGTCGGTGTGAAAAAGGAAAAGGGATACCTTTATTTCCTCGACAAAAAGGGTGATGTTTCTCGGGCAAAGATGGTTCGTCGCTAATCGCGACACCATGCCTGCCTGAGACGTTCTCATCTTGCGACATCAACTAGCGGATCGGCAGGCAACCCGTTTTAACCCCTTCTCTGGCACATATTTGTGACCCATTGAGGGGGAGCCCTGTTCTCTCATGAATGCTCGTCATTCAGACAGAGAACAGGGCTTTTTGTTTATAGCAGTGAAATGGTGAATGGTTGAACGGTGGAGTGGTGAAGCGGTGGCATCGGGTGATAGTAGAAAACCCGGCAAGAGTAGATGGTTAAGTGGTGGTTGACTGGAAGAAAAACAACGATTTTTTTAACGATTTACGGTCCGCGCTGATCAATACGTTCTTTTCCGCGATTATACTATTTCACCATTCGACTATTGCACTATTCAGTTTTTCGTTTTTACCGTTCCGCGCCGGCTTACTGTGAGGCCACTCCGGTGATGTCCTGGAAGATGATCCCGATCCCCTGAGTCTCGCCTCGTCGGTCCCGGATGATGAGGGTGGAATACCCCAGCGTGCATCGTCCTTTCCAGGGAAGGAGCACGTCGCCGGATTGGCGGATGACGCCCTTGTTCTCTTCCAGGGCTTTTTCCAGCGCTCCCATCAGGACGGGGATCGTCGTCAGGCAGTGTTTGAAATGATGGCCCACGCAGGTGTCACGGAATATCCCCAGGATCTCCGTGGCGCGCGTGTTGCAATGGGTGATGCGTCCTTTGACATCCATCCCGATGAACCCGCCGGGCAGGTTCTCGAGGATGTTGATCTGGTAATCCTGTGACGCCTGCAAGGCGGCGTAAGTCTGGGCGTTGTCGAGGGCCATGGCCACCAGCCAGGCGATCGATTCCAAGAACGTCGCATCCTGTTCGGTGAAACCCTTGCGGTCGTGTTTGTTGAGCACCTGGATGACGCCCAGCGTCTTTCCCTGGGCGATCAGCGGCGCCGCCACGATGTGCCGCGTCTGGAACCCCGTCATCAGGTCCACGTCCTGTTTGAAGCGGGAGTCCTCGATCGGGTTGTTGGATATCACGGATTTTCCGTTGGCGGCGACCCATCCCGCCACCCCTTCCCCCGGCCGCAGATGGATGTTCAGGTTCCGAATGGCTTCCGAGGACTGTCCCTTGACGATGGTGAAGTCCAGGGTCCAATCCTCCTGGTTCAGCAGATAGAGGGAAGCGGCCTCCGCCTTCAAGACTTGGGCGGCGCGCATGACGGCGTGGTCGAACAGGAGGTCCAGATCCCGCGCGAAGACGATCTCCTTGGACAGGGCATAGAGCAGGTGGAGCTGGTCCAGGTTCTCTTTCCACTGGTTCCGCAGGGCGCGCAGTTCGTCTTCAATGCTGGGATACGACATGGATGTCCTTTTCTCTCTGTTGATATCGGCGAAATACAAGCCGGCGATGACGGAAGGTTGGGTTCATCCCTACATCTATTAATACATAACAGGCGAATGCGTTTTTGTCAATGACTTTGGAGGTTTCCCCGTCAATGGGGTTCGACGCTCTTCAGGGCGGCCAACAGGTTCTCGTGGACGATCGGTTTGCTCAAATAGGCGTCGGCCCCTGCCTGGCGGGCCTTCTCGGCGTTGTCGCCGTAGTCCATGGCGGTGAACAGGATGACCTTGATCTCCCGCAGGATGGCGTCTTCCCGGATCTTCCGGCACAGTGAAAAGCCGTCGATCCCGGGGATGGCGATGTCCAGCAGGACGATGTCGGGCCTGTGGATGATCAGCATGTTCAGGGCCGTGGTGCCGTCGTTGGCGAGCCGGACGTCGTACCCCCGCTGCCTTAAGAAGAGCGTCATCAGTTCGCGGGTGAAACCGCTGTCATCCACCACCAGAATGCTCGGGGGCCGCTGGGCCATGGTTCTTCGCCTCGTTCCGGAGGACTATGGAAAAGTCCATCCGAGTGATGTAAGATGATACATCATTTAAAAAAAACAATCATGTGCGGAATCGTCGGACAAATAGCGTGGAAACCGGGCGCGCGCGTCTCTGAAGCGCTCTTGGAAAAGATGTGCCGGGCCCTCCAACACCGGGGGCCGGATGACAGCGGGACCTGGGTCCAGGATTCCGTCGGGTTGGCCATGCGCCGTTTGCGCATCATCGACCTTGCCGGCGGGCACCAGCCCATGGATAACGCGCACTGCCCCCATGCGTCCCAACGGGGACGCGTCCACATCGTCTACAACGGCGAGATCTATAATTTCCGCGAACTGAGGGAATCCCTGGAGAAAAAGGGGCACCAGTTCGCTTCCCGCTCCGACACGGAAGTCATCCTCCACGCCTACGAGGAATACGGCGACGATTTCCTGAAACACCTGAACGGCATGTTCGGGCTCGCCCTCTGGGACGAACGGGAGAAATCGCTCCTCTTGGCCCGCGACCGCATGGGCATCAAACCGGTCTATTACCGCGCCGTGCCGGATTCCTTCTCTTTCGCTTCCGAGATCAAAGCCCTGTTGGTGGATCCGTCGGTCTCGAGGGAGGTGGACCCCTTCGCTCTCGACGATTTCTTCGCGCTCCGCTGTGTGCCCACCCCGCGTTCTATCTTCCGTGAGATCCGCAAACTGGAGCCCGGCCATTATCTGAAGGTCCGGCACGGCGAAGTCGTCAACCGGCCTTTCTGGGATTATCACCCCCCTCGGCCGGAGGACAAACCGTTGTCCCACTACCTCGAAGTCCTCGACGGGCTTCTGAAGGATTGCGTCCAATCCCACCTCATCAGCGACGTGCCCCTGGGGGTCTTCCTCTCCGGCGGCCTGGATTCCACGTCGGTGGCGGCCTACGTGAGCGACGCGGGTCGAGGACTGAACAGTTTCACCGTCTATTTCGGAGAGAAGAGCTTTTCGGAGCGGCACGAAGCCCGGGCCGTGGCCGATCGTTACGGTCTGAACCACAACGAGATGCTGCTCACTCCGAACGTGCGGGAGACCATCGAAAAACTGTCGCTCGTCTTCGATGAACCGTTCGCGGACCCCTCGGCCATCCCCACTTATCATCTGTGCCAGTTCGCCCGCAACAAGGTCACGGTGGCGCTGTCGGGTGACGGCGGCGACGAACTCTTCGCGGGGTATCCCACCTATATCGCGGATGCCCTCTCCGGCTATTACAGGCGCTTGCCGGGTTTCTCGCGTCGATGGATCCAGGCGCTCGTGCGGAGCCTGCCGGTCTCCCACACGCGGGTCAGTTTCGATTATCGGCTGAAAGCGTTCGTGGCGGCCGCGCACAGACCGCAACCATCGGCGCACGCCGGTTGGCAGGCGATGTTCATGGAAGAGGATAAATCGGGCCTCTACACATCGGAGTTCGACGCGGCGCGGCGGGGACACATGTCCGATGAGAGTTCCTGGCAGGCGTTCCGGGCCGTGGCCGACCGGTCCGAGTTGGAGCAGATGCTCTATGTGGACCAACGCACCAAGCTTCTGGACGAATATCTCGTGAAGATGGACCGGCTCAGCATGGCCCATTCTCTGGAAGTGAGGGTGCCGTTGTTGGACGTCCGCCTGGTGGAGTTCGCCGCCACGGTCCCCGCGAAATATAAGATCCGCGGGATGACGACGAAATATATCATCCGGCGGCTGATGGAAAGCCGGTTGCCCAGGGAAGTGATCCATGGAGAGAAAAAGGGGTTCACCCCGCCGATGGCCGGTTGGTTCTCCGGCGAATTGAAGGATTTTTTACGCGAACGGTTCGATCCCGCCGAAGTCAGAAAGACGGGCATCCTCAACGCCGATCAGCCGCTCCGGTTGTTACAGGAACACCTGGATCGGCGGCGGGACAACCACAGACAGATATGGACGTTGCTGTCTTTCCTTCTCTGGAGGGAAAAATGGGGTTAGATCGTGAATAGTGGAATGGTGAAAACGGGGCAGGGAAGTAAAAGGAAAGGAACGGTCAATACTTTACAGAAGGTTTTTTGACGGCGAAACCGCTTCGGCCCCGGATGATCATGTAGATCCCTCCCGCACAGAAGGCCAGGAAAAATATAAATCCCACAATCAGCTCCGCCCTGGATTCTCCCACCGCCTCGTGGATCACCCACACTTCAAGGTTGGGGCCTTTGAACCCCATCTGGTAGTCCGCCGCCAGGGTGTAGGTTCCAGTCCGCTGTATTTCGAATTGGAAGATCGGTAGACCGGTGTCTTTTCCGATGCTCATCATCACCCCGGGGGGGATCGGGACCAGCGGCACTTCCAGTTTGCCCGGGTCGGCGAGGATGAACGACAGTTTCGAAAGGGCCTGCATGGACACCGGGTTCTTCGGGTCCGTGCGATAGATCCCGTAATACACTCCCGGCTCGTTCAACTTCAACTCATATTGGCCGGGGAGGGCGCACCGCTGGATGCCGAACGCCGCCTTGCGGAACGTCAATCCGAGAGAGATCGACAGGATGATGAGACCGGCGGCGCAGAGACTCCCCCCGATCCAATAACCCAGCCGGGTCGCCCTTTTCAGGGGATCCATCACGGGGGGGAGTTGGTTTTCAGATCCGTGTTTCATGATGATTTTCTCTCGTGAATATAATCATTTCCCCTGAGTGTCCGTCATTGAGGCGTTTCCCGGCGAAGCGACCCGCCTTTTCTGTGATTCCCTCGATCTCCTAAATCCTTGCCCCGGCTTTTTCCCAATCCACGTTCTTCATGAACGCGGCGATGTAATCGGCCCGTTTCAGACCGTAATCGACCATGAACGCGTGTTCAAACACATCCATGATGAGCACGGGGGTGCAACCCGACAGGTGGCCTCCGTCGTGTTCGTTGATCCAGGTGTTGAACAGGGTTCCCGACACATCGTCTTTGTAGAGGATCACCCATCCGATGCCGCGCATGGCTCCGGCCGCTTTGAAATCGGTCTCCCAGTTTTCAACGGAACCGAACTGTTGGGCCAGGGCCTTGCCGAGCGCCGAATTCTTATCCAATGCCTTCTTCCCGCCGAGGTTCTCGAAATAGAATTCGTGCAGGCGCATCCCGTTGAATTCCCAACCGAACCGTCGTTTCATCTCGGCGTATTCGGGCGTGGCCGTTTTGCCGTCTTTGAGCATCTGCGCCAACAGGTCCGCCACTTTGTTCGTGTTGGTGACATAACCGTTATAAAGAGTGAAATGGTTCTCCAGAAGGGTCTTGCTGAATCCCTCCATGCCGATCAGGTGCGAGTAGTTCTTGGCTTGATACATCGTGAACCTCCCTGCAGTTCCCCAACGGATCGGGGATTGATTGGTACTAGGATGATTTTATCTGATTTAGACGGTGGAAGGGAAGCGGAAATGCTGCGGGTGGGAATGACGAAACTAAAAGAAGATTGCTTCGCTGGGAATCACTCGCAATGACAGGAAAATAATATGTCATCCCCGCGTGTCATTAGCGGGGATCTAGACCGAGCATGTCAGTTCACGCGGTGTGACGGGGAGCCGTTATCTGTTTGTTGTGTTCGATAGGGGATTCAAGGGCCCCATTATTTATGGTTGTCATTGCGAGGGAGAGAGCTGTCAGCCAACGACCGAAGCAATCTTCTTATGAAAGCAGATTGCTTCGGCGGTGAACACGCCCCGTCATGACGGATAGAAAAGAATCCTTCGCGGGGAATCGTCCTCAATGACGGCTTAGTGGATGATGCCGATCTTGCGGATGACCGTGGAGGTCCCCTTGGTCCCGCGGACTTCGATGCGCATGATGTATCCGCCGGCCGCGACTTTTCCGCCGCCCTCGTTGGTGCCGTCCCACGGGAAAGTGTTGGGGCCCATGCGCCCGCCGGTATCGCCCGAATTGTAGACCCATTCGCGGACCTTGTATCCCATCAGGTCGTAGAGGCCGATGGTCACGTTGGCGTCCTCGTTGAGGATATAGGTGACGTAGGTCGGGCTGACGCGCGTGTCGGCCGGGTTCGGATAGTTGAACACCTCGCTAATGGTCTCCGGCGGCAGGCCCGTATAGGCCGCGTTCGAGACGGGCGACCATTCGCTCCAACCCCCGGCGAAGTTCCGCGCGCGGATGCGGTAGGTGTAGAAATGCCCTTTGGGCCGAGGCGTGTCGAGATAGGTCTTCGAGTTCCCGATCATGTAAGACGTGCGCGCGGCCGGCACGTAGGAGACGGTCCGCCAGACGGGGTTGTTGTCTTCCCGTTCCTGGATCTCGTAGTCGCGCACTCCGGATTCCGCGTCGGCCGCCGGATCCCACCGGATCTCGAAGATGCCGTTTTCGGCCGGTTTCTTCTGCTGTTCAGGATCGGAGACTGCCTTGCCGGGGGATTCGGGGATGCTGACGTCGACCCGGTAGACGGCGGTGGGGGCGGCGGGTCCCGATTGGCCGTTGGCATCCATCGCCCGGATGTTGAAGAAATAGCCGTCGTTGGTCACGCGTTCGCCGATCGGATGGGACTGCGCTTGCGTGCCGTAGGCGGCGCGGTCCGTGATATGGAACTTCGTATTATCGCGACCGCTGTATTCCATGATTTCCGAGCCGAGGTAGATGAAAGACCCGCCCTGCTGGGAGAATCCATCGGCGCTCTCCACCGTGATGTCGAACGGTGGTTCGTCCAGCCGGCCGATGGCTTTGGCCAGATTGGTCACCCGGACGACCGCGATCGTGATGTCGTTGAAGGAGAACGAGGTCTTAGCGCCGGTGGACAGCCATCCCTGATTGCCGAATTTATAGGTGATGGAGTTCATGTCGGTGCGGGTGGTGTCCGGTGTCACGCCCATGCCGACCTGATACTGGGTGATCTGAGAGGAGACGCTCGGCCACCGTGACGTGAGTTTGTTCGTGTCGAAGTTCCAGCGTTCGGGGATCCGTCCGAAATCCACCGCGCCGTCTCCGGAGAGGTCCAGTTCGGGGATGCCGTCTCCGTTCAGGTCTTGCAAGACCAGGTCGGGCTTCCCGTCGGCGTTCAGGTCGAAGTCGATGATGCCGTCGCCATTGATGTCCATATCGGGCAGGTTGTCGCCGTCCATGTCGATCTCGTTCTTCAGACCGTCGTCGTTCAGGTCCAGATTGTCGGGTTTGCCGTCCTCGTCCACGTCGATGTCGGGTTCCCCGTTCCCGTCGGTGTCCGTGGCTTGTTCCGGAGTGCCGTCGTTGTTCCTATCCATGTCTGGATAGCCGTCCAGGTTGTTCGGGTTGTCGATCCACACGGGCTTGTACTGTTTGATGAACGGCACCTTGGGTAGACCGGACTTCAGGATGGTGATCAGCCCGGACGTCTTCGGATAAGGGTAGTTCTCGTCATAGTTCAAGGCGGTGGCCGGGACCTTGTCGATCTGCTCGATGCCCTCCAGGGAGAAACCGACGGTATGTCCTACGGTGGTGCCGTTGGTGTCGGCCGAACCGATATCGGCCGTGATGAAGAAAGTTTTTGTGACGGTTGTCAGGCTGTAGCCCGTGCCGCCCAGGGGAATGGTGGCGTAACCGCCCATAAAGTTGGCTGTGCCGTGATCGGCCTGGCCCAGCAGCGTGTCGTTGGCCGCGATGAAGACCTCGTCCCCGTCATCCTGCCAGATGGCCGCGCGGGAGAAATCGCCGAATCCGTTCCCGGCGACCAGCGTGTTCTCGGCCGTGCCCAATTGTTTTACCGTGATGTTGTTGATGGTGGCCGTGTTGATGCTGGTGTGCATCTTCAGTTTCAGCACGGGAACGTTCGATGTTTCCTGCGCGGCCGACGGCGGCGCGGCGTCTTCGGATATGATGCGCAGTTTGATCGGGTTCACCACGATCTGACTGGCGTTGACGGCGAAAGGAGCCGTGGTCCCGTCGGTCAGGTCCTGGAAATATGTCCGCACCGTGTTCGGGATGGAGACTCCCACGGAATTGCTGTCCGGGATCTTGACCCCCACGGTGTTCTGCGCGCGGCAGGTGTAGCCGATGTCGTAGGCCACGAAGAAGTTCGTCGCCGTGGTCCCGATCCGTTGCGGAACGGTGAGGTTGATGAGTTTCTGGGTGTCGTTCTCATCGGTGAGGTTGAAGGTGTCCAACCCGCTGGAGATGAGCTGGTCCCCGGCCGAGAGCGTCTTGGTGAAGTCGGCGTCCAGATAGATCTTGATGGCCGCGATGTCGGAGTTCAGACCGTATTGCTGGGACACCAGTTGGGACGTCCCCAAGCGTTCCACGCGCAGCTTCTCGAAGGTGGCCTGGGAGACGTCCGTCCAGAGGGAGAAGAGGAGCATGGGCACGTCGAGGCTTCCCTGATAGGTTCCGCCGGATGAGTTGATGTTTTCGGCGATGTCGTTGATGCCCAGCACCACGTTGTCCGATACCTCGCCGATGGTGCCCTCGTCCGACGGAAGAACAGACACGTAGCTCACCAGGTCGGGCGTGCCGACGGTGATATAGTTGGAGGTGCCGATGGAGAGCCCGATTTTCTTGCCCACCTGGGCCAGCGGGTTCATGTTGAAGGTGACGAAGTAGTTCTGTCCCGCCGCCGAGGAGGTGATGACCTCGGGGGTGATCAGCGTGATGGTGGAGACCCGTCCGACGAACTTGTCGGTGTTGTAAGTCATACGGTGCGGGAACACGCCGGGAGAGGATTCCGTCGAGTCGATCGTGTCGAAGATGCCGTTGTTGTTGAAGTCCTTCCAGATGTTGATGGATGACACGTCGCCGTCCACGGCGCCGTTGGAGGTGGCCATGTCGAGCCGGATCTTCTGCCATACGGCCGTGTTATTGTTGGCCCGCAGGTTGAGCTGCATCACGTTGACGTTCTGCTGGTTCTGGTAGATGGTCGGCGATATCTGGGTGACGGTGCGGACCAGGAGCGTGTCGACGGTGGCCCGCAGGACGGCCACGGGGGACACGCCGGGGGCGGCGGGGTTGAAGGGAAGGATGGTGTGAATCCCGTCCGATTCCGCTTGGGCCCCGATGATCAGACTCGATTCGGACGCGCACCGGGCGCCGATCACCCGGTCGAAGACGGCGGTGGGATCCACGTCCAAGGTGATGATATAATCCACCGGCTGTGTCGTGATGAGGATGTAATAGGAAGCTCCGCCGAAGAGAGACCCGTTGATGTTGAGAGTGGCCTGGGCGGCGGCCTCATCCAACCCGAAATATTTCTGAGCCACCAGGATGTCGTTCACAAGGCCCGTGGCGGGGTTGCGGTCCAGCCCGGGACTGCCGGTGTCGCGGTAGAGTTTCACGGCCTGGATGTCCCGGTCATCGCCGAGGAGTCCGGCCGGCTGGTAACGGTTGAGCTTCAGACGGAACCACCGCACGTTGTATCCGGTGGGGTCATCCACGTAAAGCCTCATCTTCATGAAAGCCAGGTTCTTATCCCCCTGGGTGAACTGGGATCCCACCACGGTGTTCACCGCATGGGGAGCCATGGTGGTATTCAATTGGCCCCTGAAAACACTGTCGAGTACTCCCGGTCCCCGGCTTCCGTAATAGATGATTTCGCTGTCGATGACGGCATAGCCGGACGGCGGCAACATGTGGGCGTTGATGACAGGAATAACGGCTTGTGACGCGCTGATATCTCCTCCGAGGACAGGGGCCACCAGACTCTGTTCCGTCGAGGAACCAAGCAGGTTCGTGAAGAGGGGTGTGAATTCCACCCGGACCTGCTGTGGCGCCGGGATGATCTGTCGTTGTTTCCCATAGAACGCCGGCGTGTCGGCGTCGACGAAGTTCGGGCTGGAAACCATGAAATCGTTCTCGTCTTTGATGATACAACCCAGCATCCGGTCCGGGGTGGCCGTCGAGGCGATGTCGTAGGTCACGAAATACATGCTGGGGATGCCTTCCGCGGCAGACCGGGCGGCGGTGACCAGGGTCGGCGCCGTGGCGAAGATGATCTGGGCCACGCCGGTCTCGCCGATGTTGCCGAAAGTCCCGGTGCCGATGGCCACGTCCATCCCGGCGGCGGGATCGAAGAATCCGTTGCGGTTGCCGTCCACCCAGATGGTGACGGTGGAGACGTCCAGTTCGGCCACGGCGGTGCCGGTGCTCCGAACCTTGATTCCGGTCCACCAGGCCTCTGAATTGTCCGTCACCATGGTGAACCCGAGGACGACCTGGGCCGTGGCTTTCTGTTGGAGGGTCTCATCCCCGTGTTCGAGCGTGGTGTTGTCCGGATTGAACGGGGTGATGGTGACCTCGTCGGCGAACTCGTTGATGTCCAAGATGCTCGCCGTCCAGGGAAGGTTCGTCTGCGCCACGATGTCCGGGGTGCCGACTGTGAAATAACCGCTGGCGGGGATCCTCAATCCCAACTCGGTCTGTTTCCCGACATGCGCTCCGACGATGGCCAGGTCATCGATATTGAAGGTGACATAGTACGTCTTGTTCCTGGCCGGTCCGACCACCGACGAGCCGGAAGGATGGTTCCTGGGAGTCGTCCTGACGACGCCCCTTAATTGGGTCGTTGTTTTGCTGGCATAGGTCGCGGTCTCTGTGCTGTTGATGACGACTGTTCCGGCCGGTGGGAATTCAGTCGTGTCTTCGACGGTTATGTCATCATTGGGCCCGTTCCCAAGCGGCACGGAGAGTTCTGTCGTCGGTTTGAAGGCGGATTGATTGGAAGCGTCGACATATATTTCTTGTCCACTCAGGGGTCCTTGAATCGTGATGTCCATGGGTCCATCCACGGTGGTCCCCACAGCATGGACGAGCGTCGGTGAACTTCGTAAGACGGTGAAAGTTTTGTTGACCGTATCGATGCCCGTGTATGTGACTTCCTCGCGGTTGGCCGTGTTGTCGGCGATCACAAGGATGCCCGGAGGGGTGGGATAACCGTCCACCGATTGGACCCGCAGCGTCGTCTCTCCGGAGTTGACGATGGTATTTAGAATAGTCCGAGGGAAGATGTGGGGTTCGGCCGCGATGGGCAGGGGGGAGACCCGCTGGTCCACCGAGGAGTCGAAGATGTTGTCCCCGTTGATGTCATACCACACCTTGGCCTCGTCCACGTCGGTCGGCAAGTTGACTTGGTTCACGTTGGATCGGTTGATGCGCAGTTTGTTCCAGATGGCGGTCCGCGTGCCCGTGTGCATGGCGAGCTTGAGGATGGGCACGTTTTCGTCTCCCTGGGTGGCGCCACCGGGCGCCGCCGTTTCCGGCGCGGTGATCATGGTGTCGGTGGTGGCTGAAATGAGGGGCGACGCCGTGTCGAGCGGAGTCGGCGGATTGATGTAGAGTCCATCCGTCAGATACGTGTTGAGCTGAGTGGCGAATCGCAGTCCCACGGTCTTTCCGATGGCAGCCGAATCGTTGATGTCGTAGGCGATCCAGAAAGTGACCGATGAGGCCGATATGGTGACCGGGGCTATATCAACGACGGCCTCGTTGCTGACAAAGGGCACATTCCCGTTGAACAAAGCAACGTCGTAGTTTGGCTGGTAGAGGTCGTTCTTAGGCTCGTCCCAATAAACACGGATTGATTTGATGTCGGCATCGGTGCTGGTCCCGATCCGCTGGAGTTTCAGTTTGTGGACGCGGGCGGTGAATTCGTTGGTCCATAGCTGGAGTTTCGCCATTCCCACGTTGATCATACCTTGAGGGATGGAATCCGTCACGGTCCCGCCGATGGTCGGCGCGATGCTCTCCATCGAATAATAGACGTCGGCGGGTTTCACCTTGATCTCGGACATGGTGGTGGTCAGCGGGAAATTATTGATGGCCATCCCCGCCGTTGAGAAGGTGTCGTTGAGCCCGATGCTTCCCGCCTCGGTCACTTGACAGCCGATCGTGGCGCCCACTTCGGCCGCCGTGGAGATTCGAAGAGTCACGAAATAAATCCGATCGGTCTTGTTGACGATCTGCGGTTTCGATGAAAAGTCAAAGATCGCTTGTGAGGGTGTGGCGAAATTGAAGGTTGTCGTGGCGACAGGGACTCCGACGGTATCTCCATCCCCGTCAGCCGTGATATCGAAGCAGGCATCCATGTCCATGTCGCGCCACAGGGCGACCTCGACGACCTCCGCCGGGCCGAGTGTTCCGAGTTTATTGACCTTCAGTGTCTGCCAGTGGGCCGTGGTGTTGGCTGTCAGCGGGCGAACCGCCATGCTGATGGCCATCATGGTGACGGGATTCGGGTAGGTCAGCGAGGCGCCTTCTCCCTGATAGATGTAGTTCTCGCCCTGTGAGGATTGGCACCCGGCCGGGCGCGTGGGAGAACCCGGCGCATAGTCTGATTGATCGCTTGTTCTCACGATCGTCAATCCGGTCGTCACCAGGTCGGCTGAGGATCCGGGATCCGTCGTGCGTCCCGTGATGTTGGTGTTCACTTGGTCCGTGGCCGACAGCCGCAACGTCGATTGCATCATGTCGCGGATCTGGAAGGTGAAGATGGCTTTATCCGCTTCGGCCACGGTTTTATATCCCTCCACCGGAAGGTAACTCACTGTGGCCGTGGAGCCGTTGTGTCCGAAGAGAGCTGTTCCGACATAAGACAACCCGTTGTTTTGCGGGAGACTGTTCCAGAGGATGGTCTGTCCTCCGTCGGCGACGTTGCCCCAATAGTCTTTGGCGGTGACGGAGACCGTCCCATAATATCCGACCTTCAACGGAGTGGCCAGCGGGAACGGATGGTTGATGGAGAAGTAAGACGCCCTGTTGGGGGTGATGACGACAGGTTGCGCCGTGGTGGCGACCACGCTGAACGGATCGAAGATGGACACGGTCGTGGTTCCGGCGATGGTGTCGTAGTAGTAGAAATTGTTCCGTGAATACGACGGACCCGGGGAGAACGTGAGCGGGAGGGTCCTCGGGGAATCAATGGGCTGGAACGTGACATTGTCGTAGGATCCTCTGGCTTGGGCCGAAATTCCCGTGACATAGAGGAGCGTTTCCGTCGTGAACCAGGACGTGTTTTGATAGGCGTCGCGCAGTTCCACGGTGATGACGGGCGTGCTGACACCCCCTTCATAGGATGACGTGGTGCCGGCGATCAATTTTCGGACCGGCGTCAGAATGGCCAACTGGCTCGGCGGCGCGGGGGTGACGGTGTAGGTCTGCACCGCGACCACCCATCCCTTGGATGAATGTTCGTCCACGGAGACGGTGTGGTTCCCCACCATGGTGTCGATCATGTAGAAGGTGGTGGTGTGCTGCCCCATGACCATCTTGGCCGTTCCGGTGGAAGTGGTGTAGGCCGCCTCCAGATTATCCGGGCTGGCGAACTTTTTGGTGCCGGTGGAATCCGATTCCAGGTCGAAGATGACCCCTTGCCCCGGCGAATCTTCCGAGTTCCCCAGGTCCGAGTTGATGGGACTGGGGTTGTCGTAAGGGTCGCGCAATTGGAACGTATAGACCGACGACGTGGCTCCCGCCACCAGGTATTGATGGGTGGAAAGGAACACGATCTTCTGTGCCGGCGCCGGCAGTATGACGACGGACTGATAGGCCGTGGTCCAGGCGGTGTTGAGCGGATAGGCCATGATCACCGGTTTGGTGGTGGCCGACGCCTCATAGCTAGAGGAGGCGCGGGCGTCCAGATAATAGAACGTGGTGTTGTGCGCCCCTGACGAGATCAGCACCGTGGTGGTGGACACCACGAATTCGGTCGGGAATCCCGCCGTGTCGGGCGAGGTGGAGAAATCCACCGTGTCGTTGACGGGAGCGGGAGTCCGTTCCGTGGACAACGCCAGGGTCACCGTCTGCGTGGCGTAGGTGGGGTTGCTGAATTCGTCTTCCAGTTCCACCCGGAAGGGCTGGTTGTTGAACCCGGTGTCCCACGGGGTGGCGGCCACCAGCGTCCGCATGGGGTTGTCGAAGGCCGCTTTGACCGTGGCCCGCGGGTCGACCCGGAGTTGGTGCGTGGCGGCGATGAGATGGGTGGACCCCGTTCCCCCCTCCGCCCGGATCTCCCATTTTCCTGACGCCGGCCGCCCGTCTTCCAGAGGCGGATAGGACGACATCTTGTCGACGTATTTAAACTTCAAGGAGGTCACTCCCGGGTTCATCGTCAACGAATCCAGCACGGCCAGGAAGTTGGTGTTCCCTTCGTTCTTGAAACCGTAGTCCCCCGCCACGGTGGGCGTTCCCTGGACATATCCCTTGTTGGTATGCACGGTGTTCTGCGCATCCAGGAGTTTGACCGTGACCCGGTTCTGTCCCTCGCCGGTGGGATTGGTGAAATCGTCGCGCCGTTGGACCTCGTAGTCGGTGGTGACGTTGCCGGCGGTGGCGTAGGTGGGCGTGGTGATGAACACGAGGTTGGTGGGCGTTCCGCCTTTGGTCGTGAGTTGGCCGGTGATGTTCTGTTTGTTGTCGGTGTAATATTGCAGGTCCGCCGGCGCCGTGAAGGTGGCGATCCACACGCGGCCCGAGTCGCCGGCTTTCGTCGAGACGAAATACCACAACGGCGGATTGACTCCCACCATCCCGTTGGCGTCTGTGGTGAGCGTGGTGCTGGTTCCGAGCAGGTTGAACGTGCCCGACGGGATCTCGCTCTTGAGGACGCCCGTGGACCCGATCACGGACTGGACGGACGCATACGCCGTCACGCCGGCGCTGCTGACCGGGTTGTCGTAACTGTCCACGATCTGGGCGGAGATGGCCTCTTTACCGAAATTGGTCAACGAACCGGCGCCCACTTCCTTGTTGGAACTGGGGGTCACCAGGTAATAGGCCGGGGAGGACGGCCCCACGGCGATCACCGGGCGCGTCGAGTAGCCCACCACCTCCGTGTTCACCGCCGTGTTGTTCTTGTCGTGCGCTTCCAGCCAGTGGTCGGTGAGCGGGTTCACGGTCATCTTGTTGAACGTGAAGATGTTGGAGAAGAGATGGGTCCCCAAGTCCGAGACGGTGAACGTGTAGGACGAGATGCTGATATAGGTGTTCTGTTTCGGGTTCGGGAAAGATTGATAGAGGAACTCGATGGCTCCCTGATACGGCCGGGTGGACTCGCCCACGGGCCCGGTGGAACAGATGTTGTCATAGGCGTCGTAGACGGTGATGCGCGCGCTGAACGGCGACCCTGCCGTGGTGGACGACGGATATTCGCTGAACTTCATGTAATGGGCCTCGTTGGGCCATACGCGGATGTTGGCTGTGTGGTCCGAGCGGATGTTGGCCAATCCGGCCGGCGTGCCCGTGGTGGTGGCGGCCGTGATCACGAACGTCGTGGTGGCCGTCTTCGGCGTCACGAAGAACGTCTGCTCTCCGGCGCCGGTCATCAACGGGGCGACGTCCGACGGAACGAACGTCAGAGTCTGCGGGTCGTTCGTGGTGAGCATGACGGTGGGCTGGTCCCCCAGGGTGATGAGGTTGTATTGTTCGTCCACCAGCCGCACGGTGACTCCGAACGCCACGCCCGCCGTCTGCTCCACGGGGGCGCCCACTTTTCCCGTCGCACTGCCGGGGACCGGCGTCTCGCCATCGACGATGATCTGCAGTTTGGAGGCCGAGGAGGCCAACACCGTGTAGGTGCCCGTCACCGGCGAGGTGGACGCGGTGTAGGTGACCGTGGGGCTGGAGAGGTTCGTGTCATATCCCGTCACGGTGTGATAGGAGGCCGCCGTGCGGAACGGAACGGTGAAGGTCTGCAATCCCGAGGTGATGGCCGCCGGCGTGGCCGGGTGCGTGTCGTAGGGGTCGGCCGTGACGATATGGAACCGTTCCGCCGCGTGGACGATGACGGGGTTGTAGAACTGGTCCACCACCTGCACGTAGACCGTGGTGGAGGTTCCGGACACGAAGGCGTCGATGTTGCCCGCGACCACGTCCCCGTCGGCGTTGTTGTTTCCGTCGGAGTCCGGCACGCCGGTCTTTCCGGGGAACCCGGCGCCGGGCGTGGCCGTTTCACCCGGCATCAGGAGGACCACGGCCGAGGCCGTGCTGTGCCAGGCGGTGAATAGCGTGCTGTCACTCGTCGTGAAGGCCGGCGAGTGGTCGGCCGACGGCGTCATGTCGGTGGCGCGGATCTGGTGCGCCCCGGCTTTATGGAGCCGCCACTGGAAGTTGGCCTGTCCGGAAACGAGCCCCACGTTCTTGGTGGCGTTATCCACTTCAGCGTAAGGATCGGTATTGTCCACAATGGACACCTGCACCGTGGTCAACGTGCTGGCGCCCACGTCGCCGAACCGCACGGCGGGCGGAATGGTGACCGTGTTGAAGAACTTGTCGGTGACCTTCACCGTCAGGTTCATGTATTGCCCGACGGCGTAATAGGTGGGCGAATTGCGTTTTCCCGTGGCCGTGCCGAACGCTTCACTTTCACCGGGCAGCAGGGTCAGGAGTTTCTTGGCGTTGCCCGCCTCCACGCCGACTTTGGCGGAAGTGAAGGCGATCAGGGCCGGGTCCGCCGGGTCGGTGTCGGTCACCGTGAAGGTCCAGCCGTCCGCCGTCGAGGTGGCGGTGATGAGACGCATGCTGACCGACGTCGTGCCGAGCACGATCAGCTCCGTGGGGTCCGTTCCGTCGGAAGTCCAGGGTCCGGTGGAGGCGTCGTTGGGGTCGGTGGTGATGACGCGGACACTGCTGGTGGCCGAAGTCGGGTTCCAGAAACTGTCGGTGATGCGGATCTCCACCGGGAAAGCGACGCCGGCCTGCGGAGGAGTGGGAGTGCCGATCACACCCCGGGCGAGGGCCGAGGAACCCGGCACGGCCATCTCTCCCGGCAACACCAGCTGCAAGCGTTCGGGATCGCCCGCTCTGACGCGGAACGGCATGGTGGTGGTGCTGGTCAAAACGGGATTAGACGCATCCGTGTCCCGGGCGCTCAGCATGGATGTGGCGATCAATCCACCCGACCTCAGGGCGTAGGTGGAGATGGTCACCATCCCGTCGGTCATGGTGAACGAACCCGGATGCACGGCGAAGGAATCGTTGGAATAGGTGTAGATGAACGACTGGGTCGTGGTCGTGGACCGGTTGAACCCGTCGTCGGTGGCGTAGATGTAGACCGTGGTGGACACGCCGGCGGTCCAGTCGTTGGGTGTGCCCGTGATCCCCAGCCCCTGGGTGTAGGTCTGGCCCGGCAGGTGGATGATCAGTTTCGTGGGAGTGGACGCCACCACCGTGAAGGATGACGAGACCGAATCGGTATAGAGGTTGTCATAATTGTCGTCGGAGACGGAGAAACACCAACTGCCGGCCGACCGGAAGACGGGTTTGAAGAGCGTGTTCCCGCCGGTGTTCAACTGTTTCGGGTTGGAGGAGCCCCACCCGGTGGCCTCGCTGTCATACGGATCGCTCGTGTGCAGATACACCTGCGGTTGAACGTTCGATTTGGGGTTGTAATAGGCGTCCGTCAACTGAACGGTCACCCAGATCTCCTCCCCGGCGGTGAAATTCTGGATTCCGTCCCCATTGATCCCGTTCTTGTCGGGAACGCCCGTTTTTCCGCTGATGACCACGTCTCCGGGAACGGCTGTTTCGCCGGGCAATAACAAGAGGAGGTTCCCCGGCGGGACGTTACCGGCCTGTACGGTCACTCGGGTGGAGTCGGAGATGAGCCACGGAGCGTCGGCGGGATAGGCCGACAACTGCCAGTCCCCCGCGGTGACGAAGACCGGATTGAAATACGTGGTGCCCCCCACCAAAGAGCGGGTGGATCCGAACACGGTGTCGCTGTCGTGGGGATCGGACGTCCGCACATACACGCCGGACGACACGTCCAGGATCGGGTTGAAGAAGTTGTCGACGGCCCGGACGGTCACCTGGAACGCGACCCCGGCGGTGAACGGATCGGCTCCGTTGCCGTTGTTTCCGTCGGCGTCCGGGAACCCCGATTTGCCCAGCGAAGAACCGGGCACGGGAGTTTCGCCGGGGACCAGCAACTGGACCCGCGTGGGTGAACTGTTCCTGACGGTGAAGTTGATCGTGGTCACGCTCGCCGTGGAAAGGTCCGTGGCCCCGCCCGACTTGGCGGCGTGCAGGTTGGCCGAGGTCGTATTTGTGATCAGTGTGAACGGGAACGTGTTCGTTCCGGAGGCCATGGCCTTGTTCGTGAACTCCGGCGAATCATAGGGGTCGGTCAGACATTCGGCGAGCACTTCCACGTCGGCCGACGTGCAGCGGTTCCACTGGGCGTCCACCACGTTGACCGTCATTGTGGAGGGGACGCCGGCGATCCAGTCTGAGGCGGAACCGGTCTTCCCCGTGGAAGAACCCGGTACCGCGGTCTCGCCGGGCACCAGGGCCTGGAGAGTGACGGGCAGTCCCGGCACAACGAGGAACGCCCGGGAGATATCATCGTCCAATCCGCCCGCGCCGTCGGTGGCGGTGACCGTCCAACTGGACGCTCCCACCGTGGCCGTCGGGAACTTCCAGTAATACGTGGTGACCCCCTGCGTGAGCGGGACCGATTTGGCGGGGTCCCACGGGTCGGTGGTGGTCATGGAGATCCCGGCCGGTTCGGCGGTGGTGAGGTTCCAATATTTGTCCACGGCGCGAACCGTGATGGTGACGGTGGAACTGTCGGCGTTGAACGTGTTGGGCGTGCCGCGCCGCCCTTTGGCGGTGCCCGCATAGGAACCGGGCACGGCGGTTTCTCCCGGGAGCAATATCTGCAGTTTTTTCACAATGCCCGCCTGCATGGAGAGTGCCGGTGTCTCATAGGGAGCCCCCACAGTGTAACCCGGGTTGCTCACCCCGATCTTGGTGGTCTTGTTCTCCGCCGTGACCATGAACATGGCGAAGACCGTCGTGCCGGCGTCCAGCGGCTGAGGCGACGGGAGCGTGTTGCTGCTGAAGATATCGTCGGTGTAGAGTGAAACTACCGGGTTCGTCGTGTCCACCAGGTTGAACGCGATGTCGGTGGCGTAGACCCTGACCATGTAGGTGGTGCCGACGACGAACGGCTGGATGCCGGGCGTGCCGAGATCGCCGTCGGGGGTGCCGGTTCGTCCGCCTCCCGACTGGTTTCCTTGTTGCAGATTCTCCCCGTCGACCAGTGCGATCAGTTTCACCGGATCGCCGGCTCTCACATAGACCCGTGTGGAGACCCCGGGAGTGTAATAATCACCCGACCCGGTGGACGCGGTGATGGTCCAACCCGTGGTGACGTCCCGCGTGGTGAGCGATGAACCGGTGAAGGTGTATTCGCCGTTCACGGTCTGTTGGGTGGCGAGGTTGCCGAGGAAGTCATAGGGATCGTCCGCGGACAGCCGGACATAAGCCGAATAGTTCGACGTCGCTTTGTTGAAATAGGGGTCCACCAGCCGGACGGTCACATTGAAGGGCGTTCCGGCCACAAACGGGGTTCCGGGCACACCGCCCAATCCAGGGGCGCCCAGTTTACCGGACACGTCGGTGCGGCCGGGCACGGCCGTTTCGCCGGGCAGGAGGACCATCAGTTGGGTGGGCGTGCTGGGCAACACCTCGATGCCCGAGACGGTGTCCAATAGATAATTCGTCGCGCCCGCGCTGGTGGAAGCGCTCACGGACCACGTGGTCGGAACAGGGTCGGACGTGTTCGTCTTGAATACGATGGAGAACGTAGTGGTTCCCCCCGTCAACGTTTTGTTGCCGGGGTGGGTGTCGTAGGGGTCCGTGGTCACCACTTGGACTTGCGGTTCCACTGTGGGTTTCAGGTTATAGAACTTGTCCGTGACGCGCACGGTGACCTGATAGGGCACACCCGCGACGAACTTGTCGATGAGTCCCGCCTCGCTGTCACCGTCCGCATCGTTGTCTCCGTCGGAGTCCGGCACGCCGGACCGGCCGCGCGCGGCGGGCGCGTGAGGCGGCGCGGAACCCGGCACCACGGTCTCCCCGGGCAACAGCAACTGCAACCGGTCCGCCGTGGTGGACTTATTGATGATGTAGCTGGAATATTTATCGGTGATGACATACGACGACGATGGCGCGGTCCCCACGTGGATGCGCCACCCGGGGTAAGGCGATATCCGTTCCGTTTGGAACATGATGTTAGAAAAGACCGTCGTGCCGTTCACCAGAGGCAGGTCCGCCGGCTCGTCATCATAGGGATCTTCCGTGATGAGCCGCAGGATGGGCATGGGGGTGATGCCGAGGTTCGCCGGGATTTTGTTGTAATAGGAATCGACCATCTTGACCGATACGTTGAAAGGAACACCGGCGGTGGCCGTGGAGGCGGTGCCGATGAATCCGTTGACGGCCGTGGAACCCGGCACGGCGGTCTCGCCGGGCACGATGACCTGGAGTGAAATCTGAGCCGGGTTCGTGTTGGGGTTCACGGCGAAGGCTGTCGACGTGCTCATCCCCACTGGCAGACTGGAACCGTAGGAATAGATCTCATGGGTTCCGCCCGTGATGGTGTCGGACGCCACATTCAATGTCAGGGTCAATCCTTGGGACATGCCGGCATTCAAGGTCACAAGTCCCGGATTGGCGTCAAAAGGATCCTTCGTGTTGACTACCACGGTGGCTCCGTCCGTCGAGATGAGGTTGTAGAACTGGTCCACGGCGCAGACGGTGGAGATAAAGGGGATTCCCGCCACTTGGACGTAAGGCGAACCCGACTTGCCCGTGGCCGATCCGGGAACCAGGGTCTCGCCCGGCATCAATATCTGTAATTTATTGAGCGCCCCCGCGTTGATGAAGATGCCCGTGGAAGAGTTCTGGGTGTAACCGGTGGCAGTGGACACAGCCACCCAGCCGCTTCCGGGGAACATGTTCGGCATATACTTCGTTCGGAATGAAATGTTCCTAACAATCTTCCCGTTACCATCCATTCCCTCCGCGTTGATGAGGATAGTCTGATAGGGGTCGTTGCTGGTCATGGTGACGGCGACGTTGTTGCTCTCCGCTTTGTTGAACTGATCGTCCACCGCATAGACGGTGACGGGGATGGACTGGCCTGCATAGAACGACTTTGATTCTCCCCCTCCATCGGGCATACCGTTCTTTCCGTTGCGGGCCACGTTGCCAGAATCTAATGATTCACCGGGGAACAGCATTAGCAGTCGCAGGTCCGCCGAATCATCATCCACCTGGATGTTCACAAATTGCGGAGTGCAACTCGGTCCCGTGGCCAGGATGACCGTGCATGTGGAGGCCGTCGGTTCGTTTAATCCGGGGTTCGTGGTTCGCTCTGTGTAGAGGTTGACGTAGAACGAGGTTGTTCCGTCTGCCAATGAGATGGCGCGCGGCATGTTGGGCGCAAAAGGATCGTTGCAGGATAGATAGAGAGACTGATCATTATTGACGATATTTCCCCACCGGTCCGTGAGGTCGACGGTCACAGGAGTGGAACGGCCCGCCACGAAATTGGCCGGTGAGCCGGATTTACGGTTGATGGTCCCGGGGGCGGCGCTCTCGCCGGGCGGCAGGATCCGCAGGTATCTCTCGACGGTGGTGTTGGGCATGACCAGGACGGGAGTGGAATTATAAACCCCGGAGTTCAATCCGTTGGCGTCCGCTGTGAAAACCTGGCGGTTGCCGCTGTAGTCGATGGCTTTGAACAGGGTGACGGTGAAATCGTAGGACCCGTTCACCAGGTTGTGGCCCCCGAGTCCTGTGGATTCGGGATCGTCACTGACCGTTAGCGTGACATAGGTGTCGGTATCCACCTTGTTCCAGAATTTGTCGGTGGTGATGACCGTCACGGTGGTGGAGACTCCGGCGGTGAATTGGTAGGAGCCGGGCGTCTTGCCGCCGTCATTGGCCGCGCCGCCAGCCACGTAGGCCGGGGTTCCCGGTCTGCCCGGGGCGTACGTCTCACCTGGGAGAACGATCAACAGTCGGTCCTTTTCCCCGGGGATCGCGTTCACCCATACCGTCCCGGTGGAAAGATAGGGCGGTCCGGACTGGTCGGTGGCGGTGATGGTGGTGACTCCGACGGTGACGAGGCAATGCGTCTGGGTGGAAGTGCCGAAATCGAAGTTGGTGGTACCGGCGCTCAGCGGCCGGTATTCGCCCGGAGTGTCGTAGTCGTCATCATAGATGTCGGTCGTCACCAGTTTCACACTGTCGGCGGCTCCGGGTACCGTGTTATACCAATTGTCCACGGCCAGAACTTGAACGGAGAACGCGGAGCCGACGGGCCGGTCGGATTTTGTGCCGATCTTGCCGTTGACGGCCGTGGAACCGGGCACGGCGGTCTCGCCGGGGGCCACAAGCAGGAGCTTGGAGGCCGTGTTGGGGTCGACCGGCATGAGCGGCGATTGATCGGAGGTCAGATCGGGCGGCGTCGTGTTCGTGCTGACTTGGACTCTCCAACCGGAGGCGCTGGCCGTGTAATATTGGATCCAGAAATTGGTGGTGCCGCTGTTCAGGTTCTTGATGCCGATGGAGGCGTCGAACGGGTCCGTGGTCACCACGTTGATCTGGTTGCCGGCGCTGGTGACCTTGTTGAAGTTGGTGTCCACGGCGTTGACCGTGACGGAATAGTATTCGCCGGCCACGAAGTTCTGGATGCCCGGCGTGACGAGGTCCGAATCCGGCGTGCCGGTCTTTCCGGTGGCGGAGCCGGGGTCCGGGGATTCACCGGGCACCAGGACCTGCAGTTTCACGGCCGGCGCGGCGTTGACGACGATGGGGGTGACTGTCCCATCGATGTAGGATAATCCCGTGACGTCCGTGTCTTCCGCCAGGATGGAAGCGGTCGTCGTGGCGGTCTTGATCGTGGCCGTGATGGTGGCGGATCCGTCAGAGAGGGAAAAGTTGTTGAGAGAAAAATCCGTATAAACGTTCGGAGTCAGGCGGATCACCGGGTCGGGTAAGTTGGGTGATTCGTCGATCTTGTTATAGAACTGGTCGCAGGCGATGATGGTGAGCGGGAACCCGGTCCCGGCCACCTTGGGTTGTTTGGAACCCGTCTTCCCCGTGGAGGTCCCTGGGGCGTGGGTCTCGTCTCCCACCATGATCAGCAGTTTCTGCGTGTTCGATGTGATGGTGTCCGGCAGGACGGTAAAGGAACTCGATGTGCCGGTGGCGTGGGGGGATCCGTCGCTGGTGATGTCGGCCACGCTCACGGCGACCGTTTGAGCCGTCTTGAACGTGCGGGTGATGCCCAGGTTGTCCGTCAGGGCCGGAATGTCATGCGTATCATCCGGATCGGTGTTGCCCAGTGTGTCCGGATTGTCGTTGGGGTCCGTTGTGGTGACGCGGAGAGTGGTCATGGTGCCGGTGGACTTGCGGTTGTAATAGTTGTCGGTGAGATACACCGTCATGGCGTAGTTCTGTCCGGCCCAGATGGAGTTGGGAGAATTGTCCCGTCCGCCCGTGCCGTCGTAGGGTGGTTTGCCTTCGTTGATCGTCTGTCCCGGCAACACGACGTGGAGCCGGCGGGATACGGCGGAATTGACCGAGAAGGTGCCGCTTCCATATTGTCCCACACGATAGTTGCCGATGGAATAGGGATCGGTGTCCGGTTCCTGGCTCGGCGGCGAGTTGATGGCGATGAGAGTGCGGCCGGTTCCACGGGAATACATGACCGTCTGGAAGACAGTGGTGCCGCCGGAGAGCGGCTGGGTGGACACTTTCAACGTCAGGTTCGAGTCGCCGTTGGAGTTCAGGTCGGTGGCGTTATCACCGATGACGCCGGTGCCGGAGATGAGATAGACGTCCGCGTCGTTGGTGGAGACCACGTTCCAATACTGGTCCACGGCGTTGACGGTGACGGGCACCGGCACGCCGGCGATCCAGGCCGCCGGTGAGCTGGCGTCCAGTTTGCCTTCGATGGAACCGGTGAGTTTGCCCGGTGCCGCGGTCTCTCCCGGCAGAACGATCTGAAGTCTGTTGTAATTTCCCGCCCCGATGTTGATGCACACGGTGCCCGTGGCCATGTAGGGCGGACCCGACTGGTCGGTGGCCGTGAACGTGGTGTAACCCGCCGTGTAGTTGTAATGGGTGCCGTCGTTGAAATCGAAGTTGGTGGTGCCGGCGCTCAGGGACCGGTATTCACCCGCCTGGTCGTAATCGTTGTCGAACTCGGCCGTGGAGACCAGCTTGATGTTGTCGGCCGCTGTCAGGTTCGGGTTATACCAGTCGTCCACGCCATAGACTGTGAGCGCGATGGGGTCGCCCGTTTTGATGTTCGTGGCGGGTGTACCGATCTTGCCGTTGACGGCGGTGGAACCCGGCACGGCGGTCTCGCCGGGGGCCAACACCAGCAGTTTGGTGGTGTTGTTGGCCTTGACCGGCATGAGCGGCGACTCGTCGGAAGCAAGCGCGTAGTCGGCGGGGGCGGCGATGGTGGAGACTTGGATCCTCCACCCTGTGGCGTTCGCCGTGTAGAAGGTGACCGTGAAGAACGTCGTCCCGTTGATGAGCGTTTTGGTGCTGACGTTGGGGACATCGAAAGGATCGGTGGTGACGACGCGCACCTGGTCGCCGATGCCCGGCACCCGGTTGTAATAATCGTCGGTGGCGTTCACCGTCACGTCGTAGGGGACGCCCGCCACGAATTCCTGATACCCCGGTGTTCCGGCATCGCTGTCGGGTTGGCCCATCTTTCCGGTGGATGAACCGGGCACGGCGGTCTCTCCGGGCACAAGCACCTGCAGCCGGGTGGGTACGGTGGAGGCCTGCACGATGATGGGCTGGGCCGTATAATGGATGTAGGGGAGCAGTCCCGCGCTGGCCACCGCCGTGATGCCGGCCACAGTGGACGACGCCTTCAACGTGACCGAGACCGTTTGTGATCCGCCGGTCAGCGAGAACCCGTTGGATCCGAACGAGGCGAACGTGTCGGTGGAGGTGAGCGTGATGCTCGGATCCACGGAATCGTCGATCTTGTTCCAGAACTGGTCGCAGGAGATGATGGTGACCGGGAACGCGGTGCCGGCGGTCTTGGTGGTTTTGGAGCCGGTCTTGCCGGTGGAGGTGCCGGGTGCATGGGTCTCGTTCGGGACCATGACCAGGAGTTGCTGAGTGTTGGTGGTGACGGTGTCCGGAAGAACGGTGAAAGCGCTCGAGTTGCTGGAAGTGTGTTTGCCGCTCTGGTCTTCCACCGTCAGGGTGACGGATTGGGCCGTTTTGAAGGTGCGGACGAAGATCTTGTTGTCGGTCCCCGCGGTCAGAGTCTGACCGGCGGTGTCCGGGTCTGGATTGCCCAGCGTGTCCGGGTTGTCGTTGGGGTCGGTGGTGGTGATGCGCAGGTTCGTGTCCGTGTTGGTGGATTTTCGGTTGTAATAATAGTCCGTCATGTAGGTGGTGATGGAATAGTTTTGGCCCGCCTGGATGGAAGACGGGGAATTGTTGCGCCCGCCCGTGCCGTCATAGGGCGGTTTTCCTTCGGAGATGGTCTGGCTGGGGAGCACGACGTGGAGCCGCCGGGAAACGGCGGGGTTCACGGAGAAGGTGCCGCTTCCGTAACTCTGACCCTGCTTGTAGTTCTCGATCCCGCCGGTCTCGGCGGAGGGCAATTGGTCCACGGCCATGAGGGTGCGGCCGCTCCCTCGGGTGACCATGCTCATGGCGAAGACCGTGGCGCCGTTCACGAGGGATTGGGTGGATACCTTGAGCGTGAGGTTCGGGTCGCCGGCGGAGTTGAGGTCGTTCGACCCGGAATCGGTCACGCCGGTCCCCGCGATGAGATAGACCGTGCTGCTCACGCTTACTTTGTTCCAGAGGGAATCCACCGCGTTGACCGTGACGTTCACCGGCACACCGGCGGTCCAGGAAGTGGGACTGCTGGTATCGTATTTGCCCTGTTTCGTTCCGGTGATCTTGCCTGGCGCGGCGGTTTCGCCGGGCATCACGATCTGCAGTTTGTTCAGCGTGGCCGGCGCCACGGAGAAATAGCGTGAATCATGGGTGGTGGGCGTCGTCGTGGTGGAAAGGGCCGTGAGCCGATGAGTGCCCGTGCTGGCATAGTTGAGCGTCACGCTGAATTCCACTTCGCCCAGACCGTCCGGCACTTGTTTGAGGGACCAGGAGGATCCTTCGATGTCCCACGGGAATATTCCGGAATAGCTGTAGTTGTCTTGCCCTCCCTTGGAAGCGAAATCCGTGTTCCGGATCGGATTGATCTGCACCCACGGCATGGCGATGCCCGTCTGGATCAGGTTCCAGTTCGTGTCCACGGTCCGCACTTTCACGGTGAGGGGAGCTCCCGCCGTAAAAGTGGAATAGGTCGTTGTTTTCCCATCGGTCGATCCCGGTAACGGGGTCTCGTCCGGGAGCAGGATCAGAAGTTTGACCGTGTTGGTGTCCGGTGTGACTTCGGGGATCGTGACTGTCTGGGACAACAGGGTCCCCGATCCCGTGGTGGTGGACACCGTCAATTGCATGTTGGTCATGGCCGTCTTGGGGCGCCAGGCCGACGGATTGTTGAACACGCCGTTCCCTTGGAAGAGGCCGAGAGACGCGGGCACGTTCTCGTCGTCGAAGGGGTCGTCGGAGTCCAGCGTGACGTTGAACGTCTCGGTGGCCGTGATCACCTGGTTGTAATAATGGTCCACGGCTTTGACCGTGAGGTTATAGTTGGTTCCCGCCACGAGGTTGATCGGTGAACCGGATTTTCCGGTGAGGTAGCCGGGATTGAAATCTTCTCCGGGCACGAGCAGGATCAACCGTTCGGGCGTGTTGTGCTTGAAGGTGACCGCTCGAAGGTCGGTCGTGTATCCGTAGGCACTGCCGCTCTCTTGAGCGGTGACGGTCCAGGTGGAAGGTTTGGTTCCCTGGTTGGCGGTCACGATGAGGACATTGTAAGTCTTGGTGCCGCCGGAGAGGGCCTGGGCCGAACCCTCATAGGAATCTGAATTGGCGTCATCGTTGGTGACGCGCACGTTGGGCATGAGCGATTCCTGGGTGACCAGGTTATAGAAACGGTCCACCAGCCGCACCGTCACAGGAACGGTGGCGCCGGCCACGAAGGAGTCTATGACGTCTCCGTTGTCGTCGGCGTCCAGGTCGTTCCGTCCGTCATAGTCCGGAAGGCCGTGTCGTCCGGCGGCGGCGGATCCGGGGACCGCTGTTTCGCCGGGAATCAACATCTGCAGGCGCGTGGGCGGGGCGAACTTCACGCCGATGTCGGTGGCGGTGAACGGATTGCGGATCCCCGTGACGGTGGCGCTGTGAGAGGAATAGGCCGTGCTGAAACTGACCGGGAATGAGGTCGTGCCGTTCGTCAATTGGCGGAGGAGCGGATAGCCCGGGGCCCATCCGTCCGTGACGCTTAGGGTCACGTTCTCTCCCGAGATGCTGGTGACGGGGTTCCAATATTCGTCCGTCACATAGACGGTCATCTGGATGGTGGTGCCGGCCACGAAGGGTGTGACGCCTCCTGTGGCGTTGTTCCCGTCGGAGTCAGGCAACCCCGCCTTCCCTTTGGCTCCGCCCGCCGATGAACCGGGCACCGCCGTTTCTCCGGGGACCAATATCTGATAGTTCACCGGGTTGAACGGGCTCACGGTAATGGCCGTGGAGGTGGATGTGATCACAGGAGTGACCGAAGACCAGACCGTTCGATTGGTTCCGGCCGTGCGGTAGGTAATGGAGACCGTGGTGCTGGAGGCCGTGATGGTGCTGGGGTTCACCGTGGCGAACGGGTCGTTCGTTCCGATGGTGATGTAGGGGGCCGAGTCCGGTTGATAGTTGAAGAACTGGTCCACCATATAGATCGTGGCGCTGAACGGGTTGCCGGCCGTCTGCGAGGTGGTGCTGCCCGAAACCCCGGTCCCCGTGGGTACGTCACCCGAATAGAGGCCTTGGTTCGGCATGAGGGTCTTGATCGACGCGGCCGCCGCCGGAACCACCGTCACGCTGGTATTGCCCGAGGTGACGTCGGGTTCCGAGATGGGCCCGTCGGGATCGATGGCCGATACGTTGCGCGACCCCGATTTACGCAGGATCACCGTGCAGGTCTTGTATCCGGGGTCTCCCTCCACGAATTGCAATGTTTGCGGCAATCCATGATACACGTCGGGATCTGAGTCGATGTCCGTCGTTTCGGGACCGCCGTTCACCTTGTCCACCGGCGGGTCCACGATGATCTGCGCCTGTCCGCGATAAGAGACGGCGAGTCCTCCCTCGTCGTCGAGGGCTTGGACGGTGTAGGTGTAGGGCTGTCCAGCGGTGAGGGTGCCGGCCGGCGGGATGATGGCGAACCGGTTGGCGTCTTTGGCCACGGTGAAACTGGAGAACTGGATGTCGGCCGATTTTTCCTCGTTGCCGGCGCGGTCGATGGCCTTGCTCTTGATCCAATAGGTGTAGCCGCTCACCCACTTTGCTTTATGCACGGTGATGAAGTCGTAGACCCAGCCGTTGTTGTCGGCTTGGACCCAATATTCGCCGTTGCCGTAGGTCCAGGAGAACGAGGAATTGGTGAGCGTGCTGAACGACGACGGGTTGAAATAGAAGTCGTTGGCTGACGGGCCGTTGCTGTCGGTGTCGAGCAGGATGGTGAACTGAACGCGGTCCACCCCGGCCACCAGGTCGCTGGCGGTTCCGCCGATGCTGGTGAACGTGGGTTGTTTGGTGACGCCCGGCAGGGGGTTCGTGACCGCCGAGAGCGGGGTGTCGTTCTTGTCCACCAGGACGCGGTTGCCCGAGATGGTGCTCGTGGACTGAGGAGTGCCCAGCGTGTCCGAGGAGAACGCGCGGATGCGATAGACCCGGTTGTGCACCAGGTTGTTCTGCAACTGGTCCAGCGGGACCGACTGATACGTCCAGGACGTGCTGTTCAGCTGGTAGGTGGTGGCGGGCAGCCAGTATTCGGTGGTTCCGCTGAAACTGTTGCCGGTGAAGTAACTGCCCGGCGACCCTTCTTCGTAGATGGATACGTAGACGGCGCCCACGCCGGCCGGCGAGTCGGCGGCGGTCCCGGTGATCTGCGTGAGTTGTTTCGTGTTTGAAAAGTAGTCGTCGATGGCCGACGCCGTGTTGGGCGGATACGTGGTGTCGGACGTGGGCGGCGTGTTGTCGAACGTGAAGGTGCGCGTGGTGTAGAGGACCTCCTCGTTGGTGGCGCTGTCGTAGGCTTTGGACACGACCTCATAGGTCTTGCCCGTGGTCCAGGCGGTTGAGTTCGTGAACTTCACATGGGTATAGACCCACGGCACATCGCCGATCCCGGAGCCGGTTGCTTCCGGCCAGGATTCACTGCCCCAAGTGCCGGTGTTGAGCCAGTAGTCGTTGTCGGGCAGACGGTGGATGCGGATGTTCACCGTGGCGATGCCGTTGTCGGGATGTCCGCCCGGCGGGTCGGGGTTGTCGTTGGCGGTTCCGGCGATGGACGTCATGGTGGAGACCAGGAGGCCCGAGGCCCACGGCATGGTGGTGACGGAGACCGGTCTGAAAGAGTCGAAAGTGAAATTGCGCGTGGAGTAGGACGCGGCGTAATTGCCCGCTTCGTCGTAGGCGCGTACTTCGATCCGGGCCGCGCCGTCCGTCCAGGAGGTGGGCACGCTGGTGGATATCCACGTGAACTGTCCCGGCGCGGGCGCGCTGCCATAGGCCACGTTCCAAATCTCGGGATAGCCGAACCCGCCGCCGAAGCCGATCCACTGAGAGGTGTCCGCTTTCCAATAACGGTTCAGGATGTCTTTGATGCGCACTTCCACCCGCTTCGTGTTCAGGTTGTCGTCGGCCGTTCCGCTGATGGTGGCGAGTGTGGGTACCAGTTGGTTCTCTGTCGGGTCCTGGATGACCGTCGATGGCGCCGTGTTGTCGAAATAGAACATCACGTCTCCGGCTTCCGGCAGGGGTTCCTCGTTGCCCGCGTTGTCGATCGCGCGCGAGTAGAGCCGGTACCGGCTGGAATTGCGAAGGTCGCCTCCGGCCGGGAGGTTGGTGGTGAGCTGCCATTTGTAGTCGGGGCTTCCGCCGGGGACCACCGTGACCGTCGGCACGATGGGCGTTTCCGTCGCGCTCCAGGTGGTGCCGTTCCACCATCGGTCGCCCAGCACGGTGGGCGGGTTATCAATGGGCCCTTGTACGCCGTAGTTGGCGTAGTCGTCCCACAGGTAGACGCGCAGTTCGGGAACGGTGGTGTCCGGGATGGTGTCTTTTCCCGTTCCGGAGATCATGGTGAGGGCGCCGGGTTTCAGGAACGAACCGTTGGGCGGATAGGTGGCCCAGGAGACCGGCGGCGACGTGTCCCAGGTGAAGGTCTTTTTGGTGGTGACGGCCTGCACGTTGCCCGCGATGTCCTCGGCGAACACGTTGATCTCGTAGGTTCGCCCGCTGACAAGCCGGGCTTCAAGGCCCGCCGCGGCGGTGTCCCAGGTCCAGGGACCCAATCCCGAGGCGTTGGAATATCTGGCGGAGGTCGCCGTGAACGAGGCAGGAGATCCGGCGGGATCCCACCATTGGTCGAGCAAAGTGTCGCGCACGGTGACGCTCACCCCTTTGACTCCGAACTGTTCCTGCACGTTGCCCGCGATCTCATCCAGGTTGTAGAGCACCGGCCCCGCCGGGGACGTGATGGTGGCCGTGGGGGCCACGATGTCATACCGGAACGTGGCGGATGATAGGACCGTCTCGGTGTTCGGGACGGTGAGGGTGCGGTCGCGCGCTTTCACCTTGATTAAATAGAGGTACCCGTGCTGAAGAGGAGGCATGGTCAGCGTCCAGGTGGCCAGCGAGATGCCGTTGGTCGTTACGTTGTCCACCGGGAAGAAATCTTCCGCGGCGGCGGTGAACGTGGAAGCCCCGTTCCAATAAAGTCCGGCCGGATCGGATTCCTGGATACTGACGCGCACGTGGGTGCTGTAAGGTGTGTTGAACCCGCTCAGGTTGTCCTGCACGGTGCCCGAGATGACGGTGAGGGCTTTGTAGAGGTTGGACGTGTTCATGGGCGGCCGGGTGATCTTCGAGGCGGGGGCCGACAGGTCCACGACGAAGGTGAAAGAATCCTTTCCGAGGGTGAAATCGGTCTCGGCGTTCCCGTTGGGCTGAGGACCCTGGTTGGCGGGAACGGCGGCGTCCTGCGCGCGGGACTGGATCAAGAAGGTCTTCCCCTCATCGCCCGATACGAACGAATAGCCGAACGCGCGGGTCCACGTGAAAGAACCCGAGTCGATGTTGATCCACGTCTTGAGCGGTTGGCTGAAAGCCGAGGTGCCGTTCCACCAGGATCCCGTGAACGTGTTCTGCATGGCTACTTGGATCCGGCTGGAGACGCTCAGGTCGAACCCCGCCGGCCGGGCCGCGGGGCCGTCGAAGGCGGAACCGGAGATGGCGGTGAGCCCGTTGTAATAGTTCATCGCGGCGCTGTAGGCGGGCACGGTGATGGTGGTGGTGGGCCGCGTCATGTCATAGATGAAGTTGATGGGCGTGCCGACCGCGCCCGTCAGTCCGGATCCGTCACGGGCTTTGACGGTGATCTGGTATTCGAAACCCGTGTCCATGGCACTCTGCATGAGCGTCACGCTGGAGGACCACCAACTCCACGTGCCGGACGACCCGCCCACGAACTGGGTGGCCAGCTCGATGGGGATGCCGGAATCGAAGGCCGGGCTGGCGTTGTTCCCGTTGTAATACTGTCCACCGACTTTTTGGATCATGATCACGACGGTGGAAATGGCCACGTTGCTGTTGGAGAGCGGCTGGTCCTGGGCGGTCCCGGAGATGACGCCGCCCAGCGTGGACCGCGTGGACCCCTGCACGGGGGACGTGATCTCGGACAGAGGCGTCTGGTTGTCGAAGACGAAGGTATAGGACAAGACCGGCGAGGTGGAGGAGAACGTGTTGGCGTTGTCCTGCGCGCGTATCTTGATCTGGTATTTTTCTCCGCTCACCCAGGTCGGGGTGGAAGCGCCGGTGAAAGACCAGATGTTTCCGCTGGGGGTGGCGGTGGCGGCGGAGATCCAGGCGGCGGAATCTCCCGCGTCGCCTCCGCCGCTGTTATAGATGAAGTTGGTGATGGACCAGGCGGATCCGTTCCAATAGTTCCCGTTGCTGTCGGGATTCTGCCGGATGGCCACTTTCACGTTCTTGAGCCCCGACGTGATGGGGAAGTTGACTCCCGGCGTGTCGGCCGCGGTTCCGGAGATTGTGGGAAGCGACGTCATGAAAGGAGCGTCCGGTTTTTGGAGCACGACCGCCGGCGGCGCGCTGTCGAAGCGGAACTGCCGCGTGGTCCAGGGTGACAGGTTCCCGGCCAGGTCCATGGCGCGCGCATAGAGATAATAGTCGGTGTCGTTCTGCCAATCCATGGACGGTTTCGACTGGGTCCAGGATTCGGTCCCCGAGACGATAGTCCAGGTGGAACCGGCTACCCACGTGGATGTGCCGATCTGCCAGTATTTTTCCCCTCCCACCGGCGCCGGGTCCCGCTCGACGAGCAATTCCACGCGGCTCACGCCGGTGAAGGCATGCACGGGGCCGTCTTTCGAGGTTCCCTCGATGGTGTCCAGGCGGAAGCCGGACGACTGCGAACGGAACTCACTGTCGGTGACCGGTACGGTGATGGCCACCGTGGTGAAATCGGTGTCGAACAGGAACGTCTTGGACGTGGAGACGACCTGCCAGTTGTAGGATTTGTCGCGAGCCAGCGCGTAGGCGCGGTATTCCACCCGGGAGGTGAGTTTGTTGTTCAGCGCGGAGGGGTTGTAGGTCCAGCCCGTGGAGTTGGAGTCCGGCACGGAGATGTCGCAGGGGACCGTCGCATAAGTGCTGGAAGAGAAGATGGCGCCGGTCCAGTAATAGGTGTCGCCGGCGAGAACGCAGTTGACGTTCAGCCGGACTTCGGCGACGTGGGAGAAATCGTCGGCGGCGTCGCCGGTGAGGGTGGGGAGCGCGTTATAGGATTTACCGTCGACGGGAACGACGACCGTGGCGCTGGCCCGGACGTTGTCGAAATAGAACACGTTCGACGAGATGGTCTGGGTGAAGACGGTCTGACGGTTGCCGGCCCGGTCTTCCGCATACGATTGCACCAGGTATTGCCTGCCGCTCTTGAACCCGTCGACCCCCATGAGCGGGGACGATTCATAGGTCCACGTGCCGGACGAATCGCCCACGAACGTGGTGGCCGTGTGGCTGGAGAACGTGGGGTTCGAGAAGTTGCTCCCGTTCCAGTAGTTCATGTTGGTCAGGTCCCGGATGGTGACCCAGATCTTGTCGGTGGAAGCGATACCCGAAAAATCCTTCGTAGCGCCGACCAGCGGCCGTTCGGTTCCTCCGACGGTCCCCATGATGATGGTGAGGTCGTTGGTCCCGCTGTTGTGCGCCGGCTGGGTGATGCCGCTGGTGGGAGAAGTGATGTCCACCCGGAAGGTGCGCGTGGAGTAGGCCACCTCGAGGTTGTTGGCGGAATCGGTGGACCGGACGGTCAGGTAATAGACCTTCGGCGCCGGAAGAGGATAGGGAGGCAGTTTGCCGGCGGCCTGCGTGGCGCTCCAGGTGCAGGACGTCTGAAAAACCTCGTCACGGACGGCGTCGATCCAGATCGCTGTTCCGCCGAACCCGCCGGCGCCGTTGTAGAAGAGGTCATCTCCACCGCCCACCTGGTCGTCGTCGCCGAGGTGCCTCAGTTGGAAGGAGACGCCGGAGATGAGCGACGTGTCGTCACCCGAGGTTCCGGAGATGACCGGTAAGTCTCTGATACGGGAATCTTGCGTGGGATAGTTGATGTAGCTCACCGGCGGATCGGTGTCGATGGAGAACCGGCGCGTGACCCGCGCCTCTTGGTTGCCCAGGGCGTCTTCCGACCAGATCTCGATGAAATATTTGTAGCCCGACGTCCACGTGGGAGCCGAGGACCGCCACACCGACCCGGAGACCCAGGTCATCGTCGGTTGGATCACTTCGGTCATCGAACCGAAATCGTCGCCGTCCCAATACATGTCGCCGGAGTCCGGCGTGTTGTTCTGGTTGGTGTCCTGCCGGATGGTGATCTGGACGGTATCCCTCTGGACCCCCACGTTCTCCAACGGGGAGACGGGGTTGTCGACCACGCTGGCCGAGATGGTGGGCAGGGGATCCGACAAGCTGTAGCCCACGTCCTGCGCCGGCCGGGTGATGACCGAGGTCGGCGCGGAGGAGTCGAACACGAAGGCCGACGTGACCAGGGACGACATGTTGTCGAGGTCGTCATAGGCGCGGACCTGCACGCGGTAACGGTGTCCGTTGGTCCACATGGCGTCGGGGTTGTCGTAACTCCAGGTCTGGTTCCCCGTGCCGCTGACGGAGATGGTGACTTTCCCGTTGGAATCGGTCTCGAACGAATCGCCGTCCCAATAGAGGGGACCCACGCCCGTGGTGGTGTCGATGATCACCAGCTCCACGCGGTCCATCCCGACGCGGTCCAGGGAGGGGTAGAGGGAGAGGCGCGGTTGGTCGTCCGCGTTCCCGTTGACTTCGATGAGCGTGTCGACGTACGTGTTGTTGACCGGCGCCGTGATGGATGCGATCGGGGCCGAAGAGTCATACACGAACGTGGTGGACGAAAGGCTGGACTGCACGTTGCCGATGACGTCGGTGGCGGACGACTTCAATACATACCGGTGGCCGCTGATGAGTTTTCCGGCCCAAGAGGCGTGCGCGTAGGTCCATGCGCCCGACGAGGCCCCCACGAACGTCTTGGCCTGGGACCAGAGGTCCGTCCCGCTGGTGAAGTCCTGGTCGTCTTCCTTCCAATATTTCGCTCCGCCGGAGGCGTCTTCGTCCAGGATGGAGATGCGGATCGTGGTGGTGCTGAGCCCCGCGTTCAGGTTGGCGGCGGCCGGCAGCCAGCTGTAATCGTCGGCCGTTCCGGAGATGGTCGGGAGCGCCTTGTAATACCCCTCGGATCCCACCATGACCGCGCCGGTGTTCGGCCGCGTGAACTGGGATCGCGGCGGCGTCTTGTCGAAGGTGAAAGTGGAAGAGCCCGTCTTGAAATCCGTCTCCACGTTGCCTCCGATGTCGGTGGCGCGCGAGGTGATGTAATAGGTGACGCCGGACTCGAGGTCCGTGTCGTCGATGTTGGTCGCCGACGGATAATCCCACGTCTCGGCTCCCTGGGCGATCCAGAACACCGGCGCCTCGCCGGTCTCAGAGAAATCGTCGAACGGCGTGGGCCGCCACCATTTGGCCGCATTGACGGTTCCGCCCAGCTTGCGGATGGCTACATACACGTCGGCGATGGGGGTGGCGCTCGGGTCCGAAGCCTGTCCGGAGAGACCGGTTCCGATGGTGCGGATCATGGAGCCGGTCGCCGGGAAATCCACCTGCGAATTCGGCAGGTCGGTGTCGAACGTGAACGTGGAATAAGAGATAGCCGAGACGAGGCCCGCGCGGTCGATCGTGCGGGAATGGATGGCGTATTCCTGTCCGGACTGCCACGTGGGCGTTGAACCAGAGAAGTGCCAGGCCTCACTGTCTGAATTGAAAGCGCCGTCGTCGGCGATCGTGTCGAACCAGGCCGCTTCCTCGGAGATGGTGTCGAAATCGGGCGCGGGGGCCTTGTTGATGTTCCACCAAAGGGTGCCGATCTTGATCCGGATCTGCACTTTTTGGATGGAACCGTCCTCGGGGCCGGATCCGGCGGAATCCGCCGCGGTTCCGGAGATGGTCGGCAGGTTGCTCTCGTAGTCCACCCCGGCTTCCAACGGAACGGTGATGGCGTTGGTGGGCGCGGTGTTGTCGATGATGAACGTGGAGACCACCACCGTGCTGGCGTTGGTGGCGTTGTCATGCGCCTGCAGTTTGAGTTTGTATTTGACGGCTTCCAGCCACGGGGGGATGACGGCGGCGGCCGGTTTGCCGGTCATGTATTGCCAGGCCCCGCTGGTGAGAGTGCTGTCGGCCACACGCCAGCCGTTCGCTTCGGTGTCGTTGAAGGCGGTCGAACCGTTCCACCAGTCCGACGAGACGCCGGCGTCGGCATCGTCCGGGTCCTGTTGGATGGCAATCTGCACACGGTTGAGGCCCGAATTAGGAGCGGGGTTGGCCACGGCGTCGTTGGACGTCCCATAGAGACGCGCCAGTTGGGCGGCGGTGTGGTAGCTCATGCTGGAGACGATCAATCCGGCCACGGGCGCGGTGGTGTCGTAGATGATGGTGATGACGGCGGTCTCGGTCGTGTTCCCCGCGTTGTCCCGGGCCCCGGCCTGCAGTTTGTATCGCTTGTTGGGAGTCCATGGGAAATCGCCGGACGGATATTCCCAATTACCCAACACGCACGTCACGGGTACATAGGATGATTCGGTGGTGTCGAATCCGTCACCGTCCCAATAATATTGGTCCGTGTCGTCCCTCAATATCTTCACTTTTGTGCAGACCACGGGACTGTGCGTGTCGGAGGCGGTTCCCTTGATCTTCGGCAGAAGGGCCGAAGGTCCGCCATAATTTCCGTTGGTGGGCGTGGTGATGGCCACGCCGGGCGGCACGTTGTCATAGTAGAAAGAGTATTGGGCGGGAGTCGGTTGGATGTTCCCGCCGGGTTGGGCGTTGTCGGTTCCATACGCCCGGATGGTATAGGTGCAACCGGCCGTCAGGTTCGCCGCCTGCAGGGAGGTGGTGGACCAGATGACGGTGCCGTTGCCGGTGTCGTTATCGGTCCCCATGAAGAATTCGGAAGTGGCGCCGAAACTGCTGTAGTTGAAATATTGGTCGTCCGTCACGCCGGGAGCGTCCTGGAAGACGGAGATCTCGACCTTCGCGAGACCTGCCCGGTCGCCGTTGGCGGTTCCCGAGATGATGGGTAGGGCATTGACGACCGGTGTGCTGGGTTCGACGACGCCGGAGACGGGCGGTGTGGTGTCGACGATCACGTTATAGGACGAATAAGCGCTCCCCAGGTTGCCGGTCGCGATGGCCGTGTCCCGTGCGCGGACGCTTACCGTATAGACCTTGTCGCTGATCCATTTATTTTCAAGGTCGCCGAAGGCATTGTAACTCCATGTGCCCGAGGAGGGCGTCGACTGGGCGTAACTGTTGGCCGTGTGCCAGCCCGTTTCCGGGGTCCAGGCGGGGGTGGCTGTGAAAGACGTGCTGTTGATCCAATAATAGGTCGTTCCCGTCTCAAAATAGGAGAGTTGGATCTGCACCTGGTTCTCGTTGGAGATGCCGGCCGGGTTGTTGACGGGCGCGTCGATGGAGTCGGCGGCTGTTCCCGCGATCTCCGTCAGGGCGGAGGTCTTGAGGATGGCGTTGGTGAGCGGGGTCGTGACGCGGGACGACGGCCCCGCCGTGTCGATGATGAATGTGACCGATGAGAGGCCCGCCACGTACAGGTCGTTGACGTTGCCGGGTTGGTCTTCCGCCTTGACGTAGAGGGTGAACGATTCCCCGTTCCAGGTGGACCAGTCCGGCGGGATCTCCGTGAAGGACCAAGTGTGGTCCCCGTAGTTGACGGAGGCCGTGGTGAAGACGGGCACGGCGCTGGTGAACCCGCTGCGGTCCCAATAGGTGTTGCTGAAACGGTTTCGGCGGAGAGCCACGTTGACGGTGACGGTCTCTTGACCGAGCGTGGGGTGAGAGGGCGTGGGGTCCGACCAGGTGCCGGAGGCGATGGAGACCGACGACCGTTTCTGCCCGGCCGTGACGGAGGTGATGACCGCCGTCGGCATGGAAACGTCATACACGACGGTCTGCTCTTTGCTGAGGATCACCGAAGCCCCTTCCACCAAGGGAGTGGGCAGGGTGTTGTCCGTGGCTTTACTGCGGATCTTGTAGATCTGGCCGTCCTGGACGTGGGTGGAATAATCGATGGCGTAGGTCCAATACGTGGCTCCGGACGAGAGCGTTTTCTGCAGGTTCCAGTTCTCGGCCAGCGGGTCGGCCCCGGAGTTCGTCCAGGTGGAACCGTTCCACCAATAATCGTCCCCGTCGCGCTGGATGGCGATCTCCACTTTCTGCACTCCCGCGGAGACGCCGACGGTGGGCGCGTCCTGGCAGGTTCCCGCAAACGAGGTGGCGTTCCGGGTGAACCCGCTCACCGGCAGGGTGGTCTGGCTGACCGGCGGGTGCGTGTCGTAGATGATGGTGAAGGTGTTCCGCGTGGAGATGGACGCTTCCCATTCCGTCACGTTGAATCCCTGGCTGCGGACCGTGTAGGACGATCCGCTGACCCAGATGGAGTTGAGCGTGCCCGCGTTGTTGAAGTTCCAGTTGGTGACGTTCTGGTCGATCAATATATAGGTGGAATAGTTCACGAAGAAACCCGCAGACCCCGCGTTGCCGTCGGGGTCGTACCAATACCAGGAACCGGTCGGCCCTCCGCGCTGGATGTGCAGATAGAGGTTCTGGAGGTTGACGCCGGTGCCGGCGATGAAGGAAAGCTGGTTGTAACTCTTCCCGATGGCCGGCGTGGTCATGTAGCTGACCGGAGGGGGCGGCATGTATTTGAAAACACGCGTGGAGAAGACGACCTCGGTGTTGGCCGCGTTGTCGATCGCTTTCGTGTTGAGGACGTAATAGACGTAGGGATAGAGGAGGTCGTCGGTGTTGTTGGTGTGGTTCGTCTCGAAGATCCAGCTGTCGGTCGTCGAGTTGTAGCTGTGGTTGTCGTTCCAGATGGCGACGCCCCCGTTGATCTTCCATAAACCCGATGAGGCGTATTGTTCCCAATAGGCGTTGTCGTCCCAACCGGGAGGGTTCCCGGCCGTACGCCGCTGGATGCTGATCTGGACCTTGCTGACGTCCGCCATCCCGATGTCGGTGGCTGTTCCCGAGATGGAGGGCAGACTGTTGATTTCTCCTTCGTCGGGCAGAGCGGGGGTGATGATGGCGGAGTCCGGAGCTTGCATGTCCACCGTGAAGGAACTGAGGTATGTGGTGAAGTTGGGGGTCTGGTTGTTGGCGTTGTCATACGCCTTCACGCTGACCGTGTAGGAAGTCGCATGGGACACCAGCGGCATCTTGGCGAAGTAGGCCCAGGTCCAGGACGAGGAGTAGACCGCCACCGCGGCCGCGTTGGTGGAAGTGTCCGCTCCCCAGGCGCCGGACGGGCCGGAGTTCGGGTTCCACCAGAGGTCGTTGGTGTCGTCGTGGATCTTCAGTTCCACTTTCTGTATCCCGGAGGCCAATCCGCCGCCGGGCAGGGGTTCGACCACCGCCCCGGAAATGGAGGGAAGGGAGGTGCCCGCGCCGGAGCCGTTCTGGAACGAATGGTTCGCCGGGAGCACGATGGTGGCCGTGGGAGTGGATTTATCGACGTAGAAGGTGGCCGTCGAATAGGTCGTCTCCATGTTTCCGGCGCGGTCCAGTCCGCGGGAATGGATCTGGTAACGGTATCCTTCGGCGAAGATGGTGTGCGTGTAACCCCCGTTGGTCGGCCCGGTGAAGGTCGGCGTGGAATTATTGGTGGTCCAACGGAAATTGATGTCGGGATCCCATCCGCCCAACGGGTTGGCGTAGGACACCGTTCCGACGGAATCCGTGCGCTGGAAGCGCAGGCGCGCCCCGTTGTCGGGGTCGATGCTGGAACCCGTGGGGAACGGCTGGTCGTCGTCAAAAGAACCTGTCATGGAACCCAGGGGCGATGACCCTTGATAATAAGAGGTGGTGTCGGCGGCCGGAGAGGTCATGAGAGTTTCCGGCGCGACGAAGTCCATCCGGATGGCCACGCCCGTCGAGGCCCACACCGGGTCCGCCGGCGTGTTCCCGGCGGCGTCGATGGCGCGAACATAGACCCGGTATTCGTTGTTCGTCGTCCAGCCGGGAGACCCGTTGATGAGGTTGGTGTTCACGTAGGCCCAGGACGAACCGCTGACGTTCAATTCCGTCACGTCACGCCATTTGGCGCTGTCTCCCACGGGGATGTTGAAGGCGTTCGACGGACCCCAGAACAGGTTGGAGGCGTCCTTGATGGCGATCTGCACGTTGGAGATGCCGGCCAGCGCGTCGGACATGGTTCCGGAGATGGTGGTGAGGGCGCTGTAAGCGGAGGAGTGGACGGGGTAGGTGATGCCGGAGCCGGCCTCCGTGGCGTCGTAGGTGAACACGATCGAACTGGTGGTGACTGAGAACACGTTCTGCGCGTTGCCCGCTTTGTCGATGGCGCGCGCGGTGATGCAGTATCTGTAACCGGACTGCCAAGACGGCGCGTAAGACCACGAAGCGATCGATCCCGCGACCGGCAGGTAGTTGGGACCGGACGCCGCCCATCCGCCCGCGCCGTCGTAGAACCCCGCCCCGCCCAATTGCTCGATGCTGACCTGGATGGTGGACACGCCCACGCCGGAGTCGGAGGAAGTTCCCCGGAGAGTGACGGCCGTGTTGGTGGAGATGCCGTGGACGGGCACCGTGATGGTGGCCGTGGGCCGGACGTTGTCGTAGGTGAAGACGAAATCCATGGGCGTCGTGTTGGCCGGGACGGCGTTGTCGGTCGGTTTCACGCGGAGCAGATAGGATTGATTATGGGTCAGCGCGGGCCTGGTGAAAGACCAGGGGACGTCAGCGCCGGGCGTGGTGATGGTGGCGGAGACGGTCTGATAGGAGGCCGGGGAGAACGCATCCGAGAAAGAAGCGCCGTTATACCAGGAACTGCCCGACCCGTCCGATTGGGACGAGATGGCCACCTGCAGGGAGGAGATGTTGGACGGCGAATCGACCGCGGTTCCGCCGATGACGGTCTGGTTGGGATTGATGTAATAGGACCCGGAGACCGCGCTGGGAGTGGACACGGTGATGGTGGCCGAGGTCAGGTCGAACGTGACCGACAGGGACGACGTGCCGAGGACGAAGGAATCCTGCGTGTTTCCGGCCTTGTCCAGCGCGCGGGTGACGAAACTGTAAGAAATCCCATGGGTCCAGCCGGGCATGGTGTGGCCCGACTTGGGGATGGACCACGACGTGCTGGTGGGTGTGGAGGCCAAGAACCATTGCTCGTCCGTATACCAGCCCGTGCCGTTCCAATATGTGGACGTGTCGGCCGTGAGCCGCTGAAGCCGCACGTTCACCTGCTGGATGCCGGCGTTCAGGTTCGCCGGGTATTCGGCGATGGTGCCGGAACTCTGGGAGAGCGCGCTCAGGAACGTCCCGTTGCCCGGAGCGCTGAAAGAGGCGAGGGGAGACGATTTGTCGACGATGAAGGTGATGCTGCGCCCGGAATAGAAGTTCTCCTGGTTGCCGCCGACGGAGGAATCATCGAAACCCGACGAGGTGATGTAGTAGCTGGTGCCGTCCGGCAGGTCGGCCCCCGATGGCAGGTTGTTCCCGGGGATGCTCCAGGTGCTGACGGAGTTGATGTAGGTGTTGACGTAACCCCCGGTGATGGTGGTGATCGTGACGCCCCATCCACCCAGCGGGTCCCAGTATTGGCCGACGCCGTCGAGCCGTTTCAGGATGACGTCGACTTTTTGGACCAGACCCAGGCGTGTGGACATGTCCGTCTTTTCAACGGCGGTCCCCGAAATGCTGGGAAGACTGCGGAGGGTGGCGCCGGCGGCGGGATAGACGGCCCCCGATTCCGGAGGCGTGTTGTCGTAGATGGTGATGCTCGTGGAATAGGCGGTGGAATAGTTGCCGCTGTCGTCTTTCGAGCGGACGTTGTATTCGTATTGATAACCGCTGTCGAGTGTCCCGCTGGAGACCACCCAATCGGTCCACGTGGGGTTGGGAGTGACGGGAAACCAGGCGGCCTCGGCATCGGCTTCACCCCATCCGGATCCGTTCGCTTTCCAATAGGGTTCCGCGCCTTCAATGCGGCGGATGCGGATCTGTACCTGGCTGAGAGTGCCGGGGGCCGTGTCGGCGGCGGTTCCGGAGACGACCGACAGGTCGCGGATGCGGGCGGTGGTGGTGGACGGACGCAGGATCCACACGCTGGGGGGCGTGGTGTCGTAGGTGAAGGAGATGGAACTGGTGTTGACCGCAAAGACGTTCTGCACGTTGCCGGCCTTGTCGATGGCGCGCGCGGTGATGCAATACGTGTAGCCCGGTTGCCAGGAAGGAGCGTAGGTCCATGACGCGATCGAGCCTGCCACCGGCAGATAATTGGGACCGGAGGCGGCCCATCCGCCGGACCCGTCATAGAATCCCGTGCCGCCCAGTTGCTCGATGCTGACCTGGATGGTGGAGACTCCCACCCCGGAATCCGAAGAGGATCCCGCGATGGTGATGGAGGTGTTGGTGGAGATGCCGTGCACGGGCACCGTGACGGTGGCCGTGGGGCGGACGTTGTCATACGTGAACGTGAAATCCATATAGGCCTGGTTCGCCGGCACCGCGCGGTCTTTCGGGCGCACCCTCAACCGATAGGTCTGGTTGTGCGTCAGGGCCGGGCGGTTCCAGGACCAGGTGTCCGATGAGCCGACGGGGTTGTCGGTGTAGGAGGACGTGGTCTGATAAACGGATTCGCCATACGCGTCGGCGAAGGAAGAACCGTTATACCAGGAATTGCCGGATCCGTCGGTCTGCGACGAGAGGGCCACCTGCAGGAGGGAGATGTCGGCGGGCGTGTCGAACACGGATCCGCCGATGACGGTCTGGTCCTGGTTCATGTATCGCACCCCGGCGACCAGGGTGGGAGTGGACAGCGAGACCGTGGCTGAATAGACGTCGTAGGTGAACTGGTGGACGGTGGATACCGTGCCGGTGGTTCCGGGCACGTCCCAGGTCCGGGCGGCGATGTAATAGGTTTCACCGTGGGTCCACGGCACGTAGGCTCCCAGGTCGTAGGTCCAGAGGTTACCGGATGGAGTGCCCGTCGAACCATAGAGCCAGTTGGGCGTTCCCTGTGTGGCCCATCCGCCGGACCCGTCATACCAGCGTGTGGCCGTGGCCCAGTCTCCGCTCGACACCGAGACCTGAACCCGCTGGACGGCGCTGAGGAGCCCCACGTCGTTGGCCGTTCCGCTGATTCGGGTGATCTGGCTGATGTATTGGGGGCTGGCCGCCGTGGGCGTGGTGATCTGGGTCACGGGTCCGACGTTGTCGAAGGTGAACGTGCATCCCCTCACGCTGAAGAACCCCTCGTCGTTGGACGTGGTGGCGTTGTCCAACGCTTTGGTGGTGATGTAGTAGCTGGATCCGCTGGTGAGCGTGACGCCGACGATGCGCGACCATGTTCCCGACGACGCCCCGACGAAGGTAACGGAGGTCTGGCTGATGGCCTGTGGGCTGGATTGGTCGAAATCCGTTCCACCGCCCCACCAGGGGTCCGTGGGGTCGTCCAGTTTGCGGATGCCCAGGTAGACCCGGCCGATCTGTCCTTCGTGCTTCAATCCCAGGTCTTCGCCGGCGGTCCCGGTGATGCCGGAACTGATGTCGCGCACGATGCTCCCGTGGGCCGGGAAGGTGACTCCCGAGGTCGGCACGTTGTTGTCCATCGTGAACGCGTTGGTGGCGTAAAGCACGCTGATGTTCCCCGCCTGGTCGATGGCGCGGGCTTCAACTCGATAATCAAAGTCCGTCAGAAACGTGAACGTGGCCAGCCAGTTGGTCCAGGCGTTGGTGGAGGTACCGTTGAACCAGGCGGAATCCGCCTCGTAGTCGAACAGGGAATAACTGCCGAGCAGGTAGCTCGATCCGGGCTGCCAGTAACGGGCTTGGTCGTTGTTCCACACGCGGACCTGCACGGTCGCGATCCCCGCCGCGCCCACTTCCGTCGTTCCCCCCGAGATCGTCGGCAGGTTCGAATGGCGCGCGGCGTTCTGAGGGGCGGTCAGCGTGATCGTGGGCGGCTGGTTGTCGAACCGGAACGTCCAGGAAGACTGGGCCAATGTGTTGCTGATGTTGTGGGCGTGGTCGATGACGCGGGCTCGGACGCGGTATTGGGTCCCGTCCGTCTTCCACGTGGGGGTGGTGCCCGTGTAGTCCCACGGGTTCACCGTGAGCGGGCTGCCGGAAACACCGTTGGCGGTGAGCCAGTATTCGTCACCGGGAGGGAGGAACGTCAGGCCGTTCCAGAACTGGGTGCTCCCCACGCCCTCTTCGATGGAGAGTTGGACCGCTTTGATCCCCGCCTCGTTGTCTTCATCGGAATCGGCGGCGGTCCCGGAAAGGATGGAGAGGTTGTTCTCGTAGGCGATGTTGGGCCGCTGGAGCGTGACCGTCGGCACGGCGAGGTCATAATACATGGTGATGGGATTGTCCGGGGAGACATTGCCGGCCGCATCGGTGTAGCGTACCTTGATGGAATAGAGTTTCCCGCTCTGCCAGTTCGGGATGCTCTGACCCGGCTGGGTTCCCGGATAACTCCAGTTGATCTGCCCCGACCCCGAGCCGGCGACCGGCACATAGGTGGACGTGGGAGAATCGAACCCGTTGCCGTCCCAGTAGTTGCCGACGCCCTCCCGGATCAGCAGTTCGATCGAACTGATGCCGGCCACGCCGGAGTCTTGGGCCACACCGTAGATGGAATTGACGACCCGCGAGGCGAACCCGTTGACCGCGTCTCCCGGTCCGCCGTAATATCCGGCGTTCACGGGTTCTGTGGCGGTCGCGACGCCCGTGGATTTGTCGATGTAGAATTGGATGGTGGTGGCCGGACACAGGTTGTTGGCTTCGTCGATGGCCTCGATGGCGATCCGGTAGGGGTTATAGGCCGGGTTGAGCTGGGCCTGCGTCGGCAGGGCGAGGCCCGTCTGAGAGTTGGGCAGGGCCCAGGCGCAGTCGCCGGTGCCGGTGGAATATTCCGGGATCAGGTTCGTGACCGTGGACGACGACCATCCCGTTCCCGACCAATAATATCGGTCCGTGTCGATCATGTAATACAGACGGGTTCGGATGCCGTTGGACGTCCAGACCTGAAGACCGGCCACGTCGCCGTTGGCGGTTCCGCCGATGAGCGTAAGGTCCTTCTTGTAACTCCCCGCCAGCGGCGTGGAGATGTGGACCAGAGGAGTCGATTCGTCCACCACGAAAGTGACGGAACTGACTCCGGCGATGAACGTGGATTCCACGTTACCCACTCCGCCCGTGAGCGGTTCCGCGTCGTCGGAGGTCCTCACCAGCAACGTGTAGCGCTTGTCGGACACCCATTTGCCGCTCGGGAAGTTGTAACCCCAGTTCGATCCGTCGAACTCGTTCATGTAGAGATAGTTCCACGTGGAGACGTTCATGATGAACTGCTCCCCGACTTCTTTCCAATAATAGGTGTTTCCCTCATGGAGATAATAGAGTTGTATCTCTGTCTTCGTGGCGCCGGCTTGATAGGGAGCGGCGGGGTTGTCGTGAGTGGTCCCGTTGAACGCGCTGTTGTTGATGAGGGCCGAGGGGTGATATTTGCCGCCACCCACGGGATAGTCGATAGAGGACGACGGAGAGGACCGGTCGACCGTGAAGACCAGGCTGGACGTGTTGACCGCGAAATAGTTCTGCCGGTTGCCGGCGCGGTCGGTGGCGCGCACCGAGAGGTAATAACTGGTGCCCGTCTTCAGGCCCGAAGTCGGGTCGTCCAGGTTCGCGTGCGAGTAAGACCACGTGTTGGACCCCGTCGCCAGGTTCCAGCGGTTCGCCTCGGTGTTCTCCACGACGAACGTTCCGACGGAATCGCTCCAATATTTCCCGGTGGAGGGCTCGTACATCTTGAAGTGGACCTGGTGTACGTTTGAAAAGTGGGGACAGGTCGAGAGCGGCGACTCGTAATCTTCCGCGGTCCCGTTGAATTGTGTGACCGTGCGCAGGATCTGGTTCGGTGTCGGAGAGACGATGGTGGCCGTCGGGATGCTGGCGTCCCAATAGAATTCGGACTGAGGAAGGACGTCGAGGGAGTTCCCGGCGTCGTCCAACGCGCGCACGATGGCGTAGTAGAGCTTCCCGTTCTCGTAGTTCACCGTGGGGGCGGTGCTCCAGTTGACGAACGTTCCGCCGCCGGCCGTGATGTTGATCTCGGAGTTGCTGGGCGATCCGGGATAGGCGATCCAGTCGTTCTGGATGCGGCTCCAATAATATCCGTCATGGTCGCGCTTGATCTGCACGTAGACTTTGTCCGGACTGTCCGCGAACGCCGAGGACGGGTCCGTGGCCGTTCCCTGGATGGCGGTGAGTCCGCCATAACCGGAGGTCGGCGTGGGACTATAATAGCTGGTAGGCCAGGGGAGCGTGACCTGCCCCGTGGGCGGCACGGTGTCGATGATCACGTCCGTGCGGATGTTCGTCGCCCCCGGCTGGTCGGACGGGTTGAATCCTTGGCAACGCAGGGTGTAAGAGGAGTTTCCCATCTCCCAGGTCATCGACGTGTGGAGCAGGGTGAATATCCAGGGGTTGGGGTCCGAGGTGTCGGGGATGGCATACCACGTGGCGCCGCCCTGCCAGCCCGGAGTGGTTTCGCTCCAATATTCGCCGGTCTTCTCCCGATAGATGCTGACTTTGACACCGTTGGTCGTCTTGACGTTGGTGGCCGTTCCGCGGATCTGGCTGAGAAGGTTGCTCGAGTTGTTGTAGAACACGCGCGTGACTCCGGCGGGAAGGGTGAACCCCGTGGCCGCGTCGGCTTTGATCTTGAAGGTGACGGTGGACCAGTTGGACGAATAGTTTCCGGCGGCGTCGACGGCCCGCGCGGTCACCTCGAACATCTTGTCGTTGGGCCAGATCTCGCCCGAACTCGGCAGGTCGAACTTCCAGATCGGTTCGTTGTAGTTCGAGTTCGTGACGAATCCGGAGGAGAGCCATACCTCGTAGGCCACCCAGCCGTCGCTGGGCCCGCCCGAGCCCTTATACCAGGTGCCGTCGTCGGTGTTCTTGATGCGGATCTGCGCGGCGAGTTTCGTGACGGGATTGAACTTCCCGGGAGTGTTGTCCGTGGCCGTCCCCGTGATCTGGGTGATGATGGTGTAGGGGTCGGCGGGGAGTTTCGTCTCGGGCACCACCAACCACACCGACGGCGTGTCGATGTCGACCGTGAAGAAGTTGGTGGAATAGTTGACCTGGTAGTTTCCGGCCCGGTCCGTGGACCGGCACACCACGTAATAGGTGGCGTTCGGGGTCAGTGCGCCCCCGGGCAGAGTGTATGACCAGGTCCCGCTGGAGGATCCCACGAACGTGGCGGTGGAGAAGACCTGGTCGGTCGAGTCGAACCCGTCTCCGTCCCACCACTTGTTGTCCGATAACCGTTGGAGGGTGACCACTACCCCGCCGGACTCGAACCCCGCTTCATAGGCGTCTTCGGCCAAGGGAGATAGAGGGTTCTTCTCGTCCGACGCCGATCCCTGAATTAGCGTCACCAGCCCGATGAACCCATCGGCCGCCGGCGACGTGATGGTGGCCGTGGGCGGCGACACGTCGTAGATAAACGAGTAGGTCTTTTCCCCCTCCGTGTTCCCGGCTCTGTCCACGGAATGGGCCATGATCAGGTATTTATGACCGTCGTTATAGAAAGTCGATCCGAGGGAATTGTAGGTCCATTGATACCGGCGCGTGACGGAGCTGAGTTCCACCACCGACGGATAACGGGTGATGTCCGCGTCCCATTCCCCGTCGTTCCAGTATTGGCTGTCATAGGTCCTCTGGAGACGCAACCGCACGTATCCGGCGACGCTGAAATCGATCCCGCATCCGGGGGACACAGGGTCGTCCAGGGTCGTCCCCGAGATGATCGCCAGTTGCTCCTTGATGTAACTGCCGTTCGAGGGATTCGTCATGAGCGTGGTCGGCGCGTTGGGGTCATAGAAGAACGAGAATCCGCCGAGTTCCGGTTCCGAGTTGATGTCGCTGGCGGAAGTGGAGGAGATGTTGGTGGCGCCGTCCTGCACTTCGGTCCATATCTTGTAAGTGCGGTTCGCCGTCAGGTTCGGCGGCGTGATGGACCATGTCCCGGCTGCCACGTTGAAATTGACGGGGACCGTGTAGATGGTGGCAGGAAGGAATTGGTCGCCCGTGCCCGTCCAGAATTCGTTCCCCTGGGTGTTCTTCAGCACGATCTTCATGGAACTGATCCCACTGGTGGCGTCCGACATGGTTCCGGAAATGACGGTCAGATTGGCGGTCCGGTAGTTGCCTCCGTTGACGGGATACTGCACCGTGGCCGACGGGGACAGGTTGTCGAGCAGGACGGAGATCCCTTTCCCGTTGGCGCCCGCGTTGGTTTCCGGGAAGGGGGCGTTCCCCTTCAGGTCCACCGGCCGCACCACGATCTGCATGGTGTTGCCGCTCCCCAGTTGGGTCAGAAGGGATCCGGGCGGAGTGTAAGTCCATTGCATGGTGGTCGTGTCATGGGAGACTTCGAACGCGGAAGTCGGATACACCGGATTGCCCGCCGAGAACGACGCGCCGTTCCACCACCCCACCGGATTTTCTTTTCGGAACATGATGTAGACCGTGTGGGTGCCCAGGCCCACTTCGTTGAAATTGGACCCGCTGTAATCGTCGGCGGTCCCTTGGATGGATGTCAGGCCGGTGATGTAATGGCTGGAGGGTGACGTGATGACCGCCGTGGGGACCTGCATGTCGAAATAGAAATTCGTCGAACCATAGACGGCCCAGTTGCCGGCGTTGTCGGCCACTTTCACGCGGACCTCATAGGTGTTGTCGTTGATGAAGGTCAGGTCCGGATCGCTGAAACTCCAGCCGTTGGTCGGTCCCTGGGTGGGGATGTAATAATAGGTGGTGGAGGGGGCGAAGGAACTCCCGTAGAAATCATAGCCGGTGTCCACCTCGCGGATGGAGATGGAGACCGTGGAGATGCCCGTGTAGGAGGCGCTGTTTCCGGAATCCGCGGCGTATCCGAGGATGGGCGTGGAGGGGACCACGGGCGTGTAGGTGACGGTGTTGACGGGGAAGGTGATCACGGCCGTCGGGGTGGAACTGTCGAAGGTGAATGTGACCGTGGAGAGGTTCAACGAGACGTTCCCCGCTTTGTCCGTGACTTTGGCCGCCACCGTGTAGGTGCGGTCGTTCATGAACATGGCCACGGACGGGGTGGTGGACCATTCGACACCGGTGGCCGCCGAGGAGATCGGCAGCCAGGTGACCGTCTGCGTCCATGAGGAACTGGTCCAATACCAGGTGTCGGATCCGGAACCAGTGGAAATCTTGAGCTCGACCCCCCTGGGGCTCGTCCGGGTGCCGGACAGGTCCGTGTTCACGACTCCGGCGATGGCCGGGATGACCCGCGTGATGTTCGCCGTCGGCGTGGTGATGGAGACGGAGGGAGAGGAATCGTCCACATAGAACGTGATGACGTTGGACCCGTCACTGACGGGATCCTCCAGGTTGCCCGACCCGGTGCCGTTGCCCAGCGTGGTCTTGTCGACGGCCCGCGATTTCAGCGTGTACATCCGGTCCCCCGCCGGCCAGTAGATGCTTCCGACCGAACCCGTGTAGTCCCATTCGTTGTTGAGGGGGTTGTAATCCACATACCGCCAGGAGTTGCCCTGGGCCACCGCGCCCGACGAGAAACTGGGCGGGATCCAGTAATAGGTGTCGCCGGCGGAAAGATAGGAAAGCTGTATTTGGACCCCCGTGATGGCGTCGATGCCGGCCCCGCCGTCGGTGGCCAGTCCGCGGAAGCGTGTGGAGAAGGTGACGCTGGCTTTTCCCACTTCCCACGACCGGTAATATCCGTTTCCTGTCGCGTCGTCCGCCGGGAACGTGATGGAACTGGTGGGAGCCGCTTTATCGATGAGGATGGTGCGGCTCGACGTGTTCACCGCGAAGATGGTCTGGGTGCTTCCGGCCACGTCCACGGCCCGGGTGAGGATGGTGTAAAGACCGTTAGTGAAATCCGTGTTCAAGTTGTTGTTCCATGGCGCGTAGGTCCACGAAGTGGCGCTGGGAGACAGAGTGCTCATGGTGCTGGGCGGAATGCTGAAGAAATAGGGATTGTCGTAGGTCTGGTTCACGTTGAAGACAGGTTCCGCCTGGTCGCCGCGATACCAACGTTCGTTCGAATGGCTGTAGATGGCCACGGCCACCCGCTCATTGAGGAAGTTGTCTGTCGCTTCTCCGGAGAGGGTGGGCAGACTGTTGACGAACTCGACGTTGGGCAGAGTCAGCGTGGCCGTCGGCGCGGTGACGTCATAGGTGAAGGTGCTGTAGCCCACGTCGACGTCGCTCACGTTGCCCGCCATGTCGGTGACCTTCATCTGGATGGTGTAACTTTGATTCGGAACGAAAACCAGGTCGTTTGAAAGATAGGTCGTCGTGTAGGTCCAGAGGTTTCCGGACGGGTTGATGGCCGGCAGGTCCGTATAGGTTCCGGCGGCGGTGAAGGTGGAGGAGGCGTAGTTCCAGAATTGGCCGGCGCCCCCGCTGGCGTTCTTGATGCGGAAATAGACCGAGAGCGCGCCCGTCGGAGTGAAGTTGTCGGTGGCCGTGCCGGTGATGGTGATCAGCGACCGGTAAAAGTTTCTCGTCGACAGAGGGTTCGTGAGCCCTTTCGTCGGAGGGGTATTGTCGATGGTGAACGTATACGGTGTCGGCGGCGAAGACTCGTCCGTGATCCCGTCGTTCGCCATCGACGTGTAATCGTATTTCCCCTCGCCCGGCCAGTTGGGCGCGGTGAAGGTCGATTTCCAGACGTCCGGGTTCCCCGATTCGTCATAGAGGGACGTCGGCACGAAACCGTTCCACGTGTTCGTCGCCTGGAACACGGTGCCGTCCCAGACTTTGTCGTCATTGCCGGACCCCTTGAGGCCGTCGGCGCCGAAATAGGTGACTTTGAACTTGGCCGCCACGGACACTTCGTTGGCGGTTCCGGAAATCGTCAGGAGAGTGGCCGGGCGGAAGTGGTCGTTGTCAGCGGGTAAGACCAGTTCGGATTCCGGCAGGGGCGGTTCCATGGAGAACTGGATCCATTCGTCGCCGGTCCCGGGAAGGGTCGTCACGGGACCCACTTGGGGGGTGGCGTTCTGCGCCGAGTCGATCGCTTTGGCCAAAATCTGGATGTTGTTCACGCCAGACGGCCACGTCGGCACGGAACTTCCCTGCACGATGTATTGCCAGGTCGAGCCGCCGATCAGGGTCGCCGGGACGAAGGCGGCTTCGCTGGGAGGCACGATATCGTCCGGACCCAGCGAGAACGAGTTGGTGACCGGATACCACCATCCCGTGCCCACCTGCCGGTAGGCCACTTTTACGATGCTGATCGGCGACACTCCCTCGTTCAAGACGTTGACGGAGATCACGGGCAGAGAAGTCAATGGCGACGTGTCGGGGTAGGTGATGGTGGCCGTCGGGAATTTGATGTCATAGGTGAAGGTCTTCGTCGAATAGGTGGTCGATTCCCAGCCCGCCTTGTCGTAGGCGCGCGCCACCACCGTGTAAGACGTTCCGTGGACCAGCGTGGGGAACGTGTCGCCGGTGAAATTCGTGGGATACGTCCAGGGATTTGGAACGCTGTTGACGCTCGGCCGCCACACTTCACCGCCCCAGGTGCCGTTCCCCTGGTAATATTGCAGTGTGTCCAGCCGCTGGATCTTCACGTCCACCCGGTTCCACGCGTTGGCGAACGGCGTATCGGCGACTGTTCCGGTGATAAGCGTCAGGTCGGCCTTATGATAAGTCTGATCCGGCCGGTTGACGAGCACCGTCGGCGGATCGGTGTCATAATAGGCCGTGGTGTGTTGTTTGAGGGCCGTGTCCTCATAGTTGCCGGCATCGTCCTGGGCTTCGGATGTGATGTAATAGGTGTCCCCGTTCACGAGTTGGGATGTCAGCGAGGCGTTGGTGTATGTCCAGCCGTCGCGACCGACCTGGGGGGTGATGACCATTCCGCCGGAGTTCCACATTTCGGCGCCCCAGATGCCTCCCCGCCAATACTGAAGGTTGCTTTGCCGTTGCACGCGGATGCGCATGGCGGTGATGGTTTCCTCGTAAGACGTGTCTCCCGCGATACCGGTGATATATGGAAGAGATTTGAAGTAGGAGATGGGTGCGACGATCTCCGATGGCGGTGGTTCTGCGTCATATTCGAATTGACGGGTGGATAAGATCACGTCATAGTTGCCGGGTGTGCCGGCATTGTCTTCCGCTTTCGCCCGGATCAGATAGTTATGGTACGAGGTGAATGAGGAGTTCGGAATGTCGTAATGCCACGCGGCGGACGTGATGTAGACGTTGTCCAGCGTCGCCAGGACGTAGTGGGTATCCCAGTCATACGGGCCCTCTCCTCCCGGCGTTTCCCAGGCCGAGCCGTTCCAGAATTTGGCGGGAGCTCCGTCTGTGTCCACGATGTTCAGGCGGACGGAACGGATGCCGGAGGGTTTGATGGGTGTGAGCATGGTCGGATAGTCGATGGCCGTTCCGGCGATGGTCGTCACGTTGTTTTGTTTGGCCGCCGTGTTGGGGGTGGAGATGTAAGACCGTGGCGCGTCTTTGTCATACCAGAAAGTGCGCTTGGGCTGATTGACGTCGAAGGTTTCCTCGTTTCCGGTTCCCGGTGCTTCTGTGGCATCTCGTGATAAGTCCATGGCTTTGGTCCAAACATAATATTGCAACCCTGACACCAAGTAGGCATCGTCCGGGTAGTCGTAGAGCCACCCACCTGCCGTGCCACCCGTTCGCGTGGGCCAGGGGTCCGGAAGTCCACCCCATCCGTCAATGCCGTTCCAATATTCTTCCGATCCGTCTTGCCGTTGGATGAGAACAAAGGTGTTGTAGAGCCCGGCGGCGCGCGCCCCGGAGAAAGCCGTCGGCACTGGGTCCGTGGCTGATCCTTCCATGGGGGTTTGGATCGACGTATAGTTCAGGTAGGTGTTGTTGGCTGACGGGACCGTCACGGTGGATGTCGGCACCGTGTCGTCGAACAGGAGTCCCGCGCGATATTCGCCCACGTCATCGATGGTCGTCACATTGCCGGCCGAGTCCACACCGCGCGCCCGGATGGTGTAGGTGGCCCCGGATTCCAATGCCGCCGTGTTGATGGGAAAGGACCAGGTGTCCAGCGAGGAAACGAAGTTGAAGGAAGACCCCACCACGACGAACGTGTTGGCGCTGACCTCGTATTTGGTCCCGTCTCGGAGCCGCTCGATCTCCATTTCCGTGCGAAGGAGATATGAATCGCTCGTGGTTCCGACGAATATCGAGAAATCGTTGAATTTATCGACCGTGGTCGCGGTCTTTTTTCCGGTCTGGATGTAGACGCTCGGTTCCGTGTCGTCGTAACGGAAGGTGGTGGTGGAATAGTTGGCGCACCCGAAGGTCTGGGTCAATCCGGGCGCGATATGGCCCGAGATGTTGCCGGCCGAGTCCACCGCGCGGACGTTGATCTCGTATTCCTTCCCGGAGACCATGTTGGGCATGCTGGGGTCGGCCCCTCCCCATGGATAGCTCCAACTATAGCTTGAGCCGAAATTGGTCACGGCTTCCGTGGTCCGCCAGACGCTGGTGTCTTCCGGGTCGGCATAATCCCAGTGATTCCCCATCCAATAATAGCTCGTGCCAACGTCCAACCCCACCCGCCGGATGCGGATCTGGATCTTCTTCAGCATGGCCGCGCCGTCTTCGGAACTTCCGGTGATGGCCGTGAAGCCGGTGCCGTTCTTGTAACTGCCGTTGGCTGGTTCAATGATGGTGGTGGTGGGGTTGATGACGTCATACCAGAACGTCTGGGAATACCCGTTCGCTTCCTTCCAGAGGTAATCTTCAGAGTTTGGTGTGTCCGCTGAATCCAAGACATAGGCTTGGTCTTTGGCTGCGGAGATGACGGTGAAGGAGGACCCGGTGATTTGGTCGGGAGTGTAGTTTTTATACCAGTTCGAGTTGGTGAAACTTTTCGACCAGTTGTCGAAGATGTGCCCCGGGGTGATCCCCTCCGCGCCCATGAGGCCGGTCGTATCCCAGTCGGTGCCCGTCCACCATTTGTTGTCTTTGTGCCGGTGGATGTAGATGTTGAGGACTTTCAGTCCTCCCAGGGTGTTGTCTTCGGCGGTCCCGGCGATGAGATCCAGGTCGTTGAGCCACTGGCCGTTCGTGAAACTCGTGACGGCGGAAGTGGGGGTCGAGTTGTCGATGCGGAAGTTGCGGACGGGGTAAGTGACTTCCGCGTTGTTGGCGGCGTCGAGGGAGCGGGTCCGTACGGTGATGCTGGCCTCCGACATGGTCGTCCAGTCGAACGTGTAGGACCAACTGTGTCCTCCCACACAGCTGTACCATATCTCGCTGTCGCTGTCGAATCCGGGCACCGGTGTCGGAGTCGCGTCCCAGTATTTCGTATTGACATTGTTCTTAATGGAGATAGAAGCTACCTTAACATAGAATGCCTCATCCGTCGTCCCGAGAATGGCGGGGAAGTTTTCAGCTTTATAAGCCCTGAAATCCGTGGAGGGTATGTCGATGGACGTGGTGGGGGAGGTCATGTCCACCACGAAAGTGTTCGTGGAGGCGTTCGGCTGGGGGTTTCCCGCCTTATCGTAGACCTGGACTGAAAAATAGTTCGTGGTGCCGTCCAACCAGGCGGAGGTCGGGAAGGTGGAGGTCCAGATTTTTGTTGAGAAGGAATAGGTCGCCGTGGATAATACCCGCGGAGTGGTGTCCCAGTCGCTCGACGCCGGATCATACCATTCCGTGAGGCCCGCGTTGGATCGCGACAGGCGTATCTCGATGGTTTGTTCGTCCCCGTAGTCGGTATCACGGGCGGTGCCGCTGAGGGTGGAGAGCTGTCCGGATCGATAATACCCCGTCTCGCCGGCCATCGTCTGCGGATGCACCACGGCCGCCGTCGGCCAGTGCACGTCATAGACGAAACTGACCTCATTGACTCCCGATGTGAAAACCGATTGAACGTTCCCGCGCACGTCGGTTCCCCGGGCTCGGAGCCGGTAAGAGGCGTCGGTGACCCAGGAGGATATCGGGATGGTGTAACTCCAGTTTTCGGCTTCGCCCGTGTCCACCCAGGTTTCAGAGACGTTGGACCAACCGGTGCCGGTCCAATATTGGTCCCAACTGCCGGTGGTTTTTCTTAAGCTGAATTCGGTTTTCATGACCTGGAAGTTGTCCGTGGTTGTTCCTTCCATCGTCGGGATGGTTGTGTCGTTATAGTGACCCCCGTTCGTCAGAGTGGTGATTTGCGATGTTGGCGCGGCGAAATCCCCGTGAAAACACATGGAGGCCGGTTCAAAATACCCGCCGCTCAGATCGGGGGTCAATGGGGTTCCCCCGTAAACGGGGCTGGGTGATCCGAACCCGCTCCCACTCCAGAGGAGCATCCTCAGGTTGTTGTCGTCTCCGATGGTCAAGGCCATCAAGCGGGTGGTGTTCGGGTCCTGGTAAAAACGCACCCACTGGCCGTCCGCTCCGATGGTCTGGGTTTCAAGGTCGGAGGAAGCGGAACTCCAGGACCCGCCCAATCCGTCCCGTGATCGCCATCGGAGGAACGTGTCGTTGACGGGAAAATAAGCCACGGCCGCCCTCCCACCCGTTTGTTCCACGGCGATGTCAAAAGCGCACAGGTAAGAACCCGAATAAGCCCTCTCTAAACTTCCGTTGGCTTGAGACGCCGCGCTCCAGGTGTTGGTGATTCCATTCCAAGCGTAAAGCTCCAGGTCCGGTGAGCCGGTCTGGCCGTTATCGATGACGCCCATGTAGATCGTGGACGATGAGGGGTCCGGGGCCATGCGTATCCATTCAATCTCTGCGCTTCCGGCGGTAGGGGCGGTTCCCGCTCCCAGCCATGTTCTGGACCCCGGATTCCACCGATTCATTTGGGGAGATGCGCTGGCAGCATCGGCCCACATGACGACGCAATTGGTGCTGTTGGCATGTTCATAAGCGGCATCGAAACAGCGGGGTTGATAGTTGATACCCGATATCCGCTGATCCAATGCATTGGATGGGCCCTCAGCGGTAGTTTCCAAAGTGGTTTCGGAAGTGGCTTGCCAAGCGCCACTGTAATACACGCGGGCCGTGATGTCTTCATCCGTGTATGTGTTTTCGTCGTGGTCACTCAAGGTGACGCAGACAATCTCGTCTTTGTAAGGGTTGGACTTGGCGACGATCCATTTGATGTTTCCTAATCCAGAGAAAGACGTGATTTGGGTGGCTCCGGCGAATCCGGAGCCGTTCCAGAGGTTATACCAGAGCTCGTTGGAATCGTTGGCGTAGATCACCATGATGTTTCCGGAGGTGGACAAGGAGACCGCGTCGAACCGCTGGGTCAGGTTGTTATGCGAATTGGCGAGAGAGGCGGACAATTCCACTGTTTTTCCGCTCCCCCCCCAGACTCCGTCCTTGAAAACCTGGGCGTAAATACGCCCGTTGTCTGTCTGAGATACCATCACACGTTCGACTCGCTTGGTGGAATCCACAATCTTGATGAAGCGGCTGTTTCCGCCCACATCCACTGTGGCCGATGAAACTTCAGTTCCCCATGCCTGGCTAGCCCCGTTCCAGGGGCGGGTGACAGGGGCTGTTTTGGCTGTTCCATAGAAAACCATTCTTCCCAAGACTGAAAACGGCATACCCACGACTCCGCCTGCGCTTGTCGTGACTTCCTGTGTGCTGGGGGTCGTAAAATTATTGCCGGTCGAGTCTATTCCGGTCCATTTAAAGACGGTCAAGTCGGCTTCATCATCCAGGACGGCGACAAAAATGTCGTCAGTCAGGTTGTCGGCCCCCAGTTTGATGACGGCCGCATCCGCTCCTAGATCTACCCCCGTGGCGTTGTTTCCATTCCACGTGGCCCCGCCGTTTGATGAAAAAGAGTAACGGAGATTGTGGGGAGAACCGTTGGCCACCCAACAGGCGATAACATCGTTCGATGTTGCCTCAAATGCGATATCGAATGCTTCCGTGTAAAGCGTATCCAAGGTTCCTTCTGTATCCGCAGCGGTTATGCTTAAGGCGCTTCCGCTCCAGTAGAGCAGGTTGATGTCGCTGGCATCATCCATCACCATGGCCGCGATATCGTCCGATGTGGGATCGGACGCCATTTTGATCCAGTTGATTTCGGCTCCGCCCGTGTCGGGTCCTGCGGCTTTCGTCCAGGCGCCTGCGCGCCATGTCCAGTAACTCAGGGGAGTCCCGGCGGTGTCGTCATCGGAAACGAGCGCAAGGAAGTCTGCCGTGGTGGTCTCATAAGCTCCGTCCCATGATTGGTTTAGCGTTGTGTTGATAAGGTCTGGGGCTTCGGCATTGGTTAGATTTTGTCCGTTTCCCCATCCGGTGCTGGGGGTATAAACAAGAGCATCCAGTTCGGCTGCGTCACTGGCCATCAGCAGAACCGCTTCTCCCGGTCGGGTGGCGGTGTTGGGGTTCCCGATCAGTCTGACCCAGCCGATTTCGTCGGCCCGTGTGCCCGAGATGGCATTTTCGCCGGAGTCCCACGTGTAACTGTTGTCGTCCGGGTCGTAGGTGCAAAGCCGGTATTTCATCTGGTTGTTGGCATCCACGATGCCGCGGGACCAGGCCACTATCACGTTGCAGGACGCAAAAGCGATATCGAAGACCCGGGCCGGCGGATCGGCGCCTGCCTGCATGGAACCCATGTCCAGAACGGTGGAGTTCATGACCTGTGCGTTCCCCCAAGTTTGCCCGTCGAATATGGTGACGTATATTTTGCCGTCCGCGCGTAGTACGCCCCATGCTTTGGCCGAACCGGTGGGGGACGAGGATACCAGGACGGAGTAATAAATCGCCCCGCCGATGTCCGTGCGGGCATTTTCGGGCCCCCAGGTGGAACCACCCCATTCGCGGTAATATCCGCCGTTGTTGACCCGCCCGAAGGCCGCAGTCCCGTCCGAAGAGGCCTGGGCCGCGAAGAGAGAGGGGACGAAAAACGTAGTGAGGAGGGACAGGAAGGCAAAAGAGATGACGGTCGCGCGCGATCGTGTATATAATGTTACTACGCGCGCTTGAGCAGACCGCCAATAGGGACCGACTTTAAAACCCATGCGAGATCCTCGTTCGTCCTTGTGCCGCTCGGTGTTGTCGGCGTTGAACCGTCAACCCTGAACTTTTAACTGTTTCGACCGCTGTTTGAACCGACCTTCTCCCATCCACACGCACGCTCTCAAGGCGCTGTGTTCTCACCTTCAACCTTGAACGTTAAACGGATGACGCGTGGAACCTGTTGCGAAACTACGGGGAGGAAAGAAGGTTCTTAACAGCGAAGGACGACGGAGGTGAGGCAGGTGGAGAGGAATGACTCTTGGAAGGAAAAGAGACGACAACGAAATCCGGTTCGACATGGGCGGAAGAGGAGTATTCCCCCGAACAGACAGGTGACCAGCAGGATCATCCGGCGCACGACCGGAAGCCAGACTTCGGACAGGAACAGGACCGCCAGTGTCTTGACACGGTTCATGGCCTGGCCCGCGGCGTTCCAGAGCCGTTCCAGCGCGGACAGCAGTTCCGCCCGGCGCGGAAGTTCGGGGCGCATCAAGAGGGTGAAGAGTCCGCTGATGAACATCTGCCGCAGTTGCTCCCGGGCGTGGAAATCGGCGCGGGGCCTTCCCATCGCGTCGCGGGGGTCCAGACCGGAGTCGACGTCGAGCGCGTCGACCGAGATGGTCAGCGAGGTGTCGGCGGTGGGCTGAACGGAGACGGGCAACGCAAAGGACCCCACCAGGAGCAGAGCCCCTATTGTGACGAGAGTCCATCTATCTTTGGTTGCCTTCTTCATGAGCGTCCCCCGGTTCCACATTGCCGGAACTTGAGTATATAAAAAAACACGCCGAGTTTTCCTTTTACGCTTTCGTTAGCCTACTCCGTGCCTTGCGTAAAGGAAAACCCGGCGCTAGCGTGCTTTCTTCATCGCTTGCGTACTCCTTCGTACAGACTACCGGACTTTCACTTCGACTTCAACTACTGCCTTCGGTAACCCGGCTACCCTCCACTGCTTCCCGAGAACACGGCGGAACTGCGCCGGATGGGTTCAACTGCGCTGACCTACTGAACGAGAAGGGCCCGTGGCTTTGCCGTGACCGTTTGTGGTCGCGGCCCCATCACGGATACACTGCGTTGCGATGGAGCGTCCCCGCCTTACGACGGGTTTGCTATTTTCGGAGCAGACTGCTGACAAAGAGCATGTGCGTCTACTGTAAGTGTAGCCGGAAACGGCGATTTGTCAAGGGTTTTGATCAAAAAGGATTATTTTCCGAGGAGGATTTGACTGGTTCATGTCCCGCCAATCCCCATCCGCGACCCGTATCCCCCCCCACTTCCTTGCCTGTCATTGCGAGCGATTCTCAGCGAAGCAATCTGCAGTCACAAGAAGATTGCTTCGGTCGTTGACTTACTGTCATCTCCCTCGCAATGACGAGCATAAATAACGGGACCTCTTAGCCCTATTCATCGTCATTCGCTCTTATTGGTTGTCATTGCGAGCGATTCTCAGCGAAGCAATCTTAATTGGCTGTCATTCCCGCATGGGGTTAGCGGGAATCCAGTCCTACCGATAGTGGGAAATGCCAACAGACAAGGGAGAGTGAGGCCGGGAGGATTCTTCCTTGCACAACAACAGGAGTTTTTCGTGTTCTTGGGAGGTGATCTTGCCGGCTTTCTTCCACTCATCCAGTTTTACGATGATGTCGGAGAGGCCGGCCATGTGGGCCGGGGGGCGCATCTCCCGGCGGAGCCGCGCGACGGGGTCCTGGCGCGCGACCATCCGTCGGAACGTCCAGGCCAGGACGAAGAGCACGGCGATCGAGATGAAGATGTTGATGGGGTTCATGCGACGGTCAGTCCCCCTAAAAAACTAGCTCGCACAGTCATAGACGTGCGAGCCGAAATGTTAACTCTGGCAGCCCAGCCTTCCGAGCAAGTGTGTGAGTTGCCGGAACTGAAGGCTTTGCGTCCCCGCCTTGCGACGGGTTTGCTATTGACGGAGCTCACATTCACTATGAGTTTAGCCCGAAACCGTTTTTTGTCAAGGGATATTTGAAAAATATTTTCGAGGGAGGAACTCCCCCGGGGCTGCGCGTGACTATTGTTTTCCCGTCGGGACGTCCTGGAGGAGGGAGAAATCGGCCACGCGGTGGAAGAGCGCCGACAGTCGCGCAAGCAGGGCCAGGCGGTTGTCTCGAAGACGTTCCTCCGGGGCCATCACCATCACCTTCTCGAAAAAAGCGTCGACGTCGTCCTTGAGGCGGACGAAACCCTGGAGACTTTCCACATACTTCTGGTCATCGAGCAGGGGGGCTGTCTCCTCTTCGACGGACCGCAGGGTGTTGAAGAGCCCCTGTTCGGCCGGGTCCTTGAGGATTTCCGGGTCGACGGCGGCCCCGGTTTGGCCAATCCCCTTTTGTTTCGCCTGGGACAGGATGTTGGAAGCCCTCTTGAAGGAGATGGACAGGGGGGCGAAATTGGGATGTTTGCGGATCTGGTGGAGGGCCATCAGCCGGGTCTCCGCGTCGGTCACGTTCCAAGACCCCGGCGTGGAGGAACCGGTTTCCCCCGATGTGATCCCGTCGGCGCAGAGGGCGCCCAGGACCGCTTTGATCTCGTCGAATCGGATGCCCCGGCTCTCCATGAGGGCCGCCCACCGTTGTTTGAGGAAATCGTTCAACGAGGCCAGGACGGGGGCGGTGTCCTGGGGGATGTTCTTCCCGTCTTTTGCGAAAAGGCTGATGGTCTGTCTCAGGGCGGAGGGGACGTCCAGCGTCCAGTTGCTGTTCTTGAGGATCCGCAGGATGCCGATGGCGGCGCGCCGGAGGCCGTAGGGGTCTTGGGAGCCGGTGGGGACCTGGCCGATCAAAAAGTTGCCGCACAGGGTCTCGAGTTTCTCCGCCAAGGAGACCAGCGCCGCTTCCGGGGAGGTCGGCAGTTTTCCGTCGGCTGTCAAGGGCCAATAGTGCTGTTCGATCCCTTCGGCGATCAGCCAGTTCTCGCCGGCCGCCGCGGTGTAGATCCGCCCCATCACTCCCTGGAGTTCGGGGAATTCCCCTACCATGGCCGTGACGAGGTCCGCTTTGGCCAGGTAGGCGATCCGCGCCGCCCGGTGGCTGACTTCCCGCGACTGGTTCAGCCGGTCGGACAGCCAGCCCGTCAGCTGGATCACGCGCTCCGATTTTTCCCAGACGGTCCCCAGTTTCTCCTGGAAGACCACGGTCTTCAGCCGGAGGGCGCATTGGTCCAAGGGGGTCTTCTGGTCTTGCTCATAAAAGAACGCCGCATCCGCCAGCCGGGCGGCCAGGACGCGCTCGTATCCCTCGCGCACCACGGCCTGGTTCTCGGATATCCCGTTCCGGATCCCCACGAACTGCGGGAGCAGAGCGTCGGACCCGTCCCCCGATTTGTAGACGGGGAAGAATTTCTGGTGTTTCTTCATGGACGTGATGAGGACTTCTTTCGGCAGGGAGAGGAACCTCTCCTGAAAACGGCCCAGGATGGCGACCGGGTGTTCGACCAATTGGGTGACCTCTTCCAGGAGCGCGCCGTGCTGTTCGAAGGCGATGTCGCCATGGACGGTCCGTACGAGTTGTTTGGACTGTTTCTTGACGATGTCCTGCCGTTCGGCGGGGTCCACGAGCACGCATTTGTCCCGGAGGATGCCCACGTATCGGGCCGGGGCGGAGATGTCGATGAGTTTCGGGTTGATGTGCGCCAATCCGGTGGTCTTCCGTCCGCTCTTCACTCCGGCGATCTCGAATTTGACGACCTGCGTCCCGTAAAGGGCGACGATGGAGCGGATGGGTCTGGCGAAAGAAAAACGGGTCGGTTCCCAGACCATGTTCTTGGGGAACGGGATCTGGCGGATGATCTCCGGCAGGATCTGCGGCAGGAGTTTGGCGGTCGGTTCTCCGTCGAAATGGTGGACGGCGCAGAGTCGCTCTCCCCGCTCGGTCTTCCGGGTCTCGAGTTTGTCGAGGGCGATCCCCTGGGACCGGGCGAACCCTTGGGCGGCGGGTGTCCAGTTGCCGGCGGCGTCTTTCGCCTGGCCGACCGCCGGGCCGAGGTTCTCTTGGGTGCGGGCTTTGCTCTTGTCCGGAAGGCCTTCGATCAGGAGCGCCAGTCGCCGGGGCGTCCCGACGACGGTGATGCGGGGCTCTTCCGGGTTCAGGATCCCCCCCAACCGCTGGAGCGCGGTCTGGCGGAGTTCGTTCAGGGCCGGCGCCACGAATCGCGCCGGAAGCTCTTCCGTCCCGATCTCCAATAAGAGGTCTTTCATGGCTGTTTCTTCCCGTCGACCGCGTCGGTCTCTCCGGACTGCATCTTCACATAGAGATGGGCCACGCGCCGCGCCAGGTTCCTCACCCGGCCGATGTATCCCACCCGCTCCGTGACCGAGATGGCCCGCCGGGCGTCCAACAGGTTGAAGAGGTGGGAACATTTCATCACCGCGTCGTAGGCCGGCAGGGGAAGCTGGAGCGACAACAGGCGCAGGGCTTCCCCCTCCCAATCCGTGAAGTGCCGCTTGAGGAGTTCCACGTCCGCGACTTCGAAATTGTATTTGGAGAACTGTTTCTCGTCTTCCAGGTGGACCTGCCCGTAGGTGACGCCCGGCGTCCAGAGGATGTCATAGACGTTGTCTTTCTTCTGGGAATACATGGTCAGGCGTTCCAACCCGTAAGTGAGTTCCACGGAGATGGGGTTGAGGTCGATTCCGCCGACCTGTTGGAAATAGGTGAACTGGGTGATCTCCATCCCGTCCAGCCAGACCTCCCAGCCCAGGCCCCAGGCGCCCAGCGTGGGGCTTTCCCAATCGTCTTCCACGAAGCGGATATCGTGCTTCTTGGGGTCGATCCCGATGGCTTTCAGGGAGGCCAGATAGGTCTTCTGGATGTCGGCCGGAGCCGGTTTGATCAGCACTTGGTATTGATAGTAGTGTTGGAGGCGGTTCGGGTTCTCGCCATATCGCCCGTCGGTGGGGCGTCGCGAGGGTTCCACGTAAGCCACGGCCCAGGGCGTCGGCGTGAGACACTTGAGGAAGGTGGCCGGATTGAACGTGCCGGCGCCTTTCTCCACGTCGTAGGGCTGCCAGATGAGGCATCCCTGTTTGGCCCAGAAGCGTTCCAGAGTGAGGATGATCTCTTGGAGGGTCATGCGGTGGCTTTCACGAGAAAGTTTTCCATGGATGTTTTGTGCCGATGGGTTTTCAATGGATGTTGCAATAATGGCGCGGCCGTGTCAATAAGGGTCTTCTCCCAGACCGCCAGGTCCGCCGGCGACGGACACGAGGGCGGCGGCGTCGCGAAATCGTAGTCCAGAAGTTCCCGGATTGTGTCGGAGTGGACGATGCCGCCGAACTCGTCCGGGTCGGCGTTGTAGCCGGCATGCTCGAAGAACTGGAAGAGGAACGCGGTGCGCACCAGGGCCGGGTCTTCGGCCGCCAAGGCCCCGAGGGCTTTTTGGAGGAGCGTGTATTTTTCCGGCAAGGGCTGCCGTTCGGCGGTCATCCGGTGGGTCCATTCGCAGAGGAACGAGACGGAGTTCATCCGCGCCCAATGCCTGGTTTTGAGGCCCAGAGGACGGAGCGTTCCGCCCCCCGTGATCCGCGCGACGGAATGGACGTCCTTGACCCAGAGACGGAACTGCGATTCGGCGCCGGGTTCCGTGGCGGCCCCTAACCGGGCCTGCGATTTCCTCGCTCCGGCGGCCACGGCGTTCAACCGGCCCAGTTCCAGCGTGAACAGGGATAGGAACTTATCCCCTTCCTTATAGGGTTTGGATGAGAGGACGATGGCGTGGACGTTCGTGTGCATGTGTCAGTTCTTTGTCGGGCGACAGGCAGTCATTATATCACCTATGGTTTGTTCGAGAAAATAAAAATATGGGTTTGGGACAATCATGGCTGGGTCATCCGCGAGATGGGGTTGACCGGTAGGTGGAGAGGACATGATTCGGGTTCGTCCGAGATGTCCCCCACGATGGATTCGAGGATCTCCTGGATGGTGGCCAACCCCTGGACCCGGCCCTGGGGCCCCATCACGATGGCGATGTGGTGGTGGCCACGCCGGAATTCACGGAGGAGGTCCGCCACCGGGGTCTCCGGAGAGACTTTAAGGGCCGGCCGGAGGAGGTCCTGGAGGACGATGATGTCCCCGCTCCGCCAGGAGGTCAGAAGGTCTTTGGCGTAAACGATGCCCACGATGGAGTCGAGGCTCCCTTTGTAGACCGGGATCCGGGAATAGGTGGATGAGAGGATCCGCTGGATGAACAGGTCTTTGGAAAGACCGATGTCGGCGGCGAAGATCTCTTCTCTCGGCACCATGATCCGGGAGACCGGGAGATGGCCTAATTCCAGCACGTTATTGAGAAGGGAGGAGAGCATGGGTTCGAGCGAGGTGTTGGCCAGGAGAGCCCTCAATGCCGGGAGATGGTGGACCGCTCCTTTCTGGACGGTCGCAGGTTCCGGCTTGAGCGAGGCCGAGATTCGCCCCATCGCCCCTTGGGTGCCGCGCACGAGCCCGTGTATGACGGGGCCGAACAGGTAACTGGACAGGGAGATGAACGGCAGCACGCGCACGGCCATCACGTCGGGCCGGAGTCGGGCCCAGACCTTCGGGAGGATTTCTCCAAAGGCGATCAGGAGGATCGTGGCGATCAGCGGAAAGAGCCATCCGCCGAGGCGGAACGGAAGACTGAACAGTTTATGACAGTCGTAAGCCATGGAAGTCGCCAGTGTGGCGAGCCCCACGTTCGCTAAGTTGGTTCCCAGTAAGATGGCGGCGACGACCCGCGCAGGGTCGTTCTCCCAAAAGACAAACCGCCCGGGGAATGTCTTGCGCAGGCGGATCAGCTGGACCCGGGAGAGGCTCATGAATGCCGTCTCTCCGACTGAAAACGCTCCGCAGCACAGGAGCAGACCCGCGAACAATATTAGTTTGATCACGAGGAATATCATGAGATCCCCTTCTTCTCTTCCAGGTCGTATTCGTCCAGGATCTCGCCGACGATCTCCTCCAGCACGTCTTCCAGGGACACCACGCCGTCCAGTTTCCCGTCCGCCGATTCCACGAAGGCCAGTTGTTCCCCGCTGTTGCGGAACAGGGTGAGGAGGTCGTAAAGGCTCGTCTGCGGGTCGACGGAAAGAGGTTTTCTCACCAGTTCTTTCAGCGGGGTCTTCCCGGAACTCCATCGTCTCAATAGGTCCAATACGTGGATGTATCCGACGAACTTCTGCTCTTCGAAGACGGGCACCCGGGTGCGCCCCGTCTCCACCAGCAGGTCCACGAATAGTTCGTCCCGGTGGATCTTCGGATGGATCAGGTCCAGCGGGACCGAGTCCACTCTCTGAAGCGGTTGAAGGATGTCGGCCACGGTGCGCTGACGGGCCTCCAGCACGCGGCGCATCATCTCGCCGGATTCGTTCGAAATGTGCCCCTTGGTTTCCGATTCGTGGATGAGGGATTGCACCTCTTCGAACGTGAGGGAGAGGCGTTTGCTCACCGGCGGCACCCGCAACGACGGGAAGAACGTTTCGATGAACCAGAGGATCGGCCTGAACACGGGGAAGAATAGAACGCTGCAGAATCCGAGGAGGGGAAGGGTCCGCCGAGAGACCAGGTCGGGATGAGTCTGGGCGACGATCTTGGGGATGATATCACCGAAGACGAGCAGGATGAATGTGGTGGCGATCCAGACGATGAGTTCCAGCCATTCGTGCCGGACGTAGATCGCCAGCGGCAGAGCCATCGTCACCATGAGGCTGGAGAGTGACATGTTGACGATGTTGTTTCCGAGGAGGATCGTGGTCAGCAGGTAGTGGGGCCGGTGGAACCACGTGGAGATGTGAGACGAGAGCGCCGGATGCAGGGTGAATATCTTCTTGGCTTTGAGACTGGGTAGGGAGGTGAGAGCGGCTTCCGATCCGGAAAAGAACGCCGAGCAAGCCAGGAGGAATAGAAAGATCAGTAGTTGGAGGGCCAGGATCATGGTTTGAGGATCTTCCGCACGGTTCGTTCTTGCCGTCGCCACATCCGGGCCCGTTGGGCCGGGACGTAATCCGTGTAGCCCAGCAGGTGGAGCGTTCCGTGCACGCTCAGCCGCACGAGTTCTTCGGGATAGGGTACCCGGAACCGTTTCGCGTTCTCGGCGGCGCGCGCCGGACAGATGAAGAGGTCGCCGTCCACCCGTTTTTTGTCGCCGGCGCCGGCCTCATACCGGAAGGCCATGACGTCGGTGATGCGGCGGACCCGGCGGAACCGCCGGTTCATTTTACGGATCCGGTCTTTCGTGACCCAGATGAGGTGGATGAGGCCGTCCCGGCGATGGTGCGACGAGAGCACGGTCCGGATGGCGCGGGGGATCGGGCGGAGGAGGGATCGGGCGGGGGACGGCGCGCCGTCCCCGGAAAAACGGATGGGCACGTCAGGCGTCCGGCCCGGGAGGAAGTTCCTGCTCCTCGACGGAATCGGGATACCGGATGCGCGAATGATAGATGCCGGTCAGCGTGTTGATGAAACTCTTGGCGATGTCGTGGAGTTCGGCGAGAGTGAGCGGACTCTCGGAAAACTGGTCGTCGGTGATCTTGGAGTTCACGATCTTATACACCAGGTCCCGGAGGCGCTGGTGGTTGGGGTCTTCCTGCGTGCGGCTGCTGGCCTCGACGGCGTCGGCCAGCATCAGGATGGCGCTTTCCTTGGTATAGGGTTTCGGTCCGGGATACCGGTATTCTTGTTCCTTGACGGCGGATTCCCCCTCCTGTTCCAGGGCGCGTTGGTAGAAATATTCGATGCGGGAGGTGCCGTGATGGCTCTGGATGAATCCCTGGATGGACTTGTCGAGTCCGTACTGCTGGGCCAGGGCCAGCCCTTCCTTCACGTGGGCCTGGATCACCAGACGTGACATGGACGGAGACAGGGGGTCGTGCGGGTTGGCCAGGGATCCCTGGTTCTCCACGAAGTATTCCGGTTTGATCATCTTTCCGATGTCGTGGAAATAGGCGCCCGCTCGGCAGAGGAGCCCGTTGGCCCCGATGGATTCCGCCGCGGATTCGGCCAACGACGCCACCACCAGGGAATGGTGATAGGTCCCGGGCACTTCCAAACTCATCCGGCGCAGGAGCGGATGGTTGATGTCCACCAGTTCCAGGAGACGGATGTTGGTCAGCCGAGAAAAGAAGTTCTCCAGATACGGCAGGAGACCCAGAACGATCAAGGAGGACAGGATACCGCCTCCGAAGGACCAGAGGACGGCCGTGATGAATTCCTCCGGAAGCCATTTCTGGAAGAGAGCCAGGATGCAGACCATGAGCGATTGCATCAGGGCCACCCACAGGCCCGCCCGGGAGAGGTCCCGACGGGTCCGGACCGTGAGGGATCGGGCCACACCGGTCACGCTGCCTAGAAAACCAACCAGCACGTATTCGATGGAAAAGTCGTTCGTGACCCCCATGATCAGCGCCAACACGATGCCGAGGATGATGGCCAGTCTCGGATGGAGCAGGAGCGCCGCCAGGATGGACGTGGCCGCCAGCGGGACTCCGTACGGCGAGATCCAAACGTAAGTCCGCGAGATCTCGTTCCATCCCTGCATGAAGAGCACGCTGCCCACCGCCAGGATCCCCAACAGCAGGATCCCGTCGTCATCGTTCAGGAGGGCCGGCTGGTCGTGCTTGATGTAGAACAGGAAGAGGCTCATCAGGATGGCCGTGAAAAGGAAGAGGGCCAGCGTGTTGACCCAGCCGGGTCCCAGGTCTAGGAAGAGGACCCCGAACAAGGTCACCCAGACCAGGAGCGCCACCAGGCCCGTGGGGATGTGGATCTCCCTTTTGAGCAGGGGAAGCTGGCTGGTGCGGATGGTGTCTTCTTGGGCCGTCTCCGTCCACCGGAGGGCCCACAGGAGGAAGGTCCGCAATTTTTGTCTGATGATCTTTCTTAACGGCATGTTTGGATTTTCCTTTTTAACCGCCTGACTATTCTACTATTTCACCCTTCTCCGGCCTCACTTTTTCTGTTTGTCCCATTCCTCGTAAGCTTTGATGACCCGTTTGACCAGGCCGTGCCGGATCACATCCTGCTCGGAAAACTGGATCATCTCGATGCCCGGAACACCCTTGAGGATCTGCGTGGCATGGATGAGCCCGGAGTGTTGCTTGTTCTCCAGGTCGATCTGGGTGACGTCTCCGGTGATGACGGATTGGGATCCGCTCCCCATCCGGGTCAGGAACATCTTCATCTGTTCGGGGGTGGTGTTCTGCCCCTCGTCCAGGATGATGAAGGCGTCGTCCAACGTGCGGCCGCGCATATAGGCCAGGGGAACGATCTCGATGGTGCCCTCGTCGCGGAGTTGGCGGAAACGGTCCGGCCCGGTCATGATGTAGAAGGCGTCATAAAGCGGTTTGAGATATGGATGGACCTTCTCGTAGAAGTCGCCGGGGAGGAAACCGAGCTTCTCGCCGGCTTCGACGACGGGGCGGGTGAGGATGATCCGCATGACTTTCCCCCGCTGGAGCGCCGCCAGGGCGCTCGCCACGGCCAGATAGGTCTTTCCGGTGCCGGCCGGCCCGATGGCGACGACAAGGTCGTTCTTGGAGATGAGCTGCACGTAGGCCGACTGTTGCTTTGTCTGGGGACGGATGTGCCTTCCGGTCACGGTCGTGAGGATCGTGTCGGCGGTGGCCGGAGAAGGGGAGGCGTCATCCGTCCGTCCGGACAGGGAGAGGGAGGAACGCCCGTCGTGCCGGGCGGCGCCCTTTTGCCGGAGAGCCTGCTGTTTCATTTCCGTGAGGATCGATATGGCCTGCTCGGCGGCACGGGCCTTTCCCCGGACGGCCAGCACCATTCCGCCGCCGTTGTCCAAAGAGTTCGGGCGAACGAAGATCTGGACCGCGAACCGGCGCTCCAGGTCTTTCAGGTTCCGGTCGTGTTGTCCCAGCAGGAGGCACGCTTCTTCCTGGTCTTGAATGGCCAGACGTTTGGTCACCATGGCAGTCTGTCGAGATCCGTCTTCGTGGGAGCGTCGCCCTCCGACTCTTCCAGGGGAGGGATGAGGATCCGCTGTTTGGGATAGATGACGCCCGGGTCCTTGATGGTGGACCGGTTGGCCTCATAGATCTTCGGCCAGAGATGGGGGTTCCCGTAATTCTCCTTGGCGATCTTCCAGAGGCAATCGCCCGATTCCTGCCAGATCCAGACTTTGTAGACCCGCAGGTTCTCGTCGGTGCCGGGAAGGGCCGACATCTTGGACGACAGGCCGCGCGGTTGGCGGACGGTCGATTTCGGGGGCGCTTGGACCACCGGCACTTCCTGGACCACGGTCGGTGTGGAGACCGCGACGGCCGGCGGGACCGGGAGGGGTTTTCTCCCCCCCGCCTGGACGGAAGAGGCCGCCATCAGCACCAGGGCGACCCACCGGAGGCATCCTGTGGAGTGGGATCTATGACCGGAACAGTCGGATCTCATAAGAGGTGAAGGGTTCTATTCTAGCTCTTTTTCGATGAAGAATCGAACAGGCCCCGCCGGCGCTGTCAGCGTGCCGGCAGACCGTCGTCGACCGAAAAAATCAGGCTTTCTTCCCGTCGGGTTGGGGCAGGTTGAGTTTGAGCCCCAGTTCCAAAAGTTGTTTCGGTTCCACGGCCGACGGCGCGCCGGAGAGGGGACAGACGCCCTTCTGCGTCTTCGGGTAAGCCATCACGTCCCGGATGGATTCTTCGCCGGCCAACAGGGCCACGAACCGGTCCAGTCCGAGCGCGATGCCGCCGTGCGGCGGCGCCCCGTATTCGAGGGCTTCCAGCAGGAAACCGAACTTCATCTGAGCCAGTTCGTCGTTGATCCCCAGGAGTTGGAACACCGCCCGCTGCAGATCCCGGCGATGGATCCTCAGGCTTCCGCCGCCCAGTTCCGTGCCGTTGAGCACCAGGTCGTAGGCGCGGGATTTCATCTTGGAGATCTCCGGCGCCGAAAAATCGTTCTTCTTGGACATCTCGAGCAGGGCCGTCTCGCCCGCCGCGTCCGGCCGGGTGAACGGATGGTGGACGCTGCCCCAACGGTTCTCGTCGGCGCTGAACTCGAAGAGAGGAAAATCCACCACCCAGCAGAATTTAAAGACGTCCTTCGTCTTCGTGAATCCGGCGCGTTTGGCCAGTTCCACGCGCAGGGCGCCCAGATAGGACGCGACCGTCGCGGGCTGGTCCGCCCCGAAGAAGATGATGTCGCCCGTTTCGGCTCCCACGGCTTTCTGGAGGCCGCCGAGTTCCTCGGGCGTGAAGAATTTGGTGATGGAGGATTCGGGCCCTTTGTCGGTGATCTTGATCCAGGCCAATCCCTTGGCCCCGTATCCTTTCACCCATTCCGTGAGCTTGTCGATGTCCATGCGGGACATGGAGGCCCCGCCCTTCAGGCAGAGCGCGCGCACGACGCCTCCAGCGGCCAACGCGCCGGCGAACACCTTGAACCCGGTCTTGGAGAAGACGGCGGAGACGTCGGATATCTCCATGGCGTAGCGCAGGTCCGGTTTGTCGGAACCGAACCGGCGCTGGGCTTCGTCGTAGGACAGGCGGGGGAAAGGGGTCGGGATGTCTTTGCCCATCGCCTCCTTGAAGACGGTCTTGACCAGCCCCTCGATCAGGCCGATGATGTCTTCCTCGTCGAGGAACGACATCTCGATGTCGATCTGGGTGAATTCCGGCTGGCGGTCGGCGCGCAGGTCTTCGTCGCGGAAACAACGCGCGATCTGATAGTAGCGGTCGAACCCGGCCACCATGAAGAGCTGCTTGAAAAGTTGCGGGGACTGCGGCAAGGCGTAGAAGTCGCCGAGACTCAGCCGCGACGGGACCAGGAAGTCCCGCGCCCCTTCCGGAGTGGATTTCGTCAGGAACGGGGTCTCCAATTCCAGGAACCCGCGCTGGGCCAGATAGGTTCGCGACGTCTGCGTGATGAGATGCCGGAGGATCAGGTTCCGCTGGAGGGGCGGTCTCCTTAGGTCCAGGTATCGGTAACGGAGCCGCACGTCTTCGCTGGTGTTCGTGAATTCGGACACTTCGAACGGTGGCGTCAGGGACGTGTTCAGGATCTCCACGGCGTCCACCCAGACCTCCACCTCGCCGGTGGCGATGTTCGGGTTCACGGTCCCTTCGGGACGGGGTTTGACTTCTCCGGTGACCTGCACCACGAATTCCGGCCGCAGGGATTCTCCCGATTTGAAAGCGTCGGTCTTCTCCGGATGGAAGACGATCTGGACGAGCCCTTCCCGGTCGCGCAGGTCGATGAACAGCACGCCTCCATGGTCGCGGCGGCTGTGGATCCAACCGCAGAGAGTCAGTTTTTTTCCGATCTGTTCCTTGCGGACGGCGCCGCAGTACATTGAGCGATTCATGAAATGTGTCCTTCCTGTGTCGAGGGAGATGGGTCGATCTTGGATCTTAAAACGGTGAAAAAACGGGCGTGGTCCGCGGGATCGGACCCGGGGAGGTCGATCTCCTCCTGGCGGCTTTCCTTCAAGTCCTTAAGTAAACATTTTTGACGGGCCAATTCCGTTTCCCCGATCACGATCACGTGGTCGGCTCCCCAGTTGTCGGCGAACCGGAACTGGGCTTTCAGACTTTTATCTGATGGGGCAAATTCGCAAGACCACCCCGTGTCGTTGGTGCGGGCCTGTTGACGGATCGCGCGCACCAGGGCGAAACCCGCCTCCCCGGTCCCCTGTCCGGCCAACACCACGCAGATCTTTTTGGACGCGCTCGGGCGGGGCGTTTCGCACAGGGCCTTGGCCACCCGGTCCATCCCCAGCGCGAAACCGATGGCGGGAATGTCGGGTCCGCCCAGCATCTTGACGAGCGAATCGTATCGTCCTCCCGCCGCCAGCGCGTCTTGGGCGCCGAGGGCGGAGGAGGTCACTTCAAAAACCGTGCGATTATAATAGTCGAGTCCGCGCACCAGCTTGGGGTTTTTCCTATAAGGGAATCGGGCCGACGTCAAGATCGCTTCCAACTGTTGGTCGTGCCGACGGCACGGTTCGCACAGGGAGTCGGCCATCCGGGGTGCGTCGGAGAGTTGGGGTGAATCCGTTTTACAGTCCAAAGCCCGCAATGGATTTTTGTCCAATCGCCGCTGGCAGTCTTCGCATAGACCGTTTCGTTTCGCGGATAGGTACGAGGTCAGTTTCTCCCGGTAGACCGGCCGACAAGCGGCACAGCCGATGGAATTGAGCGTGAAATCGACGGGGATCGCCGCGCCGACGGGGTCGAGGATGTCCCTCACGAGGAACAAGACCTCGGCATCCGCTTCGGGGGACGGGTTGCCGAAATATTCGGCGCCGATCTGCCAGAACTCGCGGTAACGGCCGGCCTGGGGCCGTTCGGCGCGGAACATGGGGCCTTTGTAAAAGAGTTTCTTGAACCCGCCGCCGGTCTTGTCCCAGCTGTGTTCCAGGTAGGCCCGCACCACGCCCGCCGTGCCCTCGGGCCTGAGAGAGAGGGAACGGCCGCCCCGGTCCTGAAAGACGTACATCTCCTTTTCGACGATGTCCGTCGTGTCGCCCACCGCGCGGGAGAACAGTTCCGCCGTCTCGAAGACCGGCGTGCGGATCTCCTCGAAACCGTACAGGCGGAAGAGCCCGTCCGCGATCGTCTCGATGCGGCGGAAATTCAGGACTTCGTCACCGATGATGTCGCGCGTGCCGCGCGGGGCGCTGTATTTCATGGGAAAGCCGGTCCGGTCAACAGAGTGAAGACGGGGAAGTCACGGGGGGACGGGGTCAGCAGACCCAGTCGGATAGTTTTTTGTGGTTGACGACGATCATGCACTTGCCGTCCATCTCCAGACAGCCCGTGCGGCGGAATCGGTTCAGGATGCGCGTGGCCATCTCCCGGGCCGTGCCGGCCATGTCGGCCAGTTCCTGATGGGACACCTCGATGCCGATGCGGATCCCGGCGGGAGTCTTCTTGCCGTATTGGTCGCACATGTCCAGCAGGATCCGGGCCAGTCGGCCGACGACCGTGTTGAAGGACAGGAGTTCGATGTCGCGGTCGGCGTGGCGCAGTCGCGCGCAGAGGGTGCGGATCACGGCGAAGGCCAGACTGGGACGCTTGGCCACCAAGGCCCGGAAATCCTTGCGCGCGATGGTCAGCAGGATGGACGTCGCCGCCGCTTCGGCTCCGGCCGAGCGCGTCGGTTCGTCCATCAGGGCCATCTCCCCGAAAAAGTCGTGCGGTTCCAGATAGGCGAAAGTCTTCGTTTTGTCCGTGTTGGAGGAGCCGTAGATCTTGACCCGGCCCTTGACGACCAGATAGAGGGAATCGCCGGGGGCCGATTTCGAGAAGACCGTCTCCCCTTTGCGGACCTCGCGGACGCGGCTGATGCGGGCGACCATGTCCACGTCCTTCTTCGGCAGGCCCCGGAACAGAGTGACCTGGTGGAGGAAACGGCTCTTATTGATGTGAATGTCGGATTGACGCATGTTTTTAGAACGCGTTCCATTGTACTAATTTCCCGTCATTTGACAAAGGAAAAATTATCGGTTAATGTGTCGGAAAAGGACGCCGGCCGCCTCCCTCCAATCCCATGAACATATCGACGGAAGACCAACTGAATTTCCTGAAACAGATCCCGCTCTTCGCTTCCTTGGGCGAGGACGAATTGACGGTCCTGTCCGGGGCGCTGGAGGGACGGTCGTTGCCGAAGGGGAGCGACCTCTTTCCCGCGGGAAGTCCGACGGACGCGCTGTACCTGGTCTGGTCGGGGAGGCTCCGGTTCGTGTCGGTCAACGGGGGCCGGGAAACGGTGGTGGCCTTTGCCGCCCGCGGCGAGACGGTCGGCGCCGCCGCTTTTCTGACGGGAGAACCGTGGCCCGTCACCGCCCGGGCGGATACGACCTCCGAATTGCTCGTGCTGGAGAGGAAAAAATTGGATTCGCTCCTGCTCAAGATCCCGGCGTTGGCGATCCTGTTGACTCGCCCCTTGTCCCAACACCTTCTGAAATCATCCCGTCCGACGAGCGAAGGACCGACTCCCTCGAAAGTGATGGCGCTGGTGTCCCCCTGCCCCGGGGCGGAACAATCCGCTGTCGCGCTGAACCTGGCTGTCTCCCTCGCCGGGCAGACAAGGCAGCGGGTCTGCCTGATCGACCTTCGCCGGGTTCCGGAGAGCCCGTTGGCCGCGCCGTTGGAGTTGAAACCTGTGCGCGTGGGAGAGAATTCCTTGCGACAGGAGGATTTCCAGCACCCCGAGGCCGTCGGGAGATTGTTCGTGGCCCATCCCTCCGGCGTGGAGTTCATGGCGATGTCGATGTCTTTGTTCGACGGTAAGTTCTCACAGACCGTGTTCCCCCTGGTGTCCCTCTTGCGCGAGCGCAGTCCCTACGTCCTCCTCTGCCTGCCGTCCGATCCGACGCCGGCGCTCCGGGCGTTCTTGCAGGAATCCGACGAGGTGTTCCTTCTGGATAAGGACAGCCCCTCTCCGGACGAAGACGCTTTGAGGCGGGATTGGAGCGCCGCGGCCGGATCCGACAAGATCCGTCGCATCCGCCTGTTCGAGAAGACCCCCGTGTCTTGGGGACCCCCGACGGACCGTCTCTATTTCTGTCTGCCGTGGTCGGACTCCTATACCAAGGCCGATTTCCTTCCCCGCGAGGCGGTCCTCTCCCGTCGCCTGATGGACCGGCTGGCCCGGAAGATCGGCGGATTGAGGATCGGGCTGGCCATGGGATCCGGCGCCGCGTATGGCTATTCCCTCATCGGCATCCTGAAAGTCCTGGAACGCGAAGGGATCTTTCCGGACGTCATCTCCGGCACGTCCATGGGGGCCTTGCTGGGGAGTTTCTATTGCCTGGGCCGTTCGCCCGACGAGATCGAGGGCATCGCCGGCGCCATCACCAAGATGAAGCTGTTCCATATGGTGGACCCCACCCTCCCCTGGCAAGGCGTCATCATCGGGCAGGGCGTCCACCGGTTCCTGAAATCCGTCCTGGGGGACGTCACGTTCGACCGGCTCCTGACTCCCCTGGCGGCGGTGGCCACGGATATCGTCTCGGGGGATAAGGTCATCCTGAAAGAGGGCCGCGTGTCCGACGCGGTGAGGGCGTCGTTGTCCCTGCCCTTCTTCTTCCAACCTTATTATTTGAACGGGCGTTATCTGGTGGACGGCGGATTGGTGGATCCGGTCCCCACCTCGGTGGTGGCCGCCATGGGCGCCGACATCCTCCTGTCCGTCAACCTGACGGGGAAGGCCTCCAACAAGAGGGTCCCCGGACTGCGAAAGAATTCGCGCCCGTTCAATTCTCCGTGGACGGCGCCGACCCTCTTTGAAATTCTCATCAAAACTCTGTACACTATGCAATTCGAGATCGCCCAGGCGCGGGCGGAGATCGCCCACGTCGTCATGACCCCCGATACGTCGAAGTTCACGTGGATGCAATTCCACCGGGCGAGGGAGATTTCCCGCACCGGAGAGGTCTGTGCGGAAGAGGCTCTGCCCCGTATCAAGGCGTGCCTGCCGTGTTTCGCGGGGCCCGGCGCCCCAACGGACCGGTCGGACAAATACATCGATTAAAAAGGAGATTCCCATGAGTGTCGTCGTCGTCGGTTCGGTCGCGTTGGATTCCATCAGGACCCCGTTCGGGGAATGCACGGACGCCCTCGGAGGGTCTGCCACCTATTTTTCCTATTCGGCCAGCTTCTTCACGTCCGTCAAACTGGTCGGCGTCGTCGGAAAGGATTTTCCGAAAGAGCACGTGGAGCTCCTGAAGAGGAAGAAGGTGGACCTGGCCGGCCTTCAGATCGTCGACGGAGAAACGTTCCGGTGGTCGGGTTTCTACGAGTATGACATGAACGAGGCCAAGACCCTGGCCACGCACCTGAACGTCTTCGAACGGTTCCGGCCGATCCTGCCGGAAGACTATAAGACCTCGGACTGCGTCTTCTTGGCCAACATCGATCCGGACCTCCAGCTCGACGTCTTGAACCAGGTCCGCAAGCCGAAACTCATCGCAGCCGACACCATGAACCTCTGGATCTCCACAAAGAAGGAACGGATCATCCATCTCTGCAAGCACGTGCACATCCTGATCCTGAACGACGGGGAGGCGCGCCAGTTGACCGGACACAACAACGTCATCAAGGCCGGTCGGACCATCCTGAGCTGGGGTCCGCGCTACGTCGTAGTGAAGAAAGGGTCTCATGGCGCCCTCCTGTTCACCAAGGATAAACTGTATTCCGTCCCGGCCTACCCCCTCGAGAACGTGTTCGATCCCACCGGGGCGGGGGACACCTTCGCCGGGGGGTTCGTCGGATATCTGAACCGGGAGAAGAATGCGCTCAACGACAAGGTCCTCCATCACGCGCTGTTCTACGGCACGGCCATGGCCAGTTTCAACGTGGAAAAGTTCTCCCTGGAACGGCTGAAGACGGTGTCCAAGGCGGAGATCGAGAAGAGGATGAAGGAACTCCATAATATGACTTCTTTAGTCAAGTATAAGATGTGACGCGGTCCCGATGAAGACCGCTTTCTTCGAGATCACTCCGTCGGAAAAAGAGACCCTGAAGGCCCGCAAGGACCTCGGGGAGCCCCTCTTCTTTTCGGAGGAGATGCACAAGGTTTCTCCGGTCAAGTTCCGCGATGCCGAGATCGTCTCGGTGTTCGTCTATTCCCAACTGACCGCCGAGGTGCTGAAGAAGTGTCCCCGGCTGAAGTTCGTCTCCACCCGGTCGACCGGTTATGACCACGTCGACCTGGAGTATTGCCGGAAGAAGAAGATCGTGGTGTCCAACGTGCCCCACTATGGCGAGAACACCGTGGCCGAACACACGTTCGCGCTGATCCTGGGGCTGTCCCGACGGACCCGCCAGGCCTACATCAAGGCCCTGCGGTCGGACTATTCTCTGGACGGCTTGCAGGGGTTCGACCTCCAGGGGAAGACCCTGGGCGTCATCGGCACGGGCCGGATCGGGCTGAGGGTCGTCCGCATCGCCGGCGGGTTCGGGATGAACGTCCTGGCGTACGATGCGTTCCCTAATTCTCTGATCGCCGAGACACTGAATTTCAAATACGTGCCGCTGGAACGGCTCCTGTCGGATTCCGATATCGTCACGCTCCACGCGCCCTATACGCCCCAGACGCACCACCTCATCCATCGGGAGAACATCGGCCTCATGAAGAAAGGGGCCATCCTCATCAATACCGCGCGCGGCGCGCTCGTCGATACGGAGGCGCTCACGCTGGCGTTGGATAAGGGATGGCTTTCCGGGGCGGGGCTGGACGTCCTGGAAGGGGAAGACCTCGTCAAGGAAGAGAGACAGATCCTGTCCCACCAATATTCGAACGAGAAGTTGAGGACGCTCCTGCAGACCCACATCCTGCGGAACCGGGACAACGTCATCATCACGCCGCACGTGGCGTTCAACAGCCGGGAATCGTTCATGCGGATCCTCCAGACGACGATGACGAACATCCTGGCTTTCCGGGCGGGTCGCCCCGAGAACACCGTGGGTCTTCCCCCGGCGAAGAGGTGAATGAGATGGCCATCGCCAGTATTTTGATCGCGGATGACGACCGGAACCTGTCCCAGACCCTGGCCGGGATCCTTCAGACCGAGGGGTATGAGGTGACGGTGGTCCACGACGGCCAGTCCGCGCTGGAGGCGCATCAGAACATCACGCCCGACGTCATGATCCTGGATGTGTCCATGCCGGTGCTCGACGGCCTTGAAGTGTGCCGTCGCGTCCGCGCTACCGATGAGAGGGTCATCATCCTGATGCTCACGGCCCAGCGGCAAGTGGACGATAAGGTGGGCGCCCTCGACCAGGGAGCCGACGATTATATGACCAAACCTTTCGGCACGCGCGAACTGTTGGCGCGTTTGAAATCACTCCTTCGACGAACCACCTACGGTCCGCCCAACCCTTGAGCTGTTCCTGAGGGATCCCCATGTGCGGACGGTATTCCCAGAGCGCTCCCGCTGAAAAGATCAGACAACGTTTTCGACTCGCCGACCCTTCCCCCACACTGAAGGCCCGGTATAACATCGCTCCGGGACAGGACGCGCCCGTGATCACCCATCGGACGAAGAGGGAATTGCGGATGATGTCATGGGGATTGATCCCTTCATGGTCCAAGACGCAGGTCTCCGGGCGCATGATCAACGCCCGGGTCGAAACCCTCCTGGACCGCCCCAGTTTCTCCGGAGCCCTGATCACGCGCCGCTGTCTCGTTCCGGCAGACGGATTCTACGAGTGGCGTTCGGATAAAAAGAGCGGGCCGAAGGTCCCCGTCAGGTTCGAGAGACACGACAAGGAACTGTTCGCTTTCGCCGGCCTGTGGGATGTCTGGAGGAGACCCGACGGGTCTGAACTGGAGACTTACACCATCATCACCACCGAATCCGATGGGATCGCCAGGACGGTCCATCGCCGGATGCCGGTCATCCTCACCCCGTCGGCCGAGGATCGGTGGCTGGATCCGGTCCTTCGCGACGGGGAAGCCCTGTCGGGCGTTCTTTCTTGCGGTTCTTCCGTCGGACTGCGGCATTATCGCGTCTCGAATATGATAAACTCCCCCCAGAACGACAGCCCGGACTGTGTGGCCGAGGTGGAGGATGAAACCAGAGATTTATTCACCTAATATTGCGGGAGGAACCCATGTTCGACCCTAAAAAGATCAAACGCATCGCCATCAACACCGGCGGAGGAGACGCCCCGGGACTCAACGCCGTCATCCGGGCGGCCACCCTGACGGCCATCCATCATGGATGGGAGGTCTTCGGAGTACGGCATGGATACCGGGGGCTCGAAGACCCCAAGGAACTGGTCCCCCTCACGGCGGAGAGCGTCCGGGGAATCACCCATCTGGGCGGGACCATCCTGGGAACCGCCAATCGGGGGAATCCGTTCGAATCCGTCGTCAAGACGCCGGAAGGCGAGAAGACCGTGGATATCTCCGACCAGGTGGTGGAGAATTTTCATAAACAGCGGTTGGACGCGCTGATCTGCGTCGGCGGGGACGGGTCCCTCCGGATCGCCAGCAAGTTCGCGGACAAGGGGATCCCCCTGGTGGGCGTTCCCAAGACCATCGACAACGACCTGAGCGGGACCGTGGCCACTTTCGGGTTCGACACGGCCGTCTCCACCGCCACCGATGCCATCGACAAACTCCATTCCACCGCCGAAGCCCACGAACGCGTCATGGTGGTGGAATTGATGGGTCGCTATGCCGGCCACATCGCCCTCCACTCGGGGGTCTCCGGCACGGCGGACGTCATCTTGATTCCCGAGATTCCGTTCGATCTGGATAAGGTCTGCGACAAGGTGTTGGCCCGGGAGCGGATGGGGAGGCATTTCACCATCATCGTGTGCGCCGAGGGGGCGCATCCGAAGGGGGTGGAGATGATGACCAAGGGCCCGAAACAGGCCGGCCGGGAGATACTGCTGGGAGGCATCGCCCAATATGTCGCCCAGGAGGTCGGCAAAAGGACAGGGAAGGAGACCCGCAGTCTGGTTCTCGGACACCTCCAGCGAGGCGGGGGACCGACCACGTTCGACCGTCTGCTGGGACTCCGGTTCGGCGCGGCGGCCGTCCGATGTCTCGCCGAGGGAAAGATCAATGTGATGGTGGCGCTGGATCCCCCCCGGATCAAGACCATTCCCATCGCCGAAGCGGTCAAGACCATGAAGGCCGTCGATCTGAACGGGGACACCATGCTGACCGCCCGCGAGATGGGTATCTCGTTCGGCGATTGACCGGGAGGGATGAAATGAGGAATATTTCTAAAGCGGTCGGATCACTCGTCATTTTGCTCGCGGTTCCGTCGCTCTCTTCGGCCGTTGAAGTCGAGTTCGGAAACTATCTTCAAAAGGTCAAGATCTCGGGAGACCTGCGGCTTCGCCAGGAGATCAGCTCCAAACGGACGGCGGGTCAGATCGACCGGCAGAGACAGAGATTCCGGCTTCGCCTGGGAGCGGATTTCCTGTTCCCCTCCCGCCTGACGGCCCGGGTCCGTTTCGCGTCGGGGTCCGGCGAGACCACCGGCACCAACCAGTCGTTCGACGACATGTCTTCGCAGAAAGGACTCTGGATCGACAGGGCCTCCCTTCAATGGGAACCGGTCGCCCCCCTCCGGTTGTGCGGTGGCCGGATGGAGAATCCCCTCTGGCGGAACCCGGCCAGCGAGATCGTGTGGGACGAGGACGTCAGTCCCGAGGGGTTCGCCCAGACACTCCAGCTTAAACAGGGGAATCACCGCTACTTCTTGACGGCATTGCAGATGGCGGTGGATGAGGATTCCCAGGACAACAACGACCAGTGGTTGCTTTCGGAGCAAGTCGGCGCCCAGTGGGCCCTCCCGGCGCAAGGGGCGCTGAAGGCGGGTGTCGCGTATCATGAATGGGTCAACGAGAGGGCGGGGAGTTTCGGCCAAGTCGCCGTTCAGGAAGGGAACCGTCGGGATGCGGCCGGGGTTTTGATGAACGATTTCGGCGTTCTGGAATTGACCGGCGAGTTGGACTTCAGATTGGGCGCTTCCCTGCCGGCCTCTTTCCAGGGGTCCGCGATACGGAACATGATGGCGAGAACGGATTTGACGTCGAGGGAAGACACGGGGTATCAAGGCGGTCTCATCCTCGGGAAGGCGGCCGACAAGGGCACGGCCGAACTGGCCTACTTCTACAGGTATTTGGAGACGGACGCCACTCCCGCCGACCTGACGGACTCCGATTTCGGGGACGGAGGGACCAATCGGAAGGGACACCTGTTCTGGTTCGCTTATACCCCGGACTCATGGGTCCAGTTGAAGGCGAAATACTCCATCACGCGGGTTGTCGACGCGGCATTCCCCCCCCTCCAAGACCGCATCGACCGCTTCCAGTTCGACGTCAACGTCAAGTTCTGACTCCCATCCCCTTCCAGGGACAAATCCAAAGACACCGATCAATTCCGAACTCCCCCCCTCCCCGTCGTTTGAGGGATGGAGGGATTCATCCTGACTTGGGTCGAGTTTCTGGGGAGGTTAAGCGGGTTTTTTGGCGAGTAAGATGAGGGGTAAGCCAAAGAGGACTTGCAGGGGAGCGAACAGCGGTCCCGTCAAGAGGCGGTGAGAGGGGCCATAAGACCAGACATATCGCGCGATTCCCCCCAGGATCCGGTTCGAGAGCTTTTGGGATTTGATGCCGGATTTTATTCTGGAACCGATCGAGGCCGGGAACAGGATCCGGGTATCGAAGCCGGCCGTCGAGAAGATCCCCTTATACTCCCCCCGGGAATAGGAATGTTCATTCCACCCATATTGCTCGATCTCTGTTTTTCCGATCCCCCTGTTCTTGAGGATTCCCCGCACGGGTTCGGCGGCGGCGATATAGAAACCGCCGGGCCGGAGCACCCGGAAGATTTCGCGGGCCGTGGCGGCGAGGTCGCTGGCGTGGTGGACGGAGTCCATGGTGATCACCCGGTCCACCGAATGGTCCCTGAACGGGATGACGTCCATGGAAGCCAGTATCCTGTCGAAGTAGGGAAGGGAGGCATTGAACCGGGTCTCCGCCGCCCCCAGACCGGCTCTGGGGTGTGGGCTGATGTCCAGGGCGGCACAGTGATACCCCATCTTTGAAAACTGAGCGGTCGACCAGCAGGACCCGGCCCCCAGGTCGATCAACGTGAGGTCGGAACGGTTTTTATCATCATCCAATTGGACCAGGAGGGCGGCCGCCTGATCGAAGAGGGCCGCGATGGAAAGCCAGTGTTCGGGGTGTCGGGGATCATGGATCCAGGGTTGTTGAAGGAGCGTGCGGTCGTAATCCGCGTCCTGGATGTTGTCATACATGGTCTGGATGCCGGCTTGTTCGCGCCGGATGGTCTCGGAGGGGGCGGGGAGGAGATCCGGGATTCCCCGGTCGATTTTGAAAGAATTCCGGCATCCGCCGCAACGGATTTCTCCGGAGAGGATCTCTGTCCAGCGCCCGTTCACGCGTTCCTCGGTGCCCGCCGACAGAGAGAGGGGGTTCCTGGAGGACCGGCACGTCGGGCACATGAGATGGGGGAGGAGGCGGCCGTTCATGGTTTTGTCCAAGAATGATAAAAATTCATTGCGCCGATGTCAAATCCCATGGAATCCCGGGGGGGTGTTTCACAACCAACATTACGGTGAAACAAGGTTTTATTGTGGGGGGGACCGGTCTTGAAAAGTCTTTCTGTGGGCGGGTTATCAAAAAATACTTGACACCCGAATGTTTCACAGTTAACATTACGGTGAAACAAGATCGTCTGGGAGGAGATTCCGATGGATGATTTTTCAAAAGGTCTGTTGGTGGGGTTATTGATCGGGGAGGGGCATTTCGGGGGGGATGGGAAGCAACCCCACGTGACCCTCCGAATGCATGCCCGGCATGAGACTCTTTTTAAGTGGTTGGTGAAGAACGTTCCGGGATCCCGGCTGTATGGGCCCTATCATCACAGCGGGCGGAACTATTACCAATGGATGGTCCGGGGGGAAGTCCTCCGCCGATTCCTGATCCCTCTCCTGGATTCCATCCCCCTGGGGGATCTCGATGCTCATGCCTCCCGGCGCTATGCGGACATGAAATCGAAATACGGGATCTCCGCTTCCGTCGATAAAATGAGTGCTTGAAAAAATGGGGATTCTCATCTAAACTAGTGAATAGGACGATGCCTTCATTATCGAATCTCATTTCTTTCCGTCGGCGGTCGCCGCGAGACGCTGGGTTCACCTTGGTCGAGATCTTGATGACCATCACCATCCTCTCCGTCGGCGTGTTGGCGTTCGTCGGCGCGTTCCTGAACATGTCGCGGTCCATCCAGACCTCGAAGACCCGGTCTATCGCCGGCAACCTGGTCCAGGAAAAGATCGAGACCATGAAGAATATATCCTATTACCGCCTGGTGGTCACCACGGCGCCCGCCCTGTCGTCAGAACCGGGGCTGACCGCTTACCTTTACGACGAAGGGTATTACCCCGAAGAGACCATGAACGTGGCCGGAGTCAATTACACCCGGCGCGTCTTTGTGGAGCGGGTCTCCATGGGGGCCACCGGCCCCGTCGGTTTGTCGGCGATGTCCGACGACACGGGGTTGAAGCGGATCAAAGCGTATGTCATCTGGAAGGACGCCGAGTCCTGGAAGATGGTGTCCATGGAGAACCTGAAGAACACCTCCTCCACCCGCCGACTGACCGCCGTCGTTGCCGGCGTCGTGAAGAGCACCACCAATCAGGTCCAGGAGGGGGCCACCGTCAGTCTGATGGAGAACGCGGGTTATTTCGCCACGTCGGATTCAGGCGGGGAATATTCCTTCAAGGTGGAACCCGGAACGTATTCCCTCCAGGCACGGAAATACGGCTATTTCCCGATGACGGAGACCAGTGTCTATCTGTCCGCTTCGAGCACGCATACCTGGAACCCCCAGTTACCCCGGATGAGTTCCGGGAACGTGATGGGGTGCGCCTATTTGCGGGACCACCTCGTGATCTCCCAGGTGGTCGGGAGCAGTATCACGATCGACACGGGAGACGACCAGGAATATATCGAGCTTTTCAACCCGACGACATACACCATCCAGATCGCGGCGGGCCCGTCGGCCCCGTACATCGACCTCTATTGGGACCCCGAGTCGGGGTCCCCGTCCGTTATCCCGCTCGTATTCACGAACCTGAGCGTCGCTCCCAGCAGTTATTACCTCATCGCGAATTATCCGACGATCAAGGCGGGGGGGCTGACCCGTGCGGCGGATGCCGTCTATGATCCCTCCGCTTCCGGCTATCCGAACATCATCACGGTGGCTGAGGATCCGGGAGCTCCCGCGTCCGGCGGGGTCGGCCTCGCGCCGACCGGTGCGGGAAGTTGGTTGACGGCGGAGTGGATCGACCGGTTCGGCTGGCGGCGCACCGCCAATCTGCCTCAGTTGTGCGAGGACGAGTCCCTGGACCAGGCGATCGGATTGTCCCGGGGGGAACAGTTCGTCCGTCGGACCAGTTCCAATTCCATCAGCCTGTCTGTCGGGCGCGCCTATGATTCCAACAATAACGACCATGATTTTGTGAATCTGAGCGGGGCCGCATTCATCCACCCTCCTCGGAACACCACGGATCTGGAGGCCCCCCAGACGGGGACGCCGGCCGCGGGAGCCTACGTCGCCGCCGACGACCTGTTGTCGGGTCCCGTCACATGCGCGTCCGACGGCACGTTCATCTTGTCCGGCGTGTCCACGGGGACCTGGCGGATCACGTTCTCGAGCATGACGTATTTCATGGAAATGTCCACGTCGGTCTCGAGCGGTCAACAGGTCCAGATCGGCCGCATCGGGATCACCAGTTCCACCCTGGACGGGTTCATCACGGGGACCGTCTATAACACCGGCAACGTCCCCATCCCCGATATCGAGGTCTCCGGGCTCGGATCCACTCCCGGCGTCACCGATTCGAACGGACGCTATAAGTTGACGGGGGCCACCGGCACCGTGACCGTGGTGGCCAACGGGGGGAACCAGAATTCCCTGTATGTCAGCATGTCCAGCGCGTCGGTCCTGGTGGAATTGGGCCGGTATACGGCCGGAGTGGATTTCTTCCTTCCTTCCGGAGGGCGCATCCGGGGGTTAGTCCGCATCGGGTCCAGTCCGTTGCCCGATATCCCCGTGACGGCCAGCACCAACAGTGTCGTCGTCCGCGAGGCCGTCACCGACTCCGACGGATATTTCACCATCCAAGACCTCTCGACGGGAACCTACACGGTCGACCTTCAGTTGGAACAGGGGGAGACGTATTCTCCGGGCCCGCTTAACATCACCATCCCCTCCGCCGGGACCACCGTCTTTGCCAGCACCTACACGGTCTCCAATGCGTTCGGATGGATCTCGGGGAGCTTGACCCAGAACGGGCAGAACATCCAGACCGGGGTGCTGATCATCGCCACCACGGGAACCATCACCGGGGCCCCCCCGGCCATCACCTCCACGTTGAGGGGCGGGGTTCAAAAGTACTATTCCGTGTCCAGCTTTGCGGACGGCACTTACCGGCTGTCCGTTCCCGGCGGGAACCCCGGAACGCCGGTCGCCTATAACGTCTATGGATATTACACGACCTTCAGCGGAGCCACGCCGACCATCTGGCCCCGGAGCACGACCGCCAACGTGACGGGCGGACAGGAGACGACGGGGAGGAACCTGTCATGGTAAGGACCCACCGTCATCGTCGGGGATCTTCCTCGGGATTCACCATGATCGAGGTCATGCTCGTGGTGGGCATCATCGGGATCGTGGCCTCCATGGCGCCCAAATTCTTCATCGAAGTCACCCGGTTCGTCCGGATGAACCTCGCCCGCTACGAGATCCAACGGGACTCGAAGAACGTCATGGTGACCATCAACCGCAACATGCGCCAGGCGCAGGCCAGTTCCATCCTCATCGACCAGGTCTCCGGCCAGCCGTATTACTCGCGCATCGCGTTCAACAAGTTCGTCAGCGACACGTCGTCCAGGTCCATGACCTTCTACCAGGAGGGGAATTCCCTGTTCGCCGTCGACAACGGCAGCACCCGCACCCTTTGCACGAACCTGAGATACATCGCGTTCAGCTACCCGCGCACCGATGATGATAACGTCGTGGCCGTGTCGCTCACGCTGGAGAAGGCCACCTACGGAGGGGAATCCAAGGCCCTTCAATTGGCGGTCGAAAAGATCCGAGTGATGAATGACTGAGGGGGAAAACATGTCCATCCGGAACAAAGAATCGGGCTTTACGCTGGTTATGGCGATCATCGTCATGTTGGTGCTGGCCATCATGGTCCCCACGGTCATTAAGTTGGTCCGTCAGGAGGCGAAGGAGACCGTCAAGGTGACCCGCAGTTCCACGGCGTTCCATCTGGCCGAAGCCGGGATCGATCAGGGCATCTGGAAACTCCAGGAGTCCATCGACATGTGGAACAGCGTTAAAGCGGGAGGCACGGTGGAGGGCTATAACGGGGACACACAGTTCGCCACCAGCTTCGCGTCGGGGCGGGGGGGAAACTATACCATCCGTTACACGGCGGGGCCCGGCTCGGACGAAGTGACCATCCTGGCCAAGGGACGCGATTCTTCCAGTCAGGAGCTCAGAGCCATCCAATGTGTCATGACGGAGAGCGGCGCCGGCGAGTTCGCGATCCAGGCCAAGAACACGTCCAGTTTCGGCGCAGCCACCAACGTGGAACTGGGTCCCGTCATCGCCCGCACCAGCATCGATTCCGGGAGCAAATCACATCCCCGTTTCATGAGCGCCGGAAACATCTCCCCCAACGACACCAGCACCCCGGCGTCGGCCGATCCGAACACCGATGGGATCCAGTGGTGGTCCTTCAAACAAGACCTTCCACCCCTCCCGTTGATCGACACGGAATATTACAGGGTTCTGGCCGAGGGATACGGCACCAGCGCCGACCCGCAATGCGGGGATTATAAAAAGACGGGCAACTTCACGTTTAAAGGGTGTAAGGATGGGGGGGGCAAAGTGTTTTATGTGACGGGGGATGTGGATTTTCAGTCCGGGTCCGGCGGGAACTATATCGTCGGTGACGTCATCTGTCTCGGTAATTTCGGCATCACCGGGAACGGCGGCGCGGACGGTCCCTCGACCACCATTCCCGTCGGAGAGACGGCATGGAAGGAATACGGGAATGATTGGGCTTTCTATAAGGCGGCGTATGACCCGACCTGTCCTCATGCCACTTATGCGTCGGCCGTGACGGCCAACTATGAGCCCACCGGGCTGACCAAGACCTTGTCCGGCTGGCTCATCCACGGGTTCATCTATACGGGGGGCTCTCAGGGGTTGACCGGCGGTGGGAACGCGATCCTGATCGGCAGCCTCTACAGCGCGAACAATACCAGCATGTCCACCTCCAACTGCACCCTGTATTACGATCCCGGCACATCATCCACGATCCATACCACCAACGTCATCATCTCCCGCAAGAGCTGGAAAGAAGTCACCGGCCAATCCTGGCCTTGATGGTTTAGACGGGGGCCCGAATCAGGTTTCGGGGACGGACAGCATCTGATCGAGGGCTTGTTTGGCGCGGGCTGATGTTTCCGGGGGCACGGTGATCCGGTGTTTCATATCTTCCAAAGACCATAAGACCTTTTCGAGTGTGATCATCTTCATGAATTCGCAGAGAGCCGTCCGGACGACGGGATAGAACGTCTTCCCGGGGTTTTCCTTCTGCAGGGAATGGAGGATCCCCGTCTCGGTGGCCACGATGAATTCATTCGACGGAGAATTCCGGACGTAGGTCATCATTCCGCCGGTGGATGTCACCTTGTTGGCCAACTTGAGCGCCGTGGACAGGCATCCGCATTCAGGGTGGACGACGAATTCGGCGCCCGGATGGGCCTGTTTCATGTCTTCGATGTCTTTCCCCCTGATTCTGAAATGGACATGACAGGATCCCGGCCAGAGGTGGACGGTGCGCCCCGTCTTGATCCGGACGAATTCGCCCAGATACATGTCGGGGACGAACAGGACGTCTTTGTCCGGGGGGATGGACCGGACGACTTGGACGGCGTTGGAGGACGTGCAGCAGATGTCCGATTCGGCTTTGACGGCGGCCGACGTGTTCACGTAGGAGACGACGACCGGATTCCGAAAGCTTCGTTTCCAGACTCGGAGCTGTTCCGCCGTGACGGTCGAAGCCAGAGAGCAGCCCGCCTCCAAGTCCGGAAGAAGGACGGTCTTGTCGGGGCAGAGGATGGCCGCGGTCTCGGCCATGAAGTGGACGCCGCAGAAGACGATGACTTTCGCCGAGGTCTTGGCGGCTTGGCGGGAAAGCGCCAGGGAGTCCCCGACGAAATCCGCAATATCCTGTATCTCGCCGATCTGGTAATTGTGGGCCAGAATGACGGCGTCCCGGTCCTTTTTGAGCCGGAGGATGTCGTCGACCAGGGACGTGGGGGCGGCGGTTGTCATAGGGGAACCTTTCATATCCTATTATACCCCATTCGGGCGCACCCTGTCGAAGGCGGTCGGCGGGGGGACTTGACAAAAAAGGCGTCCCCTGGTATACTTACCGGTAGGTAAACATGATGAACCCGATCCATCGTCGGATATATAAAACCGGAAAAAAGGGGCATCCCGCCAGTGAGGCTATGCGTCGGCGCATCCTGGAGGTGGCCGAAACGCTCATCTCCCGGCACGGGGTCGACCGGGTGTCTGTCCGCGAGATCGTGCAGAAGGTGGGCGTGACCAAACCCGTCCTGTATTACTATTTCAAAAACAAGGAAGACGTCGTGCGGCATCTTTTTAAGAACGGGGCGGAACAATTTAAGAAGCTCGTCCGCGAGGCGGTCGAGGAGGAGAAAACCCTGGAAGGCCGGCTGACGAGGATCTTCCGGGGGCACCTGGAATATTTCAAGGCGAAGCCTCATGCGGCTCAGTTCATTTTCAAAGTCTTATCCTCTGCGCCGGCGGCGTGGTTTCATCCGATCCTATACGACATCAAGCGACATCATCACGAGGCCTACGTTCGTATATTCGGTGAAGCCGCCCGGCGGGGGGAGATTCGGCCGGAGGCGGTCGAGCAGGGAGTCCATCTGGTGCGTGGCGTGATCGCCCATTTCATCATGAACCTCTCATCGGAATCCAAGGGGCATTATGACGGGGATATCTCCCGACAGATGGCGCACATGATCTGCGCCGGAGCCAAGAACATGAAAACCCTGGCGCGGACGGCGACGGCGTGGATCGTCGCCGGTCTCCTGGCGGTCTCCGCGTCGGCCCAGCCGCCGCCGGACCCGTCCCCCCAGTCCCTGTCCGTCGAAGAGGCCGTCCAGATGGCTTTGAAACAGAACACCGACGTGGTGTTGGCCGAGAAGAACGCCCGCATCTTTCGCGAACAGGTCCGCGAATATTGGGGGAGCGTCTATCCGGAGATCACCGCGAGCGCCAACTATACCCGCAACCTGAAGAAATCGGTTTTTTCCGTCAATGGGAACCAGATGGTCGTCGGAACGGACCATACCTATACGGGGACCCTGGAGGTCCAGCAGATCCTCTGGGCGGGTGGCAAGGTGTCGACGGGGATCCGGATGGCCAAGCTGATGTCCGAGACGAGCGCCGAACAGCTGAGACAAGCCCAGTCCGGCGTCCGGAGAGCGGTGCGCCGGCTCTACTATGATCTTCTCCTGGCGTCCGCCACGGTGGTCATCCAGCAGGAGCGGCTCGATCTGGCGCGTCAACATCTGTCGACCATTCAGGAACAATACCAGCAGGGGCTGGTGAGCGATCTGATCTTGCTTCGACAGAAGGTCGAGGTGGCCAACACGGAGCCGGCCCTGACCCAGGCCCGGAACCTGTACGATGTCGGCCTCCTCGAACTGAAGAACCTCCTGGGGTTGGACCCCGAAGTGCCGCTGACTCTGACCGATCGGTTGCAGCCGTTGTGTCCCGACCCCGAGGATCTGAACGGCCTCTACCTGGCGGCTCATCGGGACCGGCCCGAATCAAGGCAGGCCGTCAAGAACTACGACCTGGCCGAAGAACAGATCTCGCTGGCCCGGTCTTTCCTTTATCCCAATCTGAATGCGTTCGCCAATAAGCAGTTCCAGGGGCAGACGGACGAGAGTCGTTTCCCGAACCGGTCGGAACGGGTCTGGCCCGCCTCCGCCGGACTCAAGCTGAGCCTGCCGATCTTTTCCGGAGGGGCCACCCTTTCCAAGGTCCGCCAAGCCAAACTGGCGAAGGAACAGGCCCGGGCGAGCATGAACGAGACGGATCGGAGCATCCGCATCCAGGTGAAGAAGGCCTGGTTGGACCTGGCGGAGGCGAGAGAACGGTTTTCTTCGCAGAAGACGGCCGTGGAACAGGCGCGCAAAGCGCTGAAGGCGACGGAGGTCCAGTTCAGGAACGGGCTGGCGGGTCAATTGGAACTGAACGACGCCACGTTGGCGCTGAACCAGGCGCAGATCCAGTTCGTTCAGGCGGAGCACGACGTGTGTGTGGCGAGCGAAGATCTTCAATGGGCGATTGGTCAATGAATACATCCATAAGAAAGAGGGTGATGGGTTTTATGAAAACGCGCGGATATGAAAAACAGATTTTGGCGGCGGCTCTTTTTGCCGGGGTTCTGTCCGTCGACGGGTGCCGGTCCCGCGAGGCGGAGGCCGTCAAAAGCATCGATATGAATTCGTTCATCGTGAAGACGGAGAAGGCGGCCGAGCGCATGCTGGAGGAACAGCTCCTCCTGGTGGGGTCCGTCAAGGCCAAGGACGAGGCGGTGCTCTATCCGCGCGTCCCCGGGAAACTCATGCAGAACCTGCTCCGGGAGGGAGATCCCGTCCGGAAGAACGAGCCGGTGGCCACGATCGAACGGGACGAGGTCGGCGTCGTATTCGAGCCCGCCCCCGTCCCCTCCACGCTGAACGGCGTGGTCGGAAAAATATACCTCGACGTGGGGGCGCATGTCACTCCCCAGACGCCGGTGGCGCTCGTGGTGGACCAGAGCCAGGTCCGCGTGAAGGTGGACCTGCCTGAACGGTATGTGGGCCAGATCCGTCAGGGGCAGAAGGCCTATCTGTCGGTCGAGGCCTATCCCGACAAGTCTTTCATCGGGACCGTCTCACGCGTCAGTCCCGTGGTGGATTTTCAGTCGCGTAACTCAGCCATCGAAGTCTTGGTGGACAATGCGGACCGCCGTTTGAAGTCGGGGATGTTCGCCCAGGTGAAACTGGTGGTGGGCCGGAAAGCGTCGGCCTTGTCGGTGCCCATTGCGGCCCTGCAGGAATCGTCGGACGGGACCGCGTCTGTGTTCGTGGTCTCGGAAGGGAAGGCCGCCCAGCGTTCGGTACGGGTCGGTTTCCGGACGAAGGATTTCGTGGAAATCTCCGAGGGGATCCAACCCGATGACGAAGTGATCATCGAGGGGTTGTACGGGTTGAAAGACGGCAGCGCCGTCAAACGGGCGGAGAACTGAGCCTCTTCGGGCTCGCCCGGATGTCCAGAGATGAAGGGATAAAGGTATGAATTTCGCAAGCGTGTTCATCAAGCGGCCTGTCTTCTCCACGATGATCATCGTGGCGTTGGTGGTGATGGGGATGTTCGCTTATCCCCGTCTGGGGGTCGATCTGTTCCCCAACGTGGAGTTCCCGTATGCCGTGGTGACGACCACCCTGCGCGGGGCCAGTCCCGAGGAGATCGAGACGTCCATCACCAAACCCATCGAAGAGGCCGTCAACACGATCGCCGGATTGGAGAACATCGAATCGACCAGTTTTGAGGGGATGTCCCAGGTGGTCATCCAGTTCGAGTTGGAGAAAGACGTGGAAGTGGCGGCGCAGGAAGTGCGCGACCGGGTGAACCGCATCATGCGAAACCTGCCGCAGGGAACGGACCCGCCCGTCATCGAGAAGTTCGACGTGGGCGCCGTGCCCGTGATGAGCATTTCCGTCTACGGGGAACGGAACCTGATCGAGCTGACGGAGATCGCCAAGAAGAAGGTGAAGGAAAACATCGAGACCGTCTACGGCGTCGGGGCGGTGGACATCATCGGGGGCCGCGAACGGGAGATCCATATCGTTCTGAACCCCCTGAAGATGGCCGCCATGAACCTGACCATCCGCCAGGTGAAAGAAGCGGTGCAACAGCAGAACATCGAGATCCCCGGGGGGCGCGTGGAGGACCGGCGCCAGGAGATCGTCCTCCGCACGTTGGGCCGCATCGGGTCACCGCAGGATTTCGAGAGGATCGTGATCGCCCAGATCGACGGCACCCCGATCCGCGTTTCGGACATCGGCCACGTGGAGGACACGGGGCAGGACCAACGGAGTTCCGCCCGGTTGGACGGCAAGCCGTGTGTCTCCCTCTCCGTCAAGAAACAGTCGGGGACGAACACGGTCGCCATCGTGAAGAAGGTGAAAGAGCGGTTGGAACAGATCCAACCGATCCTGCCGTCCGGCGTGACGGCCGAGATCATCCGGGACCAATCCGGTTTCATCGAGGAATCCGTGGCGACGGTGGAGGAGCATCTGGTGCTGGGCGCGCTCTTTGCGGCGCTCATCGTCTTGTTGTTCATGGGGAACCTCCGTTCCACGCTGATCGCGGCGGTGTCGATCCCGACGTCCATCATCTTCACGTTCACCCTCATCGACCTGGCCGGGTTCACGCTCAATAACATGACCCTGCTGGCGCTCACCATCGCCGTCGGGATCGTGATCGACGACGCCATCGTGATCCTGGAGAACATCTATCGGCATCTGGACGAACTGAAGAAACCGTCCGTGCAGGCGGCCGAGGACGGCACGCGCGAGATCGGGTTGGCCGTCATGGCGACGACCATGTCACTGCTCGTCATCTTCGTTCCGCTCGCGTATATGACCGGCATCATCGGCCGGTTCCTCAAGAGTTATGGGTTGACGGTCGCTTTCGCCATCGCCACGAGCCTGCTGGTGGCGTTCACCATGATCCCGATGCTGTGTTCGAGATATCTGCGGCCCCATTCCGGCGACCATAGCCGGTTCATGGAGATCGCCGACCGGGTCAATGACTGGATGGCGAAGTATTATCTGATGATGTTGAGGTGGGCTTTGGCCCATCGAAAAGCGATGGTGGCCATGTCGGTGGGGATCATCTTGTCGATGTTCCCGATGCTCATGGTGATCGGGAAGGATTTCGTGCCGAGCGACGACCAATCGGAATATCAGGTGGCGGTGAAGGCGCCCGAGGGCACGAGTTTGCCCATGATGGAGCAGATCCTCGCCCAGATGGAGTCGGAGGTGCGCCGGCTCCCTTACATCCATCACGTGTTGGCCTCCATCGGAGAAGAGGCCGGCTCCGGGGTCAATGCGGGGTCTCTCTACATCCGGTTGGTCGACCAGGGAGAACGGGACCTGAGCCAGCAGGAACTGATGTCGCTCACCCGGAAGATGTTCGCCAAATACACGACCTTGCGCACCAGCGTTCAGAACGTCGGGGGGTTCGGGCACAACTACGAGTTCAGTTACATCATCAAGGGACCGGACCTGGAAAAGCTCCAGGAGTACGCCTCCACGATCATCTCCGATCTGAAGCAGACCCGGGGGTTGGTGGATCTGGATACCACGTTCTCGTTCGCCAAACCCGAACTGCGCGTGATGATCGACCGCAATCGGGCGCAGGACCTCGACGTGAAGGTGGAGGACATCGCCACGTCTCTTCGGACCATGGTCGGAGGCGAAGAGGATATCACGAAATATAAGGAGGGCGACGATCTCTATCAGGTCCGGTTGAGGGTGGATAAAGATTACCGGGACCGCCCTGAGGCGGTGGCGGCTTTGATGGTTCCGGCCGGACAGGGACGCGTGGCGCGCCTGGACAGCGTGGCGTCATTGGTCCCCGGAAAAGGCCCGACCCAGATCGAACGGTACAACCGTCAGAGGCAGATCAAGGTCATCGGGAACCTGGAAGGGTTGGCCTTGGGGACCGCTCTGGACAAAGCCAAACAGGCATTTGAGAAGTTGAAGACGCCCCCGGAATATACGACGGAACTGGAAGGGAAGGCCAAGGAGATGGGCCGGATGCTGAAGGGGTTCCTGGTGGTGTTCTTCCTGTCCTTCATATTCATGTACATCGTTCTGGCCAGCCAGTTCGAGAGTTTCGTCCACCCGGTCACGATCCTGGTGGCCTTGCCCCTGACGATCCCGTTCGCCCTCCTGTCGTTGCTCATCACCAACGAGAACCTGACCATCTTCAGCATCATGGGGGTGTTCATGTTGTTCGGTATCGTCAAAAAGAACGCGATCCTGCAGGTGGACTATACGAACACCCTGCGGGCGAAAGGGATGGAACGGTATCAGGCCATCTTGGAAGCCAACAAGACGCGGCTTCGCCCCATCCTGATGACGACGTTCACGCTGGTGATGGGCATGATGCCCGTGGCGTTCGGCACCGGCGCGGGTTCCGCGGTCCGTCGGACGATGGCCTGGGTGATCGTGGGGGGGCAGATGTTGTCGCTTCTGATCACGCTCCTCATGACCCCCGTCACCTATTCCCTGCTGGACGACCTGCAGGAATGGGTGCTCCATAAGAAGAAGACGTTGTTTCACTGGCTCTAAGAGCCGTCCCCCTCCGTCCCTCCTGGACGATTCACTCTCCAATTATTCTATAATGGACGGCATGTTCCGAAGAACAGCCTGCGCCTTGTTGATGATCGTCATGGCCTCGGCGGCGTATGGTGCCGCGGAAGATGTCTCCTCCTCCGGGACCACTTCGGCGCCCGGATGGTTCCTGGCCAAGTCCATCCGGTTCTTCCAGAAGACGATCTCGCGCGTGGACAGCTCCCGGTGCAACTTCATCCCCACCTGTTCTGAATACGGCCGGCAGTGCATCCATAAATACGGCGCGGCCCGCGGGACCGTCATGACGTTCGACCGCATCATGCGATGTCATTATTGCTCCGGCCACGGTTTTTATACCGTCGATGAGAAGCGGTACGGCCTGGTGGATGATCCCGAGGAGAATAATCTGTGGGGGATCCGTTGAGACGGCTCGGTTTTTGGATTGTCTGGGCCGGCCTGTCGCTGGCATCCGTCGCTCACGCGATGACGGCCGATGAGGCGCGGCGTTTCGCGGACCATCTCTTCCAGAGAGGCGACTATGCCGGCGCCGCGCTGGAATATGAGCGGGCCCTGTTCCTGGATCCGACATACGCGGACAGGGATGCGGTCCGTCTGCAACTGAGCGAGAGTTATCGGCAGACGAAGGACCCCGGCAAGTCCATCCGTATTTTGGAGGACGTGCTGGATCGTCACGACAAGGCCGGCTCGAAGCACCAGGCCTATTATTCGCTGGGCCGCATCTATTACGACCAGAAACGCTATGTGCTGTCCGAGACGGAACTGACGGAGGCCGTCTCAGGGAATCCCGCCTCGCCGTTCAAAGAGAAGATCATCTATCTGCAATCGTTGTCTCGGGCCCGCCAGCATCGTTGGGAGGAGTCTGCCCTCACGTTGAGCGGGATCGGCGATCCCGCTCTGACGCAAAAATGGGAACAACATCTCAGATCAGGCCCCAAGATCAGAAAAAAATCGCCGAAAGTGAGCGGCTGGCTGTCCGCCCTCTTGCCGGGTTCCGGACACATCTATTCCGGCCAGGTCTCCGACGGGATCGTCTCGTTCCTGTTGAACGGGATCTTCATCACCTGGACGGCCAACGCCTTCGCCCACCATCACGATGCGACCGGTTTCGTGGTGGGCTTCATGGAATTGGGCTGGTATTCGGGGAACATCTATTCCGGCATCGAGGCGGCCCACCGATATAACCGCTATCAGGAAAAAGTCTTTTTTGATACACTCAGGGGGCTTGATTATCCGGAAGAAGTCCGGAAAGACAGGAAGATCCGGATCAATCTCTTATCGGCGCGGTTCTAAATGAAAAGATACCTTCTCATCGCCTTCTTCTCCCTCTCCGTCTATTCCCCGCGCGTTTTTGCCGTCTCTCCAGCCGATTCCTATCATCAGCAGGGCGTGGAATATTCCCAGAAACGGGACTATGTCCAGGCCAGCGACTATTTCCGTCTGGCCGCCGAATCCGATCCGACCCTTGTCCACCTCAATGATTGGGGTTTCTCGCTCCTCGAACTCAAAAAATACGGCGACGCCGAGTCCGTCTTGTTGCGCGCCCAGCGGCTGGATCCGTCGAACAGGACCGTGTGCAATAACCTGGGTTCTCTCTATTATCGGATGGAACGTTATCGTGACGCGCTGCCCTATTTTCAGAAAGCGTTTCGGCAGAACCCCCGGGACGCCAAACTGGCCTATAATCTGGGCGTGACCTATTGCCGGCTGGGCCGATACATGCGGGGATGGGGATACCTGAAGCAGGCCAAGAAGTTGGACCGGCTCTATTGCCTGGAACGCCCCGGCACCTCCCAGGCCCAGGAGTATCTGAACGACCAGCTGACCCGCCGGCCCAACGACCCCTTCCTGTTGCACGCCGCCGAAACCATCGCAAAGCCCCAGCCGGACGTGACCGCCGAAGACCTGGTCCAACTGATCCAGAAGAAATATGGGATGATCCGGAGCATGCGCGGCCGGATGACCCGCACGACCGAGGCTCAGGGCGGAGGAGCTCAGAAATCCGTGGCGGATTTCTTCCTCGTGGCCCCTTCGAAGGTCCGGCTGGACAACATCGAGCCGGTTCCGGGTCATGTGATTTTGAATGAGACCGAATATTGGGTCGTGAACACGAACAATCCGGCCGAGGCGGACCATCGCTTATTGGCCGAGATGGACCCCGTCGCCCGCGCCGCTTTTTCAGACGAGGGTCTTTTGAAATGCAACCCGATCCGTTTCCTGCTCACGGGATATCAGTTCGAGAGGATCGGGGATTATGACGGTTGTTATATTTTGAAGTTCACCCCTAAAGAAAAACGGCCCGGCGCGCAGGTCTCGTTCATCCTGTTGAAGGTCAAACCGGCCGAGTGGCTGGTCTTGGCTCAGGAAGTCTTCGGGATGGACCAGCAGATGTTCCTGCAGACGAAATATCACGAATACAAGACGTTTCCCGACGGATCGTTCTTTCCGGCCCGCATCGAGACGCGAATGATGGTGGAGAGGGCCAAGGTGATCGAAGAGACGCAGTATTCCCGTCTCGATAACAGTCCGATCACCAACGAATCGATTTTCAGATATACAGTGAGGAAGGGGGGTGAATAGAATGAAAAAACTGATCAGTGTTGTTTTGACAATGGGCTTTCTTATCGCAGCATTTCCCGCGCAGTCCCCGGCGGCCAAAGGCGGTTGTGGACCGTTTTTCGCCAGCTGCTGTCTGGGTCCCCGGATCGGGCTGGAAATGAACGAGGGAAAAGAGATCAAAGTCATCGAATGGCTTCGTCTTATTATCCCCTCCCCCATCCTGGCGATCTTTCAGGGAGCAGAGAACGGCGTCGGCGGATATTTCGCCAGTTGCTGTCTGGGTCCCCGGGTCGGAGAACAGCTGAATAAGAGAAAGATCAGAACATTGGAATGGCTGCGTTTGGTTCCCGTGGTCAGCATTGTGGCCGCTGTCATCGTCGCTGCAGAGGCGGGACAAGGCAAGACAATGATTGAGATCGAAGCAAAAGAAGGTCTGAAGAAATAATCAGCAAAGTTGGTTTCGAACAGCCCCTCATGCAACCCATGAGGGGCTGTTTTATTTTATCAGGCGGATCGGCTATTGCAGGTAGGTGAGAGTTTTGATCGTCTCGGTTGTGTCTTGCGGGACGGGGTTCGCGAAATACTGTTTTCGCCGGATAGCGGCTTCCTCCAGAAAACTGTCCATCCGCTCGTGCATCCGGCTTGCCAGGACGCTTTCCTTGAATGCCAGGTTGTGAAGTTCCAGGGGATCGTTGGAGAGATCGTATAATTCACGGTAATGGAGTGAAAAATGCGTCCGCGCATGGTCGGTCACGATGAATTTCCACCGGTTGTTCCATAATACCGCCTTTTGTGCCTTCTTCCCCATAAAGATGTTCTCGAAAAAAAGATACTCACGGTCCGGAACGCTCACTCGGCCGTCCAGTCCGGGGATCAGGGAGGCGCCGGAGAGACCGGAATGGGGGATGTTCAGGTGATCGAGCACGGTGGGCATGATGTCGATGTTTTGGACGGCCTGTTCCAATGACGATCCTCCGAACCGGTCGTTGGGAAATTTCATGATCAGGGGGATCGTGATGATGCTCTGATACAGGTGTTCCCCGTGTTCATAAAAGTGATACCGTTCTCCGTGGGCGTCCCCGTGGTCGGCGGTGATGACGATCAGGGTCTTGTCGTAGATCCCCAAGGATTTCAACCGGTCGAGAAGCGTTCCGAGTTGGTCGTCGGTGAACCGGATCGCGCTGTCGTAGAAGGAGATCCGATCGTTCTCGTCATCGGGGGCGACGGGAAATAGTTTCTTATAGGAGCGCGGGGAGTAATACATCCGGTGGGTGTCCGTGAAGTGCAGATACATGAAGAAGTTCTCCCGATGGTGCTTATCCAGCCACGAAAATATCCGACGGTTCGCCCGGCGGATGTTGCGTCTGTGGAAATCGTTGCCCCTGAATTCGATCCAGGGTTGCAAAATGGGTGGCTGCAAGTTGCGGAGGGCGAAGTGGTAGAGACGGTCTCTCATGAGATCGTCGTCATAAACGTCGAATCCATACCGGCGCATGAGGTCTGACGTCAGGACGGGAGACGCCGTGTATCCATAGGTGATCCAGCCGGCTTGTCGGAGGGCCTTGGGGAGACTTGGGAGATTGTCGGGAATGGACGGCAGGCGGTCCATCTGGTGTTCCGAAAGATGGAGCGACGATAGGATGGAGGGGACGGACGTCTTGGTCCATGCCGATTGGGAATAGCAGTGTTTGAAAATGACACCGGACTTTGCGAGGGCATCCATGCGAGGGCTCGTCTCTTTGGGATATCCATAACAGCCGAGGTGGTCGGCTCGCAGCGCATCCAAGGTGATCAGGATGACGTTCTCATCCGTCGGGGCGTGGGACCGGAGGCCGTCCGGTCCGGTCGGTGTGTCCGCATTCTCATAGATCATGTCCGCTCCGCTGGCCAGGAGGATCACGAGTGAGACGCCGGGTAACCATTTCCGGCAGGAAGTCCCGGCCGACGCGTTCCCGATCCTCCGGAGCGAGAACCGATGTGTGTAATAGGCGACGGCCAGGGCCACACACACCAAAAGAACGCCTCGGAATGCGTGGCCGAGCGCCCCGTTCCCATGGCACCAGGACAGACCGAGGTCGATATAATATAGTGCCGCTCCGGTCAGGATCGTTGTCAGTGAATTGAGGGGGATGCGGTATCTCTTGACGATTTTGGCGACGATCCCGGCCAGAACCAGAAGGACCAGCCAGATCAATGCCACAATCTCGATGGTCAGCCAAAGGTCGTAGAAGTAATCCTCCGCGCGGAAGAGGTTGGATGAGCCGTAAGAGCATATGTCCGAACTTATTTTGAGAGCGATCACGGTCCAGAAATAGGCGTCGGCCCGGGAGGCGCCGTCGGCGACCGGCTGGGATCGCCGGACCCGGAGGACGAGCCGGTCCGTTATAGAGGAAGCAAGCGCCAGGAGCCATCCGGTCAATAAGATGAAAAAGGCGCCATAGCATGCAATCAGTGCTGTTTTGAGATAGGGCGGATGGAGGTTGTTGAAATCCCAACCCGGGACATAGAAGAGCAGGGAAGTCAGCAGGAACAAACTTAAAAATCGTCGGATGAATGGCATGGGGTTTTCCTGAGGGCCGTCAGTTTTCTATTTGAGATACCCCAATTTGCGGAGTGCCTCGATTTCCGATGAATTGAAGAGTTTCCGTGAAAGGGAGAGGCGGTCTCTTTTGGCCAGGGCGGCGGCCCGATGGTCGGCAAGCTCTCGTTTCATTTCTTGCATGAGGGGCACTCCGGCCGCCGACAGGTCGGTTTGTTCCCGGGGATCGTTCTCCAGGTTGTAGAGTTCTTCCCGCTGAATTTCCCCGGCCGACGTTAACGATGTCGTATGGATGAATTTCCACCGGTTTTTCCAGATGAGTCCCTCGATCTTACGTCCGTCCAGATTTTCATACAAAAAGATATGTTCGCTTCGACCGGGCGTGTCCTTTCCGTCGATGAGAGGTATCAGGCTCGAGCCGTCGAGGTCCCCCGGGGGGATGTGCAACGCCTCGAGGATGGTGGGCATGATGTCGATCAGTCGGACCGGCGTGGAAATCCGGAGCGGGGGCCGCGGCGGGCCCGGCGGTTTGACGATGAGCGGGACCCTGATGAAGGGCTGGTAAAATTGCCCGTGGCGATGGAGCCAAAGTTCGTGTTCGCCGAAGGCCTCTCCGTGGTCCGCGGTGACGATGATCAGGGTGTTGTCATAGAGTCCCAGCGCCTTCATCTTTTGGATCAGTTGCGCGAGCTGGTCGTCGAGATATCGGATCCCCCCGTCGTAACGCGCGATCGTCTTGGACGAGCGGGTCTCTCCGGGATCATACAGACGCCGGTAAGCCCGGGGCGGGGTATAGGGGAAATGGCAATCCATGTAATGGGCATACAAGAAGAACCGGCGGCCCTTGTTCCGCTCCAACCACCGGTGGATCCGCTTGTTGATGAAACCGGCGTTCCGCCGATAGAAGTCGTTGTGGGTCCAAGTGAGCCCGAGCCGTCGGGATATCCGTGGGAACATGTTGCGAAGGGACACATAGAAGAGCCGCTCTCTCACGGAAAAGTCGTCATACCACTCGAACCCCTTGTTGAACCCCAGGAGCGATTGGATCGGGCTGTTGGTCACGAATCCGGCGGTGGCGTAGCCCGATTTTTGGAGGATCTCCGGGAGGGTGGTCAGGTTGTCGGGGAGACAATCCGTCAGAAGCGGGAGATCGTGTGTCAGCGGGGACAGCGAGGTGAGAAGCGATGTGACGGAAGGTTTCGTCCAGGTGGATTGGGCATAACCGTTCGTGAAGAGGACGCCTTCCCGGGACAACCGGTCCAATGTCGGGCTGGTCGGACGCTCGTAGCCATAAGGGGTCAGATGGTCCGGTCGGAGGGAATCGATCACGATCAGGAGCACGTTTACATCGTTCGTCGGCGACGGCGCGGAGGTCGCCGGCACGGGCGGCGGCGGACTTTTTTGTTCAAAATAGGCCCGAAGGATTCCCGTCATGGCGACCGCCACGAGGCAAAGAGACACGGTCTTTACCACAGATCGTGCGACCTCTCTGGACCACAGGAGAAGATATTTTTTGGACAACAGAAAACAGAGACAGGCGATCAGGGCTCCCGCGAGGAAAATAAGGATGAAGAGGGGAACGGTCTGAGATATCCTTGTGGAGAGGGGGGGATATAATCGGAGCGCGCTTTGCAGTCCGACGATCCCGCAGAAGTAGAGGAGGAGCCGGTCCGGAACGGCTTTCAGGAGGGAGTAACGGGACAACGGAGAGCGGGAGAACACGCTTCGGTCCAGGACATATAGTCCGGCCGTCATTAATCCGGAAGAGATGACGCCGAGGGCGGCGGTGTAGAGATAGATGGACAGTTTGTCCGGAAGGGTCAGGAGGGCGGGATCCAGGGGAACTTCAAGCAGCTCGAAATTGAGTGTCGGAAGTTCGATCAGAAAGGTCCAGGCGACCAGATGGAGGAAGAATACCAGGAAATGATAGGGCATCAGGCATCCCTTGAGCGAGATGGGTTCATCGGCATAATACTATCATAGGTATGTCCGTGGTGTTAAGGAAAAAAGGAAAGGGATTCTCTCGAGACCGTGATCACTTATAATGGAGTTCGGATGACCTTCCCTCATTTTCATATCCGAGAAGAAGCTGGATTCGGGTTATGGGAAGAATTTAAAACAATGTTATATTTGTTTTTGCGGGGTCTGTTGGGGGTTAAAACAAATATAATGCATTTAAACGGTTGTAACTGGTAGTTTTCGTACCTATTTTCTTACAGTTTTCTACTCATTGACAGATTGGTCATCGCCCCGTATACTTCTAAGAGTGCCGTATTGAATCCCACTAAAATACACCACGAATTAACTTCATAATATCTGCATAGTCCAACGTTTGTGATCGCAGCGTTTTGGAGGTGACGGCCAAGGATTTAGCGGGAACGGGTCTGTTGGTGCTGAACATGGGGAATGCTATAAGGCATGGGGTTATGAAAATAGTTGTTGAGAAACGGTGAAGTCAGGGATAAACTGAAAGCGGTATTCGGTGGTAATGATTTAAAAAATATAAATAGAACGAAAGGAATTCCGATGAAACGAATCGAAAGAACGATGTTAATGGTGATGGCGGTGATGTTGGTTAATGGGGTGGCTTTGGTAGAGGCGAAAGGAAAGAAACCGAAAGGGGATCCCGCCGCATCGCTCTCGAGTCCAGCAGCCCAGCGGGCTGAGGACGTGGCAGGAAGTCAAAAAGTTGAGGGCGATACGGTTTCGACTGGCACTACTGCGACCGACAAAACACCGGAGGTAAAAGGCCCGCGGATAGTGGTGGAGGGAGACAAGGTAAGGTTTTTGGATGAGAAGGGGAATACAAAGAATGAAATGAAGTTGCACAAGAATAAGCATATTGGAAAAGTGCCGAGTAAGTTTGGGTTGTATAAACAAAACCCCGAAGCCAAAGTGCAGATTATTGATGAGGAAACAAGTTTCCCATCGCCGAATGGTAAATACATATCGATTGTGCATGAGGACGCGATAGGGGGGGATGAATTTTATGAAGGGAAGAGAATTTTGAAGATGTTTGATAATGTAGGCAGTCTCCTTTGGGAAAAAGAAATCACGGAATCACCATGGTATTCAAAGCAGGGGAATAGAATCATATTGTTGGCGACAAGAAAAGCCGAGGAAGGTCCTCAAAAACTGAGTGTAATTGAGACATCGAACGGAAATGAAGTATATGAATGCAATGCTTATCAGGAAATTGTGGCTGCGGATCTGTCTCCTGATGGCCGATATCTCGCCTTCATCTATCGGCTTCCCGGTGAAGGAATAATTCTTCGCGATCTGGAGACTGTAAAATCAATTCAAAAGGATGGGAACTATTCTACCTTTAAAGTTTTTAACGATGGCACAGCGGAATTGTATAAAAGCGACGGATACAAAGACTATTTGGCGGAGCGGATCAGCATAAAATGAAAAAGCGGTTGATTCTTATTTTCTTTCTGTTTCTTGCGCCTATATTTGCGTGGGCGCTGGATGACCCGTTTGATGTGGGATACACAATTACATCGCCTTTTGGGCCACGAATAAAACCCGAAACGACGAACTGGCGCATTCATGCGGGTGTGGATTATGATCCGGACACACATGGCGGTACAACAATATATGCGGTAGAAAAGGGGACAATTGCTTCTATATCCGACCAAGGAGCCAATGGTATTGTGGTGGCGATATTATCCGAAACAAACACATGGTATTACTGCCATACGTTCACGTCTTTTGTTGACAACACAACAGGATATTTCACTCTAAGGAAAACTGGACGCCAACCGATGAACTGGGAAGCGCCCACCATCTTTCCGTTACCTGGAAGTTTTGAGCCGGTTTCAGCGGTATAAAATCCTGTTCTCCGTGATTAATCATCGGGTGCACCCCTCCCTGTAACCCCTGATAATCTTCTTCGGATAAATTGTCATTCCTGAAAGCGTGGAGCGATGTCGTCACGCGGGGCCCTGCCATTGACAGGCGGCTTAATGATTCTTAGAATGAACGGACCAAATAAAATCAGATCGAGAGGCCGCTTCCACATGCCGACAGACAACAACAATCCAAACCGACAGGTCAAAATCGATTTCCTTTTCAAGGTGATAGAACGGTTCGATTTCTACATCAATTCCACCAACGCCAAGGCGTCGGCCATCATGGCTTGGAACGGGATCCTGATCGTCATCGCGTTCATGAAGTTCGAGGCGTTGATGGGCGCGTTCGAGACCAACGACTGGTCGGTGGGGTTGGCGGCGTTTCTGGTGTTGGGCGTGGTGTCGTGTTGCGCAATCTCTCTGTATTACGTTTTCCGCGTGATCAATCCGTTCGTCAAACATCCAGAATCCATGGCTTCCGCCGATTCCTACATCTTCTTCCGGGCGGTGGCCGATCTGTCTCCCCAGGTTTATTCTGAAAAGATCGACGGTTTGATGCGGGAGGATATCCTGACGGACCTGATCAACCAGTCTCACGCCATGGCGCGGATTTTGAACATCAAGATGGCGAACGTCACGCGGAGTCTTGTGGCCGTTTTCATCGGTGTCGTGTTCATCTTGTTGGCCATCGTCCTGAAGGCCGTTCTGATATATTTTTCCCTGTAACCCTTCCTACTTCCTTAACAAACCATAAATCACCATAGAGTATTGCCCGTTGTTGCGGGCGGACGAGTATTTCGATCCGCTGGGGACCTGTGTCCGTTGGGAAAGACGATGGAGTGAAGTTTAGTAGGGTTCTTCGGATGAAGAGGGAGGCTGCTCGCCGAGACTCTTATCTCTGGCGATGACGGCTTGAAAAGTGGAGAGTACGGCCCCCTCGGTCTTCCATCGCCAGGGTTCGAGGCCGCACTGGGCCGCCAACTCGGACAGGAAGACGCACCGGTGCGGAAAACGGGTCCAATCGTCCGGCAGGAGTGAGTTGCGCCGGTTCCGGTAGTTCATGAGAACACCGTCCCGGTTAGAGACGATCTGGTGGGCCTCCACGATTTCGGGTTCCGTAGGAATGGACAGTTTGATGATCACATTGTCGAGGTCCTGAAACGAGAGCACCGGGTTCCGCGTCTCGTTGAACGCCGCGCGGGCGGCATGGTATTTGAGGGATCCTTCCAGAGTGCCCTGGATGTCGATGCTTCCGCTGTGGCCGATGACACGGTCTTCCTTTAAGATGGAGACATACACGGGGAACGTTTTTCGCGCGATCTTCGGCGCTTTGGGAAAGGATTTCAAAGACGGTTCCAGGGCGTGGGCGATGGACGTCCGGGCGATCTTCAGGAGGGCGTCGAAATCCTTTTCCAATTCCCGGAAGAGTTTTTGAGAGCGGTCGGCCGTGATCTCCAACGGGTTGACGACGCCGAACGTGAATGCGGTGGCGGCCATTCCTACGGCGCTCTTCATGTCTTCCTTCTTGGCGAGGGGGAACTGCCCCGTGTTCCCATAGATGAGCGTATATCCTTTGCTGGCCAGCAATTCGTTCATGCAGAAGACCCCGGTGAGGAGCGGTCCCAGGTCGGGATAGGAACTGGAAAAGGGATTCCCCTTGTAGACTTTTTCGGCGTCGTCCATGATGTTGTTCCCGTCCATCAGCTCCATGTTGGTCAGGAGCCGCCCGTCGATCACGTCCGTTTCGAACCGGTCCAGCCCTTTGGTCAGGTTGGCCGCGAATATGATGAGCGTTTTTTTCCTCTCCTGCCCCGGTTCCGCCAGGGCTCTCACGATGTAGACGGCCAACTCTTTCGACATTTCCGGTTTGGACAGCGCAATGGCGATCGGCAGGATCTTCGGTGTTTTCTTCTTATAGGTGTATTTGATCAGGTTGAAGTTCAACTGGGCTGTCTGCGACCATTTGTGCGCCTCGTCGTCCAGGCGGAACCGGGTGTCGCTCCCCAACAACCGTTCCCGGATGTCGTCGTCTACCTCCAGCGTTCCGAACTTGGTGTCGATGCTCGCCGACAGGGGCATGGTGACGCCCTCTTCTTCGATGGGCGGGGCTGTATACAGAAAGAGGATGGTCTCGAACCGGTGTTTTTTGAGCGTGGCGTATGAGAAGACCGTCAGTTGATTGGCGTTCAAGTCTGTCGAGGAAGGGACCAGCATGCCGGCGATCTTGTCTTTCACCGGCGGTTGGCTGACGTTGGCCAATAGACTTTCAAAGATGAACTCTTCCCGCGGGGGCGGATTCTTCGAACCAGCCTGCAAACCAGGGACTCCCAAGAGGAGGGACAGTAAGACCAGACCGGCGGATCGGAGACGCTGTTTCATGGTTCTGTTTATTCTACATAATCCGTTTTCCGATGTCTTGTCCGGCGGAACGAGATTCCCTGTTCTTTTTTCCTGGAATGGGAAATGTTAGAATAACCCGCAACATCGTCGGTTCTCTCGTGAAAAATCCACTTGATCTCACATCGTTCACCTGCGAAGCCTCCTCTTTGGGCGAGGCGTATGGGGTTTGTCAGTCTCTGGCGAGTTCCCATTATGAGAATTTCCCCGTGGCCTCCCGGTTGATCGATCCCGCCGTGCGGTCCGCGGTGGCCGTGGTCTACGCTTTCGCCCGAGTGGCCGACGATTTCGCCGACGAACCGGGACTGGCCCCGGCCGAGCGGTTGGACCGGCTGTCCCGCTGGAGGGCCCGGCTCGCGGCCTGTGCGTCCGGGAACGACCGGCATCCGGTTTTTTGGGCCCTGTCGGACGTGCTCCATAAACACGGCGTTCCCTTGAAACCGTTTGACGATCTCATCACGGCGTTCGAGATGGACGTGCGGAAGAACAGGTTCGCCGATTTCGACGAGGTTTTGACCTATTGCCGCCATTCGGCCAATCCCGTCGGCGAACTGGTGCTGCGCTTGCACGGTCAATGGGATCCGCAGAAGGGGACGTGGTCCGATGCGATCTGTACGGCCCTGCAGTTGACTAATTTCTGGCAGGACATCACGGTGGATTCCACCAAAGACAGGATCTACATCCCCCAGGACGACATCGCTCGTTTCGGCTGCACGGAAAAAGAGGTTTTGTCCGGTCCGATGACGCCGGGATTGAAAGCCCTGATGAAACACCAGGTCGACCGGACGTGGGGATTGTTCAATGAAGGCCGTTTCCTGTGCGGGAGCTTGTCGGGCCGCCTTCAAAAAGAGATCCGGCTGGTGTGGCTCGGTGGAACGCGGATTCTGGAGAAGATCGGCGCGCAGGATCATGACGTCTGGCTCAAGAGGCCGGCCCTGTCCCGCCTGGATTGGCTCCTTCTGATCGGCCGGCTCATGTCATGGAGGGACTGAATGGACAATAAACCCTCGAACAGCCATTTTTCAGCGGCGTTTTTCTTTTTGTCGGCTCCCCGCCGTCGGGCCCTGAAGGCCGTCTACCGTTTTTGCCGTTTGGTGGACGATGTGGTGGACCTGTCCGAATGGGAGGGTAAGAGGTTCACCACCGGGGAGAAACGGGGGATCCTCGACGCGTGGTGCCGCCAGATCATGGAACCGGATCGCGAGATCGAAGACCCGAGGATCGCTTCGGAAGTCTGGCAGGAACTGGCCTGGGCCATCGACCAGTTCCGGGTCGATCCGCGCCATCTGCTGTGCATCGTGAAGGGCGTCGAAATGGATTTGGACAGGTCCCGTTACGAGACGTTCGAAGATTTGAAACCCTATTGTTACGGAGTGGCGTCGGCGGTGGGGTTGGCCTGTCTCCCCATCTTCGGTTTGAGCGAAGAGATGCACCGGGATTTTGCCGTGAACCTGGGTATGGCGTTCCAATTGACCAACATCATCCGGGATATCCCCCGTGATGCCGACAAGGGGCGCATCTACGTCCCGCAGGAAGACCTGAAGAGGTTCCATTATGAAGAATCGGAAGTGTTCTCCCATGCGAGGAACGATCGTTTCACCCGATTGATGGCTTTTGAGATCTCCCGCGCGCTGGATTATTACGCGAAGGCCGAACAATCGCTCCCCGCGATGTATCGCCGGTCGGCGCGTCCCGCGCTGATCATGGCCGCCGTCTATAAGACGATCCTCCTGAAGATCAAGAAGGACCCAACGCTGGTTTTTCAAGGGGAACTTCGTCTCTCGAAACGGGAGCGGTGGGTCTGTGTCGCGCGATTCCTGATTCGGGAGTGGTTTCGCTGAGATGAAGAAAGACATCGTGGTCATCGGCGGCGGGTTCGCCGGGGCGTCGGCCGCTTCGCTCTTGGCGGAACGGGGGTACCCCGTCGCCCTCATCGAACAGAAGAACGTGCTGGGCGGCCGGGCCTGCTCCTTCCGGGATGCCGCCACGGGCGAGGAGGTCGATAACGGCCAACATTTGTTCATGAATTGCTATGACGATACGGTCGCTTTCTTGAAAAGATTGGGGATCGAGGACCGGGTCCGCTTTTATCCGACGATGCGGTTGTCGTTTCGGACGGCCCGCCGGAAGACGTATGTTTTCAATCCGTGGGGATCTCCGGCTCCGTTGGGTTTTTTGACGGGGATCTTGGGGTTCGGCGCGTTGCGGTGGAAAGACAAGGTGTCTTTAAGCCGGTTCGTCGTCACGCTCGCGACGGGGCGCGCGCCCCTGACGAAAGGCCGGTCGGCCGAACAGTGGTTGAGAGAACTCAAGCAGACCCCGGGAGCCTGTCGCGCTTTTTGGACACCCCTGTGCCTGGCCACTTTGAACGCGCTTCCGGAACACGCTTCCGCCGCGGCGCTCGCGGCCGTTCTGAAATCGGGATTCGCCTCCTGGGGACGGTCGCCCGCTCTGGGATACGCGACCGTGAGCCTGAGCAAACTCTGGAGCGTGGAGTTCAATGCGTTCCTGAAACGGCAGGGCGGAACGGTGGCCTATCGTCAGAACGTCACCGGGTTGGAGACGGAAGGTGACCGGGTCACGACCGTCGTTTTGGCCGGGGGAGAGAGGTTGCCGGCCGATGTGGTCGTGAGCGCCGTGCCCTTGTCGAGTTTTTTGAAGATATGCCCGGCGAAGATCCGGGGCGATTATTCTCCGGCGGAAAAGGTCCGGTTCTCCCCGATTCTCGGCATCCACCTGTGGTTCGAAAAGCCGGTGATGGGGGAGGATCTCATGGGGCTCTTGGACACGCGCCTCCAATGGATATTCCGCCGGGACCGGTTGTGGTCCGGGCGGGGCGTGTCCCCGGGGTCTGTCACGTTGATCGTGAGCGGGGCGGATTCGTGGGTGGACAAGAGCAATGAGGAGATCGTGGGTGAATCCCTCCGGGAACTGGCGGAGTGTTTTGCCGGACAGTCGCAGAACCGTCTGGTGCATTCGATGGTGATCCGCGAAAAACAGGCCACGCCCCTCTGGGACGGAGAACCGCGTCCCTCTTCGGTCACGGGACTGAAGAACCTGTTCCTGGCCGGCGATTGGACCGAGACCGGGTTGCCGGCCACTCTGGAAGCCGCGTGCCGAAGCGGGCATCAGGCCGCCCGCAATGTCCTATCCTACCTGAATTCCCCCGCTTAAAACCGGCCTCTCGGGTTCTAAAATCCCAACGGAAACACCTTCAAAAATGTTATCATCATCTGCCGCGTGATGAACACGCAATTTGACGCATGTTGAAAGCCATCCTGTTCGATTGTAACGGTGTGATTGCGGACGATGAACCGATCCATCTGGCGCTCTTCCAAGAGGTGCTGGAGCGGGAAGGGGTTCGTCTGACGCGTGAGGACTATTTCGAGAAATATCTCGCGATGGACGACAAGGATTGTTTCCGGGCGGTGATGGCGGATCACGGGAAGAGTCCGGACGAGGCGGTGATCCGGAGGCTCGTCCGGGTCAAGTCCGAATTGTACATGCAACGGGCTCCTTCCCGGTTGACGATCCTGCCGGGCGTCGTGGAATTCGTGATGGCGGCGGCCCAGAAATATCCGCTCGCGGTGGCGTCCGGCGCCCTGAGGCGGGAGATCGAGCTGATCCTCCGGGTCGCCGGGATCGAGACCTATTTCGACGCGGTGGTGGCTGCCGAAGACGTGACGCACGGCAAGCCGGACCCCGAGGCCTATCAGAAGGCGTTGGTGGCCCTGAACGCGAAGGTCCCGTCGCTGGGGGCGCGGCCGTCGGAATGTATGGTCGTGGAGGATTCCAAACACGGGATCGCCTCCGCCCATCGGGCCGGGATGAAATGCCTGGCCGTCTGCTCTTCCTATGAAGCGGATCAACTGCGGGAAGCCGACAAGGTCGTCCCCGTTTTGACGGCGGTTCGGCTGGAAGACATCGAGAATCTGTTCAAACCATAAAAGGAGACTGGCCATGAAAAGCGATGCGGTGAAAAAAGGGTTCGAACGCGCCCCTCATCGGGGTTTACTGAGGGCGACCGGTGTCGTCAAGAGCCCGCGGGATTTCGACAAGCCTTTTATCGCGATCTGTAATTCGTTCTCGGAGGTCGTCCCCGGCCATGCCCATCTGAACGAGTATGCGCGGGTCATCAAGGAGGCCGTCCGCGCGGCCGGCGGAGTCCCGTTCGAATTCAACACCATCGCCATGTGCGACGGCGTCGCCATGGGACATACCGGGATGAAATATTCCCTCCCGTCCCGCGAGTTGGTGGCCGATTGCGTGGAGACCATGGTGCAGGGGCATTGTTTCGACGGCATGATCTGCATCCCGAACTGCGACAAGATCGTCCCCGGGATGTTGATGGCGTCCGTGAGGGTCAATATCCCGACGATCTTCATCTCGGGCGGGCCCATGAAGGCGGGCGTGATGCCCGACGGCCGGTCCGTCGACCTGATCTCCATCTTCGAGGGCGTCGGCGCCTACCGGGCCGGCAAGATCTCAGAACAGACGCTGGGCGAACTGGAATGTGCCGGTTGTCCGACCTATGGGTCGTGTTCGGGTTTGTTCACGGCCAATTCGATGAATTGCCTCTGTGAGGCGTTGGGTGTGGCTCTTCCGGGGAACGGCACCATCTTGGCGGTCGACCCTCGGCGGACCGATCTCGCCCAGCAGGCCGCGCGCCAGATCATGGAACTGATCCGCCAGGACATCAAACCGCGAGACCTCATCACGGCGGATTCGATCGATAACGCGTTCGCCCTGGATATGGCCATGGGCGGGTCGACGAACACGGTCCTCCATACGATCGCCATCGCCCAGGAGGCGGGCGTCCGGTATTCCTTGAAAAAACTGAACGCACTCTCCAAGAGGGTCCCCAACATTTGCAAGGTCTCCCCGTCCTCCCCGTATCACATCGAGGACGTGGACCGGGCCGGAGGCATCTCCGCCATCTTGAAGGAATTGTCGAAAATCCCGGGGTTGTTGAAATTGAAATGCCCGACGGTGACGGGCCGGACTTTGGGAGAGAACATCGCCGCGTCGCAGGTGATGGATTATGACGTGATCCGTTCCGTGACAAAACCGTATTCAAGCACGGGAGGATTGTCGGTATTGTTCGGGAACCTGGCGTCCGAGGGGTCGGTGGTCAAGACCGCGGGGATCAGTCCGTCCATGATGAGCCATCGCGGACCGGCCGTCGTCTTCGATTCTATGGAAGAGGCCAGCCAGGGGATCCTGAACGGCAAGGTGAAGAAAGGCGATGTGGTGGTGATCCGTTATGAAGGCCCCCGGGGCGGTCCAGGAATGCAGGAGATGTTGGCGCCCACGGCGAACATCATGGGGATGGGCCTGGGCGAATCGGTCGCGTTGATCACCGACGGACGTTTTTCGGGCGGGACGCGGGGCGCGTGTATCGGCCATGTGTCGCCGGAGGCGGCGGAAGGCGGCGTCATCGGTCTTTTGAAGAACGGGGATATGATCTCCATCGACGTGGCGAAACAGAAACTGAGCGTGGATCTGTCCTCGGCGGAACTGTCGAAACGGAAGAAAAAATGGAAGGCCCCGAAGATCCGGATCAAAGACGGGTGGCTCCGTCGCTACGTGACGATGGTCACGTCGGGGTCGAAGGGCGCGGTGCTTCAGCCCCCCTGTTGACTTATTTAGGACGCCAGCAGGTTTCGGACACGCCGTGTTCCCGGTTGAGACTCAGGGCGAACACGAAGAGCCAGGACGAGAGGCGGTTCAGGTAGGACAGGGAGAAGGGTCTCACTTTTTTGGCGGTTGATAGAACCGAGACGGTCCGCTCGGCCCGTCGGCAGACACAGCGCGCCAAGTGGGCGGCCGCCGCCAGAGGATGTCCCCGGGGGATGATGAACCCGCGGACCGGCGGAAGTGGGGATTCCCACTCCTCAATCAGCTTTTCGAGTTTTTTGACAGAACGAGAGGTCACCCCCTGTCTGCCTTTTAGGGGGTGTGTTCTGGATGACGAGAGTTCGGCGCCGAGGAGAAAAAGGTCCCGCTGGATTCCATCCAGCGCTTGTGCGGTTTTTGAGCGGGGGTCTGTTTGGGAATGGATCCAGCCGAGGAGACTGTTCAACTCGTCGATCTCTCCGCAGGATTGGATGCGGGGGTCGGATTTTCGGACCTGTTCTCCGCTGGCGAGCCGGGTGAACCCGCCGTCGCCGCGCCTGGTATAGAATCGCATGAGGGTAATTGTAAATCTGAATGACGACGCCGTCAAACTGAAATGAAAAGTTCGCCGCAGAAGATCTTGTCCGGATTGAAGAGGGAATATCCCGAGGCGGGGTGCGCCCTCCGGCATGCGGACCCGTTTCAACTCCTGGTGGCGACGATCTTGTCGGCCCAATGCACCGATGAGAGGGTGAACAAGGTAACCCCGGGACTCTTTAAAAAGTATCCGACTCCCCGGGCGTTCTCGCAAGTCGATCCGAAGGAACTGGAACAGGAGATCCGCTCGACCGGTTTTTATCATCAGAAGGCCCGCTGGATCATCGGCGCCAGCCGGACCCTGGTGGACCGTTTCGGTTCCGTCGTGCCGAAAGAGATGGATTCGTTGACGCAGTTGACGGGCGTGGCGCGCAAGACGGCCAACGTGGTTCTGGGAACGGCCTATGGGATCGCCGCCGGCGTGGTGGTGGACACCCATGTGAAACGGCTCTCCCAGCGGATGGGATTCACGAAACAATCGGATCCCGTGAAGATCGAACGGGACCTGATGGCGCTCGTTCCTCGGAAGGATTGGATCTGGTTCAGCCACGCGATGATCCTCCACGGGAGAAGGGTGTGCAAGGCCATTTCGCCCCGGTGCGATCAGTGTTCTTTGAGGAAAGATTGTCCGTATCCCCGCGCATCCAACGCGAAAAGCCGTTGACACGGGGCCCGGGAGATTCGTGTAGAATGATTTTTCAAATCAGACGGGAGATCACTCAATGACATCACCGATGAAGAAGTCCGCAGTTTCAGAGAATCAGACGCGGGATCTGGACCAGACGTGCATCCAGACGATCCGGATGCTGGCCGTGGATGCCATCGAACAGGCGAACTCCGGACATCCGGGGATGCCGATGGAATCGGCGGCGTTGGGTTACCTCCTCTGGACACAATTCCTCAAACACAATCCGCGGAATCCCTTGTGGGAGAACCGGGACCGGTTCGTCTTGTCGGCGGGACACGGGTCCATGCTCCTCTATGGTTTGTTGCACCTGACCGGATACGACGTCACCCTGGACGATCTGCGCCATTTCCGTCAGTGGGGGAGCAAGACGCCCGGTCATCCCGAATATGGATGCACGGCGGGCGTGGAAACGTCCACCGGTCCCCTGGCGCAGGGTTTTTCCAACGGGGTCGGCATGGCGATGGCGGAGAAATTTTTGGCGGCGAGGTACAACCGGCCCGGTTTTGACATCGTCAATTATCACGTCTACGCCTTGGTGAGCGACGGGGACTTGATGGAGGGGTTGTCGTCTGAAGCGGCTTCTCTGGCGGGGCATCTTCGGCTTTCCAAACTGATCTATGTCTATCTCGACAACCGGATCACCATCGAGGGGTCCACACAGCTGACGTTCACCGAGGACACCGCCAAAAGGTTCGAGGCATACGGGTGGAACGTCGTGCGCGTGGATGACGGGAACGATTTGAAGAAGATGTCCGACGCGCTGTCTCGGGCGAAAGGACAAGACCAGAAACCGTCGCTCATCATGGCGCGGACCCACTTGGGGTATGGCAGCCCGAATAAACAGGACACGGCGGCCGCTCACGGCTCTCCCTTGGGCGCCGCAGAAGTGAAGGCCACCAAACAGGCTTTGGGCTGGCCGCTGGAACCCTCTTTCCATGTTCCCGCGGAAGTGTTGGCGGTCACCCAAAGACAGGTCCGGCGGGGAGCCGACGAGGAACAGCAATGGAGATCTGTTTTCGACGGATATTCCAAGAAATATCCGGAGTTGGCCAAGGAATGGTCTGATTTGAAGAACACACCGCTCCGTGCGGGTTGGGAGAAGGCCATTCCTCTGTTCAAGGCGGGAGAGCAGTTGGCGACGAGGCAGGCGTCCGGGAAGGTGATCAATGCGTTGGCGGCCTCGCTCCCCACCCTCATCGGGGGGAGCGCCGATCTGGCGTCGTCCACGGAGACCGTCATCACGGGGGGCGGAGAGATGAGCGCGGAGACCCCCGCCGGGAGGAACATCCATTTCGGAGTGAGGGAACACGCCATGGCCGGCCTGATGAATGGGATGGCCCTGACGCGGGGAGTCATCCCGTTCGGAGGAACGTTCCTCGTGTTCTCCGCCTACATGTTGCCGTCGATCCGGTTGGCGGCGATGATGAGACTCGGCGTCGTCTATGTCTTCACTCACGACAGCATCGGCCTCGGAGAAGACGGTCCCTCCCATCAGCCCATCGAGCAGTTGGCCCAGCTCCGCTCCATCCCCCATATGGTTGTTTTACGTCCCGTCGATGCGACTGAGACGGCGGAGGCATGGAAGATCGCGCTGGAGCGCCGGGAGGCCCCGACGTGTCTGGTCTTGACGCGGCAGAAGTTGCCGGTTTTGGATCGATCGAAATACGCGTCCGCATCCGGCGTCAGCCGGGGGGGCTATGTTTTGTCCGATCCATCGGATGGGAAATATCGGGCCATCATCATGGCCACGGGGTCCGAGATCCATCTGGCCCTGTCCGCCCAAGAACGGTTGGCCCAAGAAGGCCTTCCGGTCCGCGTCGTCAATATGGCTAGTTGGGAACTGTTCGATTCACAGCCCGAGGAATACAGGACGAGCGTCCTTCCACCCGGCGTGCGTGCGCGTTTGGCGGTGGAGGCCGGGAGTTCGATGGGGTGGCACCGGTACGTGGGTGAGTCAGGCGACATCGTCTCCATCGACCGGTTCGGCGCGTCGGCTCCGGCCGGCGTCCTGTTCGAAAAATATGGTTTCACGGCGGAGAACGTGGCGACGCGGGTCCGCCGGATGATCGATCGGAACAACAAGGCATAACACGGACGGACTCCCCGGTTTCCGGTAAACACCAACAACATGGTCAACGTTTATCTGATGGCTTTCGCGGTGGCGCTGGTGATGACGGCGGCATTGACTCCGGCGACGATTTGGCTGGCGAAACGGTTCGGCGTCATGGACATGCCCGATCCGCGCAAGGTCCATTCCGTCCCGATCCCGCGTTGGGGCGGCCTGGCGATGTTTATCGGTTTTTGCTCCAGCCTGTTCTCCGTGTGGTTGGTCATCCCGCGTTTCCGGCAACTCCTGGATTTCCGTCATAAGATCCTTCAAGGACAGGAGATCATCGGGATGCTCTCCCTGCAACAGCAGTTCGCGGGGATCGTGGTGGGGGCTTGTCTGGTGCTGATCCTGGGGATGATGGACGACCGTAAACCCGTCCCGGCCCTCCCGAAATTGCTGATCCAGATCATCGCCTCCTACGCGGCCATGGTGTACGGCGTGCGGATCGCCGGGCTGGCTTTCCCGGGTCACGGGTTCGTCGAGTTCCCCATTCTCTTGTCTCAGATCGTGACCGTGTTCTGGATGATCGGGTTCATGAATTCCATCAATCTGGTGGACGGTCTTGACGGCCTGGTCGCCGGCCTGGTGGCGATCGCCGCCGGGACGTTCTTGGTGGTGTGCGTCCTTCAAGGGGAGACGAAGATACTCCTGTTTGCGAAACAGTTGAAACTGGCGGCGGTGCTGGCCGCCGCGGTGAGCGGCGCTTGCCTCGGGTTCCTGTTCTTTAATTTCAATCCGGCCAAAGTTTTCATGGGGGACGGGGGAGCCCTCTTCCTCGGTTTCATGCTGGGGGCGATCAGCGTCATCGGCACGTTGAAGACGACGGCCATGATGGCCCTGTTCATCCCAATCTTCGTCGTGGCCGTCCCTGTCCTGGACGTGGCGTTCGCCATTTTCCGGAGGTTGCGCAGCGGACAAGGACTCATGCAGCCCGACCGGGGTCATTTCCATCACCGATTGCTGGCCCTGGGGTGGACCCAGAGGGAGATCGTCCTCCTGGTGTATGTGTTGACGTTGCTTTTGTCCATGTTGACGCTGCTGGTGACCGTCTTTAAGGGGCGCATCTGACGTGAAAAAGATTTTCTGCGTCTTCGGGACCCGTCCGGAAGCCATCAAAATGGCCCCGGTGTGCCTGGAACTGAAGCGCCAGAAAAAATATTTTCAAACGGTCGTTTGTGTGACGGCTCAACACCGGGAGATGCTGGACGATGTTCTGCGGCTGTTTCATATCTCCCCGCGTTACGATCTGAACGTCATGCGGCACTCTCAGACGCTGACCGATATCACGTCCGACGTGCTGCGCCGGTTGTCGCCGATCCTTGAAAAAGAAAAACCGGACCTGGTGTTGGTTCATGGAGACACCACCACCACCCTGGCCGCGGCGTTGGCCGCCTATTACCATCGGATCCCCGTCGCCCACGTGGAGGCGGGGTTGAGGTCCCGCGATATGTTCAATCCATACCCCGAAGAGGCGAACCGGGTGATCACGGATTCCCTCTGCGACATCCTGTTGGCCCCGACGGCCCAGGCCCGACGGAATCTTCTGGAAGAGAACGTGCCTGCCGGAAAAATTTTCGTCACCGGGAACACGGTGATCGACGCCCTGCTCCGCACGTCGGGATCCCGCCGCCCACCTGCCGCACGCTGTTCGGGGGGGCGGATGATCCTGGTGACCGCCCATCGTCGGGAGAATTTCGGTCCGCCGCTCGAACACGTCTGTGCGGCCATCCGCCGGGTCGTCCGGGCCCATCCGGACGTCCGGATCGTCTATCCTGTCCATCTGAATCCGAACGTGCAGAAGACGGTTCGTCGCCGTCTGGCGGGGGTGCCCCGGATCGAGCTTCTGCCTCCGGTGGGATATGTCCGCTTGGTCGGACTCATGAAAGAGGCCTATTTCGTGGTAACGGATTCCGGGGGTATCCAGGAAGAGGCCCCGTCGTTGGGGAAACCGGTTTTGGTCTTGAGAAAAGTCACTGAAAGACCGGAGGCCGTCGCCGCCGGCACGGTCCGGGTGGTCGGAACGGACGAGGAACGGGTTTTTCGGTGGATGTCCCGGTTGCTGACGGATTCCCGGGAATATCGGAAGATGGCCAACGCGGTCAATCCGTACGGGGACGGCCGCGCCGCGGAACGAACGGTCCATGCCATCCGATATTATTTCGGGTTCAGCCGCTCCCGGCCGGGAGTTTTTCGACCGGGGAAAAGCAACAGGTGAGATGTATCTCTCGCCCGATAATTATTAGAATAGCAGACTCAAGGGGGATCGTATGAAAAAATCATATAGGACGTTCTTTCTGTTTCTTTGTTCGATCGGATTTCTTATCTCATCGGTCTACGCCGAGACACCGGGAATGCCTCACGAAGAGGAACATCTCCTCGTTCCGTTGACGGGCCTACTGACGGCTGTTTGCGTCATTCTGACCATCGTCTTCGCCAAGATCCGGGCCCGCTTTCAGGGATGGCTCAAATTTCACCGGCTCTTCGCGGGACTGGCGGTCGTCCTGATGATCACCCATTTCGTTCTGGTCGTTCTGGGAGAATGAGTCCGAAGACGACATGACAAAAGTCATTGCCATCGCCAATCAGAAAGGAGGCGTCGGGAAAACGACGACGGCCATCAATCTGGCGGCTTCCTTGGCCTCTCTCGAAAAGGAGACGCTCCTGATCGATCTCGATCCACAGGCGAACGCGTCGTCCGGTCTGGGGATCCATCGAGACCGCGTCACGAAGAGCACCTACCACGTGTTGGTGGATCAAGCTCCTTTAAAAGAGGTGATCCAGGAGACCAGCATGGAATGGCTCGACGCGGTGCCGGCCCATCCGGACCTTTACGGGGCGGAGATCGAACTGGCGCAAGTATCGGAGAAGGCGTTGCGTTTGAAAAAGTCGCTGGCGGAGGTGGAACACCTCTATGAATATATCTTCATTGACTGTCCCCCCGCGTTGAACATGCTGACACTCAATTCCCTGGTGGCCGCGGAATCCGTTTTGATCCCGATGCAGAGCGAATATTATGCCCTGGAAGGGTTGACCCTTCTGCTCGATACCATCAACCGCGTGCGCGGGGCGATGAACCCGAAGCTGGGATTGGAAGGAGTTCTCCTGACGATGTTCGATGGGCGCGCGAACCTGTCCCAACAGGTGCGGGAGGAGCTGAAGAAATATTTGGCCAATAAGGTTTATGAGACGTTGATCCCGCGGAACGTCCGTTTGGCGGAATCACCGAGTTTTGGGAAACCGGTCATCTTGTATGACAGGCATTCGGCGGGTGCTCAGGCCTACCTGTCTTTTGCGACCGAGTTCCTTGGCCGCCAGAATGGACGAAAAACAGGATGAAGACGATGAAAGGAGAATCGGATCATGCATAAAGCTCTCGGAAGGGGTCTCGACGCCTTGTTGCAGCCATTGGAGTCCGGCGCAACGCCGGGCTCGGCGGGCGAGGCCATCCAAAAGATCGCCGTCGATAAGATACGCCCGAACCGGTATCAGCCGCGGACCTATTTCGCGCAGGAGGCGTTGCAGGAACTGGCGGATTCCATCAAAATGCACGGTCTGGCTCAGCCGGTCTGCGTTTCCCCGTCGGCCGTCCCGGGGGAATACGAATTGGTCGCCGGCGAACGGCGGTGGCGGGCCTCCAAGTTGGCGGGCCTTCAAGAGATCCCTTGTATGATCCGCACGGTGACCGACCGCGAACGGTACGAGTTGTCCCTGGTCGAAAACCTCCAGCGGGAGGATCTGAACCCCATCGAAGAGGCGGAAGCCCTCAAGAAGTTCATCGACGAGTTCCATCTCACCCAAGAGGACCTGGCGCGCGCTTTGGGCCGGAGCCGGTCCGCGGTGGCGAACAAATTGCGCCTGCTCGACCTGTGTGGAGAGGTCCGGTCGGCGGTGCGCGAGGGGGGATTGTCCGAAGGTCATGCCCGGGCGCTCTTGGGGATCAATGATGCCGGCCGACAGGCCGAACTGGCCCAGAGGATCCTTCGGGAGAAACTGCCGGTGAGGGACGTGGAGAAGATCGTCGCGGATTGGCAGTCCGCGCTCAGGGACGGCCGCGTGAAAACACCGCGGCATAAGTCTTCCGAAGTAAAACGGATCGAAGAGGATATCCAGAGGTCTTTGGGCCGACGGGTCGAAGTCCAATCGAAAGGTAAAAAGGGATGGATCCGCATCGCCTTCTATTCGTTGGACGACCTCCAGACGCTGATATCGCAGTTGCAGCGCATTCCTAAAACGGTCGCCGCGCCGTCTCTTCCGGCCAGCGGATCGGTCCGGAAGGCACACGCGCCATCCAAGAAGGCCCGAAAGGGACGGTAGGGTCATATGAAAAGAACCACTCTGTTCATCGGGATGCTCATCCTCTCCCTCGGGTTTGTTTCGGGGGCCTCGGCCCAGGGGCGGAAACCCCCCGTGGCTTCCTCGTCGACCGGCTCCGCGGACTCTTCGCGCCAAGAGACGGTCGTTTCCAGTCCGGTCCTCCGGAGCGTGCCGATCCCCGTTTCAGACACGACGATGCCGGTCTATCTGACGGAGGTCCCGAACATCAACGATTTCTCCTTGTTCGCCAATGGAGGCGGCTGGGACGGGAATTGGTATGTCGGTTACAACACGTGCTGGATCTCGAAACTTCCCGTTCCTCCGGCCGGGGACTATACCCGGGCTTTCCTGGGAGCCAAGCTGGGGCGCATGAAGACGGAAAGCGTTCCCGGACGCCCCTCCTGGGAAAAACAATCCGTCGACGGAGAGATCCAGATCGCGGTGGCTCCGGAGCCGTTGTGGCCCCAGAGCCGCCGGTTCCTGTTGACGCCGAGCCGCGACATCCCGATGGAGGGGGATTCGGAGAACGCCGTCGAAAAGGTGGGGGAATCCCGCTGGTTCTGGGTCGAAGTGCCCTTGAAGTATGTGTCCTTGTCGACGGATAATTACGTCGCCCTGTTTTCTCCCAGCGAATCCTTGTCGGATGCGCGTCGCGCGCCGACGTTGGCCGCGGCGTGGGGAGACACCCGGCAAAACACCTGGCTCAATTCCGGTGTCAAAGGAGAACCCCCCGCCAACGCGGTCGAGGCGCTGAAGACAGGCGTCACCTATTTTGAACCCGCCATCGCCATAAAACTGATCCCGAGGAACAGTCGGCAGATCCAGATCACGGCCCAGGCCAAGACGGACGATCAATGGAAAGACAGGATCTTCGTCGAGGCGTCCGTCGCGGGTCAGGACATCCAGGAGGCGTGGGTGGAATTTTCGACGGACACGAAGAATTGGCACCCGATATCGCAGAGGATCTACGGGGCCCCCTACGCGTTTTCCGTCAAGGCCGCGGACGTCCCCGCGCCGAAGGCCGGGCTGAGGGTGGGGGTCCGCGACATCATGGAGAACAGGGCCTATAGCGAGATCCTTCGAGTGGAGCTCGGGGCTGTGAATCCCGCGAAGAAATAGGAACCGACGAATGATCATGCCGCTTTTGATGAGAAGGCTTGCCGCGCTGACCCTGGTCGTTTCGTCCTTCGCTGTCCTTGACGTCGGGGCGGATGAACGGTTCGATATCAACGAGGGGTTTTACTGTTACTTGGACTGGAACATCCCGCATCGGACCGAAGAGGCCGTCATCCAATATATCTATGACGGGGACACGATCCAGGACCGGTTTCAGCGGCGCATCCGGCTGCTCGGCGTGAACACTCCGGAGGTGGCCCATCCCGAGAAAGGGCAATTTCAGAACCAACCGGGGGCCATCGAGGCGACCCGCTTCACCGAACGTTTGGTGAGGGGAAAACAGGTCTATCTGATCGTGGATCCCGACGCGGCCCTCGATCCGTATGGCCGGACGCTGGCGCTCGTGTTTGTCCGGAACGATGTCGGGAAATGGATCTGCGTGAACTGGGAACTGGTCCGGAACGGTTTGGGTGAGATGCTGGTCTTGCCGGACAATAAACTTTGCCTCGAACCGGAGTGGTATAAGCTCAGCAAGATCGTCAAGAAGAAAAAGGTGGAAGATTTTCAGGCCATGGCGCGCATGTATCTGTCCGAAGGGCTGGAGGAGAACGCCGTCCAGATGTATCAGGAGGGGATCCGCCAGTTCCCCGAGGCGCGCGTCTTATATGAGGACCTGGGGCAGCTCTACCTGAAATTGAACCTTCCGGGTTTTACCGTCGACGCCTATCTGGCTTATGTGGAAAAGCATCCCCGTGATTTCAGCATGCGGTACCAGTTGGCCAGGACCTACGAACGGATGGCGGATGCCGCCGGGATGTTGTCGTTGGTGGATTACAAGAAAAAAGCGCAGGAGGAATGGAAGAAACTGTTGGGCACCGAATATGACCAACTGGCGAAAGACCGGCTCGGTCTGATGAGACGCCAGGAATAAAATCGAGAGAGAGGGATAAGACATGTCGCGTCCGAATTTTTTGAAACGGAAATATTTGATCAATAAACCCCTGCAGTTCAAATACGCGTTGCTGATCGGCGGAGTGCTGTTCGTCATGATGCTCCTGGTTCAGACACATACCTATCTCCTGATCCAATCGCTCCTGCCGAACCTCTTCTCCAGCACCCTGGGAAGGTCCGTGCGCGCCATCCAGCTCTGGATGGCCATCAACAGCGTCATCTACCTCATCGTGATCGCCGCCCTGTCGATCTTCATCTCCCATAAGATCGCCGGTCCGCTGTACCGGCTGGAAAAATCCATCCAGGAGATTTTGGATTCCAACGATGTCCGCCAGCGCATCTCCCTGCGGAAGGGGGACGAGCTCCAGTCCTTGGCGGACCTCATCAACCGCCTGCTGGAACGGTTCGCCCACGTTTCGAAGAACTGATCCTCCGGGCGGTCCATGAAGATCCTCCATATCACTGAAAGCCGGAGTTGGAGCGGAGGGACGCAACAGTTGTTCCAGCTGTGCCTGAAACTCCGAAAGGACGGCCACGAGGTGACCGTGGCCTGCCAGCCCGACAACATCCTTCTGACCCGCCTTCAGGAGGAGAACATCCCCGTTTTCGTCGTCCCCATGAGACAGGATTACGACCTGCTCGCCGCTTTCCGGATCGCCCAGTGGCTCCGTCGGGAAAGAGCGCATATCATCCACGCCCATCATCCCCGGGCCCATGCGCTGGCCCTCATCGCCGGCGCCTTGGTCCCCGCCCCCGCGCTGATCGTATCGAGGCGGGTGTCTTTCCGGCTCAAAAAGTGGAACCTCTTCAGCCAGTTGAAATATCGTTCATCCCGGATCACCCGGTTCATCGCCGTTTCGGAGGACATCCGGAACGTGTTGGTGTCCGGCGGTGTGCCGCCCGGAAAGGTGACCGTGATCTATAGCGGCGTCGATACCCAGCGCTTTTCGCCGAAGAGGCCCGTGGAAACCGTGCGGAAGGAACTCGGGCTCCCGTCGGACCGTCCGATCGTCGGCAACTTGACGCATTTCAGTTGGTGGAAAGGACAGACGGTTTTTCTGGAGGCGGCACAGAAAGTCATTCAGGCGGGGACGAAGGCCCATTTCCTCCTTGTCGGGAAAGATACCGATGGTCCCGAACTGACCGAGAAAATCCGGTCCCTCGGTATCGGATCCCATGTCACTCTGGCCGGGTTCCGGACGGATATTCCCGACGTCCTTTCTCTCTTGTCGTTGAACGTGCTGGCTTCCCTGCAGGGGGAAGGGTTTTCCGGCGTTCTGAGGGAGGCCATGGCGATGAACGTGCCTGTCGTGGCGACGGACGTCGGGGGAAACCGCGAATTGGTCCAGACGGGCGTCACAGGGACGTTGGTCCCCCCGAACGACCCGTCGACGATGGCGGAGGCGATCCGCAAGACGTTGGATCATTCGGATCACGCGAAGGACTGCGCCGCCGAAGCCCGCCGCCGCGTCTTAGACCGCTATTCCCTCCAGAGGACCGTCGAAGATACCGAGGCGTTGTATCTGGATATCCAAGAGACGAGGGGCCGATGAAACGTCGACTCGTCGGAACCGTCGCGTGGGTCGTTCTGCTCGCCCCGGCCGTTCGTGCCGGGCAGATGTCCGTCTATTACAGTCCTTCGGCGCAGGTTGAATATGAAGGGACGGGGTATCGGTCCACGGCGCAGGGATGGGAACTGAAGGTGAAACCGCTCTCCGCCGCCACGGGTTTCGTATGGGACCACGATCTCACGAAGGGACGGTCTCTCAATATCCAGTATTGGCGGAACGAATCCTATTATCATCGGGAAGACGGCAACGCGCTCAGCGCGACACTCCGCCAGACAGGACTCACCCGCCTCGCTTTCCATAACGTCCTCGCGGGTTTGAGAGTCCCCGTGAAAGAAAGACGCTTGGCCGCCTCCCTGGGCCTTCAGGGAGTGAGAGAGACGTTCGATCGGACGGGATTCGTCTTTAACGGGAACGCGACCGGGGAGACCGCGTGTTCCAGTCTCGGTGGAATCGGTGCGTGCCTCGGGCTTCACGGCGGGTCGAAGGGCGTGGAGCCCAAGAAATGCGCATTTTATTCAGATTGGGACCTGATGTTCGGGCATCTGTTCCTGACGACGGGTCGTCCGCGCGCCGAGGGAGGTTCCATCCATCGGGACGGATACACCTACACGTTCCGTTTGGAAGCCGGCGTGTCGTCCCCACGATGGCGATGCGGCTTGTCATATGTGAGGCAGTTGTTTCAAGTCCAGTTTCCCGGGGGAGCCTCTCTGCCCAGCGGCGCCGCCGCCTCTTTGCCGATCAATAAAACGGATTTCTTCGGCCCGTTCCTGAATCTCAGCTATGTCTATTAAGAGAGCGGCCCTCATCGGTGTTTTGGCGGCGTTCTTCGGGAGTCCTCCCGCCCGGGCTGCCGGTCACGAGAGGGAGGGGGCCTCCGTGACGGTGACGGTCTGTCCGGCCGCGTCGATTCATTATCGCGGTGAGGGGAAGATATGGCCGCAGAGTTATGCGAACCAATTCGGTGGGGAGACGTCGCCCCTCTACCGGGTGGAGATCGTTCCCCGACGGAACTCCCCCGATTATTGGAGTATGACCCTGTGGCACACGGGCGCTTTCGGCGGCGGCGATTACGGCACGGAACAGATCCCGGATCGTCGCACCGGGGGGCTCTATCAGTCCAACCGGCTGAATGTCGGTTTCACGAATCTGTTCGTGACCCGTCACCTGCCCCTGGAATCCGTCCCGGCCAATGTCCTTTTCCATGTTTCCATCGTCCGTGAGATTTTCAAGAGGGATCAGTTCGCCGTGCAGGGTCCGTCGGGGTGGGTCACCACAGGCCCTTCCGGGAACGACGACACCAACGAAATCTCCGCGGAGGGGATAGGATTGGGATTGGAGGGCGAGCATGGGGACCGTCTCTATGCCCGATGGGCGACATCGGCGAATTATTACGTCATGCTGTTCGATGCCAAGACTGATTCTTCCGCCGGACACATATTCCAGGCGGAAGCCGGGGTGGGATATCGCCCCGTCCCCGCCTTCTCGATCGAGTTGGGCGCCCTCTGGCAGTATTGGTTCATTCCCTCTCAGGGGGAACGACGGCTGTCCGTCCCGGGGACCGACGGAGCGGTGATCTCATGGAACAGACAAGAGACCCGCACTCAGGGGTTCTACGTCCGGAGCACTTATCGATACTAAAGGGTTCTGCCCGCCGCCTCGGGTTTGGATCGATGGAGGCCGCGTCGGTTGTTTTTTCTGCAATATTTGTTATACTTTCCGAGTTAGGGTTGTGAATTTATGACGAAAAAACCGCTCAAATTCAAGACGTACTTCCTGGCGGGACTTGTCGCGCTCCTGCCTTTGTGGTTCACTTTTTTTGTTCTTCGGGCCATGTTCTACATCGTCGCCAACGCGACGCGCCCTTTTCTGGGCGCATTTTTGCGGGAGTGGGCTCCGCTGGACTACGCGCCCTTCCTGTTCGACCTCCTTTGTTTCGTCGGGACCCTTCTGATCGTTTATCTGGTGGGATTATCCGTGACCAATATCATCGGTCGCCGCCTGTTTCAACGGGCGGAAAGTTATATCGGTAACATTCCCATCATCTCGGATATTTATTTTGCCATCCGCAAGATCACGGACGTCGTCCTCGGACAGGAAGTGCATCATTTCAAGAGGGTGGTCATGGTTCAGTTCCCTCGAACCGGGATGTATTCCGTCGGGTTTCTCACGTGCGACCAATCGGGAGAATTGCAGGAAAAGACGTCTGAACACGTCGTCAATATCTTCATCCCGACCACGCCCAATCCGACATCCGGGTTTCTGGTGATGGTTCCCAAAGAACAAGTGACTTTTTTGGACATGTCGGTGGATGATGCCATCAAGATGATCATGTCGGGGGGGCTTGTCATGCCGTCCTCTCCCTCCCCGGTGCCCATGACGTTCGCGAAGGGTTCCATATGACACTGAGTATCGGCGATTTCGAATTGTTGTTGCAGGCCAACCGCATCCTTTCATCCAAATTGGATTCCGGGGATCTTCTGGAGGCCGTGATGGAGTTGGCGGCGCGGGTCGTCAAGGCGGAGACGGCGTCCATCCTCCTGTTGGATGAAAAGACGAACGAACTCTATTTCGACGTGGCGCTCGGTGACGCCGGAGAACAGATCAAACAGATCCGACTGAAAGTAGGGGAAGGCATCGCCGGATGCGTGGCTCAGAGCAAGCAACCCATGATCGTCAACGATGTGAAATCGGATCCCCGGTGGTGCGGGAAGGGGGACCAGAAAAGCGAGTTCACCACGCGGTCCATATTGGCCGTCCCCGTCATGACCAAAGGGAAGATCGTGGGGGTCGTCGAGGCGATCAACAAGTTCGATGAGGCCCCCTTCACCGACCAAGATCTGAAGGCGTTTGAAGCTTTTGCCTCTCAAGCGGCCGTGGCCATCGACAACGCCCGGCTGTTCTCTGCGGTCAAATCGGAAAAAGAAAAATTAGGCATGGTGTTCGCCGAGATGTCCGACGGGGCCCTCTTGGCGGATGAGGCCGGGAACATCCAGTTGATGAATGCGGCGGCCGGGCGACTGTTCGGGATCTCTCCCGGCGACGCGGTTGGACAGATGAACATCCGGCATTGTTTCCAGGGTTTCAACATCATCCCCCCGTTCGATATGATCGTGGATCAAAAAGAGAAATATTGCAGCGTGGAGTTGGTCCGGACCGAGGGGAAACCTCTGTATCTGAGCGGGGTGGCGAACCGTCTTTCCACGGACCAGGGAGATATCGTCGGTTATCTGGTCCTGGTCCGCGACGTGACCGAGGAACGCAAGGAGGAGATGCTCAAGCGGAATTTCCTGTCCTTGATCTCCCATAAACTGAAGACGCCGCTGGTGACGATCACGGGGTATGCGCCGTTGCTCCTGGAAGACACGTCCCGCCTGACCGATTTCCAGAAGAAGGCTTTGTCGACGATCAAAAATCAGGGACTCCATTTGACCAGTCTGGTGGATAAACTCCTGACGTTCAGTCTGGTGGAATCCGAAACTCTGGCGCTGGAACGGAAAAAGGTCTCCGTGCAGGAGATCATCGATAAGGCGTTGATCAACATGCGGCCCTACATCGAACTCCATAACGCCAAGTGCATCGTCGATCAGACGATCGCCGAGTTGCCGCCCGTGGAAGTGGATTTCGAACGAACCCTGGAGGTTTTCCGGAATTTGATCGAGAATGCGTTCAAATTCAACACCAAGACCGATAAATGGGTCAAACTCTCCGGAACCGTCCTGAAGGGTTCCGTTCATATATCCGTCGAGGATAACGGCCCCGGGATCGCCCCGGAGGAACATTCCAAGATATTCCAGAAGTTCTATCAGATCGAAGACTCCTTCACCGGACAGGTCGAAGGCGCCGGGCTTGGCCTGTCTTTGGCCAAGCGGATCGTCGAGGCCCACAGCGGTCTGATCGGCGTTGAATCGAACCCCGGAAAAGGGAGCACCTTCTTCTTCACGCTCCCGACCGCCCCCTGACCGGGCCTTCCGGTCTTTTCGCGTCATCACCCCCCATGCCGCTCTCCCCGTCATCGACCAGACCCTCTCGCGGGACCCCCTGGATGGACATCTTCATGGAGGAGACGGATCTTTTATCGGTCCGATGGGAGAATCGTCGGGTTGAAAACATCGTTCAGGGATCCGATTCGGGCGTCGGCCTGCGCCTGATGTTCGGAGACGAAACACGCTTGACTCATGTGGATTGCCGCCACCCCGTGACCGAGGGACTGAGGGCCCCCGAAACGGAGCGACTGGTTTCAGCGTGCCAAGAACTCGCGGGATCCGCCGTTTCTCTCCCGGTTTCTTTCCGGCCGGTTTCCCGGCCCTTGCGGCGACATCCGATCCGCCGCCCTCCCCAAAACATTCCGCTGAAGGACAAAATACACCTCTTGCGACAGATGGATCGGATCGCGCGCCGATTCCCCGCGGTCCGGCAGGTGACGATCTCTTATGGGGAGCGGATTCGCGATATCGCCTATTGGAATTCTTCCCCCACGACGTTTCGGGAAGGCCGCACCTATGTCGTTATGGCCATTCAGGTCACGGTCGCGGACGGAAAACTGCTCCAAACGGCCACGGAAGTCATCGGCGGCCTCCAGGGTTTCGAATTGATGAGCGAATCCCGATGTTCCCGGTTGGCGGAGATGACGGCGCGCCGGGCCGTCTCCAAACTGAAATCTCCACCCGCTCCCTTGGGCGAGATGGCCGTTGTCATCGCCTCGTCGTCCGGAGGGACTCTGATCCATGAGGCGGTCGGCCATTCTCTCGAGGCGGATGCGATCCGCCAGGGAACATCTCCCCATTACGCGGGGAAGATCGGCCGAACAGTGGCCAGTCCGTTGGTCACGGTGGTGGATGACCCCACCCGTCCCGGGAGCAGAGGGTCCTTCATCTTCGACGACGAGGGAGTGCCGTCCCGGAAAACAGTGTTGATCGACAGGGGTGTCCTGAAGACCTATCTCTATGACCGAAAGACCGCCCGTCAGTGCCACCGGGCTCCGAACGGGCACGGCCGCCGAGAGTCGTACGCCCATAAACCGATCCCCCGGATGTCGAACACGTATGTCGTCCCCGGTCCCCATGATCCGAAGGAGATCATCGCCTCCGTCGACAAGGGACTTCTGGTGACTCGAATGGGCGGCGGACAGGTCAATACGGCGACGGGAGATTTCGTCTTTGAGGTCGAAGAGGGTTATCGGATCGATCGGGGTCAGCCTGCGCAGATGGTCCGGGGAGCCAACCTCCTCGGGAACGGCCCCCAAGTCCTCCGTTCCATCGATCGCGTGGGCACGGACCTCGGATGGGCCATCGGTACGTGCGGGAAGGACGGGCAGGGCGTGCCCGTCTCGGATGGTCTTCCCACTGTCCGGATCCCGACACTGATCGTCGGGGGGACGACGGCGGATTGATATGAAAACCAGTTATTCGAAGATAGGGTCCTTTTGGTTCTGTCCGAAGTGTTACGAGTACCGCTACGTGTTGGAGTGCGCCGCGCCGCCGAAGCCGGAACCCGTTTTCGGAAAGTCACTCCATGCGGCCCTCGAGCTCAATTTTGAGCAGAAGACGAAGACCCGGCAGGATCTTCCCGCCGAAGAGATCGTGGCCCATTTCAAGAAAGAATTGGACGAGGGGCTTAAAGCGGTCCCCGAAGAGAGCCTTCGGAAGAAGTCCACCGAATATCATTATCTCATGCGGATGGGTGAACAGTTGTTGAGGGAGTTTATGGAACGGAGGGCCCCCTCGCTTCAGCCTTCTCCGAGGGGAGTCGAGTGCCGTTTCAAACTGCCGTTGCCCGAGGACCATGAGATCACGGGGGTGTTCGATCTGTTGGATACCAACTGGGTTCTGCACGATTTCAAGACATCCAGTAAACCATACCATCGGTCGCGCGCGGACAAGACCCAGTTGATCATCTATGCCTGGGCCTGCCAGCACCTGTTCGGGAGAAGCCCCAAGGAACTCGTTTTCGATGTCTTTATCAAGGGAGACGGGGAGGACGGGTTCATCGGACTCCAAGACCCGGTCGTTTTTCCAACACCCGCTCAGACGGATATGGCCCGGGTGGCCGAACGGCTCGTTCAGAAGATCAATACGATTTTGGAAACACAGGAAAACAAAAATTTCGTCCGCTCATTCAATCCGGGACGATGTCATTGGTGTGAATATCAGGCGGCGTGCGAGGATGATTGGCACAAGAGCGGAGAACCCGCTCCCGTCCGGTTGGCATCAGACGGATTGGTCTGACCTTCGTTTCATCAATCCGATAAACCGATCGAAAAGATACCGGGAATCGTGGGGTCCCGGCGTGGCTTCCGGGTGGTATTGCACCGAGAAGGCCGGCAGATGCCGGTGTCTGAATCCTTCCAGGGTTTGATCGTTCAAATTGATATGGGTCAATTCGATGTCCCTCCCCCGGAGGGAGTCGATGTCGACGGCAAATCCATGGTTCTGCGTCGTGATCTCCACCTTGTGGGTCGTTAAGTCCTTCACCGGATGGTTGACCCCGCGATGTCCGTATTTCAGTTTATAGGTCTTCCCATCCATCGCGAGGGCGAGCAGTTGGTGGCCGAGACATATGCCGAAAAGGGGGATGGGTCTCTTGGCCTCTTCGTTGTGCCGAAGGATTTCGCGGATCGTCTCGATGGCGTAGGTGATGGCCGCCGGGTCTCCGGGCCCGTTGGACAGAAGGATGCCGTCGGGCTTCATTTTCAGGATGGTGGCCGCGTCGGTGTTCGCCGGGACGACCCAGGGTTTGCACCCCCGCGAGGTCAGCGATCTCAAGATGTTCCATTTAAGACCGAAATCCATGGTGACCACCTTGAATCGTCGATCGGTCCGCGCCGGTTTTTCTTTCCAGGGGTATGTTCTGCGGCATGAGACTTCCTTGACAAGATCTCGTCCGATCAATCCGGGACTCGCTTTCGCTTTACGGACGAGCTGTCGAGGATCGAGATTGTTCCCCGAAGCGATGAGGCCCCTCATCGCGCCCCTCTCCCTGAGATGACGGGTCAGAGACCGCGTATCGATCCCTTCAATCCCGACAATCCCGTGCCGTCGGAGATAATCCGATAGGAGTTCCGCTTTCTTCCGGTAGGATGAACAGGGACTGGTTTCTCTCACCACGAACCCGGAAACGAAGGGGCGTCGGGACTCATCGTGGATCGGATCCATGCCGTAATTCCCCATATGGGGATACGTCATGACCACGATCTGCCCCTGATAGGAAGGGTCGGTCAGGACCTCCTGATAACCGCACATTCCCGTGTTGAAGACGACCTCCCCCTCCATCGAACCGGCTCGCCCGATGGAAGTCCCGCGAAAGAATAAGCCCGATTCCAAAGCCAGAAGACTTCTCATGCCCATGCTGTTTCCCCGGTTAGGGCCTCCAACGGAATTTCTTGTCCCTGAAGATCGTCTCATCCCGGCTCCGCCCCATGGATATCAGCGTGATCGGAGCGCCCATCTCGCGTTCCAGGAAGGAGACATATTTTTTGGCCAATAAGGGGAGGTTCTCATACCGGGTGATCCCCTTGACGGGTCCATGGAAGCCCGGCAATTCCTTGTAAACGGGAACGGATTTTTCCTGGGCGACCCGTGAGGCCGGGAAGTGGCGGAGGGTCTTTCCGGCATAGCGGTAGGCGACGCAGACGCGGATGGGGTCGATTCCCTCGAGAACATCCAGTTTCGTGAGGGCCATCCGGCAGAATCCGTTCACCCGGACGGCGTGGCGCACCACGACGCCGTCGAACCATCCGCAACGACGGGGACGTCCGGTGGTGGCTCCGAATTCTTGTCCTCTCGACCGGAGGAACTCGCCGGTCTTGTCGTGGAGTTCCGTCGGGAATGGGCCGTCTCCCACGCGGGTGGTGTAGGCCTTCACAACGCCCAAGACCTCGTCGATCGCGCTGGGTCCGATCCCGGATCCGACGCAGGCGGCGCCGGCGATCGGGTTCGAGGAGGTGACGTACGGGTATGTGCCATAGTCCACATCCAAGAGCGTCCCCTGGGCCCCCTCGAAAAGGACGTCTTTCCCTTTGTGCAACGCCTCGGTCAGGATCAGGGATGTGTCTGTGACGAACGGGGCCAGGAAGGAGCGGAGCCGGTTGGCCGTGCTTAAAGTCTCCTGGCGCAGTTTCTTCAGTGACACGATCTGTTTCAGAAGAGGGGCCTTTTCCTCGAGGTTCTTCTCGACCAGTCTTTGGAACGTTTGTGGTTCCATGAAATCCGCCATGCGGATGCCCACGCGGCCCACTTTGTCGGAATAAGCCGGTCCGATCCCCCGCTTGGTGGTCCCGATCTTTCCCTCACCGGACTCTCGGAGCGCATCCAGATACTTGTGGTAGGGGAGGATGAGATGGGCCCACTCGCTGATGAAGAGGCGCCCCCGGACGCGGATCCCGCGGGACTCCAGGAACGTGATTTCTTCCCGGAGGGAAGTGGGGTCCAGGACGACCCCATTGGCAATGAGACACTTCTTCGCCGGTTGGAGGATCCCCGAGGGGATCTGGTGGAGGACGAAATGTTTGTTGTCGAAGACGACCGTGTGTCCCGCGTTGTTGCCGCCTTGGTAACGGACGATGTAGTCCGCCCTTTTGCCGAGCAGGTGAATGATTTTTCCTTTTCCTTCGTCGCCCCATTGGGCGCCCACAACGATCATCGTAGCCATGGTCAGAGAGTCCTTTCATACTGATGATGGGATAATGTCCATACAGGTGTTCCGCAAAAACGTTTTCCCTCGGGGCAGAACGGCTTCATTTCGGCCCGGTGTCTCAGGGTGCACGGCGGCCCGATGTGCTTGAACAACGCCGGGAACAGTGTTTCGCACTGGGTGATCTCATCGAGGGAACTGCGCCAGATTTCTTCCTGCGCCAGGTAGCACAGACGTTTGGTCCATTTGTGATGGAAACTCAAGAGGTCCCCTGATTCTTCGAACCGCACGGTCGCTGCATTCGGAAGAAGGTAGAGGGTGTATTCCGCCGGGGCTCCCTCGTGCCGGAGTCGGTCCATGTTCTTCCAGAGAAGATCCATCGTCTCCTGATAGAAATCGACGGCGCCGGGGGTGTTTCGGATCAATGAGGGGATGATGTAATCGGGATGGCGAGGGCGGAAATGGGCCGCGAGGACGGGCCGCGCCCCCTGGACCAGGCGATGCCGCTGGTTCTGGCTGTCCGCCGCCAAAGACAATTTTTTCCTGAATGTCAGATGCATGAGAGTCAGGGCCCGGGAGAGTTTCCCGTGGGAAAAGATGTTGAGCGTTTCCGCCCAGAGGGGGTTCATTTTTGGATCCATGAGTTGACGGATGGCGTCGTCGTCCGGGAGGCGCCGCCGTGGGACACCGAAGATGGTGCGCACCCCCTGGGCGACGGTTGTTTCCCCCTGCGCGTTATAGTCGACCAGTTTGGAGACATGCCCTTGCAGGGAGTCGTCGAACTCCGTGATGAATTCGTCGGTTTGGGTCTGCTCCCTCGGAGACTGTGATCGGAAGAGGGAATATTCGGGGGTTTGCTCCAGGGGGAGCGGGTCGTCCATCAAGCGGATGAAATCAGGGTCGACGCGGGACACTTCCTCCACCATCTGGCGGACAAGGAGCCGTTGCTCCCAGGGGGCATCGAAGGATTCGCACAGGCGCTGATATCGGAACAGGGTGAGCCCGTTGATCGTGTGGTAGAGTTGGGTCTGCGTGGCCACCGGGAGCACGTATCGCGCCATCTCCTGACATCGCTGTCGGATCCAGGTCTCCCGGCCGGTTTCCGTGCGATCCCCTTGCATCGTCGCCAGCTCGCTGACGGCGGCGGGTCTGAGGATCTCGACGAGATGGGAATAAGCCGCGGAGAGGGAGGACAGAGCGTCTTTGTAGACCGCGAAGGCCTTATCCGAAATTGGAGGGATGATGAACCGTTCCGGGGAGACGGGGACATAACGCTGGCTCACCTGCTCTGAATTATAGAAGGGGTGGCTGTGCAGAAAAGACCAGACGCAATGGCGGGAGATGTTCCGGATGACGAATTGGAACGCGGTGTGCTGGAGGAGCGTGTGATGCCCCGCTTTGTAAGTCGATCGGGCGATCCGGTCCCGTTGTTCCCTGGCCTCGGCGTCTTTCCCGATGTCATCGGGGAAGACCACGTCGGGCGAATAGCACGTTTTGGCCGCGGCCACGACGGTGTGATAGGGATGCGAGAGGTGATTGATGAGCTTGACGTCGGGGCCGACGGCGGGAATCGCTCTGTGGTGTTCTTGGGTCAGCGTCATGGGGTCGGTCATCCTCATCTCACTCGTACGTTCTCCGGCTTCGAGCGCCAGTCGATTGCTCGATGATGCCCGCTTCATTGATACTTATATTTGTGAAGAACAGATCGGTTATGACTAGGTAAGCCGATAAAAAGTTTAACAAATCCGATGAGACTAGGCAATCGACAGGAGATTGGACGCGACATCGTCGTTGCTCGGAAAAGAGGGTATCATTGAAATAGACTTCAGAGGGTAAAAATCCTAAACTAAGAGAATATCGAACGAAAAGAAATAACGAGGAGAAGGTTTCGCCCATGGTTGCGAATCGACGTCAAAAAGTGGTCCTTTGCTGTCTGGAGCTCGGTGATACGGCGACCTCGGCCCCTCATTGCCTCGAGAGATATGCCGTTCAGGAGGGTTCCCTCTTGAAACGGATCAGTTTCGATATCGCCCATTTCCACGAAAAGGCGGAGGAGGACCGAATCGTGGAGGCGATCCTCCGGAACAGGCCGGATGTGGTGGGTTTTACGACATTCCTTTGGAACGTCGAAAAGACCAACCGAGTGTGTTCCCGTCTAAAAGAAAAAACGCCCTCCCTGACCGTCGTCTGGGGGGGGATCGAGGCCAGCACCCGCGCTCGCGAAATCATGGAGAGTTACCCCAGCGTCGATGTCGTCGTGAGGGGTGAGGGAGAGATTTCATTCGTCGATTTATTGAAGAATATCGGAGTGGGCCGCCGAGGAAAACTGTCTTCGGTGAAGGGGATCGTGTATCGGGAGGGAGATCGGATCGTTTCAACCCCCCGGCGGAATTGCATCAAGGACCTTTCCGTTCTCCCCTCGGCCTTCCTGTCGGCGGAGAATGACGACGCGGTCGGGGCCCTGACCTCCGTCGAGACGATGAGGGGCTGTAAGAATCAGTGCGCGTTTTGTGTGTGGCCCCATTACGGAAATCTGAGATATTTCCCGTTGGACAGGGTTCTCCGCGAGATCAAGTATCTGCTGGCGCATCCAAAAGTCAAATCGATCTTTTTTAACGACGCAGATTTCCTTTTTTCCAAAGACAGGTCGTTGGCGATATGGGACACCGTCGTGAACCATAACCGGGCGAATAAGAGGTGTACGTTCATCGTCAATCCGGAGACTTTTGAGCCGGAACAGATCGACTATCTGGCGGCTCATCGGGGGGGGAACATGGAGCTGCTCTGCGCCTTCCATACCACGAATCCGGCCCTGAACGAGTTGTTGAATAGGAAGGTGGATGTGGATCGGGTTAAAAACAACATGAGTCAGCTTGTTTCCCGCTGTTCTCATCATCGCATCGTCATGGAGTTCACCTATGCGTGGCCCCAGCAAACCATGGATATGTTCATACATGAGACGCTCGACGTCGTCGTCCGGGCTCGACCCCAGCATATCTATGGTTGCCATTTCCTGGTTCTGCCGGGAACGCGGTTCTATCAGCATCCGGAACGATACGGGATCTTGGATTTCCAGAGGCATCCCCCTTACGAGGTCCTCGAAACCACGACGATGAAGAGGGAGGAGATCGCGAACCTGGAGAATATCTGCCGGAGCATCTTTTCCATCTATTCCAAGAGCTATATCCATAAATCGTTTTTTTATCTCATGCCTTTCATAGAGAGTAAATCTTTCGGGATGCTCTATGCGGAGTTGGCCATGTCCCTGATTTCCAACGGAGGGGTCGATTTTCTGAAAGAGCCGTTTGTGAGGCGGCATTACCTGACGTATGTCGACCAATTGCGTCGGGACCATAAATTGGCCGATCGGGTTTATGACGAATTCCTGCGGATCGTCGACATGGAGTCACAAGCGGCCCCTGCGTCGCCGGTCGATCGGACTCGATATAATGACTAAACGCCGGAAAAAAGTTCTTCTCTGCTGTCTGGAATGGGCCCGGATCATCACATTGTCCCCTCGATATTTGAGAAATTATGCGATGAGGGATGAAATCATCTCGAAGGCCTACGATATCGATATTCTCCATGTGTCCGTCAAGGCGAAGGCGGGGTATATCGCCGATAAAATATCAAAAAAGAACCCCGACATTGTCGGCTTCACGACGTTCCTGTGGAACATCGATCAGACGGCCGCGGTGTCATCTTTGCTGAAAGAGCGGCGGCCCGAAACACGGATTGTTTGGGGGGGGGGTGGAAGCCACCACGCGAAAAGAGCATTACCTTGAAACGAAATCCAGCGTGGACATCGTTGCCGCGGGGGAGGGCGAGATCATATTCCAAGAACTTCTGAAAGAACTCCTGAATGCCCCGCTGGAACGGCTCGAGAATGTGAAGGGGATCGCGTTTCGGAAGGACGGAAAAGTGGTGGTGAACCCGGCCGGTGATATCATCAAGGATTTGGCGTCGGTCCCGTCGGCGTTTCTCGATTGCGGCGATGGAGACTGGGTCGGCTCATACCAAATGATCGAAACAACCAGGGGGTGCGGATATCGGTGTGCCTATTGCGTCTGGCATCGCTACGCCTCCTTGAGGTATTTCCCATTGGAACGCGTCATCGAGGAGCTTAAATTCCTGTTGGCCCATCCCCGCGTGCGGGGTATCTACTTCTGCGATGCCGACAGTCTGATTTCAAAAGAGCGTTCGCTGAAAATATGGGAGACCATCTCTCGCTATAATAAGGATAATAAGATGTGCGCGTTTGAGGTGAACCCGGTTAACATCGAACCGGAACATATCGAGTTCTTGTCGAAACATCCCCGTCCCGCCGTGGAGATCCATTGCCCATTTCAAACTTCAAACAAATCGTTAAACAAGGTGCTCAATCGGAATTTCGATATGGACAAGATCAACCATAATATCCGCTTATTGCGCGAATCCTGTCCCACGCACAATATTATGATCGATTTTACCTATGGATGGCCGCATCAATCGATGGAATCATTCGTGAACGACACGTTGACCCCGGTACTTCAGCTCAAGCCGACCATGGCCGTGGTCATGCATTTCCTCGTCTTGCCGGGAACCAAGTTTCACGAACAACCCGATCGGTATGGCATCGTTGATTATAATCGGGAGGCCCCGTATGAGATCAGGGCGACCACGGCGATGTCCAGATACGAGATCGAGAACCTTCACACGATCTGTCAATGCATCCAGGCCATCTATCGTCGGCATTACCTCAGGGAATCGTTCTATTATCTGATGTCCCATATCAAGGAGAAGTCGTATGGGCAACTGTTCGTTGAATTGTCGATGCACTTGATATCGACGGGCGGGGCCCATTTTCTCCGCGAACCCGATGTGAAGCGGCGATATATAAAGTACGCCAAGGAATTGTGCGAGAGGCATAAACTTTCCGACGATGTATACCGGGAGTTCTTTCGGATCCTCTCGACGCAGCCCCCCGTCGCCCCCCTTCTCAAAGAGAGGATTGCCTAGGGATGGCAAAGATGAAAGCGGTCCTCTGCTGTCTCGAGAGCTACGACTATATCACCCTCTCGCCGCACTATCTGAAGGAATACGCCCGGAAGGATGAAGGGGTGAGGGAAACCTATTCGTTCGATATCCTCCATCCTTCAACGGATCAGGAGGCGGACCGGCTGGCCGAAGAAATCCTGAGTCGTTCTCCGGATGTCGTCGGTTTTACGACCTTTCTGTGGAATATTGAAAAGACCCTCCAGGTCTCGGAACTTTTAAAGAAAAAGAACGAGCGGTTGATCATCCTTTGGGGCGGAGTGGAGGCCACCATTCAACGGGAAAATTACATGAAGGGATATCCCTGCGTTGACGTGATCGTGGCCGGAGAGGGAGAGCGGGCGTTCCTGGGTTTGTTGAAGGTGTTTATGACAGCCGGCAAGGAGGGTTTGGACAAGGTGCGGGGGATCGTTTATCGGGAAGCCGGGGAAATCCGGGTCTCTCCGCGGGGGGAGGTCATGAAGAATCTGTCTGAAATCCCCTCCATCTTCTTGGGCGGCGACAGCGTCCCTCCGGTCGGGCCGCTCCAAATGGTGGAGACGATGAGAGGATGCAATTATGGGTGCGCCTATTGCGTGTGGCACCGATATGCTCCGTTGAGGTATTTTCCGCTGGACCGTGTTTTGGAGGAGATCAAGTATCTGATGGGTCAGTCGAAGATCAAATCGCTCTATTTTTGCGATGCCGATATCCTTTTTTCAAAAGAGAGGTCTTTGGCGGTCTGGGAGACGATCGTCAAACACAACGTGCATCACATCAGCTGCGTTTTCGAGGTGAATCCGGAGAATTTTGAGCCCGAACACATCGATTTCCTGTCGCGATTTAAAACCGGCGGATTCCAGTTCAATTGCGCGTTTCAGACGTTCAATAAAGACCTCAATAAGGTGTTGAACCGGGTGGTCGATATGGAGAAGGTCAGGGACAACCTGCATCGGGTCCGGACCCGTTGTCCCGCGCATTCCCTCGTGATCGAATACACGTATGCCTGGCCGCATCAGACCATGGAGACGTTCGTGCGGGATACGCTGGATGCGGCCATCCGGCTCCACCCCCATTACATCATGGGATTGCATTTCCTCGTCCTGCCCGGCACCGTCTTTTACGAACAGCCCGGGAAATATGGGATCGTGAGCCACGAGAAGAAAGCCCCTTATAAAGTGTTGGAGACCCAAACGATGTCCCGGTTCGAGATCGATAACCTGCACACCATCTGTCAATGCGTCGGCGCCGCCTATCGTCGCAGGCCCCTCCGGGAGTCGTTCTTCCAGCTGATGCCCCATATCCCCGATAAATCGTTCGGACAATTGTATGTCGAACTCGCCATGCACCTGATCTCTCACGGGGGCGCCGATTTCCATAAGGAACCGGTGTTGATGCGTCATTATGGCGACTACGTGAAAAAACTGTGTCAGGAATATCGCCTGTCGGACGACGTCCTCCGGGAACATTCCCGCATCTTGGCGCGGGAGTCCGAGGCGTCCCGTCACGCGGGCGAGGGGGGGCCGGCGTGACCCGGAAAAAGACGCGGGAATACAAGGCGACTCTCTGCTGTTTGGAGTTGGATGAGGTCGTGACGCTCTCGCCTCATTATCTCGAAAAGTATGCCCGCCAGGATGAGACCGTCCGGAAGGACTGGCGGTTCGACATCCTCCATTTCTCGGAATGCCTGGAAGTCGACGTCCTGGCGGACCGGATATTGGAGACGAAACCGGATATCGTCGGTTTTACGACTTTTCTCTGGAATATTGATAAGACCATACAGGTCTCCAGTCGGTTGAAGGAAAAAAACGAGAAGCTGGTCGTCGTCTGGGGGGGGGTCGAGGCGACGATCCAAAATGAGAGATACCTGGAACAGTATCCGTGCGTGGACATCATCGTGATCGGCGAGGGGGAAAGGATCTTCCTGGATTTATTGAGGGTATTGCCGTCGGCCAGCACGGCCCAGTTGGCCGCCATCAAGGGCATCTCATTCAGGGACCAGAACGTTGTCCGCCGGACCCCTCGCGCCGAGGTGGTCAAAAATCTGCAAGAGATCCCTTCGGTCCTCTTACGTTCCGAGGGGGACGAGGCGATCGGCCCGTATCAGATGATCGAGACCGCGCGGGGGTGTTACGCCCGATGCGCCTTCTGTGTCTGGCATCGGTATGCGCCGCTCCGCTACTTTCCGTTGGACCAGGTCGTTCAGGAGATCAAATATCTGTTGGCCCATCCGCGCGTGAAAGACATCTATTTCGGCGATTCGGATATCCTCGCTTCCAAGGACCGGGCTCTCCGTGTATGGGAGACCGTGGTCAAATACAATCACCGCAACATCCGGTGCGCTTTCGAGGTGAACCCGGAGAACATTGAACCCGAACACCTGGATTTTCTGAAGAACACCGAAAAAGGACACCTGGAATTTCAATGCGCATTTCAGACGACCAATCCGGTGATCAATAAGATATTGGACAGGGATTTCAATGAAGCGAAGGTCAAAAAGAACATGATGCTGTTGCGCGACGCGTGCCGCACCCATCGGATCGTCATCGATTTCACGTACGCATGGCCCTATCAGACACTGGCCACTTTTATTTCCGATACTCTCGATCCCATCATGACCCTGGATCCGGATTATATCGTCGGATTGCATTTCCTCGTCCTGCCGGGGACCAAATTCCATGATGACCCCAAGAAATACGGCATCATCGATTACGAGAAAAAGGCCCCCTACCGGATTCTGGAGACGGAGGCGATGTCGAGATACGATGTGGACAACATGAACACCATCTGTCGTTGCCTCAACGCGATATCTTCTCGGCATTATGTCCGGAAGTCACTCCGATACCTGATTCCCCACATCAAAAGCAAGTCTTGCGGCGAGATCTATGCGGAATTGGCCATGTATCTGATATCCCACGGGGGGGCCGATTTTTCCAGGGAACCGTTCGTCCGGGGACATCTGATGAAATATGCCGAGGAATTGGCCCTGCAAAACAGTCTGCCGGGCGAGGTCTTTAAAGAATTCAAACGGATCGTGGAATGGAACCTCAGCCATGCACCCGTGGAGAATCCGGTGCGTTTCGGAGGGGGGCCCTTTTCCCGATGAGGGAGAGGCGGTCGATTTAATAGATGAATTCGCGGGTGTCGTAGATCGACAGATGGAAATGGGGAGGGCATCCGTTTCTCAGCCGGTGACCCTGTAAAATCATTTCGGGATAGGACAGGCGGGTGGCGCCGGCGGTTTTTTCCCATCGAGCATAAGGCCCTCCCTCGTCGACGAATAGCGGAGAAAGATACACAAGATCCTTCGGACCCGGCCGGATCCCCTGCATCGAGCTCAGAGTCTCCGAGATGTGCCTGTCCTCCCACTCTTTCCCGCCGATCCCGAGGAGGATGATCACCCCGATCGATATCCCCGCCGCCTGGGCGGCGTTCATGGTCCGGCGCTCCTCTTCCAGCGTTCCCGCCTTCCCGATGGTTTTCCGGAGTTCCGCCGATCCCGTTTCCAATCCGAAATAGATTCGAGTGACGCCCGCTTCCTTCAGACGGATGAAATCCTCACGGGTCTTGATGGGGGATGAATTCGGTTCCATGAAACAGTAGAGGCCGCGGTAGCCCGTCAGTTCCTTTTCCAGGGCTTTTCTGGACAGCGAGACGATATGAGCCATCTCGTCGGCGGGGAGGGGGAGTCCGTTGGCTTCGCCGATGAAGATGGAATTGCGCGTGGAGAGCCCCCGTCCCAGGAACTCCCTGACGGAGAGAAGATGCCGGTTGTATTCGTCGGTCGTCTTGAGGTGAAACCGTTGCCCCTTGTGGAAACTGCAAAACAGGCAGTTGTTCCAGCGGCATCCCTCCGTCAGTTGGAGGACGACGGTTAGGTATTGGTCTGGAGGCAGGATGCCCACGGGCTGATACGTCATTCGGAATTTCCCCGCATCAGCGTCCGGATCGTAACGTCGGGCGCGGTCGATCCACTGGAAAATATCGTCGTCGGAAAGAGGGGATGATGGTGACGATTGATTGTTCAGGACCATGCCGGGTGACGCGTTCTTCGACAGATCCCGGAAAGACTCCAGGATGTCCGCGGCTTCGCGGGGGGAAGCCGGACGGATGATCCTTTCCGGGCCGGACCATTTTTTGGCGACGATCTCCCCGCTCAGTCCTCGGGTGTAGAACCATCCCCCGCGATGGGCATAGACCAACCGTCCGGAACCGTCCGCCGTGTAGACGGCTCCCTCATCGGACAGGAATGTCAGGCCCGTATCGTGGACGGAAATTTGCATGAGGATCGAGGGTGTATCGGCGGGGGGCGCATAAGGGGAAAACGTTTATTCTCGGCGGATCAGACGTTGAATCGGAAATAGACGACATCCCCATCCTTCATTTCGTAATCTTTGCCTTCCATGGTGACCAGTCCCTTTTCTTGGACGGCTTTGTAGGATCCCAATCGGATCAGATCCTCGTATTTGTACACTTCGGCCCGGATGAATCCGCGTTCAATGTCGGAATGTATTTTCCCGGCGGCTTTGACGGCTTTCGTCCCTTCGGGGATGATCCAGGCGCGCGATTCCTTCGGCCCCGCCGTAAAAAAACAGATGAGTTTTAGGAGTTTTTTTCCCGCCTTGGCCAGTTCGGCCAAGCCCGGCGATGTGATGCCCGCGCTTTCATAGTAGACGGCCCGCTCTTCGGCGGGGAGTTGGATAATCTCCGCCTCCAATTTGGCACAGAGGGGGACGATCTGGGCGTTTTCTTTGGCGGCGCGCGTTTTGAGGCTTTGGAGGAAAGCCTCCGGGGTTTTCCCTTCGTCCGTATTGAGGACGTACAGGAGCGGTTTTGCCGTCAAAAACTGGAATTCGGCCGTGAATTCCGGAGGCAGATTCTGGGATCTGGCGGAATGTCCCTGTTCCAGCTGTTTGATCACGGTCTCCATCAGGGCGACCCGTTCTTTGGCGCCCTTCTCGCCGGTTCGGGCGGGCCCTTGAAGTTTGTCCAGTGATTTCTGGGCCTGCTGGAGATCCGCCAGGATGAGTTCTGTCTCGATGATATCGGCCGCTTCGAGGGGGTCGAGCTTTCCGAGGACATTGACGACGTCGGGATTGGCGAAAGCCCGGACGACATGGGCGATGGCGTCCACCGCTCGGATGTGTGATAAAAATTGGTTCCCCAGCCCTTCCCCCTGACTGGCTCCCTTCACAAGGCCGGCGATGTCGACGAAGCGGATCCCGGCCGGCGTGACCTTTTCACTGAGGAACATCTTGCCGAGGACTTGCAATCGCGGGTCCGGGAGAGGGACAACGCCCACGTTGGGGTCGATGGTGGTGAAAGGAAAATTCTCCGCCGCCGCCGCCGCGCCGGTCAGGGCGTTGAACAGCGTGGATTTCCCGACGTTGGGGAGACCGACGATCCCTATGTCCATCGGAAAAAACGGCCGAGCCTGACTTTTCGGACGATGACATCCGTCAGGGACGGGAGCGTGTTCGTGAGAACGGCCGCCAACTTGGAATAGGCCGGCAGAAAGACTTCCGCGGGTTTTTTATCGACGGCCCGGAGGATGGCGTCGGCGACTTCCTCGGGAGGGATCCCTTTCCGGTGCGTCGCGTTCCCGAGGGGGATCTTCGAACGGTCCACGCTGTAGGGCATGGGGGTTTCCACGCCGCCCGGTGAGATCAGCGTCAGGAATATGTTCTTGTGTTCCAATTCGAGTCGGAGAGATTCGGTGAAACCGGTCAGGGCGAACTTGCTGGCGCAGTAAAGGGCCATGTAGGGGATCCCGCGCCGTCCGGCCACGGAACCGATGTTGATGATGTGCCCCTCCCCCTGTTTCTCCATGAGGGGTACGGCGGTCCGGGTCGTGTGATAGACCGCCCAAAAGTTCGTTTCCACCAGGTCTCGGACCACTCCGGGTGCCGCCATGTCGAAGGGCTCTTCAATGAGGACTCCGGCGTTGTTCACCAGCACGTCCAGACGCCCGAAATGTCTGTGCGCGGCAAGGACGCATTCTTCCGCTTGTTCCGGCCGGCGCAGATCGGTGGGGATCACAAGACAGTCTGTGCGGAATTCTGAACGGAGTTTGTCGGCCAGTTCGTCCAGTTTTTCCTGCCGCCGGGCCACCAGCGCCAATTTCGCCCCGGTCCGTCCGGCTCGCAGGGCCGTCGCCCAACCGATCCCGCTGGAGGCACCCGTGATCAGTATGACCCGGCTTGAATTGTTCGCCATCCCTTAATACTGGCTCCAGGAGTTGCCCTGGGAATCTTTATGCATGCAGTTGAATCCCACGTGCCCCGTGTCGGTTCCGCTGTTGACATAAGCCCAGATATTGGTTCCCTCATTGACTGTTCCGAACAGGGTTTGTTCCAAATAATTTTGAACGCGCGAATTGGAGTGATGGCCGGGGTTTCCCTGCGACGGAACGGGGGGTATCTGCACTTCGGGAAGGAAATCGACATAGTTCCCCGGCAACACGTTGGTGTCCGTCGGATAGGAGCCCTCCATGGCCACATAATAGATGTCCAGGGTGCTTCGGAAGGATCCCAGGGCTCCCTTCGCCGTCGATTCTTTGGAGCGAAGGAGCATGTCGCCGAATCTCGGTAGCGCGATCGCTCCGAGGATCGCGATGACGGCCACGACGACCATCAGTTCGATCAGGGTGAAGCCCTTGCTGGCGAGTGAATGTTTTTTCATAGGGTGATTTCCCGGGGAGATCAGGAGGCTGTCGGCGAGGGGGCGGGCGAGGATTCTTCGGGCGCTTTTTCGAACGCTTCCAACCGGCTCCGGTTCCGTTCCCTCACCTTGATCTCCAGGTCGGCCTTGACTTCCGGCAGGTGCTGGATGATGTCGTTGACGGCGTCCGCGTCGAGGGCAAAGACCTGGGTGCCGTCCACCTCGGACTTGACCGTGGCGGTGGCGGCGCAACTCTTAAGGAGGGAGATCTCACCGAAATAACTGCCCTCGGGAAGCTTGGCCAAAAATCGGGTCACGCCCTCTTTACGGGAATAGACCCCGACCAGTCCTTTGGCGACCAGATACAGCTGGTTGGAGATGACCCCCTGAAAGAGGATGCTTTCCCCCTTCTTGTAGACACGGTCGTGCACGTGCATCGCGAGCGTGTGGATGTCGATCGAGGAACACTTCTCGAAAAGGGAGATCTTCTGAAGAAATTCTTCAACGGATATGGAAGAGGCGAGTGAATCCATGGGATTTATTCGTTTGAATGTCGAAGCATCAATCTTATCATTTTCGCCGTCGCCGTGCTCCACTATTTTCGGAAGACCGGGGGCTCATTTCATTCGGGGGCCGAACAGCCATCCGAACCCGAATGTCATCCCGGTTCCCAAAATGACGAGCCAGCTCCATCCGAGTGGGATCACCTTCGTTTCGGATAGGACGAGGAGGAGCAGGTTGGTCACCGCGCTGAGGGTCATGGCATAGACGTTGGCGCGGCGGCTGTCCCGTTTCGTGAGCAGTCCCAGGAGGAATATCCCGAGAAGGGATCCGAACGTGACCCCGCCGATCTTGAAGGCCAGCCAGAGGATCTTCTCGAAAAAGCTGAAACCGTAGGCGAGCCCGGCCAGGATGACCCCGAAAATCCCGACGCTGACCCGGGAGACAAAAAGATAGTGTTTTTCCGTGCCCACCGTGTGGATCACCGAACGATAGATGTCGGTCACGAAGGAGGCGGACAGTGAGCCCAGGGGCGAATCGATGCTGGCCATGACGATGGCCGAGAGCATCAGGCCGCGCAGGAGGCCGGGCATGCAGTGTCCGATGAAGTGGGGAAAGATCTTGTCCAACTTGTCCGGCAACGCCAGTTCCGGGTGTTGGCTGTAGAACGTGTAGAGGGCGGCCCCGATGGTCAGAAAGATCGAGAGCACGATGAAATTCCCCAGGATCGTCCAGAGGATCGTCCGCTGGCTCCGGGTCCGCGTGTCCACGGTCAGAAGGCGTTGCATGAGGTCGTGGTCCGTCCCGAAGGCGGCCAGCGATCCGATGAACCCGTTGAGGATGGCGATCCAGAGGATGTTCGGGTCGGTCATGAAGTTTCTTAAAAAGTGGGTGTCGGACCAGGCGGGGCCCCAGTTGATGATATCGAGTCTCCCGGCGCCTCCCGCCACCTGGAGGACGTTCCCCCATCCCCCGACCTGAATGAGGAGGTAGGCCAGCGTTGCCAGACCGGCCCCCAGGAAGACGACCGCCTGGAAGACGTTTGTCCAGACGACAGCCTTGATGCCGCCGAAGGAGATATAGGCGATGCTGATGACCGTGAAAAGCAGGATGGACGGGATGATGTGCCAACCGAGCAGAACGGAGACCGCCAGGGACGCGGCCATCAAGCGGACCCCGGACCCCAGAAGACGCGTGATGAAGAAGAAGATCGACGAGGTGATCTGAGTCGAGAGGCCGAAACGGTGCCTCAGGAACTCATAGATGGTGGTGCAGTTGTAGTGATAAAAAGCGGGGATGAACAGATAGGCGATGACGATCCGGGCCGCCGAAGTGCCGATGAAGAATTGGGCGTATTGCCAGTTTTCCATGAAAGCGATCGCCGGAACAGAGATGATGGTGACGGCGCTGACCTCGGTCGCGATGAAAGAGAGGCAGGCCGCCCAGCCCGGAACGGCGCGTCGTCCGAGGAAGAAATCGTTGGTGGATTCCTGCCCTCGTCCGAAGATGAATCCGATCATCATGACGGCCGCCAAGACGGCGAACAGGACCGCGGCGTCGACGACGTTGAGAGAGGTTTGACCCAACAGGAAATGGTCCATGGGATTCAAGGATAGAGGAGGAAGGGTTCTCGTTCGCGCTCGAAAGAGAGGGCTTCGTCGTGTATGGAATCGAGATAGCGTTGGATGGGCGTTTGCGATCGGATGTGTTCTTGAAAACGGCGCGATCCCGTCACCCGGGGAATCTCTTCCCATCGGGGGAGGAATTCGTGGGGATGGAGTTGGAGGATGATCTCGAAGAGATGTGCGAACAGGTCCACGGGGCGCGCCGACTGCGGATCCGTCACGCAGAGAACGATTCCGGCGCAGGGGAGTCCCGCGTAAATGTCTTTTTGCGGGGTGAAGACGGTCGGTTCCACTTGAATCCCCGGAAGCGAAAGGCGCTTCAACCGGTGTGCCAGTTCGAGGTGGTTCAGCCAGGGTGCGCCGATGAGTTGGAAGGGCTCGGAGGTTCCTCTTCCGACGGAAATATTGGTGGCTTCGAGTGCGCCCATCCCCGCGTAGAGAAGGGCGGCTTCCGGCGAGGGGATGTTGGGTGACGGGGCGGGGAAGGGGGGGAATGTCTCATCCCAGAAATTGTTCCGCGACCAACCCTCCATCCGGATCACCGTCAGCCGGAGGCCCAGGCGGCGGGTCTTGTTGTACCACACGGCGATTTCTCCGGCCGTCATCCCATAGCGGACCGGGAGGGGATAATAGGCCGTGAAATCACGGAATGATTCGTCCAGCGTTTCGCCTTCGATGATCGTGCCGGATAATGGGTTCGGCCTGTCCAAAACATAGAATTCAAGATGGTGGCGCGCGGCCTCTTCCATGCAATACCCGAGCGTGGTGATATAGGTGTAAAACCGGACTCCCACGTCTTGGATGTCATAGATCAAGATGTCCAGGTCTTTGAGCATGTCGGCGGTCGGCCGCCGCGTGTTTCCATACAAGCTGTAGATGGGGATTCGGCGCAACGGATCGATCTGGTCGGCCGTCTTGATCCCGTGCTCGATGTGGCCCGAAAAACCGTGTTCGGGACTGAAAAGAGCTCCCAGTGTGACACCGGAAGTTCCTTGGATCAGGTCGGCGGTATGCCTGCCCGTGAGGTCCACGCTGGTATGGTTGCATATCAAACCGACGCGCTTCCCCTGCAGAGATGAACAGCGGTCTCGCTTGAGTATGTCGATGCCGTTGAGGATCGCCCCCCGCGTCAGGTCCGGCAAAAATACCAGACAAACGGTCAGGATCGATATCCGTCGGAGAGGCGTCCTCACGGATTAGGGTCTGTGGGTCAGGGCGGTTCGGAGAAATCCGCCCTGTCGTCGGAGAAGGAGAACGGCTTGCCGGTGGGAGATGTTCAGTCGAGCCATCAGGATCGCGGGTTTTGTTTTATAGCGGGTCTCCCGGAGAAGGCGTTTCGCTTTGATAGACGATACTCCTCCCAGTGTCTTCACCAGCCGGATCGCCCGCTCCCGGAGTTTGATGGATTTCGGCTGAAGGTCCACCATCCGGTTCCCATAGGTTTTTCCGAGGAGGACCATGGCGCTCGTCGTGATCATATTGAGGATCATCTTTGTGGCTGTTCCCGCCTTCAGCCGGGTGGAGCCGGCCAGGATCTCGGGCCCCACCTGCGGGGAGATGAAGACGTCCACCCGATGGCGGAGATTGGATTGGGCGTTGCAAGTGATGAGGACCGTCTTGGCACCGGCCCGGCGGGACCGGATCAGCGCTTCCCGGACGAACGGGGTGACGCCGCTGGCGGCGATTCCAACCGCCACGTCGCCCTTTCGCATCTCTCTCCGAACCACTCGCCGGGCGCTTTGAGTGTCGTCCTCGGTCCCTTCCCGGGACCGGAAAACGCAGGCGGGGCCCCCCGCCATCACGGCCCTGACCATCCGGGGGGAGGTTCCGAACGTCGGAGGGCATTCGGCGGCTTCAATGACGCCGAGTCTCCCGCTCGTCCCCGCGCCGATGAAGAGAAGGCTCCCCCCCTGTCGAAGGGATCGGGCCGCCATCCGGGCGGCTTGGGCGATGGGTTTCAAGACCCGGCGGACACCCTGTGCGGCACGGACATCTTCCGCGTTCATGTGTCTTAAGATGGTTTCCGTCGGGAGAAGGTCCAGATTCTTGAACCGGGAGGAGACGGCTTCGGTGGCGAGGGTTTCGTAGGACGATGATACGGAGATTTTTTTCTTCATTTGAAGTTCGTCGTTTTCCTTGTTAGCATGGGATCAAAGGACTTTGGTTTTCGTCCACCACCATCCCTATATTCCAAAAAAACGGCCTTTTTGTAAACACAAACGGAGATGTTCCGCCCCGCTAACTTTTCGGTTGATTCCATCTGTTGATTTAAGGTATAATACGCCCCTATGGAAACAGCAAGCTATGCTATCATAAAAACCGGCGGTAAGCAGTATCGGGTCTCCGCCGGGCTCAAGATCAAGTTCCATCGGCTCCCCCAGCAGTCTGGTGAAGAGGTGGTGTTTCCCGACGTTTTGTTCATCAAAGACGGGGAAGAGGTCCAGACGGGGCGTCCTTCCGTGGCCGGCGTGACCGTGGTGGGAGAGGTTCTCCGCCATGGCCGTGCGAAGAAGATACTGATTTTCAAGAAACGATCCAAAAAAGGATATAAGAAGATGCAGGGGCATCGGCAGGATTTCACCGAAGTCCTCATTAAAAACATCGCGAAGAACTCTTAATCCCATGGCACATACCAAATCGCAAGGATCTTCCAGCAACGGTCGCGACTCGAACGGGCAACGGCTCGGCGTCAAGGCTTATGGTGGCGAATTCGTCCGAGCCGGCTCCGTCATCGTCCGGCAGCGGGGCACTCATTTCTTCCCGGGGAAGAACGTGGGGTGGTCATCCGATGACACACTTTTTGCCAAGATCGATGGCGTCATCCGCTTTGAATGGAGGCGCTCTTCGTTTGGGCGTCGCGGCGGGCGGCGCAACGTGCATGTCTATCCTATCGCCGAAGGGGCTGTCGCCAGCGCGACGCCCTCTCCTGCCACACCTCGAAAAACCGCCTAAGGCGGGTTTCCCGCTTATTTTCACCCGTTTCGCCCCCTCGGGCATCCTCCGACAATCTATGACGACAGTCGTCCTTCCCCATGTTCGTTGATCGCGCGCAAATATTCGTCAGCGGAGGCAATGGAGGTAACGGTTGCCTTTCTTTCCGACGGGAGAAGTATGTCGAAAAAGGGGGACCGGACGGCGGCAACGGCGGGCGCGGCGGCGATGTGGTGTTGGTCACGAGCACCCACCTGACCACGTTGTACGATCTGACCTATCGACCGCATTTCAAGGCTGAAAACGGAGTCAACGGGCAGGGCGCGAACAAGACCGGCCGCTCGGGAGAGAACCTGATCATCCAGATCCCGTGCGGCACGTTGGTCTATCATGGCGAACATCTTTTGAAGGACATGAAGATGCCCGGCGACCAGTTGACGGTGTCTCGGGGCGGCAAGGGCGGTCGCGGGAATGCCTCATTCAAGTCCAGCGTCAATACGGCTCCCCGGATTGCGGAAAAAGGGGAAGCGGGGGAGACCCTCACGTTGAACCTTGAGTTGAAACTCCTGGCGGATGTCGGGGTGATGGGGATGCCCAATGCGGGTAAATCCACGTTGTTGTCCCGGTTGACCGCCGCGCGACCCAAGATCGCCGATTATCCTTTCACGACGTTGACGCCGAATCTGGGAGTGGCCCGTTATAAGGATCGCACTTTCGTCGTGGCGGATATTCCGGGATTGGTGGAGGGCGCCCATGCGGGGAAGGGACTCGGAGATGAATTTTTGCGGCATATCGAACGGACTCGGGTGTTGGTCCATCTGGTGGATGTGGGAACCGTGGATAGTAAAACGGCTTATCAGAACTATCAGATATTGAACAAAGAATTGTCGGCCTACTCCTCCCGTCTTTCGAAAAAGACACAGATCGTCGCGGCCAATAAGATGGATCTGACGGATTCCGCCAAGACGCTCAAGGCGTTCCAGAAATATTTAAAGAAGGTCGTCGTGGTTCCCCTCTCGGCCGTGACCGGCGCCGGATTGGATCCGTTGATGGCCCACATCGTCCGCAAATTGGATCGGGCCCTGCCGCCGGAGCCGACGGATTCCGATGAAACGGTCCGCATCGTTTTGGAACCGGATTTCGTTGTCCGGCAGGAGGGAGACGTCTTCCGCGTCAGCGGCAAGAAAGTGGAACGGTGGATCCAGATTACGAATTTCGATCAGGATGAGGCGATCGCCCGACTCCAGAAGATCTTCAAGAAGATCGGCGTCGAGAAGGAACTTGAATCCCATGGCGCTCAACCGGGGAGTCGGGTCCAGATCGGCAATTACGAGTTTACGTACAGGCCGGATGACATCGTCAGAAGTTGATGGTCGTCCCTGTTAAAACATCACCCATAAATTATAAAATACAGATTCCATGAAATCATCCCACAATCATCAGGACCGGATCGTGGTTAAAGTCGGGACGTCGACGCTGAGCCGTCCCGAAGGAGGCCTCGACCGGGCTCGGGTCCAATCCCTGGCCGATGAACTCGCCGGTCTGCGCCGCGAGGGATATCAGATACTGTTGGTCACTTCCGGCGCCATCGGAGCGGGGATGGGACATTTCGGCTGGACGGTGCGGCCCAAGACGCTCCGGGAAAAACAGGCCGCGGCCGCCGTGGGGCAGGTTGTTTTGATGGAGTCTTATCGGGATTCATTCCAAAAACAAGGCCTCTCTGTGGCGCAGGTTTTGCTCACCCGTCAGGATCTGGAAGACCGGAAAAGGTATCTCAATATCCGGGCCTCCCTGTTTACGCTTCTGAAACTGGGGGTGGTCCCGGTCATCAATGAGAATGATACGGTGTCGACGGACGAAATCCAGATCGGAGACAACGATACCTTGGCGGCTTTGGTCGCCTGCAAGATGGATGCCCGTTCCCTCGTCATCCTCACGGACGTGGAAGGTCTCCTCGATAAGGGCTCCGGGGCCTCCGCCGGGTCGGAACCGGTGATCCATGATGTCGTTTCGATCACATCGGACATCGAAAGATTGGCGGGAAAACGTTCCGGGTCCCGGGTGGGGGTCGGCGGCATGGCCACTAAATTGAGGGCCGCACAGATGGTGGCGGCCTCGGGCATCGAGATGTGGATCGTGAGCGGACGGAAGAACGGCCTCATCCGGGAGGCTTTGTCCGGACGACGGATCGGCACGCACTTCCATGCGCAGAAAGAGAGTCTCTCTCCCCGCCGGCGTTGGATCGCTTTCGGCCGGCGCATCCAAGGGAGCGTGACGATCGATGACGGCGCTGCGTCCGCCCTCCTTAAAAAAGGGAGAAGTCTTTTGTCGGCCGGCGTGACGGGAGTCCAGGGCGATTTCCATCGGGGGGATACCGTCCGCGTGTTGACCGCGGATTCAAAAGAGATCGCCCGGGGACTGGTTTCCTATGAGGCGGTCCAGGTCCGGCAGATTGTCGGCCGGAAATCGGCCGATGTGAGGAGAATCTTCGGGACCGATGCCGCCGAAGAAGTCATCCATCGGGACAACCTTGTTCTGATCCCCCGTTCCTGATCCATGCGGTCCGTCATCCGCGCACGATCGCTGTTTTCCCTATTCGATGGAAGGATCGCCATTCCCCTGGGGGTGGCCTCCTGGCTGTGCTTCGCCGCCGTCTCTCCGTGTCCTGCCGAGGACGTGAACCGTTCTTCCTCTCCCGCCGCCGCTCTCCAGACTCATCCACGAAAATCCCCGAAGATCATCCTGATCGGGGTTGACGGTCTTGCTCCCGATTATCTGGAAAGATGGTCCCGTCAGGGCCGTCTGCCGTGCTTGTCGCGCCTGATGAAGAATGGTTCTTATTATAAGACCAACGTCGATATCGGCATCGGTTTTTCTCCGGCGATTTGGACGTCGATCCTGACCGGCCAACGTCCCGAGAAACATGGGATCACGATCGACTCGTTCAAGGATATTCCCTCCGGGGCACGCCAGAGCAAGGCCCTCTGGAATATCTTCGGAGATTTCGGTCTTCGGGTGGCTTCTGTCGGTCATTTGGTGACGTGGCCTGCGGAACATGTTAACGGGGTCATGCTCTCCAGACATTATCTTCAGGAAACGGTGCCCGGACGGCTTTATCCGGAGGAACTCTCCGCGCCGATCACGAAATATCTCAGCGATCGGCAATCTGAAGTGGAGGGCGTTTTTTATCGGTTCCGCCGCTACCTTCAGCCGTCGGGAAAGAAACAACCGGAGGGGGATCCCGTCCGGGCGGTTTATGAGAAAGAGAAGGGAACCGACATCGAGACTCTGCGGGCCGTCCTTCGGGATGATACGAATAATTACCTGACATCCGTTTTCCTTCTTCGCGACAATGATTACGATTTCTTCACCGTATACTTCGGTGGCTGCGATCAGGTCGCCCACCGTTTTCTGCGATATGAAAATCCGGAGGACTATATCCCCGCCCCTGATGCCGCGGCATACGGCAAGGTCCTGTTGGATTATTACCGGCTGATCGATGGCTGGATCGAAAGCCTGCTCCGTTTTGCGGGTCCCGACACGATGATCGTCGTTTGTTCGGACCATGGGTTGAGGAAGAAATATCCCATGACGGAGGCGCGGTTGGGCCAGGGAAAGGTTCCCGGGTCGCACGACCTGACGGGAGTGTTCATTGTGAGCGGTCCCGATGTTAAAAAAGGATATTATTCCCGCGCCGACATACTTGATATCGCGCCGACGCTCCTCTATAAGATGGGGCTCTCTATCGCCGCCGATCTGGATGGACGGGTCCTTTCGGATTGTTTTGAAAATAATTACCGTTTCACTCACCCCGTCGTCCTCACGGATACGTACGGGCCTCCCGTTCATCAGCCCTGCGATTTCCCCGTCAAAAACCTGGCCAGCGAAGGGGAATTACAGAAACTCAAGGCTTTGGGATACCTGAAGTAAGTGCGCTGATGATGGGGAGTCCTCAATCGGATTATTCCGCTCAGTCTCTCCCTCGAACAAACTTTTCGTCGACCTCCCTCCATGCCACTCAGTTTATCAACGCCGATTTAACGGAAGCCGATTTTTCATCCAGCCGGTTGACCGGGGTGGATTTTAACCTGGCCACGCTGACCCGCGCGGTGTTTACGAGGGCGACCTTGGTTGATTGCCGTTTGAGTGACCGGCCCATCGTCGGAGCTGATTTCCGATCCGCCGATCTGCGGGGAGGGGATTTCCGCTTCGTCGAATTCCGCGAGGTCCGGTTTGACGGAGCCGACCTCACCGGAGCGGTGTTGTCCGGGTGTTCATTCGTCCGTTGCGGTTTTTCTCAAGCCCGCCTTTCTTCCGCCGACTGTTCAGGGTCTTACTTCGCCGAGACCGACCTGGATCAAGCGGATCTGACCCGGGCCAAGTTCAATCATGCCTTGTTCCGAAAGACCCCCTTGAATACCCCGCACCTGCTTGAGAGCGAGTTCTGGGGGGCGCGAGGGATCCCGTCTGATCAAAAGAGCGCCATCCGACAGGCCGGCGGTTCCGTGGGGTCGACGATCCGTCGCTGGGAGAGATTGTTGGAATTGCGGGGTTTCTCGAAACGGGCTCAGCGGATCGTCGGTGTCGGGGTTTTATTGCTCCTGTTCTCGGGAGTGTGGGTCCGCCTGGAAAATCCGTATTATTGGAGTGATCATGAGTTGGTCTCAGCCATCCGGGCGGCTCAAGGTGAAAACGATGCGTCTCGCCTGGAAAAGATGAAGGGGGTCCTGTCGGATCGATATTCCGCCCGAATCCAGTCACCCCACGGTTTATCGAATAGATACCTCCAATTGGTCCGGAAGATCATCACGGATTACCGCTCATTGGGGTATGAAAAAGAGGCGATCTCACTGGTCGATGATCAGTTGGGGCGCTATTCAATCGATGATTCCCGCTTGGGATTGGAAGGCAAAATCATCCTGATCGATATTCATCGACTGGCGGGGCGAACGGAACAGGCGTTCCGGTGGGCATTGCGCGTCCTCGAACAATATGAAAGCCCCGTCCGCGAGATACAGGTTTTGAAGAATATCATCGCGCAGCTGTGTCTGGAGCAGGGGATGACGGCGGACGCGGAAAGATATCTGACAGAGATATTGTCTTCCCCATCGGCGATTGATCTGGATCGCACCCGACAAGCTGAAATAGCGTTGATGGAGGTTTATCGCCGGCGGGGCCAATACGAAAAAGCTTTCGGCGTGGGGCGTCGTTTTCTCCAGGAGGCCGGCGGTTCGACGGAATTGTCTTCACATGCCAATTATCAATTGGGACAGATCGCCATGGAGGCCGGTCGAGCGTCGGAGGCTTCGGGGTATTTCCATGAATCCTTGAGACGGGGCCGTCGCCAGAAGTGGGGTTGGCTGTTACAGGCGAGATTAAGGCTGATTGAGCTCGAAAGAAAGAAGGATTCTCCCGGAGACGCTTTAAAATCTTTGACGGGTCTCTTGGACGATCCCTCCTTGGGAAATCAGGATCGGATGCGGATCTATTCGTTGATGGGGCAGATCCAATCGGAAGCGGGCAATCTTCCTGAGGCCATGAAATATTACCAGTGGATCGTCGATCAAAACAGGGATTCCCGCTCGGCGGACCTCTTTGAGGCGAAGATGAAACTCATTAATATCCAGGTCAGGCAATTGAAATTGAAGGAGGCTTTGTCCTCCTGTCAACGGCTTCGCGAGGAACAGTCCTCGCAGGGGCCTCGAATGTTGCGCATTGACCTTCAAACGGGGGATATTCATTCCCGGTTGAAACGGGAAGAGGAGGCGTTGCGGTGTTACGAAAGGGCGTCGGCGCCGCTCCCGGAGGCGGAACCGTGGATACGGTATACCGCGCAGATGAATATCCTTCAAATCCATCGAAAACGCGGGGAACAGGCCCGGGCCATGTCCGTGGCTGAGGATATGCTCAGGGAAAACCAGGGGTTCCCGGAGAGATTGCCGAAGATCCATCTTTATATAGGACAACTCCATGCTGATCGAAAACAATGGGCGGCAGCCGAACGCGCGTACCAGGATGTCATCGATCGTTTTCCATCCGATCAGGGGATCGTTTTTGCGGCACGACTCGGCCAATTGGAGCTTTTGGAGGCCCGGAAGCGTTTCCCGGAGGCATTTGACCGTTATCGGGAATTATTGGACATCTACTCCCGGGACGACGGAAAACTCCTGCGGATCCATAAACAGATGGCGCGACTATATATCAAGACGGAGGAGTGGGCGGACGCGGCTCGGCATTTCGAAACCATCCTGGAGAAATATGTGAACGAAGACACATTCCAGAGATACGATGCGCATAAGTATCTGATCGAAATATATATCCGGATGAACGATCGGTCGCGAGCCCAACGGCACGGGGATGCCATCCTCAACGAATTCGCCGACGTCCCCGGTTTTGTGGCGCAGGCGCATTTTTATCTGGGCGAACTGGCTGTGATGGATAAAGAGTGGGATACCGCCGCGGATCATTTCCATCGGGCGCTCGACGGTTTGTCCGATGACCCGGAACGACTGTCCCGGTTGAGAAAGTATCTGGCTGATATCGACAGGCTGAAGGGAAAAACCGTCTCTCCAGGCGGGCCGGGCGGTGCCGGGCGATGAGGATGGAGATTGGCATGTATCTGACCCGATCGCGTTGGAGCCGTCATTTTACCACTTGGATTTTAAGGCAGATGCCTTGGAGCCATGCCCTTGTTTTGCTGGGCCTGATCGTGTTTGTGGCGGGCCATGCCTATTATTGGCTGCGGGCCGATGTTCCCCTTCCCACGGGATCGAAAGACACCGTTTATATGTATCACATGACGAAATATGTCGATCTTTTCCAGCAACACGGGCTCAATCTCGGGTCGATCCTTCGGGGTATGCGCCAACAGGTCTATTCGCCGGGATACATCTTGCCCGCCGCGATCCTCTGTTATTTTCAGCCGGTGTATTGGAAGATTGTTTTCTTCAGCAATCTCCCTTATATCATCCTCATCCTCTTCCTGACGTATAAATTGGGAACTCTCCTTGTCAATCACCGAGTCGGCTTGTTTGCGACCATACTCCTCGCGCTCTTCCCGACGTTCTATGGACCGTCCCGTCTCTTCCTGATCCAGTTTGCCGAGATGGGTGTTGTTTTAGCGGCCGTTTATACCCTGTTGAAATGTGAGTATTTTAAAAATCGCGGGTATTCGCTCCTCTTCGGTGCGTCGATGGCCGTTTGTCTTCTTGTGAAAATAGAATCGGTCATGTTCTTGATCGGTCCGGTCGGATATGTCGCCGCAAGGTTGGTCTATCTTTTCATCCGGAGAGGGAAAGAGATCGATTTCAAGCGAGCGTCCTTTCATATATTCATGGGGATCCTCATCGTGGTGATCGCCACGTCCCCCGTCTTCTTTCAGCGTTTGGGCGTTTTGCATGGAGGACTGATCGGGATGGGCCAGGAACCGGGGGAATCCGCGGGTCTTCATTTCGGCCCCTATCTCGCCGGCCTGTTGGAAAATCAGTTGGGGCCGGTATTCTTTGTCGGTTTTATCGGCGCTTTCTTGCATGTCCTTTTTTTTACGGCCATCTCCATCCATCGGAAATGGATCCTGACGCTCTGGATGGCCCTTCCCTTTGGCATTTTGGTGTCAATGACGCATTTTCCGTATGTCCCCTATGACTATCCGTTCATCCCGCTGGTGGCCTTGTTGATGGCCATCTGGATCAATTCGATGAAGAGGAAGAGATACGGGGTGTTGGCGTTTCTGGTTCTCATCGGTCTTTTACAGCACTATAGTTTCTCATTCGGATTTCCGCCGCGCTTGGACCACCTTAAAACGGTTCTCATGGGAAGAACGTTCGCATATTTCAAGGAAGACGATCAAATATGTCGGACACCGAGGAGCGCCGATCGATATCTGGCGCCTTACCACGAGGTGTTTGAAAATCTGGCCGGAAAAATTGCGGATCCCCATTCGCCCAAAACACTTCTGGTGGATGGGGATCTGTCCGATAGACACCGGTATAACCCATTCATGTTCCTGTTCATGAGCCGCTTCCAGCTCACCCCCTATCGGATCGATTATGAATATCTGGATGTCGGCAATTACCTGAATCTGGACCATTATGACCGTTTGCTGATGTTCACCAGCCAGAATGACCGGGCGGTGCGGGACAAGAGTTGGCTCTTCCGGACGCTGGCGGCGAGAGTGGAAAGCCATGATGTCGATCGGCGGGGTTACGCCATTGATGAGATAAAAACCTATTTGGATGAGAAGGGCCCGGATCGGATCGGCGCCGATTACGAACGATTGATGAGCGGTTTTGACGAGTCCGAGATATTGACGAAGAACGGAGTGACGGTTCTAATGCTTCAGAGAAGGAGATATGTCCCGAAGATCCGATAAAAAAACCGCAGTGAGACGAAGGCCATCCCGGCCAAGGAGGCATACATCAGAAACGAAGGATGTCGGTCTCGATGATCATACCCGAACAGAGAGGTGGCCAATGAGACGGCCCCCATCAACAGGAGGAGGGGCGAGCGCGCGATGCTTCCGGCGATAATGATAATCAGGCCGACGAGGAGATTGAGCGCCGTCTCCCGTAATACCCGGGGTTTCATCTCTCCGGAAGTTGTCCAACCCGGGGATGATTTGGATAGTATCGCCCGCGCGTATTCCAGAACGATTTTCGGGTAAAACAAAAGTTGGAGATACACCGCGTTCAACGGCCCGAGGCCGATTCCCCTGCCGAAAAAAGATATCCCTAAAAGAGACATTTCGAGGGCGACCACTCCCATCATCCCCAGTCCCGTAAAACCGAGATAATGATACAGCTCTCCGACGGGGGCTGTGGGGCGGGAGAGGCCGATGACGAAATCCATGATATCCGTCATGGCGAAAAGAGACAGGATCATGAATGGCCAGGGGATGATGAATGTCAGCGCGCTGAGGACGGAATCGATTTTTTCGACGGTCGGAATGCCCCGATGCAGGGCGTATCTGGGAAAAAAACGGAATAAGAACTGCCAGTTTCCTCTCAGCCAGCGCGCATGCCTGACCCATAAGGAGTCAAGAGTGCCCGGCATGGAATCGCGGCAATGAAAATCCGGCACGAATACGCCGATATAACCCAGAGACCTGGCTTTCAGAGCAAACGAAATATCTTCCGCAATGAGGGGCGGGAATCCTCCCGCCTCCCGCCAAACGCTTGTTTTGATGATCCCGTTGTGCCCATGGAATGGCACAAAACCATAGGCGTTCTTCAAAAATCGGAAAGGGTCCGGATAGGTCGAGTCAGGGTGTTCCTGATCCGGTAACAGCCGTCCGCCGGCATCGGCATGGATCGTGTGGTTGCATGTCACGAAGCCGATCTTCTCGTTGATGTCGAAATAGGGAAGCAATCGCGTTAAGAAATCCGAGGGAAGGAGGTTGTCGCTGTCGACGACCACGAAATAATCATATTCCTCATGGAGGAGATGAAGGGCATGGTTGAGATTGCCGGCTTTGTGGTCGAGACGCGGGGGGGGGCGGCGGAGGAGGGTCAGGCGGTCTTTGTGTTCCCGGACGATGCGGTCCACCCGCTCCTGGTGCGTCGGATCGTCGCTGTCATCCAGGATATAGGTGTGATGGTTGGTATAGTTCAAAGACAGGCATGAGGCAATCCCGGGTTCATAGACATCGTTTCGCGTGCAATATAATACGGCCACCGAGGGCGATTCTGTGATCATGGGAGGAGAGGGCAGCGGGGGAGGGGGACGAAAGGCGGCGAATAGGGTATGGGCCAGAATCCGTGAGGAGGAGAGAAGGAAGGCCGCGAATAGGAAATAATACCCGATGAATGCGCTCCGGATCATCCCGTGAAATTCGTCATCGGGACAACCGGGCATTCCGAACAGCGACAGAAACAGGACCCAGAGAACGAACGTTGTTAAAACCAGCTTATGGGATTTAGGGGGAAACTGACTCATCGGCGAGGAAGGTCCGAGTTCGGATTCAGAAGTCATTCATGGGATGTCATCGGCGCGTCGTTGGATGTCCGGTCGATTCGATCGATGAATTTTAGACGGGCTTGGAGAAAAAAAGATTTCAACGTGCCGAACCCCGAAAAATGATGCCAAGCCCGTCCGTCCGGCCCTGTTTTTTGGACCATCGCCATGTTGTCGGCCGGGACGGGGATGAACCGATAGTTCTTCTTGTTGTGGCGGATCCACGAAAGCACATGCTGCGTGGATCTCATCCAGAGATCGTGGAAGAGAATATAACCGTTCGGATTCAACAATAAGTCCGCGTAATAATAATCGATAAAGATCTCATCGAATTTGTGTCCGCCGTCGATGAAGACGAAATCCAGGTCGACCCCCTCCTGGAGCAATTTCGGTAATACGCAATGGGAAAAGTTGTATTCAAACACCAGATGTTTTGCGAGGTCGAGTTTTTGGATGTTTTTCAACCCCCTGTCGTCGAATTTTTTTTGGTGGGGATCCATGGCGTAATGCCGATGGCGCGTCGCCGAGATGATGTGGGCGGCCGCGCACCCGAAGGCCAGGCCCGTCTCGAGTGTTTTTTGGATCTTGCGTTCCTTGAGGAAATCGTGGATGAATTCCCCTTCGGCCGGTGTGATGGATATCGGTGAGTTTTCCGGCGGGATATCCAATTGGGAGTAGATGGAGGGCATGGGATGTTTATATTATAAAATATGCAACCTTCGAATATGACAAATATATGCTTCACATCGGGACTGTCTCTCTCTACGCGCGGGATCTCCTCGTGGTGATCGATACCTCTTCCGTGGTCCCTGTTTTACGGGGGATAAAATATATTCTTCGGGGTTTGTTTGCCAAGGGGGCGAGTCATCGCCGCTGGGGCGTCCCCTGGTGGATTGATTTCTACCTGAGGTTCACTGTCGCCGGTTTGATGGGGAAAAGCGTACGCCTCGAGGCGTCGACCTTGTGCCGGCTCCAATGTCCGTTATGCATCCATGGGGATGACGGCATGGAATGGCTCGGAAGGGGTTATTTGAAGTTTCGGGATTTTAAAACGTTCGTCGATCTCCATCCCGGATATCGGTATATAGAGCTGTCGAATTACGGCGAGATTTTCATGAATCCCGAATTGAAGGATATTATCGAATACGCCAACCACAAGAAGATCGGGTTGCTGGCCCTGAACGGGGTCCATTTCAACGAGGTCCGTGAGGAGATGATGGAATGTATGGTCAAGAACGGGTTCAAGGCCATGACGGTCTCGATTGATGGGGCGAGCGAGGAGACATATCAGACATACCGTCGGGGCGGCCGCCTGAAGACGGTCATCGAGAACATCGAAAGGCTGAATGAGATCAAGCGGAAATATGGATCTCAATACCCCGTTCTCTATTGGCAGTTCGTCGTGTTCGCTCATAATGAACACGAGTTAGCGGATGCTCGGCATATGGCTCGCCGGCTGAACATGTATTTTATCCCCCAGTGCAATTGGTCCCCGTCATACGCGCCCCGGACCGGGACCACGGATATCGGAATCGTCCCCCAGACGCTCCCCTGCCACCAGCTTTGGATATCCCCGCAGATCAACTGGGATGGTCGGCTCCTCGGGTGTTGTGTGAATCACTGGGACGATTATGGAAATGTTTTTGAATCCGGGTTGGAAAGATTATTGGGCAGTCCCAAATATCGTCTGGCAAAAAAGATGTTCAATCATCCGGGGATATCGGACGTCGGGATCCCCTGTGATCGATGTCTCGGTCGGAGACAGAGAGCGGTTCAAAAATGATCCCTTCGCCTCATATTTTAAACGCAAGATTTTCATTATTGAGTATAATATCAACGAATTTTAAATAAAATCGCTGAATGGAGTCATCCCATATGAGTCAGTTGACGATAGTTGAAGTGGCCATGGAAATGGCCCTCACCGATGAGATCCTTAAGAACATTGCGGTCAAATACGGGTCCACGGCGGCGGTGGAAGCCGGCATGTCCACATCCGTCGGGGGGATCGGTCCACTCTTGAGGGAGCGCGTGATCGTCCAATCCGAGATGGATTGCCGCGTCATCGGGATTTCTTTACTGTACCGGACCACATGGGTTCAGGGCTGGCACGCTTGGAACCACCTTTTTCTCCGCCGGAACGAGGTCGCCGACCATATCCGAGCGGTTTTGACCGATACCGGATTGATCCTCAACCTCAAACTGTTCGATGAGACGACGATCCCCGTGAAGGTTTGGAAGGCCGCCTATGGCAAGGCCGATGTTTACTTTTTGGATGCCCCCGACGTGGCGGATGTCGTCTACCCCTGCGAGGAGGATTCCCCTCCCCAAGTCGGGAACCAGCACGAGTGGGCGGAGAACCAGCGCCTGAAACAGGGGTGGCTGATCGGCCGAGGCGCGTTCGCCTTGTTGAAAGCGTTGAATGTCCGGCCCGATGTCGTGATCCAGAGCGAGACGCCGACCTTTTTCGGCAACCATCGGCTGATCCAGGACGAGTTTCAAAATGACCCGGTTTTCGAGAACGCCCACTACGTGTTCAATGATCACACGCCGTTGGAATACGCTCATCCGATCTGGCCCCAATCGATGTTGGATAAGGTGAAGGTGGATAAGAAGATCTATTCCGGTTATTTGAGGGGAGAGAGAACTCGCCGCGAATTGGATGTGACGCGGCTCCTGGTGGCCATATCCGACGGGGTTTTTGGCGTGGCGAAAAAACACGGGGATGTCATGCGGGCCATGCCGTCTCTGAGCGATTACGGCAAGAAGATCGAGTCCATTACGAACGGGATCAGCGTTCCTATTTGGCAGAACCCGCTCCTTCGGGACGCCGATAAGAAGTCGGATGAGGATTTAATCGCGATCAAGGAGAGTTTGAAGGCGGATCTCGTCAAATGGCTGTGGAAAAGGGCCAGTCTCTGGCCGGATTGGCTGAAAGCGGCCCGGGGGAAGGCGCTCCTCCTGTGGACGCGGCGGATCACCAGCTATAAACGATTGGATATGCTCCATCAGATATTCCAGAATCCGCGGAACCGCGAACGCTTCTTGAAGACCGACATCCTCTTGGTGGTCGGCGGCCGGATCTATCAGCGGGATAACGTCTCGGAAAAAATGGTCTATACGCTCATCGAGATGCTGAACCGCGACACCGAACTGGGGGATCGCGTCGTATTCCTCGATAACTTCAACATCTACGAGGCGCCGCGCCTCTATCATGCCGCCGATGGGGCGATCATGTTGTCGAACGATGGCCGGGAAGCTTCCGCCACGGGATTCATGAAAGCCCAGGTGAACGGGGGGGCCGTGTTGGCCAATTCGGATGGAGCTGTCCCCGAATCGGTGGCTTTCTACGGAAAGACCGCCGCCGGGATGGCCCCGAACGGATTCGAGGTCAGCTACGTTCACGGCGAGCCGGACCCGATTTCGTTTCTGGAAGCCCTCGAGAATTTTGATCGGATGTATAAGAACCCGGCCGACCGGGTCGCGATGGTGCGGTCCGCTCTCTCCTCCGTGTCTCAGGTCTCCGTCGAACGCACGTCCCAGGAGATGCTCGACATGTTCCGGCGGATCTGCCAGAAACCGCCGTTTCAGCCGACGTGAATCCGAACCGCTGTTGAAAACGTAACCCTCCTCCCGTGAGACAACGCTGGGGACAGAACTTCCTTAAAAACGAGTCGGTCGCCCAACGCATCACAGGTCTGCTGCAAATCCAACAGAATGATACCGTCCTTGAGATCGGTCCCGGCCGCGGTATTCTATCCCAATATATCATCTCCGCCTCTCCCCGCTGGATCGGCGTTGAGATCGACGGCGAATTGGCGGCCGATCTCGGTAATCGGTGGGGTATCCCCGATAAGACGGAGGTCATCCATCGGGATTTCCTGGAATGGCCCCTCCCCTCTTTCCCGGACCGCACCATCAAACTCATCGGGAATCTCCCCTATTCCTCCGCCAGCGCCATCCTCCAGAAATGCCTCGATTGGCCGGCATGGTCTCAGGGGGTCTTCATGGTACAAAAAGAAGTCGCGGACCGTATCTGTGCCGGTCCGGGGAACCATGATTATGGAATTTTGACGCTGTCTGTCCAGGGGAAGGCGAATGTGGAACGCCTGTTCGATGTCCAGCCGGGGTCGTTCAGTCCTCCCCCGAAAGTCCTCTCGACGGTCATCCGGCTCAGACCGTTGGTTGAACACCGGATCCATCGGGAACCCCTTTTTTTTAAAGTCCTCCATGCGGCGTTCGGTCAACGGCGGAAAGTCATCCTGAATTCATTGTCGCACGGGTTGCAGATGGATAAGGATCAAGTTTTGCGCGCCCTTCGGACGGCCGGGATTTCTCCGACGACCCGTGCTGAAACCTTGGATCTGGAGACTTATAACCGCTTGACGGATCAGTTGTTCGGCCCTCCCTCCATTGAGATTCAGTCGCGCGAATGATCGTTTCTCCCGCCGATCGAAGAACTCCTGACGTCCTCCGAAAATCACCAGCCCTGTTGGTTTCGATATTGATCCTGTGGGGGATCCTCCTGTCGGTCTATGGCGCCGCTTTCCCCGGATTCCTCCCCGGTCGCCCCGTCCTGAACGCGTTCCTTGTCTTGCAGGGATTCTGCGCGATCGCCCTTTCCCTTTCCCTCTCTCGGATGATCGTATCGATGGTTTTTACGGGTCTCTCTTCAATCAATCCCATCGATAGGACCGGTTCCGCTCTGGGCAGTCCCCGGGTGGCGGTCCTTTATGCGACATGTAATGATTTTTGCGAACCGGCGATCGAATCCTGTTTGAAACTGGACCATGGCGACTGCCACGTCTTCGTCTTGGATGACAGTGATGATGACGCATGTCGGGAACGGGTGGACCGGTTCGTGGGGGGACATTCCATCCAAGTCGCCCTTATCCGCCGGGGAACAAGGGAGGGGTTCAAATCGGGAAACTACAATCATGCCCTCCGCTTGATTCAGGATCGATTTGATTATTTCGTCATGGTGGACAGCGATAATGTCGTCCCTTCCGATCTGATCTCGGTGGCTCTCCCATATTTTCAATCCAGCGGGCAGGTCGGTTTCGTCTCCTGTAATCAGGTGGGTTATGGGATGGGAGATCATCCCGTCGGAGTCGCGGTGGGTGACTGTTTCGGGTTCAGCCAGGATGTGTTCAGTTCCCTGAAGAACCGATACGGGCATGTGCCGTCTTACGGCCATAATGTGATGGTCCGGATGGAAACCTGGAGGAAAATAGGGGGTTTCGTCGAAGGATATTTGTCGGAAGATAATGTGTTTTCACTTCAGGCGCGGTCAGCCGGATATGTCGGCGTTTTTGTGAAGGAGTGTTACGGCCGGGATGCCGTTCCCGAGGATTTGGCCTCGGTCCGGAGGGCGAATTCAAGGTGGACCTGCGGGAATCTCCAGTTCTTGTTTTATTATTATCTGAAGAACATCCGCGATCGGACAGTCCCCTGGCTGGAGAAGGTCGATATTTTTCTGGGTTCTTTCACGTTCGCCGTTCCGTGGACGCACCTCTTTCTCCTGTTGTTGATGTTGCAGGATGGACTCCATTATGGATTGCGTCGTGAGAATATGTCGGGGGGCGCGGAATGGGTGGGGTGGTTCCGTCTGAACCTGGTGGTGAGCGGGAGCTTGGCGATAGTGACGATCTTGCTGGCGGGTGGACTCATGGCCCAACAGCGCCGGCCCGATCGGGCCTCTCCGTTCCGGTTTATCGTGTCGGGAACATATTTTTATGTTTCGTTCCTGACCAAGAACGTCATCGATTATCTGTTCGGACTCCGTCCGCCGTCGGCGCACTTCTGGGTCCCCTTGAGGGATGCGACCGCCGGGAAACGTGAAGCGAGGGTATTCGAGAATGTTGCCGAAGGGGTCTTGTCTTTGGTGTTGATGGCCGTCGGGGTGTGGATGAGAAGTCTATGGATGGTCGTTATCGGGGCTGTTTCTATGATGACGTTGGCGAGTCTTCGTCGTTCGCGGGAGGGGTTTTTTCCGCTCATGACCCGCCTGACTTTTGTCGGAACTGTGACGGCGGGGGTCCTGACGGTCTATCGATTTTTCTTCGGGGGATATTGATCAGTTCTCGGGGGAGGCGGTATTGAACCGGTTCATGGCCTGATCCAGGCCGTCCGATAAAGTCGCCCTCAACGCTTCCGTGCTTCTGAGGGCCCACCGTTCCATCGTCGATCGCGGCCGACGTTTCAATACGAAATCCTTCGGGTCCATCCTCTCGGGAACCGGCCCGATCCCGATCCTCAATCTGGCGAAATCCGTTGTCTGGAGGACGTCGATGATGGATTGAAGTCCGTTATGACCGCCCGAACGTCCCGCCCGCCGCAGACGGAGTTGCCCCTCCGGGATTGAAAAATCGTCCACCACGACCAGAATATCCGTCGACGGAATGTCCCAATAGTGGAGCGCCCATTGGACGCTGTCGCCGGAGACGTTCATGTATGACAGGGGTTTGATGAGTCGGATTCTTTCCGGGTTTTCATGGGAAGAGGACCAAACAGTGGAAAGGACTTTCCCTTTGACGTTCTGCCAGTCCAGACGCTCTTGCCGGGCCAGCGCGTCGAGGGTCTCAAAACCGATATTATGCGGGGTGTCTGTATACGCCTCGTCCGCGTTCCCCAGCCCGACAACCAACCGGATAGGCAACGGTGCGGATCCCCGATAAGAACCGGATTATTTCCCGGCAGCTTTGCCTTCGGGCGCTTTGGGAGCGGCCGCTTTGGCGGCACCGCCCTTGGTATCGGCGGCGGGCGCGCCTTCGGCGCCTTCCTCCGGTTTCTTCCCCTTGGCGATGACTTCCGGTTCCGTTGCTCCGGCGGCGGCCGCTTCGGCGACGGGTGTTTCTTCGATGACCGCCTGAGCGACGACGTTCACGACCAGCTGACCGGGTTCATTCAAAACCTTGACGTCGCCGGGCACGGGAAGATCTTTGACGGTGAGGCCCTGGTTGATCTGGAGGGGAGCCACGTCCACGTCGATGGAAGGCGGGATGGCCGTCGGCAGACATCTCACGCGCAGTTCGCGCAAGATGTGTTCCAGGATGCCCCCGGAGAGTTTCACTCCCGCCGGTTCTCCCTTGAGATGGATCGGAACAAGCACTTCGATTTCTTCCGTCAGTGAAATCCGTTGGAAGTCGATGTGCAGCGGCAGCCTGGAGATGGGGTTGCGCTGGATCTCCTTGACGATCGCCGTTGACGCTTGCCCGTCGATCAATAGGTTCACGATCACATTTGAGCCGCCGGGGCCCGACAGGCTCTTCCGTATCTCTTTCAGATTCACGGTGATGGCGATGGTGTCACTTTTTCCTCCGTAGAGAACGGCCGGAATCTCTCCCTTTTCCCGGGTGGCGTTGAGCGCTCCCTTGGATCCCATGTTCCTCTTCTGTGCGTTTAAATCAACTTTATTCATATTCGGTTTACCTCGTTCCTGTTTTTTAGATGAACAATTCGCTCACGGATTTCTCATGATGGATGCGGAGGATGGACTCGCCGAGTATGGGAGCCACCGATAACACCACGATCTTGGGATGAGATTTTCCTTTGAACGGAATTGTGTTGGTCATGACAAATTTTTCGACGGGAGATTTTTCCAGCCGTTCCAGGGCGGGGCCGGCCAGAACGCCGTGTGCCGCTCCGGCGAAGATGCGCTTCGATCCCGCGTCGCGCAGCGCCTGCGCTGCTTTGCAGAGAGTGCCGGCCGTATCCACCATGTCGTCGATGATGATGGCCGTCTTGTCTTTGACTTCGCCGACCACGTGCATGACGTTCGCTTCGTGCGCCGAAATGCGGCGCTTGTCGATGATCGCCAGTCCGCATTTCATCCGCTTGGCGAATGCCCGGGCGCGTTCGACACCTCCCGCGTCGGGGGAGACGACGACCGTTTTCTCCAGGTCCAGCCGCTGCTTCTTGAAATAGTCGAGCAGGACGGGGTTGGCGTAGAGGTGGTCGACGGGGATATCGAAAAATCCTTGGATCTGTCCGGCGTGGAGGTCCATCGTCAACACGCGGTTGGCGCCGGAAGCGCAAATCAGGTTGGCCACGACTTTGGCCGAGATGGGCACGCGAGGTTCCGCTTTTCTGTCTTGGCGCCCATATCCGTAATAGGGCATGACGGCGGTGACCCGCTCCGCGCTGGCTCGGCGCAGGGCGTCGATCAGGAGGAGCAGCTCGAGGAGATTGTCGTTGGCGGGATAGCAGGTCGGGTTCACCACGAAACAATCGGCTCCGCGCACGTTCTCGACGACTTTGACCTCAACTTCTCCGTCGGGAAACCGGCCCACCATCGCGTTCCCGAGCGGGACCTTCAAAAAGCGACAGATCTCTTCGGCTAAGGGCCGGTTCGCGTTCCCTGAGAAAATCTTCATCCGTTTCATGTGTGACCTCTCTTCTGTCTCTGAATTCGCCGGAGCCGCGCCCACCCCTTCTTGATGAGGTGCGGAGCCCTCTCCAACGACAGGGCGTCCGCAGGCACATTTTCGGTGACGGTCGATCCGGCCCCGACGATGGCGCCGCGTCCCACTCGGACCGGCGCGACCAGGTTGACGTTGGAGCCCACGAAGGCGCCGCGCCCGACCCTGGTTTGATGCTTTTGAAATCCGTCGTAGTTGCACGTGATGGCCCCGGCCCCGACGTTCACTTCCGATTCCAACCGCGCATCGCCGATATAGGATAAATGGCTGACCTTCGTGCCTTCCCCGATGTCGGACTTCTTGATCTCCACGAAATTTCCGATGCGGGCGTTTCGCCGGACCCTCGTTCCGGGCCGGAGGTGCGTGTAGGGGCCCAGCTTGGCGCCCCGGTCGATCTTGGATTGATAGGCGAACACGGCGCGGAGTTCGGCCCCGTCTTCAATCACGCAATCCTCCAGATAGGTGAAGGGACCGATCCGGCATCCTCTCCCCACGCGGGTCTTCCCTTTGAGGAACGTCCCGGGGAGCAGGACCGTGTCCGCTCCGACGCGGACACCCGCCTCCACATACGTGTGGGAGGGGTCCGCGACCGTCACGCCGTCCCCCATGAGTTTATCGAGGATTCGCTGTTGCATGACTCTTTCGGCCATCGCCAGTTCTGTCCGACGATTCACACCCATCGCTTCCTCCGGAGACTTCATGATAACGGCTCCCAATCGCCGATGGTCCTTCGAAAGGACGGAAACGACGTCGGTTAAATAATATTCGCCCTTCTTGTTCTCCGGTCGTATTTGCCGGAGAGCCCGGAGAAGGGCCGGTATTTCAAAACAGTAGACGCCCGTGTTGATTTCTCGAATGGCCCTCTGTGCGGGCGACGCATCTTTTTCCTCGATGATCGCTTCGGGGCGACCGGAGGGATGGCGCAGGATCCGTCCATATCCGAAAGCATCCGGGATGTGGGCCGTCAATAGAGTCACGGCGTTTTTCTCCCGGCGATGTGTCTCGCACAAAGACCGGAGGGTTTCCCGTCGAAGAAGGGGGGTGTCCCCGCAAAGAACAAGAACGGAACCGGAGGGGCGTTTTAACCACGGGGAAGCCGTCATAACCGCATGGCCGGTCCCGAGACGCCTCTTCTGAAAAAAAACACGCGTTCCTTCGGGGAGTATCCGGCGTATCTCGGGTGCTGAAGCTCCCAACACGACACCGATATCCGGTGTCAGGCCTTCCACGGCGTCCAGCACATGGAAGATCATGCTTTTCCCGTTCACGGGATGCAAAACCTTCGGGAGGGACGACTTCATCCGGGTGCCATCCCCCGCCGCCAAAATCAAAGCCCTTAAATGTATCAAATTTTAACCTACCTTCCAAATAGTGATGGCATGATTAGTAGAGATGCCTGCCCCCGTCGACCCGGAGACATTCTCCCGTGACAAAGTTTGTGTCGATGAAAAAATCGACGGCTTTTGCAATCTCTTCGGCGCCGCCCCAAACGCCCATCGGCGTGTTTTTGAGGACCCGCGCATTTTCGGATGTCGTCATGGAGGAGGGGCGGAGGATTGGTCCCGGGGCGATGGCGTTGATCAACACGTGCGGAGCCAATTCCAAGGCCAGGGCTTCCGTCAGGGCGATGAGACTCTTCTTAGCGACATAATAGGGGACGAAATCCTTGTATCGTGGACGTCCACTGGCCGCTGTCCAATCCGAGATGAAGACGATCCGGCCCTCTCTCGCCCTTATCATCCTTCCGGCCGCCGCCCGCGACATCAGATAACCGGCTCGCGCGATGCTGTCCATGTATTCGGACCAGACCGCCGGGGATATCCGCCGGAACGGGACCGGCTTATAGGGGGATGCCATGTGAATGAGAACGTCCAGCCGGCCGAACTGTTTGATGACGCTCTCGACCAGACGGGTCGGAGCCTTCTCATCCGATAGATCCACTTGAAAAAAACGGGTCTCCGCGGCGTTTTTCGCAGGCCTTTGTCGTCCGGCCAGCGCCCGGGGGCGATGCTGATGCCACGTGAGCGCGATCCGGAACCCCCGCCTCGATAAATGCCGGGCGACGGTCTGTCCGATACGCGAAGCGCCGGTGATCAGCGCCACCCGTTGTTCTTGTTGCGGCATAGGAGATTGAATTTTGATTTTTTGCAATTGTTTCCGGCGGAAAAAGACCCTTCTTGGTCGGCTCGAATCCTTTACGGTGAGCAAAAGATCCGAACAGCTACCCTTTCCGTGAGCGTATATTCTACAATATCGGCAGGGGATGTCGGCTTTTTTTCTTCCACCCGTCGATCAGATCCCCTCCTATTCTATGACCACTCCATATGATGCGGTTTTGATCATCGGTTTCGGCGGCCCCGGTCGGTTCGAGGACGTGCGTCCTTTCCTGGAGAATATGCTTCATGGAAAACCGATCGAGCCCGGGCGTTATGAGCAGATCATCCAGCATTACGTGGAGATCGGCGGGGCGTCGCCCTATAACCAGATATCGTTCAGACAAGCGGAGCAATTGGGACAACTGTTCGAGAAGAAAGGACATCCCCTCCCCGTCTATGTCAGCTTCCGGAACTGGCATCCCACGATACACGACATACTCCAGCGGATGATGAAAGACGGGATCCGTCGTTCCGTGGGTTTCATTTTGGCCCCTCATCGGTCGGAACACAGTTGGGACCGTTACCTGACTTCCGTCGAGGAGGCCCGGGCCCTTTTGGGGCCGACAGCGCCCGTGATCGATTATGTCGATCCTTGGCACGAGAACTCGGCCTTCATCGATGCCATCACCGAACGGATCAAGGAATCGCTTGAAACGGTTGATGCTGTCCGTCGCCACGGGTTGGCTTGGATCTTCACGGCCCATAGTCTTCCGACGGCGATTGCCAAGAAATCCGGTTATGTCTCACAGATATTGAGGACCGTGAAGCTCGTGTGTCATCGGTTCATACAGCGGACCTGGTTCCTCTCCTTCCAGAGCCACAGCGGGCGTCCCGGGGAATCCTGGTTGGGACCCGATGTCAACGACCTGATCCGCGCCTTGGCGAAACAGGGGACCCAGAACATGATGATCATCCCGATCGGGTTCACCTGCGACCACGTCGAGACGTTGCATGATTTGGATATCAAGGCCCGCCGTGTCGCCCAGGGTCTCGGCGTGAATTTCATCAGGGTCAAGACCGTCGGGACGCACCCCTTCTTCATCCAGACCATGTATGACGTCGTCCGTAAAAAGATAAAAAAAGAAAATCCGCCCGCCCATGAGTGATCTTCCGGCTCGCATCGTTGTCATTGGCGCCGGGATTTCCGGTTTAGCGGCGGCCCATTTCATCCGGGAGAGGGCCAAGGGATTGACGATCCCCCCCGAGATCGTCGTCTGGGAAGCCTCTTCGCGGGCGGGGGGGGTCATCTCGACGATGCGTCGGGATGGTTTTCTGGTGGAGGCCGGACCCGATAGCCTTTTTTCCCTGAAACCGGAAGCCGAAACACTGTGTCGCCAAGTGGGGTTGGGCCCGCAGATCATCGGCACGCGGCCCGAACACAGGAGGAGTTTTGTCCTGAGAGGGAATACCCTCCATCCGGTGCCGGACGGCTATTACTTGCTGGCGCCGGCCAAGATCATGCCGTTCCTTCGAACCCCCCTTTTTACGTGGGGTGGGAAAGTCAGGATCTTGTGTGATCTTTTTATACCGCGAGCACGTGGAAACGACGATGAGAGTTTCGGACATTTTGTCCGGCGGCGGTTCGGGGACCAAGCCCTCGAACGTCTGGCTCAACCGATGGTCTCGGCGGTGTATGCGTCGGATCCGGACGCCCTCAGTCTGAAGTCCGTACTCCCCCAATTCATCGAGATGGAGGAGCGGAGGGGCAGCGTGATACGGGCTTTAATGCTGAGTCGGGCGAAAAGACAGGACTCGGCGGGCCCGAGGTATGGATTGTTCATCACGCTTCGGAGCGGCTTGCAGTCTCTGACCGATACGCTCGCACAGAGATTGAACGGCCGGATCCAGCTGAACACCCCGGTGACGGGCGTTTCGTTCGATCCCCAGGCCTCGCCGTCTCAACGCTGGATCATCCGTGCGGGGACCGGGCGAGAGCAGCGCGCGGCTGCTTTGTGCGTGGCCCTTCCTGGGCCCGCCGCGGCCTCCATTTTCGGGGAAAGTCATCCGGGTCTTTCCCGGCTTTTGAATGAAATCCCCTATCGGTCCAGCGCGACGATCCATGTGGCTTATCCGCAGGAGGCCATCCGTCACCCGATGGACGGTTTTGGGTTCGTCGTTCCTTCCGCTGAGAATAGGAGTCTTCTCGCTTGCACCTTCAGCCACCGAAAATACGAGGACAGGGCCCCGGCCCGTGACGCCCTTCTTCGTCTCTTCTTGTCTGGGGAGGCCGCCGAGGCGGCGGATGAACCCGCGACCCAGTCCAAGGTGATTTCCGATCTTCGGCGGATCTTGGGCATACGGATTGACCCGTTATGGGTGACGGTTCATCGGCACCCACTTTCGATGGCGCAGTATCTTGTGGGGCATGCCGGAAGACAGACGGCCATTGAACGTGAGGTCGGATCGATTCCTGGTTTGGCTCTGGCCGGGAATGCCTACCGGGGAATCGGGGTCCCTGATTGCATCCGGAGCGCCTCTCTGGCCGCCGATAATGTGTTGAATTACGTCTCACGCTTGGTATAATAAGGGTTATGGTGTTTCCCATTCGATCGGTGGCGATTTTTGCCAATCGGGAAAAACCCGAAGCGTTACGCGCACGACCCTCCTTAATCAAATGGTTCCGTAAAAAGAGAATCAACGTCGTTCCCGAAGGATCGGCGGTGCGGGCGTCGTTGGTCGTGGCGCTGGGCGGGGACGGCACCCTGCTGTCGGCGGCCCGTTTGGTGGCCCCCCATGGAGTCCCCGTGTTGGGGATCAATCTCGGCCGGATCGGTTTCCTGACCGGTGCCGAACTGAAGCGGATGACATCCGCCCTCCGCGACCTCTTGGCTGGACGTTTGACGATTTCGGAACGGATGATGCTCCGTATCAAAACCTCTCGGGGGAACCCTTACTGGTCCCTCAACGAGTGTGCGGTCCGGGCCGGGGCCACGGGTCGCGTCATCCACTTGTCTGTTTTCGTCGATTCGGAATATCTCGGAACCTATACCGGCGACGGACTCATGGTGTCCACTCCGACGGGGTCGACGGCTTATTCCTTGGCGGCTTCCGGCCCCCTCGTCCAGCCCGAGATGGATGTCATGCTCTTGACACCCATCTGCCCCCATAGTCTTTCTCAACGCCCGATCATCCTCTCGCCGAACCATACGATCGAAATCCGCATCGATCACCGGCCGGGGGTCCGCTCGATCCGTCGAGAGAAGGTGTTTCTGTCCATCGACGGGCAGGTGATCCGCTCCATTCACCCCGGGGATAAGATCGTGATCAATCGGGCTCCACAACGTTTTAAACTATTGCAGAACCCGAATGCTTCTTATTTCGCCACGCTGCGTGAAAAGTTGAAATGGAATGTTACTTGAACTCTCCATCAAGAATTTTGCTCTGATCGAGTCGCTGGAGCTGGAATTTTCCCCCGGCCTCAACGTCTTGACGGGAGAGACCGGGGCCGGTAAATCCATCGTCGTGGAGTCGTTGGGTTTGGTTCTGGGGGATCGCGCCAGCACGCAGGAAGTAAGAACGGGGGCTTCCCGCATGACAGTCTCGGGCGTTTTCCGGACCCACACTCCCCGCCTTCGACGGCTTTTGGATGAATTGGACATTTCGTCGGAAGACGATCCTGAGATGCTTCGTCTCCGGCGCGACGTGGATGCGTCGGGACGCTCCCGCTGTTTCGTGAACGATACCCCCGTCAACCTGGCCACGCTGTCCCGGTTGGGTGACCTGTTGGTGGATATTCACGGACAGCACGAACATCAGTTGCTTCTGCGACCGGCAGAACAGATGGAGATCTTGGATTCTTATGGCCGCCTCGAGAAGATCAAGACCGAGATGCGAGACCATTATGTGAGATGGAAGGATCTGTCGTCGGAGCAGGCCGCGATTTCTCTCTCTGAACAGGAGAGGGCCCAGCGCATCGATCTGTATCGCTTCCAGCTGGATGAATTGAAGGCAGCCAGACTTCAACCGGATGAGGAAGACCGATTGGAACAACGGGTTCCCCAGTTGAAGAACGCTGAAAGACTCAAGAGTCTTCTGAATGAAGCGTACGACTGCCTCTACGGAAACGACGGGGCGGCTTCCGGGAAAGTCCGGCGGGTTCAACGGATATTGGAGTCACTACAGAACCTCGGTATCGATGTCCAGGAACAGTCAGATATGATCCAGGAATCCGTTATCCGGCTCGAAGAGACGGCCCATTCTTTGGACGCCCTGCGCCAGGGGGCTTCCGCCGATCCCGCGGAATTGGACGCCGTCTTGAGCCGTTTGGACCTGATTGCGAAGTTGAAGCGGAAATATGGCCCGACGGTCGAGCAGATCATGCAATACCAACAGAAAATATCGGAGGAATTGGATCGGTTGGAACACCTGGAGGAACGCACACAGAATCTGTCCCAGAACCTGGCCGTTGCCGAGAAGGATATGGACCAGACCGTGAAGAAACTGAGACAGGCGCGGGTTCAGTCGGCGGAAAAAATGGCGCGGTTGGTGGAGAAGGAGTTTTCCGATCTCGGTCTCTCTCAAGCTCGTTTCGGTGTCTCGGTGACCCCCGATCTCGATGAGGAGGGCCGGCCGCGATACTCGGGTTCCGGTGGGGATAAGATCCATTTTACGTTTTCGGCCAATCCGGGCGAGGAAGAGAGACTGCTGTCCGAAGTGGCGTCCGGAGGGGAATTGTCCCGCGTGATGTTGTCTATCAAGACCGTGATTTCGAAGGAACCGGATCTCGGGACGCCCACATTGGTTTTTGACGAGGTGGATTCGGGCGTCGGAGGCAGCATGGGGATCGCGATTGCTAAGAAACTCAATCAATTGTCAAAGACGCACCAGATCCTCTGCATCACCCATGTGCCCCAGATCGCGGCCTCCGCGATGACCCATTTTCACGTGGAAAAGAACGTCCACGCGGGCCGTACGGCGACCCGGGTCCGGACGCTGTCCAAGGAAGACCGTATTGAGGAAGTGGCCCGCATGCTGGGGGGTGGTGCCGGCTCCAAATCGACGGAGGATCTCACCCCCGTCAGTGTCCAGCATGCGCGCGAACTCCTGGCTTCCGGGAAAAAATAGGGACGAAAGGTTACATTCTTATGGATAATCGGTTTTTGAAGGAATCTGGATTTGAAGCCTTTACCGGCAACGAACTCCTCCTGAAGGGCGCTTTGGAGGGAGGGGTCGCCCTTTTCACCGGTTACCCCGGCTCCCCGATCTCCGAGATTTTCGATAACGTCAGCAGCGTGTCTGAACATTTGTCGGAGAAAGGCATTCTGGCCCTGATGGCGAATAACGAAGGGCTCAGCGCCGCTCGCCTCAACGGGGCGCGGATGGTTGGTCTCCGGGCGATGGCCGTGATGAAATCCGTCGGGATGCACGTCGCGGCGGATGGGCTTGCCGTGGGAAATCTGGCGGAAACGAGAAGGCCCGAAGGCGGGGCGCTGATCGTCGTCGGCGATGATCCCTGGAACGAAACGACGCAGATCAATTCCGATTCGCGGTTCCTTTCACAACACCTTCATATGCCTGTGATGGAACCCTCCACCTTCCAGGAGATCAAAGACTGGATCGACACCGCTTTTGAATTGTCCGGCCTATCGGACCTGTATGTCACCTATGTCATCACGACCAATCAGGCCGATGGCGGAGGAGGGGTTCAGCTCCGTCCCAATAAATACCCTCCCATCAACACGTTGAGGAAATCGACGTTGTCTTCCGCGGAATTACCAGTCGATCATCTCGTGATGATCCCGCCTCATACATCCTGGAGAGAGGCCACACTGAGGGCGCGTCATGATCGTTTTATCAAGAGCGCTCGCGACAAGGGGATCAACCGGATCGTCCACTCGGCCCCCGCGGCCCCGCTGGGTTTCGTCACCGCGGGTCTTCCTTATTGTTATCTGGAACAGGCGTTGAGGGATATGGGATTGGAAGGTCGTTTCCCGATACTGAAGATGGGAGTGTCCTATCCGTTGGATACGGATCTGGTCCTGGAATTCTCGAAAACGGTGAAACAGATCGTTGTCGTCGAGGAGAAAAGGCCCTTCTTGGAGAATCAGGTCACGGCTGAACTCCATCGCGCCGGCCAGAACCGCCTGATCTCGTCCGTCCCGCCGATCTGGGGGAAGTCGTTCCCTCAGGGATTCGACGGAATCCCCGGCACTCGCGGGATCAACGCCTCCGTCTTGGTCGAACACCTGGCCCCCTTGTTCTTGAACGGGTTCGTCCCGCTGTCCGACGAGGAAAGAGCGGCGGTCCAACGGGCTTATCAGACCGTTCGGGATACCGCCGCCGTGAACGTCAAGATTCCCGTCAGAACCCCGACCTTCTGCCCGGGGTGCCCTCATCGGGACTCGTCTTCCGTGTGCCTGACCATCAAGAAAAACCTCCTCGACCCCGAATACATGATGAAACAGTATCGGATGGGTCCGGTGGATGTGATCTTCAACGGCGAATCCGGCTGCCATTCCATGTTGCAGTTCGAGCCGAACCTGGGGCTGATGCAAAACTATTCCGGAATGGGTCTGGGCGGCGGCACGGGCGCCGGGATGGCGCCCTTCATCAAGAATAAACAGGTCGTTTTCGTCGGGGATTCGACGTTCTTTCATTCGGGGATGATCGCGATCTCCGATTCAATCAAGAACCGGCAAGACATCACCTACATCATCCTCGAGAATAAGACCACGGCCATGACCGGACATCAGCCGACACCGGGCAATGACCAGAACATCATGCGCGAAAAAACATTTGCCCAGAGCATTGAGATGGTCATTAAGGGAATGGCCCGCGAAAGCGTCCCGGTGTTTCGGGTCAACCCCGCCTTCCGGGATTCTTACCGGTCTCTTTTGGAAAACCTTATTTTGAAAGACGGGACGAAGGTGATCATCGCCGATAAGGAATGTGGGATCACGTATCATCGCCGGGTCAAACGGGAAAGGAAACGCGTTCTTAAGACGCAGGGATATCTTCCCGAAGAAAAACTGTTTAACCTGAACACCGATGTTTGTGAAAATTGCCTGGAATGCGCGACCGGCACCGGTTGCCCCGGGCTGACGGTTGAAAACACGGCCCGCGGAAAGAAAATGGCGTTGGATAAGTCTTTGTGCGTCTCCGACGGGGCTTGCACGAAAGCCAAGGTATGCCCTTCCTTTGAGGAGATCGTCATCCATCGGAAACAGCCGGTTCCGACGATATCCGTTCAGGAGACGGCTCTCCCCCTTCCGCCCAAAAAACCATTCCAGGATTTTTGGAATTGTTATATCGCGGCCGTGGGGGGCATGGGCGCCGGGGTCGTGACCGCTTGCTTGGTCCGGGCGGGATTGAGGGAAGGGTTTAAAGTGCTCTTCGCGGATAAGAAAGGATTGGCGATCCGCAATGGCGGCGTTTATGGACATGTCATCATGTCGACGAAGGACCGGATCTATTCGCCGATCATCACCTATGGACAGGCGGATCTTCTTTTGGGGATCGATATACTGGAGTCCGTTCGGGGTTTGGATCCCACCGTGAACCTGCGGATGGCGAATCCCCGGCGCACGACGGCGATCGTGAATACCCATAAAATCCCGACCATCATGACCCTCATCGAAAAGACCGATTTTAACGTCGATGAACTCCAGGCGTCCTTGAAGGCCCACACGAATCCCGAACGATATCTCGGGATGGATTTTTCCGTCATCTCCGAGGCCGTGTTCGGAAGTAAACTCTATTGCAACATCCTGCTCCTGGGCGCCGCGTTCCAAAAAGGACTCCTCCCCGTGTCGTTGGAGAACCTGTTGTGGGCCATTGAGGTCACCGTCCCGAATTTTCAAAGAGAGGACAACCTGAAGGCATTCCAGGTCGGCCGGCAGGTGGCGTTCAGCCCGGGCGCTTTCAGTTTCCTTTTTCCAAGGCCGCAGTCTTATCGTGACGTCGTCCAGGAACGATCCGACTTCCTCCGAAAAAACCACATCCTGAGGGGAAAGAAGCTCTCCTCCGAGTATCGCAAGCTCATGGAAGATGCCGTACGTTGGATGACTCTCCCTGAGTCCGAGAATAAGAAACTGGCTGTCTATGTCTACGACTTGATTCAACATGGTGGACTTTCCTATGCCCATCAGTATGTGGAACGCTTGTGGAGAACATTCAAGAAAGACCGCGATGATAAAAAATACGGGGTCACCCTGGCCGTCCTTGAGAATGCGTATCGGGTCATGCTGGTGAAGGATGAGTTCTATGTCGCCGGGCTCCTCTCGTCTTATGAGAAATACCGCGACGATCGTCGTCGTTACGAGATCGACCCCGCGCGAGGAGACACGGTTCAATACGTCCACCTGACCCGCCCCTATCTGCCGGTCGGACCGTGGCGGTTTGAGTTCGATCTGAAGTCGAGGCCTTGGCAGTTGAAGATCATGAAACACCTTTCGTTCCTCCGACGGATGATTCCCCAATGGCATCAACGGGAGAACGATTATCGTGATTGGTATCTGAAGATGGTGGATGAGTTCGCCTATCACGAGGATGATCAGGTGTATTCCTTGTATGAACAGGTCTATCGTTCCCCGGAGACGGTGCGCGGTTTCCGTGAGATCCGATATTCCAAGATCGATGAAGCTCGTCGGAAAGCCGAAGAAAAACTGGCCGCCGCGCGAGACATTCAAGCGGGGAAAAAATCCCAGCGGGTATGACGGATCGAACCGCGTTCCGGATGGCCCCCGTTGAAAGACTGTTGATCGATCCTTTTCTCCCAGTAACCCTTGTCCGATAATCGCCCTGTAACTCTCGATCGTCCCGCTCTTTCCTCGATCTATGCCGCCGGGGGGGTCGCTGTTCTGTGCGCCCTCTTTGCGGCTCTCTGCCTGGCGCGCTTCGGTTCTCCGGGGACCATCTACGATGTCCTGTTTGACGAGAGGCTTGCCTCGGAATGGGCCCTGGCGTGGAAATCGGGCGTCCCCCTGTCTGATTGGAAGATGGGTTTCGGTTTTTGTCCCTTGTACCACGGGACGCTGACGGCCTACCTGATGTTTCCTTTCTTCGCCCTGTTTGAGAAAAGTTGGATCTTCTTGCGTCTTTGGCCGATCCTCTTGGGCGTTCTGACGCTGATCTTGATTTACCACTTCGTCCGGTCTCTTTTCGATCGGCGAGTGGCTTTTTTGACATTGGGCTTCCTGATACTTCATCCGCCGTTCGTCATGGCAGTTCGGGCCGGGAATTTCCAGGTTTCCTATATGTTGCTGTTTTCCGTGGGGGCCTCCTATGCCCTCTGGTCTTGGTGGAAGACGGAACGTCTGGGATATTTTGCGTTGGCGGTTTTCCTGATGTCGTTGGGGATGGCGACACGCCTGTTTTTCGGCTGGTTTATCATGGCGGTCTTCTTGAGCGCGATCCCCTTGTGGGGATTTCTGCGCCGTCGGCGTTGTTTGTCAACGGGAAGGGCCGCGGCGCGAACGGTCGCGATCGGTTTTCTGTCGACGGTCCCCGTGTTGATCCCCATGCTGATAACGGAATTGTATTTTTTTAAAAGTCATCTTTATCTTTCGGGAACCATGCGGAAGGCGCCGGCGTTACTCAATGGCTTTAAGATGTTCGAAAATATGTTGTCGGGGTGGTTTTATTTCTGGTGGTATTTCCGAACGACTCATTTTAAGGATTTTTTTGAATTGGACCGTGTTTATCCCTGGGCCGTCCTCCTGGCCGCCGGTTATTTGATCTGGCGCTGGGTCCGGAACAAACAGGATGTTTTTCTTCGGAAAGCCGGATGGATTGTGACGCTCTTCGGAGGTATTTTTCTGGCCGCCAGCACCTCCCCCCGGGATATCGAATTTTCACCCCACCATTTCATCATCTATCCCTTCCCTCAAATCCTGTTGGCGGCGGCGGTCGGAGAGGCGTTTTCGCGGTATCGCTTGGTCCGTCCATGGAAATATGCCCTCGGTGCCGCCGTGGCGGCTCTCCTGCTATTACAGGGGGTGTCGTTGGGCGGTTTTTATGGACGGTTGTTGACCACGGGGGCCGTCGAACGATCGACGGACGCCTCGAAGGCGTTGTCGTCTTTTTTGAACTCATATCACAAGAATAACCCGCTCTCGTTTGTGGCCTGTTCTTGGGGAATCGCCTTTAACCTTTATTTCCTCTGCCCGGATATCAAGTTCGTTTATCGCGACGACCATATATATCATTTGGATGACCCCCAACGGATTGATTCCGATTCACTGTTCGTTTATTGGCATATTCCGCCGGTCAGCGATACCCAGAGAGTCTTCGAAATCGTCGTTGACCGTATACAGAAGAACGGATCATGGAAATTGATCCATACCGTCTGCGAGGAGACAGGGACCCCCATTTTCACTGTTTATAAACCCGATCGGACGCGATCCGGGGGGGCGTTGTCGATCTCTCCCGGGGATTCAAGACGAAAAATCACAAGAGAGAAAGGGAAAGAACATGCCGCTTAAGATCAGAAAAGCCAAGATGAAGGACGTGCGGGAGATACACAAACTCCTTAATCATTTCGCCGAGAAGAAAGAATTGCTCGCCCGATCCTTATCGGAACTCTATGAGAACCTCCAGCAGTTCTTTGTCGCTGAAGACACGGGACATGTGGTCGGATGCTGTTCTTTGTCCGTGACTTGGGACAACCTCGCCGAGATCAAGGCTTTGGCCGTCGCCGGCGATTATCAGGGAAGGGGGATCGGGAGGAAATTACTGCAGGCGTGCCTGAACGATGCCCAAGGGCTCGGCGTGACCCGCATATTCACGCTGACGATGAAGGATGGATTCTTCCAGAAGCTCGGTTTCAAGAATATCGCCAAACATTTTCTACCGCATAAGATATGGACGGAATGCGTTCGATGCCCCTACTTCCCCGAGACCTGCGTTGAAATAGCGATGACGATCGATCTGGCGGTCTCCGACCGCCGCATGGATTCATCCGACTCGGGTCTTCCGGATGCTGTGATGGGGCCGCTGGAGATGATGGTCCCGTCCGAACCGAAAGCCGGCGTCCAGCCGAAATTATCGGGCCGTCGCCGTTAGGTCCTCCGTCTCCATTGCACGAAATATAAAAGCCCGATGATCGTTTTGGAGTCGCGGATGCGACCCGCGCGGATCATCTGAAGGAGGGGTCTTAAACGGAGGATTTCCGGGTGGATGAGTTCGTCCTCATCGGGATTATACCGGCCGCCGACGAGCCCCTGAGCCAGATAGATGTGCAGGATTTCCGTCGCGAATGCCGGAGTGGGCCAATAGGAGATCATCGGGGTGATGCGGCGCGCTTTGTATCCCGTTTCCTCCTCCAATTCGCGTCGGACGCATGATCCCGGCCGCTCGTGTTCATCGAGTTTCCCGGCGGGGATCTCCAACGTCAGGTTCTGGACGGGGTATCGGTACTGTCGGACCAGAAGTATCCTCGGATCGGGATGTTTGACGGGGTCGAGCAGTGGCACCACCGCCACGGCGCCCGGATGGCTCAGGTATTCCCTCTGTGTCTGAAGACCGGAAGAAAGGGCGACCGTGTCGACGCAGAAATCGATGGCGCGCCCTTTGTAGAGGCGCCTTTTCCGGATACAACGTTCGGTGTATTTGTGTGTCATCGTCGGTCTTGTCTCCCTCCCTGGAATCGTTCCGGGACCTTCCCGTGCCCATACTCTATCATTCTTCTCGGAACCCGACAAACATGGCCCCCGGAGAAAAACCTTGACAAAAACGAGGAGCTATGATACATTTTTATCAGCACAGTGTTGTGCTACATATTTTCGGACGATGATGTCCTCCTCAGCAGCGGTTGCGTGAGGGGGATTTTTTTTGGCCCGCAGGCCGGGAAGATAAAATCCAACCACGCTCAGAATATTCGGGGGGAGCCCTGTCTCTCTTTTCAAACACAAGGAGTCATCTATCATGGATACGAATAAATCAAAAATGAAACCGACGAATTCGCGCGAGGCGGTTGAGTTCGCGAAGAAATCTGGCGCCAAGATCGTGGATTATAAGTTCACGGACTTGATGGGCACTCTTCAGCATATCTCTTACACGATCGATACGTTGAAGGAAAAAGTATTTGCAGAGGGAATCGGCTTCGATGGGTCCAGTATCCGGGGTTTTCAGGCCATCAATGAGTCCGATATGCTCTTGATGCCGGATCCCACATCCGCTTTTGTGGACCCCGTGCTGAAGGTCCCCACGGTCTCGTTCCTGTGTAATGTGAAGGATCCGATGACCGGGAAAGGATATGCCAAGGATCCCCGGAGTATTGCCTTGTCCGCCGAACAATATTTGATGAAGACGGGCATCGCCACCGAAAGTTGGTGGGGTCCCGAGGCGGAGTTCTTCGTGTTCGACCACGTGAGGTTCGATGTCGGCCAATCGGCGTCCTATTACGAGTTGGATTCCGAAGAAGGTATTTGGAATACCGGGAAGGACGCGACGGAACAATCAAACCTGGGATTCAAGATACGCAATAAGGAGGGCTATTTCCCGGCGCCGCCGACGGATACCCTCCAGGACTTCCGTTCTTTGGCCGTTCTGAGCATGATCGAAGCGGGTTTGGATATCGATCTCCATCACCACGAGGTCGCCACCGCGGGGCAGGGGGAAATCGGAGTCGGTGTCCGGACCATGATCCCGGCGGCCGATCAGCTCGTGCTTTATAAATACATCCTTAAGAACATCGCGCGCCAACATGGGAAGACGGTGACGTTCATGCCCAAACCCCTGTTCGGCGACAATGGGACCGGGATGCATACTCACCAGTCTCTTTGGAAGAAAGGGCAACCGGTGTTTTTTGACGCCAAGGGTTATGCGGGACTCTCCAAAACGGCCCTGCATTATATCGGGGGGCTGCTGAAGCATGCGCCGGCCCTTTGCGCGTTCTGTAATTCCACCACCAATTCATACCGTCGATTGGTCCCGGGTTATGAAGCCCCCACCAACCTGGCCTATTCGGCCCGGAACCGGTCCGCGGCGGTCAGGATCCCCATGTATTCCAACGATCCGAAACAGAAACGTGTGGAATATCGTCCTCCGGACGCGGCCAGTAATCCCTACTTGGCGTTTTCCGCCATGTTGATGGCCGGATTGGATGGCGTGCTGAATAAGATCGATCCCGGGAAGCCTCTCGATGTGGACATTTTCGAGTTGTCCGATGAGGAGGCCCGCTCGATTCCTCAGGTCCCGTCAGCGCTGGATCAGGCTCTCGAGGCTTTGGAGAAGGATCACGCATTCCTCTTGAAAGGGAATGTCTTTACGAAGGAATTCATAGAGACTTGGATCGAATATAAGGAAAAGAGGGAGTTTGATTTCGTTCGGCTGCGCCCGCATCCGGCGGAATTTTACCTATATTACGATTGTTAATGTTTGACGGGGCGCCGGGAGGGATCTCTTCCTCTCGGCGCCCTGGCGTCGCTGTGGTTTAGAGTATAAAAATTTTATCAGACGATCGGTCGCACAATGCGGTGCGGTCGGTTGGACAAAGGCGTTCTTTCCCCTGATCGGGAGAAGAACGCCTTTTTTATCGATCAATGACAAGGAGATGGATTTTATGACGAGAACGATCAGAATGAACAGGGGATCGGTTTTGATGGGCCTTCTGACATGGTTGATGTCGGGGGGATGCGCTTGGGCGGAGGGAATCACCGCCGTTGCCCCCGCGACTTCGATCAATTCGGGGGATACGGCGTGGATGCTGATGTCGGCTGCCTTGGTCATGCTGATGATGCCCGGGTTGGCGTTTTTTTACGGGGGATTGGTCCGTAAGAAGAACTTCCTGTCCATCCTGATGCAATGCTTCATCCTGATGAGTCTCATCACGTTGCAATGGGTTTTGCTGGGCTATAGTCTTTCGTTCGGTCCCGATATCGGGGGGTGGATCGGCAGTTTGAGGTGGATCGGACTGAACGGCGTGGGTCTTGAACCCTATCCGGACTATGCGGCCACCATTCCCCATCAGACCTTCATGATCTATCAGGCGATGTTCGCCATTATTACCCCCGGTTTGATCCTCGGGGCGTTCGCCGAGCGGATGAAGTTTACGTCGTTTTGTGTTTTTTCCCTCCTCTGGGCGACGCTCATCTATGATCCGGTGGCCCACTGGGTTTGGGGAGTTGGGGGTTTCTTGAGAAACCAGGGGGCGTTGGATTTCGCCGGAGGAACGGTGGTCCACATTAATGCCGGAGTGGCGGCCTTGGCCGCGGCGGTTGTTCTTGGAAAAAGGCAAGGATATCCCCATCATATTTCTCCGCCGCATAACCTCCCCTTTGCGGTATTGGGGGCCGGTTTGCTTTGGTTTGGATGGTTCGGTTTTAACGGGGGGAGCGCTCTGGGCGCCGGAGCCTTGGCGACGAATGCGTTCGTGGTGACCCATATTGCCGCGGCCGTGGCGGGTCTCACCTGGGCGGTGTTGGATTGGTTCATCAATGCCCACCCGACCATGTTGGGAATGATCACGGGGGCCGTGGCGGGGCTCGTCGCTATTACGCCCGCGGCGGGGTTCGTCACCCCCTTGGGGGCTTTGGGTATCGGCGTCGGGGTCTCCTTGATCTGTTACTTTTCGGTGGCGTTCGTCAAAGTCAGACTGGGCTATGACGACTCGCTCGACGCTTTCGGAGTCCACGGTGTCGGCGGAATCTGGGGAGCTTTGGCAACAGGACTCTGGGCCACCCAATCGGTCAATTCGGCCGGCGCGAATGGATTGTTCTACGGCAACCCCGCGTTGTTCCTTGTCCAGGCGAAGACCGTGTTGATCACCATCGTCTTTTCATTCGTCGGCACGTTCTTGCTTCTCAAGCTGGTGGACCGCGTTCTGGGTCTCCGGGTCAGCGAGTCTAACGAGCGCATCGGTTTGGACCTGACGGAACACCGTGAGGCCGCTTACACACTCTTGGATTAAGGAGGATCACCCATGAAATATATCGTCGGCATCATCCAGCCCGATCGTTTGGACGAGGTCATGCGCTTGTTGGGGGAAAAGGAAATCCATTTGGTCACCGTTTCCAGCGTGTTGGGCCGCGGACGACAGAAAGGGATCTCGGCCGTTTATCGGAGCCATAAGGAGGCCGGAAGCCTCCTGAGGAAAACAAAACTGGAGATCGCGGTGAACGAACCCTTCGTTCAATCGGCCGTGGACGCCATTATGACGGGCGCCAAAACCGGTAACATCGGGGATGGGAAGGTCTTCGTTTTTGACCTCACCGAATGCCGCCGGATCAGGACCGGCGAAACAGGAGAGGCGGCCATCGGCTAGGCTGTCCGGCAACCGAAACAGCAGAGGGAAAGATTCAATCCTCCCCGGGACATCAGTCTCCCCCACCACCCCGGGGAGGATTTCTTCAACTGGACTTTTTCCTCTGAATTTTGTTGACTGTCATCATGATGCCCGTCAGTGCGGGCGAGATACTGGAGTGGGGCCAGAAACGGGGATTCCAGGAGGTTTTTATGGGCGGAGGAGAAGCAGGAGCAGGTCGTTGTGAACGCTGTGGACAGGTGGGGCCGATTCGCAAAGTCGGCGGGATGATGTATCTGTGCTCGAGGTGCCGGCAGGTTTATGAACAGGAAAGCATGCGGAAACATGCCGAGGCCCAGAAGAAGAAGGATGACTCCAAGGGAGGCCAAACCCAAAAATGAATTCTGAAAAAGTATTGAAGATTGTTCGAGACCAAGGGATTCAATTCATCCGCTTATGGTTCGTCGATATCTTGGGACAGTTGAAATCGTTTTCCATTTCCCCGCATGAACTCGAAGGGGCTTTGCGCGACGGAATGGGGTTCGACGGATCGTCTATCGAGGGATTCGCTCGCATCTATGAGTCGGACTTGATCGCCAAGCCGATCGCTGAAACCTTTCAGGTGCTTCCATGGAGACCGAAGGAATCGGGCGTGGCGCGCATGTTCTGCGACATCCAGACGCCGGAAGGAAAACCTTTTTTGGGCGATTCACGCTATATCCTTAAAAAGATGTTGGCTGAGTTGGCCAAGGAAGGACTCAGTTTTCACGTGGGTCCCGAACTGGAATTCTTCTACTTTAAATCGGATGTCAGCCCCGAGTGCATCGATAACGGGGGATACTTCGACGCCATTCCGCTCGACGAGGCGAACGATCTTCGCCGTCAAACCATCCTCTATCTGGAGCAATTGGGCATTCCTGTGGAATATTCACACCATGAAGTGGCGCCCAGCCAACATGAGATCGATCTCCGATACAACGATGCGTTGACCATGGCCGACCGCGTCATTACCTACAAGGTCGCCGTGAAACAGGTGGCCCACGAACAGGGGATCCATGCCTCTTTCATGCCTAAACCGATCGCGGGGATCAATGGGAGTGGGATGCACGTCCATCAATCTTTGTTTAAAAACGGGAAGAACGCTTTCTTCTCCCCGAAAGATTCCTACTATCTGTCCGATATGGCCAAGTCTTACATCGCCGGGATACTGAAACATGCTCGGGAGATGTGTATCGTCACGAACCAGTGGGTCAATTCGTATAAACGGCTCGTGCCCGGGTATGAAGCCCCTGTCTATATCTGTTGGGGACGCCGGAACCGTTCGGCCATGGTTCGCGTGCCGGAATACAAGCCGGGCAAGCCCAACGCGACGCGCATCGAGGTCCGTTTCCCGGATCCCGCGTGCAATCCCTACTTGGTGTTCGCCACGATGTTGGCGGCCGGGTTGGCCGGCATCAAGAATAAATACAAGTTGCCGGAATCCATTGAGGCGGACGTTTATGAGATGAATTCACTGGAACGTCAGGCCAAACGGATCGATACTCTGCCGGGATCTCTTATCGAAGCGCTGGAAGTGGCGGAGGGGTCCTCGTTGCTCCGCGATCTCCTCGGTGATCATATCTTGGAGAAACTGCTGATGAATAAGCGACTTGAATGGGATTCTTATCGGACCCATGTGTCCGATTTTGAGATCAAACGCTACCTGCCTTTATTGTAGGCCGCGATGGCGCGTTCCTCTCTCCGGCTCAGTTGGGTTGTTTTGGGATTTCTCTTTCTCTCCCCTGCGGGGGCGGAGGAACGGTCTCCTGCAGGGACTCCCGAGGGGGAATCTCTCCAACGCGCTCCCTCCCCCACCACGGAGAATCGCCTGAATCCCGCCCCGTCTGCGGTCGGGGCGAATACCACCGAGATGACCGTGCGGTCCTCCACGGCCGTGGTGGTGTCTCCTCGGCTGATCCCGACCATCCAACTTCAGGAAGCGAAAAAGATATTCGACGAAAAAAGAGCCTATTTCGTGGATGCAAGGTCGGAGGCTGCGTTCCGGATCCGGCATATCAAGGGGGCGTTGATTTGCAGTCTGGGCGATTTCGACCGGGACATCGTCCCATTCAAGAAAAAAGTCGCGTTGGATGCGTTGGTGGTTGTCTATTGCTCTAGCGAAACATGCGGAATTGCCCGTCGCGTGGCGACGAAATTAGTGGATAGTGGTTATACCAACATCCGTATTTATGCCGGCGGCTGGGCCGAATGGGCCAAAGCCGGTTACCCCGCGGAACCTTGAACGGGTTTCTCCGAGCCTCGCCTCTCAGCAGCGTTTCTTCCGCTCACCATGGATAGTCGATTTTTTAAGGGACTTGCCTTTTATTCGCGTATTTTTTTGGGGATTGTTTTTGTCTGGGCATCAATCGGAAAAATTACGGATATGCGCGGTTTTGCCGTCCTGGTGGAGGATTATCGGTTGCTTCCGGTGTTCCTCGTCACCCCGCTGGCTTTTGTCCTTCCGTGGTTGGAGATATTTTGCGGGATGTTGTTGCTGTCGGGGCGGTTTTTAAGGCCGGTTTCAGCGGTGGTCGGGGGGTTGCTTCTTATCTTCGTGGGAGCAATCCTTGTCAGTATCGTTCGCGGCTTGGATATCGATTGCGGTTGTTTTGAAATCCCCTTCCTCGGATCTGGCAAAGTCGGCTGGTTCCCCGTGTTCCGAAACGTTATTTTGTTGGGTCTGTCCGCCGTTGTATTCTTCTCGGAGGCATTGCCTGAGAAAGGGAACGGGAATAAATCCCCTGTTTAACCTTCGTTGTGGTAGGGATGACCCTTCAAGAAGCTGATGGATCTGTAAAGCTGTTCGAACAAGACGACCCGGGCCAGTTCATGAGACATCGTTTGAGAACCCAGATTGAACCATTCCTTGTAACTTTCCCGCAGTTCCTTTGAAAACCCCAGGCTTCCTCCGATGCAAAAAATAATTTCGGATCTCCCGCTCTGTTGCCAATGGCGAAACCGGTCCGCCCATTCCTTGGTCGTGGAGGGTCTCCCGTTCTCGTTGATGAAAATGACACGATCCGGAGGATACCCGTTCTGTTTTAGGTGGGCGACCAACTGGTCGGCTTCTTTCTTTTGAATGGACAAGCGCGTCAGCGGGTTTTTATCGGGAACCGGGCTGCTTTTCAGTTCGATCTCTTCGAAGGGCATCCACGGTCGGAGCAGCTTCAGGTAATGATCGGCCGCCCGGCGAAGACCGTCTGTTTTTATTTTTCCAAATGAGATGAGAATCAGGCGCATACGCTCGATTAATCATACAATAAAACGAGTCCCATGATCCCCACGCCCGTCACCGTTCTCTATGAAGATATCGAGACCCTTGCCGTTGAAAAACGGTCCGGGGTGGTTGTGATACCCGCGCGCAGGGGGGAGACCGAAGTCCCGCTCGTCCGCCAAGTCGAAGAATACGTGGGGAAGAAGATCTATGTCGTCCACCGCCTCGACCGGGAAACCAGCGGGATCGTCCTTTTTGCAAAGAACCCCGTCGCCCATCGACACCTGTGCCTTCAGTTCCAACAGAGAAAGGTCGGTAAAATCTACGCGGCCGTCGTTCAGGGAGTTCTGGCGGAGGATGGAACCATATCGAGCCCGTTACGGGAGTTCGGTTCCGGACGAGTGGGGGTAGATGAAAATGGAAAACCGTCTCAAACTCGGTATCGGATCCTCGAATCCCTGCCGTCCGCGACGTGGTTGGAAGTGATTCCCGCGACCGGACGGCGTCATCAGATCCGGGCGCATCTGTACAGCATCGGGCATGCCGTGCTTGGAGATAACATCTATGGACTTCAGCGTCCCGTGGGAGGGGTTCCTCGGCTGATGTTACATGCCGGGGGATTGAAGTTTCAAACGAGGGGTTCCACGGAGGTCATGGTCCGGTCGGATCCCCCGGAAGATTTCATGCGGATTCTTGAGATCCTTCGGACGAAGGTGTCAGGATAACGTTTTGAATAGGGCGAAGATCACCGCCAGGACGCAGATGATTCCGAGCGCAATTTGGATTGTTGATGCCCACCCCACTTCGGCCAATAGTTCTTTTTCCGTTTTATCGGCCAATAGGAAGATTCCATCGGGTCCTTGTTGGATGAAAATGGATCCCAGCGGACTCGGTTTCTCATCATTCCCTTCCTGGGACGCTTTTTGCTCCATTTCCCCGCGCAGTTTCTTTAAACCGGCTTCCCACTCCTCCGCATCCACATGATTGTCGTTGTTGGTATCCAGTTCCTGCATCCTCTGGGTGTCGGATTTTAGCAACCGAGCCAGTTCGATGGGAGAAGCCGACGCTCTTTCGGCCGCACTGAGGTTTCTTTCAGGAGGGCAGGCATAGCCGAGGACATAGATCGGTTCATGTTCTCTCACGATGGAGGCTGTGATTTTTCGAGTCCGCATTGATGATCCTACCACGCGGAGAACGAAACTTTCGAGTGGACCGTTCCCGCTGGAAAAAAAAGACCGGAAGGATGATAGGGTGAGATTGATGTCCTTCTCGAACTGGAGTTGAGCCCCTCGCGGGAAAATCAGGATTTCCCCCGTGTCGTCGACCAGAGTGAAAGGAAGGTTGCTGCTGTCGGCGCGATAGATGGTTTTCCAGTGCGAGTTTTTACCGGAGCCGTGTTGCTCAAGGATCTCGATTTTGAAGAAAACACAGGGTTGCTTGAAGATGGGGTCGGTCAGAGCGCTGAAGGCTTTTGAATGTCCGGTCAGTTCCACAGTGCCCATCGCGAGGGCTCTGATTTTGGATGTGGCCATCCCCGAAATGGTCCGTTTCAATTTGAGTTTTCGGAATCCGTTGACGAAAAGGAACAGACCGGCCACTCCCCCGACGATCATGTGGGGAAGGATGGCGTTCGTACGGGGCGGGGACATCAGGAGGGGGTTTGGATGTTGATTTCGGGATCTTTCCGGTCCTCTCCGGTCACCCGGAACATGTCCTGGGCCGTCAGTCCCATCCATCCGGCCACGAGAAGGTCGGGTAGCGATTGGATGCGGATATTATAGATATTGACGGATTCGTTGTAGAATTCCCGACGGTCGGCGATCTGATTTTCCAATCCCGAAATGCGGGTTTGTAGTTGTTGAAAAGAGGTTTGGGCTTTTAGATCGGGGTAGTTTTCGGCCAGCGCGAAGATCCTTCCAACCGCGGAGGTCAGGGCGGCTTCTTTGACGGCTTTGTCGGATACCCCGGCCGCATTTTGGGCGGAACTGCGCAGTTCGATCACTTTGGTCAGAGTATCGCGCTCGTATTTCATATACGCCTCGCAGGTTTTTATGAGCTTGGGGATCTCATCGTGGCGTTGTTTGAGCAATACATCAATGTTCGCCCATGCTTTGGCCACGTTATTTTTGACATGGATGAGCCCATTGTAGATTGTCACGAGATATGCGACGAGGCTGATGGTGACGATACCGGCGACGGCCAAGACCATGGGGATATCCTCCTTCAAGGATGAAGAATCATTAGTTCATTTCTAACACAATTTTCAAAAGAGCTCAATAAAAAAATGGGGATATTATTTGTCTGGCTTCACGGATTATCCCGCTGGGATATGCTATAATACGGCAGGTCTTTAAAGCGGTTGATGTGTGCGCGCCTCCACTGAGATTGTGGGGACCGCGCGGGCGGGCGTTTCGGCCCGGCCCCCCCGATATCGACGGAAATGGGGGGGTATGGCAAGGGAAAAAATAAAATAAAAATAACCCTTGACAAGAAACATCCTTTCGGTTATACTTATATGCTAGTTGTTCTGCGATGAGTGTTCCTTTCGTATTTGTAGTTGGTAGAACACATCCAGAAGTACATAAAAAACATATTGAGTCCGGTGGTCATTGCCGGCACAAGGGATAGAGCGATTCTCTTAGTGGTGGGTCTCGTTTCCCCTGTGAAGGATTTTTCTTGGTTCTTTGAAAATAAAACAAGCCAAAAGGCGCAAGCAGATGAGCGTCCCGACCGTTTCCGAAAGGGATCGGCGGGTGCCATCGGAGCCTTTTGCACATAACGACAACGTTATGGTGTGATCGAACACATTGTTTGTGCCATCCTGAATAAGGATGGTCCTACAATTCAAAAGAGTCATCAGACAAACGCTCCACGATTTAAGGCGAACCCGAAAGGGGTTGCCGAGAATTTAATGGAGAGTTTGATCCTGGCTCAGAGTGAACGCTGGCGGCGTGCTTAACACATGCAAGTCGAGCGAGTTCAGCAGAGTATCGTTGGACTAGCGGCAGACGGGTGAGTAATGCGTGGGTAATCTGCCTTCGAGAGGGGAATAACCCCGGGAAACCGGGGCTAATACCGCGTAAGACCACAGCCTGGCATCAGGCAGGGGTTAAAGCTTCGCAAGGAGCGCTTGAAGAGGAACCTACGCCCTATCAGCTAGTTGGTGAGGTAACGGCCCACCAAGGCTACGACGGGTAACTGGTCTGAAAGGACGACCAGTCACAATGGCACTGAGACACGGGCCATACTCCTACGGGAGGCAGCAGTGAGGAATTTTGCGCAATGGGGGCAACCCTGACGCAGCAACGCCGCGTGGAGGACGAAGGTCTTCGGATTGTAAACTCCTTTTGTCCCTGAAAAAACTCCTATTGAAGAAATAGGATTGATTGTAAGGGATGAATAAGCCACGGCTAACTTCGTGCCAGCAGCCGCGGTAAGACGAAGGTGGCGAGCGTTACTCGGAATTACTAGGCGTAAAGCGTGGGTAGGTGGCTCGATAAGTCTGTTGTGAAAGCTCCTGGCTTAACCGGGAGAGGCCAATGGATACTATCGGGCTTGAATGTGGGAGAGGATGCTGGAATTCCTGGTGTAGCGGTGAAATGCGTAGAGATCAGGAGGAACACCAATGGCGAAAGCAGGCATCTGGACCAATATTGACACTGAGCCACGAAAGCTAGGGGAGCAAACAGGATTAGATACCCTGGTAGTCCTAGCCGTAAACTATGCTCATTAGGTGTGGGGGGTATCGACCCCTTCCGCGCCGACGCTAACGCATTAAATGAGCCGCCTGGGGAGTACGGCCGCAAGGTTGAAACTCAAAGGAATTGACGGGGACCCGCACAAGCGGTGGAGCATGTGGTTTAATTCGACGCAACGCGAAGAACCTTACCTGGGCTTGAACTACTGGCAGTAAGATCCTGGAAACAGGAGATGACTCGTCAAGTCGAGATCCAGCAGAGGTGCTGCATGGCTGTCGTCAGCTCGTGTCGTGAGATGTTGGGTTAAGTCCCGCAACGAGCGCAACCCCTATCCCATGTTGCCACTCCCGCAAGGGAAGCACTTTTGGGAGACTGCCTCGGATAACGGGGAGGAAGGTAGGGATGACGTCAAGTCATCATGGCCTTTATGTCCAGGGCTACACACGTGCTACAATGGCCGGTACAGCGGGAAGCAATGTCGCAAGGCGGAGCAAATCCCTTAAAACCGGCCCCAGTTCAGATTGTGGGCTGAAACCCGCCCACATGAAGTCGGAATCGCTAGTAATCGCAGATCAGCAGGCTGCGGTGAATACGTTCCCGGGTCTTGTACACACCGCCCGTCACACCACGAAAGCCAGTTGCAACAGAAGTCCTGGCTCTGCCAGGCCCAAGTTGTGATTGGTGATTGGGGTGAAGTCGTAACAAGGTAGCCGTACGGGAACGTGCGGCTGGATCACCTCCTTTCTAAGGAGTATTCTAGCCCTCGCTGATGCGAGAGTTTAGAAGAGGTCGATCTCCGATGCCCTTCGGGGCGCTCATCGGCTTGCGCTTGAAATTTTGGCTTGAGTTACTGCAAACTGTCTTGTCTGATTTGACGGGTCGGTTTGTCTGTCGTCGACGGAAAAACGTCGCACGACGGCAGGACAGATTTTCGGACCCGTAGCTCAGTTGGTTTAGAGCACTCCCCTGATAAGGGAGAGGCCGGTGGTTCGAGCCCACTCGGGTCCAGTAGTTTTTCGGATTCCGAGAGAATCGCGAATGTGATAAAACGAGATGGGATCTCGTGGCGAGATCCTCGTTGTTTTTGGTTCTCTGAATTTGAATGTCCGGATTGGAATGTTTTCGGATCGCCCAGTAGATGGACGACCGCGCGGTGAGTCCGGATGGTATAATAGGTATATATATAGCGATCTTTCTAAAAGCCCCAGTATTCGTGGTTTCCCCCTGAGGGAGGCCAGTTGATGCTGTCCGTATGGGGCTGTAGCTCAGCTGGGAGAGCGCCTGCTTTGCAAGCAGGAGGTCGTCGGTTCGATCCCGATCAGCTCCACAGAGATTTGAGCGAAAACAAAAACGAATTTACGTGATCTGGTTCTTTGACACAGTCTTAGAAGTCTAGCGTCTGGAACAGCAGTATGAGAGCAATCTTATGCTGTTGTTCGGAGGATTCAATGATGCGGCCAAGCTACAAAGGGCGCATGGTGGATGCCTTGGCGCCAGAAGTCGATGAAGGACGCGGCCAGCGGCGATACGCCACGGGGAGGTGCAAGCAACCTTTGATCCGTGGATGTCCGAATGGGGAAACCCCCTGGAGTGATAAACTCCAGGACGGCAGCATGAAGGCCACCGCGCAAGCGGGGGTTATAGTGATGTCGAGACAACCCAGGGAAATGAAACATCTTAGTACCTGGAGGAAGAGAAATCAACCGAGATTCCCTCAGTAGTGGCGAGCGAACGGGGAACAGCCCAAACCCATCCTATGATGGGTGTTGTAGGGCTCACCACCGCCGCAAGGCGGGAGGAGTAAAAAAACGGAATGTTAGTCGAACGGTCTGGAAAGGCCGACCACAGAGGGTGAGAGTCCCGTAGGCGAAAATGTTCCGACTCCTGGTGAGTTCCTGAGTATCACCGGGCACGTGAAATCCGGTGAGAAACTGGGGAGACCACTCTCCAAGGCTAAATACTCTCTGGCGACCGATAGTGCACAAGTACCGCGAGGGAAAGGTGAAAAGGACCTCTGACGAGGAGTGAAAAGAACCTGAAACCGTGCGTTTACAAGCAGCGGAAGAGCTATGTCCGAAGTCCGCAAGGACGACGGAAATGCCCGACCGCGTGCCTGTTGAAGAATGATCCGGCGAGTTATTGGTGCAAGCGAGGTTAACCCCGTTGTGCAAGCACCGGGGGAAGCCGTAGCGAAAGCAAGTCCGAAAGGGCGACATAGTTTGCATCAATAGACCCGAAACCAGTCGATCTAACCCTGGACAGGGTGAAGTCCCAGTAACATGGGATGGAGGCCCGAAGCGTTAACTGTTGAAGAAGTTCTGCATGAGCTGGGGTTAGGGGTGAAAGGCCAATCGAGGCTGGAGATAGCTGGTTCTCCCCGAAATAGTTTTAGGACTAGCCTGGCATGATGATGAGTGGGGGTAGAGCACTGGATAGTGTAGGGCCTATTACCTAGGTTCCGAATCTAACCAAACTCCGAATACCATTCAAGTAATGCTGGAGTCAGTACACGAGGGCTAAGCTTCGTGGGCGAGAGGGAAACATCCCAGACCGTCGTCTAAGGTCCCTAAATTCAGGTTAAGTGGTAAAGGTTGTGGATTTACACTGACAGCGAGGAGGTTGGCTTAGAAGCAGCCATCCTTTAAAGAGTGCGTAACAGCTCACTCGTCAAGTGAGTCCGCGCCGAAAATTAACGGGGCTCAAACCTGATACCGAAGTCACGGCTGTACGGTTCATGAACCATGTTCATGAACTTGTGTTTTAGTCGGGGGTGTTTGATTGCTGTAGCATAAGGGATCAACCATCCCTTGACCTAAAATTACGAGGTCTGTGAGCATAGTTCATGGACCGTACGGAGTAGGGGAAGCGTTCCGTATTAGGATGAAGGCACACCGGAAGGAGTGCTGGACGAAACGGAAGTGAGGATGTCGGAATAAGTAGCGATAAGGTCTGTGAGAATCAGACCCGCCGCAAGCCCAAGGTTTCCTTGAGTAAAGTTCGTCTGCTCAGGGTCAGTCGGTCCTAAGTCGAGGCCGAAAGGCGTAGATGATGGGCATCAGGTTAATATTCCTGAACCGCATTGTGTGTGTTACGAACGTTGAAGCGACGCAGAAGGGTAAGCCAGCCATCGATTGGATGTGATGGTTCAAGCTCGTAGGGAGATCGCCCAGGCAAATCCGGGTGGTCGTTAATCCCGAGAGGTGAGCACGACCTTGCCGCAAGGTGAGGGAAGTGGCCCAACCACGCTGCCCAGAAAACCTTCGACGTCAATACACAGTGTGTCCGTACCGTAAACCGACACAGGTGGGCGAGGAGAAAATCCTCAGGCGCGCGAGCGAACTCTCGCTTAGGAACTAGGCAAACTGGCCCCGTAACTTCGGAAGAAGGGGTGCCCTATTTCTTGAACCCGTACAGGGGGAGGGAAATGGGGCCGCAGTGAATGGGCTCTCGTGACTGTTTAACAAAAACACAGGACTCTGCTGAAATCACAAGATGATGTATAGGGTGTGACGCCTGCCCGGTGCCGGAAGGTCATGGAGAGGTGTTAGCCGCAAGGCGAAGCACTGAACTTAAGCCCCGGTAAACGGCGGCCGTAACTATAACGGTCCTAAGGTAGCGAAATTCCTTGTCGGGTAAGTTCCGACCTGCACGAATGGCGTAACAAAGAGAGCGCTGTCTTGGCGAGAGGCTCGGCGAAATTGTGGTATCCGTGAAGACGCGGATTACCCGCGGTTAGACGAAAAGACCCCATGAAGCTTTACTGTAACTTGTTATTGCGTTTTGGGATTGGATACGTAGGATAGGTGGGAGGCGTTGATGTCCCGGTTTTGGCCGGGGCGGAGCCAACCTTGAAATACCACCTTTCTAGTTCTGAGACGCTAACCTCGAACCCTCATTAAACAGGGCGGGGGACAGTGGCAGGCTGGCAGTTTAACTGGGGCGGTTGCCTCCAAAAGAGTAACGGAGGCGTCCAAAGGTTCCCTCAGGGCGAATAGAAATCGCCTGTCGAGTGCAAGAGCAGAAGGGAGCTTAACTGCAAGGCCTACAAGCCGAGCAGATGGGAAACCAGGGTCTAGTGATCCGGTGGTTGAATGTGGAATTGCCATCGCTCAACGGACAAAAGCTACTCTGGGGATAACAGGCTTATAGGATCCAAGAGCCCATATCGACGATCCTGTTTGGCACCTCGATGTCGGCTCATCGCATCCTCCCGCTGAAGCAGGTGGGAAGGGTTTGGCTGTTCGCCAATTAAAGCGGTACGTGAGCTGGGTTCAGTACGTCGTGAGACAGTACGGTCTCTATCTACCGTGGGCGCAGGAATCTTGAGGGTGAGTCGTCTCTAGTACGAGAGGACCGAGATGAACGCACCTCTGGCGTACCGGTTGGCCCGCCAGGGCCATGGCCGGATAAACTACTGTGCGGACGGGATAAACGCTGAAAGCATCTAAGCGTGAAGCCCACCCCAAGATGAAGATTCCCCACTCATTATGAGTGTTAAAGACCTCCCGTAGACTACGGGTTTGATAGGTTGGATGTGGAAGTCCCGCAAGGGATGGAGCTAACCAATACTAATCGGTCGTGCGGCTTGGCCGCATTAATGAATCTACGCGCTATGACTTCTAAATAGGTGGGACGACAGAAATGGCATGTCACTGCCATCCGCTGTCGTCCCCGCCTCTAAGACAGATTTCCTGGGTGACTTTACCAGTGAGGACACACCCGTTCCCATTCCGAACACGGCCGTTAAGCTCACGAGGGTCGATGGTACTTGATCCGCAAGGGTCCGGAAGAGTAGATCGTTGCCCGGGGATAATTTTAAGAGCATCAGGACTGAAGTTCTTGGAGAGTTCTCCAAAAAAATCATGACGAAGCTGATGACGCCAAGCATGCGCTTGGCTGCCACCGTGGTGTTTTTGTCTGTGGTGACGGCTCGGGCGTCGGAACAGATGCGCTCTGCCGATTCGATGGAGACGGGCTCTTGGGCCGTGTCCTTCAGTGGATCGCAGGGGCGTCATGAGGGACTTCAGTTCCATGTGGGCGGAACGGATCTGATTCAAATCCCGCTCTCGGGGGGGGCCACGGCGCAGGTTTTTTCGGCTGCGGACACGGATGTCGAGTTCGATGGAAAGCTTCGTACCGAAGTGCTGAAGCTGAACTGGCGGCCAGGAACCGGATTGAGCTATTCCCTCCGCTTGGGAACCGGTGATTATGAGCTGGCCATCCCCTCTGGTTCCGTCACAAACCGGCTTCGGAATGAAACGCCGGGGTTGATTTGGGGTTTGGGCGTCAGTTGGAACTTGACTCCGGATACACCGGTGACGCCCGCGGTGATGTTGGCGGTCGATTATACCCGCGCCGATTACAAGTTGAGCCGGTTTCAGTCGGGTTCCGCAGAGGCGGCCTCAGTCCGGCAGGATTTCAGCTTGCAGGAAATGCAGGTGGCGTTGTCCGCCAGCAAGAAGTGGAAAAAGTGGGATCCCTACGGAGGGGTGCGGTTCTTCCGCCAAACGGCTTGTGTGTATGATCGGGAGACGGCGGACAGGGTTTATGGGCGCAGAGATGGTTATGCGCCGTATGCCGGATGCGCTTACCGGTTTTTCGAAAGGGAAGAGTTGTTGGTTGAAGTGTCGGGAGTCGATGAGACGTTGATCACACTGGGAGTGAACATAGGTTTTTGATATGGCGACGACAAAAAAACAAAGACAAGAGACAGTGGAAAAACTGACGGAGACCCTGAAGGGGGCCTCCGGCCTCGTTTTGGCTGAATACCAGGGACTCAAGACCCAGGAGTTCGAGGAATTGAGGGCGAAGCTCCGCCCCCTGAAGGGTGAATGCAAGATCGTCAAGAATACGCTGACGAAACGGGCTCTGAAGAACATGGGATTGGAGGAGTTCAACAGTTTCTTTAAAGGACAGTCGGCGTTGATCATCGAGAAAAACGATGTGATCAACAGCACGAAACTGGTCGTCGAGTTTTCAAAGGCGCACGAGAATTTGAAGATCCGCGGAGGGGTTGTGGATGGCCGCGTGATGAAGAGCGAAGAAATCAAGGTCTTGGCATCTTTGCCCCCCAAAGAGGTGCTTTTGGCGCGGCTTCTCGGAAACCTCAAATCCCCCTTGTCCAGACTGCATGGGGCTCTGACGGGACCGGTGAGGTATCTGGCGTCGGCGCTCTCTCAGGTGTCCAAGAAGAAAGAATCGAGTGGCGCGGCATAAGATTTGAATTCGCAACGATAATTGGGATTTATATCAAGGAGGGTTGTCATTCATGGCTAAATGCACGGTAGATGATGTGATGGAGTCCATCGACACATGGACTGTTCTGGATGTGAACAAGCTGGTCAAGGGCATCGAGGATAAATACGGCATCAGCGCGGCCCCTGCGATGGCGATGGGCGCCGTGGCGATGGCGGCTCCGGGTGCGGCAGCGGCGGGTCCGGCCGAAGAGAAGACCGATTTTTCAGTCGTCCTGGTCAGCGCGGGCGACAAGAAAATCCAAGTCATCAAGGTGGTTCGTGAACTGACCGGTCTGGGGTTGAAGGAAGCCAAGGATCTCGTGGAAGGCGCTCCCAAGCCCGTGAAGGAAGGTTTACCGAAAGCGCAGGCCGAAGAGATGAAGAAGAAGTTGGTGGAGTCCGGAGCGGCTGTCGAAATTAAGTAATCAATTTCGCGTTCTTTCCGATCTGACCAGACTTTGGAACGTCCTGTACTATTTCCAGAACCCAAGGAGTCGAGATGAAAAAGATTTCTTTTGCACGGATTGATCCTGTCGTTGATTTTCCGCCCTTGTTGGACATGCAGTTGAGGTCCTATGAGGAATTCCTGCAGAAGGATGTTGATCCGGCCGACCGGAAGTTCCAGGGAGTTCAGGCGGCTTTTCTTGATGTGTTTCCGATCACTAATGCGGATGAAACCCTCCAGTTGGAATTCATGCATTATGCTCTTGGTGAACCGAAATACACTCCGGAAGAGGCGCTTGTTAAGGACGGGACATACTCATCTCAATTGCGCGCTTGGCTCAGGTTGATCCAAAAGCAGCCCGGCGGAAAGCCGAAGGTTCTGACCGAGCAGGAAGTCTACATCTGCGACCTGCCTTTGATGACGGCCAGCGCGACGTTTATCATCAACGGAGCGGAGCGGGTAGTGGTCAGTCAGTTGCATCGGTCCCCCGGAATCCTCTTCGAGGAGGACGAAGAGAAGAAGATCTCGTCCTACGGGAAACAACTTTACTTCGCCCGGATGATCCCTTATCGCGGGGCTTGGGTGGAGTTCGAATTCGATATCAATAACGCCATTTTTGTCCGCGTCGACAAGAAGAGGAAGTTGCCGGCGACCGTCCTTCTGCGTGCGTTGGGTTATGAGACCGATGCCGATATCTTGAGCCTTTTTTATGAGACCGAGAATGTCCATCTCTCTGACGCCCGGCGCGAGGAACTGGTCGGTCGCATCGCCGCCAAGGATGTATTGGACGACACCTCCGGTGAGGTTCTGTTGGATGCCAATCGGGAGATCACGCCGGAAGTGTTCCTGAGGCTGCAGGATAAAAAGATTAAAACGATCTCGCTCATCAAGACGGACCCCCAGTTGAATGATGTCGCCATCCGCAATACTCTCCTGAAAGATACCATCCGGACCCGCAAAGAAGCCATTCATGCCATTTACCGAGTGGTTCGCGCCCAGGAATTTATCGTCCCCGAACAGGCGGAGAGTTATTTGGATAACCTCTTGTTTAAATCCATCCGGAAATATGATTTAAGCAAGGTGGGGCGGTTCAAACTGAACCGGAAGTTGATGCCGTTGTTCGAGATGTTGGCCAAGAAAGAGGACGCCAAGGTGGAAATCCCGTCCGATCGCCGCCGCACCTTGACCCGGGAGGATATCGTCGCCACGCTCCAATATCTGATCATGTTGAATAACGGGTTGACCTATTTTGAACACGACAAGAAGAAATACAAGGTGGAAGTGGATGATATCGACCATTTGGGAAATCGCCGCATTCGCTCCGTCGGAGAGCTTTTAGAGAACCAAATCAGGGCCAGTTTGGCGCAGATGGTCCGCTTCGTGCGGGATAAAATGAATTTGCAGGAAAACGTGACCTTGACCCCGAGAACCATCGTGAACGCGTCGCCCGTCGTGGCGGCTGTCCGGCGATTCTTCGGATCCAGCCAGTTGTCGCAGTTCATGGATCAGACGAATCCCTTGGCCGAGATGACGCATAAAAGGCGTTTGTCTGCTTTGGGTCCCGGCGGATTGAACCGGAAGCGTGCCGGGTTTGAAGTCCGCGACGTTCATCACACCCACTATGGGCGTCTTTGTCCCATTGAGACGCCGGAAGGTCCGAACATCGGATTGATCACGTCTCTGGCGTGTTATGCTCGCGTCAATCAGTATGGTTTGATCGAGTCTCCGTATCGGCGCGTGGAAAAAGGGCGAGTCACGGCAGAGATTGATTTTCTGACAGCGGACCGGGAAGACGAATTCGTGGTGGCCCAGGCGAATGCTCCCGTCGATAAGAACGGGAAGTTCGCGGCGGACCTGATTGCGTGCCGGTTTAAGGGGGATTTCCCCTTGAAGTCACCGGAAGATATCAACTACATGGATATCTCCCCTCTCCAGGTCGTGTCTGTTTCCGCGGCGCTGATCCCGTTTTTGGAGCATGATGATGCGAACCGGGCCCTCATGGGATCCAACATGCAACGCCAGGCTGTTCCTCTTTTGATCACGGAGAAGCCGATCGTCGCAACGGGGATCGAGTCCCGCGTGGCGCGGGATTCTCGCGCGGTCCAGGTATCGAACAGGGCGGGGACGGTGTTGTCCGTTTCAGGCGATAAGATCGCTGTGTGGAGCGAAGAAGGTAAAGCCGGGGTGGACGTATATCCGCTTATCAAATACAGGAGGTCCAACCAGGACACTTGTATCAACCAGGTCCCCTTGGTGAGACGTGGACAGTCCATCAGGAAGGGCGAAGTTCTTGCCGATGGTCCTTGCACGCAGGAAGGCGAGCTCGCTTTGGGGCGCAACCTTTTAGTGGCGTTCATGCCGTGGGAGGGATACAACTTCGAAGACGCCATTCTCCTGTCCGAGCGGTTGGTGCGTGATGATATCTTCACGTCGATCCATGTGACTGAATTCCAGGTGGAGGCGCGGGACACGAAGATGGGGGCCGAGGAAATCACGCGGGATATCCCGAACGTGGGAGCCGACGCATTGGTGAATTTGGATGAGAACGGGATCGTGCGGGTCGGGGCGGAAGTGGTCCCTGGAGACATCTTGGTCGGAAAAGTGGCGCCCAAGGGGGAACAACAGGTCACTCCCGAAGAACGCCTGCTGAAGGTGATCTTCGGAAAGAAAGCCGAAGACGTGATGGACGCGTCTCTCCGGGTTCCGACGGGGATCAGCGGTCAGATTCTGGCTACGCAGATGTATGTCAGGAAAGAAAAACAGCCGCGTAAAGAGGAGAATCGCCTCATGCGCGAAGTGGACCAGGAGATGGAAGTTCTATTGGAGGAAGTCCGCGCGGAGAGGAAAGCCCGGTATGCGTCCGTGGATGAATTGTTGAAATCATCCAAGATCGGCAAACGCGAAGCCGATCAGATGAAGGATCAATACAAGGCATTGGCGGAGCAACGAGAGGGAGAGATCCGGAAACAGATCGCTCGGAAAAAAGAGAATTTAAAACTGGGTGATGAGCTGCCGGTGACCGTGAACCGGGTGGTGAAGGTCTATATCGCCAGCAAGAGGAAGATCCAAGTGGGAGACAAGATGGCGGGGCGCCACGGGAACAAAGGCGTGGTGGCCAAGATTCTCCCCCCGCAAGATATGCCGTACATGCCGGACGGCACACCGATCGATGTTGTGTTATCTCCCCTGGGGGTTCCTTCCCGGATGAACGTAGGTCAATTGTTGGAGACCACGTTGGGCTGGGCGGCCCACATGTTGGGGAAACAGATGGTGACACCGGTATTCGATGGGGCCCACGAGGAACAGATCCGAGGGAAGGTCCAGGAAGCCAAGGCGGAACTGAAGAAAAAAGGATATCCCGATAAATATTTGCCCGATGATGATTGTCGGATACAGCTGTTCGATGGACGCACTGGTGAGCCCTTCGCGGAGAAGGTCACGATCGGATATATGTATATCATCAAGCTGGCTCATTTGGTGGAAGACAAGATCCATGCCCGGTCTACCGGACCGTATTCGTTGATCACGCGGCAACCGTTGGGGGGTAAGGCTCAATTCGGCGGCCAGCGTTTCGGCGAGATGGAAGTGTGGGCGATCGAGGGATATGGCGCTTCCCATATCCTTCAGGAATTTTTGACCGTGAAGTCCGACGACGTGGCTGGCCGGACGAAGATGTATGAGGCCATTATCCGTGGAGAGGTGATGTCCGAGCCGGGCGTGCCCGAATCTTTCCGCGTGTTGGTCCGGGAGTTACAGTCGCTCGGGCTGAATGTGGAGCTTTTGAAGGCCGATGAAGTGGGCGGCCGCGCCGCGAGTAAGAAGTCCGCTGAAAAAGAAGCGGTCATAAATAAGGGTTGAGATTTTCGACGGGAATTCCTCCAGGGAGCGAATGAATCGAATGACGACGACACTGTTCACGGAAAAAGAAAAAAGGGCAGTCGGGAAGAAACGGGGCCCGGCAGGCTTGAACTTCAGTGATTTCGACTCCATGCGCCTCACGGTGGCCAGCCCGGAACAGATCCGGTTGTGGTCCCACGGGGAAGTCCGTAAGGCCGAGACTATCAATTATCGGACGTTCAAGCCCGAGCGTGACGGTCTCTTTTGTGAGCGGATTTTCGGCCCCGTCAAAGATTGGGAATGTACATGTGGTAAATACAAGTACATCAAATATAAGGGCGTCATCTGTGATCGGTGCGGCGTGGATGTGACGGAATCTAAAGTCCGTCGCGAACGCATGGGGCATATTGATTTGGCGGTTCCCGTGGCTCATATATGGTATCTTCGCAAGACCCCTTCTCGGATCGGAACGCTTTTGAACATCCGCCTGTCGGATTTGGAAAAGGTCGTTTATTACGCACGCTACATCGTTCTTGAAGAATACAGGGATGCCGACGGCAAGATTATTTATAAGAAACAGCAATTGCTGACGGAAGAAGAATGCCAGGAAGTCCGTGATAAACACGGCGCGAAGGTGAAGGTGAGCATCGGCGCCGAGGCTATTCGCAGTTTGTTGGATTCTTTGGATATGAAGAAAGAAGCGGATGATGTTCGCGCTCGGATCAAGGCATCGGATTCTGAAGCCGAAAGAAGTCGGCTGATCAAGCGGTTGCGAATTCTGGATGGGTTCGTCCGGAGCCATACGCGCCCCGAAAACATGATTTTGACCGTATTGCCGGTGATTCCTCCCGATCTGCGTCCGTTGGTCCCCTTGGAAGGGGGCCGGTTCGCCACGTCGGATCTGAACGATCTGTATCGCCGGATCATCAATCGCAATAATCGTCTGAAACACATTGAGTCTCTGCGCGCGCCGGAAGTCATGGTCCATAATGAAAAGCGGCTGTTGCAGGAGGCCGTGGATGCCCTGTTTGAGAACGGAGCTCGTGGAAAGACGGTTGTCGGCGCCGGGAACCGCCCGCTGAAATCTTTGTCGGACATTCTCAAGGGGAAACAAGGGCGCTTCCGCCAGAACCTTTTGGGAAAACGGGTCGACTATTCAGGCCGGAGTGTCATCGTCGTGGGTCCGAACTTGAAACTGAACCAGTGCGGTCTTCCGAAAGAAATGGCTTTGGAACTGTTCAAGCCGTTCATTATTCATGAATTGATGAAGATGGAAAATGTGACCTTGAAGGCAGCCAAGAGGATGCTGGAGCGCGTGAAACCCGAAGTGTGGGATATTTTGGAGCGGGTCACGAAGAACCACCCCATCATGTTGAACCGCGCACCGACACTTCACCGTCTGGGTATTCAGGCGTTCGAGCCGGTGCTCATCGAGGGAAAATCGATTCAGCTCCATCCGCTGACCTGCGCGGCGTTCAACGCCGATTTCGACGGGGACCAGATGGCCGTCCATGTCCCCTTGTCACAGGAATCTCAGTTGGAGGCGCGCTTGTTGATGTTGGCGACAAACAACATCTTGTCGCCGGCCTCGGGCCGCCCCCTGGCGGTTCCCTCCCAGGATATGGTCCTGGGGTGCGCGTATCTCACGCACATCAAGAAGGGCGTTCCGGGAGAGGGGAAAATCTTTTCAAATACCGAAGATGTCATCTCCGCCTATCAGAACGAGCAGGTGGATCTTCACGCGCGAATCAAGGTGCGGGGGATAACCAAACTGCTTGAAGAGGGTTGGAAGGGCGATGAGATCCATGATATCACCAAATGGAAGGCTTTCACGACGGTGGGGCGTGTGATCTTCAACGGTGTTGTTCCTAAAGAGTTGGGGCATGTGAATACCGTTGTCACCAAGAAAGAGCTGGCCAGCTTGGTGGATCGGTGTTATCGGGAGCTTGGGACTTATCGAACGGTTCAATTTTTGGACGGTGTTAAACAGCTGGGGTTCCGTTATGCGACCCGGGCGGGGCTTTCCATTTCGGTGGCGGACATGCATATTCCCGCCGTGAAAACGGAACTGGTTCAGAAGGCCCGCGTCGAAATCAAAAACATCGAGAAACAGGCCAAGATGGGCGTGATCACCGAATCGGAACGCTACAACAAGATCATCGATCTCTGGACCCACGTGACTGACAAGATATCCGACGTCATGTTCGACGAGATGAAGAAAACGGCCGAGGCCCCCTATAAGAAAGGCGCGGCGAAGTTTAATTCCATCTTCATGATGGCGGACTCCGGCGCTCGGGGTAGTCGTCAACAGATCCGCCAGCTGGCCGGAATGCGCGGATTGATGCAGAAACCGCAGAAAAAGATTACCGGTGCTGTCGGTGAAATCATCGAGAGTCCCATCATCGCCAATTTCCGAGAGGGGTTGACCGTGTTGGAATACTTTATCTCCACTCACGGAGGACGGAAAGGTCTGGCCGATACCGCGTTGAAAACAGCCGACGCCGGATATCTGACACGCCGATTGGTGGATGTGGCGCATGACGTGGTCGTGGTGATGGAGGATTGTGGCACCATCAATGGGATCCGCATCGGCACCATCCAGAGCGGGGAAGACATTATTGAGTCCATGGAAGAGCGGTTGATCGGCCGGATTGCGTTGGATAATGTGGTGAATCCGATGACCGATGAGATGATATTGAAGTCCGGTGAGTTGATCTCCGCAGCCAAGTCGAAGGAAATCGCCGCGTCGGGGATCGATCGGATCAGGATCCGGTCTGTTTTGACCTGCGAGGCGCCTCATGGGGTCTGCGCGAAATGTTATGGAAAGAACCTTGCGACCGGTCGGCAGGTGGAGATCGGCGAGTCGGTGGGAGTGATCGCAGCCCAATCGATCGGCGAACCGGGAACACAGCTCACCCTGCGGACGTTTCACATCGGTGGAACGGCCAGCCGCGTCATCAAACAGTCTCAAGCGGTCGTGAAGAACGGTGGCACAGCCAAGTTCTTGAACATCCGCACCATCCGGAATCGGAATGACCAGTTGTTGTGCGTGACGCGCAATGGCGTCATCTCTATTCGCGAAACAGGTGGAAAAGAGCGTGAACACCATGAGATTCCCTACGGCGCCCGCCTGAAGGTGGCCGAAGGGGCCCGCGTGGAGGCCAACAGCATTCTGGCGGAATGGGACCCCTATTCGCTGCCGATCGTCTCCGAATACGAAGGGACGGCAAAGTTACTGGACGTGGTGGAAGGAACCACCATGCACGAAGAGAAGAACCGGATCACGGGTCTGATCGAACGGGTCATCATCGAGCACCGCGCCGAAAAACTCCATCCTCAGGTCTTGATCACGGGGAAAAAGGAGTTCAGCTACACGTTGCCTGTCGACACGAACATTGTTGTTCAGGACGGGGATAAGGTCATGCCGGGAGACGTTCTGGCGAAGATTCCACAGGAAGTGTCGAAGACAAAGGACATCACGGGTGGTCTTCCGCGGGTGGCCGAACTTTTCGAAGCGCGTAAGCCCCGGAACGCGGCGGTCATCTCTGAAATCGACGGGATCGTTAAATTGGGGATGACCCAGCGCGGGACCTTGAAAATCACCGTCACCAACGAGGAGACGGGGATGGCCCGCGATTACACCATCCCGCAGGGAAAACACCTCGTGGTTTACGAAGGGGATCGGGTGGGCGTTGGAGAACCGCTGACTGACGGGGCTGTCAATCCGCACGATATCCTGAAAGTCAAAGGGGCCAAAGAGGTTCAGGAGTTTCTGGTCAATGAGATCCAAGAGGTCTACCGGTTGCAGGGTGTGGGTATTAACGATAAACACATCGAGATCATCGTGCGACAGATGTTGTCGAACGTCATGATTGCAAAATCCGGCGACACGGATTTCCTGGTCGGCGAGATTGTGAGTCGTTCTCGGTTCGCGTTGGAAAACAAGGCGGTGGCGGAATCAAAGGGGTCTCCGGCGGAAGCGCAGCCGATCCTTCTGGGTATCACCAAGGCCTCACTCTCCTCGGAATCGTTCATCTCGGCGGCCTCGTTCCAAGAGACGACTCGCGTATTGACGGATGCGTCCACCAGCGGACAAATAGATTATCTGCGCGGCCTCAAAGAAAATGTTATTATTGGACACTTGATTCCGGCTGGAACGGGTCTTTACTCTCGGCCGGATTACATTCAGAAAAGGCAGGCATCCTAATGCCCACGATTAATCAGTTGGTTTCGATGGGGCGGACAACGCACCAGAAAAAGACGAAAGCACCGGCCTTGGGTTCGTGCCCGCAGCGGCGTGGAGTCTGTACTCGCGTTTATACGGTGACGCCGAAGAAACCCAATTCTGCGCTACGCAAAGTGGCCCGTGTTAAATTATCATCCGGGATGGAAATCACCGCCTATATCCCCGGCGTTGGTCATGCCTTGCAGGAACACTCGATCGTGATGGTGCGCGGCGGGCGTGTGAAGGATTTGCCGGGAGTTCGATATCATATCGTCAGGGGGCCCTTGGACGCCACAGGTGTGGCAGATCGAAGACAGGGGCGCTCCAAATACGGTGCAAAACGGCCCAAGGCCGCAGAGAAATAAAGGAGAATCGCTGTGCCTCGAAAAGCACTTAAACCGCGTGAGCGGCGCAAAGTTGAGAAACCGGATTATAAATATAACTCGCTGTTGGTGGCGCGTTTCATCGGGAAACTGAATTTCAGGGGAAAAAAGACCATTGGAGAGGATATTTTTTATAGTGCTCTCGATCGGATTCAGGAAAAGATGAAAGAAGAACCCCTCGCTGTTTTTACCCGAGCCATCGAGAATACACGGCCTCTTCTGGAGGTTCGCCCCCGTCGCGTCGGTGGGGCCACCTACCAAGTCCCGTCGGAAGTCCGGCCGGAACGCGGCGAGGCCTTGGCGATGAAATGGATTTTAGGAGCCTCTCGCGCCAAGAGGGGGCGTCCGATGCATGAGCGCTTGTCGGATGAGCTCATGGCGGCCAGCAAGAAGGAAGGCGAGTCGATCAAGAAACGGGAAGACACCCATAAGATGGCTGAAGCCAACAAGGCGTTCGCCCATTATCGGTGGTAATTCGAGACACCCCAGATAGAGAGAGCCATTATCATGCCGCGTAAATACCCATTGGAAAAAGTGAGAAATATCGGGATCGTCGCCCACATCGATGCGGGCAAAACGACGACCACCGAGAGGATCCTTTTCTATACGGGTCGCATCCATAAGATCGGCGAAGTCCATGATGGGAACACCACCATGGACTGGATGGAGCAGGAACGTGAACGCGGGATCACCATCACCTCGGCCGCCACGTATTGTGTCTGGAGAGATTGTCAGATCAATATTATTGATACCCCGGGGCATATCGATTTTACTGCCGAAGTGAATCGAAGCCTCCGGGTGTTGGATGGCGCTGTCGTGGTGCTGGATGGATCCCAGGGAGTAGAGCCTCAATCGGAAACGAATTGGCGCCTGGCGGATCAGTACAAAGTCCCTCGGATCGTTTTTGCCAATAAGATGGATAAGATCGGGGCGGATTTCAATATGTGTGTGGACTCACTCCATAAGAGGCTCGGGGCCAAAGCCTATCCGATCCACGTGCCGATCGGAATGGAATCGTCCTTTGTGGGAATGGTGGACGTGGTTAAGATGAAGGCCTACGTATGGAGTGGTGAGGAACTCGGAGCGAATTTCGAGGAGAAGGAGATTCCCGCGGATCTGAAAGAGAAGGTGGATCATGCACGAAGTCAGTTGATCGAACAGTTGTCCGATTTTGACGATGAGATGGCCAATAAGTATCTGGAAGGACATGAAGTCACGGAAGCTGAAATACGGAAGGTGATGAGAAAGGCCGTCATCAGCGGAAAATTCTTCCCTATCATGTGCGGCACGTCGTTCAAGAATAAAGGCGTTCAACTCCTCTTGGATGCAGTGTGCGATTATCTTCCCAGCCCGGTTGAAAAGCCACCGATCATCGGGCATGACCATTCCGGTAAAGAGGTCGTCCGTGAGGCCAATGACAGTGCGCCGTTCTGCGCATTGGCTTTCAAGATCCAGTCGGATCCGCATGTCGGTAAGCTGACGTTTTTTAGGATTTATTCTGGAACACTGAAGGCGGGTGTTTACATCTACAATTCGAACAAAGACAGTCGCGAACGGTTGGGTCGGATTCTCCGCATGCACGCGAATAAGCGTGAGGAGGTTGAAGAATTATACGCGGGGGATATCGCCGCCGGGGTGGGGTTGAAACAGGTGACGACGGGGACTACCCTGTGTGACGAGGAAAATTTGATCATATTGGAAAGCATGAAGTTCCCGGAACCCGTCATTTCGGTCGCCATTGAACCGAAATCCAAGGCAGACGAGGAAAAGATGGGTGTTGCATTGGGGCGCCTAGCGGAAGAAGACCCCACGTTCCGTGTCCGCACGGATGAAGAGACTTCGCAGACCATTATTTCCGGCATGGGAGAACTGCATCTGGATATTATCGTCGACCGGATGAAACGTGAATTCAACGTGCAGGCCAACGTCGGAAAGCCTCAGGTGGCATATCGGGAAACAATCCGCAAAAAGGTGGAGGCGGAAGGGAAGTATATCCGTCAGACGGGCGGACACGGTCAATACGGGCATGTGTGGCTGGAACTGGAACCTCGTAAACCCGGTGAAGGATTTGAATTCATGGATAAGATTCGCGGGGGGCGCATCCCGAAAGAATTCATCCCGGCGGTGGAAAAAGGGATCCGCGAGTCCATGGAATCCGGGGTATTGGCCGGGTATCCGATGGTGGATTTTCGGGCCTCGTTGTTTGATGGGAGTTTCCATGACGTGGACTCCTCTGAAATGGCTTTTAAGATCGCGGCGTCATTGTCTCTAAAGGATGGCTGTCGACGGGCCAATCCCGTCCTGCTTGAACCCATTATGAAGATCGATGTCATGACGCCGGAAGATTATCTCGGCGACGTGATGGGAGACCTGAGCAAGAGGCGCGGCCGGATCGAGCAGGTGGACATGCGCTCGGGGAATCTGCGCGCGATCCACGGATTCGTCCCGCTGGCCGAAATGTTCGGTTACGCGACCACGCTCCGTTCCCTATCTCAGGGACGCGCTTCATATACAATGGAGCCGAGCCATTACGAAGAGATTCCGAGAGCCATCTCCGAGGAGATCGTCGCCAAGTCGGGCGCGGCGTCTGCGAGCCGGTAAGATTTTTTGCCTGGGATATTAGCCGGGCGCAAAAGATAGTCGTCATTAATACATTGAGGAGGAAGAGGAGCTATGTCCAAACCAAAGTTTGAGAGGACGAAACCGCACGTGAACGTGGGGACGATCGGACATGTGGACCACGGGAAGACGACGCTGACGGCGTCGCTGACGAAGGTTTTGAGCAAGACGGGGAAGGCGAAGGAGATGGCGTATGCGGACATCGCCAAGGGCGGAGTGGTGCGTGACGCGACGAAGATTCTGACGGTGGCGGTGAGCCACGTGGAATACGAGAGCGAGAAGAGGCACTACGCGCACATCGACTGCCCCGGACACGCGGACTACATCAAGAACATGATCACGGGAGCGGCGCAGATGGACGGCGCGATCCTGGTGGTGAGCGCCTCGGACGGACCGATGCCGCAGACGCGGGAACACGTGTTGCTGGCGCGTCAGGTGAACGTGCCGAACCTGGTGGTGTTTTTGAACAAGGTGGACACGGTGGACGACCCGGAGTTATTGGACCTGGTGGAGATCGAGGTCCGGGACCTTCTGAAGAAATATGAATTTCCCGGGGACAAGACGCCGGTGATCCGAGGAAGCGCGCTGAAGGCGATGGAAGGGGACCAGAGCGAGATCGGTGAGAAATCGATCATCAAGCTATTGGAAGCGTTGGACACGGCGATCCCGGAGCCGAAGAGGGAGATGGACAAACCGTTCCTGATGTCCGTGGAAGACGTGTTCTCCATCACGGGCCGAGGGACGGTGGCGACGGGGCGGGTGGAACGAGGCAAGGTGAAAGTCGGGGACAACGTGGAATTGGTGGGGATCCAGGAGACGAAGAAGTCGGTGGTGACCGGGATCGAGATGTTCCGGAAGGTGATGGACGAGGCGCAGGCGGGAGACAACATCGGGATCCTGCTGAGAGGCATCGAGAAGGACCAGATCGAAAGAGGGCAGGTGATCTGCGCGCCGGGGACGATCCAGCCGCACAAGAAGTTCAAGGGACAGGTTTACATTCTGACGAAGGAAGAGGGCGGGCGGCACACGCCGTTTTTCAACGGCTACCGGCCGCAGTTCTATGTGAGGACGACGGATGTGACGGGGAACGTGAAGTTGAAGCCCGGGGTGGAGATGGTGATGCCGGGAGACAACACGGAGATGGAAGTGGAGCTGCTCACGCCGGTGGCGTTGGAGAAGGGCGTGCGCTTCGCGATCCGGGAAGGCGGCCACACCGTGGGCGCCGGCGTCGTCATCGAGATCATTCAATAGACAGCCATGGCCGCCAAAGAACGCATCGTCTATCAGTTGGCTTGCACGGTCTGCGACAACCGCAACTATCACTACGTGCGCGGGAGACGCAAGGAGAAGAAAATCGAATTGAAGAAACATTGTCCGACTTGCGGGAAGCATACCCCCCACAAGGAAACGAAGTAGATCCCAGCGGGACGTTCTTGGGAGTGTCGGTTAACTGGTAAACCACCGGTCTCCAAAACCGGGACTGAAGGTTCGAGTCCTTCCACTCCTGCCAGATTTCCCGATGAATGACGAGGGAGAACAATGAGCGAACTGATCAAGTTTTTCAAGGAAGCCTACGATGAGCTGAAACGCGTCACCTGGCTCTCCAAGACGGAGATGCTGGCCAGCACTTGGCTGGTGATCCTCCTGGTGATCGTCATGGCCATCTACGTCGGCGCGGTGGATTACATCATTATGCATCTGTTCAGACTGCTGATATAATAGAGAGGAACAACATGAAACGCGGATGGTACATCATTCACACGTATACAGGTCACGAGGATAAGGTCAAGAAAACCCTGGAGAAACAGGTGGCGTTGCAGAGCCTCTCCAGCCGCGTTTTCCAGATTCTCATCCCGACGGAAGACGTCGTCGAACTTCGACGCAATAAGAAACAGGTCCGGAAGCGCAAATTCTTCCCGGGATACGTCCTGGTGGACATGGACCTGGACAATGAGACCTATTGGATCATCCGGAACACGCCCGGCGTGACGGGGTTCCTGGGCGGAGTCCAACCCACCCCCCTCCCGGACTCGGATGTGCAACACCTCTTGGCCCTGGCGACAGCCCCGGCGGATTCAAAACCGCGGCCGGCCGTCGTCTTCGAGAAGGGCGAGAACGTCCGCATCAACGACGGTCCGTTCAAACATTTCATCGGGACCGTCGAAGAAGTCCACGAGGATCAGGCCAAGCTGAAAGTGATGGTTTCCATTTTCGGCCGGGCGACCCCGTTGAAGCTGGATTACCTTCAAGTCGAGAAGCTGTAAATAAATCGTTTTTCGGAGAGGAACTATGGCTAAAAAAATAAAAACCCAGATCAAACTGCAGATCCCCGCGGGAGCCGCCAACCCGGCCCCCCCCGTCGGTCCGGCGCTCGGACAACACGGGGTCAACATCATGGACTTCTGCAAGCAATTCAACGAGCGTTCCAAGACCATGGAACCGGGGATGACCATCCCCGTCGTCATCACGGTCTTCGAAGACCGGTCATTCACGTTCATCACAAAGATGCCGCCGGTCTCCGCGCTCCTCAAAAAGACAGCCGGACTGGCCAAGGCCAGCTCTGAACCCAACAAGAACAAGGTCGCCAAGATCACACGCCAGCAGGCCGAAGATGTGGCCAAACAAAAGATGCCCGACCTGAACGCCCACGACCTGAACGCCGCCGTGGAGATGGTCAAAGGCACAGCCCGCAGCATGGGGATCGAAGTGGCAGAAGGTGGAAAATAAAATGGCTAAACGAATGAAAGCTCTCGCAGAATCGTACGATAAGTCCAAACGCTATCCGCTCGCCGAGGCCACGGCTCTGGTCAAAAAGACCGCCAAAGCCAAGTTCGACGAGACCGTCGAGATCCACGTTCATCTGGGCATCGACGCGAAGAAATCAGAGCAGACCGTCCGCGGAACCGTCGTGCTGCCGCACGGCACCGGCCAATCCAAAAAGGTGGCCGTCATTGCCAAGGGCGAAAAAGTGAAGGAAGCCCAGGCGGCCGGCGCGGATTTCATCGGCGACGCCGACCTCATCGAACAGATCCAAAAGGGCTGGCTGGATTTCGATATCATGGTCGCCACCCCGGACACCATGAAAGACCTCACCAAGGTCGCCAAGATCCTGGGACCCCGCGGGTTGATGCCGAACCCGAAATCGGGCACGGTCACGTTCGACGTCGAACGCACCGTCAAGGAACTCAAGGCGGGCCGCGTGGAATTCAAGGCCGACGCCTACGGGATCATCCATTCCATCCTCGGGAAGGCCTCCTTCGCCGAGGACAAACTCGCCCAGAACGCGCAAGCGATCCTGGACGCCGTCTTGGCCGCTAAACCGGCCTCCTCCAAGGGACAATACATCAAGAGCGTATCTTTGGCCTGCACCATGGGCCCCGGCGTCTGGGTCCAAACCGGCGACGCCGGAAAAAAAGACTGATCTGTCCTGTCTCTTTTGTGATGCCGCCTCTCCATCCGGGGAGGCCCTCGGCGGGGTGAACAATTCCTGACCATGTCTCCGCTCATTTCCGTCGATAATCCTCCGGCGTGGGACGCCTTCGTCCTTCAGTCCCGTAAACCCCATATCTTCCAATCCTGGGCCTGGGGAGAGTTGAAAGCCCGGTCCGGATGGACCCCCCATCGCTTGGCCCTCGACGAAGGGGGCCGATGGGTCTGTGGCGTCTCCCTCTTGGAACATCAGATCCCCCGTATCGGACGGTCGTTCTTTTATGCCCCCCGGGGCCCCGTGTTATCCCCCGATACGCCCCTCGACAGACTCCACGAACTCTTTTTACAGATCAGAACTTTCGCGGAATCCCGTCGATCCATCTTCTTGAAGATGGATCCGGACGTCGTCGATTCCGACGACTGGCTCTCCCCGTCCCTCCTCAAGGCCGGGTTCCTGTTCACCGCCAGCGGCGGAAATTTCTCCGGAATCCAGCCCCAATCCGTCATGCGCCTTCCGATCGAGGCCGACGAGGAGACCCTCCTCAAAAACATGGACCAAAAAGCCCGTTACAACATACGCCTCGGCGAAAAGAAGGGGGTCGTGATCGAACAGGTCGTCGAGCCGGCGGGAGTGGCCGAGTTCCATAAGATATTGGCGATCACCGCCCAGCGGGACGAATTCATCGCCAGGCCGTTAAAATACTTTTTGGATATCTTTGAGAAGCTGGGGGCCCGGGAGCAGGCCCAGTTCTTCCTGGCCCGCCATGAGGGCAAGGCCATCGCCGGCGCGCTGGCCTTCCGTTTCGGTCCTGTTTGCTGGTATGCTTACGGGGCTTCCTCGAACGAGCAGCGGGAACTCATGCCGAACCACCTCATGCAATGGACCATGATCCGTTGGGCCAAAGAGAAGGGATGCCGTCTCTACGACTTTCGCGCCGTGCCGAACGATCCATCGCCGGAGAAACCGCTCTACGGCCTCTACCGGTTCAAAAAAGGATTCAATGCCGAGCTGACACGATTCATCGGGGAATACGACTTGGTCTTCTCCCCCTGGTTCTACCGCGCCTGGGTCCACGCCTGGCCCGCGTTCAGGAATATCCGCAAATGGGTTTTACAGAAATTGAAATAATATTTCCACCATGCCGCCGCGGAGAGACACGGGGGTCTCTGTCATAATGCTCCTCATTTGCACGATACCTCCAGAAGTGATGAAATAGACTGACTATGACAAAGACCAATAACGTCCCGAATCAATCGACCCTCCTGCGCTGGGTGGAGGTGGACCTCGGGGCGATCGCCCACAACACCCGTCTCGTGAAGCAGTTGCTCCCCCCCACGACCTCCTTCACCGCCGTCGTCAAATCCGATGCCTACGGGCATGGAGCCGCCCCGGTGGCGGAGATCGCCCTCAAAAGCGGGGCCGATTCTCTGGCCGTGGCCTATCTGGACGAAGCCGTTCATCTCCGGAAAGCCGGGATCAAAGCCCCCCTCCTCGTCATGGGGGCCATCCTTCCGTCACAGGCCGACGAGATCGTTCAGAACAGATTAGACGTCATGGCGGACAGCGCCGAACTTCTAAAATCCCTCAATCATCACGCGGGACCTCAAAAGGTCCGCATCCACCTGAAGGTGAATTTAGGGCTCAACCGATGGGGTTTCCCTCTCAAGGATCTCCCCCATTTCATCGGACAGATAAAACATTTTCCGAAATTGGATCTGGCCGGAATTTTCGCCCACCCGGGGTATATGCCCGGAAAAAACGGGGATAAAACCGAGGAAGTCATCCAGAATTTCTTATCGGCCATCAAGAATCTGTCATTACCGGACACCATCGACATCCATGTGGCTGACAGTTCCATCCTGATGGATTATCCGCAATTCGCCCTCTCCCGTGTCCGGGTCGGCAACCTGGTCTACGGGATCAATCCGACCTCCAAAAAACTGGATTTGAAAAACCCGTGGCGGGTCGTGGCGCGCGTCGTCCATATCGAAAAGATCGAAGCCGGGGCCTCGGTGGGTTACGGCGGCGAATATGTCTCTCCGAAAAGCATCACCGTCGCCACCGTGCCGGCCGGTTACGCGCACGGATTGACCCTGGAACCCGCCAGCCGGTGGATCCAAGTCAGCCACGGGCAGACCTACTGGGGCCAGATCCGCGGGATCAAATGTCCCTTCGTGGGCCGCGTGGGGATGGGACATTGCCTGATCGACGTCTCTGATGTCAAAGACATCAAAATCGGAGATCCAGTCGAACTCTATCTCCGACGGACCATGTCATCCAACTGGCAAAAGATCTATAAAACCCCCTGAGCCGAATGCTCGTCCTTCTGGCTCCCGATAAATTCAAAGAATGCCTCACCGCTTCTGAAGCGGCGAAAGCCATGGACCGGGGAATCCGGCGAAACTGCCCCGGAGTCAAAACCATCCGGATGCCCGCGGCGGACGGTGGAGAGGGCACTGTCGACACCCTCGTCAAAGCCCTCCACGGCCGCACCCTGACGACCCCCGTCAGAGACCCCCTCGGCAAGACCGTCAGGGCGAGATGGGGGGTCGTGCGAGGCGGCCGAACAGCCGTCATCGAGATGGCCGCCGCCTCCGGACTCCATCTGGTCCCCGTCCACAAACGGAATCCTCTCCTCACTTCCTCGGAAGGAACGGGACAGTTGATCCGTTCCGCGCTCGATCACGGGTGCCGGGAGATCGTGTTGGGAATCGGGGGAAGCGCCACCGTGGACGGCGGCATGGGGATGGCCCAAGGGTTGGGCGTCCGCTTCTTCGACCGACACGGCCGCCGGCTCGGGCGAGGAGGTCGGGAACTTCTCTCCATCGCGCGGATCGATATTTCGGGGATCGACCGACGACTTTCCAAAATCAGGGTGAGGGTGGCCTGCGACGTGACGAACCCCCTCGACGGACCCAAAGGAGCCGCCCGGATCTATGGTCCCCAGAAGGGCGCGACCCCGTCGATGATCGAACGGCTGGACCGCGGATTGAAACAGTATTCAAACCTTCTCTCTTCCCTTTATCATCGAGATTTTAGTCGGGTTCCGGGAGCGGGAGCGGCCGGCGGACTCGGGGCCGGGGCGATGGCCTTCCTCGGCGCGCGGTTGGAATCAGGCATCGGGCTCGTTCTGGATATCCTCCAGATGGAAAAATCCATGCGCAACGCCGACCTGACCCTGACCGGGGAGGGACGCACCGACGGACAGTCCGCCTCCGGAAAAGTCGCCGACGGGCTCGGCGCGATCGCCCGAAAGACCGGCGTGCCCCTGGTGATCCTCTGCGGATCGATGGGTCCCGGTCATGAAAAACTGTATCGCCGGGGAGTCACCTCCATTTTCCCCATCGTCCCGGGACCGACGACGCTTCGGGATTCCATGCAAAACACCGCCGAACACCTTGCCAGGACCGCCTCCCAAGTAGTAAAACTATTCGGACAGAAGACCTTGAAAGGGTGACCCCATGAGTAAGAACGTCTACGTGACACGCCTCATCCCCGACCACGGACTCGACCTCCTGAAAAAGTTCTGCGACAAGGTCGACATGAACCCACACGACCGCCCCTTGACCCGCCGTGAACTCTTGAAGGCGATCCAAGGACGGGACGCGGTCTTGACCCAACTGGTGGACAAGATCGATTCCGAAGCCCTGGCGGCGGCCCGGGGCGTGAAGATCATCGCCAATTATGCCGTGGGGTTCGACAACATCGACCTTCCGGCGGCGACGGCCCAAGGGGTGTTCGTGTCGAATACACCGGGGGTTCTCACCGACACCACGGCCGAGATGGCGTGGAGCCTCCTTTTTTCCGTCTCGCGTCGGATCGTCGAGGGAGACAAGATGATGCGCGACGGCGAGTTCAAGGGCTGGGCTCCCCTGTTGTTGCTGGGACAGGACATCTCCAACAAGACGCTGGGGATCGTCGGGGCCGGACGGATCGGCACCGCCATGGCGATGATGTCCAAAGGATTCAACATGCGCGTCCTCTATTGGGACAAGATGAAGAACGAATCCCTCGAAAAAGAGCTGGGCGCCCGGCAAGTGAATCTGGACACACTTCTTCAGGAGAGCGATGTCGTCTCACTCCACGTGAACATGACGGGAGAGACGCGGCACCTCATCGACAAAGAACAATTCGAGCGGATGAAACCCACCGCGGTCCTCATCAACACCTCCCGGGGACCCGTCATCAATGAAAAGGCCCTGGTGGAAGCGCTCAAATCGGGCCGCATCTTCGGCGCGGGACTCGACGTTTACGAGAAGGAACCGTCTCTGACACCCGGATTGGAACGGTTGCCCAACGTGGTTCTGGCGCCGCACATCGCCTCCGCCACGGTCGAGACACGGACGAAGATGGCCATCCTGGCCGCCGAAAACATCCTGGCGGCACTGCAAGGAAAGCGCCCCCCCTCCCTGGTGAACACGGAAGTATGGAAAGGGTGATCCCGGGCCCGGATAAAATAGTTCTTGCGTTCCATCCGAAGATGTGACATAATAATGCCTGTAAGCTTGAAGTAGTCGGTGTCGCAAGTTGAGCTGTGTTGAAGAAGCATGAACCATCGGAACTCGTTTCCTGGAGTCTGTTTCACATCATACGTTCATTCCGCGTCTAACCCGCTTCAAAAATCTTCTTACACGGGTAGGTGAATCACAATGCAAGGAGTAGTCAAGTGGTTTAACGCCTCCAAAGGGTATGGCTTCATTAAGCCCGAGGAAGGTGAGGACGTGTTCGTCCATTATTCCGCCATACAAGGCGACGGCTATAAGTCCCTCGAGGAAGGTCAAACTGTAGAGTTTGAAGTCACGAAAGGGCCTAAAGGCCTCCAGGCAACAAACGTCGTAAAGAAATAATTTACGTCGATGTTCCGATAGGCCCTTGTCAGAGCCATCTGACAAGGGCCTATTTCTGTACCCGAAAGAATGGTAACATCATGAACCGAATGTCTTGTCTATTTTCTCTCAAAAGACCGGTTCGGATCCCTTGGATGTTCCCTGCTGTCGTTCTCCTCAGTCTGACTCCCGCCCACGCCGACACTCACGATAACGAAATATGGGGTTTGAACCGTTGCATCAAAACGGCTTTGGAGCACAATCCGACGCTGAGCCTGGCCCAGGAGGAGATTTCCGTCTCCATGGCCCGGCGACGCCAGGCGACGGCCGCTCTGTGGGCCACCTGCACCCTGCGCGCCGACGAAACCAAGGGTCAGGCGGAATCGGGCACCGGATTGCCGATGTTCGTCCAGAGGTCCTATGGCATCCAGGCGACGCAGCCTCTCTTCCAGGGAGGCCGACGGATGGCCACGCACCGGCGGAGCGTGCTGGAGATGGAATCGGCCTGCCTGGAAGTGGAAAAACTGAAGAACGACATCCGCCATTCAGTCGCGGAGTCCTATTGGAGGATCGTCGCCTTGAAGAATGCCATCGCGGCCTATCGGGACATCCACCCATCGCTTCAATCGGATCTGGAGAATGCGGCCCGGCACGAATTGAGCGACAACCGGAACGCCCGGATCGAGTTCCTCACCACCCGGACCCAGAACCGGGAGTGCGAGGCCTCCCTCTCCGAATTGGAGGAACAATTATCAGAGAATTCCCTGCGCCTCGCGGAGACTCTGGGGCTTCCCCGATCATTTCAAGTTCGGCTGGTTCCCGATATTCCCGACGGGAAAGCCGAATGGAACGAGGCCGATTGCCTGAAGGCGGGGATCCGCCATCGGCCGGAGCAACGCCTGGCCCGTCTCCTCTACGAAGGAGCGGAACAGGAATACCGCATCCGTCGGAGTGAACTGTATCCCCACATCGATTTGAGAGGATTCTACGGAAGGTCGGGGTCTTCCTACGTCGAGAGCGATCCCTTCTACTACAAGGAGGATTGGAACGCCGGCGTGTTCATGACCTGGCGATTGGCCGGACAATCCCTGAAATACGACGGGAACAAGGAGCGGACCAGCCCGCATCCCGGAGATTCTTCCCGGACGGAAACGGAGACACAGAGCATCGCCTTGACGCTCGGGGATGCCTTCGATTCGATGGTCTCGCTCCGGGACGGGCGAAAAAACTACCATGCGGAGACCGGACGCTATGAACGCTCAAAGCAATCAGTGGAAGAGGATATCCGCAGCGCCATGAAGAGGCTGAGAACGGCCCAGGCCCGAAGGGACGCCGCCCGGGACCGGCTGGAAGAATCCCTGCAATTATTCAAGGATACTCAATCCCTCCTCCAAGGGAACCGGGCCCATCTGGGTGACCTTTCGACGGCCAGGAACCGCGTCGCCGCCGCCCAATCCGCCCGGGCGCAGACCATGGCGGACTACCTGATCGCGGTGTCGGCCCTGAACCAAGCCATCGGCATACCCGACTTCGTGACGGTGCATTGAAATGATCTCCCCCTTCCTTCCCAAGAACCCCCTCTTTCGGCGATGGGGCTTCGTCTCCCTCGCGGGCCTGATCCTGGCGGCGCTGATCGGGCTGCGTGAATTCAAAGAAGCTCGTGAAGCGGGGCGGAACGCCGATGTATTGGCGGATTCCGCCTCTTCCGGACGCAATGTCAGGGCCTATCGGATCCGGACGGAACACATCGTCGGGACGATCCAACGCACGGGAACGATCCGAGCCAAGGCGGAGACGAACCTCCAATTCGGACAGAGCGGCCGGATCCAATCGTTCGACGCGGAGGTGGGTGAATACATCGAGGGGGGCCGGATCCTGGCCCGATTGGACCCGCAAGAAGCCAAGAACATCCTCTCCAACGCCGAGATCGAATACCAGAAAGCGGCCATTCAATATTTCAAAGACCGCACGATCGACCGGCTCGAATACGAACGCGCCAAAACCCGATACAATCAAGCCCGCTTTGATGCGGACAAAACGATACTGAAAGCTCCCCACAGCGGATATCTGGTCGAAAAATGGAATCAGGCCGGGGAACAGATCGATGCGACCACGGTCGTCGGGCGGCTCATGGACAAAAGCCGCGTTTCCATCGACATGGAACTTTCCGAAGACGACATCCAATACCTCAAGACGGGCCAAACCGTGGAAGTGACGGTGGATGCCGTCCCCGATTACAAGGAAAACGGAAAGGTCACCACCATCACCCCCTATCTCAAAGGGGATACGCGCACTTTTCTCGTCAAGGTGCAGATTTCCAAGAACAGCAAGGAATCACTCAACCCCGGCATGTTCGCCCGCTGCACGATCCATCGCTATGAACAAAAGGCCGCCCTGACGATCCCGCCGGAGGCCGCCGCCGAGGTGCAGGGCAAACAATTGAGGCTCTTCACGATCGACGAAAAAAACCTGGTCCATTCCCGGTGGCTCTCGGTCCTCTTCATGGACGACGACCGGTTCGAGATCACGGGGATTGAACCGGGAACCCTGGTCGTCATACAGCCCGATCCCGATCTGGGCGACACGGAGCAAGTGCATGTCGTCAGCGTCTACGATCCGGATTCCGAATCTTCCACGAACCCATCCGAAGGAACAACCTCCGACAACGACGACCCACACCCGCTAGGACAGCCTTGAACAGTCTCATCCGCCTGGCCTTCCGGAGGCCCTTGGGGACCTTGGCCGTCTACGGCGCCCTGTGTGTCTGGGGCCTCCTCAGCGGGTTCAACCTTCCCCAGGAACTGATCCCAGACCTCCGGTTTCCCCAGATCCTGGTGGTCACCGAATTCCCGAACTCCAATCCGGAACAGGTCGAAAACCTCGTGACGAAACCCCTCGAACAGACCCTGGGAACGGTCCGGAACCTGAAACGACTGTCGTCCGTTTCCAAAGACGCCCTTTCCGTCGTGACCGTCGAGTTCGGATGGGAGACGGACATGGATCTGGCCCGGATGAACGTCCAGGAAAAATTGGGGCTGATCCAAGACCGTCTTCCGACGGAATCACACCATCCGCTGGTCCTGCGGATCAATCCGTTGGACCGCCCCGTGATGATCGCGCACCTTTCGGGAAGCATTCCCCTTCCCGATATCCATCATTGGGTCTCCCTGAGGCTCCAGCCGGCTCTGGAAAAAACACCGGGAGTGGCCAGCGTGTCCGTCACCGGCGGGATGGAGCGCGAGATCCAAGTCGACCTCGATTCGCAAAAACTCTGCTCGAAACATCTGACCATTCTCGACGTGGCCGATGCGTTGAAGAAAAGGAACGTGACCCGCTCCGCCGGCACCCTCACGGACGACCGCCACGAGTTCCCGGTGACGGTGACCGGAGCCATCGAGAACGTCAAGACCCTCGGGGAGATCCCGATCGTCCGGGAGCGAGATTCCGTCAAATCCTCTTCCGCCGAACCGGTCCGACTCAAACATCTGGGGACCGTGCGGGATGATTTCCGAGAGCTCTCGGGCCGCGCCCGCTCCGACGGACAGGAGACCATCTCCCTCCTCTTCTTTAAAAGGGCGGACGGAAAGCCCGTCGACATCTCAACCCGCGTCCGACGTCAGATCGAAGAAATCATCCGTCCCGTCACCCCCCGGATCCGCTGCCGGATCGTCTTCGACCAAGCGGAAGAGATCCGACGATCCCTGACGGACGTCTTCCTGAGCGTCATCGCCGGAGGGATCCTCGCCTACGGGATCCTCCTTCTGTTTCTGAGAAGCCATATCCGGGCCCTGATCGTCGGGGCCACCATCCCCGTCTCCCTCCTCCTCACCTTCATCGTCCTCCACCAAAAGGGGCTGAGTCTCAATCTGCTGACCCTGGGGGGACTCGCTCTCGGCGTCGGCATGCTGGTGGACTCCGCGGTCGTATTGATGGAGAACATCACCCGGCATTACGAGCAGAATAAAACGCTGGAACGGGCCGTTTTGGACGGCGGACAGGAAGTGTCCATGCCCGTCCTCTTCTCGGTCCTGACCACGATGGCCGCCTTCGCGCCACTCCCCTTCGTCAGCACCGGAATCGCTCAACGGCTCTTCACCCCCGTCTGCCTCACAGTCATCATCTCTCAAGCCGCCTCCCTGATCGTCGGAGCCACGCTGATCCCGGCCCTTTCCTCCCTCTTTCTGGAACACGCGGACTGGGACCGTTTCCTCGACGGGATCTTCCGTCGAGGATTCATCACGATATTCGCCCGGTTCCCGGCGACGGGTTCCCGTGTCCGATCCCTGGGAGAGCGGATGACCCGCGTCGCCGCCCGCGTCGCGCAACTCCACGAGGCCTGCCTCTCACGGGCCTTGATCCATCGGAGAAAATGGATCATTCTCACTGCTCTGGCGACGCTCCTCAATATCTTGCTCTTCATCTTCTACATCCCCCGACACAGCATGCCCGACCTGGATCAGACACAATTGAGTCTGCGGATCACGATGGCGACCGGAACCACCCTGGAAGCCACGGATTCGACGGTCCGCCGGATTGAGCACCTCTTGTCCCTGATGCCCGAGATCTCACACACCTCCACCATGATCGGTTCCGATTCGGGCGACAAGACCCGGTCGTTCGGCGATCACGAAGCCCGGATCATCATCGACTTGGCCGACCGGGTCACCGTCCGAAACGGACGAAGCCGCCGCCGGCGACGCGCGCGGATCGTCTCGGATGACATTGCCGAGCGAATCCGACGCCTCGATATCCCGGGATTGACCATCGGATTCGAAGTCCAGAGCGACGATCTCCTGACCCAGGCCTTCGGAAAAACCGGCGACGCCCTCCTCCTCCATCTCCAGGGAGACCGACAGGAAGAAATGATGAAGGTCGAAACCTCCCTGAGGAACGATCTGAAGAGAATCCAGGGAATCTCTCTTTCAGGAGATTCCCTGAGCCGATCAGCCCCGCAGATACACCTTCGGATGGATGAGTGGCGGCTCGCCCGCGACGGGCTCACGGTCTCGGATGTCGGAGAAACGATGTCGGCGGCCCTCCAGGGGATCGTCCCGACCAAATACCGCCACCAGGGACGAGAGACCGACATCCGGATCCGGCTGCGCGCCGAGGACCGTCAGAATATCCTGAGTCTCTCTCAAATCATGATCTCCGACCCGTTCGATGATTCCGTTCACCCTCTCTCCGAATATTGCGCTCTGGAGATGCGTCCAGGACCCGTCGAAATCACACGCCGGGACCAAGAACGATCTCTCCTCTTGCGGCTCCAGCTTCCCCGGAATCAACCGAAAGAGGCCCGTCGGGAGATACAGCGGATCCTGAAAAAATACAGGCAAGAACGCGGAATCAACCTGACTTTATCCGGCGAATCGGACGAGGTCCGTGAATCCCTGAGGAGCATCGTCTGGGGACTTGCCGCCTCGGTGATCCTGGTGTTCATCCTGTTAGTGGCCCAATTCAACACCTTGAGACATCCCCTGTTGGCCCTCTCCTCCATCCCGCTCATCTTCAACGGGGTTGTCCCCGTGTGGCTGCTGACGGGCCAAACACTCAACCTCATGTCCGGCGAGGGTCTCATCATCCTGGCCGGAATCGTCGTAAACAATTCCCTCATTCTCCTTGAATTCATCCACACCCGACAGCAGGCCGGGGAAAACCCCGAACAATCGGCCCGAGAAGCGGGACGGCTCCGCCGGAGGCCCATCGTCATGACCGTTCTGGGGAACACGGCGGGTCTTCTCCCCCTTCTCCTCGGAATCGGGCGCGGGGCCGAGATGCAATCTCCGATGGCCCTCACCGTGGTGAGCGGCCTGCTGGTCTCGACCCTGATGACGCTGGTCATCCTCCCCGCTCTCTCCGTGGAATTCCAGGGCCCCCCGGCCCCTCCCCCCGTTTCTCTTTGACAATACAGACATCCATTTCATAAACTACTTAGTCACCGACGGTCATTGAACGCGGAGCCGTCGTTTTTCCGGTCAACCACAAAAGGAGAACCCGATGCATTACGATCCGACCATTTTCCAAATGTATGAAAGCTTGGAACCGGACAGATATATTCTGGCCTTCTACTATTGCGAACAACCCGCCGCCGACATCCTCCAGCGGGCTTTCGCCATCGCCATCGAACAATCCTCGGGCACCTGGCTTCCCGTCCCGGAGGAGACCCCGGAAGTCCGCGGCCGTTCGGCCGCGCGCGTGGTCGGCGTCTACGAGATCCCGGACATCAACACAGCGGCCCACATCGACGCTCCCGAACGGCGGTTCATCGCCGCCATCGCCTTCCCCGCCGACAACATCAAAGATCAATTTCCCCTTCTCTTGACCACACTGAACGGCAACATCTCCATGGTGAAGAACCTGAAACTCCTCGACGTCATCTTCCCCAAACGGTTCATGAAACATTTCCAAGGACCCCAATTCGGCATTCCGGGATTGCGCAAGATACTCAACGTGCCCGAACGCCCGCTGTTGGTCGCCATGTTCAAACCCTGCGTCGGTTTCCTTCCAAAAGCAGCCGGAAAGATGTTCTATGAGATGGGAGTCGGCGGCGTGGACATTGTCAAAGACGATGAATTGCTGGGGGATCCCGACTTCTGCCCCATCGAAGCCCGGGTGGAAGAATGCCTCAAGGCCATGGAAAAGGTCAAACGCGAGACCGGACGGACGGTCCTCTACACCGTCAACATCACCGACGCTCCCGACAAGATGCTCCGGACGGCCGAGAAAGTACTGAAGATGGGGAACAACGCGCTCATGATCGACATCTTCACCGCCGGGTATGCCTCCTTCAAGATGGTGGCGGAGCAGAAATTTGTGAACGTGCCCATCCTGGCCCACCCGGCCATGGCCGGCATCTATTACGCCTCACCCCAGTGGGGTTTTTCCGCGGCATTATCCCTTGGAAAATTCGTCCGGATGGCCGGGGCTGACATCATGATTTACCCCTCTCAATACGGGAAGGTCCCCTTGGTCCATGAACGGGCCGTCCGGGTGGCGCAGGAGCAGCGGGCCCCGTTCTATCACCTGAAGCCCCTGTTTCCGGGACCCTCGGCGGGAAATCATCAGGGATTGGTCTCCGAACTGATCCGGACGTACGGACCGGACATCGTCATCGGAGCCGGAGGAAGCATCCACGGCCATCCGGGAGGAGCCATCGCGGGAGCCAAGGCGTTCATCCAGGCGATGAACGCTTCCCTCAAGAACATCCCGCTGCGTAATGCCGCGAAAAAGCACAAGGAACTCCGCGCCTCCCTGGAAAAATGGGGCGTTTACGGCGAAGACAAGAACAACTACGACCTCACCCGATGATCGAACCGAAAGAACCGCTCGACCAGTTGACCCGCACTCCCCTTTCCTTCACGACTGGGAAGAATTTCCTCACGCCCGACAAAATCCGCCTCTACGACGACACCCTGCGCGACGGCGAACAGATGCCCGGAGTCGCATTCTCCCCGGAACAAAAACTGCAGATCGCCACACTCCTCTCGGACATTGGGGTCCACGTCATGGATGTGGCTTTCCCGGCCGTGGGGGCCTCCGAGAAGAAAGCCATCCAGCTCTGTGTTCAAGCCCAGAAAGAGGGGCGGATCCGGAGAGACGTGGAGATCCTCGCCATGTGCCGTGCCGTCAAAAGCGACATCGACGCGGCCGTCGAGACTGTCACCTCCATCGGGCTTCCACCGGATTCCATCAGCGTCCTCATCCTGTCCACTCTCTCCGATCTCCATCTGAAATACAAGTTGGGGAAGGTCTTCCTGAAACAGGAGGGACTGGACGAGAGGGAATGGCTGGACAAATCCGTCAGTTTCTACCGCGACGCCAACATCAAGATGATCACCTCCGCCATCGCACACGCCCGCTCGAGAGGACTCCGCAAGGTCGAGTTCGCCGCCGAAGACGCCTCGCGCTCCCATTTGGATTACGCGAGACGGTGGACCGAAGCCTGCATCGCGGCCGGAGGCACACGGCTCTGTTTTTCCGACACCGTCGGATGTCTGACGCCGGAAGCTGTGGACCATTATTTCCCTCCCCTCGTGGAATGGACCGTCAAGAAAGGGGTGGAACTGCATGCCCACTTCCACAACGATCTGGCCATCGGGGCCATCAACTGCATCCGCGCGCTTTCTCACGGGGCGTCCCATGCCGGCGTCACGGCCTGCGGGATCGGGGAAAGGGCCGGCAACGCCCCTCTGGAACAGGTGGTCATGATTTTGAAAACCCTTTATGGGGTGACGTTGCCGAATTTCCGCTACGACCGGCTGGTCGAACTGCGCCGGACCGTCGAACGTCTCAGCGGGATCCCCATCCAGCCCCACATGCCCATCGTCGGAGAAGGTGTTTTCTATCACGAATCCGGAATCCATACGGCGGGGATCGCCATCAACCCGGCCATCTATCAGTTCATCCCGGAAGACATGGTCGGAGGACAACGCCGTTTCGTCTTCGGAAAACACACGGGAAGCGCCGCCATCGAAGAGGTTCTGCGGAAACACACGGAGCCCCTCCGAAAGGCCGGCATCGAGATCACGGAGGCGCTCCTCAAAAAACTCATCGATCAGGTCAAAACCATCCGGGAAGAGCACATCCTCCATGGAAACGCCGAGGAATCCATCCGGAGCCACTACGCGAGTTACCACGCCCTCGGGATCACGGAAGAGCAACTGTTGGAGTTGGCCCTCAATACGAAGGCATAGGACATCGGAACGGAGGAAGAGACATGGACGCACTCACAGCCATTCAGAACCGCCGAAGCACACGGGTCTACGGGACCCAAAAGGTCCCCCGGAACATCCTGGAATCCATCGTCGATGCCGGACGATGGGCCACCACCGCCAGAAACGTCCAACCGTGGGAGTTTGTGGTCGTGACCGACGAGGGCACCCGCCTGAAGATCGGCGCCTTGGCCGAAAACGGGAAATTCATCGCCAAGGCCCCCGCCTGCGTCGCGGTATTCTGTCAAGACACGAAATATTATTTAGAAGACGGTTGCGCCGCTACGGAGAACATCCTGATCGCGGCGACGGCCCTGGGAGTCAACTCCTGCTGGGTGGCCGGAGACAAAAAAAACTACTGTGCGGACATCGCGGAACTGCTGAAAGTGCCGGCGGGTTGCAGACTGATCTCATTGATTGCCTTGGGCTATTCGGAATCCCCGGGGACACCTCCGCCGAAACGCCCCCTTCAAGAAGTCCTGCATTGGGAAGAATACTAAATAAAAAAGGCCGCCCAACAAAGGCGGCCTTTTTTAGATAACGATCTCCTGATCGAAGCTTCTACTTTACCCGCGACTTCGTTTTCGACGGTATTTCCTCCAGTTCCGGAGCGGGTTCCGCCATCACTTCGTCGAACACGGATTTGATCCAAGCCGCTTCCTCCCGCTGGAGCTGGTCCCCTTCGATCATATCTTCCCGCTCCCGAACCGCCGTCTCAATGACCACATATTGAACGCCCTTCCGCCGGAACAGCCGGAAGATGTTCTTCCATGTCTCCCGTTTGATCACACCCGACTCACGGAACAGCGGCGGATGGAAGAGCGCCTTCTCGGGCACGAAATCGCCGATATGGATGGCGTAATAGAACTTCGCCGGGATTTTTTCGTATTGGGCTTCCACGGGGAGAGGGATCTCACTCTGGTGTTTATAGACGGTGAACGTGTGCGCCAGATCAAAACAATACTTCACCTGGGCCTTATCCCAGATTTCCTCGAGCATCCCGATGGAATCCTCGGGGATGATATGAGTGGAGTCGAACTTGGTATTGTTCTCCATGTGAAGATACATATCCTTGGCCCGAGTGTAATGACCCAGCTCCAAAAGGCTCTTCGTCAGCATGGCGTTCGAGATATCCAGATATTTCCCCGTTGCCTGATAATAGGGGATGGATCCCGGATGCATCACGCAATACCGGCACCCCAATCGATGAGCCACATCGATATACCTCTTGAGCATATCCACGGCCGCGATACGATCTTCTTCCTGAAAACCGCAAGTGGCGATGGCCGTGAACGTATATGGAAGGTGGAGGGAGAGGGTGATATCCTTCTTTTCAGCGTATTGCTTGATGGTTTCAAGCTCTTTGACCGGCATCTGAAGATAGGGGTTGGGGATCCCGCCGTCGAGCTCGACGTGCTGGAGCCCGGTTTCCACGCACTTATCGATCTGCCTTTTGACATCCCGTTTCAACCGTCCCTGGATGGTCGCATCCATGTCCGGCACGGTGAGTTTCCCTTCCAGAAAACTCTTCTTCTGACCCTCATCCATGTAATCGAAATTCAGCAGATTCGTCCAGTTCCGTCCGATGCGCATTGTTTTATGTCTCCTTTGACTAGGTCGTTTGTCCTATTGATGATACATCTCTATTTCGAGATTTTCCACCATATTCACGTCGCGGGTCGGGCCCGCCGATAGGCCCGGGAGGAAAAGCGATATTTTCTGCCCGCCGGGCGGATCGCGACGGCTTCCATTTCGACCAGGAGGTCCGGTCGGCACAATTTCGCCTCCACACAGGTGCTCGCGCAAGGAGAGATCCCCCTGTCTCTGAAAAAACGGCTCCGGACCTTATTGAACCGCGCGTAGTATTTCATCTCCTTCAGGTAGATGGTCCATTTCACCACATCCTGAAGGAGGAATCGTTCCGCTTCGAGTATTCCCTCCACGTTCTGATAGGCCCGGCGGCATTGGGCCTCGAAATCGCCCCGATGGAGCGTCTCCCGGCGGGAGCCGACGCTGGCCGTGCCCGAAACATAAATCATGTCCATGTCTGAATGGGAGATGAGGGTGGCGCGGGAAAAAGCGGCCTCCGGCGCGGGCAATTCCAGGTAAACGGTGTTGGTCTTTTTCATGGGAATATTTTATGTTATTCGGCCCCGGCCGTTCTACGGCTTCTTTCTGCGAAACACATCCGTCTTGGCGTTGGAGACTCGGTCCAGAAAAAGGATACCACTCAGATGGTCGATCTCGTGCTGGAACACGACGGCCTCGAAATCCTCCACGTCCCACCGGACCGGAAGCCCCGACACGTCCATCCCTTCCACCCGGACGCGGCGGGCCCTCTTCACATCGGCGAGGAAATCGGGGATCGACAAGCAGCCCTCGCGAAAAACCTGTTCCCCCTCCGACGACACCACCCGCGGGTTCAAGAGCACGATCCGTCCATGCCCCGCCCCCCCCTTTTTCCGCCGGCTGACATCGACCGCGAGGCCTTGCCAGAGGAAACCGATCTGCGGGAGAGACAGTCCGACGCCGGGAGACGCATTCAACGTATCCACCAGATCGTTCAACGCTCTGGAGACCTCGAGCGTCAACGCGACGACCGGTTGGCAGTTTTTTTTGAGGATCGGGTCGGGAAACTGCCGGATAGGACGGATCGGCACGCCGGATCAGAGGGCCACGGAGTCGACCGGTTTGACCGTGACGGTCATCCCCAATCGGCGGGCCAAAGGCCGAAGGCTGTTTTGCAGCCGCGCCCGGGTCAGAGACGCCGGCAACTCGGCCTCCAATATCAGGATGTAACCCGCCCCCCGGCGGCTCGCCGAGCGATGGGTGGTGACATCCGTCACATTGACCCGGCTCCGAGCCAACCGTTCGGTGAGACGGTAGACCAAGCCGGGGCGGTCCGTTCCGTAAGCGGTGATGAGCGTCAGCGGGCGGGTCGCCAAAGACTTCTTCATCTCCGGCGTCGTCAGCAATTTCACATGGACCGTCAGGAGATTCTTCCGGCCGATTTCACGGAACGCCTTATCCAAAGTTTTCAAGACGAACGGTTTAGAAGACGAGAATATGAGGAGGATTGAAAATTCGCCTCGCAATCTCGTCATGGATGAATCTTCGAGATTGCATCCCAACCGATAGAGGACCCGGGTCACCTGGGCCACCAAACCGGGACAATCGGGGCCGGACGCGGTCAGCAGATAATGATAAGGCATGTCTTTTTATAACACATATTCAGCGTCGACGACAAGATGGATCCTCCGGCACGAACAAGTCGCCGGTCCCGACTGAGCGTTCATATCCCTCATCGGTCTCCAGTCCCTTCCCCTCGGCGGCCTGCACCGCCAATTCGTCGCAACGGTTGTTCTCCCGGTTCTCGGCGTGGCCCTTCACCCACACCATCTTGACCCGATGATTCCGGTAAACATCCATGAACCGGAGCCACAGATCCGCGTTCTTTTTCTTTCTGAAGCCCGTCTTCAACCAGGATTCTAACCACCCCTTTTCGACGGAATCCACCACATAGCGGGAATCCGAATAGACCGTCACCTGGGAATGTTTTATCCTCAGCGATTCCAGTCCGATGATCACGCTGAGGAGTTCCATCCGGTTGTTCGTCGTCCGCCGGAACCCGCCGGAGAGTTCCTTCCGGTGTGAACCGGAGATCAAGACCGTCCCGTATCCCCCGGGACCAGGGTTCCCCTTGGCGGCCCCATCCGCATAGATGGTTATCGAGACCATGCCGCCTCCCTCCGTCTCTGAAGGGACAGTGGAATTCCGCCCAATTTCTTCAAAAGGTGGTGGAGCGCCGTGGCCACCGCGCGTTCCCGGATCTGGGGACGGTCTCCGATGAAAAGATGTTCATGGCAATCCGTCCCCTTCGTGCCATCCACGGCGATATAAACCAATCCGACCGGTTTCGCATCGGTCCCGCCAGAGGGGCCCGCGATGCCCGTGATCGAAATTCCCCAGTCGGTTCCGGATCGACGGCGTATTCCCCGGGCCATCGCCACCGCGCAGGGGGATGATACCGCTCCGTGAGCCGACAAGAGGCGGACCGGCACGCCCAGATGTTCCTTCTTGCTTTCATTGGAATAGGTGACGAGGCCTTCTTCAAAGTAGTCGGAACTACCCGGCACATCCGTCAGTCGTTCCATGAGCATCCCCCCCGTACACGATTCCGCCACGGACACCGTCTCCCGGCGGTGTCGCAGAAATCGCCCGACGAGAGATTCCAGCGTGTCGTCATCCAGGCCGAAGATCAACGGACCAAAACGGCGGAAGACATCCTCATTGACCCTCCGATACCGGTCGGTGACCGATGAAAAATCCTTTCCCCGGACCATCAGCTCGATATCGATGACATATCGGGAAGCCAGGATGCCGAAGACCGTCTGAGTGGGACCTGTCGAACGCCAACGTTCCCTCAACGGTTTCAGCCGTTCATCCACGACGGATTCAGGGTCCCCGAATATCCGATAGACGCGGCGGCAGAGGGGCTGTCGGCCATATTTTTTCTCCAAAGAGGGGATCACGGTATCCCGGAGCATCGGGAGCATCTCGCGGAGAGGCCCCGGCAGCAACACCGCCGTCTTCCCCCGATCCGAGAGGATCTGCCCCGGAGCCGTCCCGACGGGATTCTCCATGACCGTCGCCCCTCCGATCACATAGGCCTGTCTCGCGTTCTCCGCCGGCATCCGATAACCACGCCGTTTGAATTTCTCTCGGATGGCGTCGACGAAGGAAGGGACGAGCCGAAGCGGGCGATGCAGGGTTTTCGCCCAAACCTCCCGGGTCAAATCGTCGAACGTGGGCCCGAGCCCTCCGGTCGTGATCACGATCCCGGCGCGCCGCCATGATTCACGGAAAACCCGATCCATCTCGCCTCGGTCATCTTCGACGATGGTGACCCGGCTCAGACAGAGCCCGAGCCGAGCCAGTTGAGCGCTCATGGGAACGACATGCGTGTTGATCTTGGAGAACAACAATTCACTCCCGATGCAGACCAATTCCACACGCGTCATATTCCTCGTTCCCTCTCGGCCCAACGTATTACCTGGATGTTCTCAATGAAAGAAACCGATCTTCTGGTCTTCCGGATTCTGAGAGGCCTTCTTGATCGCCCCGAACCGGGACTCGTACCGTTGGACGTTCTCCTGAAAAGCCGCCAAAAAGTTCCGCGCCTGCGCGGCGCTCATAATCACCCGGGTCCGGACCTTGGCTTTCGGAGGCTGTGGGGGCAGGAAGGCAAAATCGAACACGAATTCCGTCTCCGAGTGAGAAATGACCGTCAGGTTGGCATAATGGCCGTGCGACGTCTGTTCGTCGATCTCGATCTGGATCGATGGGCCTTCGGACTTATTCGTCTTTTCATTTTCCATGGATTCTCCTCCTTGAACGCCGATAGAGATGGGGGTGACCAAAAAAACAGCGTGAACGGCAGAGCCCGCACGGCGCCGTTCCGGCAGCCTAGTCCGGCCGGAATCGAAGCTGATAATAGCCGGCCAGTATCATGGCCCCGTACATCCCCGCGGTCTTGAGGTAAAGGATCCAGGAGATGTTCGGGCGGTAATGCCCTTGTTCGATGAAAGCGGTGCCCACCAGGACAAGGCAGAGCATCGCTGCGAGCATGACCAGGAAACCGAGGGACCTGAAACGGATCCGACCGTTGATAAAACCGATCAGAAGGAGGATGAAAGGAAGGAAGAAGGCGGGACCTGTCCAACGAATACCGGACCAACCCACCTGATGGAGACTCCAAGCGAAATCCAACCCGAACAAAAGAGATGCGATCCAAAACAATTGCCGGTCCTCTTTCACAGTCGGCCTCAGCCGGGATCCCCGTCAGCCCAATTTCAATTCATTCAAAATAGCTTTCAAGTCGGCCTTCACGTTCTTGGGTTTGGCCACAGAAGCCAACGCGCGGTCGGGGTCTTTCAAACCGTGTCCCGTAAGGATACACGCGACCGTTTCCTGTGACGCCGCAAAATCCGGATGGAGACACGCATATTTTTTCAACCCGGCCACCGACGCCGCGCTGGCCGGCTCGCAGAAAACGCCTTCCAACGAGGCCAGGGCCTTGTAGGCCTCCACGATCTCATCGTCGGTGACGGTATCGATGCCGCCGCCAGATTCGTCCCGGGCGGCCACGGCCTGTTTCCAGGACGCCGGATTTCCGATGCGGATGGCGGTGGCGATCGTCTGGGGATTCGATATGGGGGCCCCCCGCACGATCGGAGCCGCTCCCGCCGCCTGGACTCCCATCATCCGGGGCAGTTGGCGGATTTTCCCGTGCTTTTGGTATTCCAGATAACCCTTCCAATAAGCGGTGATGTTCCCGGCGTTGCCCACCGGCATGAATTGATAAGCCGGGGCCTCCCCGAGTTCATCGATGATCTCGAAAGAAGCCGTCTTCTGTCCCTCGATCCGATAGGGATTGATGGAATTGACCAGGGTGACTGGATATTGATCGCTGATCTCGCGGACCAAACGAAGGGCATCGTCGAAATTTCCGTCGATCGAGAGAACATCGGCCCCGTGCATGACCGCCTGGGAGAGTTTGCCCAGAGCGATGGCTCCTCCCGGAATCAACACGATGCATCTCACGCCGACGCGCGCCGAATAGGCCGCCGCGGAAGCCGACGTATTGCCCGTCGAGGCCGTGATGACGGCCCGCGTCTTCTGTTCGACCGCCTTGGACATGGCCAACGTCATGCCGCGGTCCTTAAAAGAACCCGTGGGGTTCATGCCCTCCAGCTTCAAATAAAGGTTGAGCTTGCCGGCGCCGATCCATTGAGCCAACTTGGATGCCCGAAGGAGCGGGGTGTTCCCCTCGCAAAGAGAGATGACGGGCGTCTTATCCGTGACGGGAAGATAGGCCCGATACCGGTCGATCACGCCACGATAACTCATAGTTCCTCGATCCTCAGGTGGATAGTTTTCCGTCGGACGACCGGAAGCCGGTCGATCTTTTCCAAAGCTCTCTGGACCGCCCCGTGCATCGCCTTATGGGTCACGATGACGATGGGAACCCCGGACCGTCCACTCAGCGCCGGAAGACGGGATGAGAACCGATCGCTGCCGAAAGACTGATAGACGGCCTCAATGGAGACCCCCTTCTGCCCCAGGATCCCGGTGATCTTCGAGAGGACCCCGGGTTTATCGTCCGTCATGAACCGGAGATAGTGGCGACAGACGCTGCGCGAGAGCGGGGATATTTTCATCCGTTGAGAGGGGTGGAACGACACGTAGGGTATTTTCCCGGCAGTCCCGCTGACGATCTGCCTCGCCAGGAACAGGATATCGGAAACGACGGCGCTGGCGGCCGTCATCTGTCCGGCCCCTTTTCCGTAGAACATGATATCGCCGGCCGCATCGCCATAGACATACACGGCGTTGTATTCCCGGTTCACGCTCGCGAAAGGATGGGCCGACGGGATCAGGGCGGGGTGAACGCGCGCCTCCATCAACCGGTCCTGAAAACGGATGATCCCGAGGAGTTTGGTCACGTATCCCAGACGCTCCTGGGCGAACAGCACGTCCCAGACGTCCAGATTCCCGATCCCCTGCCGATGGACGTCATCGAGGTGGACCCAGGTTCCGCTGGCCAGTGACGCCAGGACGGAGACTTTATGGGCGGCGTCGGTCCCCTCGATATCGAAGGAAGGATCCGCCTCGGCGAACCCTTCCCGTTGGGCTTCCTTGAGCGCCTTGGCGAAATCGAGTCCATCCTGGGTCATGCGCGTCAGGATATAGTTCGTGGTCCCATTCAATATCCCGTAGATGGCCTGAATGCGGTTGGCAGCTAGCCCCTCATTGATCGATTGGATGATCGGAATGCCGGCGCCGACGGAGGCTTCGAAATAGATCAGGCTCTTCGTCTTCCTCGTCGTCTCGAAGACCTCGCTCCAATACTTCGCCAGGAGCGCCTTATTGGCGGTGGCCACATGTTTTCCGGAGCGGAGCGCGGACAAGACGATCGTCCGGGCGGGTTCGTACCCCCCGATGAGTTCCACGACCACATCCACCGACGGATCTCGGACGACGTCCTCCCACCGGCGCGTGAATCGAGGGCGATGGACACCGGCCCTTCGGAGAGGCGCCGAATATTTATCGCAAACCCAGGTCAGGCGGAGCTGCCCGCCGAACTTCGACTCCAACAGCGGGAGATTCCGATCCAGGATCTTGACGACGCCCTGTCCGACTGTTCCGAACCCTATCAATCCGACGTTGACCGTCTTTTTCTCGTTCATGCCTTCGTGTCCTTTGCGAAAGGGCGAATCCCCTTTCAGCTCTTGTTCTTCGGTGAATAGAATTTAGGTTTGGGAGGCATCCCATACTTCACGGAAGCCCCTCCGATGAATTTCCTCAGTCTCAACAGGACGTCGTAGAAACGCTGGTCATGAGTCACTAATGCGAACCGGACGTATCCTTCGCCTTCTTGGCCGAAACCGACCCCGGGAGACACCGCAACGCCCGTTTCCCGAAGGAGTTCCTCCGCAAAAGCCATGGACCCCTTGGCCCGGACCGATTCGGGCAGCGGAGCCCACACATACATGGTCGCCTTGGGTTTGGCCACGTTCCAGCCGATCTTATTCAATCCGTCGACGAAATAATCGCGCCGCCGCTGATACACGGCCACGGTCTCCCGGACGCAATCCTGGGGACCCTCCAGAGCCCTCACGGCGGCCAACTGCATGAACGTCGGGACACCATAATCCACGAACGCCTTGAATTTTTCGAGCGGAGCCACCAATTCCCTCTTCCCGCAAGCCCAACCGATTCGCCAACCGGCCATGTTGTATGTTTTAGAAAACGAATGGAATTCCAACGCCACGTCCCGGGCGCCGGGAACCTCCAAAAAGCTGGGGGCGCGATAACCGTCGAAAGTGATCTCCGAATAGGCGTTATCATAAACGACGAGCAGGTTGTGTTTCTTGGCGAACCGGATCGTTTCCTTGAAGAACGCCTCGTCCTCGATAACGGTGGTCGTGGGGTTGTTGGGATATCCCAAGAACAACAGTTTGGCCTTGCGGAGATCTTTCGCCGGAATCTTGCCGTAATCGGGAAGGAACCCGTTCTCCGGCGTCAACGGAAGGGGGCACACTTTTCCCCCGGCCAAGATGACCCCGTTGAAATGGACGGGGTAAGCCGGGACGGGAACCAACGCCACGTCTCCCGGATCCATGTAGGCGGAGGCCAAATGGGCGATCCCCTCCTTGGAACCGACCAACGTGAGCACTTCCGATTCAGGATCCACGGACACCCCGAACCGTCTTTTCATGTGGTCCGAAACGGCCCGACGGAAACGGGGCATGCCCTTGGCCTGAGGATACCGGTGTGTCCTCGGATGGTTCTGGATCGTGTCGACCAACCGGTCGACGATGTGGGGAGGTGTCGGCTGGTCCGGGTTGCCCATCGTCAGGTCGATGACGTCGAGGTTCTTCTTATAGGCCTCGCCGATCAACACCTTGATCCGCGTGAACAGATAGGGAGGCAACTGCTCCAGTTTCTGTGAGATCTTTATTCCGCTATTGCTTCTTTTTTTTCGATCCATATCGGTAACCTCTCTGAAAATTTCCATAAACCCCATGCCAACCCGACACACGCCAAACCATAACACAACTCAAATCCCGCGTATCGAAACCATTGTTCGCGCGTGACGAACTGCCAGGGCCCCGGTGAAAAATAATTGGCTTCCGGCTGTCCCCCGACGACGTCCCAGAACCCCTTCCCCGCGACCAGAACGCCCCAGACGAGGAAAATCCATCCGGCCAGACGGCCCAAACCCCGTATCCCGACCCGACGATTCATCGACGGATATCTACCCTTTGACGAGTTTCTTCAAGGAAAGACTGGGTTTGAACGAGATCTTCCGACCCGCGGGGATCTGGATCGGTTCCGCCGTCTTGGGATTCCGCCCGATGCGCCCTTTCCGGGCCTTGACTTTGAAAGTCCCAAGTCCCGACAGGGATATCTTCCCCCCGTTCTTTATCGTCTCCCGAATGGCCTTGACCAACGATTTGACAGCCCAGACGGATTGACTCCGGCTGAGCCTCGCTTCCTTGGCGATCCTTTCAACCAACTCCGCCTTCTTCATATGGGAATACACCTCCGGTCAAAAGCAACCGACCATCCTGTGAGACAAACGTTCCGAGTTGTCATCAATGGGCGTTTTACGTGTTCAATAAATCGCACGTATTTTAGCATCGAAAGTAATTTTACTATATTGGTTAAAAAAGGCAACAAAAACAACGTTAAAAAAAGGGGGGATCAGGGGATGTCCCGCCAGCGCAGGACGGTGGAACGGGGAATACCCAACCGACGATAAAACGACAGCGCCTTTCGGGGAGGAGTCCGACGGAGTTGAGTCCATCCCCACAGGACATGTCCTTCTTCCAGGACAAAACCGTTCTGCAACGCCAAACGTCGGGCCGTCCGATAATGGGTCTCCGCCACCGACGGGCGATCGTGCTCTGTGCGGGCGAGTCCGAGTTCGGACATGATCCGGCCACGAATGTCCCCCGCTTTTTTAAATAGTTTTCCAGAACGGTGATAGCATCGGCGCGCCGGCCCCGATCTTTTCAGCCGGCGAAGAGCTCCGCCCATACCCCAATAGACAAAAGCCAGGCTCCCTTCATCACCGACTCGCCGATAGAGGGGGGCGCTTCGGGCATAGAATGACAAGGCCCGTCGAGGATCCCCATAGACCCTTTCCGCGTTCCCCATCCCACAGAGACCATAGGCTTGACCATAGACTTCGCGACGGGTTTTGAAGAGGCGATAGGCCCTCCGATAAAGCTCCTGAGAGTTTCCCACGCCGAGGAGGCGGCTGACCCCCGCCGCCCCGCACAGGGCATATCCTTCGGACAAAGAATCCTTCATGGCGCGAGACGCCTTCAGACAAGTCCGGTAATCGAGGAGGGCTGTGCGCAGACGTCCCTGGAACCGATGGGCTCCGCCCACGGCCCAGGCTGTATGATAAAGGCCTTCCGCATCTCCCAACCGTCGATAACCGACGGCGCAGGATTTCAACATCCGGACGGCTTTAGGAAAATCTTCGAGACCTCTTTCGACCATCGCCCGTTCCCAAATGATATCCCACCGCTGAGAGCGGCGTCCATTCCGCGGGAGAAGACGATCGACGCTGTTCCAGGCCCGCTGCGCCTGGCGGAACCGGCCCAGGATCCGCAGGCACGCGCTGGCTCCAAGAAGCATCTCCCATCTGTCGTAATCGTTCCCGGAGAGCCGATACAAACGGTGCGCTTCCCAATAATGCGGGAGCGCGGCGGAGAATCGGCCAAGGCCTCTCAGCGATTCGGCCGTGTGGGAGTGAACCTCCGCCCGAAGGGATTCCGCATCGGGGGAGATGCGAATCATCCTCAGAATTTCCAAAGCCGCCCGAAAGCGACCCCGCTCGACGGCCTTTTCGGCCCTCCAGAGACGGTCTATGGGATTCACGGATGAATTCATCGGAGACAGAAGAGATCACCCTTCCGGAGGAAAGGAGACAGGAACCTGTCTTGGGGAAATCCCGTCCGATCAAGCACGGGAAGAGAGGATCAACGTTTGGAGTGTTGGAACCGGCGGCGCGCTTTGGGCTGGCCGGATTTTTTCCGTTCCACCATGCGGTAATCGCGGGTCAGGAGACCCTCTTTGCGGAAAGCGGAACGGAGTTTCGGGTCCAGTTTGATGATGGCGCGGGAGAGAGCCAAGCGGATGGCTTCGGCCTGCCCCATCACGCCCCCCCCCATCACCGTCAAGAAAGTGTCATAGTTCGTCAGGAGCTTGACCAGCCGGAGCGGTTCCATGACTGAAGATTTATAGCGCTCATGTCCACCGAAATATTCGTCCAAGGAACGGGAGTTGATCAGCATCCGTCCTCCGCCCGGAATCAAGCGCGCCCGAGCCACGGCGTTCTTTCTGCGGCCAACGGCCCAAAGAGGGGACTGCAAAGTCACATTCGGCGTATCAGACATGTTTCTCCTGTGAGGGTTCCGCGGGGAGCCCATACGGCCCGCCCGATCGGAGTTTGGGGTTCTTCATATCGACAACGATCGTGTTCTTCATCGCTTCCGGTGAGGCATCGCGGTAAACTTTCAGGTGACGTCGGAAACGGTCCCGGAGCCGGTTCTTCGGCAACATCCCGTAGATGGCCAGTTCTACGGCCCGCTCGGGATTCTTCGCCATCAACGCGCTGTAGGGCTGAGTGAAATCCCCTCCATGATGCCCGGAATGGCGGAAATCGATCTTCTGCACCGCCTTGTTTCCCGTCAGAACCACTTTCGAGGCGTTGATGATATAAACGATGTTCCCGCCGTCCATATGGACCGAGAACGTGGGTTTCTCCTTGCCACGCAAAAGGTTGGTCGCCAACGTGGCCAGACGGCCCAGCGACACGCCTTCTGCGTCGATGCAATAGCGGATCCGCCTGATTTCGGTCGGTTTTATATGCGTTGTGGTGATCGACATAGGAAGCACATCATATCAAACAGTCAAAAATCCGTCAACAAAAAATCTGTCACGCTCACAGGGCCAAGGTTTCCAGATAACGTTCCACTTGGATGGCGGCCGCGCAGCCGCTCCCGGCCGAAGTAACGGCCTGGCGGAAGAAACGGTCCTGAACGTCTCCGGCGGCAAAAACCCCGGGGACGCTGGTCGCTCCGTACCGATCGGTGACGATATATCCCTGGTCGTCCAGGGCGACATGTCCCTTGAAAAGATCGGTGTTCGGGGAGTGTCCGATGGCCACAAAAACCCCCTCCACCTTCAGGTCGGACTGTTCCCCGTTGATGACGTTCCGGATCCTCAGCCCCTCCACCTTGGAGTCTCCCAGCACGTCCGACACCACGGCGTTGACTTTCCACGATATCTTGGGATTGGCGCGCGCGCGATCCATCATGATCTTGGAGGCGCGGAACTGGTCTCGGCGATGGATGACGGTCACTCGGGAGGCGAACTTGGTCAGGAAAATGGCCTCTTCAAGGGCGGTATCGCCGCCGCCGACCACACAGATCTCCTTCCCGCGGAAGAAAGCGCCGTCACAGGTGGCGCACGAGGAGACGCCTTTCCCCAACAAGCGTTTTTCGTTGGGGAGGCCCATCCATTTCACCGAAGCTCCCGTGGCCAGGATGACCGCGTGGGATTCGTGCAATACGCCTTCCACGGTCACCTGAAACGGTTTCCGACGGAGATTGACGGCGGTGACATCCCGATTCACGATTTCCGTCTTGAACCGGTCCGCCTGCTGCCGCATCCTTTCCATCAGGTCCGGTCCCAGGATCGCCTCGGGAAACCCGGGGAAATTCTCGATTTCCGTCGTCATCATCAGCTGTCCGCCGGACATGTATCCCGCGATCATCAACGGGCTCAGTCCCGCGCGGGCCGTATAAATCGCCGCGGTGTATCCGGCGGGGCCGGAGCCGATGATGATGACATTCCGTATCGCCATGGATTTCGAGAGCGGGTCAGCGATGATCCAGGACTACTTGATCCCCAGAAGGGCTTTCAGTTCGTCCGATTTGGTCTGAACTCCCTGGAGTTGTGTCACGGCACTGCTGTATTGGCCGGCTTCCACCGCCTGCTGAGCCGCCGCGAAGTTCGTATCCAACGTGGCCGCCTCCGCTTTCGCCTTCGCCCCATTCTTTCCCTTGGCCTTGGCGGCGGCCGCTTTGATCCCCTCGACAACCGCCTTTAAATCGGTCACCAGAGTCTCCGCTTGGGTCTTGACCGTCGCCTTATTGGCATCGGCCGAGGATTTGGCCTGATCCCCTTTCACTTTGGCATCCAACGCGGCCATTTTGGCTCCCTGATAATCCTTGCTCTCCATTTTAGCTTTCGCATCGGCCAGGACATCTTGCGCTGTCCGAAACTCCATATTGGCGTATTCCTCGGCGCCGGAGGCCTGGGCGGCCTGAACGGACGATTCCGCCTCGGTCATTTCCTTCGTCGGAGGTTTGGCGCATCCGACCGCCATGAAAACCGCCAGGCCTAAAAAGGCCAGTCCCGTGACACCGCTTTTCTTCGCATCGAACATGAATGATTCCTCCCGTTTTCATCAAGAATCCCGATATTCCGCCGAGAGCGGAACGTTCCTCCTATTATACATGATTTTGAAATCATTCAACCAATCCCCCCTGTCGCTCAGGCTGAAACTTTGATATGTTATAGGACCTTATGAAACTCCTTCTCTTCGACGTGGATGGGACGCTGGTTCACACCGGCGGGGCGGGTCTGAAAGCCCTCAACAAAGCCTTCCATCAATTATACGACCTGGACGATGCCATGAACGGCGTGGCGGCCGCCGGAAAGACCGACAAGATCATCGTGCGCGAAGTCTTCGAGAAAAAGCTGAACCGCCCCGGAACCCCGACCGACATCTCCGCCGTCCTCGAGCTCTATCTGATCCATCTCGACGACGAAATGAGACATGGGACGTATACCGTCTTGGAAGGCGTCGTGGATCTCCTGGAACTTCTCTCCCGGCACCCGGAACGTTTTCTCCTGGGACTGGGGACGGGCAACCTGGACAAAGGAGCCCGCATCAAACTCGAACCCGCCGGATTGAACAGATATTTCGCGTTCGGGGGATTCGGATCCGACGCCGAGAACCGCGCCGAACTCCTGCGGGCCGGCATTCGGCGCGCGGAATCCCTCAGGGGACACCCCTTCCCCCTCTCCGACATCTATATCATCGGGGACACGATCCTCGATGTCCAGGCAGGAAAAGCGGTGGGAGCCGTCACCGTGGCCGTGGCCGCGGGATCCGGACGGAAGGACGATCTGGTGGCGTCCCGCGCGGACCTCCTCATCGATTCGTTCGCAGACCCGGGACCCCTTCTCTCCCATTTGGGGATCGCCCCCCTCGTCCGCACATAAAAAAACCAGCCGCGAGGACTGGTCACACCCACACCGAGAACAATACACCGAGTCGGATTAAAAAACGATCTTATCCCCGATCAACTGTTGGAGTTTTTTGGGATCCGATGACTTCTGAACAGCCGTTTCCAACGTGATATCCCCCCGCTTGACCGCCTCCGATAAAGCTTTGTCCATCGACACCATGCCCAACTCGGCGCCCGTGTCAATGGAGTTGGAGATCATGTACGTCTTCCCTTCACGCACCAGGTTCGCGATGGCCGGCGTCATCACCATCACTTCCCGCACCGCCACCATGTGCCACCCATCCCTCATCGGCAACAGCGTCTGACAGACCACTCCTTTAAGGACCGTGGACAGCTGGACCCGAATCTGCTGCTGCTGATGGGGCGGAAAAACGTCGATGATCCGATCGATGCTGGTGGCGGCATCGGTGGTGTGCAGGGTGGCGAAACAGAGATGCCCCGTCTCGGCCGCCGTGAGCGTCAACGAGATCGTCTCCAAATCCCTCATCTCGCCGACCAAGATGATGTCCGGGTCCTGACGGAGGGCATGTTTCAGCGCATCCCCGAAACTGTGGGTGGAATGTCCCACCTCCCGCTGGCGGATGAGCGACTTGCGTCCCGTATACAGGTATTCGACCGGGTCCTCGATGGTCAGGATGTGCGCATCGCGGTGCGCGTTGATGTGCTCGATGAGACAGGCCAGGGTGGTTGACTTCCCGGCCCCCGTGGGCCCGGTCACCAGGATCAGCCCCCGCGGCTGCTTCGTGAAGTCGACGACGACCTCCGGCAAACCGATCTCTTCCGGATCGGGGATCTTCGAGGGGACGATCCGCATGACCGCCTCGATCCCGTTGATCTGCTTCAAAACGTTCACGCGGAACCGGCCCAGGTTGTTGATGGTGAACGCGCAATCCAACTCCAGGGCCTGCTCAAAACGCTGTTTCTGATGATCATAAAGGGCGGAATAGATGAGCCGCTGGCATTCGGGTTCCGTGAGGGCGGGGAATTGGGGCATCGGTTTCAGGCTCCCCTTGGCCCGAAGGAGCGGTGGTTTACCGACGGCCAGATGGACGTCGGAAGCGTTCTGTTCTACAGCATAGGTGAGAATGTCTATGAGTTCCATGGGGGTCAGAGCATCGATTGTTTCAATCCGGAGAGTCGGTGTCGGGCGGCCTCTTCCTGCCTCATGGCGGAGTTTTCAAAGGCCGGGGAGATCAGGTGGCACATCCCCATCACGAGCTGTTGATGTCCGCTGGTGAAATACCCCGTCCGGGTGGGATGCCCGACCAGCAGAAAACCGATCATCCCGGAGGGCCCGACCAACGGGGCCGCCAACAGGGAACGTCCTCCGACGAAGAGAGTGCCTTTCGCCGCGGGAAAACGGTCGTCGTGGTTCCAATCCTCCGCGACGAAACAGTCCTTCGTCTCCTCCAGCCATCGGGACAGGTCGTTGCGTTGAGGCACGTTCTTCGGGAGGGATTCCGGCGCGGGCCCCTCGGTGGACACAAGGTCGTATTCCATGTTGAACATGTTCCACCGGTAAAAACCCACGGAGACTTTCTCGTCAAAGAGTTGAGTCATTTGAAAAAGAAGGGAGGAGGCCAAGGTCTTTTCGTCGGAGGCGTGGGCCAGGACGCGACCCAGTTCGTAGATGCTGACCAATTCCGCCGTCGTCTGGCGGAGCCGGCCGCTGAACGTCTTGACCAGGCCCTGCATCAGCTGGAGGGCGACCTTCGTGTTCTTTTGGAGCAACCGGTTGAATACCTGGCGAGGGAGCCTCATCAGGACCACGGGACGGCGCGCCACCGCAGAGGCTGAACGCAGTGTGTTCTCCAACAGGGCCATCTCCCCGAAAAATTCGCCCGGCGTCAGGAGGGCCAGGGTCTTGGCGATCCCCTGCTTCTTATTGACCGTCTTTCGGATCAGCACTTCTCCCTCGACCAAGAGATAGAGGGAATCGCCCCATTTCCCCTCGGCGAAGATGGTGTCGCCCGCCGGATAGGATTCTTGAACGACCGTCTTGGCCAACTGAGAGAGGACGGCCTTATCCAGCTGCTGAAAAACAGAAAATTGCTTCAACCGCCCCGCCGTGATCCCGGTCGATGCCGCTTCCCTCTTTTTCCCCTTCATCGAGACTCCTCCGATAAACGACGATCCAATATCCAATTCTATAGTTTTCCGCTCTCCACCGTCAAATGGTTTTTCAAAGGACACTCCCGAAGTCCGGACCGGCCGGAAACGAATGTGATATAATTTTCGCATGAGGGGACGGGAAAGCGAAAAAGGTATCTGCGACAGTCTCATCCAAGGCCTTCCATCCGGCCGGTTTTCCCCCTACCTCTTCGAGTTGCACCCCACCTCGGCCTGCAACCTCCGATGCCGATTCTGCCATATCCCCAACACTCCCACACCGGACCTCCTGACGGATGAAAGACTCCTCCGCTTGGTGGACGAAGCCGCCGATCTGGGCGCCAAACACTGCCTGCTGATCGGGAACGGAGAAACTTTTTCGAGACAGTCCGTCATCGTCCCGTTGCTGCGCCAGATAAAACGCCGGGGTTTCTGGGCCAAGACCAGCACCAATGGCACCCTCCTGACCGACCCGGTCGTGGAGGCCCTGGTGGACAGCCAGTGGGATTTCCTGACCTTCTCCATCGACGGGCATTGCGCCGAGGTCCACGACCACCTGCGGGGATCCGCCGGAATCTTCGAAACTGTTCTGGACGGGCACAGGCGATTGACCGACCGGAAGAAACGCGCCGGGGCGGACAAACCGCTGACCGACATCAACACCATCCTCTGCGGCACCAATGCGCTGGATGCACCGAAGATGATCCGGTTCGCGGCGGACCACGGTTTCGCCCACATCACGTTCATGCCCTACCAGGAATATGTGGAAGATCAACCCCAATTTCTATTGAAGAACATCCCCAAAGACAGACTCCTGGACGCCCTCCATCGCGCCGAAGAAACGAGCCTTTCCCTCGGAATCCCATCCAACCTGAACGACATCATCCGCATCGTCTCCGAGGGATCCCACGACCCGGAGGGCTTCACGGAAAGTCGCCGCACATCGGACCCCGGGATCTGCCTGAAACCCTGGTATCATATCATCGTCCGATCCGACGGGACGGTGGGGACCTGCTGCGCATCCCGCACGACGGAATCGGTGGTCGACCGTCCCCTCTCCGAAGTCTGGTTCGGCGACACCTTCCGGAAACTGAGGGACAAGAGCCTGTCGGGACTCCTGACTCGGAACTGCCGTTGCCTGAATCTCCTTCTCGAGGAAAACCGTTTTCTGACCGGCCTTCTGACCGAACGCGGGTTCGATTGGGACACGTTCAAGAAACATCCAGGGTTGTCAAAAGGTACCAATTTGTTATAATAACCCGGTCCCAATGGCCGTGCGACCGCATGCGTTTGGGATTTTTTATTCGTCTCTCAGAATACGTTAAAGTCAACTTTCCGTCTCACTATTTTCAACCGGACGTTCACGTCCGGAACAGGCGATAACCCCATGAAATTACACGAATATCAGGCCAAGCAATTGTTGACCCAAGCCGGCGTCCCGGTGCTTCCCGGTTTCCTGGTCGACAAGAAGGCCCCGCTCCCGGCCCGGCTGAAGAAGCTCGGCCCGGCGCCGTGGGTTCTGAAGGCCCAGGTATTGACGGGCGGCCGCGGGAAGGCCGGCGGGATCAAACTGGTGAACACCGCCCCGGAAGCCGCCCGGGAATTAAAATCGCTCCTGGGAAAAACGCTCGTCACAGCCCAGACGGGACCGGCCGGCCTGACGGTTCGGAAAGTCTACGTCGAAAAAGCCGCGAAGATCCTGCGCGAGTTCTACGTGGGCGTCACCTTGAACCGCAAAGCCGCCAAACCGACGTTGATGGTCTCCGCCGAAGGAGGCGTCGACATCGAGACCCTGGCGCGGGTCTCCCCCGAAAAGATCCGACGCGTCGATATCCATCCGCTGCGCGGGCTGGAACCGTTCCAGGCGCGGGAACTGGCCTTCGACTTGGACATCCCGTCGACCCATCTCAATCAAACCGTCAAGGTCCTTCAAGCCGTCGTGAAACTCTTTCTCTCGATGGACGCGTCCCTGGTGGAGGTCAATCCGCTCGGATTGGTCGAGTGGGACGGGAAACCGACCCTGTGCGCCCTGGACGCGAAGATCGTCATGGACGACAACGCGCTGTTCCGTCACACCGATTGGGCCGAACAAGCGGACGAGGCCGACGTGACCGTCCAGGAAAGGGACGCCAAAAAAGCCGGCATCTCCTACATCCGCCTGGATGGGAATATCGGTTGCCTCGTCAACGGAGCCGGCCTGGCCATGGCGACCATGGACATCATCAAACTCCACGGCGGTGAACCCGCCAACTTCCTCGACGTCGGAGGCGGGGCCAATGCCCAACAGGTTCAGGAAGCCTTCCGGATCCTGCTGGCCGACAAGAACGTTCGGGCGGTTTTTGTGAACATCTTCGGCGGGATCATGAAATGCGACGTCATCGCCCAAGGCATCCTGCAGGCGGTCCAATCCTTCCGTCACAGAATCCCCCCCATCATCGTACGCCTGGCCGGAAACCGCGTCGACGAGGGACAAAAACTTCTGAAAGAATCCGGACTCGACCTGATGACGGCCGACGACCTCGATGAAGGCGCGCGGTTGGCGGTGCAGGCGACGCGGAGTTCAAAACCATGAGCATCCTCATCGACAAGTCGACGAAAGTCATCGTCCAAGGGATCACCGGATCGGCAGGCACTTTCCATGCCAAGGCCTGCCGCGACTACGGCACCCGGATCGTCGGCGGAGTGACCCCCGGCAAGGGCGGCACGAACGTCGAGGGCATCCCCGTGTTCAACACAGTCCAAGCCGCCGTCCGGTCCACGGGCGCCGACGCCAGTTTGATCTTCGTCCCCGCCCCTTTTGCCGCCGACGCCATCCTGGAAGCCGCCGACGCCCGCATCCCCCTGATCGTCTGCATCACCGAGGGGATCCCGGTCCTGGACATGGTCAAAGTGAAACACTGCCTGTCAACCGACAGCCTCCTCATCGGCCCCAACGGGCCCGGATTGATCACACCCGGCGAATGCAAAGTGGGGATCATGCCCGGCCCCATCCACAAACCGGGCCGCGTCGGGATCGTCTCCCGGTCCGGCACCCTGACCTATGAAGCCGTCGGACAGTTGACCGCCCGCGGGATCGGGCAATCCACCGTCGTCGGGATCGGCGGCGACCCCGTGCAGGGACTCTCTTTTATCGACGTGCTGGCCCTCTTCGAGGACGACCCCGGAACCGACGCCGTGCTGATGATGGGGGAGATCGGCGGGACCGCCGAAGAAGAAGCCGCCGCGTTCTACAGGAAGAAGATGACCAAACCCCTCTTCGCCTTCGTGGCGGGGCGCACCGCCCCTCCCGGACGACGGATGGGCCATGCCGGCGCCATCATCGATGGCGGACAAGGGACCGCGGACGACAAACGCCGGGCCCTGGAATCCGCCGGAGCCCATCTGATCGATTCCCCGTCCAAGATGGGAGAGACCGTCGAACAATTCTTGAAACAGGATAAAAACAACCGGAACAGGAGCCACGCATGATCTCATTCGGACGACTCATCTGCAACCGTATCGCGGACGCCGTCGACCGCGAATGGATCGAAACGAACGGACGCGGCTCTTACGCCATGGGGACCGTCGCCGGAGTCAATACGCGCCGTTACCACGGTCTTCTGACGATCCACCTCCCCGCCCAGAACATCCGCTATCAGGTGATCAACCGCCTCGAGGAGTCCCTTCTCGTCGACCAACAACGCATCGAGATCTCAAGCCAGACCTATCCCGGCGTGGTGTATCCGCAGGGATATCTCCACCTCGAGAGCTTCCGGTTGGATCCCTACCCGATCTGGACCTATGCCTTCTCCAACATCCGCCTTGAAAAAATCTTTTTCCTCCGTTACGGCGAAGACACGGCCGTCATCATATACCGGCAGCTCTCGGGACCGTCCATCACGCTGGAAGTCAGGCCGCTCCTCTCCTGCCGGAACCACCATCACCTGATGCGCGAAAGCAACCGTTTCGCCGACAAGGTCGACGTCATCCCGTCGGGCCTTCGGATCAAAAACCCCGACGCACCGGACATTTTCGTGAACGCCCAGAACTCCCAATTCAGCGCGGAAGGATTCTGGTATAAAAACCAACAATACGGCTGGGAGCAGAAGAGAGGCCTGGATTTTCGGGAGGATGCCTACAGCCCCGGGATATTCCGGTTTTCCCTGTCAGCCGGCCAATCGGTCTCTCTGACCGTCTCCCCTGAGACCCGTCCGTCGGCGGAAGCCCTTCCATGGGCCCAACAGGAGAAGAACCTCCGTCTCCAATGTATCGCTCGTTCCAAGGTGCGCGGCCCTCTGGCCGACACGCTGGCTCTGGCCGCCGACCAGTTCCTCGTCGAGAGGAATGGTCAATCGGGGATCATGGCGGGATATCCCTGGTTCGAAGAGTGGGGACGCGACGCCATGATCTCGTTGCCGGGGCTATGCCTCGCCACCGGACGACACGAAGAGGCGGCCAAGATCCTTTCGGCTTTTTCCCGATACCATCAGAACGGACTCTTGCCGAACTATATCCCCGAAACCTCGACGACTCCCAACTATGACGCGGTCGACGTGTCCCTGTGGTTCGTCGGAGCGGTTCAATCCTACCTGAAAGCGACCAACGATCTCGAACTGGTCAAGACCCTGAGCCCGGTCCTGCACCAAATCATGGATTCCTATCAGCACGGAAAAATCTCCGGCATCACCATGGAAGAGGACGGGCTTCTGTCCGCGTCCCGTCCGAACACGGCCCTCACCTGGATGGATGCCCGGGTCGCCAATCGGCCGGTCACCCCCCGGGCCGGTAAACCCGTGGAACTCCAAGCCTTGTGGTACAACGCGTTGCAGTTCATGGCGGAACTCGACATGAAACTCCAGGCCCCGTCGAACGGTTATGACAAATTAGCCTCCATCGCACGGACCTCCTTCAACGAAAAATTCTGGAACGAAGCGTCCGGATACCTGTTCGACCGGATCGACGGAAAAGAGAGGGACGGTTCCATCCGCCCCAATGCGCTCCTGTGCGTGAGCCTCCCCTATGAGATCTTGGATTCCAACAGGTTCAAAGCGATCGTCGACAAAGCCTGGCAGGACCTCTATACGACCTATGGCCTGAGGACCTTGTCACCGAGCGACCCGGCCTATCGCGCCCAATACGGGACCACCCCCGAGGAACGCGATTCGGCGTATCATCAAGGCACGGTTTGGCCATGGCTGATCGGTCCGTTCATCACGGCTTATGTCAAAGCCTATGGTTCCTCAGACCCCACCAAATCCCAGATCCAAGCTTTCCTGCAGCCGTTCGGGACCCATCTGACCGAGGGGGGATTGGAATCCGTCTCCGAGATCGCCGACGGGAACGCCCCTCACGCCCTCCAAGGATGCCCGGCTCAAGCATGGAGCGTCGCGGAAATCCTCCGCGTCCTGTGGGAAGAAAACATCTCCTTGTAACCAACCGATCATGGTCTTTTCCCGTCCGTCCGTGATCATGATCTCCGGAGCCCTCCTCCTCTCTCTGGCGGATTACGCCCACGCACTGCCCCCGTTCAAGAACATGTGGCGGTCCCGCTACGGCTCCACCAACAGCTGCATGAGCTGTCACCGGAGCGGCGATTGGCGGCTCAACCCCTACGGAAAAGAGTTCCTCCGCCTCGGACGGAGTCATTCGGCCCTGGAGACCCTGGAACTGATGGACCCGGATCAGGACAGTTTTGTGACGAAGAAAGAGATCCAGTCCCAGTCCAATCCCGGCGATGAACGTTCGAAACCCGGCCAGATCGGAGATTGGCTGATGCGGCCGGACCCGGTGCTCTTGGCCCCCCACATCCCGGAACGCTATTTCTCCAAGGGGGTCGATGTCACGGAGATCGGGGCAACGTTGTCCCAAGCCGAAAAACAATCCATCGAACTCCGGCTGAACGCGAAACTTCGGGATGAAGATTCATACCCGACCCTTTTCCTGATCCGGGAATCGACCGCGCCCGAGGCGGCCCCGATCGGCCGGGGAACATACGTCATGTTCGGCGAACACACCCTCTCCTCCTACATCCTCTTCACGGACACCGAAGGCGTCATCCGAGGTCTCCACCCCCTCAGCGTGCACGGTGACCGCCGTCTGTCGAAACAGGTGTTCCTTTCGCAATTCATCGGACTGAAACGCGGAGACCTCCAGCGCGTGGCCCCTCCCTATGGGGCCGAAGCCGACACCGCCCTGTTGTTGGATGCCGCCAGGCGAAGTCTCATCATGCTTGAAATGGTCCGTCGCTGATGGAGACATCCCTCGGTTTCGCCCCGGCTTTTCTCTCCGGTCTGCTCACCCTTCTCAGCCCCAGCCTTTTCCCCATCCTTTTGGTCTGGCTTTCCTATATCCTCGGGCTGACCTACGACTCCACCGACCTCCCGACCCCTCCCCCCTGCCCCCGCTCTCTCGCCGCGGCCCATTGTGGGGTCATGGCCGCCTGCTTCTTTTGCGTGTTCATCCTCATGGGGGCCAGTTCTTCCCCTCTGGGTCAATATCTTTTCAACCAGCAAACACTGTTCCAACGGGGCGGGGGCGTTTTTGTGCTCCTGTTGGGCCTCTGGATGACGGACGTCACCCGCCTGTCGTCTGTCACCTCGTATCGCATCGACCATTATCGCAACAGCCTCAAAGGGCTCCTGGGATCGGCCCTCATCGGATCGGCCCTCGCCTTCGCCTGGACGCCCTGTGACGGTCCCGTTTTGGGATCCATCCTGCTTCTGGCCGGAACCCCCGGGACGGTCTTTCTGGGGATGAAATGGCTTCTGGTCTATTCCATTGGACTCGCACTCCCCCTCTTTTCTCTGACGGTCATCCTCTTCGGGGCCGGGCGCTCTCTCCGTCGGTTTGCCGGGATCTCGTTTTGGTTGAACCGCGCCGCCGGAACATTCCTCATCCTCAATGGACTTTTGATGCTGACAGGGCACCTCTCCCGCCTGTCGGGATGGATGACCCAGGCGTTCGAGCCGTGGATGGACCGGCTGATGAATTTAGGACTCTAGTTCAAAGGAAGGAAACACATGAAACAACCGTGGCCCCGCGAGAACGCCGTTGCGTGGACGAAACAGCAGAAGTATTTCGCCGTCATCCGACATGTCAGCTCCCAGACCGCGCGAGGGGCGATCGAGGCGCTCATCAAGGGAGGGTTCAAACTCGTCGAAATAGACGCCACCGTCCTCGGGGTTTTGGATATCGTCAAAGAATATTCCAGACGACCGGGATTCATGATCGGAGTGGGGGCGCTCTATTCGCAACGGGCGGCGGCCGACGCCCTGAAGGCGGGGGCTCATTTCCTCGGGACCCTCCACATGGATCCGGCCCTCATCCGTTTGGCCCATCGACACAAGACGATGATCAGCGTCGGGGGACTCACGCCGACGGAGATCGTCGCGGGATGGACCGAGGGAGCCGACCTCATCAAGGTCGTCCCGTCAGGACCTCTCGGAGGACCCGACTATATCAAGATGCTCCGTTCCTTTTTTCCGGAGATCCCCCTCATGCCGTCGGGAGACGTGACTCTGGGCAACATCAAAAACTATTTTTTGGCGGGCGCCACAGCGGTTGGATTGGGGGAGGGTCTTCTTTCGGAAAGCCATCTCACAGAGGGCCGTTGGCAGGAGATCACGCTTCAAGCCAAACGGTTTCAGGACATCCTTCGGAAATACTGAGACGGCTCAGTCCGCCCGGGAAGACTCCCATTCCGCCTGCCGGCCGCGGACCTTCCGCATGAATTTCTTCAACCCCTTCAAAATAGACCTCGCGCAGTCCTTCTGAAACGCCTCCGTCCTCAGTAGACTTTCTTCCGTCGGCATGATCATGTAGGCGGATTCCGTCAGCACGGCGGGCATCTGCATCGTTCGGGCCAAGGCCAGATTGCCGTAATGAAGCCCGTCATCGTTCAACTTCAGGATCTCCCCATAGGATTGGTGGATGGCTTGGGCCAACGCCAAACTATGCGGATGATAATAATAGACCCCATACCCGTTCCGCTGGAACGGGTCGGCCCCGTCGGGCAATCCGTTGTTATGGACGCTGATGAGGACATCGGCGCGGGCCTGCCAAGCCAGGCGTGGACGGTCGCGGTGGACGATGTTCTGGTCTCCGTCCCGGATCATGATCACGCGCGCTTTTTCCTGCTTGAGTTGACTTTCAAGCGCCTTGGCGATGGCCAGATTGGCGTCCTTCTCGGCATATCCCGTCGGCCCGACGGCTCCCGTGTCGGCGGAATGCCCCGCATCCACGGCCACGGTCAAACCCTCCAACGGCGAGGAGGAGAAAGACTCCAGCGGTGGCGGCATCCGGAGTTCCAACACGAAGACTCCTCCTTCATACCGTGCATCATATCCCCAACACAAACCGGGCTCCAGGGCGACCGTCAACCGATAGACATCCGAAGCCGGTTGATTCCACCGGACAGACCGCACGATGGATCGGGTGGAACTATAGTGCATCCAATCCGTGTTCGAACGTCCCCCCATGAAATCCACATAGATCTCGCTCATGTCCGGGGTTTCCACAACCTCGAACGGAATCTTCTGCGTGACGCCGACCCGAACCAGAACACTGTCCGATTGGGGCACAACGCGGACCGTCTCCAAAGACGCCTTGGGGGGCGGGATCCCCTTCGGCAACAATTGGACGTCCTTTTCATGGACCCAGCCGCAACGGGTGTCCGTCAGCAGGACTTTCCATTCATCTCCGATCTTTCCGACCGCCTGAAGACGGATGTTCTTGGGCAGGAAAAGGAGATATCCGCCGCGGTTGTCCGGCGACGGGGCCGGACCGGCATGGACCACGACCTCCTCGGCGACCGTTTCAAGCACACGCACGGTCCTCGGATTCCAAACGGTCAACCGCCCACGGGCTTCCCTCGTCTTCCGTCCTTCATCCGGATGGAGGAGACTGACCTTCACCACGGCATCTTCGATGATGTCGTCGGCCTGTACCACGTAACATCCGCGATAGGATCCGCGCGACGCCGCCGTCACCGTTGACACTTCGACCAACGGGTAACGGCCCCGGATCCCTTCCACATGAAAATACCCCGACACCCCCGGACTGCCCCGGGCGGAAACGGCGAACACATCCCCGGGCATCAGAATCATGTCCTTGCCCGGTGAAACCACGTCTTCGAACGTGAACGGAGAGACAGGAGGCGGGGACGAGGGGGCACCGACTGAGATTTTTCTGACGAGGGATTGACCGGGCGACGGCGAATACTCGACGACCGCCGACCGGGTGTCCCCGATCGGATCAAAAAGTTCCGCTCGGATCGCCATATCTCCGGGATGGAGGGGGATCATGGCGATATATCCCCCGCCGGAATGGATCGGCACGGTCTGTCCATTCACCTTCAGGAGTTTCGTCGGATCCGCCGCACCGAACACAAAAGAAGCGTCCAGCGCGGGAAGGGAAGCCCCCTCCGACGGATGAACCATGGTCAGAGAAACCGTCGAGATGGAAACAGGGGCGGCGGGGTCCCCGCCGGCTCCGGGAGACTCCTCCGAGAGCAGGAGTCCCGACAGTGAAAATCCAAGCAGCGACGTGACGGCAAGGACGGGGAACGTCCGTCTGTATTTGTCCATTTATCGGATCTCCTGTTCTTTCTTCTTCTCGCTCGAATGACCCGGAAAGAGCGCCGATTGAGGATTGATATGGGCGACCGCGTTATTCACCGCCGTGGCCGCCTCGCCGAATGCCGTCGAGATCAATCGCACCTTCCCGGGATAACTCACCAGATCGCCCGCCGCATAAATCCCGGGGATATTGGTTTCCATCTTCGAATTGACCTTCACGGATCGTCCGTCCAACTCCAGGTTCCATCGTTTCAACGGACCCCAATCCGCCTCGAAACCCAAGAAGCACAGGATGGACTCCACGTCCAGCCGCTCCTCCTGGCCCGTCTTGTTGTTCACAACGATCGCTCCGGTGACACGGTCCTCCCCGAGGATCTCCTTCAACTCATAGAAAACCTTGATCTTCACGGACGATGAAAAGAGTTTTTGGACGGAATCTTCGAACGCCCGGAATTCGGCCCGGCGATGGATCAAGGTCACCGACCGGCCGATCGTCGAGAGGTTCAAGGCCCAGTCCACGGCGGAATTTCCGCCCCCGACGATCAACACGCGTTCCTGATGATACGTCTCCGGGGTCCTCACGAAATAGGACAGTCCCTTCCCTTCAAAACGTTCCGCCCCCGGGATGGCGACTTTTTTGGGGGTGAACATCCCGAACCCGACGGTCATAATCACGATCTTCGACCAATGTTCCCCGCGGTCGGTCACGATCCGTATCCCCTCGGCTCCCAAAGAGCGGATCTCCAAAACCTTCTCTCCCAGGCAGATGCATGGATGATACTGCTCGGCCTGCTCCTTCAAACCGGCCACGAGGTCTTTCCCCAGTATCTTCGGGAAACCAGCCACGTCATAGATGTATTTTTCAGGATAGAACGCCGAGATCTGTCCGCCGAGTTGGTTGAGACTGTCGAGCACTTTCGTCCTCAGCCGTCGGGCGCCCGAATAGTAGGCGGCGAAAAGTCCCGTGGGTCCGCCGCCGATGATCGTCACATCATAGATGTCCGGGGTCACGATTTTATCCCGATCCCCGGGGGAGGACAATCGATGGATCCGTTTTCAACCCCCCATCGGATCGACCTCCGGATCCCTTCATCCAAGGACACCCTGGGGTCATAACCGAGTTCCTCCCGGGCCCGCTGGATGGAACAGGCGATCGTCTTATCCATCTCCGACACCATGTGCACGGCCGAGACATAGAGACCCGCCCGCTGGAGCAGCCAATCCGCCCCATAGGCCAACCGGCTCGTCAGTCCGGGCAGACGGAGACATCGGTCCGGAACCCGACATCCGAAATCTTCCCGAAAGACGCGCCGCACCGTTTCGATCGTCTCCATCATGGTATAAGGCCGTTCATCGGCGATCCAATAAGTCCTCCCCGATGAGCGGGCCACGGCCCCCGCCCGCAGAAGGCCTTGGCAGAGATGGTCCACATAACACATGGATTGACGGTTCTGACCGTCCCCCACCACCGGGACCATCCCTTTTTGGATCAGCGTCAAGAAACGGATGAACCGGTCCGGGGGGCGGGGCCCGTAGACACGACAGGGCCGCACGATGACCGTTTCCATTCGCCCTTTCCGAAAAGCCTCGTTGACGAGTTCCTCCATCAACATTTTGGAACGACCGTATTCCAGATAAGGGTGATAGGGGGCCTCTTCCGTGAAGACCCCATCCCGCGTGCGATTGACTCCCAAGGGGACGCTGGAAGACACGGCGACGACCTTCCGGACCTTGTGACGGGAAGCAGCCTCCAAAAGGTTCCGGGTCCCCCGCACATTGGCCTCATGAAATTCGCTGACAAAACGCCGTGCATGGATGACCGCGGCCAGATGGAACACAAGAGCCCCCTCGGAATCCTCAAAAAAACGGTCGAGCGCGGCGGGGTCCGTCAAATCCCCCCGAATGATGGAGGGACTGGAGCGCCCGGCGGACGGCGGATCCAGCGGCACCGTCGGTTGGACCAAACAGCGGATCTGAGTCTCCCCATACATCCCCCGTTCGGACTTGAAATCCGTCTCAGTTCCATTCAAAATTTCAACCAGACGGCGGCCGACCCAGCCGGGATACCCCGTCACCAAGACCTTCATGGCCTCTCCCCCCTGAACACGGAACTCTCTTTTGTGCATTTTGACATACGGAAGACCCTACTCCTGAAAATCAGGTCCCGGTTCTATCTCTCCGGACCCGAAATCATATACAATAAACCTTTGATTGAAACCGAATCATTATATCACATATCTTTTGCAGCCACGGGAAGAGCCCTTCCGTCCATGATCGTGTTCGCCCCCGGGTTGACCCAAAGGAAACCATGATCGACAGATTCGTCAGCGATTGCGTCAATCTCTATCTCACGGGAACGGAATGGAGGGGTCTCCTGATCGACCTTTTCAGAAAATCCGATCCGAGACCGGTCTTTGAGGAAACGGCCGCCCGCTATCTCGGCGTATCCCACGCGACGGCCCTGGCGTCGGCCCGGTTGGGACTCTATCTCATCCTCTCCTATATCCGGCAATCACGCGCCCTTCCCGCAAAACCGGAGATCCTCCTCTCCGCCTATAATTTCTTCGCCATCCCCCACATCATCCGCGCCGCCGGATTCGAACCCCGTTGCGTCGATGCCGATCCGGCGACGGGCAACATCGATCCGGCCCTCATCGAAAAATGCATCACCCCGAACACCGTGGCCCTGATCGCCACTCACAGCCACGGTTGGCCGTGCCCCATGGATGAGCTCCAGGCGATCTGCCGCTCTCACCGGCTCGAGCTGATCGAAGATTGCGCCCACGCCCTGGGAGGTGATTACGCCGGTAAAAAGTGCGGCAGCTGGGGTCTTGCCTCCTTCTTCAGTCTGAGCCTGACCAAGACCATCTCCACCTATTCCGGCGGACTCCTGGCGACGAACAACCCGGACCTGCACCGTTTTGCGACAGAAGCGGTGCGGGACTATCCGCGCCCCCCCGCTGTCCCACTGATTAAAAAAATCTGTTTGGGCACGGTCGCCGACCTTTTGACCACCCCCCTCCTCTTTGATCTGTTCACCTATTACCCGTGGCTCCTCTTGGACCGTTATTGTCCCGAGGTCAAGGAAGGCATCATGACGGAACCGTCGAGTCCCGTGCAGATCGGTTCTCTCCATCGATCGTTCACCCCTTTTCAATCCCTGATGGGGATCCGGCAGGTCCCCAAGGTAGACGACCTTGTCGCGAGGCGACGGGAGAACAGCCTTTTCCTCCTAAGAACCCTTCAGCCGTTCTCCTTCATCCGGCCCCTCAAAACGGATTATGCCGTCACCCACTCCCCCGTCTATTTGAACCTCGCGGTCCGCTCGGCGAAAAGAACCGTCCTGCAGAAACATCTCCTTCGAAACGGGATCGATACGCGCCGGGGGTATTTCGTCCATTGCGCCTCGGCCACCGGAGAAAACCCCTCCCTGTTTCCCGCGACCCAGGGATTGTGCGATGAGGTTTTTTTCCTGCCCAACCACAACAAATATTCGACCGATCAGATCCGGCGCCTCGGAGAACGATTATCCGCCTGCCTTCTCAAACCGTTCTAACTCTCGCATGAAAAGACATTTCAGACCCGACCTCCCCCGACATCCGAATCGATACGGCGTTTTTCTCGTATTATCGTGCGTCTGGCTGCTCTACGCGCTGACCAATTGGTTCGTCCTCACCCGGAGCGCGTTCACCCTGGCCGAAGACCCCCTGTGCAATTTCAGGACCATCGTCAACCTCCACCAACTCCTAAGACACATCTCCCTCTCTCAGGATTGGGGACTTGCCTTTTATCACGCCCTCACATCCACCTGGAAACCCCCCCTTTACTTCCTGAGCGGGGCCTTTGCCCTCTTCATCAAGATCGACAAGGCGACCCTGATCTACTTCAACAACCTCTTCTATTTCACGAGCACGATGGTCGCCCTCTATGCGGCGGGCCGTCGATGGAGGGATGAAGAAACAGGGATGGCCTCCGTCCTCCTCTGGGCCCTCACACCGACGGTCTTCGCCCAGTCCCGCATTCTCATGGCCGATTGGAGCATGATGGCCTGTATCGCCATCACCCTCTACCTGGTTCAGACCCCGCGGTTCGACTCTTCCCCCGAGACCTACGCGCTGGGAACGGCCGTCGGATTGGGCCTCCTATCCAAACAGACCTTCGGGCTTTATCTTTTCCCGCTCCTCCTCTATCTGATGATCCAGGCCCGGAAACAGGGCCTCCCGAAACGGAATCTCCTTCTCACCCTCGCTAAAATCTCGATCCCCGCGCTGATCTTATCGCTGCTCTGGTACATCACCCCGTCGAAAACCCCCTCCACTCTGATACAGGAATTCGCCACTCTGGCCTGGAGAACCCCCGACAACGCGGAGATCCCCTGGTTTTACCTCAGGCACCTGTTCTTATTCCAAATGGGCCCGATCCCGTTCCTGATCACCGCGCTCGCAATGACCCTCTCTCTCGTAAAACGGAAATATTTTTTGCCGGTCACTCTCATCTACCTGTTGGCCGTCCACTCCCTCTTCGTCAACAGGGAGGAACGTTTCATCTATCCGGCTATCCTGATCTCCTCCCTCTTGAATGCCTCCGTATTCCTCTCCTTTCATGACGCGCGGCGCTGGATCCTCGGAGGACTTCTCCTCTATCAACTCATCGGCTTTTTCGCGATCTCCTATCTCCCGTCATGGCACCGACTATCCATCCGGGCGGAGAAGCCGTTTTTTCTGCGTTACAAAGCCACTCAGGAAAAATTCGAGGAGACAGGACTCTATGGACCGATCGACCAATCCGACCTGATCGATTTCGGGAACCGGGTCTATCGGACCATCCCGACAGGTGCCGCGGCCCTCGAGAGGAACCGCCCTCCGCGGATATTCTTCATGACCAGGAACATCTACTCCTACCACTTCAATTATCTTCGAATGGTCCACTTGGATCGGGTGGGAACTTATAAACTCCCCTCGCCGCACAACTGGGATGTCTTCGTCACGGCGACGGAGAGTGATTACGAGTCGTTTTTCAATCGGTTCGACTATCTGGTTTTCCAGGAAGGGATCGACCCCTTGGTCGACAAACAATCATACCAAGACATGATCGACGCCGTTCCCCTTCGATCCGACCGATGGGAACCGGTCCAGGAGATCCACACGTTGAAAAACCGTTTTGCGATCCTCAAAAACAGGACCCCCCTCGAAGACCGTCCGGTTCCAGACAGTCCCGCTGAGAAGTATTGCCGATATTAGGGTTACGCGAGCAGGTTGGAGAGCAGGCTCCAGACGTAACGGAACCAAACTCTCGAGAGGACGATCTTCGACCGTCCGGATTGTCTCTTTTTTTCGTGGGTGGGTATTTCCAGGATGCGCATCTTTTTGCGGAGGGCCTTCATGATCATCTCTTGTTCGATGGTGGTGATGTTCTCCGTGGTCTCAAGGTCCAGAAACGCTTGGCGCGAGACGGCCCTCAAACCGTTCTGACTATCGGTCAGGGTGACCCCCCACCGCTTATTGATGGCCAACGTGATGAGATGGCTACCCGTCGTGCGAAGGAAGAAATCCAGGTTTCCGTAGGCTTCATCGCTCCCGCCCGTGATGCGTGACCCGACCACCATATCCGCCTGACCCTCGCGAAGGGGCTGAAGCAAGCGGGTGATATCGTTCACGTCATGGGACCCATCCGCATCGATAAAAACGATGATTCTCCGTTTGACCTCGCGAGCCGCCTCACGCAGAGCCGACCCCTTGCCGAGCCCCCGATCCTGTATCCAACGCACGGAACGTTTCTTGACCTCATCCAGCGTGCCGTCCGTCGAATTCCCGTCCACCACCAAAACGTCCATGCCCCGTCTCAATAATTCATCCAACAGGGATCCGATGGCTTCCCGCTCATCCTTGGCGGGAACCACCACTGTCACATCGTCCATCATCGTCTTTTCTAGGTCCGTCACAAGAGACTCCCGATGTTTCCCAATATCGTCTGGTAGGCCTCACACGGCGTCCAACAGCCCGGACATTTCTTAAGATCCACCTCCCGGCGGACGTCCTCCGTGGATTGGCGATCCCAGAGAGTTCTCAAATCATAGTCAACATCCTTCAGGTTCGCAAGGGCCCTGTCCCAAATGGAGCAGGGATAGACCATCCCCGAGGGACTGATGAAACAGGAGACCCTCGACGAAAGACAAGACAAGGGACATTCCCTCTTCTCCAAATACCCGGCGATGTTCTTCAAGTAAGCCCTTTCAAGAACCTGTGCCGCCGACCGGGGGGCCCCCCGTTGTCCCATCGCCTTTTCGATCATGGGGAACGACTCCGTCGACAATTCTTCGGAGACGCCGATGTTGTCGTAGTAGTGGCGGGAATGGTGGAAGACATTCAGATGCAGGTCCCGATGATTGAAAGCCGGCGCCACCCGACGGACCGCCCGCACCGTATCGTCGATCAGATTGACATTCTGTCGGGACAGCGTCATCCCCAGATATGATTCGACGGATTCCCCCTT
>JAKLIF010000019.1 GCA_022709755.1 Elusimicrobiota bacterium | reverse complement strand
CGCCGGGCGCTGGCGCACGCCGATACGAGCGTGGGGTTGTTGAGCCGGCTCCGCGCCAAGGGGCAATCCCGGGCGGACTTGAAGAAGCTTTTTTCTGAAACGCTGAAGCTGCGGATCGAATTGGTCCGCTGGATCGAATTTCTCCGGAGACATTTTGTGAGTCGGGAACAGCGAGGGGTCTGAGGACGGATTGAACTGACATGGGAGCGATCATCATCACCGGTTTTTTGGTCTTATCGGCCCTCTGGCTTCTGGGGGTTTTTTTCGCATGGCAGGCCTTCAAGTCATCTCAGCAGGCCAAGCCGGCCGATCCGTCTTTCCAGCTGTTACAACAGCAATTGGACGCGTTGCGCGCCCAGATGACCGAAGGGGCCGCTCTGCAGACGCAGAACATGAACCAGCAGATCGGTCAATTGACAGGGCAAGTCTCTCAACAATTGTCCTCCATGACCGCCCAACTGAGCCAGACGCAGTCGTCCGTCGGGGAACGGTTGGACCATGCCTCCCGCATGGTGGGGGATGTGCAACGGAGCCTCGGCACGTTGAACGAGGCCTCCCGGCAGATCTTCGAGATCGGGAAGAACATCTCGTCCCTCCAGGATATCTTGAAACCGCCGAAACTCCGTGGCGGGTTCGGGGAATTGCTCTTGGCGAACCTTTTGGAACAGGTGTTGCAGCGGAAACATTTCGAACTCCAATATAAGTTCAAAACCGGGGATCAGGTCGACGCGGTGCTGAAAATCGGCCCGAAATGGCTGTCGGTGGATTCGAAGTTCCCGTTGGAGAATTTCAAGCGGCAATCGGAGGCCGTCTCCGACGAGGACCGCAGCCGATTTCGAAAACTGTTCCTGTCGGATGTGAAGAAGCACGTCGAGGCGATCGCTTCCAAATACATATTGCCGGACGAGGGGACATACGATTTCGCCTTGATGTATATCCCCGCCGAAAACGTCTACTATGAGACCATCATCAAGGATGAGGCGTTGGGAGAGGAGGGGAAATCGTTGTTGTCATATATGATGACGAAAAAGGTGATCCCCGTTTCCCCCAATTCCTTCTACGCGTATCTGGAGGCGATCCTTCGCGGATTGAAGGGATTGGAGATCGAGGAATACGCGAAAGTCATCCTTGAGAATTTGGCCCGACTGAGCGGCGATTTCGAACGCTTCAAGAAGGATTTTGACGTCCTGGGAAAACATGTCGCCGAGGCGAAAGGGAAGTATGATGAGACGGCTCGCCGGTTGGAACGTTTTGGCGAAAAGCTTTCTCAGTCGGGCCATTTCGATAAGACCGGCGCGTCGGTCATCGGTCCCGTCGATTCCGGTTCCCCCGATCTGATCGTTCATTCTTAGTCTGTCCTGGCCGTGCGCCGAGACAGGGTTTCATCCCCCTTTCCTCTATGATTGAATCCTCTCTCATGGGTCTATCTCGATGACGACGACTCTCCGGGCCTATCGTCTTTTCATGGGGCGGATGTTGGGGGCGAACCTGCGGACCCCCGCCCTCCCATGGAAATTGACGGTGGCATTGACCTCGCGGTGCAACTTGAAATGTCATCCCTGCCTGATCTGGGCGAAGAGCGAGCGGCCGGAGTTGTCCCGGGGGGAGTGGGAGGCGTTTTTTACAAAGAACGGGGAGGCCATCAGCTGGCTCGACCTGACGGGCGGCGAGCTCTTCTGCCGGCCGGATTGGGCGGACATCCTCGAGGTCGTCATGCGGACCTGCCGGAACCTGATCTTGCTGCATTTCCCGACCAACGGGATGTTCCCCGATCAAGCGTCTGAATTTTGTCATCGCGTGAAGAGTCTCGGTGGCCCGCGCGTGATCGTGTCCGTGAGTTTGGACGGGCCCGAGGCGGTCCACGACC
>JAKLIF010000018.1 GCA_022709755.1 Elusimicrobiota bacterium | reverse complement strand
ACAGCCGCTTCGGCGATTCAAAGCGGGATGTCAGCAATATCGAGGCCTACATCAAGATGGGGAAAATCGGCCAGGCCTTCACCGCCGATACGAAAACCGTCCTTTTGATCGACGAAATCGACAAAGCTGATACGGACTTCCAGGACGACATGCTGGACGTTCTCGATCAGATGCAGTTCGATATCATTGAAATCGATAAAACGATCCGGGCCAAACACCGGCCGGTTATCGTCATCACCTCCAACGCCAAGAAGGATCTGTCGGACCCCTTCCTGGGACGGTGCAACTTCCATCACATCGCCTTTCCGGACGCGGAAATGATGCGCCGCATCCTGACGGTCCATTTCCCGGACCAGAGTACGGAGGTCCTGAACGCCTGTATCGAAAGCTTCTACCGGCTGCGGGACATCCGGGGGGTGGAAAAGAAACCGGCGACCCGGGAATTGATCAACTGGATCCGGGCTCTGAAAGCGGACCCGGATTTCAAACCCAAGATGCTGGCGAAGGGCGTTCCCTACCTGGGAGTCCTGTTCAAGAAAAGCGGCGACATGAGCATCGTGTCCCAGTCGCTCAATCGCCTGCGGTTCTAGGTGACCGGTTGTGTTTGTTCAGTTTTTCTATACTCTCCGCGAGCGGGGCATCCCGATCACTCCGACGTCTTTTCTGCGCCTGCAGATGGCCATGCGGATGGGACTCATCACCTCCATCGAGGATTTCTACACCGCCGCCCGCTCGATTCTCGTCAAGAGCGAACGTTACTTCGATCTCTATGACCAGGTCTTTGCCAACCATTTCAAGGGTGTACCCCTGGTGGATCCGCAGGAGGTCGAACTGACGGAAGTGGCCCGGGAGCTCCTTCGGGAATGGCTGAAGAACCCGTCAGAGATCGCCGCGGCCCTGGGGATTGATGAAAAAAAACTCAAAAAGATGACTCCGGAGGAACTCCTTCAGTATTTTATGGAACGGCTCAAGGATCAGACGGAGGAACACCACGGGGGCAACAAGTGGATCGGCACGGGCGGCACCTCCCCGGTGGGTCATTCGGGTTACCACCCCGGCGGTATGCGGGTCGGCGGCGTCTCCCGGAGCAAGTCGGCGATCAAGGTCGCCATGGAGCGGCGCTACCGCGATTATTCACTCGACGGTCCCATCACGGAAGCCCAGATGGGGGAAGCCCTCAAGCGTCTCCGCCGGATGGTCCCCCATGGTCCCAAGGACGTGGTCAATGTCGATAAAACGATCTACGAAACGATGCGCAACGCCGGAGAAGTGGAGATCGTCTTCGACCGGCGTCTGACGGACCGTCTGAAAATCATCCTGATGATCGACAACGGCGGCTGGTCCATGGACCCGTATATCGACATCGTCCAGACCCTCTTCAACTACGCCCGGTCCCAGTTCAAGGATTTGAAGATTTACTATTTCCACAACTCGATCTATACTTACATCTGGTCGGACCCGCACCGCCGGTACAAGCCGGAGCCGGTGGATGAATTCATCCGGAAGGACCCGGATACGCGGCTGATCATCGTCGGGGATGCCAGCATGGCCCCGTCGGAACTCATGCACAGAAACGGCGCCATTTACTTTGACCAGCGCGAGACGGTGCCCAGTATTGACCGCCTGAAATTTCTGGCATCGATGTTTCGTCACGCGGTGTGGCTCAATCCGCAGGCGGAAGAGGAATGGCACTACACCTGGACCATCGGCGTCATCGAACAGATCTTTCCCATGTTCGAATTGAGCCTGGACGGTCTGGAAAAAGCGGTTAAGCATCTCATGGCGCGTAACTGAATGGTCGCGTTTTAAACCTTCCGCCCTATCCCGAAAACAGGCCATAGCACCCCTGCTTCCGTCGCGTACAGGATTTGGCTTTACAAATTTACGCATCTATAACAGTTTTGCATGGGCCAGGAATTAGCAAGATGTACCGGTTCCTACTGACTGCCGTGATCCTCCTCTGGG
>JAKLIF010000017.1 GCA_022709755.1 Elusimicrobiota bacterium | reverse complement strand
CGTGCCATTTCTGCAGTGCGAGCACGTTCTGGCCCGGATACAGCTATATGAGCGGGGACCGCATCTTCGCCGAGGTCATCCATCAGCGGAGACTGTTCCCGAGCCGCACTCACCTGGATTTTTACGATCTGACCGCCAACGGCCATCCGGTCACCTTGTCTCGGTTCGCCGACCTGACGATCCATTACCGCCGCTATTGCCGGTCCAGCTTCAGCGTCTACAGCTGGAAGATCAATGCGGTCATCCGCCCGGAGATGACGGCGGAATTATTGATGAAATTGCGCACGGCCGGATGCAAGGAGATCATCTACGGGATCGAGAGCGGGTCTCCGGCGCTCCTTAAAAAAATGAACAAACACTACGATGTCCGCGTGGCCGACGAAGTCCTGCGGGACACGCATCGGGCCAATATCATGACCGTCGGTAATTTCATGTTCGGGTTCCCCGGCGAGACCGAGGATGATTTTCAGATGACCCTCGATTTTTTGAGGAGGAACTCCAAATCCATGGATAAGGCCTATGCCAGCGCGACCTTCGCCAGTCTGGAGGAGAACAGCTATCTGACCGACCATCAGGAGAGTTTCGGCGTCCGTCGGGAGGCGGACAAGGAATTCCATTGTCTTTATTGGGAGACCGTGAACGGAGACAACACGTATTTGGTCCGGCTGGACCGGTATCGTCGGTTCAGAAAACTCGCCATCGAGTTGGGCCTGGAGGCCTATCGGGGCGTCAACGGGAGTTTGGAGCTGGAACACCAGTCGAGGTCCGCGCAATTTTACCGTTATACGGACGACCGCCTGAAAGCCGTCGGGGCCTACATCGAGTATCTGAAGTTGGATCCGGGGAACAGTGCCATGCGGATGGAGTTGCAGTCCTATATGAACGACCTTCAGAAATTAGGGGAGTTGAGTCGCCGCCTGGAGGAGATCCAGACGCGTCATGCCGGCGTCGAGGCCGCCGCTCAGGCGAAGATATGGGATTTGGCCCACGGCTGGTTCACCGATGACAAGGTGTTCGAGATGGGACAGATCCCGGATCTGCGCGATTTCGTGGAGGGACATCCCTCCTGCCGGCCCCTCGTGTCCGACCTCATCTCTTTCCACGCCGAACTTCAGAAATTGGACTGCCATGGATCCGTCCGCTGGGACGGAGGCCGGTTCGTCTTGGCCTACGGGTCCAGTACCGTGGATGCTTCGATCTCCAAGATGAGCGACGAATCGGTCCGCCTCCTCCGGGAAACGGCCGCCGCGGTTCAGAAACCGCCGGATCCGTTGGAATGCTACCAACGCCGGCTGGAGGTGCCGCTCGCATGAAGGTCGCTCTCGTTCAGGCGCCGGTGTGGTGGACGGTGGATCCGCCGTTGGGGTTGGCCCAGATGGCGGGCTGCGCCCTCCAATACGGTCACGAGGTCCACGTCTTCGATCTGAACATCCAACTTTGGAAACAGCGCCCGCCGCAATATCAGAACATGTGGCTGTGGGAACAGTTCCATCTTTGGAACAATCCGGAGGTCATCAAGAATTATTTCGAGACGAATCGGGCGGTCATCGAAGATTATGTCCAACAGATCCTTCGGACGGGTGTTCGCGTCATCGGGTTTTCCGTGGCCTTGGGCTCCCATCTGGCCAGCTGTGAACTGGCGCGCATGATCAAAAAGGAGGACCCCAAGCGCCTCATCGTGATGGGGGGACAATACTTCTTCCGGAACCAGGATTACCGGGATTTCGTCCGGCAGAACGGCGTGGACATCGTCATCCGGGGCGCGGCCGATAACATGTTCCCCAAAGTCCTGTCCCTGATCGAGTTGGACAGGGGACTCGAATTCATCCCCGGCCTGGTGTTCCGAAAAGGAAAATATGTGGTTGATACCGGCGCGCCGACCCCGATCCGGGATCTGGACATCACCCCTTTCGCCGATTTCACCCGGTTCCCCATGGACCTCTACGAGGATCAGAACCGCATCCCTATTTCCGCCAGCCGTGGTTGCATCTGGTCGTGTCGCTATTGCAGCACATGGACCTTTTGGCCCTCCTACGCGTATATGAGCGGGAACCGGATCTATTCCGAGATCCTTTATCATCGGCGCTTCTTTCCGAAACGGTTCCATATCGAGTTCTACGATATCACGGCGAATGGAAAACCGGAGACCTTGTCCCGTTTTTCCGATCTGGTCATCGAGAACGAACTTCGCAGCGGGTGGAAACATTTCCGCTGGAAGATCAACGCGGTCATACGGCCCGATATGACGGCGGAACTACTCCAGAAGATGGCCAAAGCCAATTGCCAGGACATCATCTACGGGATCGAATCCGGGTCTCCGAAAGTCCTGAAGCTGATGCACAAACTCTATAAGATCGAGGTGGCCGAGCGCGTCCTGAAGGATACGCACAACGCCGGCATCAAATCCGTGGCGAATTTCATGTTCGGGTTCCCGGGAGAGACCGAGCAGGATTTCCAGATGACCCTGGACTTCCTGAACCGGAACTATCGTCACCTCGACCGCGTGTATGCGAGCGCTTCGTTCACCAGTCTGGAAGAGTTCAGTTATCTGACGGAACATCAGGAGGATTTCGGGATCCAGAAGACGGCCGACAAGAAACATAACCTCTATTGGCGCACCAAGGACGGGACGAACAATTATCTGGTCCGGTTGGACCGGTTTAAACGGTTCCGCGAACTCGCTTCACGGCTGGGCGTGGACGCCTATAAGGGCCTCGACGGCGCCATCGAACTGGATCACACGCTCAACACCGCGCAATACCATCTCCACAGCGACCAGCCGTTCACGTCGCTCCGATGGTATCTGAAATACCTCCATCAGGACAGTCAGAACTCGTTCGTCCGAAAACAATCCGATGTTTTCGCTGGCCCCCTCCGGTCCCTCCGTCCGATCCTCCGGCTGTTGTTGAAAGCGAACGAGGCACTCGATCAGAACCCGCTGACCGCGGAGGAGAAGCGTTTGTTCGGGGAGTGGCGTCAGACGGAAGAACATGAGGTTTTGCGCCGGATGTCCAAGAATCTCGGAAAGAAGAGGATGTCGGCCGCCATGAGAGGCGCCTTTCAGGCGCTGTATCGCGCCAAGAAGATCGGTTTTTATCGGGTGGACGTCGAGTTGGACCCGGCCGCGCGATTCCAGCCGCTCTGGGGAAAGGATGTCCTGACACCCATGCCCGATGCCTTGGCGACGATCGACCGTTATTTTCAGGACCGGACGCCCTCGCCGGCGGAGACTCCGAAGGGGGTCCCGGCCTTATGACCGTCTGTTTCGTCGTCCCTCCGTTCCAGGACACCCGGCTCCCTTCCGCGGAGTTGGCCCAGATGGTGGGTGTCACGCGTCAATACGGATACTCGGTGGAAGTCCATGACATCAACATCCGGTTGTGGGACCGGTTCAAGGACGACCGGTTGAGGGACCTCTGGCAGTCCGAGATCCGTCTTTTCTGGATCGATCCTCTGCGTGTTTCCAATTTTTGGGATCGCCACATGGCCCCGCTTCAATTGGAAAAGGACATCCTGAAGTCGGGGCCGACCGTCGTGTGTTTTTGGCTGACGGCCTCCTCCTTGTATTTCGGCGTGCTGATGGCCCGTCGCATCAAGGAGGTTTCCCCGGACGTCAAAGTGATCTTCGCCAATCCCCATCTGTTGATCGGGGCGATGAAAGACGAATGGAACTGGCGGTTGAGTAATTTTCTGGAGAAGAATCCGGTCGACATGGTCCTTCAGGGAACGGCGCATCATACACTGTCGTTCATCCTGAGGGATATCGAGAACCCGAACATCCTGGATCCGGGGATCGGGATCCATTGCAAAAAGAAGGGCCGCGTTCAATTGGGGACATCGCCGGCTCCCCTGGGGACGCTGGATAGCCTCTCATTCGCGGATTTTACGGCTTTTCCGATGGGACTTTACGAGGATCAGAAAAGCATTCCGTTCCGTATCGCGCAGGGGTGCGAGTGCCCCTTCTGCCTGGATAACGCGATGGGCCCCGACCATGTGGTGATGTCCGGACGACGGTTGTATTTCGAGGCGTTGTATCACCGTCGGTGTTTTCCGAAGAGGACGCATCTGATCGTGCAAGGACCGATCGGTCAGAAAGGTCTGACCGCCCTGGCCGATTTCAGCAAGATGGTGGTCAAGAACAACGAGGAGAACGAACGGCTGTCCCTGACTTGGGAAGCCCACCTTGCTTACCCGGTCGGATTACCGGATGATTTGGCGCGTCTGATGGCTCAGTCGGGCTGTCAGTGCGTGAATTATGATGTGGCTCCCACCGCCCTTTCCGTAGATGGTTTTTTGAAGAAGGGAAAGAACCCGATGCGGACCTCCGCGCGGATCATCTTGGGGCCCACCGGATCGTCGGACCGGAACATCAGGGACCTCGTCTCCGTTGACTCGAAGAAAAAAGGGGAGGATTTTGATGAGGCGCAGATCGTTCTGACGGATCCGGCCCGATTGGACATCTTCTATCTCACACAGTTCCTGGACTACCAGGGCTTGAGGACATACACGGATTCCCGGAACAGAGACAGCGATGTGGAGATGGAGATGTATCTGAAGTTCGCGAAGCTCTGGGAAAAGAAAGATATCAAGACCCTGGATCCGGCAAGGATGGACGCCATCCTGAAGACTTGGGAAGCCCAGAGCCTGTTGATTCACGAAAACCGCCCGGTGGACGCGCTCCGTCTTTATTTCCAGGTGATGGACGTGGCGGGGTTCCGTGAGATCATTTCGCTCTACTTGGAGAGTTTTTCGAAGGACATCCAACGGCTCCATTCGATCGGCAGCCGGCTTTACGAGGCGGATGACATCCTTCAGCGCCAGGAGCCCGGATCCCGGAAAAAGATATGGGAGAATTCGCCCACGTTCTCCGATCCGGCCGATCACGGCACGTGTTATCGTCATCGGCGGTCCATGGGGATCTTCAAGGACCTTCAGATACAACGGGCGGAACGACTCTGGTTGTCCGCCATCTCCCGCGCCGCCCAGGTCAAGATGTTGTGGTCCCGGATCGATTATGTCGAGATGGAAGACAGACTTTATGTGCGTTGGGGCCATAACAGACTCTCATTGGACGACCTGTTTAAACTGTGCGACGATTATTATGACCGCTTCCCGGCCCTCTCGGAATGGTGGCATCGATGGCGGATCCGTTTCTGGGTCTCTTGGTCCCGCCCTCTCTCCGCCATCGAGGAAAGTTTGAAATTGAGGGGGAAAACCGGAGTATCCGTCATGCCGTATCCGCCGCGTGACATGAAACGGTTGTCCCGGATGGCGGGATTGTTCGAAGGGATCGTTCGTTCGTCCGACGGCATGGATCGCACTCAACGGTCGGAACTCTGGCGGAGGTTGGAACAGTTGCCGGCCAAGAAGAAACGCCAAGATTTGGTCTCTTATCGGAACAAGATGAAGGTCGTTCCCGGCGATCTTCTCCAGCGGGTGGAACGGATGTGGCTCGTGTCGATGTGGCAAGCGTTGCGCCTGGAGGGGAGCCGCCTCCGGCTGGGCTATGCCCCCGATTCGGATTCTTTTCAGCTGTTTTGGGGCCAAGATTCCCTCCCGGTTCCTGTCCTGAGGGAAAAATTGGATTCATTGGAAGGAAGGGGCGCGGGTCGAGGCCGGACCGGTTTTCTTTCCGCGCTTTTCGGACGCTGGTTCTGTCGAAAGGCCGAGGCCGCTCCGGCGGGAGGATGCCGGTGAAGATCGCATTGGTGCAGGCGCCGGTGTGGTGGACGCTGGACCCGCCGCTGGGACTGGCGCAGATGGCGGGATGC
>JAKLIF010000016.1 GCA_022709755.1 Elusimicrobiota bacterium | reverse complement strand
GCACAAAAAATCGGGGCGGACCCGTTCTCTCTCGCAGGCGAACATCGTCCCCGTCCGTCCGAAACCCGTCGCCACCTCATCGGCGATCAGAAGTATCCCGTATTTCCGGCACAACCGTTCGAACCCCTTCAGATAGCCGGGCGGCATGACGACCATCCCGGCAGCCCCCTGGACGACCGGCTCGACGATGGCCGCGGCCAGATGGGACGCATGTTCTCTCATCAGTTGTTCCGCGTGCTTCAGACATTCCCACCGGCAACCGGTCTCCGCCCGACGATCCCCCGGCCGGGGGATCCCTTGGATTTTTTCCACGGGGCCCCTCCAGCGCCCCCGGTAACCGCCCGCACGGCACGGGCACCGATAACAGAACGGGCTCATGGCGAAACGGGTCTTGAAAAGAAGAGGGGCGAACTTCCTGTGGAACAAACCGATCCCCCCGACGGACACGGATCCCAGCGTGTCTCCGTGATAGGAATGGTCGAGCGCCAAAAATTCCGTCCTTCCCCTCCGGCCGGATTGCGCCCAAGATTGGAACGCCATCTTCAGGGCGATCTCCACGGACGTGGCCCCGTTGTCCGAATAGAAGACCCGCTGAAGGCCCCGGGGAGCGATCCGGATCAGTTCCCGGGCCAATCGCACAGCGGGTTCATGCGTCAGACCGAGGAACGTCGAGTGGGCGATCTTTCCCAACTGATCCGTGACGGCCCTATCCAAGACGGGGTGCCTGTGTCCGTGAACGTTCACCCACAACGACGACACGCCGTCCATATATCGGCGACCGTTCATGTCCTTCAGATAAACGCCTTTTCCCGAACGGACGACCAAGGGATCGTCCTTCTCCCATTCCGCCTGCTGGGTGAACGGGTGCCAGACGTATCTTTTATCCCACGCGATCAGCTGTCGTCGGCCATTGTCTTTCATCAAGGTCCTATCATCCGTTTCATGCGTTTCCAAAAAGGACCGGATAGCCGGTCCAAGGATCGGGCAGAGAGACGAAACCGGGGAAGGGTCACGACACGGACCTTGGCCAACGCGCGTAAGACCCGTTCGTTGGTCCGATGAGTCGGATCTTCCGGATCGTACCCGCTCAAAACGACCGCCCGCACCCGGACTCCGCATCGGCTCAGATGTTCCAAAGTCAACAGCGTGTGGTTGATGGTTCCCAATCCGGGCCGCGCGACGACCCAAACGGGCCATCGGAACGCCCGGAGCATGTCCGACACGGACCGCCTTTTTGAAAGCGGGACTCTGACCCCGCCGATTCCCTCGACGATCAGAAAATCATAGTCGGCCGACACCCCTCGGATGGCCCTCATGACGGAACCGAAGGATCTTGATTCCTTTTGGAACCAGGAGGCGGGCCACGGCGCGAGCGGCCGGTTATAAAACGCCGGCGCAATCCGTCGAAGAGAGTCCCTCACTCCGGCGGCCCGACGCAACGATCTGGCGTCCGACCATCCTCCGCTGAGATACGGTTTCATCACGCCCGCCCGGATCCCGCGCCGGAACATCGTCCGGGCCAGAAGGCACGACACCCGGGTTTTCCCAACACCCGTATCCGTCCCGACGATGAAAAGCCCTCTAGTCCGTCTCACCGTGGAACCTTTTTGAGTTCAGCAGATCCAACACCCGGTCGATGTCCGCGTCGGTGTGCCCCGCCGACACGGAAAAACGGATCCGGCTGTGCCCCTTCGGCACCGTCGGGAAACGGACCGCCGGGGCCCAAACATCCCGCTCGAACAGCTGTTCGGAGAATCGGAGAGCGGTCCGTTCGGCGCCGAGGAGGAGCGGCACGATCGGCCCCTGGTCCCCCATCACCTCATAACCGGCCCCCCGCAACCCGTGTCTCAACCGGTCGGACAGGGAGAAGAGCCGCTCCCTCCGTTCCGGGTCCTGTGTCACGATCTCGAGGGCGGTCAAGGCCGTGGCGACAAGCACGGGCGACAAAGCCGTCGAATAGATGAATGAACGGCACCGGTTCACGACCCAATCCTTCAACCCCTCCGACCCGCACAAAAACCCGCCCAACCCGCCGAGGGCCTTGGACATCGTCCCCATCACCACGGTAGACTCCGGATTCATTCCGGCGGAAGGAACAAGCCCCTCTCCCTCCCCGCCCCAAACACCCGTGGCGTGCGCCTCATCCACATAAACAGAGGCACCGTAACGGGCCGCCAAGGAACCGATCTCTCTCAAGGGAGCCCGATCCCCATCCATCGAAAACACGCTCTCGGTGACGATCCATCGCCTTCTGTATCGGCCCGCCCGTTTCAAACATCGCCCGAGATCCGACGGATCGTTATGTTTGAAAACCCTCAACTCCGCCTTCGAGAGACGGGCCCCATCCACCAGGGACGCGTGGGAGTAGCGATCCAGGAAGAGAACGTCACCGGCGTCGGCCAAGACCGGCAGAACACCCGTGTTCACGTGATATCCCGACGGGAAAACGAGACAGGCCGCCGTCCGTTTCAGATCCGCCAGCCGTCTTTCAAGCTGTTCGTGGAGGGAGAGGGTCCCCCCCAAGAGACGCGAGGCCGTCGCGCCGGCCCCCCACCGGGCCACGGCCTCGGCGGCGGCCTTCTTCAAGCGGGGATCCGACGACATCGCCAGATAGTCGTTCGACGCGAAATTGATCAGGTCCCGGCCCTCCACGGAGACATGGGCCGTCGCCGCCGACCCGACCACGCGGAGCCGACGATAGAGGTCCTGCTGTTTCAACGTTTCGATGTCAGCCGAAAAAATATTCATCCGGTTTTCCTCACCACCACCGATGCCATATGTCCTCCGAAACCGAAGGAAGTGGACAAAGCGCCTGACACGGTCGCGGACCGGGCTTGGCGAGTGACGAAATCGAGTCCCCTGTCAATGGGGTCATCCAGGTTCAATGACGGGGGGACCCGCTGATCCCTCAAGGCCAAAAGACAAAACGCCAACTCCACGGCCCCGGAAGCCCCCAAGAGATGTCCGGTGGCGGCCTTGGTCGCGGACACGGCAGGTCCCGAAATCCCCTGAAACACGTTCAAACAGGCCCGGGTCTCCAAATCGTCGTTCAAAATCGTGGCGGTCCCATGCGGGTTGAAATATCCGATCTCCGAGGGACTCAAACCGGCCCGCTCGATCGCCCGCCGGATGGACCGAGACATCCGTTCTCCTCCTGAATTGAACCGCGTGACATGGTTCGCGTCGCACGAAAGATCCCATCCGGCCAACTCCCCATAGATCCGAGCGCCGCGCCGCCGGGCCCGGCGTTTCGGCTCCAATACAAGGACGGCGGCCCCTTCTCCCAGGATGAACCCGTTTCGTCGACGGTCGAAGGGTCTCATCTCGGCTGAATCGGACAACACGCCGAGCTGTCTGAACCCGGCTTCAATCATCGGGTGAAGGGACGATTCGGCGGCGCCAGCCAACGCCACGGAACACCGTCCGTCCCTGATCCATTCCGCCGCGGTCACGATCGACTGGGTCCCTGTCGCACAGGCCGCCGTCACGTTCAACACCGTCCCACCGATCTCCTGTTGCCGGGCGACGGCGAAGGGAACCGTTTCAGGCGGTTGAACCTCAAACCCGCCTTTGCTCTCCCATAAAAGCGATTTGCTGCAACTGACGACACATCCCCAATCGCGTCGGTCCCTTTCCTGCGGAAGGAGGGCATCCACCAGGGCTTCCTCAGCAGCTGAAAGAGCCAAATTCAGCGCCGGATGAGACCCGTTCTCCTCGAAACGGCACCGCGCGATCACCGTTCCATCCTCTTGGCGGACGATCCCCGATCGCGCCCCCAAGAGGGCCGACCAGGTTTCCTCGCGGCGACGGCCCAACGGCGTGACCAGACCGATCCCCGTGACGACGATGGGATCATGGCGGGTATCAATCATCGAAGTTGTTCTGAGAACAGCGGGAGGTCAGAAAATCCGTGAATCAAAATTGTAAATCTGTCCCGAGATCGTCTTCTGTTGGGAGAGGAACACGATGAAACGGGCCAATTCCGCGGTGTCCGTCAATTTTCCAAGAACGTGTTCCCGGCGGGCCGACTCGATATATTCCTCACCGGCCGCACGTGACATCTCGGTGAGATGAAGCCCGGGCAGAACCGCGTGGACCCGCACCTGAAAACGCCCCAACTCACGGGCGGCGGACCGGGTCAGCCCCATGACGCCTGCCTTGGAAGAGGAATAATTGCTCCCCCCGAAAGATCCCCGGACCCCGACGATGGATGAGAGGTTGATGATACAGCCGTCCTTCTGTTTCACCATCACGCGCGCCGCCGCCCTCAAGCACCAGAATGTGCCCGACAGGTTGGTCTGGATGACGTCATTCCATTCGTCATCGGTCATCTTCAGGATGGTCCGATCGCGGGTGAGAGCCGCGTTGTTCACGAGCACGTCCAGCCGGCCCCACGCGTCGACCACTCGTCGAACGATGGCGTCGGCCTCCTCGGACCGGGAAATGTCTCCCTGGACCGTCATCACATCGCCACCCGACTGGCGGATCCCGGCGGCCACGGCTTCCGCCGACGATTTTTCTTTCCGATAGTGGACAACCACGCGACACTTCTCTTCCGCAAAAGCCCGCGCGACGCACGAACCGATCCCGCGACTGGACCCCGTCACCAATACGACCCTCACCGGACCCTCACTCGCCCCGACAGATCGACGGGGCTTTCCGCGGCCGACGAGGTCTCCGCGCCCAGAATCTCCAATCCCATGTCCGCGATCATATCCAGAACATCGGACGGGTTTTCCCCTTCCGTCGTGAGATAATCCCCGATGAACAGGGAATTCGCCACCAACAACCCCAGGGGTTGGAGCGACCGCAGATGCAACTCGCGGCCGCCGGCGATCCGCAGTTCCGCCGACGGATTCACGAACCGAAACGCACACAGGGCCCGCAAACATCGGCGCGGCGTCAGCCGGTTCACTTGTTCCAGGCCGGTCCCCGGGATCGGGATCAGGAAATTGACCGGGATGGAATCAGCGCCCAGCCTCCTGAGTTCAAAAGCCATATCGGCCACATCCTCGGGGGTCTCCCCCATTCCCAACAACACCCCGCTGCACGTCGACATCCCCGACTCTTTGACCTTCCGGATGGTCTGACAGCGATCGTCATAGGTGTGCGTGGAACAGACATGGGTGTAATAGCGGGGACTGGTGTTCACGTTATGGTTATAGGCGTTGACGCCGGCCTCCCTCAGACGCGCCGTATGGATCTCGGTCATCAAACCCAGACTGCAACAGATCTCGAGCGAAGGGAACCGTTCCCTGACGAGCCGGACCATCGCCGTGACGCGCTCGATATCGTCCGAAGAAGGCTCCCGGCCCGACGAGACCAAGCACAATCGAGACGCTTTCAGTTCGACCGCTCGGGCGGCTTCTTGAAGGACCTTTTCAGAGGAGATGAGGGGATAAATGGAGATGGGGGCCCGGGACACACCGGATTGGGAACAATAGGCGCAATTCTCCGAACAGGCGCCGCTCTGAAGGTTGACCAGATGGTTTAATTTGATCTTTTTCCCGAAATGCGCGGTCCGCACGCGATAAGCGGCCTCGACGAGAGGGAGGAGATCATCGTCCGACGAACGCAAGACTTCCAAGACGTCGGGACGGGAGACTCCATCGGGGGACAGGCTTCGGTCAGCGAGAGCGGTGAAGTCCATGGCGGACTTCACCTTACCACAAGACAAAATAATTGTCAACCACCCGGACAACACAGATGGTTGACAATTCCCTCCCGCTCAAGACTTTTTCTCTTCGGTCTCCAATTCCCGGATCAACGACTCAATCTTCGTATGCCCCTCCGCTTTGACGTGATCCCCTTCCACCACGACGAACTGCAAACCCGTCGAATAATGACCCGGCGTCTCCGACGCCTGGGACCAGACCACCCGAGCCATGGCGGAGAACGATTCTTTCGAATCCGGCGGATGAATGGAAAGCGTCAGAATGGCACCGGAAGGAAGGTGTTCCGCCAAGTCCAGACACACCCCGATCGGGCTGACGTTCTTGGAATCCGCCATCAGATACGGTTGAACATTGGCGGGGAGTTGGCTGTAATGGCTCCCCACCACCTTGTACATGATGGGCAAACTGAGATCAATCCGCGGATATCGACGTCTTTCACTATGGTCGGTCATGGGATCGGTATCAGGCTCCGATCGAGAAAGAACGGTCTCCTTGAGCTTTTTATGGATCCGCTGAATCCCACCAGCCGTCCAAAGGAACAAGGTTTCACGACGAGACATGAATCCCCCCGTTTCTTCTCCCTCCTCTTATATACCCCCAAAACCACTATTTTTCAAGGGCTTTTTAACGGGCTTTTACGGCAGGGATTACGATGGGGCGGGCCTAGAAGATCTGCGCCGGGACGGGCGTCATCTCCGTCGACAAAGGAGCCGGAGGACGACCGCTCCCGGCCAACAATCTTTGTATCCGTTCAACCAGATCGAGAGGGGCTGGCGGCTTTTGGACGTAATCCTGAACCCCCCAATAGCAAGCCCGCTCTTTGGTGCCCTCGTCTGCGGAAGCCGTCAGTATCAGGATGGGCAGGTCATGGGAAAGACATTCCGTCTTCAATATCTTGCATAGGGTCAAACCGGACATCCCCGGCAGGTTGATATCCAGGATCGCCAGATCGAACAACGTCCGATGGGTCTCCTCCATCCCCTCCTCGGCCGTGCCGAAAGCCTTGACGGCATACCCCAACCGGGTCAGGATGGCATCCACCAGAAACCGCATCTCCGGGTCGTCTTCCACGACCAAGATACGTTTTTGGCGGACCGAATCGTTGAGCGCATTGTTTGTCATAGCCCGAGTCTCCCTATCGCACAGCGCACGAGAATTCCTCTCACTTATAAGGTAAAAGAAATACATCAAATTTTCCTCAAAAACATGTCAAATTTATGTCAATTCTCCCCCCGAACTCAAAACGGCTAAAATTGATGATTTTCCAGTTTGCTTTATATATTTGTATTTTGTAAACTTCTGCAGGTTTTTAGACTCCAAAGATACCTTCGTGTAATGCCCAGCCGGGCTCAGGAAGATCAAAAAACGCAGAGGCTGTTGGAGTTTCGTGCCGAGGATGATTCTCGGCGCAGGGCGTGGCCTTGCCGGACAGATGAAGGCGACCCTGTTAAAAAGCGATTCACAATTTGGATTTACGCGGGTGCCCTTGTGATGTCCAAGGACTACCCAAGCCACAATTTGGATTTACGCGGGTGCCCTTCTGATGTCCAAGGACTACCCAAGCCACAATTTGGATTTACGCGGGTGTAGTTCAATGGTAGAATGGAAGCCTTCCAAGCTTCAGACGTGGGTTCGATTCCCATCACCCGCTCCAGGTCTTTTGAATAGCCGGGAATCGAAGACGACCCGAGCGCTGCCAGTGGCAGAATCAGCGAGGGCGGCCGGCTCCGAAGGAAGCCTTCGACAGAAGGCTGGGTGAGGAGGATTCCCATCACCCGCTCCAGGTCTTTTGAATAGCCGGGAATCGAAGACGACCCGAGCGCTGCCGGTGGCAGAATCAGCGAGGACGGCCTGGAGTCACACTGGGAACGTTCGTTTCATAACGATATTTCACAAAAAATGGATCGACCATGCGCGGAACCGGTAAATTTCTAGTCAAGCCGAAAGAACAGGTGAGGATCATCCTCCCCGCCCTGGTCTCCGTCGCATTGATCTCCGTCTTGGGATACGGCTTTCTATCCGCCGTCCGTTACGCGGCCATCAAAGCAATGGAGGCGGCGGGAGCGGCTCCGGGCCTCATCCAGCAACTGGTGACGGACTCGCAGATCATCGGGGTCGTGTTCATGGGGGTCGCCGCCGCCGTGCTGTTCATCGGCGGATTGTGGGCTTGGCGAGTATCACAGACGATCTTCGGGCCGATCTCGCGCCTGGAGAATGAGTTGCAGGCCGTCATCCGAGGAGAACAGAAGTTTTTGAATCTCAAGACGCGGCCACGGGATTCCGTTCAGCGGCTTTTTGAATTGTTCAATCATTTTCTAAGCCGGCATAATCCCGATCAGAATTAAGCAGTCACCGGGTCATCCGGAACTGCTGGGATAGCTCAGTTGGTAGAGCACTTCCTTGGTAAGGAAGAGGTCGTGGGTTCGATTCCCATTCCCAGCTTATCTTTGATGTTTTAACGTTGACAAATAAACAGGAGGTTGTTATGTCCAAACCAAAGTTTGAGAGGACGAAACCGCACGTGAACGTGGGGACGATCGGGCATGTGGACCACGGGAAGACGACGCTGACGGCGTCGCTGACGAAGGTTTTGAGCAAGACGGGGAAGGCGAAGGAGAT
>JAKLIF010000015.1 GCA_022709755.1 Elusimicrobiota bacterium | reverse complement strand
TCACGGGGACTGGCGCCTTGACGGTGATGACGACGGGTGCGACGGCGATGACGGTGGATGCGGGAGGAGCGGCGGCGGTGAGCATTGGCGCAACGAACGCGACCGGGGTGACGGTGGGACGCAGCGGATACATCACGACGGTGGGGGGAGTCCTTGGGGTAACAGGTACATCGACGTTTACCTCGAGCGTGACGGTCTCCAATGACCTGTATGTGGGCGGTGGGAACGTGAACTTCGGGGCGGCGACGACGATCGGGGATGCCGGGGATGCGATCACGATTGATTCGAACGGGACGTTGACGGTGAGCGATACATTGACCGTATCGACCGATCTGAATGTGAACGGTGGAAATGTAAACTTCGGAGCGGCCACCACGATCGGAGACGGAGGGGATGCACTGACGATCGATTCAAGCGGGATGTTGACGGTGAGTGATTCCCTGTCGGTGACGGGGACCGGAACATTCGCTTCGAGCGTGACGGTGACCGGAACCAACAACTTCATGGTCGGCGGAACCGCCTTCTTCGGAACCGCGGGAAGCTATAAGGTCGAGAACACGGGATTCGCTCTGGTCAACATCAGCAGTACGTCGGAAATCCGGTCTTCGGAATCCACGGGAAGCCTCTACTTCACCCTTCCGTCCACAACGGCCGCAACCGATAAGTTCTGGTTCCGCGCCGTGAATGGCGCGACCTATTCGAACATGGGGAGTCTGAACGGTGACGGAGGGGGGACCTTCCGCGCTCCGGGCGGATGTGCGGCGGCAGCGGCTGACTTGGCTGAAAACATTCCCGTCTCGGGATCCGCGGAACCCGGCGATATCGTCGTCGTGGATGAAATGCATCCTGAACGGGTGAAGCTGTCCAAACAACCCTACCAATCGACCCTGGCCGGGATCATATCGACTCAACCCGGATTCCTCCTTGGCCAGAAGATGGACAAAGAGCTTAACCCCATCAAGGCCGGGGAACAACCGGTGGCGTTGGCCGGCCGCGTGCCTGTCAAAGTCTGTCTGGAGAACGGCCCGATCAGCGTGGGGGACTATCTGACGTCGTCCTCCAAGCCGGGATATGCGATGAAAGCGACCGAGCCGGGTCCGACGGTGGGTATCGCTCTGGAAGATTTCGACGGTGCTTCCGGCTCCACTTCCAGGATCATCTGTTTCGTCGATATCGGCGAGAGGAACCTGAGCGACATTGTCAAAAAATTGGGCGATCGGACTCATGAATTGGAGGCGCGGAGCGAACAGCTCGAGAATGAGAATAGACAGCTTCGCGGACAGATCAGCAAGATCACCTCGGGAACGACATTGGTCCCTGTTTCCCTGAGGAACGGCGCTGACGATGAATTGGATGACTTGAAAGCGCAACTGCTCCAGATGAAGATGCAGTTGGATCGGCTGGAACGATCGCAGAAGAAGATAAAGAAGAGCGGGCCGTTGCAGGAAAGCAAGTTGATGGAATAAGGCGTCAACTGTAAGAGGGGAGTTCGGCAATGTTGAAGAATATGAAGACTCCTTTTCTGATGAAGTCCCTGATGGTCATTGCCATCTCGATGGCCGCTTTCGGAGCTTATGCCAACACGCTCCGAAACGGCTTCGTATGGGATGACCATATCCTCATCGAGAATAATGCGTTCGTTCGGGATTGGGCCAACGTCAGAAAAATCACCTCACCCTCTTACTATCTCCGCACCACGACCGAGCGGATTGAGAATAACAGCCGGCCCGTCTGGATATTATCGACTCTTATCGACGTGAAAGTGTGGGGGCTCCTGCCTTACGGACATCATCTAACCAACGTCGTCGTTCATGTATTCAATAGCCTCTTGATGGCTGTCCTTGTTTTCTTACTGTTGCGGTCTTTGGGAGGATCGACGGTGACCGTCCTCCATTCCTATTCGGCGGCATTCCTCGCGGGGGTTCTCTTCGCCGTCCATCCGATCCACACGGAAGCGGTGGCCGCCATCGGTTTCCGGGCGGATCTTCTGGTCACGTTCTTTTACCTGGCCGCGTTCATTGCCTATGTGCGGTTTTCGTCCTCCCTGCCGGCCCATTGGGCGAGACGGTCCCTCTGGGTCATAGTCTCCTACGGGGGATTCATCTTCGGATTACTCTCCAAAGAGATGGCCATCACGTTGCCGGTCATGATCGTCCTGTTCGACCTCTATCAACAGGGTTCCCTGAAATCGGCCCTCAGGTCCCGGGGATTCGTCTATGCCGCCTATTTCGTGACGCTTCCCGTTTATCTGGCGTTCCATGGAAAACGTTTCACCTACGGGGACGATCTGTCGGTCCAGTATATCGCCGGAAAACTCCTCTCCCTCTTCTCTTTCGCCTCTCCCGCGCACGCTTTCGCTTCGTTCAGTCCCACGCCATCCATCTCCACGGAAATAGCATTGAACCCCGTGACGAATTTTCTGACCATGTGCCATATCGGTGTGTCCTATTTGGGTAAACTTGTCTGGCCCCGATCCCTCCAGTTGGAATACTGCATCACTCCGGTCACATCTTTTGTCGATCCCCGAGCCGTATCGTCTCTGGCCCTCTTGTCCGTCCTCGCTGTATTTGCCGTCATCGGAACGACCCTTCTGAGGAAACGGTATCCGCTGATTTCTCTCGGTTCTTTCGGGATCGTCTGCCTGTTCGTCCTGATGTTGCCGGTTTCCAATATCTATCCTTTATACAACGTGATGGCGGAGAGATACCTCTATCTCCCCTCATTCGCCTATTGCCTGACTTTCGCCGTTTTGGGATTGTCCGTCTGGCTGGCGACCCGCTGGTCCACGCGCTTCTTGTTGATCGGATTGGTGGGGGTGATTCTGACCTCCTTCACTTCGATGACGCTCCGGCGGAATGCCGATTGGTATTCCGATGAGACCCTTTTCGCGAAGACCAGCCTCCAGACCCCGGCCGCTCCGCGCGTGTGGTACAACCTGGGTTACCTGGCCCACAAACAAGGACGCCTGGAAGAAGCGATGTCGTTGTATCAGAAGACGTTGGCCCTTCAGCCGCGTTATGTGGAAGCCCGCACGAACTTGGCCGCCGTCTATGAGGCGCTGAAACAGCCGCAGAAAGCGATCCTCGAATATGAGACGCTGCTGATTCAACGTCCCGACAACCCGGCCCCCTATCTCAACCTGGCCAATTTGTATGCCACAAACGGGAATCCGCAGAAGGCGATCCGGCTCTACCAGGACCTTTTCAGGAAGTTCCCTTGGGACCTGTTCCCCGTCTCAGAAGTCTACATCAACATGGCTAAATGCTATGCGGTCCAGAATAAATCATCGAAATCAAAGGAGATGTTCTCTTTGGCCTGGGTTGATGAGGACAAACTCTCACAGGCCTATTTCGACCTCGGGAAGGTGTTGGACAACGACGGGCGTTACGAAGAGTCGATCTCTTGGTTCCAGAAGGCCCTCGATGCGAAACCCGGTTGGGCTGAAGCGATGACGAACATCGGGGTCGCCTACCATCACTTGAACGATCTCCCCAACGCCTTGACGTATTTGAACCGGTCGATGGAGGCCGATCCCCACTCCCCCGTCACCCTGTATAACCTGGGTGTGGTCCAGAACGATATGAATGATCTTGAACGGGCCTCAAAATCCCTGGAAGCCGCACTCCGTGTGTCTCCCAAATACGAGGATGCCTCTTACACCCTCGGCGTGGTCTACCAACGGTTGGGCCGCTGGGAAGACGCCATCTCCAGCTATGAGAAAGCCCACCGGCTGAATCCGAAGCACGTTGAATCCCTCAGCAATATGGGCGGTTGCTATTTGATCCTCGGCCAGATTGATAAGGCTGAAAAGATATGCCGGGACGCCATCCGGCTGGACCCTCGGAGGGCGGCGCCCTATGTGAATTTGGGGAACATCCATCAACGCCGGGGACGGTACGATTTGGCTGTTGCCAGCTACCAGAACGCCATCCGCGTGGACCCGATCGATGTGATGGCTTACAACAACCTGGGGATTTCCTACATCCAATTGAAGGATTTCGCAAAAGCCCGCCAATGTTTCCAGAGCGCGTTACAGGTCGACCCCCGCTTCGTCGATGCCTATTTCAATCTGGGGATCCTCTTCAAGTTGGAGGGCAATCAACCGGCCGCCGTACGCGCCTGGCAGGAAGTGTTGAAGTTGCAACCGGACCATTCGCGGGCGATGAACGGTCTCAAAGAACTCGGATATGGGCGATGAGGACATGACCATGAAAAGGATTGAGACATACATGCTTTTTTCAAAAGCGATCGGCGCGGGTTTCTTCCGCGGGCTGATGGCGGGACTTCTGTCGGTCCATCTATTCTGCGCCCCGGCGTCGGCAGTGGAGATGGCCAGCGGGTCCAAGCGCATCACCCGAAGTTCCGTCAACCAGGGGGGAAGTGGTTCCTCTCCGATGTCCTCCGACGGGTACCGGGTCCGGGGGACCGCGGGCGAAAACAGCACCGGCACGATGTCCAGTTCCTCGAAGAAAGTATCCGACGGACTCGTGAAGATCTACTACTATCCCGGAACCATCACGACCATCACTCCGACCCCGGGGACCTCCTCCGGCGAGATCAACCTGTCATGGTCCGCCCCGGGAGCCGACGGAGCCCTCCGCACCTCGTCGGCTTATGTCATCAAGTTCTCCACACATCCGAACGCCATCACGTCCCAGAATTACTTCGAACATACGGCCACCACGTTCAAATTGGAAACCAACACCCATTCGCCGGGAACAACAGAAACGTTCACCCTGACGGGACTGCAACCCGGTACGAGCTATTATGTGGCCATCGAAGCCAGGGATGCCGACAAGAACCAGGGGTATCTCTCCAACTCCACCTACACGTGGGCCCAGATATCCCTTCTCTCCGTCTCCATCGAAAACGAGAACGGCGATCCCGACATGTATGGTTTCGGGACCATCGACATGTCGTCGGCTGTCGTGTCGACGGCGACCATCCGTGTGACCAACACGGGGACCACGGCGGCCACCTGGAGCCTCCGGGCCGCCACCATCACGGCGGATAGTCCTTGGCAACTCACCACCGGCAGTCTCGGGACAGATCTTTTCAGACTGAGCGCCGGCTTCGATGAGGTCAAACCCAGCTCGACCACTTTCGGCAGCGAGGACCGATTGATCCCCACGGATGCGGCCTCCTCTGTCACAAAATTCAGCATCGACTCCAGCACGACCGGCGTCAACGTGGGAATCAATAATTCGCGTTTGATCTGGTTCTTGATAGAGACACCGCTGGCGACGTCCACCACGGATCAACAGTCGATCCAGGTGACAGTCACAGCCAACGCGCCGTAACGAGAGAGGCGAGGACTATGAGAAATCGTTTCATCGGCAGGATTACGCTGGAACCGATCCCCGCGGTCACCTGGACGGTGGCCTGCCTCGTCGTCTGCCTGGGCGTCGCGCAGGCCAAAGTCTCGTTGAACACGCTCTTCGTGGATGCGGTGTTGGACCGACTGGACATCGGAAGGAGTTACGACGTGGGCGGACTCACGTCTCAAAAACTCCTGTTCACCAATCCGGGCGACCGGACGCTGCATCTGGTCGTCTCGGTCGAAACCCCGCCGACGGAGTTGAGGAAAGCAGGCTACGAGGCGATCCCCGATACCCGGTGGATACAAATCACGCCCTCTCGCTTCGAGCTGAAACCTGGCGAGACACAGTCAGTCCGCGCCCTGTTAAGCATCCCCCGTTCCCCGGAACTCATCGGAAAACATTACCAGGCCTCCGTCTGGACCCATTCTGAAAACGATGTAATGTCAGTCGGGGTGAGGAGCCAACTGCGTTTTTCCATTCAAGCGGACCGCCCTGTTCCAGGGGCCTCGGCCGTTAAATCCTCGTTCATCGAGTTTCATCCCGACACTCTTTCAATGGACGGCGTGGATACCGGCAAAAAGGTGGCGCTGTCCCCCGATCATAATGGCGGAGTCGTCATCTTCAACGGAGACTCCGAGCCCGTCACTGTCCGGGTGAGGAGCATTCACTTCCAACAGGATGATCTTCCCGCCGGATATGTCGCGGCGCCCAATCCGGATTTTTTAAGGATCGTTCCGGAAGAATTGACGATTCCCCCGGGGAGCAAGGCCCCGATCAGGATTTATTCTGAGATCCCTTCGGGAGACGCTCATCGGAGCCGCCACTATTGCTTTCTTTTGCGAGCCGATATCGAAGGGGAAAGGGAGTCTACGCCGGTATTCGGACGCATCTACGTGAAGACGCGTAATTAAGGGGAGGGAATGTTATGTTTGAAAAATCTGTTTATTCAGCAGTCAAAAAAACTCTTTGGATGGGAATGAATTCAATTCATTCAAACATTCAGAGAAAGGGGATGAAAAACATGAAGAAATGGTTAACAGTCATGACGCTGGCCATCATGGTCGGCGCAGTAGGGCAGTTAAGAGCGGCAGTCTCGGACGGCTTGACGATCACCATCCAGCCGAACGCCGGATATGCCGTGGATATCGACACCACCGGGGTCACACTGACGTTCTCGGGGCAAGCATTGAACATGCCCGCGTATGTCGTGTTGCCGGCCACGGTGACGATCGAGAGCACGTTGGCGACGACGGACCTGCAGTTGGATGCCTCGTTGTCGGGCGGTTGGAGCCTCACGAACTCCACCGGTATAGCAGACGGGTTGCAGGCGTGGGTGGTCTTCACCAGCACGACGGTGAGTTCGTGTCCGGCGAAATCGGGTCAGAACTTCGACGACACCGACGACCGTTTGCAGACGTCCCGCGACGTGGGGGATGCCGGCAACTACTACGAGGACGGCTCGTTTGAGGCGGATAGCCAGGCGAAGAACCAAGAATCCCACATGTGGATCCGGTTCCACACGCCCCCGTCCACTTCAGACAACACGGATAAAGTGTTGAGCCTGACGTTGACGGCAGAACTGCCCAATTGATGGGTGGATGACTGACGACACAATCGTCAAGGTGCATTCACCCATTGGATAGGGGAAAACATGAGTCGACACAAAGACAATCATCGTAAGCCGATGAGATGGACAGCGGTCCTGTTGGCCGTCTGGTTGGGGGTTCCTTTGGCCCTCCAGGCGAGGATCGGATTGGCCACCAAATTCGGCGACATCATACTCGAAAACGTCGAGCCAGGAGAAACCTACAATCTCCGCGAGGCGCGTCAGGTCCCGTTCATCGTATCGAACACGGGCGACGCTCCGACGGACATCGTGGTGGAGACGGTCATCCCTGATATACCGAAGATGAAGGAGGGGTATGAGCCGATCCCGGATCCGACGTGGCTGCGTGTGATGCCCGATCGATTGAAAGTGCAGGCGAAAGAGGATGGTTTCTTCGACATCATTCTCAGTGTCCCGAATAAACCGGAATACGTCGGTAAACACTACCAGGCGGACATCTGGGCCCATTCGGGAGACAAGGGATTGTTCGGTGTCGGGGTCAAGGGGCGGGTGCGTTTTTCGACCGGTCCCGGACCTGAAACCCTCAAAGCCGAAAAGCTGAAAAAACTCATGTACACCCTCGACTTCGAGATGACTCCCAGCGAGATCTATGTCACTGACGTCTCCCCGGGAGAAAAGATCGACGTGAAAGCCGTGACCGGAAAGAGCATCAAAGTGGCCAACTTCGCCACGAGTCCGTTAGCGTTGAAATGCACCCCGAAGACATGGGACGGGCGTTTCAAGATGCCGATGGATTACGAACCCGGTCCCGATCCCTCGTGGATCACCTTCGCGCCGGACGAACTCAATGTCGAAGGCGATTCCATCGGACAGATGAAAGTCTATGTCACCGTTCCCGATGACAAGGCGCACAGGGGGAAGAAATACGCGTATCTCCTGCAGGCCGGAGTGGTCAAGGGGATGGATCTTGAGATCTACACGCGGCTTTACATCAGCGTGAAGGAATAAAGGTCGAGGCATGACAAGGCGATAAACATGGAACGAATGAAGGACGTCATAAAACGGAGGATCCTGGCGCTCACCAGTCTGGTGATGGTGATGCAGGGGATCACTCTGCCCATGATGTCCGTGACCGCTTCGGCGGCCACGTCGGATTCATTGTCTATCACCATCCAGCTTAAAGACGTCTTCCCGCCTCAACCGATCGCTGACTTGCTGGCCGCCGGAACGACGAATCCAGGGGAGGCCCAATTGCTGTGGACGGCCCCCTACGAAGACGACCTGGCGGTTCCTTCTCCGGGAGCCGTGACTCAATATGTCGTCAGATACGCCACGTTCAGCGCGGCGTCTCTCGGAATGGACACGACAGCGTGGTGGAACCTGGCCACGGATGCCGTCGGAGAACCCGCCACACAACCTCCCGGAAACACCCAAGGATGGCTCATGACCGGACTGACACCCGGGGTCACGCTCTGGTTCTCGATCCGCAGTTATGACGATGCGGTCCCATCCAACTTCTCGGACATCGATTCAAAGACGAGCGGCGGAACTCAGGCGAGCGCGTATATCTACACGACCACCTACCCGCAAGCGCCGACCCTCAGTGCCGACAGCATCACGACCACCCAGATCCGCTGGATATTGACGGATAACGCCACCAACGAGACCGGACTGGCCTTCTGCCAGACCGCGTCATCGACGACCCGCGTGGTGGCTTATGGGGCGTTGGCTGGAACAGGATTATCGGAGAATAATATAGAGACTCCGTTGAGCGTCAACACCGCTTACACGCGTTATGCGGAGGCTTTCAACGCCTATGGGAGTTCTTTCAGCGCCAGTCTGACGCGCTACACGCTGGCCAATCCGCCGACCGCGTCGCAGGTCCTCGGGATTTCCACGACCAACATCTCGTTGGGATGGAATGAGAACGGAAATCCGGCGAACACCCTCTACGAGATACAATACAGCACGGTGTCTTCATTCGCCGGGGCCGGAACCACCAGTTCGGCCAGCACGTCCACGATTTTGTCGGGCCTGAGACCCAACACCACTTATTGGATCCATGTCCGGGCCTATAACGGCGATGGAGTCCCCACCGCCTATGACGTCACCATTTCCACACGGACCAACCCGGCCCTGGATACCCTGGCACCCAAACCGCCCCACGGGATCTGGCCCGAACTCCACAAGCCACAGGGGGCCCAATCCGAAGTCATCATCCACTGGAGAGCGGTCACCAAGAACGTTGACGACACTCTGGCGACGGACGTCGCCGGCTATAACCTCTATAAGACGGATAACCGTCGGATCGACGACCAGCATCCGCTCTCGTTCGTGACGTCCACCACCGGCTTGTTCGCCTCGGACACCATCGACAACAACCGCAGCTACTATTACGTCATCCGCACCTACGACTCGGTCGGTAACCTGTCCCCGAACTCGATGATGATCGAGGTGAAGGCCAACGGCACGGAATTGAACCTGGTCTACTCCGGCGCGCCGGAAACGGATGACGACGGCGGCATGTCCAGCATCATCGTCCCCGCGTCGATGGCCAAATCCATGTTGACGGAATACAACGATGTCGGAGAAGATCTGGTCATCGACGTGCGTGATATCACGTCGGACGAGAAGGGCCGGGTCATCGAGAGCGAGCAGTTCATCGTCAAAAAGGCCGACTCGAACGAAACGGTGAACAACTTCGCCTTCAACCCGCCCGTCACGACCATCATGCTGGGATATAACATCCATAACGGCCAGGTCATCCAGGGAGCTCCCGGCGCGACCAGCGCCCCCGTCGTCGACGCCGCCAAGGCTGCCAACGAACTGTCCCTGTTCTGGTTCAACGGCGTGGAATGGATCAAGGTCGGGGCCACCGTGGATACGGTCAACCAGACGGTCAGCACCAAATCCGGCCGGGTGGGCCGTTATCAGATACGCCATGCCATCCGGGTCGGCCCCGTTCTTCTTACAGCCGTCTATCCGAAAGTGATCACCCCGAACGATGACGGTTGGAACGATAAAGTCATCTTCCAGTTCCAAAATGACCCCATGTTGCCCCTGAAAGGGGAAATATTCGACACCACAGGGGCCAAAGTGGGCGATCTGGTGGACGGACCGCAGCAAGATACCCTCGTCTGGGATGGGAAACGGGATGGGAAATCCGTTCCTAGCGGTATTTACATCTACCAGATCGAGGTCGGCGGTGAAACCGTCACCGGAACCGTTGTAGTCTCCAAGTAACACAATTGTAAACATTTATAAGAAAACCCTTGAAAAATTGAGGTTTGTCTGTTAAACTAAAAGTGGAAGTCAACAGCATGATTCCTATTCGGAGAGAGGCAACTAAAATGATGTTGAGTAAGTTAGTATCTTATATAAAGAGTAACAGCGCATTCTTAGCGCTTGTTATTTCTTTGTCTCTCAATGCAGCGGCTGTCTCTGCGTTGCATGTTCAGTCGCGCATATTCACTCCGAATAACGATGGCTGGAACGATGTCGTCATTTTCACCTTTGACAATCCGGCCTTGTTGCCGATCAAGGGGGAAATCTACGACATCGCCGGGATGAAGGTCGAGGATATGCGCCAGTGGAATGTCGCCGATGAGAGTCTGGCTTGGGATGGGAAGCATGAAGGGCAGATTGTTTCGAGCGGTGTTTATTTTTACAAAATCGAAATCGGCAACCGTGTCTATACTGGAACGGTTGTTGTGGCGAAATGACCATGGATAAAATTTTTTTGGTCAAAAACGTGAAGTGCGAAGCAGGGTTTAATATCATGAACCCACTTACTGCTTTCATAAACTTCATTTTTGACAACGCGGTCAAGATGAACCGCGTGCTGGCCCTCTCTATCTTCGCCGCAGCCATCCTTCAATCTAACGTTCTCGCTTCCTTTGAGCCCCTGTCGGTTGGGGCTCGTGCGGCCGGAATGGCCGATGCCTATACGGTCGTCTCTGATGATGCCCTTTCCCTTTACTACAACCCCGCCGGACTCGTGCACGTGAAACGCCCGGAACTGAGCGCCTTCTACAGCCAGATCTTCATGGGATTGGACGACAAATCGAGCATCAATCGCCAGTTTCTGGGATATGCCCACCCGCTGCAGAACAACCTCGGCACCGTGGGCGTGGGATACGTCAATCTGGGCCTCTCCGGGGGGCTTTACTCCGAGGACACCTTCAGCGTCTCCTACGCGCGGGAATTGGGATCCCGCTGGAACGTCGGCGGATCCGCCAAGATGCTGAAGAAATCTTTCGGTTCCGACCTCTACACTGAAAACGCCATTAACCCGGAGACCGGTTTTGCCAAGGGAGGCCGTGACCCGCTCTTCGACAAGGGAACGTCCAAAAGCGCCTTGGCGATCGATCTGGGGACTCAATTCCGGTTGACCAAACACTATGGGGTCGGACTGGCCCTGAGGAACATCAACTCTCCGAACATGGCCATCGGCGACGATGAGGACAAGGCGCCGGCGGTCTACGCGCTGGGACTCGCCCGCTGGACCCGTGTTTCATCCCTTTCCATCGATGTCTCCGAGTGCAAATTCATGGACGGCTATGATTTCCGCCTGGCCCTGAGCGGTGAACGCTGGTTTCGCAGCGGCCTGGGCGTCCGCGCCGGATTGGCCACCGGCAGCCGCGAATACCGCACTCTGGCCGTCGGCGGCTCTTACCGGATGGATGGATTTCAATTCGACTACGCGCTGAATTATCCTCTGCAAGGCATCGAAAAGACCGCCGGCACCCACATGGTCTCCATCACTTTCCGGTTCGGGAAACCGGCCCTGGATCCTATCGAAGAACAGTTGAAGATCGAACGCGAAGCGCGCCTGCGGGCCGAGGCGGAATTGGCGCGGCTCCGGCAGCAACTGATGCAAATGACCACCGTCGAACCCTCCAAACCGGCTGATACGGGGATGGTCGATACGGCCGCCCAGGAAGCCCTCCGGCAGGCCGATGAGGAACTGCGTCGTCTGAAGGAACAAGAAGCCCAGGTCATGGCCATGCCGATGCCCGAAGCCCCTGTGGCCGCCGTGGCTCCCGTGGCGACTCCGGCCAAACCGGCCGTTGTTCAGCCCACCGTTCCCGCCAAGCCCAAGGTGACTCCTGAACTGCTGGCCCAGTACAGCGATGCCCTGAAGTTCTACTCTCAACAGGTGAAAGAAGGGGCCGATGTCTCCGAACGGATTGCGACCCTGAAGAGGACCCTCCAGAAGTTCGAGGGGAAACTGGACGTCTCGGTGACCCGGTCCGAACTGAAAAAACTGGAATCACAGAGCAGCGCCGGCAACGCCGAGTTCGAGATCGCAGCCAACTACTACAAGAAGATCGTCCAACAGGGGATCAGCCAGGAGGAACGGATCATCCTCTTGGAGAGAATCATCAAGAAATATAAGCCGCTTGGCACGGACGTGTCTGGATTTGAAAAGGAACT
>JAKLIF010000014.1 GCA_022709755.1 Elusimicrobiota bacterium | reverse complement strand
TTTGGACCTAGCCGAGAGTTCATACACCCAGAATGAGGATCAAGACACAGCTATCACTCTTTAGCGCCGGGACGATCGGAATCACGATCTTGCTCGGCGTTCTCATCGTCTGGGGCGGTTCCGTCCTCGTCAATTCCTTTTCCAACACGTTGTCCGATATGGAGCGCCTCTCTCAGATGCGCAGCCTGCAGGTGCTCCTCACCCGCCAAAAATCGAGTCTGGACGCCTATTTCCTCCTGGGTGATGAACAAGAATTGGAACGTTTCGACGAACTGAGCCGTCTGGTCACGGGACGTTTCGAGGAATTGTTGGCCCAGGTCGGGAAGGATCCCGCTTATGTCGCCATCGTCGGGCAATACGACAAAGTCCTCTCTTTGGCCCGATCCGTGATTTCACTGTTCCAGAACCAACAGCGGTCCAGGGCGATGAACCAAGCCATGGACGACCTGCTGCCCACATTCAAGTCGTTCTTCACGAACGTCAACACGCTGGCCGACCAGAAAGCCGTCGAGGTCAAGAGTTCCTATCAGCGCATCGCTCGCTTGGCCCGTGTGGGCGGACGGATCGCCATCGGATTGGGAGTATTGGGGACCCTGATCGCTTTCTTGTTCGCTGTGATCACTCTCCGGTCTCTCATGCGCTCTCTCCGGACACTCCAGGACGGCACGGCGGAGTTCGGGAAGGGCCGCTGGGATTACCGGATCCCCGTCACCTCGAAGAATGAACTGGGGGAACTGGCCCACTCGTTCAACGAGATGGCCAACAGCATCAAACAACTCGAAGTCCAGACGGTACACATGCACCGGATGAGCGCCGTGGGGCAGCTCGCCGGCGGCGTCGCCCACGAGATCAACAACCCGTTGACGGGCGTCTTAGGACAAGCCCAGCTTCTGCTCGAGAAACTGACCCAGGACGACCCCCGAAGGAGCCATATCGAGAAGATAGAACGGGCGGCCGTCCGATGCAAAAAGATCGTGCGATCCCTCCTCGATTTTTCCAGACAGAAGGAAACCCCGACCACCCTCGTCGACATCAACTCCATCGTGGAGGCCACCCTGGACCTCTGTGAACCCGATTTCCAAAGCGCCCACGTCGCCGTGATCAAGAACCTGAACGGGGCACTCCAAAAGATATCGGGGCACTCCTCCCAACTGCAGCAGGTGTTCCTGAACCTGGCGACCAACGCCATCCAGGCCATGGAGAACGGGGGGACACTGACCGTCACGACCAAGAACAAACGGATCGATACCGGCGGAAAAGAAGAGGATTTCATCGAAATATCGTTTGAAGACACGGGCATGGGAATCGAGCAGAACCACTTGATCCACGTTTTCGAACCTTTCTTCACCACCAAGGAGATCGGCAAGGGCACAGGGCTCGGCCTCTCGGTGTCGCTGGGAATCATCCAGAACCATGGGGGGGACATCCTTGCGGAGAGCGGCGGGGTCGGGAAAGGGGCGGCTTTCCGCGTCGTTCTCCCTGTCCGATTCCAACAATTTATGACCGCGGACAACTCCGCGCCCTCGGCGGATTCCGCCGAGGGTACACCAACCATCAAGACGCGCTTTGCCACCGTTGCGAATACTCATCATTGAAGACGATCCTGATGTTCGCGACACGACCAGCGTCGCCGTGGAGAGCATGTTCCCGGATGCGAACATCACTCTTTTGGCGGATGGGTTGGAGTTCTTAGAGGTCTTCGAAAGGATCCCGAACTGGGATCTGGTCATCATGGATCTGATGCTGCCGGGCCTCTCCGGTCTGGAAATCTGCAAGAAGATCCGGTCCCAGCCGGAAGGGGTCAAGATCCCCATCGTCGCCATGACGGGGTACGATACCCCGGAAACCAAGGAACGGATCCAAGCGGCCGGGGCGACGGCCTATCTCCCCAAACCGTTTGAGATACAGGAGCTTAAAGATGTCATACGGCAAATATTCCCGAACTAGACTCGCCTGGCTCGCCGTCATCACCCTCCTCACGGTGACGGCACCCCCGGTGTTCTCATGGGTCTGGGTCGAGCAGGAATCAGCGGTCGTCCCAACACTCCAGAAAGAGTTCGATGAGGAATGCGCTTCCTATCGGACCCAGGTGGACAAAGGCATGAAACCCCAAGAACGCCTGATCTCCTTGGATCGGTTGGTCTCGAACTACAAACCGCAGGGGATCGACACGTCGGTTCTGGAAGCGGAACGGGACCGACTGATCATCCAGATGGACAAGGACCGCCAACGGACGGAATCGGCCCAAAAAATGTCTTCGGAGCTTTTCCAGCTGGCCATCCAAAAGGTCAAGATCGGGAGGTTTGACGAGGGGCTCTCGGCCATCCAGCGGGCGGAACGCCTGACCTCGGAAGATAAATCCATCCAAGAGATGCGGAAAAAGCTCGAATCCATCACCGCGATCCTCCCCCAGGCCACCGCCCCCGACAAGAACGGCATGCTCATCCGCATGGGCGTCACCGGGTATCTGGAAAACGATGCCACCCGTACTCTGAATGCGTTGAGATATCTGTGTCAGCTGAACGCGCGCAACGCATCCTATACCCGCTTGTTGAACATGGCTGAAAGCGTGTTCCCCAACGAGCAGTCTCCGGTCCTCCTCCCCGGGGTCACGCTGGTGGATTATAAACTCCAATCCGTGGTAGAATATGTGTACGCGGGTCAATATCTCAAGGCGATCAATGAATGCAACCAGGTATTGGATCTTGAGCCCAACAACGTGCTCGCGCTCACGCGGCTGGGATCTTCTTATTTCGCCATGAATCAGAAGGAAAAAGCCATGTCTTATTGGAGAAGGGCCCTGACGCTGGATCCGGAGAACCAAGTGCTCAAAAGATTTTTGAGCGGCAATTTCAGCACATCCGATTAAGATGAGGGACCCTGACACGATGATTTCCAGCCCCCCGAGCCTCACCCGTCGCCCACGCCTCTTTCGCCGGATCGGACTGGCAGTCCTGTTCCTCAGTCTGTCTGCAATCCCATTGCGTTCCTTCGAGCAGCTCAAGTTGGCCGTCGAAAGGGCCCTCGAAGACAGGTTGCAGTATGCGTTCAATAAACTCGTCGATCCGGAGCGGTTCCTCATCATCGTCAAGATCGAGCCCTATACCGAAGAGGAGCTCAAGGCGGGCTCCAAAAAGACCGGTTCCGTCGGACCGAGCCAGAGCTATGTCCTCCCGGGAATACCGGAACGCATGTCGATCGAACAGCTTCAATCCTCCAACTCCAAGTCGGCTTCGTCCGATGTCATCTATCGGAGTCGCCCTTTCATCAAGAAGATCGTCATCACCCTGTTCCTGGATGACAAGGTGGACCGCACGTTGACCCAAAAGGTCGAAGTGCTCGGGAAACAGCTGATCGATTTCAACGAGGCTCGGGGAGACGAGTTTAAAATACAGAGGATGGCTTTCCGACGGGCCAAGCCGTCCGGACTGTATTCGACGGATGAGTCCCGCGCGGCCCCTTCGTCGGTAAAACTGACGATCCAACAGTTCAAGGAGAATAAGGACATCTATTGGATGGCCCTGGTCTCCTTGATCGGATTGACACTCATGATCTTCTTGTTCGGTCCCGCGATGCGGTTCCTCAAGGGGGTGCCCTCGCTGATGCAACAGGCGCTCGGAGTTCCCGGGGGGGGGAGCGCGACGTCCGAAGTGGCGGCCGCGGCCTCGGCGGCTGTCGCCGCCGCTCAACAACAGTCCGCTTCCGGAGGGGGCGGGGGGGGCGGCGGATCGGGACACACCGAGTTGACTCTGGGAAGCGGTGGACAGCCCCTCGTTTTGTCGCTGGAAACCGGATCGAAGAACCAGATCGAGATATTCTACGGAGAACCGGAGAGCAGGCCCTATAACTTCATCAACGAACAGGATATCGTCAATATTCTCTCCCTCCTGAAAGAAGAACCACCGCTCCATCTGGCCATCATCTGCTACTATCTCAGGCCGGATCTGGCGTCCTCCCTGATATCGCAGACCAACCCCGACGTGCGGAAACAGATCGTGGATCATCTTTCGTCCCCACAGATCCTGATGCGGGATGAGGTTAAATCCCTCGGTCAGACCCTCCGGCAGAAAGTGCGCGGCATCATCTACGGGATGGACCAATATTTCGCCATCTACGACCACGCGGCGCCGAACACTCAGAACGAATTGATCAAAGCCCTGGAAACCCAGATGCCCCAACTCGTTGAGAAGATCCGGACGGAGATGTTCTCTTTCGACGACCTGATGACGCTGGATTCCACAGCCCTCCGGACCGTTTTCCGGGAGGTTCCCCTGAGGACCCTGGCCGTCGCCCTGATGGGAACGACGACGAACGTCCGGGAAAAGGTATTGACCGTTCTCCCCCAGGGTGCCGCCGAGATCATACGGCAGGAGATCGAAATGAACCCCATCAAGAGCGCCAAAACGATCGACGACGAGCGCCGCAAGATCGTCCAAGTCGTCCGTAAACTGGTCTGGGACAAGAAGATCGTCGTGCCTCCGCGCCGTTCCAGCACGGTCCCGCGCCCCGCCGCGACGCCCTCGGCCCCCGCCCACGCATGATTCACACTCATTCCATCGGGAGTCCCTCATGGATTTTCTAACGCTCATCGGTTTAGGCATCGGCGCATCGGCCGTGTATTATGTGATGAAGACTTCCGGCATACAGGAACTGCTTTACAACATGCAGGCCTTCGTGTTGGTGTTCGGGGGGACCTTCGCCTCCACCATCATGACATACCCCTGGGCGATCCTGAAACGGGTTCCGAGAGCCACCCTCTTGATCTTCTTCCCTCCGAAGACAAAATCCCCGAAGGAAACCATCGAGGAGATCGTCCATCTGTCCGAGATCGTTAAACGGGCCGGGATCGACAGTTTGGAGATGGAATATGACCGGATCACGGACCGCTTCCTGCTGGATGGCCTTAAGATGATCGTAAACGGACTCTCTCCCGATCTCATCCGGGAGAATCTTGAGAAAGAGATCGCTTTCACCCGTATCAGACACCAACAGATTGCCAACGTGTTCCGAAGCGGGGGGACCTACGCGCCGGTGTTCGGCCTCCTGGGGACACTGATCGGGGTCGTTCAAATCCTGAAGAATCTCACCGACCCCAAATCCCTCGGGGCGGCCATGGCCATTGCCGTCACCACCACGTTCTATGGGATATTCGGAGCGAATTTCGTGTTCCTGCCCCTGGCCGGGAAACTGACCGCTCATTCCGACGCCGAGATCCTTTTGAAAGAAGTCATCATCGAAGGGATCCTCGCGCTTCAATCCAAAGAAGTGCCGGCCATCGTCGAACTGAAATTGCAGGCCTATCTGGCCCAGCAGTTCCGGGAGACCGCCGGAAGCCCCGAACAACAACCCATCGTCTGATCCCCCATGGGCGATCCCTCGCCGAAAAACTGGTCCCAAAAAGCCGCCAAACTTTTTCAAAACGCGCCCGACCTGACGAATGTCTGGCTGACGGTCTATTCAGACATGATGACCAATCTCATGCTGTTCTTCCTGTGCATGTTCAGCTTGAACCTCCTGGGAGAGGACTATGTCAAGAAAGCGGAAAAAGCATTCCGGGATAAGATCGCCGGGAAAGAAGTCGTCGAAAACGTCACAGTGGACGACGCCACGCTTAAGTCCATGTCGAACTATTTCGAGAACCTGAAATCCCTCCAGAAAGAAGTGCAGATCATCCAGCAAGGCGAGGGGATCCGGATCCGCCTGCCGGAACCGGTTCTCTTCGACATCGGCCGGGCCGACCTCAAACCGGAAGCGGGCGCCGTGCTCAACGAGATCGCCAATGGATTGAAGCATATCAAGAATACCATCGTGATTGAGGGGCATACGGACGACGTGCCGTTATCCCCCGAAAACCCGTACAAGTCCAACTGGGAACTTTCCTCCGCGAGGGCGGAGAACGTGGTCAACTATTTCATTTCGATCGTGGGTCTGCCCCCGGAACGGCTGGCCGTGGCGGCCTACGGGGAATATTGGCCGTTCGCCCCCAACGATTCTCCGATCAACAAGGCGTTGAACCGCCGGATCGAGATGCTTCTGATCGTCGATGACAAAAAAGACCTCTAAACATCTGGACAGCATCGCTGTCGACATGTCGAGCACGTGGATCACGATCTATTCCGACATGATGACGAACCTCATGATCTTCTTCCTCATCCTGTGGGCGTATACGCAGTTCGTCAAACAGGAGATGTTCAAGCCCGTCATCATCCGGAACTCCCCTGAAGAGACGGCGGTCCGCAAGGAACTCCAAAAGGAGATGACGGGCGTCGGCACCGTGGTCATGACGAACAAGAAGGTGACCATCCGGCTGCCGTCGGCAGTCCTGTTCGATTCGGGGAGAGCGGATTTGAAACCCGCCGCGTTCGAGGCCCTGGATAAAGTGGCGGTCATCATTCAGCAATCGACGGCGCCCGTCGTCGTGGAGGGGTTCACCGACGATGTGCCGATCCTGGTTTCAAAATGGCGCAGTAACTGGGAACTCTCCTCCGCCCGGGCGTTTTCGGTGATCCAATATTTTATGCAGAAACACACCATCGCCCCCACCCGCCTGGCCGCTCGGGGATACGGACCGTATCGGCCCATCGCCCCCTACACCTCCGATGAAAACAGGACATTGAACCGCCGCATCGAGATCAGCCTCTGGGAGTCCTGAGTGGCCCCGGGGCGCCTCTCTTCTCTTTTCGCGGGAAGCCTGTTGGTTTTTTCATCGTTCGTCCCCGCGTTCTCAGCCCAGGAATACCGTCGGTCGGACTTCCCACAGCTCTTCCGAACGTATTTCGACCAAGACCGTGCCGATGTGGTCGTCGAAGAACTCGAACAACGTTTTTCCAGGACAGGGAACGACCCCTCGTTGCTCCCCCTCTTGTTGAAAGCCCTCCAGATTTTACTGGAAGACTCGCGCGCACAAAAACTCTCCGTGGAGACCCATCTCCTCGCCCTGCGATTATCGCAACTGGACCCCGACAACCCCCATTGGGAGCAAACCGCCCGCGCGACCCGTCCGCGCGAGGAGGAAATCTCCGCTCACGAAACTCTTGTTTTTACAACCCGCGAAAGCCATAGACGGACTTTGGAACGGCTCCGGAGCGAGATGGATTTCGCCCGGTACAAGACGGAACACATCCGCCGGAGGCTGGCGAAATATTCGAATCGGATGAAGCTCCTCGATAACCGCATTTCCCTCATAAAACTAAATCTGGCGATGGTGAACGAAGAGCTGTTAAGACAGAACATCCTCCTCACGGGCCGAGAGCCGTCCCGCCGACAACGAAAACTCCTCGCGGGTTTCCAGAAGAAAAAATCCCAGCTGAGAAAACGGCATATTCGGATGCAAGCCAAATACCAGGCGTATTCTGAAAGATGCGCCGGTTTCCAGGACTATATAAACCGCAAGGCGGACCAGGACCAGGCGATTTTTTCGGAATACGCGATGGTTTTCGAGAAGATGGAGAGGGCCCACGGGGCGTTCCAGCGGATAGAGCGGTGCTTGCGTCCGCCTCACGGAAGAAGCGACACCTCCTTCGATATCGACGATTATCGACTGCCCGTGGACATGATGAGGAGGGGAACGATCCATTCGTCGGGGGATGAGTCGCCTGACGGGAGAGGGGAGATCCGCCGTGAGCCCCGCTCCGCCGTCTACCGTTCGGGGCACATCCGGGATTGGATCACCCGAACAGCCAGGGAGCTCATCGCCTCTCCTCGTCCCGAATCAAGATCGGTTGTTTCCTCGGAACGGGATCCTTCCGCCGAATGGAACCGGTCGATTCCACCCGCCGAGACCATCTCGACGATGGAAATCCTCGCGGTTTCCGACAAGAAGCGACCCGCACCGTCCACCCCGCGGAAAATCGATGTTCCGCCCTCGTCTGTTGCCCTCGCGGTTGACGCGGTGAGGCCATCGCCGGCGCTGCCGGTCATCCGGCCACGCTCCCCTGCTCCACGTCCTCCGATCGTTGAAGCCGCTGTCAAACGGGATCCGGTGTTGCCGAGGCCTTCACGGGAATGCCCGCTGCTCTACAAGCCGGCGGCGGGGGAAGTCCTGCCGGAGATCGCCCGCCGATTTTATTCCGACCCTTCCCAATGGATGGACATCTACAGCGCAAACCGATCTCAGATGTCCAAGGGTCTCGTCCCCGACGGACAATACCTCCTGATACCGTGTCAAACAAACCCTTGACAAAATGGTGATCTCCGTTAAACTATAGGGTATGCCGAGAGTGAGCCCTTGAAAGGGGGCGACCTCGGTATTTTTATGGACATCCAATCGTTCGATCAACGTTTTCAAGCTCTCCGAGACAAGATATTTCGGAAGGGGGCCTCGCGCACCCTGGAAATATCGACGGTCGACGTCCAATCCCTCCACAATCAGATCCTCACCGACACGTTCCGCCAGGCCCAGTCCCGCCACGAAAAAGAAAAACTCTTGTTCAAGAACCTCCTGGATGAAAAAGATTCCGAGATCAAAGCGCTCCGGGATAAGATATCCTCGATGGAATCCGACCGGTCGGGTATGGATCAACAGATGTCTTCATTCCGGGATGACCTCCAGAAGAACATGGAGGTGTCCTCCTGGGAAAGCGTCGAACAGGAAACACGCCTCAAGAACGTCATCCAACACTACGAGCTCGAGATCACCAAATCACAATCCCAAATACATACTCTCGAACTGACGAGGCAGGAACTGCAGAACCAATACAATGCGACCCTGTCCCGATGGAAGGAAGAGAAGGAACAGTTCATCCGTCTCATAGAAAAACGGGACCAACAGATCGCCGAACTGGGGACCGCCTTGCAGGATGAAAAGATCCGCCACGCGCAAGATGCACGGCAATTTCAGGAGAAGATGTCTCAATGGGACCAGCGTCTGAAGGACGAACAGACAGAGGCTTCCGCACGGGAGGCGCGGCTTCGGGAATCCATGAACAATCGGGATGGGGAAGTCCAAGACCTGCAACACATCCTGCATTTGGCGCAAGAGGAGATCGTCCAACACATGCGGGCCCAACAGAAGTTCGATTCCCAGCTAAAATCATCCGAAGCCCGGATCCAGCACCTTCTCGCAGAGCTGGAAACGCTCCGACAAGAACGTGAAATTGAACGAGCGCAATGGCGTGAGCTTTGGGAACGTGAACGTTCCTCGCATGAGAAGCTTATGAAAGATGTCAAAGACATGAACGACGAACGGAGCCGACAGAACGAATTCTGGTTGCAGAATTACAAGGCCGAACTGAGCAATCGGCAGAAAGCATATATCTTCTTTGAGAATATTTTCATCCGATTGACCCAGAACATCCGTGAATGGGGAGTTCCTCAGGCAAGAGACACTCACCAGAAACACCAGGAATACCGGCAGATCCTGTCTCCGCCCCGGCCAGGGCTTCTCGCTGAAACCGGATCGTTCCTGGCACAGGGACTTCGATGGGCCCGGAAAATCACCACCCGCAAAAGATCTTGGACATCGGGGGGGCTGCTTGTTTCCATTCTCGCCGCCGGAACCGCCTTCTATCTCCGGCAAGGACCGCTGGTCCTGCCGGGCCCCGTTTCCCACATGGGCGGGCTGGCTGTTTCTGGAACCACCCTTTGGACGACGGACTGGATGAGCGGCCAGATCGTCTCGTTCGACCTCCAAAAAAGCGCCCGGATGTTCCAGATCGGGCAGGCGGATCCCAGCTACCATCCGATGACGCTCCGCCTGGCGGACGATCGGTTATGGTCTCTGGACCCCTGGTCGAAGATGATCCATCAACACACGGCACAACCGCCTTATGCGCGGGTCCAAAGTTGGGCGTGTCCTTTGGAATCCCCGGTGGATATGACGTGGGACGGGCAGTCGTTCTGGGTGTTGGATAAACAGGGGGGGCGATTGAATCAGTACCGCCCTTCGAAATTCGAATCTCCCCTGAAGACCGTCGATCTCCCCCGGGATTGGAACATCAGCTTCGTGGATTATCGTGACGGTGATTTCTGGGGTTATGACACATCGAACCAGCGCCTTCTCCGATTCCGACTGACCTCTCCGATCCGCCTGATCAGCGAGCATCGCCTTCCCCGGCATGAATCGGTCTCCTCCCCGGTGACGGGATTGGCCGTTTCGGGAGACGCCGTATGGACGGTCAGTGAAAAATCCCAGGAGATCTATCGCTGGGACAAGCGGATCCTCCTCAGTCGCGCATTTCTTAAAAAAGTCATTTCCCGATAGGCCCCCGTCTGATTTTATCGTCGGACACTCCTTGACACGCCCCCGGTGTTGTGTTAAACTCGAAAGCACTAAATTTCGCCGAGGAGGACTTGTGACACTCCAATTAACCGATGCTACTTTTCAGAAAGAAGTGATTGAATCCCCGATGCCCGTATTGGTTGATTTTTGGGCCCCTTGGTGCGGACCATGCCGCATGCTGGCCCCGGTGATCGAAGAACTTTCCACCGAATATGCAGGACGAATCAAGATCGCCAAACTCAACACGGATGAGAACCCGAACACGTCCATCCAATTCAATATCTCGGCCATTCCGGCGATGCTTTTCTTTAAAAACGGCCAGATCGTCAACCAGCTCGTCGGAGCCCGCGGAAAACCCGATATCAAGCGCATCCTCGACACGCTCTGAGCCTCGTCCCCCTCGATCTGAACCACCCATGAAATCCCTCCGTGCCGTCAAAAGACTCTTTTTTCTGTTGGTCCTCGCCCAGCTCGCTCTCGGCTGCCGCGAGGGGGCATCCAAGACAATCTCCCCGGAACCGACGGCTCAGGGGGCCGATCCGAACGCTCCGGCGGCGCCAGACTTCACTCTTCAGACATTAGATGGAAAGACCGCCTCCCTCTCCGACTTCAGGGGCCGTCCGGTGTTCCTGGATTTTTGGGCCACGTGGTGCCCACCCTGCCGGCTCTCCATTCCCCTGGTAAAGAAAATACACCAAGACTATTCCGACAAGGGGCTCCAGGTCCTGGGGGTCAGCTTGGACGAAGACACCGAGACCGTCGCCCCCTTCGCCAGAAATTATTCGATCAACTACATGGTTCTCCTCGGAGGGAACTCTCCCATCCAATCCGTCTATCAAGTTCGAGGGGTCCCTACGTTTTTCCTTTTGAATTCAAAGGGCCAGGTGGTGCGCCGTTGGGAAGGATTTGATCCCAGGCTTGAGCCCCACTGGCGGATGGAAATCGAAAACCTCCTCTCTCAACCGAAGTGAAGTCCTTTTTCCTCGTCGATGGGAACGCCTATCTCCATCGCGCCTTTCACGCACTGCCTCCCCTGACGACATCGAAGGGCGAACCCGTCAACGCCGTCTTCGGGTTCGTCCGGATGTTGCAGAAGATCCTAAAGCAGTATCATCCCGACCATCTGATCGCCTGCTTCGACACCCCCGCCGCAACCTTCCGCCATAAGCTGTACAAAGAATATAAAGCCACCCGCAAGGAAACGGACCCATCTCTCCGCCCACAGATCCCCTTGGCGCAGGAGTTGATCAAACTCTGGGGAATCCCTCTGGTCAGTCAAGAAGGATACGAAGCCGACGACCTCATCGCCACCCTCGCGGATCGGGCTGTCCACGCGGGATTCCAAGTCACCATCGTCACGGGAGACAAGGATGCACTCCAGTTGGTGAGTGAAACCGTCTCCGTCCTCAATGAATCGAAATCCCTCCTGATGACCCCCGAGGCGGTCGTGGAGAAATACGGACTGAAACCATGTCAGCTGGTGGACTATTTTTCTCTGATGGGGGATGCGTCGGACAACGTCCCGGGGGTCACCGGCATCGGGGAGAAGACCGCCACACAGCTCCTTCAGAAATATGGGGATCTGGAGACGATCCTTTCGTTCCCGGTCGAGATGAAACAACCTCTTCGCCAGAAGTTGGAATCCCAGAGAGACCAAGCCCTTCTCAGCAAAACTCTGGTGACATTGGACAGGCAGGTCCCGATCCCCCTCGACATCCATTCCTGTGTGGTCCAAAAACCGGACATGGAACATCTGCTCCCTCTCGTCAACCGGCTGGAGTTCACTCACTTTCTATCGGATATTTCGGCCGAACCCGCTCCTTCCCTCAAAACCCGCCAGGTGAATGTCGTTTTGACCGCTGAACAGTTGGCGGAATTGGTCCGGCTTTTGAGGGGAGCCTCCCGTGTGGCGGTGGACGTCGAGACGACAGGGGTCCAGCCCCTCTCCTGCCGCCTGGTGGGGATCTCGTTGTCGACGGAACCGGATTCCGCTTGGTATATCCCGATTGCCCACGACTATGAGGGGGCTCCCCGGCAATTACCGCTCCCGGATATCATCCAAGCCCTTCGCCCGTCTCTGGGCGACCCCCGTGTTCCGAAGTATGGTCAGAATCTCAAGTTCGATTATCTCGTCCTCAAAAAACACGGGCTGACGATGGACGGGATCGGATTCGACACGTTGATCGCCTCCTATTGCCTTAATCCGTCCAGAAACACGCACAACCTCAAAGCCCTGGCGTTGGATTATCTCGGCGAAACCATGACGACCATCGAAGAACTCATCGGGAAGGGCGCCAAACAAACGACGATGAACACCATCCCCATCGACAAAGTGGCGGACTACGCCGGAGCGGATGCGGCGGTTGCCCTTTCCTTGGCCGACAAGATGGCGCCGGAGCTCAAAGAGAAGAACCTGGAAGCGCTCTGGCGTGATGTCGAAATGCCTTTGGTGGAGGTGCTGGCCTCGATGGAGGAGAACGGCATCCGAGTGGACCCCGATTATCTGTCGGGACTCCGAAAGGAATTCGAGCGGATGATCTCCGACATCGCCTCGGTGATAGAACGCTGGGCGGGAGAACCCTTCAACCTGAACTCTCCTAAACAACTGGCCCATATCCTCTTCGAAAAGTTAAAGCTACCGCCCGGCCGGAAGACGAAGACGGGATACTCCACCGACGAAGGGGTTCTCCGCCAGTTGACACGCCACCACGAGCTGCCGGCGAAACTCATCGAACACCGAGAATTGTCCAAACTGAAATCCACCTTCATCGATGGATTGATCGAACAGATCAATCCGGAGACGGGTCGCGTTCACACGCATCTCAATCAGGCCGTCACGGCGACGGGACGGCTCTCCAGCAGCGACCCCAATCTTCAGAACATCCCCGTGCGAACCGAATACGGACGGATGATTCGCAAAGCGTTCGTGGCGGCTCCCGGCCACCGGCTGCTTTCCGCCGATTATTCCCAGATCGACCTGCGGGTGCTGGCCCATATTTCCGGCGATGAAGTGCTCTGTCGCACGTTCCGGCAAGGGGGGGATATCCACACGGCCACCGCCGCCGACATTTTCGGCATTGCGTCCGATCAGGTTTCTCCGGAACAGCGACGGATCGCCAAGACCGTCAACTTCGGGATCGTCTACGGCCAGACGGCTTTCGGACTCGCCCAGCAGTTGGAGATCGACGTGCGCGAAGCCCAACGTTACATCAACAGTTATTTCGAACGCTACGCGGGGGTCAAGCGGTGGATCGACAGTTGCGTTGAGCAGGCACGGAAACAGGGGGCCGTGACGACCCTGCTGAACCGGATCCGCTATCTCCCGGAGATCAATTCACCGAACATCAGTGTGAGGCAGTTCGCCGAAAGAACGGCCATGAACACACCCGTCCAGGGAACCAGCGCCGACATCATCAAGTTGGCCATGCGCGAGATATTCCAGGCCCTTCGCCGGACCGGGCTCCGGACGAAGATGCTCCTTCAGGTGCACGACGACCTTCTGTTCGAAGCCCCCGAGTCGGAATTGGGGGCTCTCCAATCGTTGGTGATCGATAAGATGGAAAATGCACTTTCGTTGAACGTCCCCCTGCGCGTCGATTTAAAATGCGGATCGGATTGGGCCGACATGAAATCTCTCCCGCACCCCCAATGATCCGATTCGAACCCTTCGATTACCGCCGATTATCGGCGGCGGTCAGGATCCTGATCACCCTCTCCTTCGCCCTCTACCTGGCGCAACTCGTGTCCGGGCGGAACCTCGTCAACCTCCTGGGATTAACGCCCTCCTTGGTCGTCCATCGGCAACAGGTCTGGCAGATCGTCACCTACATGTTCCTGCATGACGGGTTTTTTCACCTGCTTTTGAACATGTTCGTTCTCTGGATGTTCGGACAATCTTTGGAACGGTCCTGGGGAATGGGACGATTCATCCTTTTCTTCCTGGCGGGAGGGATCGGAGGGGGGATCCTCCAGATCGCATTGAACCCCCATTCGGTTTTCCCCGTCATCGGGGCTTCCGCAGCGATCTACGCGCTATTGGCTGCCACCGCCATCGAAAATCCCGACGCCGTGGTGTACATGTATTTCCTGTTCCCTTTGCGTATCCGGCATCTGGTGGCCCTCTTGGCCGTGCTGGAATTCATCGCCGGCTTTTCGGGCGCGGAAACGGGGCGCGCCAACCTCGCTCATCTGGGAGGTTTAGTGACCGGGATCATGATCCTGAAGGGGGGCGGAATCCTGGGTTGCCCGCGCCGCGCCTGGGGACGGATATTGGATCGGCTCCACACAATCCGTTCCCACAAAAATAAGGTAGAATTCCATGAGTTATCTTCGGAGATCGACCGCATCCTCGACAAAATCAACCGCCACGGAATCAACAACCTGACGGAGAAGGAACAGTCGTTGTTGCAGACGTATTCAAAGACGACCACGAAACATTGATGCCTAAAAAACCATTGATCATCGGTGTGACAGGCGGATTCGGATCCGGGAAATCCACCGTGTTGAGTTTGTTCCGCAAGGCAGGAATCCCGACCATGGACGCGGACGAATTAGCCCATCAGACCCTCCGTCCGAGGACAAAAACCTACAGCCGAATCATCCGCGTGTTCGGAGAAAGCGTTTTGTCACGGGGCGGAGTCATAGACAGAAAAAAGATGGCCTCGATCATTTTCAAAAACCGCATCGCCAGGAAAAGATTGGAGGGGATCATCCATCCAGCCGTCGTGAAGAAGCTCCGGGAGGGGATACGAAACGTCCGAGGCCCCTTCCTCGCCGTTGACATCCCGTTGCTGTTCGAGGCGAAACTCTCCAGACTGGTCGATTTGATCGTCGTCGTTTGGGCATCACCCCGGACACGGACCTGTCGACTGAGCCGATTCCGCGGATACTCGGACGCAGAAATAAGGAGGCGTTCGGCCACACAGATCAATTTGAGGAAGAAGTGCCTTGCGGCTGATCGAGTGATCGATAACGACGGCAACTTGAAAAACACGCGGGAGCAGGTAAGAATGTTGGTCAAACAACTGAAAAACGGGAGATCCGATATTTCCAAGTAATTCCTTCTTCTACCATCCAGTTTTGTTCTCTAGCGGAAACAGCATCGATGAAATCTCAATACTTAAATTTGTTACATTTACTTTACATCTCATTAATGTGCCTGTAGTAGCTTTTACTTATAGTTATAGTAGTAACGGGAGTTAAATCCAAAGAAGGTGGGGATGCGAGCTCATGAAAAAAGCAAAATTTCGCAAGAAATTAGCTTCATTAGCCATCGCTTCCGGTTTTGTTCTGAACAACGTCGTCTTTGTCCATGCGGCAGAGTCGACGCTTTGGGAACAACGTCGGACGGCGGTTGAACAAACCAGGAGAGACGTTTCTCAGAACACGGATGAACCGGTATTGCAGTATGCCAAACTGCCGGCGTCCCAGATCCAGTCCGTTCTGCCGGATGTCTCCAACGGGTTAAACGGCTTGCACGGGAACAATTCCCCCACCGAATTGTTCTCTTCCCAATCCGCCGCCACGAACTCCCAAGACGCTTCCTCCAACTCCCCGATACCCGAATGGCTTCTATCCTTGGTGAATACCTATGGACAGGTCCATGAGATCGCGTTCCCTCCGACGAAAAAAGCGGATCTGTTCGTGATCCACATCCAAGACCTGCATGAGGCCTACGAAGCCCAGAAGAACATGGCATTCCTGCTGGAAGAGATGGTCTCCTACCTCAATACCGTCGGCGGCCGATCCGCGCAGGGGCCCTCGATCCTCGTCGGGCTCGAAGGAGCGAGCGGTCCTTTCGACATCGCCCCTTACAGGGACTTCACGAGCGCGCCGGTCGTCGCCACGACCGCTGACACGCTCCTGAGGGAAGGGCTCCTTTCCGGCCCCGAATATTTCGGCCTGACCACCAAGACCTCTTCAATGCTCTGGGGCGTCGAAGATCTGATGACCTATTTCGAGAACGTCGCGGCCTTTAAAAAAAGCTTACCCCTCAAAAACGCCGACGACCAATATGTCCGAAACCTGCAAACGATGGTCTCCGCTCTCAAATCGGAACTGTATTCGCCACGACTGGCGGCGTTGGACTCAAAGATCGATGCTTTCGACAACAAGAAACTGGGATTGGGGGACTACTTACAATATCTCGTCGCCCAGAATCGGGACCTGAACCAGGCTCCGAATATCCGCCTTTTCGTGCAAGCGTTGGAATTGGAACGTTCTCTGGATTTCGCGCGCATCGACGTGGAACGGACCCAACTCATCGAAACGCTGGTGAAATCACTGGAAAAAACGGATATAGAAACGTTGGTGACCAAAAGTCTCGCCTACCGCATCGGACAGATCAGCTATAAGAACTACTACGATTATCTCAAGAACATCTGCGCCCGCCATTCCATCAGCCTCGACCGGTATACCCAGCTCGACAAATACATCCGCTACATACTGACGACCGAAAGGATCCGCCGGGACGCGCTGTTCCAAGAGATGAACGACTGGGTCGACGCAATTTTGGCCAACGCCTCTTCCGGCGCGGCACAGACCCAACTCATCTCGGTGAACAAGGATCTGAAACTCCTTGCCAAACTGAATTCTTTCTCGCTCACCCACGACGAATGGAACGTCTACAAAGAGCGCCGTTCTGAGGTCCGCGGATTAGCTGAGAGGATCACCGCTCTGGCCACCTCAAAAACCCCGGTCACAGTGGGGGGGAAAACCGCTTTGCCGGAACTCATGGAACGACACGAGGCGTTCTATGACGCAGCCCAACGCCGCAACGACATCCTGTCTTCGAACATCGTCAAAAAGCACGGCGAACAGAAGGGAAGGGGGGACATCGGCGTCGCCCTCCTGATCGCCGGGGGATTCCACGCTCCCGGGATCCGCGAAGCTCTCCTGGACAAGAACGTGGGATATGTCTCCATCTCGCCCCGCGTGACCGACGTCAAGGAAATCCCGCATTACCTCGCGCCGTTCAGCGCCGACCGGACTCCGCTGGAAAAATTGATTTCCGGCGAACGGATCTTCCTGGCCAAAGAGCGAATGACGGCGTCCTCCGTATCGGATCCGCTGAAACAAGAAACCCTTCAAGCCACCTTTTCCGCCACCGCTTCCATCTTAACCATCAAGGATTTGCTGAAGAAATCAATCACCAAACTTCTTCGGGATAAACTGCCCGTTGGAGAGACGGTCTCCCCGGATGTATTGGATCCGGATATGCTGAAAAAACTTCAGCAGACGCTCCAGCTTCTCGAAAACAAAGCCGTCGAATTCAGTCAGATCGATGGCTTCCAATTGGATGGGCTGACCATCAAGCCGTTGGGGGGACGGTCCTATGAGCTCTCCCTGTCTGTCGAGGTGGATGACGCCGCCGACAAATCGACGAAGTGGGTCCGGTTCGTCATTTCGAGCATCTCGGGGCAGAAACCCGATAAACAAGGGGTCCAGTTAACCGCCGCGGAAGGAGGATCTCAGACTCACATCGTCATTTCGCAGAATCCCCTCAGCGTGTTGAAAAAATCATGGTTCGTCGTCACCCAGGTTTTCCGTCAGAAAGGATCTTTCTTGCCCCGGTTTAAAACCCTCTTTTCGAAAATAGCTGATCGACGGGCGCATAGTAGAGAGCTGTCGAAAACCAAGAAAATACTGTCGGGATACTACGCCGAGGAACTCGATGAATACGACAAACAATTGATGCCGCGGATTTTGGCGGAGAAAGACCCGGTGACGTTGGCCCGGCTGAACGAGATCCGCGCGCTCGTGTTCCAACGCGGACAGGAATTGGCGTCTCAACGAATGGCCGCCGTTCCCGTTGTCCGCACGGGAGATAGAATCGAGCAGGTAAAGAAAAACCTGGAACGCTGGAAAACATGGGCGTCCGCCTATGCCGAGGCGTATGTAAAAGCCCGTCCGGAAGAAGCGTCAAAACTGGGCGGACTGGACGGAATACAACGCGAGATCGCCGACGACATATACGGGCCCTTACTGGACGCTGTCGATCGCATTGGAAAACTCAAAGCCAACGAGGAGATTTCGCCGGAAGCCGTTCAGCTGAAACTGAGCCGGACGTCGGCCAACGCAAAGATCGAATTGAACCGCGCGGCGCGCGTGGGTTTCCTGCCGATGAAGGGCGACCCATGGCAGGTGGGGCATGTGTTCGTGATGCTCGAGGCGATGGCAAGCCAAAAACTGGACAAGGTGGTCATCGCGATCGATAACAGCGACCCGGTTAGAAAGCCGAATCTGAGTTCCCTGGCGATCCGCGAAGGCATCACGATGGAACTGATGAAGATGTTGGAACCATTGGTGGAATACACGCCCGTCCCCAAGGAAGAAGCGGATCTTTTTACGGCGGACGGTGAGACGATGATTTTCCGGTTGATGGAGTTCAATCGAGGATCAAATATAGAATGGAATTACATGGTGGGTTCCGATCATCGTTATTGGGAAAAGAACGGAAAACCCGATACGGCGCAAAAACTGGTGAACAGCAAAAACATCGGACGAGATGGTTATGACGGAGAGACCTTGGGCGCAATTTTCATTGAGCGGGCTGGCGAAGAGTTTAAAGAAGGGGAATTAAATCAATTGGCGGCGAAAGCCGGAATTCCGATGTCGAAGATTCACCAGCCGATGGACACCTCCTCGACGCGCGTGAGGAAGGACAAACACTGGTGGACGGTGCCGATGGATGTGTATGAGATGGCGGACGCACTCCGTTTTTGGGGCGCGGGGGACATAAACGATCCGTTCCGGAGCCGGGAGACCGTCAACGCGCCTGTCGCCGGCGCGTACCATACCGGGAAGATATCCGAATTGCTCGCCACCCAGGGGTCTCTCCTGACCCACGCGTTGAACCGGCTGACGATGACGGAATTTTCAGCGGGGTTTTCGGAGCTTCTCCCGTTCCTCAACACGCTCACTGACAACATGACGAAAGGCGAGAGCCGCGATGCGGAGCTGATGCGAAAAATTTTGACGACCCCCCAATACATGAGGCCGTGGGGAAACCGCGAAGAAAGCCAGCTCCGTCTGGCCTTGGAAACGATGGTTGATTCCGTGGAATTCGTCAAGGGGGAATCCACCGATCGCGTGGCTACATGCAACCTGAGCCGAGGCGCGGTGACCATCAAAGTCAGGTTCATCATCTCCGACGTGCCCGCCCTGAAAGGAACCGAACTCTCGTCGATGGGCACCATCCGAGGACCCACTTCGTCCGACCGCGCCATCGAAATCGCCCTTCAATCGGGCGTCTTCGAGCTCCCCTCCGCCATGATGAGTTCCCTTCTCTCCCACGAAATCTGGTCGGCCATCAACACTCCCGACTATTTCCAGGACCACCCGATCAAACTGCTCCTCTTCACCGAATTGATGAACAACCTCACCCAGGGGCTCACGGCCGACAACGTGGAAGGGATTCCCAACATCGCCGTGATCTCGGATTATCACGGAGAGATAGACCTGTTCCTGCGGTATATCGCCGACGCCATCTCCCAAAAAGCGGGGAAATCCGTCGTCCTTGACCACAAAGTGTTCCCACAAAAATCGATCTCCCAGCAGTTGACCGAGCAAGGCGTGGACATCGGAAAGATAGACCTCACCATCTATCTTCTGGGTGACTTTTTGGACCGCGGGACCTACGGGGTGAAGTGCTACCGCGCGGCGGAGGAACTGATCAACATGGGGGTCGGAAAATATGTGACCGGCAACCACGACCTTTGGGCTTTCCTCAACCTCATGGGATATCACCTTCCCATTTATGAGAACTATGAGTTCTACGGACACCCGAAATCTCAAGAGCTCGTCACAACCCACTGGAACGACCCCGAAATCGCCAATGACAGGATCGGCTTCTGGACGGCAAAACTCGCCGAATACAACAAGGCGCAGAACGATCTTCAGAAATCGACCATCCTCGTCCGGAACACCCTGCGCGTCGTCTCCAACATAAGAGCTGAGCTGAAAGATTCCTATTATAAGAATAAGGAATGGCTCGGTGGCGTCAATAAATCGCTTTGGGAGGACCTGGCCGGTTATTATTTCGGCAACACCGACGTCAGCACCGGTTTCAACGGAGCCGGTCACATGTCGGTCGAGTGGTGGCAGAACAAGGTCCAAGCCATCCAGGAGAACCTGAGAAAGGCCCGCGAGGCCGAAGATCGTCACGCCATCCTCTATCTCGAGGACCTTCTGGATAACACGTCCGCCATGGCCGATTTGGTGGCCGATCGGCTTGATAAGGCACTGAAGGACGGGAAATGGTGGTGGCAGGTCTTCAACGATATCAACCATCAAAATTATACATCCGTCGAATGGTGGGGAAAAGATTGGTCCAGCCATAAGGGCTGGGGAACCAGCGTCATCGACGAATTGAACGAATTGAGGGGTGAAAACGAGCCCCAGTGGACCCAAGCGAACTACATCCAGAACAAGGAACTCCAAAGTTTGGCTTATTTCTACCGCAAGAATTTCACTCTCTTCCAAAAAGACCCGTATGGCAACGTTTACCTCCATGCGTGGCTGCCCGTTGAGGATAAGACGGGGCAGGTGCGCTTTATGTACAAGGGCGTCGAATACTCCGGTAAACGCATATGGGAGGGACTTGAAGCGATCCAAAACGATGTCCGCGACATGGGCAAACCTCTCTCGGAGCTTCACGAGGCGCTGTCGCTGGTCAATTCCTGGTATGCCGATAAAACCACGAAAGTGAAGCCGGAACACATCAAGACCTATGTGTTTTCCGTCGGATTGAAAAAGATTTTCGGCGGCCTTGGAATCCGCACCCTCTTCACATCGCACAACCCCCTGAACAAGCTCATCTCCAAAGGGATCAGTTTCATGGTGCGACAGGGGGACCTCCTCCATTTCTCCGTCGACAAAGGAATGAGTTGGAGAAAGTTCGAGGATCTCGGCGGCTATGTGGCCATCGACCAAAAAGGGATCAGACTGCGGGGGTACACAGACAAAACATTCCAGAACGTCATCGATAATCCCCCGACCTTAAAATTGGATGTCACGGACGACGGATTCTTCCTTGTCAGGAATACATGGGAAAACGAGTCTTTGCCCGCCAAGGAATTCATCTCCCTCATGCGGGAGCAGATGCAATTTTTAGCGAACGAAGGGGGGAAACTCTCCTCCATTTCATCCCGTTTTTTGAAAGCCGCCGCTTCTTTCGGTCTGACTGAATCCATCCCGTCACTCCTCCGGGTCATAAATCACATCGAAAAAGCCGGTAACATGGCTGAGAAGCTCCGGGAAATAGAGTCCTTGCCGATGAACGTCCGGATGGCTCTTCTTCACATGATTTCGACCGACACCATCAACCTTAAGACCTGGTCGGAGCAGAAGGTCCGGCTGGAATCCACCTTGTCCGCCCTGGTCGATCACTATGAATCATTACCTTCTGAATCCACGGACCAGGCCCTGGTTTACAACATTACCTATCAGGGGAAAACACAAAAGGTCTCTTTCCTCCTCTCTAACGTTCCGACCTTTCTCCAGAGAACAGACATGCACGCCCTCGGAACTATCCGGGGCCCGACCGGTTCTGGCGCTGCCGCCGAAATCGCCTTACAGGAGACCGCTTTTGAACTCGATGCCCCTGGATCAGACAGGATCATCTCTACCGTCATCAAACATGAGATCAGTGAACTCTTCCAGATCATCGCCGGTGTCAATGTCTCTGTCGCCCACGAAAAAGCCTTGGAAACATCCTCCTTGCAGGAAACCGAAGAAGTCCGGGCCGCCATCCGCGACTTCCTGAATCCACGCAAAAAAACATACGTCGAAAAGAACGCCAAACATCTCAAAGATTACACGGTGGTGAGCCTTCAGTTCGAGGCGGGATTAGACCGAGGCTTGATGGACCGGCTGATCACGCTGCTGGGGCGCAAACTGCCGCGGTTCCTGGGGCAACTGACCATGACGGGCGGTCTGGGGGCCTTGATGCACGATCTGGTAGTCGGCTGGAAGAAGAACGGGACCGACATCATCGCCATCCATCCCCTCTACAACGACAAGATCAAGGGGATCGTGGCGGACATGCCGGAACTCCCGCCCGGAACCAAACTCGGAGACTACTTGAGGGATTCACGTGTCCTGAATAAAACGGACATCTCGTTCACGGTGACGTTGAGCGGGAACGAATTCAGGAACAAGGCGAACAACGACAAGGCGAAACAAGCGATCGGCAAGGAGATCGTGGTGGACGTGTATGAGGGGCTGACGAAGTTCGGTCAGACGCCGCTGTATTACATGGACGCCTATTACGTGGAGAACGGGGAGAAGGTGCGGATATTCGACGAACTCTACCCGGACAACGATTTCCGCGTGGTCCATATGGCCCTGTACAACGAGGCGGCGCAGAAGCTGGTGCAGGTGCTGCAGGAGCGCGGCGTGGTGAAGAAGAACCTGCTGTTCGTGGAGAACGAGGTGTTCGTGAGTTTGCCGAAGAACCAGTTCCCGGACGCGGTGAGGCACCACATCAACCACACGGTCTGGAAGCCGGGGATGTATCGCCCGCCGGAATACGCGTATGACCTGTTGGGGTTCGACCCGACGATGCGGGGGAACGTGGTCCGGAACGGGAAGATCGACGTGGCGGAATACGTGGCGCAAGCGGCGGACATCCTGTCGGGGGTGGGGCTGTATGAGCACACGCCGGTTCTGAAGAGCGGGATCTTCCCGCTGTATACGCACAAGGTGGTGGGATACAACGAGGGGGGGATTCGGAACACCAACGGCGCCCTGTTGGACCAATGGCAGAGCCCCGAATTGCGCCAACTCATCGAATCCTATTACGATAAACTCGGCCTGACCGACAGCGCCGATGATGTGGTTTTCTTCAAGGCCCTGTCCAAAAAGAAGAATCTCGAAGCTCAATTTAAAACACGTCTCGAATACATCAAGGCGCTGCAGGCGCTGGACCTGCTGATCTGGCTGAACCAGTTCCAACCGCAGGCGATGGGTGGCGGCACCTGGCTGGAGACTTTATCAAAAGAAGCCAAAATATCGACGATGGACCTGATCAATCTGAGAGACCGGCTCCGGGGCCAGATCGAAAAGGCCTTGACGACGGAATCCAATTGGAAGAACGTCAA
>JAKLIF010000013.1 GCA_022709755.1 Elusimicrobiota bacterium | reverse complement strand
CTGTTGGAGGGGTATCCTTCGTTGGCATCGGTGCGGGAACGTCTGAACGAATACGCCCAACAGGTGCAGGCCAACCAGAACACGCTGGACAAAGTGCGGATCACACTGGCCGCCCTCGATTTCATGGAATCCGTCGCACGCTATCTCGCCAGCGAAAAGAGAGAGACCCCCTCCGTGTTCTCCCGCATCTGGGACAGGGCCAAGGCGCTCGTCCAACGGGCCTCCATGCAAAAATACGGCCGATGGTGGCGGACCCCCACGGAAACGCACAGGGCGATGAGCGTCCCGGTGTTTTCTCTCCGCGGAAACAAGAATGATGTGGGGATCGGAAAGTTCACACAGCTCTATTCGTTCTATAAGGAGATGTATGCCACGTATAGGATCGACACATTCCATCTGCTCCCTCACTACGCGACTCTGTCGGAAAGCCCCTATGCGGCCGTTGATGTCAACTCCCTGAACGAACTGTTCATCGATTGGACCGCCGTCAAAGATTTCGAGGAGACTCCTGAAAACCTAGCTCTCTTGACAGACAACCTGACCGATGTCGAATCAGTCGATTACAAGAACGTCAAGATCCGGGAAAGAGCGGTGGCCTTGACGGCATGGGAAACGTTCCGCCAGAACGAACTCCTTCAAGAGACCGACCGTTCCCAGGACTTCATGAATTTCGTGAGGGAAAACGCATCGTGGATTCGCAATTACTCCGAGTTCATGGCCTATGTTGACGTAACAGGGCGTTCCCCTCTTGAACTATCCGCTGACGACATGGAGAAGGCCAAGAGAAATGAATACTTCACTGAATCCGTCAACCTGCATCTCTACTCTCAATGGATAGCGGAGAAACAACTGAGCGAAGCCATTTCAGCCATTCGAGAGGACGGCGGGCATGTATTGTTCGATCTCCCCATGTTCCGGGGAAAGAACAGTGTCGATGTTTGGAAACACCCCGAATACTTTCGAAAATCCAATATAAACGACCCCAGCGTTCAAAATCCGGGCATCGTGCGCAAGGACAGCGAATTGCACATGGGGGATCTTAACGAAGATTGGACGGACTTGGCTCTATGGAACTGGACGCAACTCAAAGACGAACGTTTTGAGCCCTTCTTTAGTCCTGTGCGCCGCTGGCTGAACCTCGGATTTGACGGAATCAGAATTGATGCGTGGCACATGGCCTATCCGTTCGGCAACGGCCAGAAAGCCAGCGGAGACGAACCGGGAGATCTTCTGATGGGCCCCTTGGCGCAAATTATTCAGCAGAAAGATGCCCTCCCCTTGGCGGAGGCTTTTGAAAATTTAGACGGCAAAGCGGCAAGATTGGGGTTTGTGATCGTGGGACGCGACTGGAAAACGGTCTCCACGCACGATATCGAAAGGATTTATCCGTCCGAAAAAGACCTTTCCAGGGAAATCGCCGCAAAGATGAATGAACCTCATTCATGGAAAAACGCCAAGTTCGTCTCGTTCACCGCCGGAGACGGATCAATGGATAAATATTATCCCATCAAGATCATGACCCATATCAATAACATGCGGCAGAGCCTGTGGCGATGGAGAATGCCCCGTCCAGGCGTCAAAGCGGATGTCTGGCGCGCCCCCACGAGCCTCATGGTCCACTTGTTCAACGCGGCGGACACTTTCGTCAAAAAAGTGGGCACTCGTGTCGAACTGTGGGCTTCCAGTTTGGACTGGTTCCAACAGGAATGGGGGCGGGATGCCTTCATTTCGCTGCCTGGCCTATTGCTCTCCACGGGTCGCTTTTCAGATGCCCGGAACGTCATCAAAAACTTCGCCCGCCATGAGAAGAACGGTCTCATCCCGAATCGGATATGGGATGAAAACAACATCGAATACAACAGCGCCGATGCCTCCATGTGGTATCTGGACGCCATCAGGAAATACATCGAAACCTCCGGCAATTGGGATATTCTGAAGGAAGAGATCCGTGACGGGGAGACCCTTCTCTCCATCGTAAGGAACATCGTCGATAGATATGCGGAAGGGACCAGCTATGAGCGCCACAACCGGGAGAACAGGATCTACATGGATGACGACGGGTTGATCGTCAGTCCGGCACAAGCCACCTGGATGGACGCGGATCCCGACGGGAAAGATCATCCGGTGACCCCGCGAAACGGGAAGGCGGTGGAAATCAACGCATTGTGGTATTCCAACCTGCGGTTTTTGCAGGGTATCGAATTCCGCATGCTGGAACCAACACGCGCGATTGCTCTCAAGAACCGCGCGGACCTGGTCAAGAAATCTTTCAACGATAAGTTCTGGTTTGAAGACGAGGCCAACGGGAAAACATGGAAGACGAACGGGGGAGCCCTCTACGATGTCATCGACGGGGATCCTCACAAGGCGGCCATCCGTCCGAACATGATTTTCGCAATCAGCCACGGGGACGACCTCTTATCGCTGGATCGGCAGAAGAGCGTCTTGGCGGCGGTCTCAAATGATCTCCTGACCCCTTACGGTCTCAGGACACTCTCACCACGCGATTCCAATTACAAGGGTACCTATCATACCGATTGGGCGCCGCGCGACAAAGATCAGGCCTATCACCAAGGGACCGTGTGGCCATGGTTGATCGGCCCCTATGTCGATGCTCTCGTCAAGATCCGACACGCGGAAGGCGTGCCGGAGGCGGACATCCAGGAGGAAGTGAAAAAGGTCTTGGATCCGCTGATGACGCACTTCATGACGTATCGGAACAATCTTCCGGAGCGGTTCCACACGCTGCCGGAAGTCTTCGACGGTGACGCCCCTCACAATCCCGGTGGAACGCGTTCCCAGGCCTGGAGTGTTGCCGAATTGCTCCGCGCTTATAAAGAGCACGTATTCAATCACCGCGGATTGATCGCCAAAGAGCTTGTTCCGGCCGGGGCCTGGCATGTCCAGTCGGCGAGACTACTGGCTGAGAAAGTCTTACCGGCCATGGAAAAGGCCTCTTTGGCCATGACCACCGCAGGGTTGAGCTATCTCCCTCAAGCCATCCGATGGTATCAATCCGCCGTCAACGAGGGGGGGCAGGCCTGGCAGAATTATGTGGGCAAAGTCAAACAGCTCCCCAGTCAGATCCGATATTTCATCCTCCACGAAGTAGCCGGACTCAAGGAACATCGCCGACCACTCTCACGGCAGGATCAAGAACGCCTCCTCTCCTCATTGGATCAGCCGGGGATGGTCATGAACGTCGTTTCCCGCTCCGACGATGGACTGGTTCTGGATGTCACGCCGGCCGGTGAATCCCCGGTCCGGATGTCCTTCTTCTCTTCCGACGTCCCTTCATTCTACGCAACACCGGACATCCACGCGCTGGCGACCCTCAAGGGGGACGATCAAGGCGTCTATGAGGTATCGCTTCAAAAGATCCTCTTCGACCTGTCCCCTCAAGTCCTTCAAACGGTCTTAAAACATGAACTCCGGGAGATATCGCTGCTCCGCACCGGAAAGAATCCGATGGAAGCGCACCGACAGGTCGTCGAAGAACAGGGATCGGAGACGATCGACGGCGTCGTGAGCGCTCTGTCGGACCACCTCATGAAGGGATCGATCCAATCCCTCCAAAACATGATCCGCGCGAATCCACCGACGCAAGGAGTCAATGCGAACATCAAACTCCCAGACCTTTTCCCGTTACCGATCTCTCGGCCGGACTATCTCAAGGAACTGATCATCGACGTCCGTCTCTCGCCGACGACCGAGCAGGAGATGACCCAGATGAGCTTGACCCGTGTCATCCAAGGGGAACCGGGCCTTTCATCGGCCGTCTTCTTCCAAGGGCATATCGAGAAGACGCTTCGGTCCGGTGTGAACCTGTCCGCCGTCGTCGACCGCCAAACACTGGGGCAAAAGCTCTCGGAGATGAACGCTCAACAGAGGATGAACCTCCTCAATAGTCTCAAAACGATGACGGACAACCTTTCTCAAAACAAGGCCTCCGCCGACGATGTGGCTTCCTTCGTCCTCGAACTCATCACGAAGGCGGGAAGGGAAGAAGGTCAGATCGCCACCACGACGCCCTCGCCGACCGCCGCCCAGGTCCAATCTCTCAACCGTCGGTTCGAGACGACCGCCGGAATGATCATCGCGGTCCTCAAACAGGCGGATATATCCGTCGACGAGACTTTCGTCAAGACGCTGGCCTCCGTCTACGTCCAGGCGTTCCAGCAAGGTCGCCAACATCTCTCACCCCTTACCGATGCCGACGTATTCCTGTCGCGAAAAGCCCCGGATGTGAGCGGGTTGAGCGTGGGACTGTTCCATATCCCGTCCATCCGGCCGGAAATCCTGAATACCCATCCGGAGATCAAACAGACGCTGGATAAATTCGTCCAAATGCTCCGTAACACCGATCCCAACGCGTTCGCGGCGGAATTCCTGCTCGACGATCCCTTCGAAACGGTCTCTCCGGAGAAAGCCAAGTCCCAGATCGTCGACCTGTTGAGTTCCATGGTCCCCGATGACCTGCGCGACCGGTTCAACGCCGTGCGCTCCCGCATCTACGTGATGACGACGCCCTCCCTACCCGCCCAAGCGCTCATCGAGAACCGGCTGGATCTGGATGTCATCTTCGAAACGATACAGAACAGCCATCTGAGTGGATTGGGGTCCATCGGACAGATCCAGATTTTCACGACGCAACCCAAGAGATTCCGGGAAGCCTGGAGGGCGAAATTCGCCTGGATGCTCTATCTGGTGCTGCCTGAAGGATTGATGGTCGAGGCGACCCGCAACATCGACGGGGCCCTCAAGGCCATCCAATTCATCGAGACCCAGGCTTAAGCGCGTCCCCGTAAAAAGCTATTGACATCCCTTGATACGGGTGTGCTATAATGTGCCTGTAACACCCACCGCTGGTCACATCAGCAATTCGGTGTTTGAAAATCCAATACATTTGAATTAGGCCGTTTAGAACTGTCTGAGGTCGTTTTTTAACCGTTTTTCGCACACTAAAACGCAATCCCAACCGTTCCCGGAGGAAAATCATGGAACAACAGCAGACACAGCAGGCTCAAGCAACACCACCGTCACAGACTGTGGCCACCAACCTGACCAAACTCACGAAGATGACTATTTCCGAGTTGAATCAAATGGCCAAAGATCTCAAGGTCGAGAACATGACCGGTCTCCGGAAACAGGAACTGATCGCCAAAATCGTCGAAGCGCAGGCCAAGATCTCCGGGGTCATCATCGACCAAGGCGTTCTGGAGATCCTTCCGGATGGATTCGGTTTCTTGCGGAGCCCCGATTACAACTACCTTCCAGGACCGGATGACATCTATATCTCTCCTTCCCAGATCAAGAAATTCAATCTCCGCAAAGGGGACACCGTTTGCGGCCAAGTGAGACCGCCCAAGGATCAGGAGCGGTTCTTCGCCCTTCTCCAGGTGCATTCCATCAACGGCGTCGAAGTGGAAAAGATCCATGAGCGTCCCCTGTTCGACAACCTGACGCCCCTCTACCCCCATGAACGGATCGGATTGGAGACCAAGAAAGACGAGATCAACATGCGGGTCCTCGATCTGGTGGCTCCCATCGGGAAGGGACAGCGCGGCCTGATCGTCGCCGCTCCCCGGACGGGAAAAACCATCATCCTCCAAAAGCTCGCCAACTCCATCACGACGAACCATCCGGAAGTTTATCTGATCGTCCTTCTGATCGACGAACGTCCGGAAGAGGTGACCGACATGCAACGCAGCGTGAAGGGGGAAGTCATCTCGTCCACCTTCGATGAACCCGCCGACCGGCACGTTCAGGTCGCCGAGATGGTGATCGAGAAGGCGAAACGCAAGATCGAACAGAAAGAAGACGTGGTCATCCTTCTGGACTCCATCACCCGGTTGGGACGAGCCTACAACACCATCACCCCCTCCAGCGGACGTGTACTCTCGGGGGGATTGGACTCCAACGCCCTCCAGCGGCCGAAACGTTTCTTCGGCGCGGCGCGAAAGATCGAGGAAGGGGGGAGCCTCACCATCCTGGCCACGGCCCTGGTGGAAACCGGCAGCCGCATGGACGACGTGATCTTCGAAGAGTTCAAAGGCACCGGAAACATGGAGGTCTATCTGGACAGGAAGATTTCCGACCGCCGCGTGTTCCCGGCCATCGACATCAACCGCTCCGGCACCCGCAAGGAAGAACTCCTGCTCTCCGAGGATGAATTGAACAAGGTCTGGATCCTCCGCAAGATCCTATCCCCGTTGTCTCCGATCGAAGGGATGGAACTCTTGATCGAAAAACTCCGGGCGACGAAATCCAATAAGGATTTCCTGAAAGCCATGGAGATCTCAAGCATGGAGAAAGTAATCTAGCCCGGAACCGCTCCCGCATGAAGTTCCTGAACGACATCCTGATCGTCTTCATCCTGTGCGCCATTCTCCTCGGCGTCATGACGCCGTCCGGGAGCGCCCGATTCGAGCGGACGATGCCGTCCCTGGGGGGCCCCGGGACTTCCCAGCTGACGCCTCCGACGTCCTTCCCAAAGGAGTTGTCCTTGGAAGCAGCGCCGCCGTCGGGGTATGTGGATCCTGAAATCTTCCATATGCTATCCAAGATGGGGCGGATCGCCATCGGGTTCCACGCGGTGCAACCGAAGGAGACGCTGGCCTCCATCGCGAAACAATACGACACCGGATTCGACTATCTCCGGAGCAGCAACCGATTGGAATCCACGAATCTCTCGATGAGGAAAACCCTCGTCGTCCACAACGGGAAGGGAATGCTCCACAAGGTGTCGGTGCGCAAGGGGAAGCTCGAAACACTCTCCGAGATCGCCCGCCGATACAACCAGAGCAAGGAATCCATCGTCAGGGCGAACCGTCTCCCCGGACTGGCTCTTCTCGCCGACGGATGGATTGAAGCGGGACAGGTGTTATTCATCCCCAACGCCAAGCTCCGGTTCATCGACTACGATCTGCCGGTGGCCTGGGCCCGGGGGAAACGGTTCCTCTCTTCCGGATTCGGGATGAGGCGTCACCCCATTCTCGGGAACCGAACCTTCCATCGGGGATGGGATCTCCCTCGCCCCCACGGATTCCCGGTGAAAGCCTCACGGGAGGGGAAGATCATTTTCGCGGGATGGAACCGCGGGTTAGGGAACCTCGTCATCATCAAGCACGCGGGGGGGATCCGCACGTGGTACGGCCACCTGTCGTCGATCGCCGTCGAGCCCGGACAGAACGTCCGGAGGGGCCAGCTGATCGGGCGGGTGGGGTCCACAGGACTGGCGACCGGCCCGCATCTTCACTTCGAGGTGCGCGACCGCTACGGCCGCCCTTTAAATCCGCGTAAATATTTGCTCTAATACTACACACTTGGAGACCATGACATGAAAGAAGGAATTCATCCGAAATATCAAATCGCGCAGGTGGAATGCGCCTGCGGGTTCAAGTTCACGACAAAATCGACCCAGTCGTTGATCAAACTGGACATTTGTTCTCATTGCCATCCCTTTTTCACCGGCAAACAGAAACTCCTCGACACCGCGGGCCGTGTGGAACGATTCCAAAAACGTTTTGCCAAGACCGGCGGGAAGATGACCGAACGCAAACCCGCCAAAACGAAGAGAGTGGCCTCAAAACCGCACAAGTCCTACGGACGGGTGTTGTCCAGCGCCCCCCGCGCCGCCGCCGCAAAGCCCGAAAAGAAGAAATAGCTTCGCTCTCCAGCGTGACGAAGGGATCCCCTTTGTCGTCACACGTCCATGTCGACTCCGATCACCGAACTCGATAAGAAATATCACGACCTCCAGGCTCAACTGGCCGATCCGGCTTTGAGCAAGGACTCGGCGTCCTATACCCAATTGGTCAAAGAGTTCAAAAGTATGGAACCGTTGATGCCCAAGGTGGCCGCCCATTTCAGGATGCGGGGGGAACTCGAGAACCTCCAAACGCTCCTTTCCTCGCCTGAATCCGAGATCCGGGAGATGGCCGAGCATGAATTCCGCGAGTTGACCGACAAGGTGTCGATCCTTGAGAAGGAAATCGAAGAGATGCTGATCCTGAACGATCCGGAGGACGCCAAGGATGTCATCATCGAGATCCGAGCCGGGACCGGGGGGGACGAAGCGGCTCTTTTCGCCGGGGACCTGTTCCGCGCCTATACCCACTATGCTGAGAACCATGGTTTCAAGGTCGAGATCCATTCCGCCCACTCCACGGGTCTGGGCGGGTTCAAGGAAGTCATTTTCGAGATCATCGGGCCGAACGCGTTCCACCATTTCAAATTCGAGCGGGGAGTCCACCGGGTGCAACGGGTCCCCCATACCGAAGCCAACGGACGCATCCACACCTCCACGGCCACTGTGGCCGTCATGCCGGAGGTGGACGAGATCCAGATCCATATCGACCCCAAGGACCTTCGCATCGACACGTATCGATCGAGCGGGGCCGGCGGACAACACGTCAATAAAACCGAATCGGCGGTGCGCATCACCCATATTCCGACGGGCATCGTGGCCGCCTGTCAAGAAGACCGGAGCCAGATCAAGAACCGTCAGAAAGCCATGAACCATCTCCGGGCCGCGCTCTACCAGGCGCAGTTGGACAAGGTCACCAACGAACGCGTGGAACTCCGCCGCGCTCAGGTGGGAACAGGGGACCGGAGCGAAAAGATACGGACCTATAATTACCCCCAGGACCGGGTGACCGATCACCGGGTCAACCAGAACTTCCACAACCTTCCGGGCATCATGGAGGGGGGGATGAACGACATCATCCAATCCCTCTGGGATTACGAAAGATCCCTCAAACTCGAACAACACCGTCGACAATTATCGTCCCGATGACGGGACTCTTGATGGGAAAGACTCTCCGGACCCTCTTGTCGGAATTCAGGGAGCGACTGTCCTCTGCCGGCATCGAGAACCCCTCGCTAGAGGCGGAACACATCCTCTCCGCCGCGTTGAAATGCCGCCGACTCGACCTCCTCCTCTCTCCCCGACGGATGGTCTCTGAAACGCAACACCGGAGCGCCCAACGACTCTTGGAATCGCGGCTCCAACGGATCCCTTTGGCCTACGTGTTGGGAGAGTGGGATTTTACGGGCCTGACGTTCAAACTCAACCGATTCACATTGGTTCCTCGCCCGGAGACGGAACTCCTCTACGAGACGGTCCTGCGAAAATACCAGAACGAACCGCGAATCTCCGGAACGATCCACATCGCCGACATCGGGACGGGTTCCGGCTGTCTGGCGATCTCCATCGCCAAAACGATGCCCACGGCTCAGGTCTGGGCCGTCGATCTTTCAGCGGACGCCGCCCGGATGGCGATGGTAAACAGCCGGGATCATCACGTGGACTCCCGTGTCCACGTCTGGTGCGGCGATCTGGTCGAATCCATCTCTTCCACCCGGCCGTTCGACGCCGTCGTCGCCAACCTTCCCTATATACCCACAAACGTGATCCCTCAACTCGAACCGGAAGTGCAACAGGAGCCCCGACGGGCGTTGGACGGGGGCGATGACGGACTCCACCTCGTCCGACGATTAGTGGGGGAGGTCCTCCCGCTCCTCAAGAGTCCGGGTTGCCTTTTTTTGGAAATCGGTTATAATCAATCATCCCTGGTCCGGGAGCTCTGTCTTCGGGCGGGGTTTTCATCGATCCAGACGGTCCCGGATCACTCGGGATGGGACCGGATCATACTTGCGGAGAAAAAATAACCCATGGTCAAACTCGATTCATTCATCGTGCAAGGGGGGAAACGGCTGAAAGGGACCGTCACGATATCGGGCTCGAAGAACGCGGCTCTTCCCTGCCTGTTCGCTTCTCTCCTCACCGATGAGGATTGTTTCATTGAGAACGTGCCGGAACTTCGAGACATCAAGACGGCCATCGCCTTGCTCGTCCAACTGGGGAAATCCGTCAGATTTGAGAACCATCGCGTCATCGTTCAGAAGGACCGTCCTCTGAAATATCAGGCCTCCTACGACCTGGTTCGACGGATGAGAGCCAGCGCCGTCGTCATGGGCCCGCTCCTGGGCCGATTGGGCCGCGCCCAAGTGTCGATGCCGGGCGGGTGCGCAATCGGGGCCAGACCGATCAACTATCATCTGGATGCGTTCCGTCGACTGGGGGCCGAGATCGACATCCAAGAAGGCTATGTAAAAGCGTCCGCCAAAAACCTCCGGGGGACGACGATCCGACTCCCGTTCCCGAGCGTGGGGGCCACCGAGAACATCCTGATGGCCACGTCGTTGGCGAGCGGCAAGACCACCCTTCTGAACGCCGCCCGTGAACCGGAGATACAGGACCTGGTCCATTGTTTGAGGTCCATGGGGGCGGACATCTCGGGGGAAGGGACCTCCTCCATCGTCATCCGCGGGGTGAAAAACCTCCGGGGATGCGTCCACACCGTCATTCCGGACCGCATCGAAGCGGGCACTTTCCTGATCGCGGCCGCCATCTCCCGTGGATCGATCCGGCTCCTGAGAACAGAACCTTCCCATATCCTCAGCCTCATCGATCATTTGAGGAAGGCGGGGATGCAGGTCCGAGTGGAGCGCGACGTCATCGAGGCCGAATGGAAACGGCCCTTGAAGCCCATGTCCATAGAAACACGTGTCTATCCGGGGTTCCCGACGGATCTGCAAGCCCAGTGGATGTCGTTAATGGCCGTGATCTCAGGCCACAGCCGGATTACCGAAAAAATATTTGAGAACCGTTTCATGCACGCCTATGAACTGATCCGGATGGGGGCCAAGATCGACATTGACGGTCACACGGCCCACGTCGAGGGGGTCAAGAACCTGTCGGGATGTCCCCTGATGGTCTCCGACCTCAGAGCCGGTGCCGCCCTGGTGTTGGCCGGATTGGCCGCCAAAGGGAAAACGAAGATCCTCCGGGTTTATCATCTGGACCGAGGATATGAACACATCGAACGGAAACTCCGTGGGATCGGCGCCCGCATCCGGCGTATTCCCCAATAATTTTTCCCGACTTACTCCCCATAATTTCCATCCCGTAAAACAAAAATATTACCGCCCATTTTGGTATAATTCTCAAACGGCCATGAAGAACAAGGTCAGCATCCTATTGAGATTGATCAAACACGGCGGGGACAGTGCCATCGTTCGTCTCCTCAAACGATGGGACGGGGTCTCCTTACCGCCCTCCCGGTTTGCGATCCCCATGAGACAAGCCCAGTCCGCCCTCCGGCGGCTCCCCCGGGACAAACGAAAGATCCTGGAATTGTCGGCTCGGCGGATCAGTGAATACCATAAAAAAGAAAAGAGGCACATCACGTCCTCGTGGATGACGTCATCGAACGGACTGAGGCTCGGGCAACGGGTCACTCCCGTCGATTCGGTCGGCATCTACGTGCCGGGGGGCCGGTTCGCCTACCCCTCCACAGTGTTGATGACCGCCATCCCGGCCCGGATTGCGGGGGTTGGACGCCTGGTGATGGCGACGCCCCCGCGTCATATGACCGATGACGTATTGGCCGCCGCCGTCATCGCCGGCGTCGACACCATCTATCAGGTCGGGGGGATCGCCGCCGTCGGTGCCCTGGCCTATGGGACAGAATCGATCCCCCGTGTGGATCTGATCGTCGGTCCCGGCGGGATCTGGGTCACAGAAGCCAAACGGCAAATTTATGGCGACTCGGGAATCGACATGTTGGCCGGTCCCAGCGAGATCGTCATTTTCGCCGATGACGGCGCGTCCATCGCTCACATCGCCGCCGACATGATGGCCCAGACTGAACATGATCCCGCGGCGAAGGCCTACCTCCTCTCCACGGATCCCTCGTTGATCACCGCGGTCAGGAACAGGATCGAGGGGAAATACCGTCCTCAATGCCAATTCATCCGGGTGAAGGATATGACCGGGGCGGCCCGCCAGATCAACAAACTGGCCCCCGAACACCTCTCGTTGAACATGCGGCGGCCGGAACGATTTCTCCCGCGGATCAAGAATGCCGGTGCGATATTCCTCGGGGCCTTCTCGCCGGTCGCCTGCGGCGATTATTGGGCGGGCCCCTCCCATGTACTTCCGACGGGACGGGCGGCCCGCTTTTCCTCGGGATTGTCCGTCCAGACATTCCTGAAACGCTCCAGCGTGATCGGAGTCTCGCCGGGGCTCCTGAAGCGCGAAGGAGACCGGATCGCCCGTTTTGCCGAGATGGAGGGGCTTCGTTTTCACGCCCTGTCGATCAGGACTCGGATTGCTGAACCAAAATAACCGTCATCCAAGAGGATCCCATGAGACATCGTTTCGGAAAGAAACATCGCAAAACAAATGAGACATCCATCACGATGGAACTGAACCTGGATGGACATGGGCGCTATGGGATCCGGACCTCGCTCCCCTTCCTTGACCACATGCTGGAGTTGATGGCCAAACACGGGAATCTGGATCTGACCGTCCAATCCCGGGGAGACATCCATATAGACGAACATCACCTCGTCGAAGACATCGGCATTGTCATGGGCGAACTGATCAGCGACATCCTCGGATCCAAGCAAGGGGTCCGTCGTTACGGGCAGGACATCCTGGAGTGCCGGAAGGTGCGCCTCCTCACCCCCATGGACGAATCCTTGTCCTATGTGGCCCTCGACCTGTCGGGCCGTCCGTTTTTACATTACGACGTTTCCTTCCGTCAAGAGAACAAGTCCCCGTTCCCTTTCGAGCTGCTCGAGGACTTTTTTCAGGCGGTCGCGTTCAATGCGAAGATGGGCCTCCACATGCACATCCTGCACGGGCGAAACAACCACCACATGGCGGAGTCGCTCTTCAAGGGTTTCGGAAGGGCGCTCAACCAAGCCGTCTCTCCCGACCCGACGAGGGGGAATTCCGTCCCCTCCACCAAAGGGCTTCTTTGACCGGCATGAACCTTCGTTCCAGAAAACTCCGGGCCGGAGTCGTGGACTACGACATGGGGAATCTCCGGTCGGTCGCCAAATCTTTGGAGGCCGTCGGTGTGACGGCAACCGTCAGCGATGACCCCCGTCGACTGGCGGGCAACGACCTCCTGGTTGTTCCCGGGGTCGGCTCGTTCGACGCGGCGATGCAAGCTCTCCGACGGAAGATACTCGACCGGTTCATCGTCCGATGGATTCGGGCGGGAAAACCCTACATCGGCCTCTGCCTTGGACTTCAGCTCCTCTTTGATCGGAGCGAGGAAGCCCCCGGGGAGACCGGACTCAAGGTCCTTCGCGGGACGGTCCGCCGGTTCCGCCCGGTCTCCCGGTCTCAGAAGATCCCGCATATGGGCTGGAACCGGCCACAGGGCCGGCTGAATGGGAAATCCTTGAACAAGGATTATTTTTATTTCGTGCACTCGTATTACCCCGCGCCCCGGGACAAATCCATCGTGAACACGCGGACTCCCTACGGGATATCGTTCTGTTCCTCGGTCCGCACGAAGAATATCTATGCGACGCAGTTCCACCCCGAAAAAAGCGGGGAGGCGGGACTGCGTCTCCTCAAATCCATGATCACCGGACTGCTGCCATGTTGATCATCCCGGCCATCGACATCAAAGACGGCCGGTGCGTCCGACTTCTCCAAGGCGATCCGACCAAGACCACCGTCTATGCCGACGATCCCGTCGACATGGCCCGGCATTGGGTGTCCCGGGGTGCGCGACGTCTCCACATCGTCGATCTGGATGGGGCCATCCTCGGGGGGATCCGACACCAGGACCTTCTCTTGCGGATGAAGCAGGCCGCCCCCGTGGTGATCGAATTCGGCGGAGGGGTCCGCCGACTGGAGACCGTCAGGGACCTGATCCGGCAGGGAGTGGATCGGGTGATCGTCGGCACGGCGATCGTCAATGACGACCCCTGGGTCCGGCAGGCCATCCAGGAATTCCCGGACCGGCTGATGGCCGCTATCGACGCGGTGGACGGTGACGTGAAAAAAGACGGGTGGCAGAAAAAAAGCGGCGTCAGCGTGGAAGAAGCTGTTCGCAAGGCCGAGTCCTTGGGCTTCAAGGAATTCATATTCACGGATATCAGCAAGGACGGCATGCTTCAAGGACCGAACATCCGGAGCATCGAGTCCGTCCTCCGGATCACGACGATGGGGCTCTACGCCTCGGGGGGGATCGCCCACTTGGAGGACCTCCAAGCTCTCAAGAAAATCAAGGGGATCAGCGGCTGCATCATCGGGAAAGCCCTCTATGCGAAACAGTTCACTCTGGAAGAGGCCTTGTCACTGTGAACGGATTGGCCAAACGGATCATCCCGTGTCTCGATGTGGATGCCGGACGGGTGGTTAAAGGGACTAAATTCCTGAACCTGCGCGATGCGGGGGACCCGGTGGAAATTGCCAAGCGGTACAACAGGGAAGGCGCCGACGAACTCGTATTCCTGGACATCACGGCGTCCGCGCAGAAACGGCCGATCCTTCTCCGGGTCGTCCAGCGCACCGCCGAAGAGGTGTTCATCCCGTTGACGGTGGGAGGGGGGATCCGCACGCTGGAAGACATCCGCATCCTTCTCAAGGCGGGGGCGGATAAAGTCTCACTCAACACCGCCGCCGTCCAGAATCCGGATCTGATCCGGCGTTCGTCGGCCCGCTTCGGTTCCCAGTGCATCGTCGTGGCCATCGATGCGAAACGGTCTCCCATCCGTCCGCTGCGTTGGGACGTATATATCCATGGAGGACGGACTCCCACCGGCCTCGACGTGCTCGATTGGGCCCGGCAAGCGGTCTCCCTCGGTGCCGGCGAGATCCTTTTGACGAGTATGGATTGCGACGGTGTCAAAGCCGGCTATGATATCGCCCTCACCTCCGCCATCTCCAAGGCCGTGGACGTCCCGGTCATCGCTTCCGGCGGCGCCGGTGAGAAGGGGCATTTTCTGGACGCATTCCAAGCCGGCGCGGACGCCGCCTTGGCGGCGTCTCTCTTCCATTTCAGGGAACTTTCGATAGGCGCGCTGAAACGATATCTCGCGACGAAAAAGATCCCGATGAGGATCGTCAACTGACGAGGAGGACACGATGAAAACTGATTGGATCGATACGTTGAAATTGGATGACAAAGGCCTGATTCCGGCCGTCGTGCAGGACGCCAAGGACGGGACCGTCCTCATGGTGGCCTATATGAACAAGGAATCGTTGGCCTACACGCTGAAGACGAAACGCGCCACGTTTTTCAGCCGGTCCCGGAACAAGCTTTGGAAGAAGGGGGAGGAATCGGGCCATTTCCAGAAGGTGAAATCACTCTCTTTGGATTGCGACAAGGATTGTATCCTTGTGAAGGTCATCCAGGTCGGGGATGCCGCCTGCCATACGGGACGCCGCTCCTGCTTCTTCCATCACGTGAAGAAAGACGGTTCGCTGGAGATCAAAGGGAAAATCCTGTTCGATCCGGATAAGGTTTATAAGAAGTAATTCCGTCCGATCCCCGGATCCATGGGTCGCCTCCTCTATCTGGCGTGCATCGCAGGGCTGATCGCCCTGCTTCTGAGGATCTTCGTGGTCGAGGGCATCGTGATCGCCTCCGCCTCCATGGATCCCACCCTTCCCGTCGGACGCCATGTCTTCGTCAATAAACTCTCTTACGCATTCGGCAAACCCCAACGGGGCGACGTGGTCATGTTCCCCTCGCCGGTCGACGTCGAGAAGGGGCTCGTAAAACGGGTCATCGCCATCGAAGGTGATTCCATCGAGATCCACAACAAGGACGTCCTGGTCAACGGTGTCCTTCTCCGGGAACCCTATGTCGTCCATACCCGACCCGATGAACGTCTGAAGGGAGACGAACTCGGGCCGATCCCTGTTCCGCCGGGGGCGGTGTTCGTGATGGGAGACAATCGGGATGAATCCGGGGATAACCGTGATTGGGTGAATCCCGTCACGAAGGACCCGATCCATTTCATCTCGGTCAAAAATATACGCGGAAAGGTTTTAGGAAATTACTAAAATAAATCCATGATTCATCCTTCCTTACAGGAGTTCAAGCGTCTGGCGCGGGGACACAACCTGGTGCCCGTCTATTTCGAGTGCCTGGCCGATGAGTTGACTCCGATGGCTCTTCTGCATTCCAAATACCCAAAGAGCCCCCATTGTTTCCTCCTCGAAAGCGTCGAGGGGGGAGAACACCTGGGCCGTTATTCCTTTGCCGCTTTCAATCCGGTGAAGGTGTTCCGGACTCACGGGGAACGGATCACCCTCCACGATGGCCACCAACAGCGTTCCTGGACCCATCCGGACCCCTTGAGCCAGCTCCGAGACATGCTCCAGGGGATCCACCTGGCCCCTCTTCCGGGACTGCCTCGATTCCACGGCGGCGCCGTCGGATACATCAGCTATGATATGGTGCGTTCGTTCGAGCGTCTTCCGAACCGGCTTCAGGACGACCTGGGGATTCCGGACTCGTTCTTCTTCCTGACGCAGGACATCTTCATCTTTGACCACGTGGCCCACACTCTGAAGATTGTCCGGTGTGTGCCGACCCCGCCGAGGGCGAATCTGTCGGCGCTCTATCGGCGCGCCTCGGCCGACCTCCGGACGCTGGCCAACGACATCAAGCCGCCTCGGTTCACGCCCAAAACGTTCGCCCCGCTCCCTCCGCATTCCTTGGGATCGTCCGTGACCCACCGGAACGAATACAAGGACGCCGTTCGGAAAGCCAAAGAATACATTAAAGCCGGGGACATCATTCAAACCGTCCTCTCCCGCCGCATTTCAGTTCCCGTCAAAGCCCATCCGGTGGATATCTACCGGACGCTTCGCATGGTCAATCCTTCGCCCTATATGTATTTTTTGCGCGACGGCGACACCCATATCATCGGGACGAGTCCCGAGCTCCTCGTACGGCTCGAGAACGGAATCGCCGAGACCCGGCCGATTGCCGGAACCCGGCCTCGCGGAAAAACAGCCGAGGAAGATCGACGCCTGGAAAAACAGCTGCTCCAAGACGGCAAGGAGCGGGCGGAACATTTGATGTTGGTTGATCTGGGCCGGAACGACCTGGGGCGGGTCTGCGTGCCTGGCACCGTCAAGGTCCCTGAATTCATGGGGATCGAACGCTACAGCCATGTGATGCACATGGTCTCGAGCGTGACGGGGAAGCTCGCCGCCAACCACGACCCTTTCAATCTTTTCCGGGCCTGTTTCCCCGCGGGGACGGTGACCGGAGCCCCCAAGATCCGTGCCATGGAAATCATTGAAGAACTCGAGACATCCCGGCGAGGGCCCTATGCCGGCGCCGTCGGTTACTTCTCCTATTCCGGAAACATGGACGCGGCCATCACGATCAGGACGATCCTCCTTAAAGGAAAAACCGCTCACATCCAGGTCGGCGCCGGGATCGTTGCGGATTCGGTGCCAGAGCGGGAATTTCTCGAGACGCAGAACAAGGCGGCGGCCATGATGACCGCCCTTCGCCTGGCGGAAATGAATCCGCGATAGTATGGGGCCCCCGACCGTGAACAAAGGTTTCGTGCTCGTGATCGACAACTATGATTCCTTCACCTACAACCTCGTCCAATATCTGGGGGAACTCCGACGGCGAGTGAAGGTCGTGAGGAACGATGCGATGAACCCGGCCGATATCGGGTCCATGCGCCCGAGCCACATCCTCATCTCTCCCGGACCCTGCACCCCCAAAGAGGCGGGTATCTCCGTGCGCGTCATACAACAATGGGGAGGAAAGATCCCGCTCTTCGGCGTCTGTCTCGGGCTCCAATCCCTCGGATATGCGTTCGGTGGACAGATCATCCGCGCGAAGAAATTGATGCATGGAAAGACATCGCGGATCCGACATGACAACAAAGGTCTTTTTGCCGGGGTGCCCACCCCCTTCACCGCGACACGCTACCACTCCCTCGTCGTGGAAAAGAGGACCCTTCCGCCATGCTTTCAGATCTCAGCCACTTCGGAAGACGGGGAGATCATGGGGTTGAGGCATAAGCGCCTCCCATGCCTGGAGGGGGTCCAGTTCCATCCCGAATCCATCCTGACGGAGCATGGACGGGATCTGCTCGTGAACTTTCTCAAGATGACTGTCTAGGAGAACGCCCCATGCCCTCCATCATTGAAAAACTCTCCAACGCCCAGGACATCACCTTCGATGAGGCGCGCCAATTCATGGCCGCCATCATGTCCGGGCAGATGCCACCGGCGAGCATGGCCGCCTTTTTGATCGGGCTGAAGATGAAGGGGGAGAAACCCCAGGAAATCGCCGGTTGCGCCGACGCTCTCGGCAAAGCCGGCGTCCACATCGACCTGCCCATCCCGGTCGTGATCGACACGTGCGGGACGGGAGGCGACAAGACGGGCAGTTTCAATATATCGACGGTCTCGGCCTTGATCGTGGCGGGCGCGGGTTTCGTGGTCGCCAAACACGGGAACAGGTCTGTCTCGTCCCAATGCGGAAGCGCGGACGTGCTTGAAGCGTTGGGGGTCAAGGTGGATGCCCCTCCGCCCGTCGTTGAAAAATGCCTCCAACAGATCGGCCTCTGTTTCATGTTCGCTCCGGTCTTCCATCCGGCCATGAAGAACGCCATGCCGGTAAGGAAAGAACTGGGAGTGCGGACCATCTTCAACATCATCGGACCCCTGTGTAACCCCGCCGGAGCCAACGTCCGTGTCATGGGGGTGTTCACTCCGAAACTGCTGAAGACGCTGGCCGAAGTGCTGGTGGCGTTGGGGATCCAGGAAGCTTTTGTCGTTCACAGCGCGGGGCATGATGAACTCACACTCTCGGGCCCGAGCCAGGTCTGCGAGATCAAGAAGGGGAAGATCACCTCGAAAAAACTGACCGCGAAGGATTTCGGCATGAAACCCGTCGACAACACCCTCCTCTCGGGCGGCGACAAGCATTTCAACGCCGACATCGTCAGGCGGATCCTGAAAGGGGAGAAGGGCCCTTACCGGGACGTGTCTGTCGCGAACGCGGCTCTCGCCATTCTGTCCGGATGCCGCGCTCTGGGCCGCAAAGACATCCAGGACCTTCGAGGGGCGAGACGATTGGCGGAAGAGGCCATCGACAACGGGAATTCTTGGAAGAAACTCGAACAGCTTGTCCTTTTGACCCAATGAACGCCGATAAAAACACGGCCCTTCTCGAGATCCTGTCTTACAAAAGAAAGAGGGTCGAGCAACTCAAGGAATCGGAGTCCGTCTCGGACCTTCACAAGAAGATCATCTCCGCGCCGCCCATCCGCGATTTTCTGAAAGCGGTCTACCAGCCCGGACGACTCCGCCTCATCGCCGAACTCAAGAAAGCCAGTCCCTCCGCGGGGATGTTGAGAGACCCCTATCGCATCCCGGAGGACGCCCGTTCCTACGAACAGGGAGGAGCGCACGCCCTGTCGATACTGACGGAAGAAAAGTATTTCCTGGGAGAGGTCCATCACCTCCGGGAGGCCAAGGAATCCGTGCGGCTGCCGATCCTGCGGAAAGATTTCATCATCGACCCCTACCAAGTCTACGAATCCCGCGCCTATGGCGCCGACGCGATCCTTCTGATCATCGGACTATTGAACGACAAGACCCTGGCGGAACTATTTCAACTGACCCACAATCTCGGGATGAACGCCCTGGTCGAGATCCACGACACGGAAGAGTTGGGGCGCGCCCTCCGACTGGGAGCGAACATCATCGGGATCAACAGCCGGAATCTCAGGGATTTATCGGTCAATCGGGATGTTTTCCGACAACTCATCCCCCTCATCCCCAAGGATAAATTCATCGTCGCCGAGAGCGGGATCCGAACGAAGGAAGACATGGATGCGCTCAAGCAGGCCGGAGCCAACGCCGCGTTGGTCGGAGAATCCTTGTTGCGTCAACCCGATCTCATGGCGGCGACGAAACGGTTGATCGCCTCCTAAGACCGTACGCCCCTCTTTTGTGCCGGGGGCAACGCGCACACCGCATCCCCTTCCCATGAAGATCGTCCTGGTCAACCCCCCGTCATTGTCCATGCGGTACAACCGGTTCAACGCCGGGATCCCCTATTTGACATCGTTTCTTAAATCAAAATCCATGTTTGTCGAGGTTGTCGATTTCGGTCAGGCGGCCTATCGCGAATGCGTCGACAGGATCGTCCGAAGCAAACCGGAGGCGGTGGGATTCTCGGTGAACAGTTACACCACGGGCCTCCGTGAGATTCTGTCGGATATCCGAGGCCGGATCCGGCCATTCTTTATCGCCGGCGGCCCGGCGCCCACCCTTTATGAGGAGGACTTCCTCTCCCGTTATCCGGACCTCGACTGCATTACACTCGGCGAATCCGAGGAAACCCTGTGGGAAATATTCCGGGTCCTGGAGAAATCCAAAGACCCCATGCCGGACCTTCTGCAGGTCAAGGGACTGATCCTCAATCACAGGGGGGAGAGGATTCGGACTCCCGTCCGTTCATTCGGGATCGATCTAAACTCGATGCCTTTCCCGGACTATGCTCCAGAGACACTCTCGCGATTGAATTACTATCCACTTCTGACCAGCCGCGGATGCGACTCCCACTGTGTCTTTTGTCCTAATCGGGCGCTTCATGGTTTCACCTGGCGGGCCCGAAGCGTGGAGAACGTCGTCTCCGAGATCGAGAAAGTGATACGTGACCATTCGTTGAACAGGTTCTTCATCCTGGATGACAGTTTCAATCTGGATCTGGAACGGGCGAAGAACATCCTGCGAGAGGTCCTGAAGAGGAAAATCCGGATCCAATATTCCTTCTGCAGCGGTCTGCAAATCCGCTCAATCGACGCCGAGTTCCTGGATCTTCTGAAAAAGAGCGGGTGCGCGAAGATCGGTTTCGGGATAGAAACGGCCGACCCGGAGAGCGCTGGGCGCCTGGGCAAGGGTCTCTCCCTCGACATGATAAAGACCCGCATCGACCTGACGGTGAAATCCGGATTCCGACCGGAAGTTTACATGATCGTCGGACTCATCGGGGCCACCGTCTCTTCGGAGCGGCGATCCCTGTCTTTCATCAAGGGTTTGAATGTATTGGCCAGATGGTTCATTGCCCAGCCCTATCCCAAAACCCCGTTGTATGATTGGGTCGCCCGCCATGGGCGTTTCTTCGATCCCCCGGACCTCGGCGAAGGTGTCTGGAACGGGAGACCCCCGTTGTTCTTTGAAACGCCCGAGTTCACCAAAGAGGACATGCTCCGGACGTACTACCATGCGAATTCAGAGACGGACAATTATCTTTTCCTGTGCTCCGGGAATAATCCCTTGATCCTCTTTCTGACGGGACTGTTTCGAGTCATCCGTTACAATCCCCGACGGACACTCGGCTTCCTGGTCTGGGCAATCAAGGGCGTCATGAATCCGACGAAATATGTGTATAACGAGCATTGGGTGAAGGAGGAGGGATGAGCGGACCGGTGTATTTCCAAGCATCGTTTGGAGTGGATTTTTCGGCTTTGGAGGAGGCCCTTAAGGTCTGTCCATATGATATAATTTCGTAGTTTTGGACTGACAAAGGAGTGAATCAATGCCCGCAAAAGTGAAGATTTGTGGTATCACGAACACCGAAGACGCCACCTGGACGGTCAATCTCGGCGCGGAATACATCGGCCTGAATTTCTGGCCCGAAAGCCCGCGGAAAGTCTCCCTCGGCAAGGCCGTGGAGATCGTCCAGAAACTGCCGCCGTTTGTCGTGACGGTCGGGGTATTTGTGAATCAACCTGTCGACGAAATCGTCAAGACCGTCCTCAAAACAGGGATCAAGGGAGTCCAACTCTCCGGCGAAGAAACCCCGGAGTATTGCCGGCAACTCGCGGAAGCGCTCCGGGATAAGAACCCGTTCCTCATCAAAGTGTTCCATGTCTCCACGGAGGCGGACCTGGAACCCATGACCGCCTACAAGGACATGTGCCAATATTTCCTTCTGGATGCGCGCGTGGAAAACGTCCCCGGGGGCACCGGCCAGACCTTTCCCTGGGACCTTGTTCAAAGAGCCAAAACGATCGGGATCCCCCTGTTCATCGCGGGGGGATTGACCCCCGATAACGTCAAGGAAGCCATCAAGAAGACAGAACCTTACGCCGTGGATGTCGCCAGCGGTGTGGAAAAATCTCCCAAAAGGAAAGACTACGAAAAAATGAAATTATTCATCGAGCAATCCAAGGCGGTTCGATGATCCCCAATAAACGAGGATACTTCGGACGTTTTGGTGGACAGTACGTCCCGGAAACGCTCGTCGCCCCTCTTCAGGAGTTGGAGTCTATATTCCGAAAGTCATTGCGTGACACTCACTTTCATTCCATCCTTAATGATTTGCTTAACAAATATGCGGGCCGGCCGACACCTCTCTTTTTTGCGCAGAACCTCACCCGAGAGCTCAAGGGGCCCCGAATCTATCTGAAGAGAGAAGACCTTTGCCATACGGGTTCTCACAAGATCAACAACACTTTGGGACAATGTCTGCTGGCCAAGAAGCTCGGCAAGACCAGGGTCATCGCGGAAACCGGAGCCGGACAGCATGGTGTCGCCACGGCCACGTCCTGCGCTCTGATGGGATTGGAATGCGCCGTCTACATGGGCTCAGAAGACATGGAGCGCCAGTCATTGAACGTATTCCGGATGAGGAGTCTCGGCGCGGAGGTGATCCCGGTCACATCGGGATCCCGTACGCTGAAAGACGCCATCAACGAGGCGATGCGGGATTGGGTGACCAATGTGAAGAACACCTTTTATGTCCTGGGATCTGTCGTCGGTCCCCATCCCTATCCGTGGATGGTGCGGGAATTCCAGAGCGTCATCGGCCGTGAAACCAAGAAACAGCTGATGGCCTATCAAAAGCGCCCTCCAAACGCCCTGGTGGCCTGTGTGGGCGCGGGATCCAATTCCATCGGCTTGTTCGCGCCGTTCTATGATCAACGGTCCGTTCGGATGATCGGAGTCGAAGCGGGCGGAAGCGGTCTCCCTTCGGGCAGACACGCCGCCACCTTGTGCGCCGGCTCCCCCGGAATACTCCATGGAGCCTATACCTACGTCCTGCAAGACCCCCATGGACAGATCAAAACGACCCATTCCATCTCGGCGGGGCTGGATTATCCCGGCGTCGGACCGGAACACTCTTTCTACAAGGAATCCGGCCGGGCCCGGTACGTCTCCGTCTCCGACAAACAAGCGTTAGAAGGCTTTCGCCTCTTGAACGAGACCGAAGGGATCAGCCCGGCGTTGGAATCCTCCCATGCGGTCGCCTACCTTCCGATCCTGGCCAGACGAATGAGCCCCTCCCAGAGCGTCATCGTCTGCATTTCCGGCCGGGGAGACAAGGACATGGCCCAAATACAGAAATCCTTATAGGCCTCGCCCCCCCCAATGAATAGAATCTCACGGAAGTTCCAATCACTCAAGGCGCAGAACAGGAAGGCGCTCATCATCTATCTGACAGCGGGATATCCCTCCTTAGAGGAAACGCAACGGCTGGTTTTAAAGGCGGAGGAGGCCGGCGCGGACCTGATCGAATTGGGCGTTCCCTTCTCGGACCCCATCGCGGATGGCCCCACCATCCAGTATGCCTCCCAGAAAGCCCTGGAAAAAGGGGCCACTCTGGAAAAAATATTACGACTCGTCCACCGACTCCGGCGGCGGACCGAGATCCCACTCATTCTGATGTCGTATCTGAATCCGATCCACCGGATGGGATATGAAGTCTTTTCCTGCTCGGCGGCTCGGTGCGGCGTGGACGGACTGATCATCCCGGACCTCATCCCCGAGGAATCCGGACCGATCCGCAAACACACTGTAAAAAATGGCCTGTCTTTGATATTATTGACGGCGCCGACCACCCCGTCCTCCCGGCGGCATTGGATCGACAAACAAAGCCGGGGATTCGTCTACGCCGTTTCGGTGGCCGGGGTCACGGGAGCCCGGAAAGATATCTCCTCCGACGCGATCGGTTTCCTCAAAGACATGAATCGCGGCGCCAAAAATCCGATCGCCCTGGGGTTCGGCATATCGAAACCGGAGCATATCCGGCGGTTCGGCCGTTATGTGCAGGGGTTCATCATCGGTTCGGCCATCATCAACCGCCTCCGAGCCAAGGAACCCATCACGGGGTTCATCAAGGGTTTTCGGCGTCGCTTAGACGCTTTTCGTCCATAAACAGACAAGGAGTCGATCATGCCGGTTGAAACGAACAACGACGACAAAAAGAGGGTCCCGGACGGTCTTTGGACCAAATGTCCGAAATGCGAAGCCATTTTGCACACCAAAGAGCTCGAAACGAACCTGAAGGTGTGCTCCAAATGCGGCTACGGGTTTCCTCTATCCGTCCGTGAACGCATCGATCTCCTTCTGGAGGCGGACTCCCTCCAAGAGATGGAGGCTTCCATGGAACCGGTCGATGCCCTCGGGTTCGCCGATTCTCAACCCTACAAACATCGCCTCAAGACCTATCAGAAAAAAACCGGGAGGAAAGAAGCCGCCATCATCGGCGAAGGGCAGATGGGACCCCATCGCGTCGCCATCGGGATCCTCGATTTCAGTTTCATGGGGGGAAGCATGGGGAGCGTGGTGGGGGAGAAGATCACGCGCATCATTGAACTGGCCCGCGACCGGAAGATACCCCTCATCATCGTCTCCGCTTCCGGTGGAGCCCGCATGCAGGAATCGATCTTGTCGCTGTTCCAAATGGCCAAGACCAGTGCCGCCCTGGCCAAACTCAAGGAAGCCAAGATCCCGTTCATCTCCGTCCTCACCGATCCGACGACGGGCGGGGTGACGGCTTCTTTCGCCATGTTGGGAGACGTTATCGTGGCCGAACCCAAGGCCCTGCTGGCTTTTGCGGGGCCCCGTGTCATCGAGCAGACCATCCGCCAAACCCTTCCCCATGGATTTCAGCAATCGGAATTCCTCCTCAAACACGGGATGGTGGACGTGGTCACCGAGAGGAACCAATTGAAACCAACTCTCGTTCGACTCTTGAATTTCCTCTACCCGCCGAACCGCAAAAATTGAACAGCAGACGATTCTTTTGACGTCTCTTTCCAATCATCATTCTCACCGACCTTTCTTCTCGGCGCCACCGGTCCGATTGGGGCTTCAACGCGTCCTCAAGGCCCTCTCTCTTTTCGACCATCCCGAAGACGGTTTCGCGTCCCTGTTGGTGGCCGGAACCAATGGGAAAGGTTCTGTCTGCGCTTACCTGAATTCCATCCTCTGCTCGGCCGGCATCAAAACAGGTCTCTACACCTCACCCCACCTGATCCACCCGCGAGAACGCATCCGAGCGGGAGGACGCTTCATATCCCCATATCGCTGGAAACAGCTTGAACGATCCGTTCATCGGATCGATCGCCGATACAAGCTCGGTTTGACCGAGTTCGAGGTCCAAACCGTCATGGCTTTCGTGTATTTCAAGGAGATGTCCGTCGACTTGGCCGTCGTGGAGGTGGGTTTAGGAGGGCGATTGGATGCCACCAACACCCTGCCCTGCCCGGAAATCACCGTGCTCACCTCAATCGGACATGACCACATGGACTATCTGGGCCCAACCCTGACGGATATCCTCGACGAAAAAATGGCCATATTCAGGGGATCCGTCCCCGCCGTGGTTTCTGTCCCCGAGGAGATGCAGCCACGCGTCTCGTCATACTGTCGAAGCCACGGAGTGCCTCTCCAATTGGCCGGGAGGGATTTCAAGGTCCGACACTCATCGGCCAGCGCTCCCGGAAAGTTTCATTTCATTCGGGGCGGCAAGATCACACTCAAGAACCTCTCCCAATCCCTTCCGGGGCGCCATCAGATGAACAACGCCTCATTGGCCATCGAAACGATATTCCAATTGAGAGCGCGGGGGTGGGGGATCCCCGAAAAATCCATCCGGACCGCTTTAAACTCTACGATTTGGCCCGGCCGATTTGATATCATTTATCCGTCGCGGGGGAGCGGGCCGGTCATCCTCGATGGAGCCCATAATCCGGAAGGGATGCAAACCGTTGTTTCCACGTATCTGGAGAGCCCGTGGCGCCGACAGAAAGCGACGTTGCTCTTCGGCTGCCTCACCGATAAGGATGTCCGACGGATGATCCGGATCCTGACCCCGATCACAGCCCGCGTATGGACTGTGGATCTGCCGTCGGCGAGATCACGTCCGGCACGCTCTCTGGCGAAGTTGTGGAACACGGAACGTCCGGCCATCGCCCTGGATCTACCCGACGCATGGGCCCTCCGCGCGGCCACGACAACCCGGGAACCGCTGTTGGTCACGGGATCTCTTTACCTGGTCGGAGAAGCCTACCGGCACCTGATCGCGCGACGGGTGGAGTCACCGTCGATCGCATATCTTCATCAAAACTCATGAGGATTCAACGATGAACAACACCAAATTGAAGAAAGGGGTACGCCTGGGGATCGATCTGGGCGGGACCCAATTAAAAGCCGCCCTCGTCGCCGAGGATGGGAAGGTCATCCGTCATCAATCCTTCGAGTCTCCTCTCCGCCCGCATGATTTTGCGAAGACCCTGTATCACAATGTGAAGACATGGTTGCGTCCCTCCCTGGTCGGGACCGGGGTTGCCGTCGCGGGCGATGTCGACCCGACGCGCGGATTGGTCCGGTTCTCTCCCAATCTGAAATGGCGAAACGTCCCTCTGAAGAAAATCCTGCTGAAATATCCATTCCCAAGCCCCCTGCTCATTGAAAACGACGCCACCGCGGCCGCCTGGGGGGTCCATCATTTGGACCTCGCAGGTCAATCTCGGAGTCTTCTCGTCTTGACTCTGGGCACCGGCGTCGGAGGGGGGATCGTGATCGATGGGAAACTTTATCATGGCGCCACCGGCTCGGCCGGCGAATGGGGACACATGACCATCGATCCCGACGGCATTCCCTGCGGATGCGGCAGCCGGGGATGCCTGGAAACGTGTGTGGGGGGGATATATCTCGTCAGGAAGGCCCTGTCCCTGTTGAAATCTTCCCCCAAGAATCCGCTGCACCGGACCGGGGTCACGCCCAAAGCGCTCTATGAACTTGCCCTCAAGGGGGATCCTCTCTCCTTGAAGGTTTGGAAGGAAGCCGGCAAGGCCCTCGGGATCGGGCTGGCGTCCCTGATCAACATCTTCAACCCGGACACGATTGTTTTCACCGGCGGCGTGGCGGGAGCTTCGAAGCTCCTCATGCGTTTCGCCGACAAAGAGATAAAACAACGGGCCTTCCGAACGGGCCGCGACCGGGTCCGCATCAGGACCTCATCCCATCGCACGACCGTCGGCGTCGTCGGAGCCGCCCTGCTCGTCCCCTAGATCATTCCGGCATGACCAGACCCGGTTTCAGAATCATCGGCTTCGTCTCCTTCCTCCTCCTCGCACAACTGCCGGGGCTGAAAGCCGAGGAATCCATGACCTCTTCGTCCAACTGGTCTCTCTCGGCGGACTATCTCGAATATCTCTCCTCCGGAAACGTGGTCCACGCCATGGGCCATGTCGCCCTTCAATCCACCTCCACCGGCACCGCCGTCCGGATCGAGGCGAACGATCTGCAGATGTATTCCAAAGAAGAGGTGGCCATCGCCTCGGGGAATGTGCACATCCAAGACGGCCCTCTCTCGCTCTGGGGACAGACGGCCACGTTCGACTGGAAAAATTCGACGGGGCATATCACCAACGCTTATCTGGAAAACCCCCCGTGGCGCATCTGGGGGAAACGGATCGACAAGCGGGGGCCGGACCAATATTGGATCGACCGCGGAGCCGCCACCAATTGCGACGTCAATCCTCCTCATTACCACTTCCGCGGTCGTTACATAAAATATGTCTCCAAGAAACGCGCCACCCTCTACCGCAGCGCCTTGGCCCTTGAAAAGGAACCGGTGCTCTACACGCCGATCTGGACGAGATCCCTCAAAGACCGGCGATACTCCCTGCGGATCCATCCCGGGAGGACTTCCCGCAACGGCTATATCGCCAACACCATCTGGGGCTACCCCACCACAACGCACTCCTACCTGCGCGCCTACTGGGACCATTACCAGAAGAGCGGTAACGGCTATGGCGCCGAATTCAACTATTTCACACCGACGGCCAACGGGAGCCTTTATGGGTATGAAGTCAAGGACCGTATCTCGAAAACGAAACGCTGGACGACCCGTCTGGGACACTCCCAACAGTTTTCTCACGGTTGGAGCGCCCGCGCCAACGCCTATATGCAGAGCGACTCTGATTTCAGCAACCAATACTTCCGAAACGACATCGAACGCGTCCGGCAGAACCTCGAATCCGACGCGGGGATCAGCTATCAACACGCTTATTACACATCGTCCCTGTCCACGAAACACAAAGCCGTCTACGATCCGTTTCGACGGAAGTTCGTGAGATATCAGACCGTCGCCCCGGAACTTTCCTTCCAGACCGCTCCCATCGAACTCTGGCATTCCAGCGCCCCCATCTACGCCCAGTTCGCCACGTCGTATAAGAACGAATATAACCGGCCCCAATCAGAGCCCTACGATGTGAATCCGCTGAACCCCAACAAAGACCTGTATAGACAGACTGTCAACTCCTCTCTCTCTTTTTCCGAGACCATCCCGCTCTGCAAATCGATCACTCTGGGGCCCAGCCTGGGGCTCTCGGAGGAATGGAGTTCCTGGCAGGATGCCGGAACGACCATCGACCAGACGTCGATCTATCGGGGACGCGGTTATACCACGATGAATCTCCGCCATCGCGTCACGCGATGGCTCGACTACGATCTGGCTCACAATTATAAGGTGCGGTGGCGCCAGAACAGTTTCGCCAGGGATGTACTGTCATCGGACCGGGGCCTCGAAACGAACAATATGTCGCTCTTCACGTCCCTGCGTCCCGGAAGTTCCTTCTGGCTGAGGGCTTCCAGCGGATATGAACTCCGCCGCCTTCGCACCCAGACGGTGAAGTCGCCCCGCCAGTTGATCACTCCTCCCGTCGCGGAGATGTCTTATCGCCCCACGCGGTGGATGGATATCTTCTACAGGGAAACGTATTCCCTCTACCCCGACCGGCGCCCCCAATCGACGCAGATGTCCCTTCAGATCGGGCGCGCCGAACAACCGAACTTCTCGACCGGATACAGCTATACCGGAACGCGCGGGCAGGTGCAGATCAGACACGCCGCTGAATTTCCGCTCACCCCCGGATGGTGGCTGGACGGGGGATTTCAATACAACGCCACCGGTCCCTATGGACTTCACTATGACACCGTCCAAATCATCGAAAAATTCATCACCATCCGGAGGGACTTGCATTGCTGGCAGCTCCGCGTCGAAATGACCGAACGGCTGGACGCCCGCGAAATATTCTTCCGGTTGGACCTTAAAAAAGACTACGAGGACCGCAAAAAACTCTACGAAGATTCCGATGAACAGCAGTATTATCCCGGACGGAAAAAATCCAATCTGTAGTTTGGAAAGTCTCAATTGCCCCGTCCGTGTACTTATGGTATTATTTCACGCTAAACATCCACGGTTTATCAACGGAGATAGATTGAACCCAGAGGAGTCATCCATTTGAAAGCATTGGTCTTATCAGGGGGGAAGGGAACGCGCCTCCGCCCCATCACGCACACCTCCGCCAAACAACTGGTCCCCATCGCCAACAAACCCATCCTTTTCTACGGTTTGGAGTCGCTGGCGGCCGCGGGGATCAAGGATGTCGGCATCGTCGTCGGCGAGACCCATGAATCCATCAAAAAGAGTGTCGGCGACGGAAGTTCGTTCGGGATTCGGGTGACCTATATCCAGCAAGAAGCTCCGTTGGGACTGGCCCATGCCGTCAAAATATCCCGGGAGTTCCTCGGGAACGATAATTTCGTCATGTATCTGGGAGACAACCTCCTCAAAGAGGGGATCATTAATTTCGTCGAAGAATTTTCCAAGAGCCAGGCGGCCGCGCAGATCCTCCTCACCCCGGTATCCAATCCCCAACAATTCGGCGTCGGGGTCCTGCGGGACGGAAAAGTGGTCAAACTCATCGAGAAACCGAAGGATCCGCCGAGCAACCTGGCGCTGGTCGGCGTCTACCTGTTCACTCCGGCCATCCATAAGATGGTCGCGACGTTGAAACCCTCCGCGCGGGGAGAGTTGGAGATCACCGACGCCATCCAAGCCCTCATCGATGCCGGACTGGAAGTGCGTCCGCATCTCGTGACGGGATGGTGGAAGGACACCGGGAAGCTGGAGGATCTCCTGGAAGCGAACCGTCTCATCCTCAGCGACATCGTTTCCCGTACGGAGGGGACCGTCGACGCCCAAAGCCGGCTGGAAGGCTCTGTGATCATCCAAAAGGGGGCTCGCATCGAGAACAGCACCGTGCGGGGGCCGGCCATCATCGGCGAACGCACCGTGATCCGGAACTCGTTCATCGGCCCCTATTCCGCGATCTATCACGACGTGACCATCGAAGACAGCGAACTGGAACATTCGATCCTCCTGGAACATTCGAAAGTATCGCAGATCAAGAGACTGTCCGACTCCCTGATCGGGCAGAACGTCGAGATCATCCAGACCCACGTCAAGCCGACATCGTATCGATTCATGCTCGGAGATTCCTCCCGAGTGGAGATCCCGAAATAACACGGAATGAGGCTCCCGATGAAATCCAATGACACCCCATCAAAGATAGACCTGAAGCAGGACATCAAAAAATCCCGGCCGACGATCGACGGCGTCCGGGTGCGCCCCTTGCGGGCCATCCCGGATGAACGGGGGCGGCTGATGGAGATCCTCCGATCGGATTGGCCCGAATATCAGAAGTTCGGGCAATGCTACCTCACCGCGGCCTACCCGGGGGTCGTCAAGGCCTGGCATTACCACAAGAACCAATATGATAATTTTGTCTGCATCAGCGGCATGATGAAGCTCGTCATCTACGACGACCGCGCCGATTCAAAAACGCGGGGGGTCGTCAATGAATTCTTCGTCGGGACCCACAACCTTCAATTGATCCAGATACCACCCCTCGTACATCACGGATTCAAATGCATCAGCGAGCACGAGGCCTTGGTCATCAACATCCCCACGCAACTTTTCAACTATGCGGAACCGGATGAATATCGGATTCCGCCCCATACAAAAGACATCCCCTACGACTGGTCCAGAAAGGACGGTTAATCCAATGTCACGTTGGCTCGTCACCGGCGGAGCCGGGTTCATCGGCTCCCATATCGTCGAACAGTTACTCCAGAAAAAACAATACGTCCGAGTCCTCGACAATTTCTGCACGGGTTCAAGGGATTTCATCAAATCCGTGAGAGGAAAGATCGATTTCATCGAGGGGGACATCCGCAACCCCAAAACGGCCCAAAAAGCTGTGAAAGGGATCCATTACGTGCTCCACCAGGCCGCTCTGAGATCCGTTCCCCGCTCGCTGGAAGATCCGTTATCATCCAACGAGGTGAATGTTTCCGGGACTCTCAACATGCTCTTGGCCGCCTCCAACGCCGGAGTGAAACGGTTCGTGGCGGCCTCTTCCTCCAGCGTTTACGGGGACCTGAAAAAATGGCCTCAAAAAGAGTGCTATCCTCAATCGCCCATATCTCCCTATGCCGTTTCCAAGGCGGCGGGCGAGATCTATTGCCGCATGTTCTACAAGACGTATGGATTGCAGACGGTCTCCCTGAGATACTTCAACGTCTTCGGCCCCCGTCAAAATCCCAAATCAAAATACGCCGCGGTGATCCCCCTGTTCATCTTGGCGGCACTCAAGGACAAGTCCTGCGACGTCCACGGTGACGGAAAGCAGTCTCGCGACTTTACCTACGTCGACAACGTGGTGCAGGCCAACATCCTCTCGGCCACCCGGGGGCCCGGCGCCGGGAACGTCTACAACGTGGCCGTCGGCGAATGCCATTCCCTCCTGGACATACTCCGCATCACAGAGGACTATCTGGGCTGCAAAATCCGCAAAAATTTCACTCCGGCCCGCAAGGGGGATGTCCGGAAAACCCATGCCAGCATCCTGGCCATCAAGAAAGATGTCGGATACGCGCCCCGATGGGATTTCCAACGGGGAATGATCGAGACCATCAAGTATTTTCAGAACAATTACTAGTGTCTCACCACCTGTCCCTCGACACCCCATGAGGATCCTCGTTACCGGCGGAGCCGGGTTCATCGGTTCCCATTTCGTCAACTACTGGCTGAAACGGCACGCGGGGGATTCCGTCATCAACCTCGATAAACTGACGTATGCCGGAAACCTCTCCAACCTCCGAGAGGCCATGAAATCGGCGCGACACCGGTTCATCAAAGGGGATATCACCCATCTCCCGACGGTCAAACGGACCATGAAGGGGGTTGACACGGTCGTCCACTTTGCGGCGGAAACGCACGTGGATCGTTCGCTCTTGAACGCCGACGCTTTTATCCGCACCAATATTCAAGGGACCTTCACGCTGACCCAAGAAGCGCGTGTCGCCGGCGTCAAACGGTTCGTCCACATCTCAACGGATGAAGTGTATGGGTCCATCGAAAAGGGGAAAACACCCGAAACCGCTCCATTGGAGCCCAGTAGCCCCTACTCTTCGTCCAAAGCCGCTTCCGATCTGATGGCCCTCTCCCAATGGATCACCCACCGGTTCCCGGTCCTCATCACCCGGTGCACGAACAACTACGGCCCCTACCAATATCCGGAGAAGTTCCTCCCGCTTTTCATCACGAACGCGATCGATAATGTCCCGCTCCCTCTGTACGGGAAGGGGATCAACATCCGCAACTGGCTCCATGTGACCGACCATTGCCGCGCCATCGAATCGGTGGTCAAGAGGGGGAAGCCGGGACAGATCTACAACATCGCCGGCGACCGGGAATGGACGAACATCGCCGTCGCCAAACTCATCCTGACGCTCATGGGGAAACCCGGCTCGCTGATCCGCCATGTCACGGATCGGCCCGGACATGACATCCGTTACGCCCCCGAATCCGGTAAAATCCGGAGAGAACTCGGCTGGCGGCCCTCGGTCACCTTCGAACAGGGCCTGAAAGAGACGATTTCATGGTATGAAACCCACCAGGACTGGTGGAGGAAGATCAAGTCGGACAAGACGGCCTATCAGAGCTACTATCGAAAACAATATACTCACCGCATCAATGGAGGGAAATATTCATGAAGAAGTTCAATGTGACCATCATCGGATCTGGCTATGTCGGTCTCGTCACGGGGGCCTGCCTTGCGGAGATCGGGCATTCAGTGACTTGTGTCGATAACGATACCCGGAAGATACAAACCCTCCAAAAAGGGCACATCCCCATCTATGAGCCGGGTCTCAAAGAACTGATCGCCAAGAACAAGAAAAAGAAACGCATCGTATTCACCAATTCCCTTCAAAACGGCATCGAGGACGCCGACATGGTCTTCATCGCGGTCAACACGCCTCCTCTCCCCGACGGAGAGGCCGACCTCTCTTATGTCGAAGCCGTCACCCGCGAGGTGGCGCAACACATGAAGAGATACATCATCATCGTCGAGAAATCCACCGTCCCCGTCCAGACCGGAGAGAAGATCAAGCAGACCATCCGCCTCTATGGGCGTAAACCCGAAGATTTCGACGTCGCCTCCAACCCGGAGTTCCTGCGAGAGGGAACGGCCATCAAGGATTTCCTCAAACCCGACCGCATCGTGGTGGGAGTGGAGTCCAAACGGGCCGAAGAAGCCCTGCGCGCGCTTTACAAGCCGATCAGAGCCCCTCTCATCGTCACGGACATCAAGAGTGCGGAACTCATCAAGCACTCCTCCAATTCGTTTCTCGCCATGAAGATCTCCTTCATCAACGCCGTCGCCCAAGTCTGCGAACGCGTGGGAGCCGATGTCACCTGTGTGGCGAAGGGAATGGGCTATGACAAGCGGATCGGCTCTTCCTTCTTGAACGCGGGGCTTGGATTCGGCGGGTCCTGTTTTCCGAAAGACCTGGCCGCCTACATCAAGATGGCGGAACGAGCGGGATATCACTTCGACCTTCTGAAAGCGGTCCAACACATCAACGAACAACAGCGTCAATGGGTCATCGACCACCTCAAAAAAGCCCTCTGGAACTTGAAGGGGAAAACGATCGCGATGTGGGGATTGGCCTTCAAACCCGACACGGACGACCTCCGGAACGCCCCGGCCATCGACATCATCCGGAAATTGCAGTCGGAGGGTTGCCAGGTCAACGCCTACGACCCCGTGGCCATGGAGAAGACAAAAGCACTCCTTCCGAACGTGCGCTACTGCAAAGACCCCTACGACGCCCTCTCCGGAGCGGAAGCGGTCGTGCTGGCAACCGAATGGCAGGTCTTCAAAGACATCGACCTGAAAAAGGTCCGTTCACTCCTGAAAACGCCCGTGTTCCTCGATGCCCGCAACGCGTTCGATCCGGTCCAGATGGCATCCCTGGGATTCGACTATACCGCCGTCGGGCGGGGCAGCCACAAGAAGAGTTCCTAGTCGTCTCCGCACCCCCCGTCCTTTTTCATGGCTCTTCCTCAGGACCACTGTGACATCGCCGTCATCGGCGGCGGTGTGATCGGTTGCACCATCGCCCGAGCGCTTTTACTGTCTCCGAACAATTACCGCGTCGCCCTCCTCGATAAAGAACCCTCCCTCGGTGCCCATCAGAGTTCACACAACAGCGGGGTCGTGCATGTCGGCTACAACCAAAAGCCCGGTTCCCTGAAAGCCAAATTCGTCGTCGAGGGGTCCAAGAGATTGAGGGCCTATTGCCAGGAGAAAGCCATCCCGCTGAGGCAGAAGGGGATTTTGGTCGTCGCCTCGACTGACGATCAGCTCGACACCCTCCAGACGATCCACTCCTATGGGACACGGAACGGAGCCCGGGTCGATTTGCTCGGCCCCGAGGATCTCCGAAAAATCGAACCCCATGCGGATGGACTCGGCGCTCTCCACGCTCCCGAGGGGGCCAGTTTCGACCCACAATACCTCTTGAAAGCCCTCCATGCAGAATTGATTTCGCTCCAGGCCCGGATACTCCTCAACGAACCGGTGCTCCGGATCCATGAAACGTCTCAGGCCATGAGGATCGAGACCACTCGTCGCTCTTTGACCGCCACCCTCCTCATCAACGCAGCCGGACTCCACGCGGACCGTCTGGCCCATCAACTGGGCGTGGGCTCTGATTACCGGATCGTCCCGTTTCGGGGGGAGTATTATGAGCTGGTCCCTGAAAAGACGGGGCTCGTCAATTCCCACATATACCCGGCGCCCGATCTGAATTTCCCTTTCCTGGGGGTCCATCTATCCAAAACCTTCGACGGAAAAGTGACGATCGGTCCGGGGGCCATGCTCGCTTTCGGGAGGGAAGCCTATTCGTTCTTCGACTTCTCCCTCCCGGACACGCTCGGCATGCTCTCATTCGGCGGATTTTGGCGGATGTTCTCTTCCCCGGCTTTCCGCGAATTGATGAAAACAGAGTGGAAAAAGAGCTTTTTAAAATCGGCCGTCTGCCGGGAAGCCGCCCGACTCGTTCCTGGCCTCAAACCCGGGGATCTAATCCCCTGCAAATCCGGCGTCCGGGCCCAACTCGTTTCTTCCAAGGGGGCGTTCATCAACGACCTCCTCATCGAGGAGACTCCCCGAAGCGTGCAGGTCCTCAACGCCGTCAGCCCCGCTCTCACTTGCTCGTTTCCCTTCGCCGACCATGTGGTTTCGATCGTATCAAGAAAATTGAACAAATAAAGCACGGTTTTTTGTAGAATAACGCTTAAATATCGATACAGACGTCGAGGACTCTTCTCATGCCGAACCAAATACCTGTCGTCATCCTCTGTGGTGGTTTAGGGACCCGCTTGCGGGAAGAAACCGAATTGCGTCCAAAGCCCATGGTGGAGATCGGGGGGAAACCGATCCTCTGGCACATCATCAACCTCTACAGCCACTACGGCTTCAATCAGTTCATTTTATGCCTCGGATACAAAAGTGAAGTCATCAAGGATTATTTCCTGAACTATGACTTCATGAACAACGATTTCACTCTCACCATCGGGTCGAAACCCGTCCTCCTTTCCCCGCAGAAACTCATGAAAAACCCCTGGAAGATCACGCTCGTGGACACGGGGGAAAGCGCCATGACGGGGGCCCGGGTGAAGCTCATCGAACCGCACATCAAGTCGGATACATTCATGCTGACTTACGGGGATGGCGTCGCCAACATCAACATCGCCCAACTGATGAAGTTCCATCAACGACACGGAAAGATTGGCACCGTGACGGGTGTCCGTCCCCAATCCCGGTTCGGCGAACTCGTCATGGAGAAGAACACGGCGATCGAGTTCAGCGAAAAACCCCAGATCCGGCAGGGCTACATCAACGGCGGTTTTTTCGTGTTCCAAAAGAAATTCTTCAAGTATCTGTCTGCGAAAGAGGACTTGATCCTGGAGCAAGCCCCTTTAAGAAATCTGGCTCGAGACCGCGAACTGATGGTATATCAGCACCAGGGATTCTGGCACTGCATGGACACATACCGCGATTATCAACTCCTGAACAACCTCTGGAAAACCGGGAACGCCCCGTGGAAGGCCCTCGTCAATGAAAAATAGTTCTTTCTGGAAGAATCGGAACGTCTTCGTCACCGGATGCACCGGCCTTTTGGGGTCTTGGCTCACGAAGCATCTCCTCCGGCGGCAGGCCCACGTCATCGGATTGATCCGCGACTGGGTCCCCGAATCCAATCTCATCCTTTCTCATGACATCAACAAGATCACGACGATCAGGGGATCCGTCGAGGATTACAATCTGGTCGAACGGGTTTTGAATGAATACGAAATAGACACGATATTTCATCTCGCGGCACAAACGATCGTCGGAACAGCCAACCGCTCCCCTCTTTCCACCTATGAGACCAACATCAAAGGGACTTGGAACCTGCTCGAAGCCTGTCGTCATGTCCCCTGCGTGAAACGAATCCTCGTCGCCTCCAGCGACAAGGCCTATGGGGACCATTCCGGCCGCTCCTATGATGAAAACATGCCGCTCCAGGGACGCCATCCCTACGATGTCTCCAAAAGTTGTGCCGATCTGATCGCCTCCTGCTACGCTCGGAGCTACGACCTCCCTGTCGCCATTACGCGCTGCGGCAATCTGTATGGAGGGGGGGATCTGAACTTCAACCGGATCGTCCCCGGAACCATCCGGTCCGCCCTCCTCGGTGAACGCCCGATCATACGAAGTGATGGCAAATTCATCCGTGACTATTTTTACGTTGAAGACGCCGTGGAGGCCTATCTCCTCCTGGCCGAGAATCTCGAGAAAAAGGGCCTCCAGGGACAGGCGTTCAACTTCAGCAATGAGAAACCTCTTTCCGTCATTCAAATGGCCGACGCGATCCTGCGACTGATGAATTGTCGGAAATTGACTCTGCGGATTTTAAACAACGCCACCAATGAGATCCCCCGACAAGCGCTCTCCGCGGCCAAAGCCCGGTCCCGCCTGGGATGGGCCCCGCACTATTCACTCACCGAAGGGCTGAACAAGACAATCGATTGGTACCGACGTTTCCTCAGCCATTCCAACTGACGGAATGATTGACGGCGTCCTCATCAAACCATTACCCCAAATACCCGACGAACGTGGGCGTATCATGCCCATGTTGAGAGCGGACGATCCGGCCTTCGAGAAGTTCGGCGAAATCTATTTTTCCGCGATCTATCCTGATGTGGTCAAAGGGTGGCACCTCCACACGACCATGACCCTCAATTATGTCGTTGTGACCGGAATGATCCAACTCGTGCTGTATGATCAGCGTGAAAAATCGCCGACCCGCGGCACCATCCAGGAAATCTTCATGGGGGACCAGAATTATGTCCGCGTCACGGTGCCCCCGGGGATCGTCAATGGATTCAAGGGTATCGGTCCTTCCCCCGCCATCGTCGCCAATTGCGCCACAGAGCCCCATTATCCAGGGGAAATCATTCGAATCGATCCGCATCACAACGACATCCCGTTCCAATGGAGAAAGGGCCAATGAATCTCGTGGTCGGTGCCTCCGGCCAGGTGGGCAAGAAACTCCACCAATGGCTGAGGCAGAACGGGCATCGCAGTCTCGGGACGGGATTCTCCCACGTCGATCGATCGGACGAATCCCTGGTCCCGTTGGACATGAGAGAAGCGGCCGCGGTCAATGACGTTTTTCTGAAACACCGACCCTCGACGGTTTTTCTCTTCTCGGCACTCACCAACGTCGATTACTGCGAGGACCATGCCGATGAGGCGTATGCCATCAACGTCGCCGGTGTCCAGAACATCGTCAACGCTTGTAAAACACATAAAACCAAGCTCGTCTTCGCGTCCACCGAATATGTCTTCGATGGGGCCCATGGCCCCTACAAGGAAGAAGACGCCGTCAATCCCTTGGGGGTCTACGCCAAGACGAAAGTGGAAGGAGAGAAGATCGTCTCGTCTCTTCCCGGCGCGATCATCGCCCGGACAACGGTCGTCTATGATTGGGACCCTTCCTCTAAGAATTTCGTCATGGGGCTCATCCAGAAGCTTTCGACAGGGCAAGCCGTCAAAGTGTTGACGGACCAATGGAGCCATCCGACCCTGGCGAGGAACCTGGCACAGATCCTGTGGGAACTTTCCCGCACGAACGAATCGGGGGTCTTTCACGTCGTCGGACCGGACTACACCAATCGGCACCGGTTCGCCATTTTATTGTGTGACCTTTTCGGTTTTGACAAAACCCTGTTGAGTCCGGTGACGACCCCCGAACTCAAACAGCGCGCCAGGCGCCCCCTCCAGGGGGGGCTCCTGACCGACAAGATCCGCCGCGTCGTCAAACACCCGTTGGTTGGCATCCGGCAAGGGCTTGAATTGGTCCGAGAGGATTGGAGGGCCAGTCTGCATGTCCTCTCGAAATAATCCCGCAACGATCCGGCGGCAGATACGGGAGATGGTGGGACAATACTATCGGGCCTGCCATGTTCCCACTTCGTTCCGTCCCGGAAAAGACAAAATCAATTATGCGGGCCGCGTCTACGACGAGAAGGACCTCATGGCCGCGGTGGATTCCTCCCTCGATTTTTGGCTCACGTTGGGTCCTTATGGCCAAAAGTTTGAAAGAGCCATGGCGTCTCATTTCCGTTCAAACTCCTTCTTCATGGTGAATTCGGGGTCTTCGGCCAACCTATTGGCGGTCGCCTCCCTGATGTCCCCATCCTTGTCCGATCGACTTCGCCCCGGAGACGAGGTCATCACCCCCGCCGTCACGTTCCCAACCACTGTTTCCCCTTTGGTAATGTTCGGTTTGGTCCCGGTCTTCGTCGACGTCGAAGTGGCGACCTACAACATCGATCCCGACAAAATCGAGGCGGCCCTCACGGATAAAACAAGGGCCATCGTGATCCCCCATACCTTGGGCAACCCCTGCGATATGGACAAGATCACCTCCATCGCCCAAAAACGGAGTCTTTTCCTCATTGAAGACTGTTGCGATGCCCTGGGAAGCCGTTTCGGCGACCGAGAGGTGGGGACGTTCGGCGATTTGGCCACTCTCAGCTTCTATCCGGCCCATCACATCACGACGGGCGAAGGCGGGGGGATCATCGTCAATGCCCCCAAACTCAGAAAGCCCGTCTTGTCGCTCCGCGATTGGGGCCGGGACTGTTGGTGCGATTCGGGGGCCGACAACACCTGTGGAAAACGGTTCTCTCTCTCGAGGGGGGGACTCCCCTTCGGTTACGACCACAAATATGTCTATTCCCACATGGGATTCAACCTCAAACCGACGGACATCCAAGCCGCGATCGGCCTGTCCCAGCTCGGTAAATTGGCGGAGTTCACCAAAAAGAGGAAAGCCAACTTCATGCAGTTGCAC
>JAKLIF010000012.1 GCA_022709755.1 Elusimicrobiota bacterium | reverse complement strand
CGATTCCACGGACGTCATCGAATTCGACTATCTCTTGAGCCGGTCCCTGAGCAAATCGCTGGAACTGGGAGGCGGCCTCGGATTCCTCTCGACGAACCCCGACCAGGGGAACGGCCATTCCGGGATCAACGACCTGACCATCGCCGGAAAATACCGGAGACCGATGGGCGCCGAGTCGGTGTCCACCACGTGGATCGGAGAAGCCGGTCTCTCGCTCCCCACGGGCGATTCGGACAACGGATTGGGAGCGGGGGGGATCGGACTGTTGATGGGCTGGGGACTCGAGACGCCCCTCCAACTCGTCACGGGATACGCCCACCTGGGCGTGCGCCTCTACACCGAGGGGAACGACACCCAGTTCGGAAACGTCTTTTCATACACCCTCGGTGCCCGTTACGAGATGGACCCGCGCTGGAACCTCGCGTGCGACCTGCGCGGATTCAACCGCGGCAAAGACAAGATCAACAAGGTCCGCCGGACGGAAGGCGTGCAAGAACTCTACCTCGCGCCCGGCACCGAATGGTCTCCCGAACAATTTCCCGCCGTCCTTTCAGGCACCCTGTTGCTCGGTCTGTCCCGTGATGCGTACAATTGGGGTCTGGTAGCCGGTATTAAATTCTAAGCGAGGTTTTTTCCATGAAAGTCTGCGATCTTCATACCCACACCACATTCTCCGACGGCACGCTGTCCGCCGTGGACCTGGTCCGAAGGGCCAAGGACATCGGACTCAGCGCCGTGGCCATCACGGACCACGACACCACCGACGCCATCGACGTCGCCCAGGAAGAGGGGAAACGCCTCGGGATCGAGGTCGTCCCCGGCATCGAGTTGTCCGCCACCGTCACGGGAGACGAATCGGACACCGAGATGCACATCCTCGGCTATTTCATCCGTCATCACGACTCCCATTTTCAGGAAACGCTGGCGATGTTCCGCCGCACGCGCCTCCGCCGCGCCCACCACATCCTCAACCGCCTCTCCAACCTCGGTCTCCATTTGAACGCGGAAAAACTTTACGCGCAGAACCAGGGGAAGGCCTTCGGACGGCCCCACATCGCCCGCGCCCTCATCGACGAAGGATACGTGTCCTCCTACGACGAAGCTTTCGACATCTATCTTTCCGAAGGCAAACCCGCCTACGTCCCCAAGGCCCGGTTGACCCCCACCGCGTGCATCCACCTCATCCGGCGCGTCGGCGGGCTGGCCGTCATGGCCCATCCCTATTTCGGCGGACCGCGCCTCAAGAAGAGCTGGGGGGTCCTCCTCCGCGCCGGACTCAACGGCATCGAGGCCGTCCATCCCAAGCATTCCGAATCCATCGTCAAAGCGTACGAGAAACTGGCCAAGGAACTGGATCTCTTCACCACGGGCGGATCGGATTTCCATTCCGACGACGAAGGCCCCGCCGGCCAGCTCGGCGATGTCCGCATGCCCTACTCCGTCGTCGAGACCATGCGCAAGAAGAAAGAAAGCTTCGAACTGAAGACCCTGTCGATCCTCCAAGAAGTCATCTGACCCCGGCCCCCATGCGGAAAGTCCTTCCGCCCCCAGAATCCTATCACCTCATCAATCCCGGCCCCTGCTGTCTCATCACCTCGGGAGACCGGATCCGGAAAAACGTCGCGCCCATCAATTGGACCATGCCGCTCCTGGACGATCCCGCCTGGGTCGTCTCGGCGGTGGAACCCGGCATCCAGACAGACCTCTTCATCCGTTCTTCAAAGGAGTTCGTGATCAACGTCATGACGGAGCGCCAGGCGGACGCGATCTTTTTCTGCGGGACGCACTCCGGAAAATCCGTCGATAAATTCAAGGCGACGGGACTGAGGACCGTCCCTTCCGTCAAGGTCAAGCCGCCCCGGCTGGCCGCGGCGGTGGCCCACATCGAATGCCGACTCCAGAGGACCATCCGCCTGAAGGGGATCCACCTCCATATGGCGAAGGTCGTCCATGCGGAAGTGGAGAGCCGCTTCTACCGGCACGGCCGGCTCTTGGCCGAGCGAGCCCGAACCCTGCACCACACCTCCGGCCCCTTCTTCGTCGTTCCACAACGCGTCGTCAAGGCCCGATGACTCGTCCCCTCGGGACGGGATCCCAGTGACACCGCCTCTCCGCTCCGCCGCGCTCCTCCTCGTCCGTCTGTCGTTCTTCGCCCTCATCGTCCTGGTCGCCCTCGCCTCGTGCGAATTCTTCCTGCGCGTTTCCGGCGCGCCGCTCGCCCGGGACATCGTCCGGGAATGGGCCTGCGGGACCCATATCAGCGGATTCAAACTGTTCTGCGAAAACCACCGGCTCGTCTTCATCTCGCCGGACCGGCGATTCATCAACCCCACACCCAACCTGAAGATGACGTTCAGCACGGGATCAATCCCGATCCAGGGCTGCTCCCACGGGTTTCGGAAAAACGGGTTGAACGACGAGGGACCCGTCTTCGGGATCGTCATCGGCGATTCGTTCACCATCAACGACCGGCTCGATGACACGGAGGGCTGGGTCAGTCTCCTGTCGCGGCTGTCGGGACGGCGTTTCATGAACTTCGGCATGGCCGGGGCGGGCACGCTCTACCACCGCCGGATGGCGGAACTCCTGATCCCGATCCTCCGACCCCGGTTCGTCATCGTCCAATTGTCCGACAACGACCTCGATGACGACCGCCGAGACCGGACCGACCCGCGGTTCACGCCCGACAAAGGAGACACAGCTCCCGACGGGAACGACGACCCGGAGACGCTCCAGCGGTTCCAGGAAGAAAACCTGGAGCGGATCTACCGGCTCGCCCGCGACCATCACGCCCGGATGGGGATCGTGGCCATGAACGAATCCGTGGCCCCGCCCTCCCGGATCGATCGATGGCGGGCTCAAGGGGTTCCCGTCTACGTCTGCAACGGCAAAGACTGGGGACACAAAGGGTGGGACATCCAGTTCAAGACGGACAAACACCTCAATTTCCTGGGGAACGAATACGTGGCCCGCGGCGTCTACCGATCCTTTTTGAACGAAGCGCCCCTTCCGGAAAAGTTTTACGGCGAAGAGACTCCGGACTCCGACGCCCCCTGGATCCGAAAACTGGTTTCGTCGAAAGAGTCCATCAGGTCCTTCCGGCGCGCCCCCGACAAGCTGCGATCGCTCCGCCGGAACAGCCTCCTCTACTACTCTTTTCGGCGGTGGATCCTCGGTCACCGGGGGGGATAAAACCGCCGCGCCGGACGGCTCCCTTCGACGGACGGCGCCCCGACGGCCGGAATCCCGTCCGACGGCCAAATAAACCTTGACACTAAACCGCAAAAGCTTTCTAATATATATCCGCGCCGACATTCTTTACCTATAAAGGGGTTTTTTTTGTGAAAACGCTGGGCCGCCATCTTTTAGTCGAACTCTACGGTTGCGACGCCAAGGTCCTCACCGACGTGCGCCGGGTGGAAGACGTGATGGTGGGCGCCGCCAAGGCGGCCAAAGCCACCATCGTCGACGTCGTCTTCCACATGTTCAATCCCCACGGCATCTCCGGCGTGGTCGTCATCGAAGAGTCCCATCTTTCCATCCACACCTGGCCCGAACACGGTTTCGCCTCCATCGACCTCTACACCTGCGGGAACAAGGTCAATCCCTGGCGGGCCTACCGCTATCTGGTGCGCCATTTCCGCCCGAAGAACGTCACCGCGATGGAACTGAAGCGGGGCGTCCTCAACCACACCGGGCGCCGTTTCTGCCGGTAACGCCCATGGCTTCCCCGGACAAGGGCGTCTGGATGACGGAATGGCTCACCCCCCACGAGTCGCACAGCCACCATTTCAAACAGTTCATCGTCCAGACGGAGACGCGCTTCCAGAAGGCCCAGGTGGCCGACACCCATTCTTTCGGACGGTGCCTGGTCCTCGACGGAGAGATGCAGTCCGCCCAGAACGACGAGTTCATCTATCACGAATCCCTGGTCCATCCGGCGCTGTTGATGCATCCGCGCCCGCGGCAGGTCCTCATCATGGGCGGGGGGGAAGGAGCCACCACGCGCGAGGTCCTCAAACACCGCTCTGTCGAAAAGTGCCTCATGGTGGACATCGACGCCGAAGTGGTCCGTTTCTGCAAACAACACATGCCCTCCTGGCACCAAGGATCCTTCCAGAACCCGCGCTCCCAGGTCCTCATCGGCGACGCCCGGAAGTTCGTCGAGAAGACGGAAAACACCTTCGACGTCATCATCTCGGACCTCCCGACCCCCAACGAGCCCGGTCCCGCGTACAAGCTCTACACCCTCGAGTTCTACCGCAAGCTCCTCAAGCGGCTCAATCCCGACGGGCTGTTGGTGGTCCAAGCCGGATCCGGAAGCCTCCTGCAGATCAAACAGCACGCCGTGCTCCACAACACCCTGAAACACTCTTTCCGGAACGTGGCACCCTACTACGCCTACATCCCCTCGTTCGACGTGCCGTGGGCGTTCGTGGTCTGCGGCGGGGAGAACTGCCGACCGCTCGAACTCTCTCCGAAGAGGATCGACACCCTGATCCGAGAACGGATCAAAGGTCCCCTGTCTTTCTACGACGGCCTCTGCCACGCCGGTCTCTTCGGGACGCCCAAACATATCCGGAAATTATTGAATAAGGAAAAGCGGCTGATCACCAACCATCACCCCATTTACTTCTACAAGTAACCGGAGGACTCTCAAAAACATCCCATGAAACAAGACAAGACCCCGCTGTTCGACACTCTGCTGGACCACGCCAAACGCCGCGTGACCTCCTTCCATACGCCGGGCCACAAGAACGGGCGCAGCATCGACAAGCGGCTCCGCACGTTCACCGGGCGTAACATGTATTTCATGGACGTCACCGTCTTCCCGGAAGTGGACTCGCTCCACGACCCGGTCGGCCCCATCAAGAAAGCCCAACAGCTGATGGCCCGCGCCTACGGCGTGGAACATTCGTTCTTCCTGGTCAACGGCACGTCCGTCGGAAACATGGCCATGTTCCTGGCGTCCTGCCGTCCCGGCGATTCGGTCATCCTCTCCCGCAACGCCCACAAGTCGGCCATGGCCGGCATCATCCAATCCGGCGTCTGGCCCATCTGGATCCAGCCGAAAGTGGACCAGAACCTCGACATCCTCTTCGACTCGAGTCCCGAACAGATCGAAGAGACGCTCAAACGTTTTCCGGAAGCGAAAGCCGTCTTCGTGACCAGCCCCACCTATAACGGCGTGGTCTCCGACCTCGTGAAGATCGCGGAGATCTGCCACGCCCGGGGGAAAGCGCTCCTGGTGGACGAAGCCCACGGGGCCCACCTGAAATTCCACAAGGACCTGCCCATCTCCGCCGTCGAAGCCGGCGCCGACATGTGCGTCCAATCCACCCACAAGATCCTCTCGGCCCTGTCGCAAGGGTCCGTCGTCCACTTCCAGTCCGACATCGTCGATCTGGGCCGGATGCGCCGGATGATCTCCATGCTCCAGACCACCAGCCCGAACTATCTGATCCTGGCCAGCCTCGACCTGGCGCGGCGGCAGGTGGTGCAACAGGGGGGACGCATGCTCAACCGCGTGATCCACTGGGCCGAAGACGCCCGCAAGCGCATCTCCGCCCTGAAACATTTCACCTGCTTCACGCGCAAAGACATCATCTCCCGCGGATACGACCTCGACGTCTCCAAACTCACCATCAACGTGACCCGCACCGGTTTTTCGGGATACGAGATCGAGGACATCCTCTCCGACGAATACAACGTGCAGGTGGACGCCGCCGACATCTTCAACCTCATCGCCATCATGGGGATCGGCTCGGACAAGTCGGACATCAACCGGCTCGTCAGCGCCCTGGAGGACATCGACGAGAAATATCAGGGGTCGGCCCAGAACTGGATCCTCCAACTCCCGTCGCTGTCGACGGAGATGGTCATGGTGCCGCGCGACGTGGTGCTCCTCTATCCCTCCAAACGCGTGCCCCTCTCCAAGGCGGCCGGCCAGATCTCCGCCCAGACCCTGACGCCCTATCCGCCCGGCATCCCGGTCCTCATCCCCGGAGAACGCATCACCCAGGCCATCGTGGACTACCTGGAAGACCTGGCCGAAAAGGACATCCGCATCTCGGGACAGGACGGCGACGCCCTCCGTTCGATCAAGGTCGTCAGTCTCCATTGAAACGGCCATTTTTGACTGGTCAAAACGTTTTGTTTTAATTAAACTAGAGCACTAAATCATCCTCAAAGGAGACTGCGTCATGGCCTCTAAAAAAAGCCGGACACGAAAGACAAAGAAATCGAAAAGCAAAAAGCCCGTCGTGCTCAAGATCAACAAACAAAAGGGCACACAGGCTTATGAGAAAAAGCTTTTGCAGATGAGGAACGATCTCCTGAACGTCGTCCGTCGGAAACAGGAAGCGGAGATGCCCGACATGGAAGTCGGCGACGAGGCGGATGTGGCCACCCAGACCTCCGAGAGGGAGCTCCTCTTCGAACTGTCCGACAACGAACGCCAGATGCTCGACGCCATCGAGGCGGCCTTGAGGAAGATCGAACAGGGGAAGTTCGGCCTGTGCGAATTCTGCTCCAAAAAGATCCTGAAGATCCGCCTGAAAGCCATGCCTCACGCCCGTTATTGCATCCAATGCCAATCCCGGGCTGAAACCCCGAAGGGCTAGGCGCCGCTCCGGGGGCGCACAACGCCCCCGTCGTTGAACCTATGATCCGATTCTCCACCACCTCACGTCCCGATTCCGATGCGCCGTTGGCTGTCTTCGTCCATCCCTCCGGCGCGGTCCTCCGCCAGATACCCTCGTCCCTCACCCTCCCGTCCTCGCTGCTGACCACCGCCCGGGAAGACGGGTTCGAAGGGAAAACCGGCGGATCCTTCCTTCTGAGGAACCCGAGCGGACAACCTTCTTCCAGACTGTTGTTGCTGTCCGTCGGAACGGGCGCGGCGAACGACCCCGCCGTTTACCGGCATTGCGCGGCCTCCGCGGCCCGGCGGGCCAAAGACGCCGGCTGGGAAACACTCTCCATCCTGATCCCCTCGAACATCAAGGATCCCGGCCTGATACTCCAAGCCGTCACCGAGGGAATCCTGTTGGGGTCCTACTCCTACACCAAATATAAGAACGTCTCCAAACCCTCAAAATCCCTTCAGAACGTGGCGTTCGTCGTTCCGTCCCGACTCAATCCCCGACGAGCGCAAGGGAACATCCAGCGCGGATCCATCGCGGCCGACTCCGTGATCTACGCCCGAGACCTCATCAACGAATCCCCGAGCCAGAAAACGCCCGACACCCTGGCCGGATTGGCCCGCGGACTGGCCTGCCCCTCCATCCAGGTGAACGTCTTCGGAAAGAAAGACCTCCTCCGCATGAAGATGATGGTCCTGCTCGGCGTCAACCGGGGGAGCGCCCATCCGCCGGCGTTCGTCCACCTCCACTATCGTCCCAAGACGAAGGCCCGGAAACGCCTCGCGATCGTCGGAAAGGGGATCACTTTCGATTCCGGCGGCCTGTCGCTGAAACCCGCTGACAGCATGACCACCATGAAGTCCGACATGTCGGGGGCCGCCGCCGTGATGGCCGTTTTCAAGGCCTTGCCTCTTCTTAAACCCGCCGTGGAGATCCACGGGCTGATCCCTTTGACGGAGAACATGCCGGGCGACGACGCCTGCAAACCCGGCGATGTTCTCCAGGCGATGAACGGAAAGACCATCGAAGTCCTCAATACCGACGCCGAAGGACGCCTGATCCTGGCCGACGCGCTGTCCTATGCCTCCACCCTGACCGTCGATGAGATCGTGGACGTGGCCACCCTCACCGGGGCCTGCACCATCGCCCTCGGACGTGAATACGCGGCCCTCCTGGGGAACGATACAGCCCTGAAAAACCGGCTGAAGGAGGCCTCACGCCTCTCCGGAGAAAAGGTCTGGGAACTGCCGTTGGAGAAAAACTATCGTGACCACATCCTCAGCGACGTGGCCGACTTGAAGAATATGGGGAACCCGGGCGAAGCCGGGACCATCATCGGCGGCGTCTTCCTGCAGGAGTTCATCGGACAGAAGAAGTGGGCCCACATCGACATCGCCAGCGTGTCCTGGACGAAAAAAGGGAACGCCCTCTGCCCTCCGGGCGGGACCGGCGTGATGGTGCGAACGATTTTGAACTACATCCTCGGGAGAACGGCATGACGCTGAAGGGAAAAACCGTCGGCATTCTCGTCGAAAAAGACTATCAGGACCTCGAAGTATGGTTCCCGGCCCTGCGCTTGCAGGAAGAAGGCGCCGAGGTCCTGTTCATCGGCACCGGGAGCGCGGCAGAATACAAAGGCAAATACGGATATCCGGCCGCCGTCGACGTCACCGCCGACAAACTGAACGCCGATTCCCTCGACGCGCTCATCGTCCCGGGCGGTTGGGCCCCCGATTTTCTTCGGCGCTATGAATCTGTTTTAAAACTCGTGCGCGGGGTCTTCAAAAAGGGGAAGATCGTCGCCTCCATCTGCCACGGCGGATGGGTGCTGGCCTCCGCGAACGTCCTTAAAGGAAAGACCGCCACCTCCTTCTCGGCCATTCGCGACGACGTATCCAACGCCGGAGCCCGATGGGTGGACAAAGAGACGGTCGTGGACGGGAACCTCATCACGGCCCGCAAACCCGAAGACCTGCCCGCTTTCTGCAAAGCGATCATCGCCTCCCTGGAGAAATGAAATAATCGTGAGTGAAAAAGTCCGGGTGGCGGCTCTCAACGAAATACCGCCCGGCAAATCACTCGCCGTCAAGATCGCGGAAACCGATATCGCCCTCTTCAACGTCGACGGCCGACTCTACGCCGTCCGAAACGCCTGCCCCCATCGAAACCTGCCTATTCATGACGGAAAACGCGACGGCACGAAGGTGGTCTGCCCCTGGCATTCGTGGATCATCGAACTCCAGACAGGAGCCGTCGTCGCCGGCCCGGATTTTCATATCAAAACATACCCGATCTCCGTCACCGACGACTATATCCATATCGAGATTTAGCCCTTCTCGATCCATTTTATGCCCCATAAAACCATCACGTTCGCCCATAGTCCGGATCCGGACGACGCCTTCATGTTCTACGGGTTCCATTGTGGGAAAGTTTCCATTCCCGGATATCGGATCCGACACGTCATCAAAGATATCGAAACACTGAACAAGCGGGCTCTCCAGTCCCGATACGACGTGACCGCCATTTCAGCCGCTTCATATCCGGCCGTGGCAAAGGATTACTGGATCCTTTCCGTCGGCACGTCCATGGGCAGACGATACGGCCCGTCCATCGTCTGCCGGCCGGAAACCGCCTGCAAACTGCGTTCTTCTGATTGGAACGGCCTTCGGATCGCCGTTCCCGGCCGGTTCACCACGGCCAACCTGCTCCTGCGGCTTTATCGAAAGAACTTTAAGTCCATCGAAACACGGTTCGACAAGATCCTTTCACTTGTTAAAAAGGGGGCCGTGGACGGAGGACTCATCATCCACGAAGGACAACTCACCTACAAACAGATGGGATTATCGAGAGCGGTGGATCTAGGGGAATGGTGGTATCGTAAAACAGGCCTGCCGATACCTCTGGGATTGGACATCATCAAAAAGAAGTTAGGGCGTCCACTCGCAGAACAAGTGGCACGGGCTTTTTTGGAGAGTATCCGTTGTGCGATGGCTCATCCGAGGGAAGCGATGAAGTATGCGTTGAAATTCGGGAGGGGGATCGGGACCAAAACCGGGACCCGTTTCGTGCGGATGTATGTCAACAAAGACACGCTTTATCTCGACGAAGAAGGACGAAAATCCCTGAAAACACTCTACGCTTCTGCTCGGAAGGCAGGTTTCCTTAAAAAATCCGTTTCATTGGAATTCATTGATCCTGTCTAACAAACCTTATAATCCGTTGTTCGCTCTATGGGAGTAAAACCGGCAGATCGAATCAAATCTTTTACGTCCTCGGCCGTCGCTCTGTTCTTCACCCCCGACGCCGCATGAACGTTCTCTTCCAAAACGGTCCCGCCCATATCGTCCGCTCCAAAATACAACGCCATCATTCCGGCTTCTTTTCCTTCGGAAAACCACGAGCCCTGAATATGGGGGAAATTATCGAGATAAACCCGAGACAGGGCCAATATCCTGAGATAACGGACAGGGCTGGCCGACCCGCGAATACGCGACTGTAACGCGGTGCCCTGCGGTTTGAAACTCCACGGGATGAATGCGGTAAAACCGCCGGTCTCGTCCTGCAAAGACCGGATCCGGTCCAAATGATCGATGATATCTTCATCCTTTTCAATATGACCGAACATCATGGTGGCCGTGCTGCGATAACCCATCCGGTGGGCAATCCGATGGACTTCCAGCCATTCTTTCGGTGTTCCTTTAAGAGGTGACACCTTTTTTCTGACGCGATCCGACAATATTTCGGCTCCGCCACCAGGCAACGTCCTCATTCCAGCCGCCCATAATTCAGCCAAGACAGACTGAATGCTCTGCCCCGACGAACGGGACATCATGATGATCTCCGGCGCGCTGAAAAAATGGGGGGTGACTGTCGGATATGCTTTTTTAACCCGTCTGACCAATTCCGTATAATAAGCGAACGGAATCTCTGGATTGCATCCTCCTTGCAATAAAATCGTCTTCGCTCCACGGCGAACAGCCCATCGAACACGCGTCATGACCTGGTCCGGCGTCAACACATAAGCATCTTTCTGTCCTTTTCGTCTGTAAAAAGCGCAAAATGCGCACCGGTGTTCGCAGATATTCGTGTAATTCGGGTTGGTATCGACGATGAACGTCACCCTTTTAGCCGGATTCTTTTTAAAACGAACGCTCTGCGCCAATGCCCCCAACTCTGTCAATGAAACGGAAGGATCCAACAATCTCAGTCCTTCCGAGCGGGTCAAGCGCCGACCTTGCAGGATATTTTTCGTGATGGCGGAAATATTCATGTTTTCTCCACCGATAATTTCCGTCTGAACAGGGCGGCCGCCCTGAGATCGGCCGGCCTCAATTCATAGACGAATCCGTCCAAATAACGACGCACCATGTCCGGAGGAAGTCCCAATCGTTCGGCGAACAGACGGCTGAACAGCGTTTTATTCCGTCTGTATCTCTCCAACGACGCCATCAAATCTTTTTTCATCCGCTCTTTGGTCTTCTCCGGCAGATTCCGACGGACCACCCACTGGGCGAACACGAATGAGTGTCCCGTCCGGCGTGACCAGAGAAGTCCCAGATCATACACGTGCGGAAACCCTTTTAATCCGGTATATCCGGCTTGCAGGGCCTTGTCTCCGATCAACAGTCGCGCACGGTCTTTTTGGGAGAAACCCCGATGGATCCGAAGGGATCTCTTGGATCCCAGCAGAAGACCTAGAAGACGGATGGACGTGGAAGTCTCCGCCGTGACACCGACGAGAGCATTCCTCAATCGACGGAGGGGGACTCGAGAGAAAAGTAGGACGCTTCGGACCCGTCGCGTGGCGGCGATACCCAGGTTTCCAAGTGGTTCAAAATCAGACTCGCACTTCCAAAAATCCGCCAGAGACATCAATCCCGCGTCCACCCGACCCTGACGGGCCCACAAACCGAGCCGACGGGGATGAGTCGCCACAATCTTATATCGGTCGCCTTTCCACCCCGCAAAAAACGGGTCCGTATTGGCGAAGGAGATCCGGGCGATTCGCGGTTTGCTCTTCATGGCGAACGCCATCCTTTGACGGGCCGGTAACATCCGTTCCTCTCGACGGGAACGAACCCCGCCGACCGGATCAGTCGGACCATCTGGTCCCGCACAAGTCCGACGGGCGTCGTGGCCCGGGCCGCATGATAGACCCGCTCTTTCCCGATGGTCCCGTCCAGATCGTCAGCCCCGAAATGGAGCGCCACCGAGGAGGTTGTCTCTCCGACGGCGACCCAGTAGGACTTGATATGGTCGAAATTGTCCAAATAGAGACGTGACACAGCCACCGCCCGGAGATGGTCCAGCGCCGTGAGGGCAGAAGGGGGTGTTAAACCGGGGATCGGGTGAAAAGCGAGGGGGATGAACGAGACGAATCCACCCGAAACGTCCTGCAAGGACCTCAATTTGTCCAGATGGTCGACCCGTTCGGACAGCGTCTCCAGATGCCCGTAAAGCATGGTGGCGTTCGATTTGAGACCTATCTTATGGGCTTCCCGGTGGACCGCCGCCCACTGGGTCCAACCGATCTTGGCCGGGCAGAGCAACCGCCGGACCCGGGGGCTGAATATCTCGGCCCCGCCCCCCGGAAGACACGAGACACCCGCCCTTTTGAGTTGGGCCAGAACCTCCCGGACGGACAGCCCGGAAATACGGGAAAAAAAGTCGATCTCAACCGCCGTATACGCTTTGATATGGAGGGCCGGATATCTCGAGTGAATAGCTTTAATTATATTCAGATAATCATTGAAGATCATATGTTTATTTAGTCCGCTGACGATATGGACTTCTTTGATGTCCGGGGTGATCAGGCGCAGTATCTCGCGGACGGTCATCTGATAAGCGGAGGGGGCTGTTTGAGGGACTCCAAAGTGGCAAAAACGGCAGTGGTTGGAACAGATATTGGTCGGGTTGATCTGCCGGTTTACAACGAATGTGCTCCGACGACCCCATTTTCGGGTCCGGACCTGGTCCGCCATCCAGCCCACACCCAGTAGATCGGGGGTTTTGAAGAGCCGGAGTCCTTCCCGGCGGTCCAACCGGCGACCGGCCCTGACCTTCTTCCAGATCGGCAAAAGACTCTTATCTGAAAATATCACGGCAACCCGTATTCGCTCCACCGGCGGGTCACTTTTTGGACGACGTCCGGGTCCATCACCAGCGGTTCCGGGTATCCTTCTTTCCAGGTGGCATCGAAACCTAATGGACCGGACACGATGGCGCGGCCACCGCGCAGTTCGGAATGGGCGGGAATAAGGTCCAGCTCGCAGTCGAACCGGCTGAAAATGCCGTAGATGATCTGTCCCAGATCGTCGAGCGGGATATCCTCGCTCACCACTGCGATCAACGGCAGGCCTTGAAGGGCCGGCTCTTTCACCAGACGTTCCACCCACCGTCGACCGTCCGACTTCACCTGCACCACCAGGAGAGCGTCCTCCCAAATGCGCCATGGCCCGACGGAACCGCCCAATTTATCCATGAATTCCGATGCGCGGGCCGAACCGCCCTCTTTTTTCTGCCGCGGCCGCTTGTGCGATTGAGTGGCATCCAGAATCATCTTGCTCCCGCGGTTCATCCGACGGCCGGTGAAATCCAGTGTGTCTTGGGAGGTTCCCGGCAACAGCAGAAAATCGTCCTCGGGATCGAAATGGTCCCGCACAGAGCGCAACACGCTCTTGAAATCCCTCACGGGAACTTCCGGGTCCACCATCACGATGCATTTCGTCAACGAGGCCTGGCCTTCGCCGAAGAGAGCGAACGCCGTCTTGAGCGCCTCTTTTTCATAGCGCTGGACCGACGACGCCACGAGGAGATTGTGGAACCCGGACTCATGGTATGCCCACAGGTCGACCAACTCGGGATGGATGAGTTTCAAAAGGGGAAGAAACATCTGCTGGGTGGCGTCTCCCAGGAACCGGTCCTCCTGGGGAGGACGTCCCACGACGGACGCAGGATAGATCGCGCCCCGGCGGTGGACCATCCGTTTCAACTCGAAAACGGGGAACGGGGCCGTCTGGGAATAATGACCGTAATGATCGCCGAAAGGGCCTTCCGGTTTTCGGACGAAAGGGGGAACGACGCCCTCCAGGACAAACTCCGCGTCGGCCGGCACCATCAGTCCGCCGTGCGTCGTCTTTACGACCGGGACGGACCGGCCGCGCAGGTATCCAGCAAAAGAAAGCTCATCGAAATCTTCAGGGAGGGAAAGGACTCCCGCCAACAGCAATATCGGGTCACCTCCCAACACCACGGCCGCCGGAAGCGGTTCGTTCCGCCGTTCAGCTTCTTCGTAATGGAACGCGCCGCCGCGCTCGATCTGCCAATGCATCCCCGTGTGGGTCTCGTCGAAGATCTGAAGACGGTAGACCCCCATGTTCTGGATATGGTTGGAGGGGCTGCGCGTGACGATGAGGGGGAACGTGAAGAAGCGGCCGCCGTCTTTCGGCCAACATTTCAACACGGGGAGGATAGTCAGATCGGGACGGGCCGACACGTCCCGCACGGGAGCGGTCCAAGCCCGTCGGGGTTTCATCCCGAGAACCCGGGGCAGGAGATCCCGATGTTTCCAGAACGACGAGATCCTCGGCGGCATAAAATCACGCGCTGTCCCTGCGAGTTCCCGCCCGACATCGCCGGGATCGCGGCCCAACGTCCACCGGATGCGGCGTTCCGCTCCGAAGATGTTCATCAGCACGGGGAACGCGGACCCTTTGACGTTTTCGAACAGGATCGCAGGGCCGTCCTGACGAACGATGCGCATGGCGATCTCCGTCATCTCCAACTCCGGATCGACCTCCACGCGAACGCGGCGGAGGTCTTTTTTCTCGTCGAGGAAGAGGATGAAGTCGTGCAGGTCACGAAATGACATGAGTGCGTTCCTTAGAGTGGATCAGGGATGGAAAGAGAAGGCGGCGGAAAAGCGATTACGACAGTTCCTCGGAATGCCAGCCCGTTTCCACGGGCAAACCGGCCACGCCCCGCACCTTGTCGACGAAAGTGCCGATGAGGTCCGGTAACGATGTGGGCTTTTTGTAGAACGGAGGGGACACGGGCATGATGATGGCCCCGGCCTGGGACAACTTGTGCGCGTTCTCCAGATCGATGGTCGACCACGGCGTTTCCCTCACGCACAGGATCAGCCGGCGCCGTTCCTTCAACGCCACCTCCGCCATCCGGGTGATCAGGTTGTCCCCGATCCCGTGGGCGATCTTTCCCATGGTCGTGACGGAGCAGGGAAGGATGACCAGCGCGTCAAAGGGGTTGGATCCCGACGCCAGGGGGGAATTCAGGTCTTCGTTGGCGTAGATCTTATGGACAAAATTGGAAAGGTTCTCCACGGTCAGGCCGGTCTCCTGATGGAGGACGGAACGGCCCCACCGCGAGACCACCAGATAGGTGTCCTCGGGCACGCACCGACGGATGAACTCGACGGCATAGATGGATCCGGACGCTCCGGTGACACCGACGATCAGGCGCATGGCTCTCCCTTAAAAACGGTAACCCGTCCCGAGGACGACCATCAGCAGGACGGTGAAACCGACGATCACGTTGATCCTGAAAAACGACCACTCGACCTTGTGCGCGATGAGATGTTCGACGAAGAGAAGGAAACCCGTCAGCAACAGGCAGAAGGCGGAACCGGTCCCCTGGAGAGAACTGACGTAGAGAAGGACCAGTATCACGAACCCGATCCCGTGGAACACACCGGAGATCCGGAGGGATTTGGCGCGGCCGAACTTGACCGGAAAAGAAAACAGCCCCTCCGCCCGGTCGAAATCCTCGTCGAGCGTGGAATAGATGATGTCGAACCCGGCCACCCAGAACACGCTGAAGACCGCCAGGAGCACGGCCGGCCAACTGCCGTCGAATCCCGGACGGACGGCGAACCAACCGCCCAAGGGCGCCATGGCCCAGGTGATCCCCAACACGACGTGGGACAGACTCGTGAAACGTTTGAAATAGGGGTAGATCGCGAAGAAGACGAGAGGGACCCAACTCCAGATGAGGCAGAATTCCGAGAGGGCCCGGGCGGACCAGAGGTAGACCAACATCCCGGCGACCCCGATGAGGAGGACGTCCCAGACGGAGAGGGACCCGTTGATGAATTCCCGGTTCGCGGTACGGGGATTTTTCCGGTCCAACGGTTTGTCGATCAGGCGGTTCAACGTGAGGGCGAAGATCCGGGCGCCGATGCCGGCCAAGATCACCAGGCCGGACACGCGGAGCGTGGGCCACCCATCGCTGGCCATGACGGCCCCGGCAAAAAGGAGGGGGAGCGAAAAAAGGGAATGTTCTATCTTGACGAAACGGGCATACACACTCAAGCGTTTCAGCCAGAGGGAATAGTCGGATGGGGTGGTCAAGCGGGCCATGGATTTTCCTAATTTATCAAATTGAATCCCGACGGTCAATGAAGGTTGATGGAAACATTCCTACTTGAGCGAAAGAATAGACGCGTTATATTCTCCGATTGGGGTGGCACGGGTGTTGCATCAAAGAAAGACGAACCAGTCTGGCCGACCGGAAGAGTGGAGAAGCCGGGGCGGTCGGATGGGGACTTTCTTTTGATGACACTGCGATTGATATTGACAAAGCGGGTATAGATTGATATTTTATACCTCGTTTCCTCCTGAAGGGGGTCGCGAACAATGAAAGGGAAGAAGTCCGACAAAAAGGGATCAAAGAAATATCAAAAACCTTCCATGCGCAAGCATGGGCGGTTGGAGAAGTTCGTGTTTGCGATGCCCGCTTCGAGCGAGATGATAGACTAGCCCGTCACTGCTTTACCCCTTGCTGTCCGCAGTGATCAAGCCGGTCAGCCTCAGTCAATCCGTCGATCCTCTTTCCACCTCGAATCCCAGCCCTATGTCGCGCAGATTTCCTTCAGTCCCGGTCTCATTCTCGTCCCATGAAAAATTTGTCCACACTCCGCCATGACACCCCGCACAGATAAGACCCCGGTCATCGGCCTGTTCGCCTGGACGAACACCCATTCGATCCGCCAAGTGGTCTTCAACCTGGCGCACCACCTAAAGACCCGGGGGGTCACGCCGGTCATCATCACCGCCGACATCCTCTTCGACCGGCAGGGACCGTTCACCAACGTCGAATCCGGCATCCGCGTCTATCGGATCGGATGTCTTCCGGGCCCTCGGTGGGCCATCGTCCCCCACGTCTTCCTGTCGATCTTCCAGGTCCCCATCATCATCCTCAGGGAAAACATTTCGATCGCCCACATCTTCACCTGCGGACTGGAGGGATGCGTCACTTCGATCCTGTTCTTTTTATGGAGAGTCCCCTACGTCATCACCTTCCTCAACCTGGCGAGTTTCCGTCCTTACAGACGCCGGCCGCTCCTCCTGTTCGTGCGGTATTGGATGGTCGCGCGCGCCCATCGATGCAGCGTCGTGTCGGAATACATCCGCGAGCGGGCCCTCCGCTGGTTGAAACCGGATGATAAAAAGATCGAGCGGATCCCTCTCGGGATCCCGGCGGGACTTCGGTCTCGTCCACCCGCGCCGTCGATGAAGCGGGACTATGTCGTCTCCATCGCCAACGCCATGCCCGTCAAGGGGATCGACGTCCTCCTCTACGCGTTCAGCCTGTTCATCCAAAAGAACCCTCAATCGAAAATCGACCTGGTCGTGGCCGGCATGGTCACGGGCACCCGACGGCTGGAGGACCTCATCGACCTGTTGGGGCTCGGAAAACGCGTCCAGCTCGTCGGAGAGACGCCTCACGAAACGGCCGTCGACTACATGGCCCACTCCCTGTTCTATGTCCAACCGTCCCGGAACGAATCCTTCGGGCTGGCCGTGCTCGAGGCGATGGGTCTGGGGAAGGCGGTCCTGGTGTCGAACATCGGAGGACTGCGCGATTTCTGCGAGCACGACAAGAACGCCTGGCTGGTGGAGCCCCAGGATGCCGAAGCCCTGGCCGTTGGCATCGACCGTCTCGCCGGAGACCCTTCCCTGAGAGATCGACTGGGCAAAGAGGGCCAACGAACAGCCCTCACGATGACCTGGGACCGATTGGGACCGCGCTACCTGTCCCTCTATCCTTCGCCACTCCGCGGGAACTGATCCGATGAGAACACCCACACGCCGACCGCGGGGACGATTGAAAGACGACGGGGCCTCCTGCGCCCTGATCGTCCGGGCGGACGATTTCGGCATGTGCCGTTCCGTCAACAAAGCCATCGCCGACTGCCTCACCCGACGGAAAGTCTCGTGCGCCGGATTGATCGCGCCCGCCCGGTTCTTCGATGAGGCGGCCCGGCTCTGCCGGCTCCACCCCGGATGGGACATCGGCGTCCACTTGACGTTGTTCGGGGAATGGACCAACGACCCCTGGAAACCCCTCGCACCTCTCCGCCGGATCCCGTCCCTGCTGAACAAGGCCGGTTTCTTCCATACGCTCCCCCGATATCTGTGGCGCCAAAAACCGCCAAAGAGACAAGTCGAGAGGGAATATGAGGCGCAGATCCGCCGGGTCTTCCGCGCCGGACTCCGCCCGAGTTACCTGGACTTCCACATCGCCACCCTCGATGAATACCGGAAGCTCGCCCTCCGGTTGGCCGCCCGTTACCGATTGCTGGTCTCCGGTTCCCTCGGCGAGAACGAGGTCCATGCCGATTTCCGCCGATCCTTCCGGTTGAACCGCTCTTTCGACGCCGCGCGGTCCCTCCAACTGTTCCGACCGGGACTGAACATCACGGTGGCCCATCCCGGATATGACACCGCTGAACTGCGCCGCTACACGATCCCCGGACAAAAACCGGGGCAGACGGCCCGTCTCCGGCAACGGTCGTTCGACGATCTCGACGCGCGGATCTTCGATCACCTGGAAAAGAAGTTGGGCATCCCCCTGATCGGATACGGGGATCTTCGACGGACGACTCCCCATGGCTGAACCGGGACTCGTCAGCGTCATCGTGCCCACCCGCAACCGCCGGGTGCTCCTCTCCCGGGCGATCCGGAGCGTTCTGTACCAGACCTACCCCCGTTTCGAAACGATCGTCGTGGACGACGGGTCATCCCGTCCCTACGCGGAAAAAGTCCTGCGATCGCTCCATGACCGACGATTCCGCTCGATCCGATTGCCGGCGCGGCAAGGGATCGTCCGGGCGCGGAAAGCGGGGCTGGCGCGGGCGAGGGGAAGGTTCATCGCTTTTCTGGACGATGACGACACGTGGTATCCCCATAAACTCGAATCGCAGACCCGCCTTCTGTCCTCGACGACAGCGGCCGTGGTCTATTCCGACATCGACATCCGCTTTCAGGATTCATCGAAATTCATCCGGTCCGCGTTCCTGGACCACCTGTATCGCCGACATCCGGAAAAAGAGACGTCCTTCGTCGACTACATCCTGCCCACCCTGGTGTGCCCTCCTTTTCTGGGCGCTTCAGTGATCCGCCACGACGCGCTCCGCCAAGTGGGGGGGTGGAACACCCGCTATTACCAGGAGAACGACGAACTCGACTTCTACCATCGCCTTTATCTCCGGAGAGGGCCGGGCGCCTTCCTTTTTTCGGGAGAACCGGTCTTCTGCCGGCTGATCCATAAGAGGCGGCACAGCTCCGACGCCATGGACCCCAAATTCCTGCGATGGCATCACGACAAACGGGTCTGCGCAAACCTCTCCAACACACAGAAACAGATCCTGTTGGACCGGGTCACCCTGATGCAAGAATCCGCCAAAAGACTGGACATCGACGTCCGTACGATCTACAGTCTATTCGTATGATCCGCCGCCGCTCGTTCCACCTCCTCTTCCGACAGACCCTCCCGGCGCTGTTCTGCCTGGCGAGCGGGCTGGCCGTCCCGCGCGCCCTCGCGCTCGATGAGTCCAAACCGGCCCATTGGGTGACCGATGACGCGGGGATCATCGACGCGACGACGCGACAGAAGATGGAACGCCTCCTGAGCGATCTGGAACGACAAGCCGGTTTCGAGGTGGCCGTCGTGACTTTGAAATCTTTGGAGGGCGATAGCATCGAGAACGCCGCCAACACCCTCTTCAACCGGTGGAAGATCGGCAAGAAGGGGGAAGACAACGGCGTCCTGATCCTGGTCGCCGTCGAAGACCGTAAAGTCCGCATCGAGACCGGTTATGGAGTGGAAGCCATCCTGCCCGACGGGGCCTGTGGAGACATCGTGCGAGAACACATCGTCCCCTACTTCAAGGACGGCCGGTATTCCGACGGGCTGTACCAGGGCACCACGGCCGTGATCTACCGTCTCATCCGGGACAAAGGGGTCCTCCTCCCGGGGATGGAGAAACTTCCCGCGCCGAGAAAAACAAACCGAGGGGACGCCACCGGCGCCAGTTTCATCGTCGTATTATTCCTATCGTTCGTGCTGGGAAAATATCTGAGGAATAGATTCAAAACCCCGGCCCCGTCGGGATGGGTGTCTCTCGGACCGGTCCTCTTCGGAGGACTGGACGCCTTGTTCCTATGGCACTCTTTCGTCGCGCTCAACAACATCCTGCTCTTCTCGATCCTGTGCGTCCTGGGAATCGTGGCCCTCGGGGTGGGATTTTTTGTAAAATCGACACCCAGGCCGATGGGCTGGTACGGCGGGGGCCCCGGCGGTTTTTCCGGAAGGGGCCGTTTCGGCGGAGGGTTCGGCGGATTCGGCGGTGGATTTTCAGGGGGAGGAGGCGCGTCCGGTTCATGGTGATCATCTTTGATTTCGGGAAGAAAATGACCCCGGAGAAATTCTCCGAGGAGCTTCACCGTCTGTGGGGGGACGACCTGCGGTCCATCGTCCTGTTCGGATCCGCCGCCGCCGGGGATTTCGTCGAGAAGGTGTCGGATTACAACCTCCTCGTCGTGATCCGACAACACGATCCGTCCGTCCTGAAGAAGGCCGGGCCCCTGTTCCAACTCTGGAACAAACAGGGAAACCCGCTCCCGCTGGTCTTCACCCCCCAGGAGATCCTGAAATCGACGGATGTCTTCCCCGTGGAATTCCTCGACATCAAGGACCACCATCGGACCCTGCGCGGAGAGGATCCGATCGGTTCTTTGAACATCGACACCCGGAACCTGCGTCACGAATTGGAACATGAACTGAAGGGGAAATGGCTGAAACTCCGCCAGTCCCATCTGGTATCGGAAGAGGACCCGGAGGCGCTCTGCGAACTGATGGGGAAATCCGTCTCCGTCTTTTCGGTGCTCCTCCGTCACACGCTGCGGCTCTTCGGAGAGGAACCGCCGCTCCCCAAAGAAGAGGCGATCGCCCGGCTGGCCCAGAAGGTCCCATTCGACCCTCAGGCCCTCGGCGACGTCTTGAGTCTTAAATCGACCGGGAAACCCCCGCGACCGCCGGCCGAGATGTGGGCCCGCTACATGGACGCCCTCAAAGCGATCATCGACGCCGTCGACAATCTGTAGGATTTTCCCAGAGGAGGGAATCGAACATGAAGAAAAATGCATGGCTGATCGGAATCATCGCGTTTGTCGGTCTCGTCTTTTTGTCGGGCATCCACTTCTACAACCGGATCGTCCGCCTCAATGAGGCCGTCGGGGCCGGCTGGGCCCAGGTGGAGAACGTCCTCCAGCGCCGTTACGACCTCATCCCCAACCTTGTGAACACGGTCAAGGGTTATGCCAAACACGAGACGAACCTCTTCGAAGAGATCACCCGCCTCCGAAGCCAATGGGGCGAAGCCAAAACGTCGTCGGAAAAAATCCAGGCCTCCCAGGGGATCGAGAACGTGTTGTCCCGGTTGCTGTTGGTCGTGGAGAACTACCCGACCCTGAAAGCGGACCAGAATTTCAGGGCCCTTCAAGACGAATTGGCCGGAACGGAAAACCGCATCACGGTGGAACGGAAAAAATACAACGAGGCGGTCCAATCATATAACGTCGCCGTACGCCTCTTCCCGGGGAACATCATCGCGGGAATGTTCGGGTATGCCAAGAATGACGGTTATTTCAAAGCCGAAGAATCCGCTCAAAAAGCGCCTCAAGTCCAATTCTGAGAACCGCCCCGCCGAACGGCCCTCTGTCGACTGGGTCGTCTTCGACATAGGGAACGTCCTTCTCTATTTCTCCGTCGAGAAGGTCGGACGGTCCATGGACCGTCACCTGAAGGGACGGGGGATGGATATCGCCCGGGCACTCTGGACGCCGCCCCTCTGCGTTCAGTTGGAATCGGGGCGGATCACCGGGAAGACGTTCTATCGGATCGTCCGGAAACGGTGGGGGATGACGCTGTCCTACTCCCGCTTCTGCTCGATCTTCAGCCGCATCTTCACCCCCAACAAGCCCGTCATCCGTCTCCTGGGCCGGTTGAAGAGCAAAACCAGGCTCGCCCTCCTGTCCAACACGAACCCCATCCATTGGAAACATCTCCGGGACCGTTATCCGTTCATGCGCCGGTTCCCCCGACGGATCCTCTCATTCGAGGCGCGGGCCTTAAAACCCAGCCCCGCCATCTACCGGACCGCCCTCCGGACTTGCCCCACCACCCCGGAACGGATCCTGTTCATCGACGACAAAAAAGAGAACATCCGCGCGGCCCGGCGACAGGGATGGAAAGCGATCCTTTACAAGACGCCGCGGGACCTCGAGAAGAAACTGAAGAGCCATCGTTTGATCTGATACGGGCCCGACCGAGATGAGCGTCTACCTCAAACAGATCGAACTGGGTCCGATGCAGAATTTCGCCTATCTCCTGGGGGATCCGGCCCGAAAGGTCTGCTGGATCGTCGACCCCGCGTGGAACTTCCAGGAAGCCTGGGAGGCGGCCGGACGCGACGGCTTTTCGATCGACGCCGTGTTGCTGACCCATTCCCATTACGACCATTGCAACGCCTTGGAATCCCGCGAGTTCCCGAAAGCCCTCCCGGTCTATCTCCATGAAGAGGAACGGACGTTCGCCGCTTCCGTCGACGCCAGGGGCCTTTGTCCCCGTCTCCCCGAAAAACAGCTCCGGACCGTCCGGGCCGGGGAGACACTCACGCTGGGATCCCTCTCGATCGTCTGTCTCCATACGCCGGGCCATACGCCGGGTGGCGTCTGTTACCTGGCGGGATCGGACCTCCTCACGGGCGACACTCTTTTCGTGGACACGTGCGGGCGGACCGACCTTCCCGGGGGAGACATGGAAGGACTCCGGCACAGTCTCCATCAGGTCCTGGCGCCCGTGGACGATTCGGTGACGGTCTGGCCGGGCCACAACTATTCCGAACTTCCGCACGACACTCTGGGACGGATCCGCCAAGAGAACCCGTTCTACACGACTTTCCGCCGAACCGGGCGGGACCGGAATCTTCCCCTATGAAAGATCCGTCAAAAAAACTAGAATAGAACCCTTAAATTCCAAAAAATACTCTCACGAAATGAAATCTCAAAACGTCAAAGTCCTCATCATCAACGCGGGAAGTTCCTCGCTGAAATACAGCGTGTTGGAATGTCCCGGGGCCACACCCTTGGCGAAGGGCATCGCGGAACGCCTCAACACCGCCACGGCCTGTTTCAACCATCGGAAGGGGGACCAGAAGTGGACGTGGGACATCCCCTCGGCGAACCACGGCGACGCGATCCGGAAGATGCTCAACGTCCTGACCGGCGCCAACACGGGCGTGATCACGAACACCTCGGAACTCCAGGCCGTCGGTCACCGCATCGTGCACGGGGGAAAATATTCGGGGCCGGCCGTCGTCACCGACGAAGTGGTCACCGACATCGAGTCCTATGCCATCTACGCCCCGCTCCATAACCGCGCCGCCGCCGTGGGCATACGCCTCATGCGGGAGATGTTGCCCCACTCGCTCCACATGACGGTCTTCGACACCTCTTTCCACCGGACCATCCCGCCTCACGCCCATCTTTACGGGGTCCAGTATGAACTCGCCCAGAAATTGGGGATCCGCCGCTACGGGTTCCACGGCTCGTCCCACCAATATGTGGCCGAGCGGACCGCCGAACTCATGAAGAAACCGCTCGACTCCATCAAGATCATCACCTGCCACCTGGGGGCCGGCAGCAGCATCACGGCCATCGACCGGGGCCGCTCCGTTGACACCTCCATGGGGATGACGCCGTTGGAAGGGGTCGTCATGGGGACGCGCACGGGTTCGATGGACCCCGCCATCGTCGAGCTCCTGATGAAGCATGAGAATATCTCCATCGACCAGATCGACGAGTTCATGAACCGCAAGAACGGCCTGCAGGGCCTCTCCGGCATCAGTTCCGACATGCGCGACATCGTCGAGGCGGCACAGAAGGGCCATCCCCGGGCCAAACTGACCCTGGACATCCACAACTATCAGGTGCGGAAATACATCGGTTCCTACCATTTCATCCTCGGAGGGGTCGACGCCATCACCTTCACGGCCGGCATCGGCGAGAACTCCGATTATTGCCGGGCCGAGATATGCAAGGACATGGATTTTCTGAAGACGAAACTGGACCCCGAGAAGAACAAAGCCATCCGCGGCGAGGGTTTCATCAACACCAAGGACTCGAAGATCAAACTGCTGGTCGTCCCGACCAACGAGGAACTGATCATCACGCGGGTCCTCTGGGACAATTTGCAAAAAAGCTGAACTCTCGGGGTTTTCCGACAGCGTGTCGCCATTCGATCCCGCTCTGAACCCGTCGAGCGGACTCCCTCATGTCTCAGCGTTCAAGGAGGATGTGCCATGGACTACGCCCAGATGACCGATGACGAACTGAAGTGTTCGTTGGACGATTGCAAGGACGAGAACGAGTGCAAGAACATCTCCTGGGAATTGGACCAGCGTTACAGAAAATACGAGTCGGAACGGCGGTCGATCCTTAAGATCTACAAGATCGTCACCGTCGCGCTGGCCGTCTTGGCCGCCGCACTCTTCCTCGCCAAATCGTTCGCGATGCTCTCCTTCGCCTGGTGCCTGCTCTTCGGGGCGATCGGGTTGAGCCTCCGTCTGGCGGGAATGTTGCGCCATCGCGCCAGCGGTTGCCCTTACACGAAATATTATCCGATCCTGGTCGCCGCCGGATGCAGTTTCATCTACGCCGGGCTCCAGATCCTTCCCGGCACCAGCGGACACTTTTATTTCATGAGTCCGGTCCTCTGCCTCATCATGGGATATCTCCCGCCGAAGATCGAATCCCTCATCAAATAAGCCGCTCCGCTCCGAGACTCCATGAAGTATTTCGTCAACACCTTCGGCTGTCAGATGAACATGGCGGATTCCGAAGAGATGGGCCGCCATCTCGCCGAGAGAGGCTTCACCCAGACCACGGCGGCTTCCGACGCCGACTGGATCCTGGTGAACACCTGCACCGTCCGCCAACACGCCGAGAACAGGGCCGCCTCCTATCTGGGGCGGCTCCGCCCGTGGAGGGAAAAGCATCCCCATCGACGGCTGATCGTGACGGGCTGCGCGGCCCAACGGCTCCAGAAAAAACTCCGGACAAAATTTTCGCACGTCGACCTCGTGGTCGGCGCCCGAGACATCGACCTCTTCCCAAAAAAGATCGACTCTCTCCTCGCCGGCCCGGAGGAGCGCAACCTGGCCCGATCGACGGGGATCCCCGCCGATTCCAAGACCACGGGTTTTGTGACGATCATGCGAGGATGCAACTATGCCTGCTCCTATTGCATCGTCCCGTCCGTCAGAGGCCGGGAGATATCGCGGGCTCCCCGGGAGATCCTGGACGAGATCCGACTGAAAGCGAGCCGGGGGATCCGTGAATTCATGCTCCTGGGCCAGACGGTCAACAGTTACCGTTTCACGGAATCCCGGGGCGCCGTGACGGATTTCGCCGAGCTCCTGCGGGCCATCGACCGGGAACCGGGCGTGGAGCGCCTGCGGTTCATGAGCCCGCACCCGTCCCACGTCACCGACCGGATGATCCGCGCCATGGCCGAGTGCCGGACCGTCTGCGAACACCTCCACCTCCCCGTCCAATCGGGATCGGACGCCGTCCTGAAGCGGATGCGCCGGGGTTACACGAGCCGGTCGATCATCGAACTCACGGACCGGCTCCGAAAAGCGATCCCGTCCCTCTCCATCACCACGGACGTGCTGGTGGGTTTTCCGGGGGAGACCGAGGAGGATTTCGAGGAGACCCTCCGCCTGCTCGACGCCATGGGCCTCGACGGCGCCTACTGTTTCAAATATTCCGCCCGGCCGGGCACGCCGGCCGCCGAGGAGAACGATCCGGTCCCGGCGGAGACGATCGAGGACCGTCACGCGCGGGTCCTCAAACACGCGGAAGAACTGGCTCTGGGGAAGCGGACCGCTTTGGTCGGCACGGACCAACAGGTCAGCATCGACGCGGTCGACGATTCCTTCTACGAGGGGCGCACGCGGTCCCATTGGAAAGTGCGCTGGCCGGCGACCGTCGCCGGCGAACCGGGATCTTTCATGAACGTCCGTATCACGGGATTCAATAACCTGACGCTCCGAGGTGAACCATGCATGCGAAATTCATAATCACCTTCCTCGCGGGGACCGTGCTGTTGATCCTGTCCCTCCAGAATCCCCAGACGCTCCGGCTGAAATTCATCGTCTGGAAGACGCCGGACCTCTCGCTCCTGGTGATCCTGCTGGCCAGCGGACTACTGGGGATGGTGTTCGGTTTTTTGATCGGCCACCCCTGGAAAAGATCCGCGCGACGGGCCCCGAAGGAATCCGATGATCAAGATCATTCCGGGAACGAATAAGACCAAGCTCATCGTTGCCGCGGTCTCCGGGGGCCTTCTGGCCTTCGTCGTCCTGAACCAATCCCGCGCGTTCTGGGCGCTGGCCCGGCCCGTTTTCAAGAAAGACCTCATCAACCAATACTCCTCGATCTACAAGATCGACCCGCTCCTGATCATGGCTTTGGTGAAAGTGGAATCCAAATTCCAAAAATCGGCCCTGTCCCATCGGGGCGCCGTCGGACTCATGCAACTGATGCCCGAGACGGCCGTGGAGATGTCCAAAAAGGAGGGGACGACCGATTCCCTGGACCTGGCGGATCCCGTCACCAACCTCCGTCTGGGGATCCGATACCTGTCGGAACTGAGACTCCTGTTCCCGACCGATCCGGTGGCGGTATTGGCCTCTTACAACGCCGGACCCACCAACGTGCGTAAATGGGTGAACGGGGGGGGACCTCTCCAGATCGACCACATCCCCTTCAAAGAGACCCGCAAGTTCGTCAGAGACGTACAGTCCACCCATCTCTGGTTGAAACGGTTCCAGAAGGTCAAGCGGATCATCGGGGCGTGAGATGACCGACGAGACCCGATCCTCTTCCGCCGAGACGCCGCTCATGCGGCAATACCAATCCCTGAAGGCCCGCCATCCGGATTCGCTCCTCTTTTTCCGGCTGGGGGATTTCTATGAACTGTTCTTCGAGGATGCCAAACGGGCCTCGCCCGTCCTGGAAGTCGTCCTCACCCAGCGGCAGGGAGTCCCGATGTGCGGAGTCCCTCATCACGCCCTGACGGGATATCTCGCGAAACTCCTGCGGTGCGGATTCCGCGTGGCCATCGCCGAACAGATGGAAGACCCGGCCACCACCAAGGGGATGGTGTCCCGCGAGGTGGTGCGCGTGGTGACCCCGGGCACCGTCCTGGAAGACGAACTGCTCCAATCCAAGACGAACAATTTCCTGGCGGCCATCGTCCCGTCTGCCGGGAAGAACCCCAACCAGCCGCCGTCGTCCTGGGGACTGGCGGCTCTCGATGTTTCCACCGGTGATTTCATCCTCACGGAGATCCAGGACGATCCCCACGGCCACCGTCTGATGGGGGAACTCATACGATGGGCGCCGAAAGAATTGTTGCACCCCCATTTTTTCCAGTGGGCGGAGGACTGGGGGACGATGGACACGCTCCTCACGGCGCGCCCGGACATCGATTTCCAACCCGACTTGGCGCGACGGACTCTGACTCAGACTCTGGGGGTCTCCTCTCTGTCCGGGTTCGGACTCGGCCCCGACCACCGCGCCATCGCGCCGGCCGGGGCGATCCTGAAATATCTGGAGCAAAACCAACCCGACACCCTGGCCACCATCCGCTCACTCCGGACCTATTCCACCGACGACCACCTCTTTCTGGACGACGTGGCCCTGAGGAACCTCGACATCCTGCCGTCGACAAAAACCAGGGGTTCGGGACCGGCCACCTCCCTCTGGGAAGTGCTGGACCACACCTCCACCCCCATGGGCGGTCGTAAACTCAAGTGGTGGCTCCTCCATCCATTGAAGAACGTGGACCTCCTCCGGCAACGACAGGACCGCGTCGGTTTTTTCATGGAACAGACCGCCCTCCGGGACCGGCTGGCCGTCCTCCTCCGCGAGATGTGCGACGTGGACCGCATCTTGGGCCGACTGGCCACGGGCGCGGTGACGGGGCGCGACCTGGTCGCGCTCCGAAAGACCATCCGCCAGATCCCGTCGATACGCGCCCTTTTCGGCGACAAACCCCTGCTCCAGGAGGAGTCCCATCCGCTCTCCGAACACCTGAACAATCTCGTGGCGCCGCCCGCACTCGTGGAACTCCTCGAAAAATCCCTCGCGGAAGAACCGCCCACGCGCCTGACCGACGGCGGGGTCATCCGCTCCGGCTACTCCAGAGAACTGGACGACCTCCGGGCGTTGGCGCAGGACGGCCGTTCCTGGATATCGACATTGGAGGCCTCCGAGAGGGAACGCACCGGGATCTCGTCCCTGAAGGTGGGATATAATTCGGTCTTCGGTTACTATCTTGAAGTCTCCCGGGCCAATCTGGCCAAAGCGCCGGCGGAATGGATCCGGAAACAGACCCTCGCCAACGCGGAACGGTTCATCACGCCGGAACTCAAAACCCAGGAAGACCGCATCCTGGGCGCCGACGAAAAAGCCAAGAGCCTCGAGGCCCAGCTCTTCGCGGAGGTCCGCAGGACCGTGATGACCCACCAGGAGAACCTGCGGCGGATCTCGGAATCCTTGTCGGAGATGGACGTCCTCTCTTCTCTGGCCGTGGCGGCCTCCCTCGGAAACTACGTCCGCCCGCGGCTCACCACGGAGAACACCCTGAACCTCTCGCAGGGCCGTCATCCCGTGGTGGAACAATCGCTCGGCAAGACGCCGTTCGTCCCCAACGACGTCCTCATCGACGGTAAAAACCAACAGATCCTCATCATCACCGGACCCAACATGGCCGGGAAATCCACCTATCTGCGACAGGTGGCCCTCATCGTCATCATGGCCCAGATGGGGTCCTACGTACCGGCCGCCGACGCGGAGGTGGGCCTCATCGACCGCATCTTCACGCGCATCGGCGCGGGGGACAACCTCGCCGAAGGCGCTTCCACGTTCATGGTCGAGATGCAGGAGGTGGCGAACATCCTCCACAACGCCACCCCGCGCAGCCTCATCATCCTCGACGAAGTCGGCCGCGGCACCTCCACTTTTGACGGGATGGCCATCGCCTGGGCCGTCGTGGAATATCTGTCCGGAACGGCGTCCCGCAAGAAGAGCGCCGAACGGCCCAAGGTGCTGTTCGCCACCCACTACTTCGAATTGACCCGCCTGCAGGAACTGATCCCGGGCATCAAGAATTTCCATGCCTCCGCCCGAGAATGGACGAGGCCCGACGGGAAGACGGAACTCGTCTTCCTGCACCAGATCGTCCCCGGTCCCGCCGACCGGTCCTACGGGATCCACGTCGCCCAGATGGCGGGCCTTCCGGCCGCCTGCGTCGAACGGGCCCGAACGCTCCTCAAGGAATTCGAGACGTCGGATCCCCGGCGGTCCGCCGCGGCCGCCGCCCAAGACCAGTTCGACCTCTTCCAATCCCATCCGGTCCTCGAGGACATCCGCAAGACGAACACCGACCAACTCACCCCGCTGGAAGCCCTTCAGATCATCCACCGCTGGAAAAAAAGTCTGTAACAACAAATTTACCCGTCGGATTCAATTACATCTTGCCTCCCGCCACAAAAAAAGAGTATTCTTAATAGCGCTGACATGTCTCAGCCGGAGATGAACAATGAAAGACGATAAATCCAAACATCATCCTCCTCAAGACAGACGGAAACATCGCCGATTCCCCATGATCGACGATCTGGCCGAACCGGTCGAGCTTTGCGTCATGGGGGACCATCCCTATGAAGTGCCCGCCGTCATCACGACCCTCTCCGCCGGCGGCCTGTCCATGCTCGTCTTCGCCCACGTGGCCGGCGACACGCGGCTCAAGATCGTCCTGGACGTCCCCGGATTGGAAGGCGTCGAGATCGAAGGACACGTCGTCTGGGCCAAGCACAAAGGGAACATCTCCACGGTCGGCGTCCAATTCTCGCGCATCGATTCGGCTCACGCCCACCAGATCAACAAGATGGCCGAAGACGACCAAAAATGCGAGACGGAACGTTCCTTCGGAGTCAAGGACATCTGTTACCGGGAATGTTCCTATTGGGCCCTCTGCTCCAAACCCGTCAAGTTGAAACACTGATCGTCCGTCCCGGCGCACACGCCGGCGGATCTCCCCATGAGTAAAATCAAGAAACTCCCTGAAACCGTCATCCGGCACATCGCCGCCGGCGAGGTCGTGGAACGCCCCGCCTCCGTCCTCAAAGAACTCCTGGAGAACTCCTTGGACGCCGGGGCCCGGCACGTGACGGTGGAATGGGAGAACGCGGGGCGCACCAAACTCCGGGTCACCGACGACGGCTCCGGCATGTCCCCGGAGGACGCCCGCCTGGCCGTCGAACGCCATGCCACCTCCAAGATCTCGTCGATCGGCGACATGGACCAGATCCACACCTACGGTTTCCGCGGCGAGGCGCTCCCGTCGATCGCGGCCGTCTCCCAATTCCAACTTCTCACCCGCGAACCCCATACCCGCGAGGGATGGAACATCTCCATCAACGGGGGAAAAATCGTCCGGGAAGGCCCGATCGGCACCCCGGTGGGGACCACGATCCTGATCGAGAACCTCTTTTTCAACACTCCGGCCCGTGCCAAATTCCTGAAATCCGATGCGACGGAGCGGGGGCTCCTCCTGCGCACCATCGAGGACATCAGCCTCTGCGCCCTCTCGGTCGGGTTCCACGTGATCGCCGACGGGAAGGAGATCTTGACGATCCCTCCGGTTCCGGACGGTGAAACGCCGTCGGCGGGAGTGAAGGCAAGGCTGGCGGCCCTCTGGCCCGACCTGTTCGAGAAGGTCGAAAAACCCGACGACCTCCTGCGCGCCGTGTCACGTGAAGGACAACCCATGAAAGCCTGGGGCTGGGTCTCGGACATCCACACCTCCCAGACCAGCACCCGTTTCCAGCGCCTCTTCATCAACGGTCGCGTCGTCCTCAACCGGCGGATCTCCCACTCGATCTATGAGGCCTACCGCGGCGGACTCATGGTCGGACGGCACCCCCTGGCGGTCCTTTTCCTCGACATCGACCCTCAATACGTGGATGTGAACGTGCATCCCTCCAAGAGGGAAGTCCGCCTATCCAAGGAGAACGAGGTCTACGGATTCGTCTATCACGCCGTCAAGGAATCCCTGACGGGCTCCGTGTCCATGCCGTCGGTCCAGACGGGCACCGCCCCTCGTTCCTCGACGGATGCGCCGGCCGGACTCTTCCAGACCCCTTTTCAAAACCTGCCCCCTTCCAGCGTCCGACCCGAAGAGACGGAGGCCGCGCTCCGTCTCCAGACTCCGGTCACCCCCGACCGGAACCGTCCGGAATGCGTCGACCGGCCCGAGACGCGGGCGGAGGCACCGCGCCCGCTCGACCCGGAATCGTTCCGGCAGATGGCCCCCCAGGCCCTCCTGCAGATCGACAATACCTACATCCTGTCCCGGTGGGGGGACGAACTTCTGATCTTCGACCAGCACGCCGTGGCGGAACGCATCCTCTACGAAAAGTTGTCCTCGGCGGCGAAGGAAAAAGAAGCGCCGCGCCAAAACCTCCTTTTACCCTGGACGTGGGAACTCTCGCCGCAAGCCGCCGCGATCGTCACCGACCATCTGGACGATTTCCGGAAGATGGGATACGACATCGACCCGTTCGGTCCGAGGGCGTTCCGGATCGGCGCGGTCCCGGCCTCGCTGGGAGATTCTCCGAAAGTGCGCCAACTCCTGGAAGGATTGGTCGACGATCTCCTGAACGAATCCATCCCGCACGGATGGGAACCCATCCTCATCCGGGCCGCCTGCCGCGGATCCATCAAGGCCAACGAACCGCTGCAGGGTCCGGAGATGAACCGCCTCCTGCAGGAACTCCAGCAATGCCGGATGCCCTGGTCATGCCCCCACGGCCGGCCCACCTTCCTGCGCCTGTCGTCTGAAGAACTCGCCCGTCATTTCCGTCGAATTTGAAGAACACGACCGTTTCCCTCAACGTCCTTCCCATCCTGGTCGGCCCGACGGGATCCGGCAAGACCGCCGTCGCGCTCGAACTCGCACGGCGACTCGGGACCGACATCCTCTCGGCCGATTCACGGCAGGTCTATCGACATCTGGCGGTCGGCACGGCCAAACCTCACGGGAGATGGACGGCCGTCCCAGATCACCCTTTGAAACGATGCTATCTGGTCGACGGAATCCCCGTCCATCTGACCGACATCCTGGAACCCCACGAAACATACAACGCCGGACTCTTCTCCCGCCAAGCGACCCAGACCATCCAACAACTCCTGAACGCGGGCAGGCCCTATCCCGTGATCGTCGGCGGAACGGGTCTCTACATCAAAGCCCTGGTCGACGGACTGGCCCCCTTGCCGGAAAGGGACACCTCCTTCCGGGACGACATTCTTCGGCGCGCCGAGCGACAGGGCCGGCAAGCGCTGCATGACGAGTTGGCCCGCATCGATCCGGAAGCCGCCCGGAGCATCCCGCCGAACAACATCCAGCGCGTCGTCCGCGCGCTCGAGGTCCACCATCTGACCGGACGCCCGATCTCGTGGTGGCAGAGGGAGAAGACGACTCCGGCCCCGTTCCCGGTCCGCTTCGTCGGACTCCGATGGGATAAGACCTCCTATGAAAAGATGCTGGCGGAGCGCTGCGCCGGCATGATGAGGGACGGCCTGATCGACGAAACGCGCGACCTGCTCCACCGGAAGGTCCCCGCCACGGCCCCCTGTTTCCAGGCCCTCGGCTACCCGGCCGTCATCGAATTCCTCGACGGACGGATCGACAAGGGAACCCTTGAGAAGACCCTTTTCCATCAAACCCGGCTTTTCGCCAAACGCCAGATGACCTGGTTCCGAGCGGAACAGAGGATCCAATGGCTGGACATGATCCCGCCGTTCGACGCCCCTTCCTGCGCGGACCGAATCCTCTCACTCATCAAGGCTCGACGATAAGGACATGGGCCTGGAACGCGCCGCCGTCGTCGGATTCGGATTGAAGGGGGGATCCCTCCGGGAAATCCAGTCCTCCCTTGACGAACTGACCCAGTTGTTGGAAACAGCCGGGGGGCGAGCGATCTCGTCCCTCATCCAACAGCGCGACGAGCGGGACCCCGGCACCCTCATCGGACACGGCAAAGTCGAGGAGCTGGCGCGGCTCGTCCGCCAGGAGAAACTGCAAACCATCGTCTTCGACAACGAACTGACTCCCGCCCAACAGAAGAACCTCCAGGAAAAAATCCAGGCCAAGATCCTGGACCGCACCCGCCTCATTCTCGACATCTTCGCCCGGAGAGCCCATACCAAAGAAGGGAAACTCCAGGTGGAGTTGGCCCAACTCAGTTATCTCCTCCCGCGGATCACCGAACGGTTCGGACGTTTCGAACAACAGGTCGGAGGCATCGGCACCCGCGGGCCCGGCGAACGGAAACTCGAGGTGGATCAGAGGCACATCCGGGACCGGATCGCCCGCATCCGGCGGGACATCGCCAACATCCGCCTCCACCGGCAACTCCAACGACAACACCGTCAGCGCGTCCCGCTCCCGATGATCGCCCTCATCGGCTACACCAACGTCGGGAAGTCCACTCTCCTCAACGCCCTCACGAAAGGTCGTCCCGTCTACGCCGACGACAAACTCTTCGCCACCCTGGACCCGACCGCCCGGAGGGTCATCCTCCCCGGCGGACGCACCACCTTGTTCGTGGACACGGTCGGTTTCATCCAAAAACTGCCGCACCAACTCGTCGCCGCCTTCCACGCCACGCTCGAAGAGGTGGCCGACGCCGACCTCTTGATCCACCTCGTGGACCCGACCCATCCCCAATGGACCCAAACCATGACGGTCGTCAACGACGTCCTCAAGGAACTTCAGGCGGACCGCCTCCCCCGGTTGAAGGTATTCTCGAAATGCGACCTCTTGACCAAGACCCAGCAGAACGCCCTCCGGCGGGAAGGGGGAATGATGATCTCCTCTCAGTCCAAAGAGGGATTGCCCGCCCTGCTCGACCGCGTCGAATCGCTCCTGAGGGAACGTCTCCTTGTCAAAGACTTCTATCTTCCCTATAATCGTCATGATGTTCTGGCCCACGTCTACGAGACAGGACAGGTTCTATCCAAAAGGACGCTGGCCCGTGGGCTCCGGCTCCGCATCCTGATCGACCCGAAAAACTGGGGACAAATAGAGAAGAAGATCTCCCAACATGACACTGGCCAATAAGATCACCATCGTCCGTATTCTGCTGATTCCGGTCTTCGTCATCGGACTCCTGCTCCAGGCGCCGGTCTGGCCGGTCATCATCTTCATCGTGTCGGCGCTGACGGACATCCTCGACGGCCTGGCGGCGCGGTGGAAAAAGGAAAAGACCGTCCTGGGAACGTTTCTGGACCCGCTGGCCGACAAACTCCTCCTGGTCTCTTCCTATATCACCCTGGCCCACCTGAACCTCCTCCCGATGTGGGCGTTCGTGGTCGTTTTCTCCCGGGATCTCTTCATCTTCCTGGGCTGGAGCATCATCTTCATCCTGACCAAGAATTCCGAGATCAAACCCCGTTGGCTCGGCAAGATCACGACCTTCGTCCAGATGATAACCATTCTCAGCGTGCTGATGCCTCTCCTCGCCCCTCTCTACAAGGCGAGCCTGATCCTGATGCTCCTCCTGACGGCCGCGTCGACGGTCGACTACATCCTCTTCGGCGCCAAAAAGCTCAACACGCTCCACTGAGACCATGACGACATCCGATCGCCCGACCGTGGTTCTTCTGGGACGACCCAACGTCGGCAAGTCCACCCTCTTCAACCGGCTCTGCCAGAAACGCCGCTCCATGATGTCCGAGATCCCCGAGACGACCCGCGACTGGATCGACGGCACCGTCTATTGGGGGAAACGTTCGTTCCAGCTCATCGACACCGGCGGATACATGCCCGACACCGACGGCATCCGGGGAGCCGTGCGCAAGCAGCTGGACTCCTGGATCCCCAAAGCCCACCACGTCCTCTGGGTCGTCGACGGGCTCGAGGGCATCACGTCGATGGAACAATCCCTTTCCCGCTGGCTCCGGCGGACGAACTCGCACGTGACGATCGTGGTCAACAAGATCGATGACAAGAAAAAAGACACCCAGATCTCCGATTTCTATCAGCTCGGGTTCAAGGACGTCATCCCCATCTCGGCCGGACACGGGCGCAACATCCACACGCTCCTCGACCATCTCGTCGAGTCCCTTTGGGACCGGGAAACGCCGGAACCGGCGGACGGGGAACCCGACAGGCCCAAGGTCGACGCACAGATCACCATCGTCGGTCGCCCCAACGTCGGGAAATCGTCGCTCTTCAACCGCCTCATCGGACTGGACAGGTCCATCGTCTCCGATATCCCGGGGACCACGCGCGACACCATCGACACGCGCCTGAACTGGGATGGAAAGGTGTTCCTGATCAAGGACACGGCGGGGTTCAGGAAGAAAGCGCCCAAGGTCCAGGGATTGGAGAGTCTCTCGCGCATCATGGCCCACAAGGCCCTGAACGAATCCGACGTCGCCCTCCTCCTGCTGGATGCCAAGGAGGGGCTCCTCGACGGGGACGTCGCCGTGGCCAGGGACATCCACGAGGAGAACCGAGCGTGCGTGGTGGCCGTGAACAAATGGGACCTGGTGAAGAACCCATCGGAGACGATCCAGAATTTCGAATCGAACTTCCAGGTCGTCATGCCGTTCCTGACTTGGGCCCCCATGCTCTTCATCTCGGCATTGACCGGACAGCACATGACGGAACTCCTCTCCAGCCTCTGGAACGCCCAGACCCAACACCAGCGGCGCTTCCATCAGGAAGACCTGGAGAATTTCTTCTGGAACGAACTTCAGAACAGGCCCTATTCCCTGCACGGGAAGAAGATGGAATTCCGCGGAGTCCGACAAGTGCGGTCCGCCCCCGTCATCATCCACCTGGCCTCGACGCTCTCGGAACCGCCCCATTTCTCCTATCAACGCCACTTGGAGAACATGTTCCGAAAAAAATTCCAAGCCTTCGGCGCTCCGATTTTGTTTCAATATAAACATCCATGACACCCCTCTCTTATCTCGGCGCTTTAGGTGGATCCTATCTGATCGGCTCGTTCCCGACCGGCTACCTGATGGGACGATGGTGGCGCGGCATCGACATCCGCGAACACGGTTCCGGAAACCCCGGGGCCACCAACGTGTTCCGGGTCGTCGGGAAAGGCCCGGGGCTCATCACCCTGGCCATCGACATCGCCAAGGGGATCGTCGCCGTCTGGCTGGTCCAGGTCCTCTTCGGAGGGTCCGACGTCCTGAAGGTCATGGCCGGATGTTGCGCCGTCGTGGGACACACGTGGACGCCGTTCCTGCGCTTCAAGGGGGGGAAAGGGGTCGCGACCTCCGCCGGGGTCTTCGTCACGCTCCTGCCGATCCCGGCCGCGATCGCCATCGCCGGGTTCGCCGTCGCCTTCGCCGCCACGCGCCACGTGTCCGTGGGATCCCTCACGGGTTCCATCCTCCTCCCGCTGACCGCCTGGATGCAGTGCGGCGGGTTCCTCTTTTCCGAGGGGAGCGGACACCCCCTCAAAGCCGCCATGGCCACCGCCCTGGCCGTCCTCATCATCCTTAAACATATTCCGAACATCAAACGACTGATCAAAGGAGAGGAACTGGCTCTGACCACCGGTTCCGACAAAAAACATGACTGAGAAAATATGCGTGTTGGGCGCCGGCTCATGGGGATCGGCCTTGGCCCACCTTCTGGCTCAGAAGGGGCATGACGTCTCCCTCTGGGAATTCTATCCGGCCGCCGCCGAAAAGCTGGAGAAGACACGGATGTTGGCGATCCTCCCCCAACTCAAACTCCATTCCGGCGTGCGCGTCACCTCCCGGATCGACGAGGCCCTTCAGGGGAAAGCGCTCGTCGTCAGCGCGACACCCTCGGAATTCGTGCGGGCCACTTTCGGACTTGTGAAGAAGTCTCTCGGGACGTCTCCCTCCTTCGACGTGGTGAGCGTCACCAAGGGGATCGAGAATGCCACCTTGAAGCGGATGTCGGAAGTCATCGAGGACGAGATCCCCGCGCTCCACGGACGGGTGGCCGTCCTGTCGGGACCGTCCCACGCCGAAGAAGTCATCCTCAATACCCCGACCGCCGTGGTCACCGCGGGACCGACCGCGCTGGCGGAACGGGTTCAATCGGATTTTTCGACCGATCACTTCCGCGTCTACACCCACCCCGATTTCCTCGGCGTTGAACTGGGGGGGGCTCTGAAAAACATCTATGCCATCGCCACGGGCGCCTGCGACGGGCTCGGCCTGGGAGACAACACCAAAGCGGCCCTCATGACCCGGGCCCTCTACGAGATGGCCCGACTGGGCATCTCCATGGGAGCCAACGTCGTCACCTTCTTCGGCTTGTCCGGACTGGGGGACCTCATCGTCACCTGCGGATCCCGGCATTCCCGCAACCGCCTCCTGGGAGAGAAGATCGGACAGGGAAAGACCCTGGCGCAGGCCCTCGCCGAGATGACCATGGTGGCCGAAGGCGTCCGCACCACCCAGAGCGTCTACGACCTGTCGATGAAGATGAGACTCGAACTTCCGATCGTCAACGAGATCCATCGATGTCTCTACGAGGGAAAATCGGCGAAGGACTCCCTCCACGACCTCCTGATGAGGCCGGTGAAACCGGAAATGATGCATTTTGAAAAGATCATCTCCAAGATCCAGACTCCACAATAAAGGAACTCACCCATGAACAAGATCCATCTGATCGACGCCGTCTCGAAGGTCGTCTGCACCCAGACCGAGGCCAAAGCGGCGGTGAACCGCCTGTTCGACGCCATGAGGAAAGCCCTCCAAGGGGGGGACAAGGTCGTCGTCCAGGGTTTCGGGAGTTTCAGGGCCGTCACCCGGAAAAGCAAGAAGGCCCGCAACCCCCGCACGGGAGAACCGGTGGTCATCCCCGTCCGAAGACAGATCAAATTCAAAATGGCCAAGGAGTTCCTGAGCTGACCGCCGATCCTCGACGGAAAACGGGGCGTCCCGTTGACTTCGATACGGGTTTTTGTTTGAATATCCCGCAATGACGCTGAATTTGGCCGAGTTATCGGAAAAGGAGTATTTTTCGATCCGTCACGTCAGTCAGCTGACGGGCGTCAAACCGTACGTCCTCCGATACTGGGAATCGAAGGTGGGGCTGATCAAACCCAGCCGGCGGGAATCGGGGCAACGCCGCTATTCCCGCAAGGACATCGATCTGGTCTCTCAGATCAAAGTATTGCTCTATGACAAGGGATTGACCATTCAAGGAGCCAAGAAGTATTTCCGCCAGAGGAGCCGCGCCTCGTCGGAGGAAAACGCTTCGCGCGACACGACGGTCCTGCTGAACGAAGTGAAGAAGGACGTCCTGGACATGATGAAACTCCTGAAATCGAACGATTTTTCTCAAAAATGAGGATATGGATTTTGATCGGGGCGTAGCGTAGTGGTAGCGCACTCGCTTGGGGTGCGAGAGGTCGTGGGTTCAATTCCCACCGCCCCGACCAACCTTTTATGGCCATCTCGTCGGAAGAACTAAGCTGGTTATACACCGCTCTTAAAAAAATCGAGTTCCTCTCACTCTGTTCCATCGGGGAAATCGAAACCCTCGTCGAACACCTTTCCAAGAAACATTTCAAAAAAGGGGACACCATCGTCCGCGAAGGGGAGCGGGGGGACTTCCTGTTCCTGCTCTACGCCGGCGAAGTCTCCATCCGCGCCAAGGGGATGGGGTTCGGCAAAGAGGAGATCGCCCGGCTGGGGCCCGGGAACTATCTGGGGGAGATGTCCCTGGTGACCTTCGAGCCTCGGAGCGCCACCGTCGTCGCCACCCAAGACACCGACGCCTTCCTCCTTTTTTCGACCGACTTCCACAAACTCGTCGAGAACAACCAGGATCTGGCCCAACGTCTCGAACAACTGGTCACCAAGAGGAAAGCGGAAAAAGAGACGCAGTTGCGGAAGAAATACGCCGAGAAATCCTTTTCATTCTGGGGCCGCCTGAAAAGAAAACTCGGGTTCTGACCCGCCGCTTCCCCGACACGACCATGCCGATCCCCAAACGCATCCTTTTCCTCTACATCGCCATCTCCAGCGGACACCAACGCGCCGCCGAGGCCGTCATGATGGCCCTGCATCAGCTCAATCCCCACATCATCGGACACGGCGTCGATTCGTTCACTTACGCCTATCCCGTCCTGGGACCTCTCCTGGCCAGACTCTATCTGGAGATGCTTCAACGCACACCTCAGATCTGGGATTATCTCTACGACAACACAACCATCGCCGAATCCACCAAGGAAATCCGCGAACTCCTGAACATCTTCAATAACCGAAAACTCTTCCGGCTCTTCAAACAGTTCCATCCCCGCGCCATGGTCTGCACACAGGCCTTCCCGGCTTCCATCGTCGCCGCCCTCAAACGCAAAGGCAAGATACGCCTGCCCCTGATCGGGATCGTGACCGATTATGAGATGCACACCTATTGGCTCTCGAAGGAGATCGACTTGTTCCTCGTCGGATCGGAAGACATCAAGAGGGACCTGATCGGACGGGGGGTCCGCGAATCGAAGATCCTCGTGACGGGGATCCCGATCGATCCCCATTTCGCCGTCCCCGGCGACAAGGTCCAGGAACGGAAACGGTTGGGATTGAATCCGACCCTGCCCACGGCCCTGGTCATGGGCGGCAGCCGCGGACTGGGACCGTTGGAAGACGTCGTCCAATCCCTGAGGACTCTCCAGACCCCGCTCCAGGTCCTCGTCGTCTGCGGACAGAACAAGGCCATCTATAAGAAATTGAGGGACCGGTTCAAGACGGACCACTCGGTCCGGGTCTTCGGTTATTCCAAGACCATCCCGCGCCTGATGGATGCGGCGGACCTCCTGATCTCCAAACCGGGCGGACTGACCTGCGCGGAATCCCTGGCCAAGGGACTCCCCCTGGTGATGATCTCGCCGATTCCGGGACAGGAGGAACGCAACGCCCGCTACCTCCTCAAACACGGGGCCGCCGTCCGCGCCGACAATCTGCGGGACCTTCAGAATGAAGTCCGGTCCCTCCTCACCCACAGACAACGGTTCCTGCGCCTTCAAGAACGCCAGCGGGCGCTCGCCAAACCCCGGGCCGCCTATGACGCCGCCGAAGCCATTCTGAGATTGATGGGGGAACCCGTCCTCGAAAAACCGTGGGGGGGGGATCCCGAAAATATCCCCCCGGGACAGCGTTGAATGAACATACAGGAACTCCTGGGGTGGATCGCCTACCTCGGTAAAAAAATTGGGCCGCGCTTTTCCGCCCAAAAACGCTATAATATAGCGCATCGATTGGCGCGGTTATCGCGCGCGGTCTGCCCTCTCCCGTGGAAAGCGGTGGCCGATAATCTCGCGGTGATCACTGCGGCGACGGGACAGCCGTCGGACGTCGGACGGGTCTTTGAGAATTTTTCGAACACTGTGGTGGATTTTCTGTTCCCCGACGACGTGCACATCCGGATGGAGGGACGCGAGTCCGCCGAAGAGATCCTCCGGCAGGGGTTCGGAGCGCTGATCCTCACCACACATCTGGGCCACTGGGAATTGGGAGGAAAGGTCCTGTCGGACTGGGGGTGGCCGGTCACCGCGATCTATCAACCCTATCGATCGAAGATCCTCCGGCGATTCTTTCAGGAAGAACGGGCCCCTCACCTCTCGTACCTGATGGTCGGGCAGGGGGCCGCCCTGGGAGCTTCGAAAGTCCTCAAGGACAAAAAGATTTTAGCCATGCTCGGGGACCGGCCGTTCGGGGAAACCGGACTTCCCGTGAGGATGTTCGGCCAAGAGATAAGACTCCCCAAAGGGCCTTATCTGCTGGCCGCGCGGCATCGAACTCCCATCCTGCCGGCTTTTGTGATTCGGACCGCAAGAGGACAGTATCTGGGGCGGATCGAAAAACCGTTATGGCCGGAGGGGACGTCCCCGGAGAAGATCGCCGATCTGGCTCAGAAAGCCGCCCGGGTGATGGAGAGAACGATCGGTCAATATCCGGAACAGTGGTTCCGGTTCGACCGCGTTTGGGAGAGAGCGTAGATTTTTTAGTCGGAGCGTAGCGCAGTTGGCAGCGCGCTTGGTTCGGGACCAAGAGGTCGTGGGTTCAAATCCCACCGCTCCGATTTTATTTTTGAGAAGGTGTTTACGGCTTCTTCCCGATGTACTGCCGGTTCAGTTCGTCGTAAACGAATTGAGAAATCTTTCGGACGATCTCCACGAGTTCCTCTTCCGTTTTACCCCGTGTCATCACCCCGAGCAGATACGGATGTTCCTGATAGTAGATGATCCCACAGTCATGGAGTTGTTTTCCGCCGGTCTTGGTCGGCCAGAATCCCCATTTATGGGAGACGATAACCCCCGGTGGAACACCCGCCACCAAACCGCCCCTGAAAGTCGTTTTTGACAGCAAATACAAAGCCCTCTCGGAATATTCCCTGTTCAAATAGGATGCGTTGAACAAGACTCGGAAAAACCCCGTATAAGATTTGACGGACATGTGGTCCTCCGCCATGGACTGATAGGGAACAACGATGTCCAGGTCCGTATAGACACGGATCAGATCTTCTTTCAGCGGGATGTTGTCAAAGAGGATGTCTTTCGCCTCGTTATCCGAATGGATGATCATCGTGTTGATCAAATCCTCGATCGAATAGATCTGACCGTCCACCAACGGAAGGACGACTCCCGGCCTCGCGACGACATTCTTTTTCCGTTGAAACACAACTTTTTCATTCAGAAGGGCGGGGCGGTCTTGCGCCAGACGGTAATAAGCCATCATCAGGGGGACTTTGAGCAGGCTCGCCGGAGCGAACGGATCTCTCTCTTGGATCCCGAACCACGGGCCGTTCTTCAAATCCCGGAAATAAACGGACACGTGGGAGATCGTTGTCCTCTTCTTCTCTTTGTCGATCAGTTCCTCCAGTTCGCGCTTGAACGACCGGATTTCCTTCCAATCCTCCGTTTCACATTCCAGAAGCGGATTGATGAAGTGATATCCTCCCTGGCGGACCTCTCCGGCCTGAAGGAGGACGGGGAATAAGGACAACCCGACCCATAGCAGTCCGGCACGATATTTCATTGTTTTTCTAGGATGGGGACAGGGCATCGCGAACCTCCTGGGTTTCCTTTCGATTGTAACAAAAAAAAGCCCGGATAAAAACATCCGGGTCGTCCGACGTTTTGAAATCCACTGACTGAATTGCTATATTCCTCATGTCCCTATGCCCCCAACGGATATCATCCGGATCAAAGCCCTCGTGCGCGGCCGTGTCCAGGGAGTCGGATACCGCTTTTTCTGCCAAGAAGCGGCCCGTCAAGCGGGCCTGAACGGCTGGGTCAAGAACGAGTTCGACGGCGACGTGAGTCTGGAGATCGAAGGCCCGCCGGCGCGCGTGAAGCAATACGTCGAGCGTATTCAGTCGGCCCATCCCGGAGCTCACGTCAGTTCCGTGAGCACGGAAAACATTTCGCCGCGTTTCGATGCGGACGAGGACTTCCAAATTATCTTCTAAGAAAGTAGAATAGCGCTGTTCACTTTAAGGAGATTGAAATCATGAGAGACAGCCTGGACCCATTAACGCTCTATTTCCGCGGAATCAAACGCCTCCGCAAGATCTCGAAAGAAGAGATGGTCGTCCTCTGGCGGCAAGCCAAAAAAGGGGACAAGAAAGCCCAGAAGCGGCTGGTCGAAGCCAACCTGCGTCTGGTCATCCCGATGGCCAAGAAATATTACCGGTCCTCGATGGACTTCCTGGATCTGGTGGAAGAGGGGAACCTGGGCCTCATGCACGCCGTCGAAAAATTCGATCCCCGCAAGGGATTCCGTTTTTCAACCTACGCCTCCTACTGGATCGAACAATCCATCCGTCGCGCCCTCGACGAACAATCCAAGACCATCCGGATCCCGCCCCACGCGTGGGATGCGCTCCGCAAGTGGCTGAAAGAGTGGGACCATATCCGGGGACAACTGGGCCGGGAACCCACCCTGGCCGAAATGACCGACAAACTCCACCTCACGGCGCGGCAAGTCCGCAACGTCATGGAGGCCTCGGAGGCCTCCCGCGCCATCGGCAGTTTGGACACCCCGTTGGACGAGGACGAGAACATCTTCGTGCGGGACGTCGTGTTCGACAAAGTGGAGAAAGGCCCGGAACAGATCCTCTACTCCCTCAAATTGCATGATGAGTTGGAAAAAGCGCTGCAACAGATCGGATCCCGCGAAAGAAAGATCATCGAGATGCGGTTCGGACTCAACAACCAGGACATGAGAACCCTCGAGGATGTCGGAAAGAAACTGCGCCTCTCGCGGGAACGGGTCCGCCAGCTCGAAGAACGCGGACTGCTCCGTTTGAAACGCGCCGCCCAAAGAGCGGGCATCTCCTGAGGAGGACGATATGGATATCCGATCATTCATCCGGGATGTTCCTGACTTTCCGAAAAAGGGGATCGTTTTCAAAGACATCACGCCTCTCTTGAAAGAGGGTGGCGCCTTTCGATCCGTCATCGGACAATTGGCCGACGCCTCAAACAAATGGGCTCCCAAAAAGATCGTGGCCATCGAATCCCGCGGCTTCATCTTCGGCGCCGCCCTCGCCCAACAACTCGGGGTCGGATTCGTCCCGGTCCGAAAAAAGGGGAAACTGCCCTGGAAGACGGTCGGAGTGACCTACGATCTGGAATACGGAACCGACACTCTGGAGATCCATACGGATGCGGTCTCTCCGGGGGAAAACGTCCTCCTGGTGGACGATGTCCTCGCCACCGGCGGGACCGCGAAAGCCGCCTGCGACCTCATCCGTAAATCCGGAGCGAACGTCGTCGGCGCGGCGTTCGTGATCGAACTGACTTTCCTGAACGGCCGCGACAAGATAAAAGACATCCCTCTCGCCTCCCTCCTCCGCTATTAGACCATCGCTCCACCTCTGACCCCGATCCTCCATGGAACAGACGAAAACGGCACCCAAACGCGAAGGCTGGGGATCGAAGCTGGGAGTCATCCTGGCCGTGGCGGGAAGCGCCGTCGGGCTCGGTAATTTCCTGAGATTCCCTTCCCAGGCCGCTCTGAACGGCGGGGGGGCTTTCATGATCCCCTACTTCATCTCGCTCCTGATCCTCGGGATCCCGCTCATGTGGGTGGAATGGACCATCGGGCGCTACGGCGGAGGGTTCGGACACGGATCGGCTCCGGGGATCTTTCACACCATGTGGAAAAAAAACCGGTTCATCAAATATTTCGGCGTTCTGGGGATATTCGCCCCCATCGTCATCCTCTCCTACTACACCTACATCGAATCGTGGCTCCTCGGTTACGCCTGGTTCTCTGTCTCGGGCAAACTATCCCAAGTCGCCGCGACCGAACAGGGGATGCGCGCCTTCCTGACCGGATATCAGGGACTTCTCCCGACGGATCATTTTTCGGGACTCGGCTATGCCTACCTGTTTTTCTTGATCACCTTCGCGCTCAACGCCTGGGTCATCTACCGCGGGCTCAAGGGAGGGATTGAGAAACTCTGCAACTGGGCCATGCCGACGCTGGTCATCTGCGGGATCATTCTCACGGTGCGCGTGCTGACCATCGGCACTCCACACCCGGAGACTCCGGACAACACCATCTTAAACGGGTTGGGCTATCTTTGGAATCCCGATTTCAAGGCGTTGACGAACGCCAAGGTATGGCTGGCCGCCGCGGGACAGATCTTCTTCACCCTGAGCATCGGTTTCGGAGTCATCATGACCTATGCCAGCTACCTGAACAAACGGGAAGACGTCGCCCTCTCCGGATTGACGGCCTCGGCCACGAACGAGTTCGTCGAGGTGATCCTGGGCGGCAGCATCGTCATCCCCGCCGCCTTCGCGTTCTTCGGATCGGCCCGGATCGTCGAGATCGCACAGAGCGGTTCATTCAACATCGGGTTCGTCACCATGCCCATGATCTTCAACCAGATCCCCGCCGGGATGTGCTTCGCCTCCATCTGGTACGGACTCCTTTTCCTCGCAGGCATCACGTCCTCCGTCTCCATGGCCATCCCCGCCATCGCCTTCCTCGAGGACGAGTTCAACATCAGCCGGAAGAAAGCCGCCCTCATCACGATCGCCATCGTTTTTTTCCTCTGCCAACCCGCGATCCTGTTCCTGGGTCGCGGAGTCATGGACGAGTTGGACTTCTGGGGGGGGACGTTCTGCCTGATCCTGGCCGGAGCCATCGAAGCCATCCTTTTCTCGTGGGTCTTCGGAATGGACAAGGCCTGGGAAGAGATGCACCACGGGGCCGAGATGTCCGTCCCCTCGGTGTTCAAGTTCATCTTGAGATACATCACTCCTGTCTATCTTTTGGCGATCCTGGGCTTCTGGCTCTATCAGGAGGGATGGCCGGTCATCCTGATGCAGGGAGTCTCCGTGGAAAACCGCCCCTTCATCCTCTGGACGCGCATCGGCCTCCTGCTCTTCTTCGGGCTTCTGTCCTACCTGGTATGGCACGCCTGGAAGAAAAGATCGACAGTGACCGACCCATGAAAACCGGCGGCTGGATATTCTTGATCCTCTCCTGGGGACTGCTGCTCTGGCTGAACGGTTTTTGTTTCTATAAAATCCTCCGGCATCACGGCCTCGAGGATGACGACTGAAGATCCCCGCTGGATCTTCCGGACTCTTTCGATCCGCCCCACGTCAGCGATCAGATGACCCCTCCAAAAGAGCCGCCCCTGCCTCCCGTTCCACGCGCCGCGCCCTCGCTGAGATGGTTCCGCCGACGACTGAACTCGGCATTGACGGAAAAAACAATCGCCCACTCCCTCCATCTCCGCCGCCCCGATCTGCTCTTTGCCTCACATGAACACTTCACTCAAAACACGAAACCGAGCGGGAACCCACTGATCCGCCTGTTCTATCAAGGGCTCCCATTAACGGACACACAGGCCCAAAAGACATTGACGGGCCAGGAATGGAGAGAGCTTTCACGAGCGGGACTAATCACCCGAGAAAATGGACGGTTTCGATCCCCTTTCATCATCCGGCCGATCAAAGGTTTCCTGATCCTGTCCGACCGGGAGACCCGGCGCGATTCCGTCTATCCCGTCCAGTATGACTCGGCCCTGTTCGCGGAACTGCAGTTCCGAAGGACCGCCTCCACCCTCCTCGATCTCTGCACGGGCACGGGCGTCCACGTCCTACTGTCCTCCATCCATTCGGGGAAGGCCTGGGGAGGAGACATCAATCCTCGGAGCGTCCGACTGGCCTCCTGGAACGCCCGGTTCAACGGAGTCCGGAACGCCTCTTTCCGACGGTCCGATCTGTTCCGCTCATTCGGCGACAGGAAATATGACGTCCTCCTGGCCAACACCCCCTTCCGGCCAACGCTCCGATCCAGAAGAACCCTGTGGAGCGACGGAGGGACCACCGGAAGCGAGATCGGGCGACGGATCCTCGATGGATTGAACGACCATCTGACGCCGAACGGAATATTCCAGATACTGACCTCCCGTTCGATACGCCCCTTTTTGGACAGTGAATGGGAACATCGCCATGAATGGGATGTCCTGTGTCTCCCGATTCCCAGCGGACTGATTCTTCTCAATGGCCGCCGTGGGATCGGGCGAAGATATGTTCTACCTGGATACAACCAATTGACATCATCCCGCATGAACGACCGCATAAACAGCTTCTTCCGCAAAATCTGATTTTCACCCGAACCGACACATTTCCCAATGTTTTCGGCCGCACGCCCTGGCCAGAAAGCCTTGAAAAATTGTACCATCATCTCGTTTCGTGCATCGGAAGCCTCCGCTCCAAACACATTGAGACTCGGGGCAGGGGGCCTATGACAAGTGGATGTTTCTTTGCCCCCGCCACAACCTCGTCGGTAGAGTGACAGGGGGCCTATGACAAGTGGATGTTTCTTTGCCCCCGTAGCTCAATTGGATAGAGCGGCTCCGTCCTAACGCAGAGGAATAAAACGGAACGACGGAAGAAATATCGAGGACAGCATAAAGAACGGCACAATTTAAATAAGAATTGTAAGGAACATTGTAAGGAATGATTTTTTCATTTGAAATCAAAGCAATGATTTGGTGGGAACGTTGGCTGCGGGATAACGGGGCTCACGTTTTTTTAAGAGAGCGACAAACGGAGGCAAAGAATAATCGATATGCTTCAAACTTATCTGGATAATAAATATTTTATAGCAGGCACTTCTGCAGTGTTAAGCGCCGTCGGCACAATCCTTGTTAACAATTTTCTTAGCCGGCGCGGGCGATTTAGATATTTTGTTTTCCATAACCGCGTTGGAATTACGACAAACGATTCTGTCTTTGGACCGGTGCAGGTAACTTGGAATAACAATGTAATCCAACATTTGTGGTTATCAACGATCGATCTTGTTAACGAGAGTATGAGGGATTTTGAAAATGTTATTGTGCGGGCCCATAGCGCAGACACGTTATTGTTGACAGATCGGGCCGAAGTCGTTGGCACAACACATATTCTCAATTGGACTGATGAATATACCCGACAGGCAGCTGTGCCGTCCGGCCAAAAACCGACTCAGCAGCAGTTTGATTTATGGTCAGGTCAACGAGACTATTTGATTCCAACAATGAACCGAGGACAAGTTATCCGTTTCACATATTTAAATTCTGCGCGCAGCGAAAATCAACCAACAATTTGGCTCGATGTTCTTCATAAAGGGATAAAGCTTGAATTCCGTGTTGCGCCTCCACTAGTCTTGGGGGTTTCTCAGCCCACAGCTGTTCTCGTTGGCACGATTATTGGGTTCTTTATCATTGCAGTAATTGTCATTTATGTTCAATCGGTTTGGGTGGCATCGATAGTTTCATTTGGTTACGGCCTTTTTGTATTGATTCCCGGCGCTTATGCAATCAAAACATGGCGTAGATTACGTGATTCAATCGGTGGTTAATTGTATTTTGCCGACAAATCTCTGTTTCTGCCTTTCACCTATGACCTGAATCAGATAAAATGTGAATCATGGATTTATTCTTTTATTCATTGAAAGCCGTCAACGCCTTGCCTAACGGGTTTGACGGCTTAACTTTGCAATATCGTGAAATACTTATTATTTAATGAATATTAACAAACATGTGTTTTTATTAGGCGCAGGGTTTTCGCGTAACTTCGGGGGATTTCTCGGGGTTGACATCAAAAACCGCTTATTTAACCGGCCAATCCTTAATGGACATAAAGAAATAAAATCCCTTTTTTGGGCCAAAGGCTATGAAAAGTTAACATACGAAGATATATATTCAGCAGTTATGAATAAGCCCCAATATTCTAAAACCGCGAAGGATGCATTGCAGACAGCGCTTATGGAAGTTATGGAGGATCAAGAAGGGGAATTTAATAAATATGGGCCAACGCGCGCGTTTGCGATGGAGCAACTTATTGAGCTGCTATGCAAAATTAATAAACAAACATATATCTTCACTTTAAACCATGACTTACATTTTGAAAAGCAATGGCGAGTCAAATATGATATCCACATCCCCGGAATATTTGTTGATTCGTCCCCTAATTGTGTGGATATTCGGAGATATCAAAATAAAATTCTTCCAACGGTGATATTGCCCGATCAAGAAATACTTAATAAACGGGGCTTAGGCATGCCTCCTGACGGCGGTTTGTATTACATTAAATTACATGGTTCCATGAATTTCATTTCGCCTAGCGATTCCGATCATAAAAAAATCGTCATGGGACACAATAAAGAAGAACAGTTAAAGTCAGAACCGCTGTTAAGCGCATACCACAAATTGTTTGATGATGTTCTATACGATGGGGATATAAAACTTTTCGTATGCGGCTATAGTTTCGGCGATAAACATATTAATTCAAAATTACTCAAAGCGAGAAAAGACCACAACATGCATGTATATTTGTTAAATCCAAGTTCAAAAAATGACATCCGAGATGATGCGCTTGCTCGTGCAGGACTAAACATGGACGAAATGATCGATCACCATTTCCCATATAAAATCATTGATGATTTATTCCCTGATGGAATGCAGTCAAACACTGGCAATTGGCAAGAAGTCAAAAGCATCTATAGACCTGATTTAGTATAAAGATAAGAAGGAGAACCATATGGCAGGTAACAATAGCGATATAGAAAACAGACTTTGGGAATCGGCAGATCAACTCTGGGCAAACTCTAACCTCAGGCCGTCGGAGTTCTCGACCCCGGTTTTGGGCCTCATTTTCCTGCGTTACGCCGACTATAAATTCACTCAAGCCGAAGAAGAATTGGCGAAAAGTCCTTCGTCTTCAGGCCGTCGTAAGGTCGGGAAGGTAGATTATCAGGCAAAGGGGGTTCTTTACATCCCCGAGGAAGCACGGTTTTCTCGGCTACACAAGTTACCAGAAGGCGCTGATTTGCCGAAGGCACTTAACGAGGCAATGAAGGCCATTGAGGAAGCCAATGAAGAACTGAAGGACATCCTACCGAAGACATACAGACGGCTCGATAACGCCACCCTGATCGAACTCTTACGGATTATTGGTTCCATTCCAATGGATATCGAGGGTGATGCGTTCGGTAAGATTTATGAATACTTTTTGGGTGAGTTTGCCATGAAGGAGGGGCAAAAGGGTGGCGAATTCTTCACACCCACAAGTATTGTTAAACTCATCGTTGAAGTAATCGAACCTTATCACGGACGAATATTTGATCCGGCATGTGGATCAGGTGGCATGTTTGTGCAGTCGGGACTCTTCGTTCAACATCACAAGAAGAATCCATGCGAAGAAATAATGATTTATGGTCAAGAAAAAGTGGAGGAGACAATCCGCTTATGTAAAATGAATTTGGCTGTCAGAGGATTGTCGGGCGATATCCGGCAAGGGAATATGTATTACGAGGATTTGCACAACAGCACATCAAAAGGGAAGCCCGGAAAATTTGATTTTGTTATGGCCAATCCTCCCTTCAATGTTTCGGGGGTGGACATGGAAAAGATCAAGGACGATCCCCGATTCCGTTTGGGTGTGCCAAGCACAGATAACGCCAACTACCTTTGGATTCAAGCTTTCTACCATGCCCTCAATGAGAAAGGCCGGGCCGGGTTCGTTATGGCCAATTCTGCTGCAGATGCAAGAGGGTCTGAGTTAGAGATACGGAAAAAGCTAATCCAGTCCGGGGACGTGGATGTAGTAATAAGTGTCGGCAACAACTTCTTTTATACCGTGACGCTGCCATGCACCCTTTGGTTTTTTGATCGGGGAAAAGGTAAAACCAGTCGCAAGAATGACGTTTTGTTCATTGACTCACGGCATATATTTCGGCAAATTGACCGTGCACATCGAGAGTTTACGCCACAGCAAGTTGAGTTTATCGCAAATATTGTTCGGTTGCATCGTGAAGAGAAACCAGAAAACATGCACGACAGTGCAAATATGCTCAAGGAACAATTCCCGAAGGGCAAATATGTTGATGTGCCTGGACTCTGTAAAGTCGCCACAGTCAAAGAAATTGAGGAACAGGGATGGAGCCTTAATCCGGGACGCTATGTCGGAGTGACAGAAAAAATAGACACCGATCAGGATTTTCACGAACAAATAAAGACGTTGAATAGCGAATTAGAGAAACTTAACGCTGAAGCGAATAAATTAGAAGTCGTAATTGGCCAAAACGTATCACAACTTCTGGGGAAAATAAAGTGACCGGAACATTGTCTAGTGGCTGGCAGGTAGTAAAACTAGGAATTGTATGTGATGTTGTCCCTGGCTACGCGTTTAAAAGCAAAGATTTTCAGGAAAGTGGAATTCCAGTCATTAAAATAAAAAATATACGAGGCGATAGGACTATTAATTGTGATGATATCGAACATGTTCCCGAATCATTATTTACACCCAAGTTAGATAAATTTATATTACACGATGGCGATATCCTTGTGGCGATGACAGGCGCTACTGCCGGGAAGGTCGGACGCCTCCGCACAAAAATTCCCATGCTCTTAAATCAACGGGTTGCAAAAATAGTGCCAACCAAGGCAAACCGTGAGTATATCTGGTCTGTTGTCAGCAGCGATAAATATCAGAACTTATTCTTTCATCTTGCGGATGGGGCGGCACAGCCTAATATGAGTGGTTCACAAATTGAAAGTGTTGAATTACTGCTTCCTTCACCCGATGGCCAAATTAAAATCGCTTCCATTCTCTCCGCTTACGACGACCTCATTGAGAACAACACCCGCCGTATCAAAATATTGGAGGAGATGGCCCAGAGCATATATCGGGAGTGGTTCGTCAAGTTCCGCTTCCCCGGCCACGAAAAAGTCCGCATGGTCAATTCACACTTGGGGAAAATCCCGGAGGGGTGGGACATTAAAATAGCTGGTGATGTTTTTATTATTAAATACGGAAAAATGTTGCCGACGACAGAAATATTGTCGGATGGCCCGTATCCGGTTTATGGGGCTGGAGGAGTGATTGGGTATCATACAGAATGTCTGATGGATCAAAAGGTTGCTCTGGTGACTTGTCGTGGCAATGGGAGTGGAACAGTCTGGAGGACACGAGCTCCGTCATATGTCACTAACAATTCATTTACAATTACACCAAGAGATATCATTAAAGAATGGGCTTACTATTTTACTGAGTATGCGTTAAAAAATTCAAACGTGATGGGTGTGAAATCAGGCTCGGCACAACCACAAATCACCATTGAAGGTATATCAACTGTCCGGATTCTAATTCCCGATAAAAAAGTGGTTGAAGAGTTCTTGGCGCTAGGAGGGCCAATTAATGAATTGATTGATATGCTTTATCAAAAGAATGCAACTTTAAGTAAAAGTCGAGATATTCTTCTCCCACGACTTATATCTGGTGAACTAGATGTTTCAAAACTCGACATTGAAGTCTCAAAAAACGCTGCATGATCCAACCTACCACTATCGATTATTCCGAAAATGCTCTTGTCGAAAAACCAGCGATAGAGCTTTTACATAAGCTGGGGTGGAAGCCAGCCGATTGCTTCCATGAATTTGATAGTGGCCCCAGCCCTCTGGGCCGTGAGACCCCAGCCGAAGTTGTCCTTATCCAACGCTTAAAGGTTGCGCTCAAGAAACTCAATCCAAAACTCCCAGACGATGCCATCAAACTCGCCATTGAGGAAATTGTCCGTGACCGCAGCAAGATGAGCATGGCTGCTGCAAATCGTGAGGTTTACGCCCTTTTAAAACATGGTGTTAGAAATGTTTCTTTCAAAAACGACAAGGGAGAAGATGTAACCGAAACCGTAAAAGTCATTGATTGGGAATCTCCTACTGAGAACGATTTCTTTCTGGCCTCTCAATTCTGGATCGCAGGGGAAATGTATAAGCGAAGAACCGATTTGCTGGGATTTGTTAATGGAATTCCCTTGTTGTTCATCGAATTAAAAGCCAGCCACAAAGACCTAAAAAAAGCCTTCGACGATAACTTGAGAGATTACAAAAACTCCATCCCGCATCTGTTCTGGCATAACGGGCTCATCATTCTTTCCAATGGCAGTGAAAGTAAAATCGGAACAGTTACCGCGCAATGGGAGCATTTCTCCGATTGGAAAAAGATTAACAACGAGGGAGAGAAGGGAATTGTGTCTCTGGAAACCATGCTTCGGGGGGTATGCGATCCGCCAAAGTTGCTCGATATGCTCGAAAACTTTACCCTGTTCTCCGAAGTTAGCGGCGGATGCATAAAGCTGGGGGCCAAAAACCACCAGTATCTTGGCGTAAATAATGTAATGACCACCTTGGAAAAGATCAAGAAGAATCAGGGGCGGCTGGGGGTGTTCTGGCATACGCAAGGATCAGGGAAGAGCATATCCATGATCTTCTTTGCCCAGAAGGTTTTACGGAAAATTCCCGGCAATTGGACATTTGTCATCGTTACAGACAGACAAGAACTCGATGACCAGATATATAAAAACTTCGCTAATGCTGGGGTGGTGACGGAACAGCAGGCACAGGCCAATAGCGGGAAGGAACTTCAACAGCTACTGCAAGAGGATCACCGCTATATCTTTACTTTAATTCAAAAATTCCGAACAGAAAAAGGTCAGAAATACCCCATGATTTCAGACCGTTCCGACATCATTGTGATTGCAGACGAAGCCCATAGAAGCCAATATGATGTGTTTGCCCTGAACATGCGGAGCGCCTTGCCCAATGCGGCATTTATCGGTTTTACGGGAACCCCTTTAATGGAGGGGGAAGAGAAAACAAAGGACGTATTCGGCAGTTATGTGAGTGTCTACAATTTCAAACAATCCGTTGACGATAAGGCCACCGTTCCGCTTTTCTATGAGAACCGTATTCCCGAGCTGCAGTTGACCAATGCGGCACTGAATGAAGACATGCAGAAATTGATAGAAGCGGCGGAGTTGGATGAGGAACAGGAAAAGAAATTGGAAAGGGAATTTCAGAAGGAATACCACCTTATAACGCGGAATGACCGTCTGGAAAAAATCGCCAAAGACCTTGTTGACCACTTTATGGGTCGTGGGCATATGGGGAAGGCAATGGTGGTTGCTATTGATAAGGCCACCGCTGTTAAGATGTATGACAAGGTGCAGAAATGCTGGAAAGCATATCTTGATGATTTGATTAAAAAAGCGAAAACCGCCAAAGACACCGAAAAAGAACTAATCGAAAATAAAATTATATTCATGAAAGAAACAGACATGGCAGTGGTCGTATCCCAATCGCAAAATGAAATCGAAGATTTAAGAAAAAGGGGAGTCGAAATCAAACCTCATCGGCTGCGGATGGTAAAAGAAGATTTGGATAAAAAATTCAAAGATGCGGACGATCCGTTCCGAATTGTGTTTGTATGTGCAATGTGGATGACCGGGTTCGATGTCCCCTCGTGCTCAACGATTTATTTAGATAAGCCCATGCAGAACCATACCCTCATGCAGACCATCGCTAGAGCAAACCGGGTATTCCCCGAGAAGGAAAATGGCCTTATTGTGGATTACATCGGGGTGTTCAGAAACTTACAGAAAGCACTGTCAATTTATGCGCCAACTCCCGGAGATGGTGTTGATATGCCCATCATGCAAAAAGCAGAGTTGATAAAACTTCTGCGAATGGCAATCAAGGAAGCGGCAAAATTCTGCAACGAGAAAAAGATCGATCTGGGAGCAATTATAGTGTCGAAAGGATTTGAAAAGGTTAAGCTGATTGACGATGCCGTTGAGGCAATACTCGTCAACGATCAGAGCAAAAAGAAATATCTTACACTGGCGGACAACACAACCCGATTATTTAGGGCTATCAAGCCTGATCCACTTGCCAATGAGTTTATCCCTATGTGCACCTTGTTTGCGGTTTTGGCCGAGAAGATACGTGTGAAGACCGGGGGAGTGGCAGATATCTCAGGCATAATGGCTGAGGTTGAGAAACTTTTGGATCGGTCGGTCGCAGCAGAAGGTTACATTATTAAGCCGGAAGTGCCGCTTGATCTCACCAAAATAGATTTTGAGGTGCTAAAAAAACAATTTGCGAAGGGCAGAAAACGAATGGAAGTGGAGAAACTACGCGGGGCTCTCCATAGTATGCTCCTCAGGATGGTGCGACATAATCGGACACGAATGAACTTCCTGCAGCATTTCCAGAAAATGATCGATGATTATAATGCTGGGAGTGTGAACGTGCAGGAATTCTTTAAACAGCTGATCGAATTTGCCCAAAAACTTAAGGAAGAGGAGAAGCGGGGTATAAGGGGGGGATTATCCGAAGAAGAGCTTGCTGTCTTTGATTTACTCACCAAGCCTGAAATAAAGTTATCGAAGAAGGACGAGAGCGCCGTAAAGAAAGTGGCCAAGGATTTACTTGAAACTCTGAAGAAGGAAAAGCTGGTGCTTGACTGGAGGAAGCGCCAACAGACAAGGGCAGCGGTTCGTCTTTGCATCGAGACGACTCTTGAGGGGCTCCCGGAAATTTATTCAAAAGAGCTATATCAACAGAAATGTGAAGTAGCCTACCAACACGTTTACGAGGCGTATTTTGGTTCGGGCGGCAGCATTTATAACGTTGCGGCATAAATATTGGAATTGGCGAGATCATAATCATAAATGAATCCATCAATGAGACAACAGTATATGGAGCCAAAAACTGAAGATCGTTTTGTGGCAGATATGCTCCGCTATCTTGCCAAAGATTATAATGCTGCTGTACTGCCCCAGTTAATTTTGGACAGTTTTTAGACCGTTTTTATACTTCCAGTCCTGATAAAACCGCTCTGGAGCG
>JAKLIF010000011.1 GCA_022709755.1 Elusimicrobiota bacterium | reverse complement strand
GCTGGTGGAGATAAGTCCGGCAGGACTGTGCAAGGTGTTTTATTCGGACAGCGGGGCCACCTCGGTCGAGATCGCCCTGAAGATGGCGTTTCAGTATTGGCGCAATCTGGGGCAGAGCGGGCGGACGAGTTTTATCGCGCTGAAACAGTCGTATCATGGGGATACGATGGGTTCGGTGAGTGTGGGGGGAATCGAGATCTTTCACCGGATATTCGGGTCGCTGACGTTTAAGGCTCATTTTACGGAAAGTCCCAATCCGTACCGGTATGACGGAACGGCGGTGGAGTGCCGGGATCATTGCCTGGCGGAGATGGAGAAGGTGCTGCGGCAGCAGGCGGGGAAGATTGCGGCGATGGTGGTGGAGCCGCTGGTGCAGGGGGCGGCGGGGATCTTGGTACATCCGGATGGATTTCTGGCGGGGGCGGCGCGGCTGGCGCGGAAGTATGATACATTGCTGATTGCGGATGAGGTGGCGACGGGATTCGGCCGGACCGGGACGATGTTCGCCTGCGAGAGAGAACGGGTCCGCCCCGATTTTTTGTGCGTGTCCAAATCCATCACCGGAGGGTATCTCCCTTTGGCGGCCACACTGACCACCGAAAAGGTCTACCGTTCCTTCCGGGGACGTTACGACGAGTTTAAGACTTTTTTTCACGGACATACCTACACCGCCAACCCGTTGGCGTGCGCCGTGGCGTTGGCCAACCTCCGGCTCTATCGGAAGGACGATGTGGTCGGCGGATTGGAGGGGAAGATCCGGATGTTGGGTGATTTTCTCCGTGGAATGAGGTCCCATCCTTCCGTCGGCGATGTGCGTCAGGCGGGACTGATGGCGGGGATCGAATTGGTGAAGGATCAGAGGACGGGCCGGCCTTTTGAAGCGGCCCTCAAGGTGGGGCAGCGGGTCTGCCGGGAATGCCGGAACCAGGGGGTCTGGGTCCGGCCGCTCAGCGATGTGATCGTCATCCTTCCTCCCCTCTCCATCCGTTCCGGCCAACTGAGGCGACTGCTGTCCGTCGTCGGGAGAGCTATCGTCCAAGTGACTAAAATGCTATAAACGATGACAGAAAAAATTCGCCGGTCATCGTATGGACGCCAAAACTAAAAGTTCTTCCGGGCAAGGGCCCTATTTCATCGCTTTCATCGCTTTTCTCTCTCTGGCCGTCGCCATGTTGGCTTGGCCGTCAAAGGGGGCCCTCCTTTTCCCGTTCATCACCATCTTCGTCGTGGTCATGGCGTGGGTTATGACGTCCGCCGTGTCGGGGTTGTTGATCCTGATGGCCAGTCTGGTCTGTTTGGGATTGTGGAACCTGTGGCTCCCCGAATACAGACTGTTCTTGACGTTGGGTGTCCTTCAACTGTGGGCCCTGTGGTATTTCCTCCAGACGTTCGATCATCAGACCTATCAGAACCAATTCGACCTGCAGAATAAACTCCGCTACCGGCAGAAGCGTCTCGATGAGATCCGCAAGGAAATGGTCCTCTACGACGAACATTCCAAGACGATCCAGACGCAGGCCACTCAGAGGCAGATTCTGGCGGACTGCGCGCGGGATTTCGGCTCCTTATTGGACGTGACGGAGATCCAGAGACACCTGATGGATTGGGGCCGGAAGATATTCCCGGATGCCCATGTGATCCTGGCGGGACTCATCCAAGGGGATCCCATCGATGATTGGATCCGCGAGCGTCGGCGACCGTTGCTCTGCGAGGATATCCTGCAGAACAATCTCTTCCACAGCGCCCACACCGAACAGGGGACGCGGTCCCTGTTGGTGACCGCGCTGATCGTCAATAACCAGGTCTACGGGGCCTTGCGGTTGGAAAGCCTCCACCCCAACCGTTTCGACCGGAACGATTTGCGTCTGCTGGAAGCCCTCGCCACGCTGGGGTCGATGGCGTTCGACAACGCGCTGTTGTATCAGCGGGTGGAACAGTTGGCCATCTATGACGGGCTCACGCGCGTTCTCACGCGCCGGGCTTTCGAGGAGAAATTCGCCGAAGAACTGCTCCGCGCCGGCCGGTACCGGTATCCCGTCGGCGTCGTGATGGTGGACGTCGATCATTTCAAAAAGGTGAACGACACTCACGGCCATGCCGTCGGGGATCAGGTCTTGCAGATGGTCACGCGGATTTTGAAGGCACGACTGAGGCCCGTCGATACGGTGGGCCGTTATGGCGGGGAGGAATTCATCGCCCTCCTTCCCCAACTCGGACACGTCGAGGTGAAGGGCATCGTGGAGGGGATCCGCCAGGTCATCTCCCAGGAACCGTGTTCTTCCTCCTCCGGCACGTTCCATATCACGCTGAGCGCGGGAGTGGCTTCGTATCCTGAAGACGCCACGACCACTCCCCAACTGATCCGCACGGCGGATCAGCGCCTCTATCAGGCGAAAACCCAGGGGCGCAACCGCGTCGTCGGGATCGGGGACGCCTGATGGAACTCCTGTTGCTCTGGCCGTTGCTGCCGTTTGCCGGGATCTGGGGCCCGCCGGTGGTGTCTTGGATCGGGATCATCCTCGGGGTGGCCGGTTGGCTTTCAACCGGGATGATGGTCCGGGGTTCGCTCGGGGTTTGGATGTCGTCCGGAGTCAGTCTGGGAGTGGTCATCGCTTTCGTCTTGAAGAACATCCTTTCCCAGCGCCGCCTGTTCTCTCAGTCCGAGCGGGAACTGGCCGACACGGTCAGACAGGTGCATGCGATGGAACGCGAATATGATGAGAAGAAGAAGCTGTTGGAAGACCGGGAAAAGGAGGAAGCCCGCGCGTTTCAGATATACAGTCTGGCGCGCAGTCTGACGGAATCGTTCTCTTGGGACAGTTTGGCCAGCCGGTTCACCCATGTGTTGCAGAAGGTGACGGGCTCGACGGACTTCCTCTTGTATCTGTCATCGGACAACCGGGAACAGATGGAATTGAGTTTGCGGAGCGGCGCGTGGCGGGAAGATCAGACGCCGCTGTCCCAGGGGGCGCAGGTCTATCAGGGATTGGCTCCCCGTTGGCTGAACATCGAGGGGGACAGTCTCCTCTATGTCCCCTTGGTGGTCAAGGGGGAATGTCTGGGCGTCATCTGGATCCGTTGCAAGGAGCCCGTGACCCATTCGCAGACGGACCTTCAGAAGATCCTCGAACAGCTCATCATCGGAGTGCAAAAGGCGCGATTATTTGCCAAAATGGAATCGCTGTCCCGGTTGGACGGGTTGACGGGAGTCATGCGCCGTCAGGTCTTTTTGGACAGGGCCGATGAGGAATGGAACCGGGCCCGGGCTTTCCAGACGACATTTTGTCTGATGATGGTGGATGTGGATCATTTCAAAAAGGTGAACGATACCTACGGTCACCCCGTCGGCGATACCGTGCTGACCAAGATGGGACAGCTCCTCCGGGAGGGGATCTACGAGACGGACACGGTGGGCCGCTACGGCGGAGAGGAATTCGTGGTCTTGTTCTCCCGCGCCCAGCCGGACGGCGTCCGCCGGAAAGCGGAGGCCTTGAGGGAGCGGGTCGCGTCGGAAACGTTCTCGACGGGATGGGAGAAACTCCGCGTCACCATCAGTATCGGTTTGGCCCATTATCCACGGGATGGGTTCACCGTCAAGGAAGTGTTGGCGGCCGCCGACCGGGCGCTCTATGCCGCCAAACACGGCGGGAGGAATCGCGTGGTCGATTATATGGAGATTCGTCAATGAAGGAGGATACGTCGATGTGTTATCGGAGATTCGGTTTGTCGGTGTTGATGATTCTAACGATGGGGGTGTGCACGATGGCCGCAGAAAAAGCGAATTGGGAAAAAACCGCTGGGACTTACGCTGTTTTTGAAACGAACAAGGGGAAGATCGTCTGTGAATTGTTCCCGGAGGAAGCGCCGAAGACCGTGAAGAATTTCGTCGGACTGGCCGATGGAACGAAAGAATTCATCGACATCAAGACCAACACAAAGACCAAGAGGCCGTTCTATGACGGCATCATCTTTCATCGGGTCATCCCGCAGTTCATGATCCAGACCGGAGACCCTCTCGGCGTCGGGATGGGCGGTCCGGGGTATAAGTTCGAGGACGAGATCAGCTCTAAACTGAAATTCGACAAGCCCGGGATGTTGGCCATGGCCAATTCCGGACCGAACACCAACGGATCTCAGTTCTTCATCACTGTGGCCCCCACGCCGTGGCTGACAGGGCACCACACCATCTTCGGCCGGGTCGTCGACGGCCAGGACGTGGCGGACGCCATCTCCAATGTCTCCCGCGACCAACGCGACAAACCCTTGGACCCCGTCGTCATCCAGAAACTGCTGATACAGAAAGTAAAGTAAACCCTGCCTTCGTCTCGGAGGTCGGGACTTCTCGTGGGTTCGAGAGGAGGGGAACTGTGACGTTCCGTCGTTTGGTTCAGAAGGGGTTGGACGTCTTCAGTTATGTCCTGTTCTGTGGCGGCGCCTCGGTCTTCGCCTATCAGGTTTACCGTTGGCTGCGCTTCGGCGTGTGGACGAAGGTGTCGCTGCGGAAAGCCCTTTCGTTCCTGGCGGAGTTCCTTCCCGGGGAATCATTCCGGGGTCCCCTTGATTCATGGCCGGGCCTTCGGAAAACGGTGGACCTCCTCCTTTTCGGATCTCATTACTTCCCTCTCTCAGCCTTCCTTGTCGTTCTTGCCATCGTCATCATGGTCTATTTCGACGACGATCTTCAGATCAAAGAGTGATCGGTTTCCCCTTGTCGGATTCAACGTCGGTCTTCCGAGGAGAATATTCGCGGGATGGCTCCGCCCGTTCGGGCGCAACCCTCGGGACGGCGGGGAAGGGCTGAGGAGATGAAAAAGAATTGGATGCGTGCGCTTCTAGTCTGCGCGGTGTTCCTGCTTGGGATCGAGTTGTTTTTCAGGATTACCGAAGTGTTCATCCCCCCGAAACCGGTCGATTACGGTTTGGGTTTCAATGATGATAGCAGGGTTTTTGTGAGGCACCCCTCGAAGCAGCACTATTGGGTCACCAATCCGAATAAGACCATGACGTTCAGAAATCAGGAATTCTCAGAGGCCAAGAGCCCGAACCACTGCCGGATCGTCGCTCTGGGGGGCTCGTCCGTCTATCGTCTCGACGAACGCCTTCCCTCTTTGGAGCGGGACCTCCAGGAGCGGTTCAAACATAAATACGATAAAATCGAGATCATCAACGCCGGGGCGAGGTCTTATGGGTCGGGTCGGTTGATGATCGTTCTGAGGGAGATGCTTCAGTTCGACCCGGACATCGTGCTCCTCTATTCCGGGCATAACGAATTCGAAGATATGGAACAGTTGGAACTGTCCGGTTTAAAATATGTTCCTCTGATGCGTTTGATGTCGAAATCGGCCGCGTTCCGGTTTTGTCGCGATCGGATCACGGATGGATGGGTTTCCGTGTTGGAGGACGAGCGGAACCGGGGGATCCTTTCGCGGTCGCGGGTGTGGGCCCGACGGATGGGGACTCGTCCACTCACTCCGGAACAGAAGGACCGGATCATGAGGGCGTATGAAAGCAATCTTTCGATCATGATCGATCTGTGCAAGGAAAGCGGTGTCACTCTCGTTATGGGGACAGTCCCCTCAAACCTGTACATGTATCTATCCCCCGTTCAGAGGAGAACCGGGTGTTCCAAGGTTCACGACAGGCAGGAGTATGAGCGCGTCATGCAAATGGCGCAGGAACAATTGAAGTCGGCGCCGGAACGGCAGCAATCTTCCGATATCGAGAATGGGATCATCAGGAAATTGTCGGAGGAACACGGGATCCCGTTGGCCGATGTGGAACAGGCCGTCATCGATCGGGAACCCCACAATATCCCCGGAGAAGAATATTTTCTCGACCATTGTCATTTGAATAAAGAGGGGAACTCGATTTGGGTGGATACCTATAAAAAAATCCTCATCGATGTCCTTTGACCCCCTTTCGATGAAAGGGATGGCGGGTGATTCGATGGTGAACCCGTCGGGGGGACGGGAAAGTTATTTTGTGTTTTTCTTTTCAGAAGGGGTTTCGAGGGGTTTTGGAACGGCGGATCTTTTCTCCCCGACTCTTTGGGAAGAAAGCTGTTTCCAAAAGGCGGACGCCTTGTTTTGTCCTTCGTTGATCTGTTCCTGAGTCATCTTGAGTTCCAATTCGTTGATGGCTGTCGAGGCGTCGGGATTGTCTTGCGCCGCGGCCAAGGAAAGCCATTGATACGCCTCGACGAGGTTTGGAGGAGTGCCGTTGCCGTTCAGATACAGGAGCCCCAGGTTGTATTGGGCGGCGTCTAATCCTTGTTCGGCGGCCTTGCGATAACAAGCCAAGGCTTCGGCATAGTTCTGGGGAGTGCCGTTCCCCTTTTCATACAGTATCCCTAAATTGCACTGGGCGGCCGCCCACCCCTGTTCGGCGGCTTTTTTATACCACTTCAACGCTTCGGGGTGATTCTGTGGGACGCCCTTGCCCTGATCATACATCACTCCGAGATTGCATTGGGCCATCCCGAAATTCTGTTCGGCGGCGAGCCGATACCATTTCAGCGCCTCGGCGTAGTCCTGGGGGACGATCTTCCCGTCGTCGTAGATGATTCCCAGGTTGCACTGGGCGATGGCCAATCCCTTCTCCGCCGCTTTCTGATACCACTTCAAGGCCTCTTTTAAATCCGAAGGGACGCCCTTCCCCTTGTCATACATGGTCCCCAGATTGCACTGGGCCATGGCGTCGTCCTGCTCGGCGGCTTTCTTGTACCACTTGAAGGCCTCCGTGTTGTCCTGGGGGACGCCTTTTCCCAGGTCGTACATGACGCCGAGGTTGAATTGGGCCATGGGGAGTCCTTGGTCCGCGGCTTTTCGATACCATTGTTCCGCTTCCGCGAAATCCTGGGGGACTCCGTCCCCTTCGTCATACATGACGCCCAGGTTGAATTGCGCCCGGGTGTTCCCCTGTTCGGCGGACTGCCGGTACCAGTTGACGGCTTCGGTGGTGTCTTGGGGTACGCCTTTCCCTTCGGCATACAGGATTCCGAGGGCGAACTGGGCGACGTCGTATCCTTGTTCTGCGGAGAGCCGGTACCATTTGGCGGCTTCGGTGTTGTTGGCGGTGACGCCTCGGCCTTTTTCATACATGACGCCGAGCGCGTGCTGGGCCATGGCGTCGCCTTGTGCGGCGGCGGCCCGGTAGAGTTTCAGCGCTTCCATGTAACTCTGTTTGACGCCCTTTCCCCGTTCATACATGACGCCCAGATTGTATTGGGCCATGGGCAGGCCCTTGTCGGCCACCTTGCGATACCATTTCAGGGCTTCCGTGTAGTTCTGTGGGATGCCCTGTCCTTCATCATTCATGAGCGCCAGGTTGAACTGGGCCAAGGTGGAATCCTGTTGGGCCGCTTTCTGGAACCATCCGGCGGCTTTGGCGAGATCTTTTTGGATGTAGAGTCCTTCATAATACATCACGCCCAGTTTGGCTTCCGCCGCGGCGAGCCCCTGTTCCGCCGCGAGTTGGAACCATTTGAGGGCTTCGGGGTGGTTCTGCGCCACTCCTTGGCCTTCGTCATACATCATCCCGAGGTTGAATTGGGCGGTGGCTAATCCTTGTCCGGCGGCCAGTTGATACCACTTCAGTGCTTCGGCGAGATCCTGTTCGATGCCTTTGCCTTTGTCGTAGAGGACGGCGAGGTTGAACTGGGCTTTGGCATCGCCCTGTTCGGCGGCCAGGGTATACCATTTCACCGCCTCCGTGTAATTCTTGGGGACCCCCGTGCCGTTCTGGTAGATGACTCCCAGGTTGAACTGGGCTTTGGCGTCGCCCTGTTCGGCGGCCTTCCGGGTGATCTCGAGGTTCGCGCGAGGGGTCGTCCCTTTCTTTACCTCGCAGAACGAGGCCTGGGAAACGAGCAGGGTGATCAACACCAACGGCAAAAAGGCCGGAGTGCCCTTGTCGTTTTTAAGCCGTCGATGGTCCGTCTGGAGAGTGAACATGGATGAGGATGTCATTATACGAAAAAAGGGAAGAACGGACTAATCTTCGGTTCCGGCGGCGGCTCGGCCCGCCGTGGCGCCGGTCGCCCACGCCCAGTGGAGGTTGAACCCGCCGCAGTCTCCATCCACGTCGAGGATTTCTCCGGCGAAGAAGAGTCCCGGGGTGAGGCGGGATTCCATCGTGAGGGGATCCACCTCGAGGGTGTCGACACCTCCGGCGGTGGCCTGGGCTTCGGCCCACCCGAGCGTTCCGGTGATTTCCCAAGACCATCCCTTGATGAGTTCGACCAGAGAAGAGACCCGGGATCTGGAAACCGTCGAACCCGAGGGGGATTCTGTTTTGAATCCGGCGGTTTTCAGCAGGACCGGGATGAAGCGTTTGTTGAGGAGGCCCAAGAGGGCCCGTTCCGGCGGTTCCTGTGGACGGGTTCTGAACCGTCCCTCCAGTTCTTCCGCGAGGACCTTGGCGTTGATCCCGGGAAGGAGATCGATGCGGAGGGAGGGGCGCCGATGGGCTTGGAGGCATTCCGTCACCTTCCGGCTCAATTGGAAGAGGGGAATCCCCGAGAGGTTGTCGCTGTTGAAGATGATCTCTCCGGATTCTCTTTGAACGGGTTTTCCGTCAACGGTCAATTCGATGTCGCAGTCGGTGCGCGTCCCTTTGAGGGATTTTAGGAAAGGGGATCTGACGCGGACCGGGACCAATACCGGGAATACCGGGACCAGGTGATGTCCGCATTGTTCGGCGAGGAGGAGTCCTTTCCCGTCGGATCCCGTCTCGGGATGGGCCAGCCCTCCCGTGGAGAGGATGACTCGGTCCGCTTTGAAGCGGCGGTTGTCGGCGCAGGTTAGATCGAAACGGTTTCGGATGTTCCGGATCTCCGTCTCCGCATGGATGGGGACGTTCAGCCGGGAGAGTTCGTCCCGGAGGAGGTCGAGGACGGTGGAGGCTTGGTCGCACAAGGGGAAGACCCGTCCGTCCTCCTCTGTTTTGGTGAGGAGTCCCAGCTCCTTGAAGAAAGAGAGTGTCCGTTCGGCGGGGAAGGACGTCAGGACCGTGCGGAAGAATTCCGGCCGTCGGCCATGGTAACGGCGCGGGGAACAATCCGAGTGGGTCAGGTTGCATCGCCCGTTTCCGGTCAGCAATAGTTTCCTTCCGACGCGCGGCGTTTTCTCAAGGAGGAACACATCGGCTCCGGCCCTGGCGGCGGCGATGGCCGCCATCAGGCCGGCCGCTCCTCCACCGATGACCGCGACACGATGTTTTTCGGGACTAGGCATGTTTTGACTCTTTCCGACTCTCCTTAAAATTGTATCATAATGAAATCACCCTGATCGTGGTGAAGAAATCACCGGTATGAATCAGAACAAACCTCAATTCCCCGCATGGTTGCCTTTGGTGTTCATCATCGCCCTCACGGCGCTGGTGATGAGTCCCTGTCTCGATAACGGTTTCACCAACTGGGACGACAATAAAGTGCTGATGAAGAACGGGTTGATCCGTGATCTCTCTCCGGCCGGGATCAAACGGATATTCTCGTCGTTCAACCTGGGGCACTATAACCCGTTGGTCGTCCTGAGTTATGCGGTCGAATACCGTCTCTGGGGACTCAACCCCCAGGGGTATCATGCGACCAATCTTTTTCTTCATCTGGTCAACGTGGGGCTGGTGTTCTGGTTGGTGTCGTTGTCGGGAGGACCGATGTGGGTCGGGATGGTCGTCGGGCTCCTTTTCGGAATACATCCGCTGCACGTGGAATCGGTCGCCTGGGTCACGGAACGGAAAGACGTGCTGTATGCCCTCTTCTATCTGGGGGGATTGATCAGTTACCTTCAGTACGTGCGGACGGGTTCGCGGAAAAAATATTGGTTGTGTGTCGGGCTGTTCGTCTCGTCCATGTTGTCGAAGGCGATGGCGGTGACGTTCCCCGCGGTGTTGTTGTTGGTGGACTGGGCCGAAGGCCGCCGATGGGAGAGACGGGTGTTCCTGGAAAAGATCGGGTTCTTCCTGGTCGCCGGCCTGATCGGGTCGCTGGTGCTGTTCGCGCATCAGGAGGAGGGAGTTCAGCAGGTCTCATTTCTTAAAAAGGTGTTCTACCCGTCCTATATCCTGTTGTTCCAACTGTGGAAGACCGTCTGGCCCACGAAGTTGTCGATCATCTATACTTCCCCGTTCCGGACCAGCCCGTTCTTTACGGGAGTGTTCTACGCGTCGCCTCTTCTGCTCGCCGGGTTGGGATGGGGGATCTACCGCATCAATAAATATCTGGGCGGACGGCTGTGGGGGCTCTGGTTTTATCTCCTGACGAGCCTGCCCGTTCTTCAGCTCCTTTCTTTGCCTGAAAAATCCATCACGAACGACCGTTACAGTTATGTTCCGTCGATCGGATTGTTCCTCCTCGCCTGCGAATGGGGAATCTTGTTCTGCCGTCGGTTCCCCTGGGCTTTCAACGTGTTGGTCCCGGCGCTGGTCGGAACCGTCATGATGTTCGGCGTGGCGGCGCATCATCGCTGTGCCGTCTGGAAGGACAGCATCACTCTGTGGACGGACGTGATTCTTCACTATCCGGAAGCCAAGGACGCCTACTACAACCGGGGGGTGGCCTATGACGACGTCCGGATGATGCAACAGGCCTACGAGGATTACACGATGGCCATCAAGATCGATCCTGAACACGCGAAGGCCTACGTCAACAGGGGAGTGTTGCTGATGAACAACAAGGAATACGATCGGGCCCTGGCCGATTTCGACCGGTGTCTGGCGATCAGCCCCGATGGCGCTGTCGCCTACAATAACCGGGGTAACACGTTGAGGTTGATGGGGCGGTTGGCCGAGGCGGAGACTGACCTGCGGAAGGCGATCGCGTTGAATCCAGACATTGCTCCGAGCTATTTCAACCTGGCCTTGGTGAGATACGCGCAGAAGGATTACGAGGAATCCTGGAAATGGATGTTGGAGGCCAAACAGCGCGGATATCCGCGTGCGGTCCAGTTGGAGAGATTGTTGATGGGCCATCGGCGTCGCGGGTCATAAGGGTCAACCGGTTTTTTGAAATGACACGGCATCGATGTGTTTGGGTCTCCGTCGTTTTGGTCGCCGGACTGATCGCCCTCCTGTATCTCCCCGCGCTGAAACACGATTTCGTCAATTGGGACGACCCGTTGTTGGTCGTCAATAACCATTCCATCCGCTCCTTGTCTCCCGCCGGGATCGCCCGGCTCTTTTCCTCCTTCCATGTGGGGCATTACCACCCGCTGACCATGCTCACCTATGCCGTCGAATGGCGATGGTGGGGGCCGTCCCCGGCGGTGTATCACGCCACGAACCTGCTCATTCACGTGATCAACGCCCTGTTGGCGCTGGGATTGGTCTTCCTGTGGAGTAAAAACCTCTGGGTGGCCGTGTTCAGCGCTCTCCTATTCGGGATCCACCCGTTGCACGTGGAATCCGTCGCGTGGGTCGCGGAGCGCAAGGATGTGCTGTATTCGTCCTTTTATCTGGGAGCGCTGTTGAGTTATGGTTTTTTCCTCCGGACGACCCGCCGGCGTTTCTATTATCTCTGTCTGATTCTTTTTCTCCTCTCCCTTTTGTCGAAGGTGATGGCCGTGACGTTCCCTCTGGTCCTGTTGTGGATGGACCGATCCGCCCGTCCGTCAACTCTTAAAAACGCGTGGGCGGAGAAGACGCCATTTTTCCTTTTATGTTTTCTCGCCGTGACGGTCAACCTTTTCGCGGAATACCGGACCTGGGCGCCCTCGGTCTTGAGCGATGGTCCCAGATGGGTCGACCGATTCTTCCTTCCGTCCTATTCGGTGTTGTTTCAATGGATGAAGACGCTCCTGCCATTCAACCTCTCATGCCTTTATCCGTATCCGGATCGGATTTCCGTCTCGTATATCGGTTCCCCGGTCGTTCTGGCCCTTGTGTTGGGCATGGTCTGGCGGGTCCGGCATCGATTCCCTCCCGCGTTGTTCGGGACCGGGTTTTTCTTGATCGTGTTTTTGCCGGTCAGTCAGTTATTGCCGTTGCCGGACATCTCGGTGACGAACGACCGCTACCATTATTTGGCTTCTCTCGGACTGTTTTACGCCGGGGGGGAGCTTCTCCGGCTGTTGTGGGGGGGGCCGCCGCGACTCTATTGGCGGAGGGGCATCTTTCTGTTCGTCGCGCTCTGGGTCGTGGGCCTGGGTATATTGACACATCGACGGACGGCGGTCTGGCGTGACAGCTTGTCACTCTGGAACGACGTCTTGTCGAAATATCCAGCGACCCCGTTCGCCTATAATAACCGGGGGCTCTATTTCTATCAAAACGGAGAGGATTCCCAAGCCGAGGCGGATTTCAGAAGGGTGTTGGTGTTGAACCCGTATCATGTGGAGGCTTGGAACAACCGGGGGCTCCTTCAACTCAGGCGGAAAGAATATCGGACGGCGATTTTCTCCTTCAACCGAGCGCTCCGTTTGAGACCGGATTTCGTCCAGGCCCTGCATAACCGAGGGGTGGCCCGGCTGGACTCGGGTTATCTTGAGGAGGCGTTGACCGATTTCGATCGGGTGATCGCTCTGGATCCCGAGGACGGCGAGGCCTATTATAACCGGGGGAACTTGTATCAGCGGATGGGATTGAAGGATAAAGCGATCGAGGATTACGGAAAAGCGATATGTCTTAAACCTGACTATGGACATGCCTACAATAATAGGGCGATCGTCTATTTTTCAATGGGAGACGTCAACGGTGCTCGGAATGACGTAAGACAGGCTCTGAAATTGGGATTGCCAGTATCACCGGATTTTTTGCGGGTTTTGGAAATTTGAATCCCGTTCATCTATTTGTTGACATACCAAAAGACCACTTGTTACAATCCTAGTTTGTAACTACAACAAGAGAAAGGTTCTTCGATGGAACTGAATTCAGCGTTTTTTCTGGCTGCTGCTGTCGTTATACTGGCTGTTACCTTTAATTTCACGAATGGATTTCACGACGCTGCGAACGTCGTTGCGACGTTGATATCCACGCGGGCGTTCGAACCGGAAACGGCGTTGGTGATGGCGGCCATCGCCGAATTTATCGGTCCTTTTTTGTTCGGGACGGCAGTCGCCGCGACGATTGGAAAGGGAATCGTAGATCCGACTGCCGTAACGGCTCTGGTGGCATTGGTTGGTTTATCGGCGGCGATCATTTGGAATCTGGCCACATGGTATTTTGGATTACCCTCCTCCTCCAGTCATGCGTTGGTCGGGGGGTTGGTGGGAGGGGTGGTGGCGGCATCGGGTTTTTCTCATTTGAATTACCATGGTTTGATTACCATCGTTATCGTATTGATTACATCGCCTCTCTTGGGATTGGTGGCCGGCTACATTTTCCAGAAGATATTGACTTACCTTTCGCGGGGGCTCACACCCAAAGCGGGGGAGATTTATAAAAAATCGCAACTATTTTCAGGGTTAGGGCTTGCATTGTCTCATGGTGCCAATGACGCGCAAAAGGCCATGGGAATCATCGTGATGACGTTGCTGTCTCAAGGGTACCTGACTACTTTTCATGTCCCGTTCTGGGTGATGTTCCTTTGCGCGATCCCCATGGGGCTGGGAACGATGTTCGGTGGCTGGCGCATCATCAAGACTGTCGGCAACAAGATATTCAAGCTCCGCCCCATCAATGGTTTTTCCGCTCAGATGTCATCGGCTGCTGTTATCATGGGGGCGGCGATCCTCGGGGGACCCGTATCGACGACGCATGTGGTCTCATCGTCCATCGCGGGGGTCGGATGTGCCGAGAGAATCAAGGCGGTCCGATGGGAGACGGCGGGGAATATCTTGGCGGCGTGGGTGATCACCATCCCGGCTTCGGCACTTGTTTCCGCCGTGATGTACTGGTGTATCCAAGTGATTATCAAAATCGTTACAGGGGGGAACTGACTTATGGGACTTCGAGATTTCTTTTTTCCGCCGAAACGGGACTTCGTCCGGATGTTGAAGGAGCAGGCCGAGAAGACGAGCGAGGGGATGAAGGCCCTCTATGATTACGTTCAAGACCCCACCCCGGGGAACGGCCAACGCGTGATGCACCTGGAGGAGGAAGCCGACGAGATGCGGCGCATCCTGGTGGCCGAATTGAACCAGTCCTTCGTCACCCCGTTCGACCGGGAGGATATCTACGCCCTCTCCCGCACCGTCGACGATATGGTGGACTACGCGAAATCTACCGTCGAGGAGATGATCCTCTTCCAGGTGACCCCCAATGACCATATGAAGAAGATGGCGGAGGGGCTCTACAACGCCTCGCGCGACATCCTGGCTTCCATCGCCTGCATCAAGACGCACGCCACGGTATGCAGTGAACATATCGTGCGCGCCAAAAAGGCGGAGAATTTCGTGGAACACCGCTATCGGGAAGCGCTCGTGGATCTGTTTAAGACGGACGACGTCGTCAAAATACTGAAGATGCGTGAAATCTACCGGCACATGTCCAATGCGGCCGACCGGGGAGATGAAGCCGCCAATATCGTCGGAGATATTCTCGTTAAAATGACGTGACGAGGTCCGGTTCCGCTAGTCGTTCCTTTCGCCGTTTTCAGCGCGCTGCCCGCTGTCTTGGCATCGCGTTCCTCTCGAGTTGTTTTGCTTCGGCCGTCCCGGCCGAGGTCGTCCAGATCACCCTCTACCATACCAACGACATGCACGGTTGGATCATGCCCCGGGAGGTCCCGCCGTCTTCTCCGGCCCCTCAGGGCGGGATGGCCGTTCTGTCCGCCTATCTGGAACGGGATACGGCGGGCTGGTCGGGCCGGCCCGAGGATAAACCCTATCTGCTCCTGGACGGCGGGGATTTTTTTCAGGGGACGCCGGAGGGGAATCTGACCCGGGGAGAGGCCGTCGTCGAGTGCATGAACCGTCTCGGTTACGATGCGGCGGCTCTTGGCAATCATGAGTTCGATTTCGGGGTCGAGGCGTTGTCCCGTCTGATGGGACAGGCCCGGTTCCCTTTTTTGGCGTCGAACGTGCGCGATGGGGACGGCCGGTTAGGGGCTCTGAGGCCGTTCCTCGTGAAGACGGTCTCGGGCGTGAACGTCGGGATCTTCGGTTTGCTGACCCCGGAGACGCGTGAGATGGTCGTCGGAAAGAACATCCGCGGGATCGAATTCGAGGATGAGCGCGCGGCGGCACAACGTTGCGTGAGGGAACTCCGCCGCCGGGGGGCCCAGGTGATCGTGGCTTTGACCCATTGCGGTTGGAGGGGGTTTTCGCCCGAGAAGGGATCGGGGGACGCGGCCTTGGCGCGTTCCGTCAAAGGGGTCGACGTGATCATCGGAGGGCACAGCCACACGCCGTTCCCGGACCCCCAATGGGTGGGAGACACGATGGTCGTTCAGGCCGGGAGCCGGCTCGGTTGGGTCGGCAAGGTCCGGATCGATTGGGATTCGGCGAGTAAAAAGGTGTCCCGGATGAGTTATCGTCTCATTCCGTTGAGGCGCGACCGTTGGGGGGAACAGGCGGAGATGAAGGCGTTCGTCGCCGAACAGAGGAAGAAGGCCTCCGCGATCTTGGGCCGGGATTTGGACCAAGTGCTCGGCCGTGCCGTGACGGACATCACCCGGAACCGCTCCGGGGAGTCCCTGATGGGGAACTGGCAGACCGACGTCATGCGCCGCCGGACGGGCGCCCAGATCGCTTTTCAGAATTCAGGCGGGATCCGGGACGATTTCCGGAAAGGCCCGCTCCTCGTGCGCGACGTCTATTACGTCTCTCCCTTCGAGAATACGCTGGTCACGATGATGCTGACGGGCCGGCAGATCCGGAACATTCTGGAAACGAGCGTCTCCGGCCGTCACGGGATCCTGCAACTGTCCGGAATGTCGATGGCGTATCGTCCGGACTCTCCCGTCGGACAACGGGTGGAAGAGGTGGTGGTCGGCGGTTACCCGTTGGAGGAGTCCCGTGCCTATCAGATCGTCACCAACTCGTTCCTGGCGTCGGGCGGCGATGGATTCGATGATTTTGAAAAAGGGGTGAACACCGTCGACACGAAGATCAACCTTTTCGACGCGGAGTGCGAGGCGATCCGGGGGGCATCATCCGTCGCCAGCCGCCTCGAAGGACGGATCCGCCGGATCGGGGAAGGAGAGAAGGCCCGATGAGTGATTGGATCCGTCGGCGCACGATCCCGTTGACAGAAGGGCTCCGTCAACGAGTGGCCCCGCTGTTTCAAAAGTGGGCCGGCCGGTACGGCCCTTCTCTTTCCGTGAAGAGTCTCCGCGTCCGCTTGATGGCTCTGGTGATCCTCTCCGGAATCATCCCGATGATCCTGACGGCGGGGGTCCTGACGATCATCAGCCGTCGGTCCCTCTTGAACATCTCCGTCGAACAGCAACAGGAGGTGGCCCGTCGGATCGGAGACCGCATCGTGGGACATGTGGGGAACGTCAAGACGCTTCTGCTGACCATCGTCCGACAGCGGGATTTCATCGCGGCGGCTCCCGCCGCCCAGGGGGCGATCCTGGTGGATTTCATGAAGGGCTACCCCTATCTGATGGAATGTTCCGTCCTGGGGTCGGACGGGATGGAGATCGTGAAGATCGTGCGCCGGGGGACCAAACTCTTTCGCGCCACCAACTATGTGAACCGTTCCCGCCGCGAGGAATTCCGTAGTCCGGGCCTTCGGCGGATGTCCTACGTCGGTCCCGTCTTTTTTGCCAGCCGGGATCAAGGCCCGCAGATGTTCATCTCGGTGCCGTCCAATCCGTCGTTCGTCGGGGACGAGTCGAACCCCGAGGAATTCCTCGGGAATATGAAGCAGTCTTCCGCCGGATCTGCGCGCCCTCCTCGAGGGAAACAGTCGCGTGGGGCGGTGCTCCTGGCGCGCGTCTCGCTGGAAAAGGTCTGGGAGTTGGTGGACGATGCCTCGGTGGGAGAGAAGGGATTCGCCGCAGTGGTCGATCCCAAGGGGAATTTGCTGGCCCATCCTGTCCGGGACCGTGTTTTCGCCCACGAGAAGTGGGCCGACCGGACGGTGGTGAAGGAATTTCTGGAAGGACAATCCGAGGAGTTGGGACTCCCCACGGGAAAATTCCATACGCACGAGGGTGACGAGGGGGAGCGGATGGTCATGATCCATCACCGCATTCCGGGTTTGGGATGGGGCATCATCGTCGCCCGGCCTCTCAAGGAGGCCTTGGGACCTGTCCGGAAGATGAGGAATCGGTCCGTGCTGATCGCCCTGATGGTGGGGGGGTTGATCTGGTTCTTCGGCGCGTCGTTGGTACGGCATATTCTGGAACCGCTCAGGCAGTTGCAGGACGGAGTCCAGAAGATCGGTACCGGGGATCTGAAACACCGGATCGTCGCGAACATGAGCGATGAACTTCAGACTTTGGCCGACGAATTTAATAAAATGGCGGAATCGCTGGAGAGCCTGTCCATGTCCCAGCGGGATCTGACGCACATGATCGTCCATGACCTGAAGAGCCCGCTGTCGGGGGTTCTGGGTTGCATCGACTACGTGTCTTCCGAGGCCATCGGGGCCGTGACGCCGGAACAGAAGAAGATGTTGTCCTTGGCGTCGAAGTCCGGCAAGGACCTCCTGCGGCTCATCCAGAACCTGCTGGACATGGCCAAGATGGAGGAAGGGCGGCTCGAGGTGCGCCGGGAGGCCTTCTCCATCCTGGAGTTGGCCGCCGAGTGCGTGGACGATCTGGAGGCGAACATCCGTCGGGAAAAGAAGATGGTGAGCGTCGAGATCCCCCGGAGTCTTCCGACGATCCGCGCGGACCGGGACCTGATCTATCGCGTGATGACGAACCTCCTTCAGAACGCGCTGAAACACACGCCCACGGGGGCGGAGATTTCCCTCCGGGCGAGGATGGAGCCGGATTCCTCCGCCGTGATCCTGAGCGTGTGGGACAACGGCGAGGGGATATCGAAAGAATATTTGGAGAAGATCTTCGAGAAGTTCGGCCAGGCCGAGGGGAAGAAGCAGAAGCTTCGGGTCGGGACCGGATTGGGCCTCACGTTCTGCAAGCTGGCGGTGGAGGCCCACGGCGGGAAAATATGGGTGGAATCCACCGTCGGGAAGGGAAGCGAATTTTTTGTCCGGTTGCCGATGGACGCGCCTGTGGAATTATCGCCGGCAGCCGGTCTGAATCCCGGTCCGGAGGCCCGTGGGGCCGCCAAACCGGGGACCGTTTCTAAAACAGAGGGGGCTTATACATGAGCAATAAGAAAATATTGGTGGTCGACGACGAACACAATATCGCCGACCTCCTGATGGTGGTTCTGACGGGGGCTGGTTACACGGTCCGCGCGGCCTACAACGGCGTGGAGGGATTGAGGGAGGTCCAGTCGTTCCAGCCGAACCTCGTGATCTTGGACGTCAATATGCCGCAGTTGGACGGGTGGGGCGTGTTGTCGTCCATCCGGGCGACCGAAGCCACGCGCAAACTGCCGGTGTTGATGTGCACTCAGCGGGATCTGATCAGCGACGTCGAACGGGCCGAGATGCTGGGAGCCAGCGGTTATATCGCCAAACCGTTCGAGATCGACCGGGTCTTGCACAAGGTGCAGCAGATGTTGTCCGCTCCCGCGTGAGGCGGAGTCTCCGTTCCTGCCCGCACTGCGGACACCAGACGCCCAGCCCCGGAGACTATTGTCCGGTCTGCAGCAGTTTCATGAGGGAGGAGGACCGTCGGCGTTTCACGCCGCCGTCGTCCGCCCGAAAGCGTATCCCGCGTTTCCTGTTCGCGGCCTTCTGGATATTGTTGGCCGTGTTGGTCGGAAAGTTGTTGATGTGATCCCGAGAGAGAGGTTTCCCCGCATGAGGATGATCCCCCGTTTTTTGATCGGATTTCTTTTCCTGATGTCCTTGTCGGACGCTTCGGCGGCGGATCGCTCGCGCCGGTTGATCCTCCTGATCGGGGACGGCATGGGCCCGGCGGTGGTCGGGTTGGGTCAGGTCTACAGCGAATTGGTGTTGAAGAAACCGGAGCTCTCCATCCAAAAGGCCATGAGGCGGGGACGATGCGGTTATATCGCCACCCGGTCGGCCAACAGTCTGGTGACGGATTCGGCGGCCTCGGCCACGGCGTACGCCTGCGGGGTCAAGACCAACAACGGGTCCCTGGGCGTGGATCCCGACGGGAAATCGCACCCGAGCATCCTGGAAATGGCTCAGAAGAAGGGGATGTCGTCGGGGCTCGTCACCACGTGCCGATTGGCGGATGCGACGCCCGCCGCGTTCTCGTCCCACGTGATGAGCCGCGCCGATAAGTTCGAGATCGGTCTCCAGCAGATCGAAAAGAAGGTGACGGTCTTGCTGGGCGGTGGCGCCAAGGACTATGACCTGTCTCACGCACGGCAATCCGGATATTGGGTCCTGACGAGCCGTTCAATGCTCCTGTCCTCCGAAAAGGACGGGAAACCCCTGTGGATCGGCGTTTTTGCCGACAAAGAGATCCCATTCCGCGACGAACGGACGGCGGAAATCCCCACGCTGACGGAGATGACGGAAGCCGCCGTGGGGAAGTTGGATCAGGACCCCGACGGTTTTTTTCTCCTGGTCGAGGGAGGTCGGATCGACCACGCGGCCCATTCCAACGCGGCCTCGCGCCTCAAAGACGAATTCCTCGAATTCGACGAGACGGTCGGTTGGGCCCTGTCCTTCCAGGAGAAGAATCCCGACACGATCCTCTTCATCACCGCCGACCACGACACGGGCGGTGTCGCTCTGACGGAGGCCGAATATAATCAGGGAGGCATTCCGACCTTGGACGATTTGAAGAACATGAGCAACATCAGTTTCGTGAGCCGGGCCCATACCGGAAGCCCCGTGTTCCTGATCGGCGTGGGGCCCGGCACGGAGAAGGCCAACGGGTGGCACGACAACACGGAGTTGTTCGGATTGATGAAGGAGGCGCTCGGATTATGACGCCGGACCGGGTCCTCCCGATCGATAAAAGGAAGCCGACCTCCCTTCCGAGACCGGATCTGACCGAACCGGCCGGCCGGCCGGAAGAGTGGTTTCAGCGGCTGAGCCAGTTGTCGACGGATATGGTGAGCATCTTCGACGCCGAACGGTTGCTCCAGAAGATCATGCGGGTCTTCGCGGATGTGGCCGGTGTCGAAAAGGGGTCGCTGATGTTGGTGGACGAGTCGGGGGAATTCCTCGAGATCCGCGCCTCCATCGGAGTGTCCGACCGCGCCCGGGCCATGGTCAAACCGAGGATCGGCGAGGGGATCGCCGGTTACGTGGCGCGTACCGGGAAATCGGTGTTGGTGGAGGATGTCGCCGGGGACAAGGACCTCTACCTGGATTTTTTCAACGACCCGAAACTCCCGCGGCCGAAGGAATCCATGCTCGTCCTGCCGATCATCTATCGGGGAGAGGTGCTGGGCGTCATCAATCTGGACAAGAAGAAGACCGGAGAGCCGTTCCGTTCGCAGGACGAGGCGTTCCTCTCGGTGCTGACCCATTTCGCGGCCGTCGCCCTGGCCAACGTCCGTTTTTATTCGGCTTCCATCACCGACGGTCTGACCGGTTTGGTCAATCAACAGGTCTTCCGGATACGGCTGAAGGAGGAGATGAATCGGGCCCGCCGCTATAAGGCCCCGCTGGTGCTGGTGATGATGGACCTGGATTTCTTCAAGAAGTTCAACGACACCCACGGTCACCCGATGGGGGACCGCGCCCTCCGTCATCTGGCCAAGATTTTGCGGGATAACACCCGTTCCGTCGATATCGTGGGCCGGTGCGGCGGCGAGGAGTTCGGCGTGATCCTGTTGGAGACCGTCTTGAAAGACGGACATCTCGTGACGGAACGCTTGCGCTCCAGAATCGAGAAGACGCCGTTGGTCGTGGACGGGAAAAATTATTCTTTGACGGCCTCCTTCGGCGCCGCGGAACTGAAAACCGACGAGGCGAGTCTGGAATCCAACGTTTTGATCGAGAGGGCCGATCAGGCCCTCTATCGGGCCAAATCCAAGGGGCGCAACTGTGTGTCCCTGTGGTCCGTCTCCTGAGCCGGATCCCTTCCGAACCGCTTCACCCGAAAAGGACATTCATCATCGACGATAAAGAGATCATCGAAAAGGTCCGGTCCGGGGAGACCGGCCTCTATGCCGAGCTGGTCCGCCGTCACCAGGCGCGCGTGATCGGCCTCTGCCGGGCCCTCCTGAACCACCCCACCGACGCGGAAGATGCCGCCCAGGAATCCTTTCTGAAAGCGTTCAAGGCCCTGCCGGAGTTCAAGGATCAATCCGCGTTCTCCACCTGGATCTACCGCATCGCCTACAACACGTGCCGCGAATTCCAAAGGAGGGCCTCGGTCCGGCGTTCCGAATCTTTGGAGGCCCTGGTGGATCGACAAGGGGATGCCCTCGGGACTCCGTTCCATGAACCCCAACGCCCGGACCTGGAGAATGCCGATCTGGTGAGGCGGTTGTTGGCCGGACTGTCGGAGGACCACCGGATCGTGCTCCTGCTGAGGGAGACCCAAGGGATGGATTACCTCCAGATCGCCGAAACGTTGGGTATCACCCTGGACGCGGTCAAAGCGCGTCTCCGCCGGGCGCGGGAAGCCCTGATCGAACGGTCGCGACACTTTTGAACGCCCCAATACGTCTAAAGAGGTGAGAGGATGACCATGACCCACGAGGAACTGAAAGAGAAGATCCATCTTTATCACGACCATGAGCTGTCACCGGCGGACCTTCCGGCGGTCGAAGCCCATCTGTCGGAATGTTCCGATTGCCGGGAAGAACTTCGGAGGTGGAAGGAACTCTCCACCCTGTTGTCCCGGTCCCAGCCGGATCGTCCCGTGGATGCCGACCTGTTCGTGAAGCGGGTCATGGCGAGGATCCCCCGGTCGGATGAACGAGAGTTCATTCCCCGGTGGTACCAGCGGAACGGCTGGTGGATCCCGGCGTTGGCGTCGGCGGCGGCGGTGATCGTTCTGTTCGTGATGCCGGCCCGCGAGAATGAGTCGGTGCCCCTCACGGACACGATCCTTCTGTCCGGACAGGACGAGACCATCGCGTCGGGTTTTTCGGTCAGCGATGAGAACATGAGGGTGGATAAGCTGTTGGGTTATTCATGGGAGGAACTATGAAGATAGAATGGAAGCAGGTGGTGGTGGCTCTCGCCATCGGAGTCATCCTGGGGGCGGTGGTCGGCGGACTGAGGCATCGTTTCCCTCCCAAACCCATGGGGGAACCCGGAAAGAAACATTTCAATCATATGGTCAACCGGTTGAGTCGCCAGTTGAAATTGACGCCCGAACAAAAACAACAGGTGGTGTCCATCATGGAGGCCAGCCGCGTGAAAGTGGATACGTTGATGGCGGAATCCCGACCGAAGTTCGAAGAGATCCGCGCTTCGACCCAGGCGGAGATCAAGAAGATCCTGACGCCCGAACAACGGGAGAAGTTCGACCGGATCGAGTTGCGGATGGAGAAACGTTTCAGGAAGAGAGGGCCTCGGCCCCCCGGACCATGACACCTTTGAGAAGGCTTTTCATCCTTTGTCTGGCGGTCGCTTCCCCCGCGCTGTCCCCCTCGGAACAGCGCGCCGAGGAATCCGCCGTCCCGTTGACCTGGGAAGACTGCGTTCGCCGGGCGGAGCGGCAGAACCCGGACCTGATCTCGGCCCGGAAATCCCTGGAGGGTCAACAGTCCCGTTACCGGGGGAGCCTGAACAATGTTTTGCCTCAGGTGACGTTGTCGAACAGTTATTCGAACAGCGATAACAGCACCGGCGCTTCCCGCTGGCAAGCGCAGGGGAGCGTGCGGCTGGACCTCCTCAACCTGAAGAATTATTCCACCATATCCAAGGCCTCCATCAGTGTCAAACAATCTTCCGCCGCGCTTCGGATCCAGTCCTCCGAACTCCGCTACAGTCTCCGGAAAGCGTTCGCCGACCTCCTGACCACCCAGGAAGAAGTGGTGGTCTCGGAAAAGATCTGTGAGATCCGGCGCTCTAACGCGCGGACGGTCTCCTTGAAATATGAGTCCGGCCGGGAATCGAAGGGGAACATGCTGAAAGCCAAGGCGGAATTGGCCCAGGCGGAAGCCAGTCTCGCCCAGGCCCGTCGATCCTTGAGGGCGAACCAGCAGGTGCTCAACCGCCAACTGGGGCAGGGGGATTTCGCGGCCGTCGCCGTGACGGGCACATTGGGCGTTCCCGTCCTGCCTGTTTTTTCGGATCCCGATTCTTTGGTCGGCCGTCATCCGCAGATCGATTCCCTGGAGGCGTCGCGGTCTTTGGCCAAGGAGAGTCTGAGCGAGGCCCGGAGCGACCTGTGGCCGACCCTCTCGGCCAGCTATTCGAGGAGCACCTCCGACCGGAGTTATTTTCCGTCCGACAATTATCACTGGAACGTCTCCGGGGTTCTGAGTCTTCCTCTCTTCGGCGGCGGCCCCACGGCGACCTATCACGCGGTCTCGGCCGCCAAACGCGACGCGGAAAAGGCGGAAGAGAATCTGCGCGCCAAACGCTATCAGATCCGGAGCGAATTGGAATCGAGCTGGGCGGATCTGGCGGGGAAGATCGATCAAGTCCACGTGCAACAACAATTTTTAGAAGCCGCCCGGCAGAGGAACAGCGAGGCGTTGGTCCGTTATTCCAGCGGGCTGATGTCCTTCGAGGAATGGGAGCTGGTCGTGGCGGAACTCGTCAGTTATGAACGCAGTGTGATTCAATCCAGACAGAATGCCGCCATCGCTGAAGCGGCGTGGTATAAGGCTTTGGGCAGCGGATTGGAGGAGTGATCGGTATGAAAAAGGCGATGATCGGGTTGTTGGCGGTTTTATTGATCGGCGGGGGGGCTTATTATTGGGTCCAGCGGCGGAACCAGGCGAAGAAACGGGCGCAGGTGACCAGCGTCATTCCCGTGCAGGAAGGGTCCATCGAAGACGTGGTGGAAACGACGGGGGAGGTGTCTCCCTTGAACAGGGTGGAGGTCAGTCCTCCGATCGCAGGCCGGATCGAGAAACTGCTCGTGGATGAAGGAGCTGTGGTCAAAGAGGGGGATATTTTGGCCTGGATGAGTTCCACGGACCGGGCCGCCATCCTTGACGCGGCGCGCTCCATGGGCCCTGAAGAACTTCAGAAGATGCAAGACACCTACAAACCCACACCGGTGATCGCGCCGTTGTCGGGGACCGTCATCGTGCGCGACGTGGTGGTCGGGCAGACCGTCTCTCTGGGGACCACCTTGTTCGTCCTTTCCGACAGGCTCATCGTGGTGGTCCAGGTGGACGAGGTGGATATCGGACGGGTGAAGGTGGGCATGCCGGCCACCATCACGCTGGATGCATATCCGTCCCATACCGTCGATGGACGAGTGTTCAATATATTGCACGAGGGGAAGAACGTCTCCAACGTCATCACCTATGACGTGAAAGTGGCTCCCCAGCGCGTCCCGGGTTTCTTCAGGTCGCAGATGACCGCGAACGTGAAATTGATCGTGGACCGGAAAGAGAAAGCGTTGCTGGTGCCCTATATGGCGGTGAGCGAGAATCAGTCCGGAGAAAAGCAGGTCTTGCTCCGGGGGCCTCAAGGCCGGCCGGTTCCGACGGTGGTTCAAACGGGACTGGAGTCCGGGGAGAACGTGGAGATCGTCTCCGGTCTCACCGCGGCGGATTCGGTGGTCATCACGGGACAGAAATACGTGTCCCAGTCGCAGAAATCCGTGGCCAACAGTCCGTTCGGATTTCCTCCCGGCGCAAAGAAATCCTCTTCGAACACCGGTGCGAAACGGACCAAGACCAACGGTGGTAATCGGAGTCAGTAATGTCCCTGATCGAGCTGGAAAAGATCACGAAGGCCTATTTTTCCGGTGGCGATGAACTGCAGGTCCTCAAGAACATAACCCTCCGAATCGACGAAGGGGAATTCGTCGCCATCATGGGGCCGTCGGGCTCCGGAAAATCCACCCTCATGCAGATCCTCGGTCTGTTGGACCGCCCCACGAGCGGGACCTACCGGTTGTTAGGACAGGACGTCTCCCGCCTTTCCGACGATCAGGGAGCGGCGTTCCGTTCCAAGACCATCGGTTTCATCTTTCAGATGTTCAACCTCCTTCCCCGCACGAGCGCGTTGGATAACGTGATCCTTCCCATGATCTATTCGGGGGCCACGGACCGGGAGTCCCGGGCCAGGGATCTCCTGGGGGATGTGGGGCTCTCCGACCGGATGGAGCACAAACCGAACCAACTCTCCGGCGGACAACAGCAGCGGGTGGCCATCGCCCGCGCGCTGGTGAACCGGCCGCGGCTCTTGTTTGCCGACGAGCCGACGGGGAACCTGGCGTCGGACCAGGCCGAGGGGATCCTTTCGCAACTGGTCGATCTGAACCGCAGCGGGATTACGGTGGTGATGGTGACCCACGAGCCGGACATCGCGGCTTATGCCCGGCGGATCATCCGGCTCAAAGACGGCGTGGTGGTCTCCGATGAGACCCGTGATTCCTCCTCGGCGCGGAATGAGAACACGAAAGCGCAACGTGATGATTTTCGTCCCGTGATGAGAACCGCCCGTTCTGTGACGGTGACACTGCCCTTTCCGGTGCGGTTGAAGAATCGATTGACCGCGGGGTTTGAATACGGGACTTCGGCCCTCCGGGCACTGGCCAGCAACAAGGTACGAAGCGCTCTTTCCATGTTGGGGATACTGATCGGCGTGTCGTCGGTGATCGCCATGTTGGCCGTCGGGACCGGCGCCCAGAAGGCGATCGAGACCCGGCTGGCGAGTCTGGGATCCAACCTCCTCATGCTCTCCCCCGGACGGCACACGGTCGGCGGGGTCCATGGGGAGGGAGGCAGCGTCAACCGTTTGACACTCGACGATATGAAGGCCATCTCCCAGGTGAACAGCCATATTTTGCGCGTGGACGCCAACGTGAGCGGTTCCGTCCAGGTGGTCTATTCCGACAAGAACACCAACACGGAACTGACGGGGGCCACACCCGCCTACGCGCCGATGCGCGCCTCTCAGCCCTATTACGGGCGTTTCTTCACGGAAAAAGAGAACGAGCTTCAATCGCGGGTCATCCTCCTGGGGCAGACCGTCGTCAAGAACCTTTTCGGGACAGAGAATCCGGTCGGCAAGGTCGTGAAGGTCAACCGGGTGAATTACCGAGTCATCGGGATCCTTCCGCTCAAGGGATCGGGCGGTTTCCGCGATCAGGATGACGCGGTGATCGTCCCGTTGCGCACCGCCATGAAACGGATCCTCGGCAAAGAATACGTCAACCGGATATCGATCGAGTGCGACGGCCCCGCCGGCATGGATGAGGTGACCCAGGATATCACCCGCCTCATGAGGAAACGGCACCGTCTGCCCGAATACAAGGATGACGATTTCGAGATCCGGAACATGGCCGAGATGCAGGCGGCCTTGACCAGCACCACCAAGACGTTCACCCTTCTGCTCGGGATCGTGGCGGCCATTTCGCTCCTCGTCGGCGGGATCGGGATCATGAACATCATGTTGGTCTCGGTCAGCGAACGGACCCGCGAGATCGGATTGCGCAAGGCCGTCGGGGCCACGCGACGCGCCATCCTCTCCCAGTTCCTCCTGGAATCGTCGGTGCTTTCCACTCTCGGAGGTATTTCGGGGATCCTGTTGGGGGCGGTCGTGTCGTTGATCATCTCCAAACTGGCGGGGTGGTCCACGGTGGTGTCCCCGTCGTCCGTCCTTCTGGCTTTCGTTTTCTCATCCAGCGTCGGCATCGTCTTCGGATTCTGGCCGGCCCGCAAGGCCTCCCTCCTTTCTCCTATCGAAGCTCTCCGCTACGAGTGATACGGCCGGGAGGCTCGCAGTCATTGTCATCCAGACTTCCCTGAGAATGTGTCTCTTGGATATTGTTACTTAACTAGTTACAAAACCGCTTGCCCTTGCCTCCCATATTTCTTAAAATAAAACCCGCATTTCCTTTGAGAACATCCTTGGTCTGCGGAGAGAGCTCAATCGAGGGAAAATGACTGCCAGAGAATACCTGAAGAGACAAAATGAGGACATTTCGTCCTCGCTGTTGTTCCTATCCCGCTGAAAACACTATAAAGGAGAACGTCGAATCATATGAGAAAACCTGTGATGGCCGGAAATTGGAAGATGAACAAAACGGTGGCCGAATCCGTGGATTTGGTCAAGAAGCTGAGCGCGTCTTTGGCGGGGGTGTCGGACCGGGACATCGTGGTCTGTCCTCCTTTCACGTCGCTGGCGATCGTGTCGGAAGTCCTGAAAGGGACCTCGATCTCGTTGGGGGCGCAGAACATGAACGACCATACCGACGGGGCTTACACCGGTGAAGTGGCGCCGGGCATGCTCACCGACGTCGGGTGTCAGTATGTCATCTTGGGACATTCCGAGCGGCGCCAATATTACGGCGAGACGGACGAGTTGGTCCACAAGAAACTCCAACTGGCGTTGGATAAGAAGCTGATCCCCATCGTCTGCGTGGGGGAACTCCTGAAGGAGCGGGAAGAGGGCCGCACGTTCCAGGTGATCGAAAAACAGATCAAGGGAGGGGTCAGCGGGTTGTCCCCGGCCCAGGCGACCGGCGTCATCATCGCCTATGAGCCCGTGTGGGCCATCGGGACGGGCAAGACGGCCACCCCGGCCCAGGCCCAGGAAGTGCACTTTTTCATCCGCGGGCTGATGGCCCGTATCTACGGGGACGCGATCGCGAACTCCGTCCGGATCCTCTACGGCGGGTCCGTCAAGGCGGACAACATCGACACCCTGATGGCCCAGCCCGACATCGACGGCGGATTGGTGGGCGGCGCCAGCCTGGACGTCAATTCCTTCACGCGCATCGTGAAGTTCGTCAAGGCCTGAGCGCGGTCATGGGGATCGAGGACAAAGGCCGGCTCGTGGTGGAGAAACTGATGCAGAGGGCGGACCGTTCCAAGAAGCCGATCGTCGTCAACGTCTCGAACCGTCATTTCCATTGCACCCAGGAGGTCTTCGAAAAACTCTACGGGGCCGGCAAGAAGCCGACGAAGAAGAAGGACCTTCTCCAGCCGGGACAGTTCGCCTGCGAAGAGACGGTCACCGTGCGCGGCACCAAGGGCACCCTCGAGAACGTCCGCATGATCGGCCCGCTCCGCCCGTATACCCAGGTGGAACTGTCGACGACGGACACCTTCACTCTGGGCGTCCGTCCGCCGGTGCGGGATTCGGGCAACCTCAAGGGGTCGGCGCCCATCACCATCGTGGGTCCGCAAGGTTCCGTCGACCTTCCCGAAGGGGCCATCGTGGCCCAGCGCCACATCCATTTCCATCCCGACGAGGCCAAGGATTTCGGAGTGAAGAACATGGAGACGGTCCGCATCAAGCTGGGAGCGGGGACACCCAAGGAGACGATTTTCACGATACTATGCCGGGTCCGGGAGGACATGAAGCTCGAATGTCATCTGGATACCGACGAGGCCAACGCCGCCGGAATCAAGAACGGCGACTCGGCCGTGATGCTGTAAGAATATCAAGGCGACTCGCCAATAAAACAGGAGGACAATGGAATGGATGCACTGGGAATGATTGAAACGCGTGGGTTGGTGTCGTTGATCGAAGCGGCGGATGCGGCCGTCAAAGCCGCCAATGTGAAGATGGTCGGCTGGGAGAAGATCGGCAGCGGTCTGGTGACGGTCCTTTTTCGCGGCGAAGTGGCGGCCTGCCGGGCGGCCTGCGACGCGGGAGCGGCCTCGGCCCAGAAAGTCGGGGAATTGGTGGCCGTGCATGTGATCCCTCAGCCGCACCTGGATCTCGAGGGGAAGATGCCCATCTCGCTTCCGGAGACGTTGAACCGAAAAAAATAAGAGCCAAAGGGTCTGTCTACACAACTTTAGCTCCGAAAGGAGTCTCTATGCTATTCGCTCGGGTCACGGGCACCGTGGTCTGCACGCGCAAGGAAGAGAAGCTGGTCGGGACCAAACTGTTGTTGGTCCAGCCGGTGGACCTGGAGAACAATCCTAAGGGTTCCGCCCTGGTGGGCATCGATGTGGTGGGGGCGGGGGAGGGAGAACTGGTCTTGATCGTCCAGGGATCCAGCGCCCGTCAGACCCAACGCACCGAGGGGAACCCGGTGGATTGCACCATCTTTGCCGTGGTGGACACCGTCGAAAAGGACGGAAAAGTCGTATTTCTCAAGTCGGCCGACGGATACCAGTCCTGATCCGTCTCGGACGAAGCGCGCCGTCTCATCACGCGGTCCGGGGGCGTGAGGGGATGACAGCGGAGGGGGTTTGATCGTTATGGAATTGAGAGAACAGGATATTCAGACGTTGGTGCAGGAGATCCTGCGCCGTCTCGAATCGAAAGGCGTTTCGATCGGTGCCGGGGCTCAGGCCCCCTCGTCTCCCATCATGGCGGGAGGGTCCGGCGTCGTCTTCCCGTCGATGAACACGGCGGTGGAGGTGGCGGAGCGGGCCCAGAAGGCGTATCAGGACCTGGGACTGGAGGCGCGCCGGAAGATCATCGAGGCGATGCGCCAGGCGGCCGTCAAGAACGCCGAGTCCCTGGCCCGCATGGCCCGCGAAGAGACCGGCATGGGCCGTTATGAACACAAGGTCACCAAGAACACGATCGCGGCGTTGAAGACGCCCGGGGTCGAAGACCTCCAGCCTGTCTCCGCCTACACGGGAGACAAAGGGCTCACCCTGGTGGAATACGCGCCGTTCGGCGTGGTCGCCGCCGTCATCCCGTCGACGAACCCGACCTCGACCGTCATCAATAACGCCATCGCCATCCTCTCGGCGGGGAACGGGGTCACCTTCGCGCCGCACCCGGCCGCCAAAAAATGTTCCCAGGAAGCCATCCGAATTTTGAACGAAGCCATCAAGTCCGCGGGCGGACCGGCCGGGCTCATCACGACGTTCGAGCCGGTCTCTCAGGAAGGGACCAAGTCCCTCCTCGGCCATCCGCGCATCCGGTGCACGGTGGTGACCGGCGGTCCGGCCATCGTGAAGCTGGCCATGAGCGTCGGCAAACCGCAGAAACTGATCTGCGCCGGTCCCGGCAATCCGCCGGCCATCGTGGACGAACACGCCGAATTCCCCAAGTGCGCGTCGGACATCATATCGGGCGCCAGTTTCGATAACGGGGTCCTCTGCACGGCGGAAAAGCAGGCCATCGTGACCGAAGCGGCCTGGCACCGTTTCCTGGCGGGGATGCGCGAAGATTCCCGCGCCCATGAACTGACGCCGGCCCAGATGGACGAGCTGACCAAAAAAGTCATTTTGGAGGGCGGTCCCGGGGTCAAGGAACCCAAACTGAACCGGGAGTTCGTCGGAAAGAACGCCGCCGTCATCGCCCGCGCCATCGGTTTGAACCTTCCCGACAGCGTCCATCTCATCTGGGGCGTCGTGCCGAACGACCATCCCCTGGTCTGGACCGAACAGTTGATGCCGTTTTTTCCCGTCACCAAGGTGAAGGATATCGACGCGGCGGTGGAACTGGCTCTGCAGACGGAGGGAGACAACCATCATACCGCCTCCATCCATTCCCTGCACGTCGGCAGCATGACCAAGGCGGCGCGGGCCATGGCGTGTTCCATTTTCGTGAAGAACGGACCGAACTTCATGGGGTTGGGCCTGGGGGAAGGGTATGCCACCCTCACGATCGGCACGCCGACGGGAGACGGGCTCACCAAGCCGCGGCACTACGCGCGGCCGTTGCATTGCACTCTGGTCGACTATTTCAGAATCGCCTAAACGAGGAGATCACATATGAATTCAAACGACTTAACCAATACGAAGCCATCCGTCGGGTTTTTGGAGACGAATTCCATCGCCCAGGGGGTTTTGGCCAGCGACGCCATGATGAAGATGGCGGACGTGGAACTGCTGATGACCGCCGTGGTGGCCCGCGGGAAATATCTGATCATGATCGCGGGAGTTCTGGCCGACGTCCAGCAGTCCATGAAGGCGGGACTCGAGACGGCCGGCGGCGCCGTGGTCGACCATTTCATCATCCAGAATATCCACCCCCAGCTGCTCGAGGCGGTGAGGGGCCGGGTCAAGGTCTCCGAGATCGAGGCGGTCGGCCTCATTGAGACGAAAGAGATCGCTTCGGCCATTTATGCGGCGGATGCGGCCGCCAAGGCCGCCGCCATCACGCTCATCGAGGCGCGACATCAGGGCGGTGGGAAAGGACTCGTCGTCCTGACCGGCGAAGTGGGCGCGGTCCGTTCGGCGATCGCCGCCGGAACCGCCACCATCCAGAAGAGCGGCATGCTGGTCTCCCAGGTGGTGATCCCCTATGCCCATAAGGCGCTCCTGAGAAGCCTGACCGGGACGCTGTGACCGCGGAGGAAAAACAATGAATCTGGTCATCGGTTCGGATCACGGCGGATTCGAGCTGAAGGAAAAGTTGAAGAAGTTCCTTCAATCGCAGGGCCATGCCGTCGCCGATTTCGGCTGTTACTCCCTCGATGCGGTGGATTATCCGGACATCGCGCTCCTGGTGTCGGAGGCGGTGCAGAAGAACCAGTATGAGCGGGGGGTCCTGATCGACGGGACCGGCGGGGGCATGGTGATCGCGGCGAACAAGGTGGCGGGCATCCGCGCGGTCTGCGCCTATAACGAGTTCACCGGACGCTGTGCGATGGAACACGATGACGCCAACATCCTCTGCATCGGTGGAAAGATGCTGGGGGAACTGGCCGCCTTCGAGACGGTCAAGGCCTGGCTCGTCACTCCCTTCGGCGGAGGACGGCACACCCGGCGGCTCGGGAAGATTTTGGATATCGAAAAAAAATACTCAAAGGCGCCCTATTGAAATGAAAGTGGCCATCGGATCGGATCACGCGGGATACTCGAAGAAGAGGGACCTCATGCCGTTCCTCCTCCGGGAGGGACACGAGGTGCTCGACGAGGGATGTTACGACGAGGAATCTTGCGACTATCCGGATTTCGCCCGGAAGGTGACCGAGCGCGTCCGCCGGGGTGTGGCGGACCGCGGCATCCTGATCTGCGGGACGGGGATCGGTATGGCCATTGCGGCCAACAAGGTCCCCGGGATCCGCGCGGCCGTCTGTTGGAACTCGAAGACGGCCGCCGCCGCCGCCGAACACAACATGGCCAACGTCCTTTGCCTCGGATCCCGGATGTTGACGCTCGTCCAGATGAAGAGGCTGATCCGGCTCTGGATCGAGACGCCGTTCGGCCCGGACCGGCATCGACGGCGCGTCGGGAAGATCACCGCGATCGAACGGTCGTTCCTGTGCTGCGGAAAGCATCATAAGCCATGAGGGCCGCCAAGGTCATCGGCCACGTCGTGGCCACGTGCAAATACAAGACGTTGGAGGGGAAGAAGATGCTCCTCCTCCAACCGATGAAATGGGACAAGACTCCCCACGGCGACCCCTTTGTGGCGTTGGACGCCTGCGGTGCCGGTGCGGAAGAATTCGTTTTCTACGTGAGTTCGCGCGAGGCGGCGGTGGCGTTTCCGGACGTGCCGCCCATCGATGCCGCCGCGCTGGGGATCATCGACGGCCTCCAGTGGGACGCCGCGTCGTTTCCCGAGGGCACGGCCCTCTCTCCGAAAACGGAGGGACGCTGAATGTTCATCGGGAAAGTCATCGGGAACGTGTGGGCCACTCAACGGCATCCGGAGATGGGGACCGCCAAACTTTTGCTGGTTCAGCCCATGGACGGCATCACCCGGAAAGCGTGGGGGGACCCCCTCTTGGCCCTCGATGCGAAGATGGGAGCGGGGATCGGGGACGTGGTCCTCGTGATGGATGAGGGGAGTTCCGCTCGACAGATTTTAAAAAATACGAAGGCGCCCATTCGAACCATCGTCTGCGGTGTGGTGGATTCGGTGACGGCGTCCGGAAAGACGGTCAGGTACCATTGATATGGCAAACATGAAATTCTCAGGTTCATCGGTGAAAACGCGGATACTGGCGGTGGTGATGGGGACGGACCGCCATTCCGAGGAAGCGTTCGCCTCCTTGCGGGCGATTGCGGAACGGCACTCGGTCACGCTGATCATGACGCAGAGCGCCTCGAAGTCTTTCGGCGCCGACAGGATCCGGACCGCCACGGGCGTCTCCGACATCCTGGTATGCGACAAGACGCCGTCGGCCGTGGAACTGACGAAGGGTTACGACATCCTTGTGTTCGCCACGTTGTCCATCAACGGTCTGTCGAAGATGGCTTCTTTCTCGGCCGATTCGTTGACGTCCATCCTGGCCTATTATTTCCTCCAGACCGGAAAACCCATCGTGGTGGCGCGCGACGGCATCTGGTGCGCGCATTTCGCCGAGCCGGCCCCCGGCACTCCGGCGGGACGCCGGGTCGAGGAGATGCTGAACCAGCTCCGGACTCTCGGGATGAAGATCACCACCGCCCGCCAACTGGCTTCCGAAGTGCTCTGGGCCTGCGGCGATTCTCGGGCGGGTTCCGTGCGCTCGGGACTGGCGGTCGTCGATAAGCATGAACGGGTCGTGGAGACCACCGTCGGCACGGCCGGCAAGGTGTTCCAGTCCGACGCGTTCGCCGCCCGGACGGCCGATGTCTCCCGCGGGGCGACCCCGTCGGGGGGCGCCTGTCCTTCCTCTCTTCCGTCCTCGTCGGGCCCAACGTTGGAACACACGGGCACGGCCGATTGCCCCCACTGCAACCCGCTGGGGAAGATGGACGGTCTGTCCCTTCAGACGATGGGCGCCGAGCGGATCGGGGTCTGTCATCCGATGGAGAAGTGCCACGCCGTGGCGCATCTGATCGACCACACGCTCTTGAAGGCCAACGCCACGCAGGAGGAAGTCGGAAAACTCTGCGAGGAGGCGAGACGTTTCTGTTTCGCGTCGGTGTGCGTGAACCCGGCGTATGTGCCCTTGTCCGCCCAGTTGTTGCGCGGGAGCGGCGTGAAGGTGTGCACGGTGGTGGGGTTCCCTCTGGGATCCACGACTCCGACGGTGAAGGCCATCGAGTCGCGGGACGCCATCGCCAACGGCGCCGACGAGATCGACATGGTCATCAACGTGGGGGCTTTGAAATCGGGGAACCTGCAGTTGGTGCTGGACGACATCAAGGCGGTCCGCGAAGCCACGCGAGGGAAGGTCATGAAGGTGATCCTGGAGACGACGTATCTGACGCGCGACGAAAAGATCAAGGCGTGCGAGCTGTCCAAACAAGCCGGAGCCGATTTCGTCAAAACATCGACGGGTTTCGGACCCAGCGGCGCCACCGTCGAGGATATCCGGCTGATGCGGGAGATGGTGGGCCCGACGATGGGGGTCAAGGCGTCGGGAGGGATCCGGGACCAGGAGACGGCTTTGAAGATGGTGGAAGCCGGAGCCACGCGCATCGGCGCGTCGGCGTCGGTGGCCATCTCCACGGGACAGGCGGAGAAGTCCGGCGGAAAATATTGAACGAGACCACAGGAGGATTGACGAATGTCTGAGACGAGAGAAGCATTGGGTTTGATCGAGACGCGGGGAATGGTGGGGATGATCGAGGCGTCGGACGCCATGGCCAAAGCGGCCAAGGTCCGCCTGGTCGGTTTTGAGAAGATCGGGTCCGGATTGGTGACGACGATGTGCCGCGGCGAAGTGGGCGCGGTGCGTTCCGCCGTCGAAGCCGGCGCCGCCGCCGCCCAGAAGGTGGGCGAGCTGGTCGCCGTGCACGTGATCCCTCGGCCCCATGACGACCTTGAGAAATATGTGAAGAAGGTGGAGGGCAGTTTCTAAAACCACGGGCATCGGTCCGATCCCGTGAAGGGCCGGGCCGGTGGATTCTTCCATGTTGGATGAAAACGATATCGTCGACGTCCTCGAGGACGTCCTGAGGGGCGGGGGAGACCGGGTGTCCCCCGGCCGTCAGGGGTTGTGGGGGTTCCATGTGCGCGAGCCCTATCATAAACCCTGGACCTCGTTGTCTTCGGGCCGTCCGTTCCTCTCGGAACACGAGGTCCGCCGGAGGCTCGCCGGCACGGACCGGAGCGAGATCCGCATCCCCCGTTCGGCGATACTGTCCCCGTTGGCGGAGGATTGGCTTTTGATGAAGGGTATCAAAATAATCAGGGAGTGAATGCGATGGCCTCAATGGACGTGAACCAGCTGTTCCAGACGATGATCAAGGTGGGAATCTCCGATATCCATTTCAAGGCGGGGACGCCCCCGATGATCCGGCTCCACGGGCGGCTCGTCTCGTCCGGTTTCAGCAAGATGACGGGTCCGCACATCGAGGAACTGGCCAAGACCCTGATGAGCGAGGACCAGCGGCAGAAGTTCGAGAAGGACCGCGAAATGGACATGGCCTACGAGGTCCCCGGACTGGCCCGGTTCCGTCTCAACGTCTATCGCCAGAAAGGGACCGTGGCCCTCTCCCTCCGGGTCATCCCCCTGTCCATCAAACCGTTCAGCGACCTGAACCTCCCGACGGATACGATCCAGAAACTGTGTGAAAACACGCGCGGACTCATCCTGATCGCGGGGATCACGGGATCGGGGAAGACGACCACTCTCAATTCGATGATCGACCACATCAACAAGAACAACGCCTACAACATCGTCACCATCGAGGATCCCATCGAATATTACCACGCCGACGCCAAGTCTTCCATCGCCCAACGGGAGATCGGCGCCGACACGGATTCCTTCGCCAAGGCGCTCAAGCACGTCCTGCGGCAGGACCCTGACGTCATCGTGCTCGGCGAGATGCGCGACGTGGAGGCCATTCAGGCGGGGATCATGGGCGCCGAGACCGGGCATCTGGTGTTGGGTACCATCCATACCATGGATGCCCCTCAGACGCTGGACCGGTTGGTGGAATCGTTCGGGGAACATAACCCCGTCTCCGTCCGCACGCGGATCGCCAATGTGCTCAAGGGCGTGGTCTGCCAACGGCTCGTCCAAGGCGTCGAAGGGAACGTGCTCTATCCGACGACGGAGATCCTGCTGATGACGTCCCTGGTCAAGAAACTGTTCATGGAGGGGAAGACGGTCGAGATCGGTAAGGCGATCGCCCAAGGACAATATTACGGCATGCACACGTTCGAGCAGGATCTCTACCGCCTTGTCACCGAGAAGAAGATCTCCGAAGAAGAAGCGTTGGACGCTTCCACGAATCCGGACGACCTCACGTTGAAACTGAAAGGGGTCGGCGTGGAAGGAGGGGTCTCGCGTGCTTGAACGCTGGGAATTGGTCCCTTCGTCCCAACCCGACCGGTATCTCCTGAAATTGAGGGGGGACCGGGCCGACGCCGACCGGATCGCCCAAACTCATCCCGGTATCTGCCAGGACGTCCGGGAATTGAGCGATCCCGTCTATCAATGGGTCGTCATCGTGACGGGCGCCACTTTGACCGACCGACTGACTTTGCAGGATGACGTGCGGGCCCTGGTGAGCCGTCCGGCGGCGGAACCCGTTTCCGCCGGTCCGGTGGACTTGTCGGGGGTCCTGGCCGAATTGTCGCTGGTGCTTGAAGAGTTCAAGGATTTGACGGAAGAAGAACAGGCGCGGGTGGCTCTGAAGATGGAGCAGATTCAGAAGAAGGAGGCCTCGATCGCGGAGTCCGCGGCGACGGTAACGGCTCCGTCGATTCCGCCGTCCGTGCCGGTCGTTCCCCCGGCCCCTCCTCCGTCGCCGACACCGGTTCAAACTCCGGAACCGACTCCGGCCGTTCCGGAAAAACCCGCCGAATCGCCCGCGCCGCCCATGCAGATCGTCCGTGACGTGGCCAAACCACCGGCCACTAAACCCGTCAAAACGGTCGCGCCCGAACAGCCGGTCAAGAAGCAGGAGGAACGGAGGCCCGCGGTCCCGCCTCCGGCCGTTCCGGAGAAGCCCGCTGAACCTCCGAAACCGGCCCCGGTTTCAACGCCGGCTCAAACTTCGGTCCCGCCTCCGGTGGTTCCTGTGAAACCCGTTGAATCCCCCAAGCCGGCCGCCCCGGTGTCTGCTCCCGAGCCTCCTCCCGCCGGAGCCGACGAGATGCGGATCGCTTGCTTTTATCCGGCTGGAACGGAGGAGCCGGTCAAGAAATTTTTGAATCGCTTGGTCGAGGTCTGCAAGACGAAGGCCAAGAAACCGTTCACGCTGAACGTGCTCGTTTCGAAACCCGCGAAGATCGGGACCATCCTTCCCGAGGACCTGATTCAGGAGATGCGTTCATCGGGGGTGGTCTCGCTGATCGTTGTTCTGCCGCCCGATATCCTGCCGGAATACATGGATCACTGCGTGGCTCAGATCAAACAGCAGAGCATCAACTGCCATCTGGTGGAGCAGTCCGATCTGGGGACTCAGGTGATCTTCATCGATTTGATGGTCGAACTGATGATGGAGAGACGGAAGAAATGAAATCAGTCCAATGGGATCTTAAGCAGGATCCCCACCCTCAATTCCAGGAGAGATACCGCTTGTCGGCATCGGGGGGGGCGGAATCCTTCGAGCCCGTCCGCGCCTTCCTCGGAGGGAAGATGGGGAGTCCTTGGTCCGTGATCCAAGGGGACCTCACGGTTTCCGTCTATGTATACAATCTTTCTTCCGATGAGAAGGCGCGTTTGGAACGTGTCCTTTCCGGCGCTGATGAACCCGCTCCCGCGCCTGTCCCCGAGCCTGTCGCCGCGGTCTCAACGGACGAGGTCCCTTTCGAGGGTTTTGAACGGGCCATGGACAGGATGTCATCCGCGTCCGGGGTCTCGGCGGAAGAACCTGTTGTCGTGCTGGAGAAGAGTTCGCGGGATGACAGCCATTCCTCCCAGATGATGGAGGAACTGCTGGAGATGTCGAGAAGTTCCGATAGCCACGCGGCGGTGGTCGTGGGCGATCGTCCGGCGGAAAAACAGGAACCGTTGGACATCCAGCGGCACGAGACGTCGCCCAAACCCGCCGCTCCGTCCCCCGAGAGAAAGGCGGAGCCCGTCAAAAAGAACGACCCCGATCCCTTGTTCCGTCCGGCCCCTCCCGCGGTCGAGTCTCCTCCGGAGGCTGTTCAGTTGCAGAATACGCGGGACACGTTCGAGAAAGAGACGGCGGCCACCGATTCGCTGATCATGGTCGACGGGCCCGAGCCGACCGTCCCTCGCGGCGCCTCCCTGGTCCGATTGGGTTATGTGGTCCCGGTCGATCTCAGGGATTGCGTGGAGAAAATCCAGAGCATTTTCATTCAGACGATCGAGAGCCGCCGGATGCCGTTTGTGTTCCATCACGTCTTTTCCTATGTGTGCGGTTGGACGGATAAACCGTTTGCCGATTCCCTCATCGAGGCCTGCCGGGAGAGGGACGTGGACTCGATCCTCTTCATCGGCGACGAGGGCCGGCTTCAACCGACGATGGATCGCTGCAAGTCTCACGACATCCCCTGTCATTTCCTTTCCCGAGAGGACGCCCGAAAGACCTATTGGCGTCTGGGATTGATCGCGCGGATCGTGGTCCAGGAGTGATGATGTCGAACAATCCCGCGGACACCAGCTCTTTCCTCCACGGTCTCCCGTTGGACCCCCACTATGTCTTCGAGGAATTCGTCGTCGGCGCCCATAACCGTTTCTGTCATGCGGTCGCTCAGGCGGTGGCGGATAACCTGGGAAAGGCCTATAACCCGTTGTTCATCTACGGTCCCGTCGGGATGGGGAAGACCCACCTCATGCAGGCCATCGGGCATCGGGTCCTCCTCAAGGAACCGAAGATCAAGATCTTCTATGGCACCGCCGAACAGTTCATGATGGACGTGATCGAATGCCTTCAGGGAGGAAAACTGCAGGTGTTCCGGGAGAGCGCCCGGTCCCTGGACCTCTTGATGGTCGATGACGTCCAATTCCTGGCTTCGTCGGAGGCGACCCAGGAGGAATTTTTCCATCTCTTCAACGTCCTCCACCAATCCGGAAAACAGATCGTGATGACCTCCGACCGTCCGCCCAAAATGCTGACGACGCTGGCCGATCGCCTCCGGAGCCGTTTTGAATGGGGCTTGGCCGCCGACGTGAAATCGCCGAACCTGGAATCGAGGGTCGCCATCCTTCGCAAGAAGGAACATTTTTTCCAGGGGTTGAAATTGGACGAGAACATCCGCCTCTACATCGCCGGAAAACTGAAATCCAACATCCGGGAACTGGAAGGTTTCCTGAAACGGGTGCAGGCCTATTCTCAGATCAACGGACAGACGATCACGCTGCCCCTGGTGAAGGACATCATGCGGGAACTCCTTCCTCCCGAGGATTGGGACGAAGAAGACCAGTTGGTCGTGACCACGAAGGCGGCGGAACCCGCGCCGGCTGTCGAGGTTCCGGTGGAACTGTCTCCCGCGGCCGCCTCCGTGAAGATCGCCATTTCTCCCAACGCCCTCTCCCTGGATGCTCCGCCGGCGCCCGCTCCCGAGGCGGAGGCTCCGGCCGCGCCGGATCTGGATAAAGGGATCCCGGTCGGATATTTTTATCCGGATGGGCACCAGCCCGAACTCCATCAGATCCAACAGCGTTTTCAGGACGTGATCAAGAAACACAAGCTGAAGTTCCATATCGACGGCGTTTTTGAGCACGCCTACGCGGCCTCGCGGGACACATCCCTGGAGGTATTCGTGGAAAAATGCCTTGAGAACCGGCTGAGGATCGCCATCGTTTTGGGCCCGCCTCCGAACGGCGGATGGCCGGAACAGGAATTTTCGCAGTCGTTGCTGGAGGTCATGGAGTCCCGTTCCTTGTCCATGCAGCTGGTGCCGTGGGAGGAATTGTCGAAGGATTACCGTTACCTGAACCTGGCGCTGGATATCACGTTGGTGAGCCGGAAGGAGGGGTTGAGGACGTGAAGAAAAAGCTCTTTTGGTTCTTGAAGATACATTCGGCCTTCTACCTCGCCGTCCTGGTCGCCCTGGGGGGCGGTTATTTCGTGTCCCTCGGATTGTGGAAATGGTTCGGCGTCGTCCGCGGAGTCTCCTCGGCGGGAACCCTGCTGGATCGGATCGTGTTCGGCCTGGCGGTGAGCGCCGTCTCAAGCGGGATTCTCTACGGCATCTCCTGGTTCTTCGTCGTCCGGCGTGTCCAGGAGATGTTGGATGATAAACGGCCGATGACGGGTTTTTCGAGGTGGCGGTCGTTGACGGACATCGGGATGATCATGCACAAGTTGCGGCACATCGCCCACCGATATCTGGCCGCCGAAGAGAATCTCTCGACCCTTTTTTCCGCCTCCAAGATGCTGACCTCCCAATTGGAACTGCAGGAGATCTACAACAGGGTCTTGGACCTGGTCTGGCGCCGTTCGGACCGGCAGCCCTGCGTCTTGTGGTGGATGGGGGAGGATGGCTACCTGCGGATCAAGGATTTTCGTAATTTCCCGCTGGAGCTTGTGCGGCGACTGCGCCTCCTCGCTTCCAAGACGTCGGTGGGCCGGTGCTATAGCAGCCGTCAATGGGTGGTGGTCCAGGACCTGAAGACGGTCTCCGATTTCCTCACGGCCGAGGAGGCCCGGTCCCTGGACGTTTCCGAGTGCGTGCATCTGCCTCTCCAGATCGACGACAAGACCATCGGCGTGATGACCGCTTTCTCAAGACAGAGGGGTTTCTTCAACGACGAACAGGTCCGGATGATGTCGTCGTTGATGGAATACATCTCCCTGGCCACCAAGAACGCGCAGATGTACGGCGAGATGCAGGCGTTCAACCGGCGTCTCGAAGGGGAAGTGGCGGCCACCACACAGGAACTTACGCAGACCAACATCCGGCTCATCCAACGGGTGCGGGAATTGAAGGCCCTCTACGACGTGGCGGTCGTGGCGGCGACGTCCCCCAAGGTCGAAGACTCCCTCCAGAAGATCCAGGGACACATCGGCGACCTGTTGAACATCGAGAAGAGCGGGGTGCTCCTGTGGGATGAGAAGAACACCCGGTTCTCCCCGGCCATGCCGTTCCTGGGGATGGAGGAGGCCCGGGTCAAGGAATTCTTCCTCACGGAGGAGATGCTGAAGGATAAGAAGCAGACCCTCCTGGGGGGGAACAGCGTGATCCTTTCTTACGAAGAGGTCCAACGGCTCTTTCCCGGGCAGAACCTCAAGACGGTCCTGTTGACGCCTCTTCGGACGGGCGGCCAGTTGATGGGACTCTTCGCGGCGGCCAACAAAGTCTTCGGCAGTTTCACGGATGAAGACGTGCGGATCCTTTCCCTCTTCACTCAGAACGTCTCCGAGATCGTCCGGAACCTCCAGCTCCGCGAGGAGCGCGAACGTCACATGGGAGACCAGGTCACTCTTCAGAAAGTCGCCACGTCCATCACGGCGGAACCGAAATTGGGGCCGACCCTCTCGAAGATCGCCAAGATCACGGCGGAATCGCTCGGGGCCGAGGTCTGCGCCTTCTTGCTCTGGGACGACGTGACCAACGAACTGGTGACCCAGCACGGAGCGTTCGGTCTGCCGACGGATAACCCGGCCCTCCTCTACCGGGTGAGCGTGGACCACCCTCATTATTCCAGCGCCCGGGTGTTCCGCACCGGTGAACCCTATATGAGTCCGGACGTCCAACAGGACGACCATGTCTACCTCCATTACGCCAATCTGTGGAAGATCCGTTCCCTGCTGGTCATGCCGCTCAAATTGGATAAGAAGTGCATCGGGGTCATGAGGATCGGCCATTCCCAGCCGCGGCGTTTCGTCCCGGAACACACGCGGTTGGCCTCCTTGATCGCCGATCAGGCGGCTGTCATCGTGCAGAACGCCAAACTCTATCAGAAGATACAGGAGAACGTCAGAGAGTTGCAGCGGTTGAACCGGGTGAAAACGGAGTTCATCTCCATGGTCAGCCACGAACTGCGGACCCCGATTACCGCCATCAAGGGATTCGTGACGGTCGTGTTGAACAACGACGCGGGTCCCCTGAACCAGCAACAGGAACGGTTCCTCCGGATCGCCAATCAGTCCATCGACCGTTTGACCCTGCTGATCACGGACCTGCTGGATATCTCGCGCATCGAGGCCGGGAAGATCGAGATCTATCCGATCGCGCTGTCGTTGAACGAGACGCTCCAGCATTCCATCCGCGACCATCTTCCCTCGGCCCAGGAGAAGGAGATCAAGCTGGAACTCCAACTGGCGACCGTGTTACCCGAGGTCAAGGCCGACCCCAACCGGATCCGTCAGGTGATCGACAACCTTTTGTCCAACGCCATCAAGTTCACGCCGGAGAAGGGCACGGTGGTCCTGTCGGCCCAGGATTGCGGCGACTACGTCATGGTTTCCGTGAAGGACAGCGGGATCGGTTTGGCAGAGTCCGAGCATGAGAAAGTTTTTGAAAAGTTCTATCAGGTGGACTCGTCCTTGACCAGGACGTCCCGGGGAGTCGGTCTGGGTCTGGCCATCTCCCGGTCGATCGTCGAGTTGCACGGCGGTCGGATCTGGGTGGAGTCCGAATCCGGGAAGGGGTCCGAGTTCAAGGTGATCCTCCCGCGGATCAGGAAACACGAAGAAGTTCCCGCGCTGGTCCCCGCCGGGAAAAAGGAATAGGACTCTCCCGGGGGTCTTCGCGGCGGGAGGACGACGGATGGGAAGGATGGAATGAGATGACGACAAAGTTCGACCGGGTGATCCTGATCGTGATCGATTCCGTCGGGTGCGGGGAACTCCCGGACGCGGCGGACTATGGGGACCGTGGTTCCGACACGCTGGGGCATATCGCCCAGTCCATGAACGGGCTCCACGTCCCGACGATGGCCTCCCTGGGGCTCGGCCGTATCGTGGACCTGAAGGTCCCGGAATACAAACATCTTCCCTTACGCGGGGCTTATGGACGGATGGCGGAACGCTCGGCCGGAAAAGACACCACGACGGGCCATTGGGAGATGATGGGGATCATCCTTCAGAAGGCGTTCCCGACATTTCCACAGGGGTTTCCGTCGGAATTGATCGCCGCTTTCGAGGCGAAGATCGGACGGAAGACGATCGGGAACAAGGCGGCCTCCGGCACCGAGATCATCAAGGAACTGGGGGATGAACACGTCCGCACCGGGTCCCCCATCGTCTATACCTCGGCCGACTCGGTCTTCCAGATCGCCTGCCACGAGGATATCATCCCGTTGGACGGACAATATGAGATCTGTCGGCAGGCCAGGGAACTGTTGACGGGGGATTTCGCCGTGGGCCGCGTGATCGCCCGCCCGTTCAAGGGGAAGAGCGGGGCTTATGCCCGGACACCCGGACGGAAAGATTTCTCCGTGGTCCCTTTCCAGGAGACGGTCTTGGACCGTCTGAAATCCAACGGACTGATGGTCTGCGGGATCGGCAAGATCGAGGACATCTTCGCCGGCAAGGGGATCACCGACGTGATCCATTCTCACGGGAACCAGGAGGGGATGAGGGATACTCTCTCGGCGGTGCAGAACCTGAAGAGGCGCGGACTGATCTTCGTGAACCTCGTCGATTTCGACATGCTCTACGGTCATCGCAACGACGCCAAAGGATATGCCCATGCGCTGGAGGAGTTCGACGCCTGGCTCCCGACCCTCGTCCGGAACATGACGCCGAAAGACCTCCTCCTCATCACGGCCGATCATGGCAACGATCCGGGCGATGTGTCGACGGACCACACGCGGGAATATGTCCCTCTGCTGGCATACTGCCTGAGTTGCCGCCAGGGGGTCGATCTGGGGACCCGATCCTCGTTCTCCGACGTGGGAGCCACTATTTTGCAGACATTCAACTTACCGCCTCTTCCGGCGGGGAAAGGGTTCATGACTGAACTCCAAAAACCATGATACCAACACCACAGATGATTCAAGAGGCCGTCGCGTTCCTCAAGGCGCGCACGTCCGAGAGGCCGGAGACGGCGGTTGTTCTGGGATCCGGCCTCGGCCGGTTGGCGGAAGGGGTCCAAAGCCCCCTGTTGCTCCCTTACGGAGACATCCCGGGTTTCGTGACATCGACCGTGCACGGTCACGCCGGTAAATTGATCCTGGGGAAACTGAAGGGGAAAGAACTGGCCATCATGCAGGGACGCCTTCACTTCTACGAGGGATATTCCGGCGCGGAGATCACCTTCCCGATCCGCGTCCTGAAACATTTCGGGATCAAGAACCTGATCTTGACCTCGGCGGTCGGCGGGATCGCGCCGGAACTGAAACCCGGGGACCTGGCCATGATCACGGACCATATCAATTTCATGGGAGACAACCCCCTTCGTGGTTTTCACGACGATTCGTTCGGGGCGCGTTTCCCGGACATGTCGAGCGCTTATGACGCCGGCCTCCGGGCGACCGCGCAGAAGGCGGCCCGTTCGTTGAAATTGAAGCTGAAGGAAGCCGTCTATTGCGCGTGCCGTGGTCCGTCATACGAGACCCCGGCGGAGATCCGGCTGTTCAAACAGCTGGGGGCCGGCGTGGTCGGGATGTCCGTCGTGCCGGAGGTGATCGTGGCCAATCAGGAGGGGATACGGATCCTCACCATCGCCTACATCTCCAATAAAGCGGCGGGGCTCTCGAAGACGCCGTTGACCCACGAAGAAGTGCTGGCCACCGGGAAGAAAGTCGAAGCGTCCCTGGCCAACTTGCTGGCGAAGATCATTGAACTCATCTGATGAACGCTTACGACGTCATCTTCAAGAAGCGCAACGGCGGGACGCTGATCCCGGAGGAGATCGCTTTTTTCATCCAAGGCGTGACCGGGGGATCCATCTCGAAGGAACAGGCCGCCGCCTGGCTGATGGCGTCGTTCATCCGGGGATTGGACGATACGGAGATGGCCGCCCTCACGCGGACGATGACGGATTCGGGGGATATCATCGACCTGTCGGCGCTCAACGGGTCGAAAGTGGATAAACACTCGACCGGCGGCGTGGGCGACGGGACGTCCCTGGTGTTGGCGCCCTTGCTGGCGGCGTCGGGGGCTTTGGTGCCGATGATGTCCGGACGGGCGCTCGGACACACGGGCGGGACGTTGGATAAGCTGGAGGCCATCCCGGGGTTCCGGGTGGATCTTTCCGTCGATGAATTGAAGTCCCAGTTGAAGACGGTCGGCTGCGCCATCTTCGGGCAGACCGCGCGCGTGGCCCCGGCCGACAAGACCCTCTATGCCCTGCGCGACGTGACGGCCACCGTGGATTCCATCCCTTTGATCGCCGCCAGCATCATGTCGAAGAAGCTCGCCGAGGGGACCGAAGCCCTGGTGTTGGACGTGAAGACGGGCACCGGCGCGTTCATGACCACGATGGACGGGTCCCGGGCGCTGGCCAAGGCCATGGTCGCCATCGGGAAAAAATCCGGCAAGAAGATGTTGGCCGTCATCTCCGATATGAACCAGCCGCTGGGCGCGGCGGCCGGGAATTCCCTGGAGATCTGGCAGGCAATCCAGGTCCTTTGCGGGAAAGGCCCCGACGATTTCAGGGAACTGGTGCTGACTTTGGGTGTCTGGATGCTGATCTTGGCCGGCCGTGCCGGATCCGAGCCGGAGGCGCGGAAAAAATTGGAATCCGCGCTCTCCAGCGGGGCGGCCCTTGAGAAATTCAGACAGATGGTGAAAGCCCAGGGAGGCGACGTTTCCGTCGTCGATGGAGACACTCCCCGGCTCCCCCAGGCCCCCTTTCAGAAACAGATCCTGAGTCCCGTCGACGGGGTCGTGACATCCATGGACACGCGACTGATCGGCCTGCTGGTGTCCGGTCTGGGCGCGGGCCGTTCCGTGCCGGGAGCCCCCGTGGACAACGGGGTGGGGCTCGTCTTCCATAAGAAGATCGGCGACGCCGTCCGGTCAGGGGAACCCTTGGCGACGGTCCATCATCGGAACGAGGACGATTTTGAGGGAGCGCGACGTCAATACCTGGAAGCGGTTTCTCTGGCCGGCAGGCCGGAAGACAAAGGGCCGCTTCCGAAGGTGAAACGTCCTCCCTTGGTCTACGAGATCATCCGTTAACCGAGGGGGAGAATAGTGTTTGAAATGTTGTATCGGTTTTTATAACATTTCCTCCCTTACCACTATGACTTCATCGACACCGACAGCCGAACAGGCGTATCGCAGCTTCTTGGACGACCAGGTCAAAAGGGCTCCCTCCCTGAGATCGGTTGTGGACCGCCTCCTGAAGACCAAAGGCGAAAAAGTTCTCATCTTCTGTCACGACGATCCGGACGGCGTCACGGCCGGGGCCATCCTGTGCCGTTTGCTCAAGCGGCTGGGAGCGGAACCGAAGGCCGTCATGTCTCCCCTCTACGAGTATGAACCGCAGGAGTTGGACCGCCAGCTCTCGTCTTTCGCGGCGACGCTCCTGATCGTCACCGATAAGGGCACCCTCGGCGATTACGACAAATATTGCGAACGGATCAAGGACGTGATCGTCCTCGACCATCATCCGCCGCAGGGCGGAAAACTCTCCAAGGCCCTCTGGTATAATCCGGCCGCCGAAAGTTACGTCGCCTCGTCGGCCTCCACCATCAACCACATGGTGGCCACCTTGGCGGGCGTTGCCGACGATTATGATGCCTTCCTGGCCCTGGTCGGGATGAAGGCGGACTGGTCCTGTGAACCGGCCACGGATTTCGTGGCCCCGTTCTGCAAGCCGCTGTTCGACCTGGCGGTGGGGAAATTCCCGAACCTTTTCCGGAAGGTTCCCACATCCGAGTCCGTCCGCGCCACCATGTTCGAAGTCCAACAGCGGGAACGGACCACCCTCCTCAACCAGATCGCGGAACTCTACTTCGCGTTCACCGGCGGCGGTTTCCAGTATTTCTACAACGACCGCCACATGTCCCTCCGCGACGTCAATCAGCCCGCCCTCTCGTTGGAGACGATGCTGGTCCAGGCGGATTCCCGTCCCGAATTAAAGGAATGGGAGACGCTGGAACAGTATCTGAGCGAACTTCCCAACAACGCCGAACTCACGCGCATCTGGAACTTTTTCCTGGAGGATTGGGAGAAGGCCATCAAGATGTTCGATACGGTCGCGCCGCTCGTCCTTTTGGGAGACACGCAGATCTGTCTCTTCGTCGGGCACAAGGTCCCTCTGATGCCCATGGCGGGTTCGGTCAAATTGTTCGATCTGAAATCGGGGAAAGACGGCAAGCAGGTCATGCTGATCATGGTCAACCTGGAACAGACGGGAGGAACCCACTTCTCGATCCGCGCCACCGGGGACGGCGTCCATTCCGGACGCATCGCCGGTCAGCTCGCGGACCGTCTGGTGGGGAAGTTCGGGCAGAAGGGGCAGATCTCCGGCGGAGGACATCCTCGCGCGGCGGAGTGCAAGACCCGGTTGTCCGGGGTTCCGTTCTACCTGGCGCTCAAGGAGTTCGTCGACCTGATGACCCAGATGGCGACTTTGGCGAAGAAAGAGAACCTCCTTCCCGAAGAGAAGGAACAGGCGAAATTGCTGGGCCTGGACTATCTCTTGAGGTGATTCGCATCCATGAAGAAGGTTAAAGACACGGAGCCTGTCCGCTATGCCGTCATCGGCGGCAGCGGGGTCTATGAGATCGAAGGGATCCGGGATGTGCGTGAGGTCCGCGTCAAAACCCCGTTCGGGAACCCCTCCGACGCCATCGTCGTGGGGCGTTTGGGCGGGATCCTCTGTGCGTTCTTGCCGCGTCACGCCCGTGGACACCGGATCCTGCCGACCGAGCTCCCGTCGAAAGCCAACATCTACGCCCTGAAATCGTTGGGCGTGGAACAGATCATCGCCATCGGCGCTTGCGGGAGCCTGAAGGAGGAGCTGGCTCCCCGCCACTTCGTCTTCCCCGACCAGCTCTTCGACCGGACGCGGCTCCGGTCCGGGACGTTCTTCGGGGACGGCATCGTCGGACACGTGTCGTTCGACCACCCCTATTGTTCCGCGCTCTCCTCGGTGCTCGCCGACACGGCGCAGGAATTGGGGATCACGGTCCATCGGGGTGGGACCTATGTCTGCATCGAAGGGCCCTCTTTCTCGACGAAAGCCGAATCCGAGGTGAACCGCAAACTGGGGTTCTCCGTCGTGGGGATGACCGCGCTGCCGGAGGCGAAGCTGGCGCGCGAGGCCGAGATCTGCTATTCCACCGTCGCCCTGGTGACGGACTACGACGTCTGGAAAGAGGGGGAAGAGGTCACCGTTGAGAAGGTGGTCGAGACGTTGAACGCGAACGTGGACAACGTCAAACGGCTGATCCGGCAGGCCCTGCCGCGTCTCGAACGGAAACGGACGTGCGCTTGCTCGTCCGCGCTCCGGTATGCGATTTTTACGAATCCCAAAGCAATGAACCCGAAGATCCGGAAAAAACTGGATCTTCTGATAGGAAGGTACGTCAACCATGGCCAACAATAAGGGGTTTTTCATCTTCTTGCTCGGACGACCGGGCGGAGGAAAGTCGGAGATATTCCGTCGAATATCCAAGAAACTGATGGGCGGCGGCGTGGCCCGTTTCATCGAACGGGTGGACGATTTCCCGAAACTGTGGGGCATCTTCCAGGAGGACGAGAAGACCGGCGCTTGGAAACATTGCCGGAAGACACCGGACGGCGGATACAAGGTCACCGATAACGGCGTCTGGGACATGATCCTGAAACAGGTGAACGATGACGTGTTGCAACAGCGGGATCCTGACAAGGTCATCTTCATCGAGTTCGCCCGGACCTATTATATGAGCGCCCTGAAGAATTTCTCCAAGGACGTCCTCCGGAACGCTCTGATCGTCTATGTGAACTGTTCTTTCGAGACCTGCTGGAAACGGAACGTGGCCAGGCATGAGGCCGCCGTGGCCGCCGGCAGCGACGACCACCTGGTCAGCCGCGAAGAGATGGAGATCACCTATCTGAACGACGATATGGCCGAACTGGTGAAAAAGCAGCCGTGCCCGGTCGTGGTCGTGGAGAACGAGAGGGACGGGATGGACCATCTGGACGGCGAGATCGAGAAAGTCATCCGGACCGTCAACGAGTTCGTCGGAAAGAGGAAGGGCGCCTCCTCGGTGCGGAAGATGAAGAGCCGTTCTTCGCGCGGCGGGCGGGCGGACACCAAATCAAGAAAGAGGGCATCATGACAGCACTGACACCGGAACTCCTGAAGAAGCTTCCCAAGGTCGACCTGCATCTCCACCTGGACGGCGCGGCCCGTCCGAAAACGCTGATGGAATTGGCGAAGAAAGCCGGCGCGCGCCTTCCCACCCAGGACCCCGAAGAATTCAAGGTCTACGTCCAGGTCAGCCGGAACTGCCGGAGCCTGACGGATTTCCTGAAGGCCTTCGAGTTCTTCTACCCGTATCTGAAATCCGCGGAAGCGGTCGAACGGCTGGCCTACGAACTCTGCGAGGATTGCGCCGCGCACAACGTGCGCGTGTTCGAAGCGCGGTTCGCCCCGGCCCTCCAGGCCACCGACAAGTTCTCCATGGAGGATGTCGTCCGGGCGGCCATCCGGGGCATCGAACGGGGACAGAAGGATTTTTCCGTGAAGGCGGGATTCCACCTGTGCTGTTATCGGTCCCTGTCCGAGACGGAGAACGACGAGACGGTCCGTCTGGCCGAAAAATATCTCGGCAAAGGGGTGGTCGGTATAGACCTGGCCGGGGATGAGTCCCGGTATCCGGTGACGATGTACGCGGCCTTCTTCAAGAAAGCCGTCCAGAAAAAGATCCCCATCACCTGCCACGCCGGCGAAGCCGCCGGCCCGGAGAGCATCAAGAACGCGCTCGCCCTCGGCGCCAGCCGGATCGGCCACGGGATCCGCGTGATCGACGATCCGGAATTGTTGAAGCGGGTCGAGGACGAACACATCCCCTTCGAGGTGTGCATCACCTCCAACGTCCACACGCAGACCGTCAAGGGTTTCTCCGTCCATCCGGCCAAGAAGATGTTGGACGAGGGTGTGGACGTGACCCTGAACACCGACGATCCGGGGGTCTCCGGCATCGACCTGACGCACGAGTTCGTGACCGCCGTGGACACGCTGGGTTTTACCGCCGCCGATTGCCGCGACGTCATCATCAACGGCGTGCGGGCGCTCTTTCTGCCGGAATCGGAGAAGAAGAAGATCGAGCAGGATTACACCAAACAATTGCAGAACCTTCTCGGGGAGGGGAAATAACGACCATGGCCGACGATAAAAAGAAACTGACCGACGTTCAGGACAAACTACTGAAGGAGGCGGCCCGGGCCCGGGAAAAAGCCTACGCTCCCTATTCCAAGTTCTTGGTGGGGGCCGCCGTGCTGATGGATTCCGGGAAGATCTACACGGGATGCAACGTCGAGAATGCCTCCTACGGGCTGACGTGTTGCGCCGAACGGACGGCCATCTTCAAGGCCGTCTCGGAGGGCGAAAAGAAGATCAAGGCCATCGCCATCGTCCTGGACGCCCCGGATTACGGCGCGCCCTGCGGGGCTTGCCGCCAAGTGATTTATGAGTTCGGTCCCAAAGCCGAGGTGATCATGGGCACCGTGACAGGGCGTTATGAGATCCGCCCGATCACGGACCTGATCCCCCTGGCGTTCGGCCCCGACAATCTGTAAGAGAGGACAACCATGACGTATAAAGAGACCGACTACCCTGAATTGCTGAGAGAAATACACCGCCTCGGACAGGAGGCGAAGAAGCCCGTCCCGGCGGAGGATCTGATGACCGAAGTGCTCCGTCTCCAGGACGCCATCCCCGTCTATCCGGGGATCATCTCCATGTGCCTGCGGAACCTCTTCGAAGAGGTGTCCGTGAAGGACCTTCAACCGGGCGACCGCGTGTCGTGGGCGGTGGACGGCGGACGGATCTATGGCACCGTCAAGGAGGTCCAGGCCGACGGGAACGTGTCGTTGTCCGACGCGACCCTCCTGACGCAGTCCAAGGAGAAAAAAGTCAAAGGGCCGGCTGAAAAGTTTTTCCGGTTGAGGCAGGATGTTCTCAAGAAGACGTGGCCTTCATTGGTCTTTGAGGAGTAAATACAACATGACTGAAAACAAGCAGACAGTATCCCTCGAAAAGCAGACGTTCCACCTCGTCGTCGGTCCGGCATCGTTCCGCCTGGTCGAAGGCGGTCCGGTGGAGGTGATCGGGAAAGCGCTGACGACGAAGGAGACGACGCGGGTCCCGGAGGGGAAGAAAATGCCTCTGGAGGTCAAGGGCGCGGCGAAAATCGAGTTGTCGCTCGACGGGGCCGGCAAGATCGAACCCCTCGAGGCGCGGACCATCCCGGCTTCCTGGGACAAGATCGTCGATGAGATCATCAAGAGAAAAGCCAAACTGATCAGCATCCTCGGCGACGTGGATGTGGGAAAGACGTTCTTCTCGACCTATCTGTCCAACCGTCTGCTGGCGAACGGCCGGAAGGCCGCGGTCTTGGACGCCGACATCGGACAATCGGACGTCGGACCTCCGGGCACGCTGGGCTTGGCGATGCTCCATGAGCCGGTCCTGTTCCTGTCTCAGGCCGTCCCGTCGGACATCTATTATGTCGGGGCCCATTCTCCGAACTTGCATTTTCTCCAGACGATGTCGGGAACCAAACGCCTGATCGAAAGGGCGTTCCAACGGGGAGCCGACCATCTCATCTGGAACACGCCGGGCTGGGTGGCCGGCGACGGCGGCCGCGATCTCCGCAAATCGGAACTGGAGATGATGTGGCCCGATGCGGTCATCCTCATGCAGCGCAAGGGCGAAGTGGAACACCTGGTGCGCACGTTCCCCCACGACCGGGTCATCCGGCTGGAAGTCTCCAAGCAGGCGTCTCCGACGTCCGCCGACGTCCGCCGGAAATTGAGAGAGGCCATCTCCGTCGATTATTTCAAGAACCGACGGCTGCTGGTCCTTCCGTTCGACCAGATCAAGACGGACCGGGCTTTCATCCTGACCGGACAACAGGTCGAGACGAAAGACGTTCGGACCCTCTACGCGGAGCGGCTTCCTCTTTGGGAGGGGCTCCAGGTCGTGGTCAAAGAGCCGCTGACGGCGGCCGATGTGGATAAATTGAAGAAGGAACACAACGTGTTCCGGGTGAAACAGGTCCTGGCCGGTTCGGAAAAGGGAGCCGAAGTGGGACTCTGTGACGATAATCTGGATTGTCTCGCGCTGGGGATCGTCCAGCGGATCGATCTGGAAGGCAAATACATCGAGTGCTGGACTCCTCTTCCCGTCGGTAAGGAAGACAAGGTGAAGGTCGTGCAATTCGGCAGTCTCCGGCTGGCGTTCGATGGACGGGAAGCCGGGTTCGTGGAACCGGGCTATCTCTGACCTTCGTCTGATCCTTCGGGAAAGGCCGGTCTGAATCCGTCATGGTTCTTTCGTCCATCCGCGAGCAGTTGGAGACCGACGAGTCCCGGCGCTTGGCGCCGGGGGCGCAGTTGTCCAAGTTCTCGCGCGGTCGGCTTCATCCGGACAGGGATTGCCCTGTCCGCACGGCGTTCCAGCAGGACCGGGACCGCATCCTCCACTCCGTCTCGTTCCGAAACCTCAAGTTCAAGACCAACGTCTTCCTTTCCACCAAGGGTGAGAAGTTCCGCACCCGGTTGACCCACGCGCTGGAAGTGTCCCAGTTGGGACGCACCATCGCCCGCGCGTTGTCGCTCAACGAGGACCTGGTCGAGGCCATCTCCCTGGGACACGACCTCGGACATACGTCCTACGGTCACGTCGGTGAGGACGTCCTGAAGAAGCTGACGGGCGGGAAATTCTCCCATTCCCAGCAATCTCTCCGCGTGGTGGACGTGCTGGAGAAGGACGGGAAGGGGCTGAACCTCACGGCGGAGGTGCGGGACGGGATCCTCAAGCACACCAAGGGTCCCCGGAGCATGAAACTCTTCGACGGAACCGGCGAGTTCGGGAAACCGCTCACGCTGGAGGGGCAGATCGTTCAGTTCGCCGATTGGCTGGCCTACATCAACCACGACGTGGACGACGCCGTCACGATGAAGATCGTCAAGGCATCCGATTTCCCTCGATCCGCCATGAACGTGCTGGGCCGCCGTCAGTCCCAGCGGTTGGATACCATGGTGCGCGACCTCATCACGGCCAGCCGCGACTTGTCGGCCATCCATATGTCTCCCGAGATACTGGAAGCCACCGAGGAGGTGCGCCATTATCTTTACGGGCACGTCTACACCCACCCCAAGATCGCCGATGAACTTCTGAAGGCCAAGCACGTGATCACCATGCTGTTCGAATATTACATGAAGCATTTCGACAAGGTCATGGAGGAGTGGCCCTGGGCGGATCGGAAGGACACCATGCAGACCGTCACGGATTTCGTGGCCTGGCAGTCGGATTATTCCTGCCTGGAGAGATATGAGACCATACGGGCGTCGGAGCCTTATACGGTGATCCTATGAGAAAATGCGAGAAGCCGTTTTTGACGGCGGTCGTGGACCGCATCGAGGACGGGCGTCATGTCGTTTTGTCCGTCGTCGGGATAGGGCAGATCGTCCTTCCGGCGAGGAAATTCCCGTTCGCCGTCCGCGAAGGGCAGTGGATCGATTTCTGGGCCGCCCCGAACCCGAAGACGGAACAGCGGATCCGGTCCGAGGTGCGCCGATTGCAAGCAAAACTCGTCCGGAGGGGACAGTCCAAAAAATGATCCCCGTTCGGAGGAGTCTCTTCGCCGCTTGTTGCCTGTTGTTCCTAGGAGTTGTCTCGCCACTCGATGCCGGAGAGATGAAGGTCATCGCCGTCAACGTGGGAGTGGGCGACGCCATCCACATCCAGACCCCGTCCGGGAAGAATTACCTGATCGACGGAGGGGACACGTCCGCGATCACGAACTTCCCCGCTTTGGATGATGCCGATCAGGATTTCTGTCCCATCGTCAAATATCTCCTCGATAACAACATCCGCACCATCGATATGATGGTGATTACCCACGACGACGGGGATCACTACAAGGGTCTTCAGGCGATTTTGGGGACCAAAGTCACTTCCGGCGGGGCCAACGCTTTCAAGGTGTATTCCGTGGTTTATGCGTCGACGACAAGCGATCTTACCAAACTGTCGGAACATCCGGAGACGACGCTGGTCCGGGTCTTGTCGGGCATCCGTTTTGAAAACGTGGCGGCTCTCTCGGGAATATGGGATACCGCCCTCACCGGACTGGTCTTGAGCCCGCGCACTTATACCGGGAGTTCCAGCTCCAACAGCGGGGCCGTCGTCATGCGGATCAAATATGACCAGGTCAGTTGTCTTTTCACGGCCGACGCCGAAACGGCAGATGAGACGACGATGATGGCCGACTATGCGGCCTCGGAACTATCGTCCACGGTGCTGAAAGTGGCCCACCACGGGTCCCGAACGGGCAGTTCTGAGACGTTTCTGAACGTGGTGAAACCGAAGGTCGCCTTGATCTCCGTGGCCGGGAACGCTTACGGTCTTCCGGACGCGGAGGTCGTCAAGCGCATCTCCGATACCGGTGCGACGATCTTGCGGACGGACCAGCGGGGGAACGTCGGGATCGTCACCAATGGGATCAATTACACGATCTCGGCCAGCGCCAACCCCGTCGGGATCAAAGGCGTCTCCGCTGACCCGAACGTCCATGTCTATCCCAATCCCGCTCCCGGAAAGACCAATCCTGCGTCGACGAAGATCGTCTATGATCTGACCGGCTTGGCCGACAGCGTGAAGGTCTCCGTCCTGACTCCCACCGGCGACCTGGTGAGAGAATGGATCGACGGAACGACGATGCAGGGCTCCAACTATCTGACCTGGGACTTGAAGAACGGTATGGGCGAGAACGTCGCCAACGGTTTGTATATCGTGCAGGTGGAGGTGAAGGTCGGTGCCGGCACCGTCTATGGGCACACGAAGATGGCGGTCCTTCGAAAATGACGGACCTTCGGATCTCCCCAATAGCCGTGCGACTCGCCGTCATTGCTGGGTTCATTCTGTTGCATTCCCCCATCCATACGGTTTGGGCCGAGGCGGAGGGGGGAACCACCGGGGCTAATTTTCTGAGGATGCCCATCGGCGCGCGCGCCATCGGGATGGGCGGCACTTTTACGTCGGTGGCGGACAACGCCACGGCCATCTATTGGAACCCCTCCGGACTTGCCGCCGTCAATTGGCGTGAAGTGAGCATGTCCCATCAACTTTTGTATCAGGGTCTTCGCTTGAGCCAGGTCTGTTATGCCCACCCGATGTCCAAAGGACTGACGGTGGCGGCCGGGTTGGTCTATTGGGGCGCCGGTTCTCTGGACGCGCGCGACGAGCGCGATGTCCCCACCGGAAGTTTTGACATCAGCGACATGGCGTTGACAGCCGGTGTGGGCTGGAAGCTCCTGCCGGAACTCTACGTCGGCGGCAACGTGAAGGCCATTCAGGAGACGATCCAAGACGAGAAGGGAACCACGGCCGCGGCCGACGTCGGCGGGCTCTACCAATATTATCTGGAAGACCAGACCGTTTATGCGGGTCTGGCCGTCAAGGACGTGGGGGGGAAGATCGGTCCGGGGCAGAAATCGGACCTCCCGTCTTCCGTCCATGCCAGCGTGTCGGACCGGCTCTTCAATGAGACCATCATCGTCTCGTCCGAAGCGGAACTTTACAACGATGTCGCCTGGAAAGGGCAGGCCGGCGCCGAATTTTTCCTGCCGGGGAGCGTCTCCCTTCGTGTCGGCTATCGTTTCCGGGAGAATAATGTCAGCGGGATCGAGGGATTGACCGCCGGGTTCGGATTCATCTATTCCCAATCGCAGGATTATGTGATCGACTATGCCTATGCGGGGCAGGGAGACTTGGGAACCGCTCATCACATCAGTCTCAGCCTCCGTTTCTGATTTTCCGTCGACGGTTCGTGCCGTCGGAGGGTGTCGAGTTCACTTCGTCGTCCATCACGCCGTGTGGGGGGAGTTTTAGCTGACAGCTAAGAGAATATCCCATGATCTTCCAACGAGCCGGCCTGTTGTTCCTCATCATCTTTACATCTTTCGTCCCCGTGTCCGCGGAGGACCTGGTCGTCACGTTCATCGATTGCGGCCAAGGCGAAGCGACCCTCATCCAGACGCCCAACGGGAAGAACATCCTGGTGGACGCCGGTGTTATCGAGGAACGGGAGAATTTCGACGCCGGTCGCGATATTCTGATCCCCTATCTGACCAATCAGGGGATCCAGAAGCTCGACGCCGCCGTGTTCACCCATCCGCACGTGGATCATATCGGTGGTTTCCTCTCCTTGTTCAAAAAGATCGGGGTCAAGAGCGTCTACGATCCGGGGTATTCCTACCCGACCCCGGAATATAAGAAACTGCTCGAACTCGTCCAGAAAAAGAACGCGCATTTCACCGTCGTCCGCGCCGGGGACAAGATCGATTGGGACCCCGCGCTCAAGGTCAGCGTCTTGGGCCCCCCAAAGAACCTTCCCTGGGACCTCCCCAACAACAACTCCATCGTCCTGAGGATCGAGCACGGAGTCGTTTCTTTTCTCCTGACGGCCGATATCGAGAGCGATGCCGAATACGAACTGATCATCCGGCAGGGCCCGAAACTCGCCAGCACCATCCTGAAGGTGCCCCATCACGGGGCCAAGACCTCATCGACGGAAGAATTCCTGGATTACGTCAAACCGGAGGTCGCCGTGATCTCCTGCGGACGGCACAACCGTTTCAAACATCCGAACGCCACCGTGGTGCGCCGATATAAAGACCGGAACGTCCAGGTGTATCGCACGGATAAACAGGGGACCATCCGGATCAATTCCGACGGCGAAAATTATAAGGTCTGGGTCATGGGCGTTGAATAGCCCGTGTCGACTGAGACTCTCCCGCCGATGAAAAAATCTGTCCTGAAACGTTACGCCCTTCTGGGGGCCGCGCTGTTCTTGTTCTCCTGCATGCCCCAAGTGAGGCGTGAACGGCTGGGCGTCATTCCTGAACAGTATAAACCGTCCGACAAGGAACTGGTGGTGACGTTCATGGATGTGGGACAGGGTGATTCCACGTTCATCCGCCTCCCCAACGGGAAGACGGCGCTCGTCGACGGAAGCGGCACGCCGGGGTGGTCGAAGATGGATTACGATCCGGGCCGGCAGACCATCCTCCCTCTCCTGAGGGACAAGAACGTGTCCAAACTCGATTATGTCCTGTTGACGCATCCCCACGCCGACCACGTCGGAGGGTTGGTCTCGGTCTTGAAGGGAATCCCGGTCGGCACATTCTTCGACCCCGTTCTGGAACACGGTGAGCCGGAATACGAGGAACTCCTGGAACTGGTGGAACGGAAGAAGATCGATTACAGGGATGTCGGGGAGGGGGACCTTCTGGAGTGGGATCCGTCGGTCAAAGTCCTGGTGATGAACCCGCCGCGCGATTTTTCCTACGAGGACATAAACGACAATTCCGTCGTGCTGAAGATCGAGTATAAATCCGTGTCGTTCCTCCTGTGTGGCGACGCCGAGACCGAGGCGGAGTCCCGAATGGTCCATCAATACAAGGAGGGATTGAAAAGCCATATCCTGAAGATCGGACACCACGGTTCCCGCACGTCGAGTTCCGCCCGTTTCATCGATACCGTCCAACCTGAAGTGGGAGTCATCATGTGCGGGTATCGGAATCTGTTCAAACATCCCCATCCGGAGACTTTGTCGCGTCTTTCGTCCCGCCAAATCAAGGTATTTCGCACCGATGAAGACGGTCATATCGAGATCAGAACGGATGGATCCCATTTTTCCACGCGCACCTACCGTTAAAGCCTAAAAAACACACATTTCGACCAAGTTTTACAAAATCTTTACATATCCCATCGGCCATCTTAATGGACTATTGTCTATAATAGTTACTAAGAGAGCACCAAACCTAAACCACGCCGGGGTCGGGATGAAACGCCGAGTTTCAAAAAATCTCGCATTAGGGTTTTGGAGCATGGCAATTTTTTTATTTGCCGTGAGTACCGTCCATTCCGGCTCTCCTCTCCGTCTCAACGAAGTAGCCCCCAACGAATCCGCCGACTGGATAGAACTCTACGTCGCCTCCACCACGCCCATGGGGGGATGGAAAGTCATGGAAGGCGGCACCACCCTCTGCACGTTCCCTGATTCGTTCACTCCCACCGCCGGCCAGTACGTTGTTCTCCACCTCAATACGTCTGGTACTCCGGATACGGTTATCACGGATAACAATGCCGGCTATTGGGATTTTTATTCGGCGGATACGGGTTTGACCGCTACGGACAATGTGATTACCGTGTCCAGTAATTCGAACGCTGTTCTAGATGCGTTAGTCTATGTGAACAATAATGGTTCGTTTACAGGGAATGCGACGTTATTGAATAGCGCCATTAGTGCGGCTCAATGGAACGGAGCTGGGACTGGTGATGCCAATATCGAGAATTCGGCGGTTATCTGTACGGCGTGGACGGCACAGCGTGTTTTTCATCGGAACGCCGCATCAGGAGATGTGGACGGCGTCGGCCTATCGAAGAACGATTGGGGTGTCCTCAATTCGACGTCCATCGGCGCCGCTAACAGCGCGATCACCGACGCCACTCCACCGGCCGCCATCACGAACCTCACCGTCGCGGATGCAGGCTCAGATTCCATCACGCTGACCTGGACGGCCGTCGGTGATGACGGGTCCACGGGGAACGCCACGAAATATTACGTGCGCTATTCCTCTCTGTCCATCCTCACGACGACCACTGACTATTTCAACGCAACGAATTTCGCCAATTCCATAACCTCTCCCGCCGTCGGCACGTCCACCACCGTCATCGTGACGAACCTGATTCCTCGGACCACCTATTGGTTCATCGTCGTCGCCGAAGATAACGGGGACCTGACGCAAGGCAACATGAAACTGGGCTCGATCGGGACCAACCTGCCGGTCTCCGGGCTGACCGATCCGGATCCCCAGGCCCCGAATTCCGTTAATGGGGTATCGGCGACCTTGGTCAACGCGATCACAGGAGCCGCCGGGCTGACATGGACCGCTCCTTCCGATCTGCCGGGCGGGGGGGCTGTTTCGTCCTATGTGATGCGTTATGCGACGTTCTCGGTGGCCTCGTTGTCAAACGACACGACGGCTTGGTGGAACGCGGCACAGGACGTCCTGGGGGAACCGTCTTCTCCCTCCACTCCCGGCACGTCGGAATCCATGACGATCTCCGGTCTCCCGTCGGACACCACCGTCTATTTCCACATCCGCGCTCAGGACGCGATCAATATCTCCACATTCAGCGCCCCCTTGGACCATTCCCTCTATATCCCACCCCACCTGCTCATCAGCGAGATCGCTTCGGGAATCGGTGTGGCCGGTGAAGAGTTCGTGGAACTCTACAATCCGTCGACCTCATCGATGAACCTGGCCTCGATGGGGCTCCAGATCCGTCGTCGCGCGGCATCCGGCGGCGACACGTTGTTCGCCGATCTGTCCGGGGCCTCGACGACGACCATCCCCGCGAAAGGATTCTATCTGGTGGCCACGTCCACCAACGCCACTTACGGTGTTCCCCGGGACGCGAGCGGGTCTTCTCAGATCAGCGGCTCCGGCACGGTCTATATCACCGTGAGCGGCGCCAGTTCCATTCGGCAGGCCATCGACCGGATTTCACACGGGACGGGGTTCACCGATGCGGAGATTCTTGAGACCGTTGCCTCCGCCCTGTCGACCGACCAGAGTCTTGAACGGAATCCCGGCGGGGGATCGTCCGGCCCTAACGGGAATGGGACCGATACGAACCGGTCGGGCAGCGATTTCGTGTTGATCGCCGCCACTGCGAACATCAAACAGCAGAACGTCTTCTCTCCGCGCGAACCGAACACCGCTCCCGGAGTCCCGACGGTCACGTATCCGAACGGATCGGAATCTTTGGCGGCCGGCGCCGGAGAGACGATCACCTGGAGCGCCGCCACCGACGCCGATGGAGACACCCTCTATTACGATGTGGACTATTCGACCGATAACGGAGGGACTTGGGTGGACATCTCTTCCGGGATCGCCTCGACTTCCTGTTCGTGGACGGTTCCGAGCGCGGCCACCACACAGGGTCTGGTGCGGGTCCGGGCTTATGACGGGATTCAGTTCGGGAATTTTGACCCCTCGAACGCGAATTTCACGATCACCGTCGGACAGGTTCCCGGTGCGATCACGAACTTGTTCGGGAAGAAGGGATTGAGCAGCGGACAGATCAACCTGTATTGGACGGCCCCCGGAGACGATGGATACAGCGGAAACATCTCGGGCGGAGCCTATGAGATCCGTTACGCGACGTATAACGTGACGGGGGCGGGCGGGAGCACGACCACGTGGTGGACCCAGGCGACGGTGTTCAATCAGAGCCTGTCGGTGGCCAACGTGGGCGTGACCGAATCCACGAGCATTGCGGGGCTTGATACGTCGAAAACATATTATTTCAGCGTCAGGACCCAAAACGGGTCGTCGAACTGGTCGACGCTCGATTCCAAGACTATTGCCGACACCCAGACAGGTTTGGCGCCTTGCGAGGCGACAGGGGGAAGTTATCCGGCCCTGGGAGCCAATAGTATGACGGTGATGGATAACTACGAGGATGGGAACAACACGGCGAACGCGCTGGGCGGAGGATACGGAACGTTCGGTTCCGGGACGATCACGTTGACGGTATCGTCGGGCACGGCGAACGGGTTGATGTTGGGAAAGAGCGGATATTCGTTGAAGGTGGATTACAGCTATGGATCTGGGCAAGACGCTTGGTTCTACAGCGCGTTGGGTGGGGCGGACCTGAGCACGTGCGCGTATGTGTCGTTGTGGGTCAGGGGAGCGGTGGGGGGGGAGAAGGTTCAGATCGGGTTGAAGAACGGCGGAGCGCAGGAGAAGCAGGTGTATGTGAACGATTACCTGGTCGGCGCGGCGATCACGACGAGCTGGCAGAAGGTGGTGATTCCGTTCACGGCGTTCGGGAGCGTGTTGAATAATTTCACGGGGATGGACAGCTTACAGGTGAAGCTGGCGGAGAGTGGAGGGGAGAGCGGGACGGTGTATCTGGACGACATCGTGTTTGGAAAGAACGTGACGCCGGGATGGGTGGACAATTTCTACAACGGAGTGAACGTGGGAGCGTTGGGAGCGGGGAGCGGGTCTTTCAACGGAGG
>JAKLIF010000010.1 GCA_022709755.1 Elusimicrobiota bacterium | reverse complement strand
GAGATGGTGATGCCGGGAGACAACACGGAGATGGAAGTGGAGCTGCTCACGCCGGTGGCGTTGGAGAAGGGCGTGCGTTTCGCGATCCGGGAAGGCGGCCACACCGTGGGCGCCGGCGTCGTCATCGAGATCATTCAATAAAGGGTCCGGAATAGACCATGACTGAGCCGGTTGTCACCCAGCAGAAGATCAGAATCCGCCTCCGGGCATATGATCACCGGATGTTGGATAACTCGCTGTCGAAGATTGTCGAAACGGTCAAGAGAACGGGGGCCACTCTGGTGGGTCCTGTCCTTCTTCCGACGCAGTTTCGAAAGTATACTGTCAACCGGTCTGTCCATTCGGATAAGAAATCGCGAGAACAGTTCGAAATGCGGGTTCACAAGAGGCTCATCGATATACTGGAGCCGACCCCAAAGACGGTGGAGGAATTGATGAAGTTGGATCTGCCGGCCGGCGTCGACGTGGAGATCAAACTCTAAGAAAAACGTTTATGACAGAACAGACGACACAACCAGTCGAAACAGAGAAAAAACCGGGTCCGGCCCTGAAGCTGATATTGGCCAGGAAGATCGGAATGACGCGGATATATTCCCCGACCGGGGAATTCGTTCCAGTGACGGTGCTTCAATCGTCCTCGTGTCCGATCATCCAGGTCAAGAAGAAAGAGACGGACGGATATGACGCCATCCAGGTGGCGGCGGAACCATGCAAGGAGAAGAACGTCACCAAACCGTTGTTGGGACATTTCGCCAAGGCACAGGTGGTCCCCCACAGCGTCTTGAGGGAATTCCGAGTCGGGAAGACGGACGATCTCCAGCCGGGCCAGGAGTTAAAGGTGACTAATTTCACGCCGGGAGACCTCGTGGATGTGACCGGATACACACGGGGCAAGGGATTTGCCGGTGTCGTGAAACGCCATCGGTTTCGCGGCGGGCCCCGAACTCACGGTCAATCGGACCGCGCTCGGGCTCCCGGATCGAGCGGGGGGCAGAGGCCCCAGCGTGTGTTGAAGGGCGTGCGAGGTCCGGGTCATCTCGGCCACGCGTGGACGACGACGCAGCGTTTAAAAGTGGTTCAGGTGGACGCGGAAAATAATTTGTTAATGATACACGGGGCTGTTCCGGGGCCGAACGGCGGAGTGGTGTCTGTTCAGACGACGACGCGGCCGAAGAGAGTTCCCAAAATCATGCCCAAGGCATCAGCGAAGGCGGACAAGGCAAAAGCGGGCAAGGACGCAGCGAAAGCTCCGGCGAAAGCGGCCCCCAAGAAATGACCATGACTCTTTCCATAGACGTTATCAATATGAGCGGTGAAAAGGTATCCACGATGGATTTACCGGAGAGTGTGTTCGGGATCCGTCCGGACAAGTCTGTCATCCATGAAGTGGTTGTCGCCTATCTGGCCAACCAGCGTCGTGGGACTCAATCGGCGTTGACGCGTTCGGAGGTTTCCGGTGGCGGAAAGAAACCGTGGAAACAGAAACACACGGGGCGCGCCCGGGCGGGGACTGCTCGGTCTCCTTTGTGGAGGCACGGCGGAGTCATATTCGCCCCGAAGCCGAGGAGCTATTACCAGAATATTCCCCACGCGAAGAAGACGTTGGCCCTGACGATGGCTTTGACGGACAGCGTGATGGATAAGAAATTGACCGTATTGGACGCGATTTCCGTCCCGGAGCCCAAGACAAAGCTGGTGGCCGCCATCTTGAAGAAGCTGAATGTGTCGGAGGCGACGCTGGTTCTTGATTCAGTTGACCCGATTTTCAAGAAGGCCAGCCGCAACGTGGCGGGATTGGATCTTTGTCGTTGCGAGGATATCAACGTCTATGATGTCATGAGGGCGAAGCGGATATTGATGACTCAAAAGGCGATCGAGAAACTGGTGCAGAGGTTGAGTGCCGACGGGAGGGCCGCATGAGTTTTGAGCCGCATGCCGTCTTGAAGAGAATTTTGGTTACGGAGCGTTCTACCCAGCTGAAGGAGTTGAACAAATATGTGTTCGAGGTCCTGCCGGAATCGACGAAGGGACAGATTCGTCAGGCGGTAGAAACCGTTTTTAAGGTTGATGTTTTGGATGTCAATACGTCGCGGGTGCATGGTAAGATGCGTCGGCGGATGGGTCGGGCGGGTGGGTATCAATCGGATTGGAAGAAGGCCATCGTGACCGTCAAAAAAGGGCAGGAGATCAAGATTCCAGAGGCCACTGTCTAAAGGGAATACAATCATGCCATTAAAGTCGTTTAAACCATACACGCATTCGAGACGGTCGATGACCGTCGAAGACTTCTCGGTCCTGACCAAGAAGTCTCCGGAAAAATCTCTTCTCATGCCTTTGAGAAAATCGGGCGGGAGGAACAATACCGGCCAAGTGATGGTCAGGCATCATGGCGGCGGCCATAAGAGGAATTATCGGATTGTGGATTTTAAGAGGGAAAAGGCGGGGGTTCCCGCCAAAGTGGTCGCTTTTGAATATGATCCCGGCCGGAGCGCACACCTGGCATTGTTGCACTATGTGGATGGGGAGAAGAGATACATTTTGCAGCCGTCCGGCTTGAACATCGGAGACCGCCTGATGTCAGGTCCGCAGGCGGAGATTCGGGTCGGGAACGCGTTGCCGTTCACCAATATCCCCATCGGCGCGTTCATCCATAACATCGAGTTGGTCCCCGGTTTTGGCGGGAAGATGGTTCGTTCGGCCGGCGGCGCTGCGCAGCTGATGGCCCGCGAGAACGGTTTTGCCCAGATTAAACTTCCTTCCGGCGAAATCAGGCTCGTGCCGGATCGTTGCATGGCGACCATTGGGCAAGTCGGTAATATCGATCATGAGAATTTGTCGTTTGGGAGCGCGGGGCGCAGTCGGCACAAGGGTATCCGGCCGACGGTGAGAGGAACACACATGAACGCCACGGATCATCCCCACGGAGGCGGCCGAGGCCGGTCCAAGGGTGGAAACCATCCGCGGTCTCCATGGAACCAGCCGACCAAAGGATATAAGACAAAGAAGCCGAAGAGGCATGACTGGATGATCGTCCAACGACGGTCTAAGAGTTCCAAGTCGGCGGCGGTTTAAGCCGGGCAAACAGAGAGGATAAAAAGATGGGGCGTTCAACTTCCAAAGGTCCGTATGTGGACCAGAAACTTTTCCAGAAGATCCACAAGATGATGCAGACGGGAGACAAAAAGGTGATCAAGACCTGGGCTCGGGCGTCGATGATAGCGCCGGAGTTCGTGGGGTTCACAATCGCTGTTCATAACGGAAAAAAGCATTTACCGATTTATGTAACGGAACAGATGGTCGGGCATCGTCTTGGTGAATTCGCCCCGACAAGATACTTCAAAGGGCACGGCGAAGCCCATACAAAGGAAGCCACGTCCCTGACGTAAGGGATGGCATTCCACGGAAGGAAAAAGACATGCAAGCGGTTGCACGAGCGCAATTTGCGCGATACTCACCCCGCAAGGTGGGACAGGTCCTCAAATTGATCCGCGGGAAAACAACGTCACGGGCGATGGAGATGTTGCCGTGGATTCCGCGCGTGGCCAGGGTTTTGGTCGAAAAAACATTGAAGAGCGCCGTGTCCAATGCCGGCAAGGGGGCCGATCCGGCTCGCCTTCGGATCGTCCAGGCGTGGGTGAATAACGGGCCGGTCTTGAAGAGAGTCCGACCCATGGCGATGGGCGGAAGAGCTTTATACAAACGAAAGACGTGCCATCTGACGATCGTTGTCAGCGATGATGTCCGCGCACTGAAGTCGTAAAAGGAACGAGCGAAAAACCATGGGACAAAAAGTACATCCAAAGGGTATCAGGCTTGGATATATCAAAGATTGGGATTCTAAGTGGTTTCATCCACAGGAAATGCCGGTGTTGGTCGAAGAAGATTTCCGGCTTCGAAAGTTTTTGAAAGATAAGCTGAAACTATCGGCGGTCTCCCGGATCGGCATTGAACGCACCGGGAAATATCTTCGCGTTAATATATTTACGGCTCGACCGGGGATCGTGATCGGAAAGAAGGGCGCTGATATCGAGAATTTGCGTTCCTCCATCGAAGAGATGACGGGCCGGAAAACATCCATCAATGTGATGGAGATCAAGCGGCCTGAGTTGGACGCTCAACTGGTGGCCGAAGCGGTGGCGATGCAGTTGGAAAAACAGGTCAATTACCGGCGCGCCATGAAGCGCGTCATTGAGCGGGCGATGCAGAGCGGCGCCTTGGGGATCAAGGTCCGCGTGTCGGGCCGATTGGGCGGGGTGGAGATCGCCCGCACGGAGTGGCTCAAGGAAGGGCGTGTCCCCCTCCAGACGTTCCGAGCCGATATCGATTACGGATTTACTGAAGCCCATATCACCATGGGACGCATCGGTGTGAAGGTGTGGATTTTTCGGAAAGAGTTTTTTAAGAAAACAGAAGCGGACCTTATGGAAGAGGTTCGCGTCATCGAGAAAGAGAAGATGGATGAGTTGGCCAAGCAGGTGGATGAAACCTCTCCGTCGGCAGACGCCGGGATTCTCCCGATCACTCCAGAGGAAGAACCGGATGTGGATGCCAGTGTGATGGATGATTTGGTGGATAAGAAGACTGAAAAAGTTCATTCCAGGCGACATAATGATCTGGGAAAGAGCGAGAAGATCTGATGTTGATGCCGACACGGGTTAAATACCGGAAATCACATCGCGGGCGCCTGAAGGGGATGGCGAAGGGCGGACTTTCCTTGGCTTTCGGTGAATACGGGTTGCAGGCGTTAGAATCCCACTGGATTACCGCCCGACAGATCGAGGCCTGCCGGATCGTTCTTGTGCGCTATATCAAAAAAGGCGGAAAGGTGTGGATCCGTGTGTTTCCAGACAAACCCGTCAGTAAGAAACCGGCGGAAACCCGCATGGGAAAAGGGAAGGGAAATCCGGAGTTCTGGGTGTCTGTGGTGAAGCCGGGCCGAGTGATGTTCGAACTGGCCGGGCTTCCGTTGGATGTCGCCAAAGAGGCACTGAAATTGGCCTCCCATAAACTGCCGATTGCGACGCAATTTTTGAGTCGAGATACAATCTGAGGGCGCCATGGCTAAAAAGGAAAAAATAAATTTTCAGGAGTTGTCGGAAAACGAGTTAAGAGAACGGTTGTTTTCCACGCGTGACAAACTGTTCCATATGCGCTTGCAGAATAATACGGCGCCGTTGAAGAACCCGCATGCCATTCAGTACGCACGGCGGGATATCGCGCGAATCATGACGGTTCTCAAACAAAAAGGGATAAAGGTATGACAGTGGAAAAACGAAATCAACGGAAAGTTTTGGAAGGATGGGTTTTGAGCGACCGGATGGATAAGACGAGGTCTGTTCGGATTCTGAGGAGATTCCGTCACGCGCTCTATGAGAAAGTCATGACCCGCTATACGAAGGTCTATGCGCATGATGAAAAGAATGAGTCCCATCAGGGGGATCGGGTCCAGATCATGTCCATCCGTCCGATGTCGAAACTGAAGAGATGGCGAGTTGTCCGCGTTCTTGAGAAGGCCAAGATCGCCGCCGTGGCCCTGAAGGGGGATGCGTCGTGATACAAGAGCGGAGTATTCTCAATGTCGCCGATAATTCCGGCGCCCGCAAGGTCCGCGTGTTTAGGATGTTGGGCGGCTCGGACCGCCGCTATGCGCGACTGGGAGACGTGGTGGTCTGTTCCGTGAGGGATGCGTTGCCGGAGGCCTCCATTAAGAAAGGGGAAGTGGTGAAATGCGTCATTGTCAGGACGCGTAAGGAATATGGTCGCCCCGACGGATCCTACGTGCGATTCGACGACAATGCAGGTGTTTTGATCGATGCAAACGGTGAACCGAGGGGGACGCGTATTTTCGGGCCAATCGCGCGGGAACTTCGCGAAAGAAACTATTTGAAGATCATATCGTTGGCTCCGGAGGTTGTCTGATCCATGATGACGATCCGAAAGAAGGATAAAGTGGTGGTGTTGGCCGGAGAGCATAAGGGCAAACAGGGGGAAGTCATCGAGGTATTGCCGAAAGTCGGCCGTGTGTTGGTCTCAAAGGTTAATTTCGTCATTCGGCATACCCGTGCGACCAGGACGGAACCCGGCGGAAGACGTGAAAAAGAAGCCAGTCTGCCGATTTCACGGGTGATGTTGGTCTGTCCGAAGTGTAATCATCAGACCAGAACTAAGACCGATTTTCTATCGGATGGAACGAAGGCGCGTGTCTGCCGACATTGCGGCGAGATGATCGTATGAACAAAAAAGACGGAATAGATCCCAGGATGTTGGAGGCCTACTCGAAAGTCGTCATCCCCGAGATGATGAAGGTCCACGGGTATAAGAATGTGATGCAGGTCCCGCGACTGAAGAAGATTGTCATCAATATCGGTGTCTCCGAGGCCCGGGAGAATATCAAGGTCATTGATCTGGCTTCTGATGAGTTGGGGGCGATCACCGGGCAGAAACCCCAGGTTCGCCGCGCAAAGAAATCCATCTCCAACTTCAAGCTGAGGCAGGGTTTGCCGATCGGGTTGAGGGTGACCTTGAGGGGCTCCATGATGTACGAGTTCTTCGACCGGTTGGTCAATATCGCCCTTCCCAGAGTGCGTGATTTTAAGGGTGTGGATCCGAAGGCTTTCGATGGACACGGGAACTATAACATGGGGCTGACCGAACAATACATCTTTACGGAAGTCAATTTGGAGAAATCCGATAAGACCCGGGGGATGAACATCACCATCGTGACTTCGGCAAGAACGGACGCCGAAGCGAAGAGTCTTTTGGAGATGATGGGAATTCCTTTCAAAAAGACGGAGAAGAAACCCTAAGGGGTTTCGGGTCCGAAGAAAGCACGGAGGTTATCCAGTGTCGACTATTTCAGCGATGGCCAAGATGAGGCGGCCTCAAAAGTTCAAGACGCGGTTCCGCAACCGGTGCCGGCTGTGCGGCCGACCGAGGGGTTTCTATCGGGATTTCGGTCTTTGCCGGATCTGTCTCCGTCAGTTGGCCTTGAGGGGCGAGCTCCCCGGCGTGATGAAGTCGAGTTGGTGAATTTTGACGTCAATATATTGGGTGAGAGGATAATATGAGTTCCGATCCGATTGGTGATTTGTTCGCGATATTGCAGAATGCCAACCACAAGCTGAAAGAGCATGTGGATTTTCCGGCTTCTAACCTGAAGAAGGAGGTTGTGCGCCTTCTGAAGGAAGAGGGGTATGTCTCCGGTTTTAAACTGGTGCCGGACCGCAAACAGGGGCAACTCCGTGTCTTCATGAAATACACGTCGAATAACGGTCGCGTCATCCGCGGGATGAAGCGTGTTTCACGTCCCGGTCTCCGGATATACAGGGGCGCCGATGAACTCCCGAAAGTCCAGGGAGGGCTGGGGGTGGCCATCGTGTCAACCTCGAAGGGCCTGATGTCGGATCAAGATGCCCGCCGGAAGAAGATGGGCGGCGAAATCATCGGGTATATTTGGTAAGGAGAAGCCATGAGCCGTCTCGGAAAGATGCCAATCCCGGTTCCTTCAAACGTCAAAGTCACAGTCAGCGGTTCGAAAGTGGCGGTGGAAGGGCCTCTGGGGAAATTGGAGAAGGTATTGCCGGCAGGGTTGCAGGCGCGATTGGAGAGCGGGCAGATTTTGGTCTCTCGGGCCAATGATAGCACGGTCCAGAAGTCGCTCCACGGCACCTATCGGAAACTCGTCCTCAATATGGTGGAGGGCGTTTCAAAGGGATTTACGAAATTATTGCAGATCGAAGGAGTCGGATTCCGGGCGCAGGTCGCTGGGAATAAACTATCGATGACGTTGGGGTTGTCCCACCCCGTCGATTTCGACGTGCCGGCCGGGCTGAAAGTGGTTGTGGACCAAAAACAGACGGGGCTGACGTTGACCGGCGCCGACCGCGAGTTGTTGGGCCGGGTGGCCGCGACAATCCGTTCTTTAAGACTTCCGGAACCGTATAAAGGGACAGGGATTCGTTATGCAGATGAACACATCCGCCGCAAGGCCGGGAAATCGGCTGTCGGCGCCGGCGCGCCGGGAGCAGGCGGAGGAGGGGGCGCTAAAAAGTGAGTCAGCTTTCGTCCGTAGAACGATATCGTTTCCGTAAAATTAGAACGAGGTCCAAGATATACGGAACTCCCGACCGTCCTCGGTTGAGTGTTCGTCGTTCTCAGAAGCACATGTATGTCCAGGTGATCGATGATACGCGTGGGCATACCTTGGCGGCAGCCTCCACGACGGATAAGGAGCTTGCAGCATTGAAATCGAAAGCCAATGTGGCGGCGGCCAAGGAAGTTGGAAAATTGTTGGCTCAACGGGCTCAAACGGCCGGGATCAAAAAAGTGGTGTTCGATAGAGGAGCTTTGGTTTACCATGGCCGCGTGAAAGCAGTGGCCGACGGTGCCCGCGAAGCGGGACTGGAATTCTAAACAGCGGAGGAATTTGGGTGGCGCGAATTGACGCAGCAGGGTTGGATCTGAAAGAGACAGTGGTGGCCATCAACCGGGTGGCCAAGGTGGTCAAGGGGGGAAAGAGGTTTTCCTTCAACGCTTTGGTTGTTGTGGGAGATCAGGCCGGGTGTGTCGGCGTTTCCATGGGGAAGGCTCGTGAAGTCCAGGCGGCCATCCAGAAGGCCGTTCAACGCGCGAAGAAATGTTTGGTCAAAGTCCCTCTCCGGGGAAGCACCATTCCTCATGAGATCATTGGTTCTTTTGGCGCCGGCCGCGTTTTTCTGAAACCGGCTGCTCCGGGGACGGGTGTTATCGCGGGGGCGAGCGTCCGTGCTGTTTTGGAATCCGTCGGGATCAAGGATATTTTGACGAAATCGCTGTCCAGCTCCAATCCGTTCAATGTGGTCTATGCCACGATGGAGGCGCTGACTTCCCTGCGTACGAAGGAAGAGGTCGCAAAACTTCGGAACAAGGAATCCGTTTCTTCGGCGACTGTTTCGTCCGGTGAAACCAGGGTTGAAACAAAGGCGGAATCGAAATGAAACTCACGGATTTGAAGCCGGCCAGCGGGTCTCGTCATCGCCGGAAGATCATCGGCCGAGGAGAGGGTAGCGGCCATGGAGGCAAAGGGAGCACGCGCGGATTTAAAGGACAGACAGTGCGTTCCGGCGACGGGCATATGACGGGTTTTGAGGGAGGGCAGGTCCCTCTCATCCGCCGGATCCCTAAGAGGGGTTTTCGGAACACGGCCTTCCGTGAAGAACCGGATATCGTGAATTTGAACGTGCTGGAACGTGATTTTGAACCGCAGTCGGACGTCAACCCGGATACGCTGAAGGCGAAAGGGCTGGTGAGGCTCGGTCGGAAAATTAAGATCTTGGGCGTCGGTCCGATCACCAAAGCACTGAAGGTGCGGGCGCACGCTTTTTCGAAGAGCGCAGAAGAGCAGATAAAAAAAGTCGGCGGGAGTGTTGAGAAAATAAGCACGGTGATCGGAGCGGAGAAAAACCGCTCATGATGCGATCGTTCGCCGATATATTTAAAATCCCCGAATTGCGCCGACGGATCCTGTTCTCACTGGGTCTATTGGCGATCTATCGGGTCGGCGCGGCGGTCCCTATCCCGGGCATCAATGCCCAGGCTCTTCAGCAGTTGTTCGCTCAGCAGTCCAACACCTTGCTCGGTTTTTTGGATATATTCTCCGGAGGAGCGCTGGGGCGTCTCTCCATCTTCTCGATGGGGATCATGCCCTATATCAATTCCTCCATCATCATGAGTTTGTTGCAGGGGGCCCATGTGATCCCTTACTTGGATCACCTGGCCAAGGAAGGCGAGGCGGGACGGAAGAAGCTGAACCAGATCACCCGTTATTTCACGCTCCTATTGGGTTTGATCCAATCTTTTGGGTTGACGACCCTGATCATGCGGATCCCCTTGCCGGGAGATGTTCCTGTCGTCAAAGATCCGGGAACGCTTTTTATCATCGTCACCGTTTTGACTCTCACTACCGGCACGATCTTCGTGATGTGGATGGGAGAGCAGATCACCGAAATGGGAGTCGGGAACGGGATTTCCCTGATCATTTTCGCCGGGATCGTTGAACGGTTGCCCGTGGCGGCGAAAAACATGTTCGTGGATATATTTCAACTTCAGCAGAGGACTTTGTTGGGTGGGGCAGGTCTCCTGGTTTTCTTAGTAACCGTCATGGGATTGGTCGTGTGGGTGGAGACGGCTCAGCGGAAGATTCCGGTCCAATACGCCAAGCGGATGGTGGGACGCCGGATGTATGGGGGGGCCAGCACGTTCCTTCCGTTGAAAGTAGATCAGTCAGGAGTCATTGCCGTCATTTTTGCCGTCTCTCTTCTGTCGGTTCCCGTGACAATTGCTTCCTTCGCTCCGAGCGCGGGATGGGCCAGTAAAATCACGGATCTGTGGAACCGCGGTGTCTGGTGGTACGAGGTTCTCTACGCGGGGCTCATCATCTTTTTCTGTTATTTTTATAATTCTGTTCAGTTCAATCCGGTGGATATGGCGGAGAACCTAAAAAAATGGGGCGGGTTCATTCCGGGTATCCGTCCGGGAGAACCGACCGCTCAGTATATCCAACAGGTCCTCGAGAGAATTACGTTGGGGGGGGCTTTGTTCGTGGCGGCGCTGGCTGTCTTACCGGATTATTTGCGCCGTCAGATGAATGTGCCTTTTTTCTTCGGTGGAACGGCTCTTTTGATCGTGGTGGGCGTGGCCTTGGATACGGTCGGGCAGATCGAGTCTCATCTGATCATGCGGCATTATGAGGGTTTTATGAAACAAGGACGTATCAAGGGTCGTTGGTTCAACGTGGGAGGGAGCTGACGATGAACGTGATCTTGTTGGGTGCTCCGGGGTCTGGCAAAGGGACGCAGGCCCAGCGCCTGGTGAAGAAGTATGGGATACTCCACGTTTCCACCGGGGATATTTTCCGTGAAGCTGTCGCCAAAGGCGAATCCATCGGGAAAGAAGTCCAGTCTTATATGAAAGCGGGGGCCCTGGTTCCCGATGAGTTGACTGTGAAGGTGGTGGCAACGCGTCTGGATCGTCCCGATTGCGAGAAGGGGTTTCTGCTCGATGGGTTTCCGCGGACTGTGTCACAGGCCCAGGCGTTGGAAAAGATTTTAGAGACAAAAAAGAAAAAGATTGACGTGGCTGTGTATCTGAAGCTCACGGAACAGGAAGTGATCAAGCGACTTTCGGGGAGGCGTCATTGCGCCCAATGCGCCAAGGTCTATAACCTAGTCAGTCAGCCCCCCAAAAAAGCGGACCAGTGTGATGCTTGTGGCGGATCGCTGATCCAACGGGAAGATGATAAACCGGAAACCGTGAAGAAGAGGATCGTGGTTTACCAGGAATCCACACAACCCCTGATTGTCTATTACCAGGAAAAGAAACTTTTAGAGACAGTCTCGGGGGATGGGGATATCGATTCTGTGACACAAACGCTTTACAGAACACTGGACAGATTTTTGCAGTCATCCCGGTGACGGGTCCTTGAGGGGTCGGTGTTATTTGACAGGGTGGTAAAGGCGGGCGATGACCGGTGATCGGTGTATTGAGTTAAAGACCCCTAAGGAATTGGTCGTCATGCGCCGGGCCGGGCGGTTGGCGGGGTTGGTTCTCAAAGAGATATCCCGGTTGATGAACCCCGGTGTGACGACCAAGGACCTTGACGTTCGGGCTGAGAAGATGATCCGCGATGCGGGCGCGGTCCCCACATTTTTGGGATATTGCGGTTATCCGGCGTCCATTTGCGCTTCGTTGAATGATGAAGTGGTTCATGGGATCCCCCATCCCAAGCGGGTCTTGAAAGAAGGGGACATCGTCAGTATCGATGTGGGGGTGACCCTGGATGGATTTGTGGGCGACACTGCGGGGACGTTCCCTGTGGGTCGAGTGTCCGAAGAGGCTCGAAGGCTTTTGGAAACAACCCGTCGTTCTTTGGAGAAGGGCATGGAGCAGGCCAGGGTTGGGCGACGGTTGGGAGATGTATCCAGTGCCATCCAGGTTTGTGCTGAATCCGCCGGTTTTTCAGTAGTACGGGATTATTCGGGGCATGGCATCGGACGGCAGATGCATGAGGGGCCCAGCATCCCTAATTTCGGTGCCGCGGGGACGGGGATCCGCCTGGAAGAGGGATTGGTCCTGGCTCTGGAGCCGATGATTAATCAGAGCGATTGGAAAGTGAAAGTTTTGGGAGATGGTTGGACGGTAGTGACCCGAGACGGCGGTTTGTCGGCGCATTTTGAGCATACCGTGGCGGTGACATCGGACGGACCTGAGATATTGACGAGCGTCTAACGACGGGAAAGAGAATATGCCAAAAGAAGACAAGATTGAAGTCGAAGGAAGAGTGTTGGAGGCATTGCCCAATGCCATGTTCCGAGTCGAGATCGACGGAGGACACAAGATTTTGGCGCATATTTCAGGCAAGATGCGGATGAACTGGATTAAAATCTTGCCGGGAGACAAAGTGAAAGTGGAGCTTTCTCCCTACGACCTGACCCGGGGCCGCATTACATATCGGGAAAAATAAACGGAGATAACCATGAAAGTCAGAGCTTCGGTAAAACCTATTTGTAAGAAATGCCGAGCGATTCGGCGCAAGGGAGTTGTTCGCATCATCTGCACCAACCCGCGTCATAAGCAGAGGCAGGGTTGATTCAGGATTTTCAATCTCATTTTTCGGAGGCGACAGGAGAACTATGGCACGAATAGCAGGAATCGATATTCCCAAACAGAAACGGTTGGACATTGCGCTGTCTTATATCTATGGAATCGGCCGGCCGCTGGCCTCTAAGATTTGTTCGGAGACCCAGATCAATCCGGCGACCCGCGTGAAGGATTTGTCCGAATCGGAGGTTTCCCGGTTGAACACGGAAATCGCCAAGAATTATAAGGTGGAGGGAGACCTTCGTCGAGAAGTGCAACAGAACATCAAAAGGTTCATCGATATCGGTTCTTATCGTGGATTGAGACATCGCCGCAATCTGCCGGTTCGCGGGCAGAGAACGAAGACCAACGCGCGCACCCGGCGAGGGAAGAGAAGGACGATTGGTTCGACGGCGAATAAGGCCGCGGCCCCGGCTGCCGCTCCCGCCAAAAAATAGAGAAAGGAATATGATTTATGGTTGACGATAAAGAGAAAAAAGAAAAACCGGCCGCAACGCCCACTCCGGCGGCGGCGCCGGCCAAAGTGAAGAAAAAGGTCTGGCGTGACGTGGTCCAGGCGCGGGTTTATATTCAATCGTCTTTCAATAATACGATCGTGAATATTACCGACGAGAGAGGGAACTGCATCTCTTGGGCGTCCTCGGGGAGCAGCGGATTTAAGGGAACAAAAAAGGGAACGCCATTTGCGGCTCAGATGGCGGCCAGTACGGCGGCAAAAAAAGCGATGGCAGCTGGGGTGAAGCAAGTCTCAGTGTTCGTGAAGGGTCCGGGATCGGGACGTGAAACGGCCATCCGGGCGCTTCAGGCGGCTGGGCTTGTTGTCTTGTCCATTCGGGATGTGACTCCGATGCCCCACGACGGCTGTCGTCCTCCCAAGCCGAGAAGGGTTTAAGCCATGGCCAGATATACAGGACCTGTCTGTAGATTGTGTCGTCGGGAAGGGACCAAGTTGTTCCTTAAGGGAGATCGGTGCTATTCCAAATGCGTGATCGACAAACAAAAGACGATCACCATGCCCGGCCAACATGGGACTCGGCGCTCGAAGCCGACCGAATATGCCAAGCGCATGCGTGAAAAACAGAAAACCCGGAGGATTATCGGTGTTCTGGAACGCCAGTTTCGGCGTTATTTCCGACAAGCGTCTCGCGTCAAAGGGAACACCGGAGAAACGTTGTTGCGTCTTTTGGAGACCCGCCTGGACAATGTGGTTCGCCGGTTGGGATTCGCCTCCTCGTTGGCGGCGGCTCGCCAGATGGTCACCCATAAACGTGTCGGCGTTAACAACCGAATCGTGAACATCCCCTCCTACCAGTTAAAGCCGGGGGATCGCGTTCATTTGACGGATTCTGCAAAGGGAAACCTTTGGGTCCGGCGTTCGTTGGGACAGGCCCTCCAGAAGGGTTTGCCTTCATGGTTGGAGATGGAAGGGAACATCTCCGCCGAACTTCTCAAAACGGAGACAGAGGCCAACCCGCTTCAGAACGTTCCGGTGGCGGGGAAGGTGAAGATGTGGCCCGCACGGCAAGAGATGTCGTTCCCCGTGAATGAGCAGTTCATCGTCGAATTGTACAGCAAGTAACGGATTTCAAAGATATTTCAAGGAGGATTGCCTCGAATGATCACGTCAGGATTGGTGTTACCGCGTAAGCTGGATATAGATACTGCCACCCTCACTCCGCAATATGGGAAATTCGTCGCTGAGCCGTTCGAACGGGGTTATGGCCACACGGTGGGACATTCTCTTCGGAGGATATTGCTGTCGTCTCTGGAAGGAGCGGCGGTGACGGCGGTCCGCGTCAAGGGGGCTCTCCATGAATATTCGACGGTCAAGGGAGTGAGGGAAGATGTCATTAACATCGTCCTGAACCTCAAACAGTTGAGGCTGAAGATGTATTCTCCTGGCCCTGAGATCCTTAAATTGAAGACGAAGAAGTCCGGCGAAATCAAGGCGAAGGACATTGAAGCGAACAACAACGTTGAGATTTTGACACCGGACCTTTTCATCGCCACGGTGGAGCCGGGCTCGGAGCTTGAGATGGAGATCGAAGTGGGGAGGGGAAGAGGCTATATGTCGGCCGACCGGATGAAGAAAGAGGGACAGCCGCTGGGTACGATTTTCGTGGATGCCCTGTTTTCTCCCGTCATGAAAGTCCAATACGAGGTGGAAAATGCGCGCGTCGGACAGATGACGGACTATGATCGACTCATTCTGGAAATATGGACGGATGGATCCGTGGAGCCGGCCAATGCGATGGCCTATGCGGCGCAGATCCTGAAAGACTCCCTGACGGTGTTCATCGATTTCGACGGGAAAGAAGACTCCCAGCCCAAGGAAGTGGTTCAGGATGAGGGCCAATCCCGTTTGAAGGAGATGTTGGGCCAGTCCGTGGATATTATCGAGTTGTCGGTGAGGGCCTCCAACTGTCTGAAGGCCGCCAAGATCCAAACGATCAAGGAGTTGGTGGTCAAGACGGATGAGGAGTTGTTGTCGTTTAAAAATTTCGGCAAAAAATCCTTGGATGAAATCAAGGATCGGCTGAAAGATTTGGGCCTGCAGTTGGGCATGCAGGCGCCGAATTGAGCGGCCGAAGCTGAATTTGCCAAGAGGAGTGACGACGTGAAAACATTTGCGGGCCGGAAGCTCTCTCGTCCGACGGGACATCGCCGGGCGATGTTACGGAACATGGCCGCCTCCCTGCTCCAGAACGAGCAGGTTCGCACCACCCATGCCAAAGCCAAGGAAGTCGTGCGGGTGGCGGAACATGTGCTGGCGGTCGCCAAGAGGAAGACGTTGGCGTCGCAGCGGTGGGTTGCCGCGGAGATACCTGATCGTGTCATCCGACAAAAAATTTATGAGGTTCTGGTTCCTCGATACCAGGCGCGCGTGGGAGGATGTTGTCGTGTGTTCCGCTTGAGCGCCCGGGTGGGGGACGGAGCTGAGATGGCCCTCGTCAAGTTGTTGCAGTGACTCGACGAGGGGTCGGGACTGCCTCACATTAGACCGTATGTTTGACTATATCTTCAGTCTTTTTTCCAACGACATGGGAATCGACCTTGGGACAGCCAATACCTTGGTTTACGTCAAGGGACAGGGCATCGTCTTGAAGGAGCCTTCCGTGGTCGCGATCGAGAAGGACACCAGACAGGCGCTGGCGTTCGGTCTTGAGGCGAAGCGCATGTTGGGAAAGACACCGGCGAACATACTGGCGGTCCGTCCGTTAAGGAACGGAGTGATAGCCGATTTTGAAGTCACGCAGGAGATGATCAAGTATTTCATCCGCAAGGTGCATAATCGCCGAAGTCTTCTGCATCCGCGGGTGGTCATCGGAATCCCGTCGGGTATCACGGAGGTGGAGAAGAGGGCGGTGCGTGAGTCCGCTGAACAGGCGGGAGCACGGGAGGTATATCTGATCCAGGAACCGATGGCAGCCGCCATCGGCGCCGATTTGCCGATATCAGAGCCTTCCGGAAACATGATTCTGGATATGGGCGGCGGAACAACGGAGGTCGCCGTCATTTCATTGGGAGGATTGGTGGTCTCGAAGTCGCTGGATGTGGCCGGCGACGAGATGGATGAGGCCATCGTTCAATATCTTCGACGAAAGTACAATTTGCTCATTGGTGAGTCCACGGCCGAGGATGTCAAGATTCACATCGGGAGTGTGTTTCCTCTTCCTGAAAAATTGACAATGGAAGTGAAAGGGCGTGATCAGGTCACGGGGCTGCCCAAGACCATCGCCATCACGTCCGACGAGGTCCGTCAGGCCCTCTCGGAACCGATCAAACTGATCATTGAAGTTGTCAAACAGACATTGGAAGAGACTCCGGCCGAGTTGGCCGCCGATCTGGTGGACCGTGGTATCGTTTTGGCGGGAGGGGGTTCCCTCTTGCAGGGGTTTCCCGAGCTATTGGCTCAGGAAACCGAACTGCCCGTCATGCGGGCCAGCGATCCACTCACCTGTGTCGCGATGGGTTGCGGGCGTTATCTGGAAGAACTGGATAACGTCAAGCGGGCCCGTCACGCGCTCCTTTCGTCTTAGTATCCCCGCTTTCAGCGGAAATCCTTCCTCCCACGAAACATCGTTTGGTGACCTCCCCCGATTATTGAAAGGGTTTGTTATTTGTCGTCATTATGATTAAAAAGAACATCTCTGTCTTTCTCCTCTTCTTTTATTCACTGGTATGCCTCTTCTTCCTTTCGTGGCAGGCCAATCAGCTGGTGTCCGGCCTTCGTCGGACGTTTTTTTATCTCTTAAAACCCGTCGGGGAGGTCCCCTCGAAGGTTTTATGGCACGCCGGTGCGTTCAGCGGAAACCTCCATCAATTGATGAATTTGGATTCACAATATCGCAATTTACAGGAGCGATGGGTCCGACAACGGCTCGATGAAAAGGCATTGTATGCCTTGCGCACGGAAAACGAACGTCTGAGAGCCTTGTTATCGCTTCCTCCTCGCGCCGATACCGTTGGAGTGATGGCGGTGGTATGGGCGCGGGATCCTCAGGATTGGTATCGGTCTATCTTGGTTCGACTCGGGAAAAAACAAGGGGTCGCCGTCGGGGATCCCGTCGTCGCATTGCAAGACGGACGGGAGGTCTTGGTGGGGCGCGTGGTTGAGGATCTCGGCCACACCTGCAAGGTTCTACTGATCTCCGATTCCCTGTCGGCGGTGTCGGCCCGGATCCAGAGGACGGGAGAGGAAGGGATCGTGGAGGGACAAAATTCATCCGAACTGATGATGAATTATCTGTTCGCCGACAGCGATGTGCGGGTCGGGGATGATGTGGTGACCGCCGGGCTCGGTGGTGTTTTCCCGGAGGGGATACTGATCGGATCCGTCCATCAACCGTCACCGGAATCTATTTCCGTATATCGTCGGGCGGCTCTCAAGCCCGCTGTCCGCCTGCATGCCCTCCATGAGGTTATCATCCTGGTCAGACAGCCTCGCGGGAGGATCCTGCCATGATCTGGTGGTTCGGGTTGATGACATTCACGCTTGTCTGGGTTTGTCAGATGCTGATGGTTTATTTCATTCCGGCCGGTTACCCGTCTATAAACCTCCCGTTGATTATGGTGGTGTATTTGGGCATTACGGGGCAGGTCGGATTGGCCCAGACATTGGGCTTTTTTTGGGGGCTGGGGTCGGATGCGGCTGGCCTTAGCCTCTTCGGGACCCAAGGGTTTTTCCTGAGCCTCTTGGGCTATCTCGTCGGGCTCCTCTCAAAAAAGATCGATTCGGAAAAGACCGTATCTCAGGTCACCATGGTCATCGGGGCGACGATCTTTTGCGGCCTTGGGTGTTGGTTTTTTCAAAAAGTGTTCGACCAGGCGGAGGTCTTGCGTCCCTGGTCATTGGGGGTTGTATTATTCCAGGGATTTTTCAACGTATTGCTGGCCCCCCTCGTTTTTCGCATGAGTTCTTTTTGGGTAAAGATGTGGATTCAGTTCTGCGGGCGGAGGGGCTTCCTTGACTGAGTCTCTGAGCCTTTCGGATGTCCGCACGGAAGGGCGTCTGAAGATCGTTGTGTTCTCTCTGGCGACGGGCTTTGTCATCCTTTCGTTGCGCTTGTTCCAACTTCAAGTCATCCATGGATCCGAGATGTTGAGATTGGCCGAGTTGAACAGGACGCAGACGATCAGTTTGCGTGCGCCGCGAGGCACGATTATCGATTCACGGGGGGAGATCCTTTTGGATAATGCTCCCAGCTTCTCTGTCTTTTATTCGGCACTCTCCATCACTCAGGAGGAACAGGCCGCGGTGGAAAAAGAATTGGTGATGTGGCTCCCTGACCGAATTCTTTTGATCCATCGCAAAATGGGGGAGGCTCGGAGGACCGGAAAGACAGTCCGAATCTTACAGGACATCCCTCGTCAACCGGCCCTCGCGTTGATCGAGAAGAAGCTTTCTCTTCCGGGAGTCAATATCATCGCAGAACCCAAAAGACGGTCCCGGTTCGGACTTTTTGCGGGTCATCTTTTGGGTTATGTGGATGAGATCAGTCCCCGTGAACTGAGTCGTCGTGATTCTTATCATTTGGGACAGACGATCGGGAAGAGTGGATTGGAGAAGGTTTATGAGGAATATCTGCACGGACTCGAAGGAGGGCTTCGCTTTGAGATGGATGCCACGGGGCGGCATGTGCGCGTCATCAATCAGATCCTTCCGAAGCCGGGGATGAATCTCCACCTAACACTTGATCGGCGATTACAGGAAGCGGCGGAGAGGGGGCTTCAGAACTCATCGACAGGCCGGGGGGCCGCCGTTGTTCTGGATCCCAGGACGGGAGCCGTTAAGGCCCTGGCCAGTTACCCCGAATACAACGTTGCGGAAAGCGTGGCCAGTTTGTTGGTTCATCCCGACCTGCCGCTCTTCGACCGAGCCGTTCAGGGGACATATCCCATCGGATCCATTTTTAAGATCATCGATTCGGCGGCGCTTTTGGAGGAGGGGCAGTGGGACCCGCACCGCGTCATTTATTGTGATGGGATGTTCCGGTCCGGAAAGAAGGATTTTGCCTGTTGGAAGAAGCATGGCCGGATGGATTTTTGGAACGCCCTCGTTTGGTCGTGCAATGTCTATTTCTACAACGTGGGGTTGTATCTGGGTCCCGACCGGTTGGAACAGTGCGCCAAAATGTTCGGAATGGGCCGCCGGACGGGGATCGATATCCCGGGGGAATCCGCCGGCCTTCTGCCTGGGATTGCGTGGAAAAAAGAAGTGGCGCGAAGTAGTTGGTTTGATGGAGACACCGTCAATTTTTCCATCGGGCAGGGCCCTGTTCTGGCGACGCCGATCCAAGTGGCCCAGTTGATGTCGGCGGTGGCGAATGGGGGGGTAATCTGGAAACCGTATGTCCTTCAGAGGATTGTCAGCGCCGACGGAAAGGTCCGGTTGCAGAACAATCCCCAAAAGACGGGAACCGTTTCATTGGCGAAGGAAACATGGGAACGTTTATGGACGGGATTGCAGCGTGTCGTGGTCGAGGGAACGGCGCGCAGCGTCTATCGAGCCGACCTGGCTGTCGGTGGGAAAACAGGAACGGCACAGAATCCTCACGGGGAAGATCATGCGTGGTTCGGTTGTTATGCGGGAATCCCCGGGGAACCCCCGTCCCTGGCGATTGCGGTTTTCGTTGAAAACGGCGGTCGGGGTTCGGCCGCGGCGGGTCCCATCGCCCGGTCGATCATCGAAGCGGCATTCCCCTCTCCGGAGAAGAAACTATGACGTTGGCCATATATCCCAAGCGGGTTGAAGAAGAGTCATGGTTGAAACGCGTTTTACGTCGGGTGGATTGGACTTTGTTGGGAGTGATGTTGATGCTGATAGGACTTGGGGTCGTCTTTATCTATTCGGCCACCGCCCCGTCCGGACACTCGGGGGATTATCTGATCCGGCAGGGGTTGGCTGCGGCGGCGGGGATCCTTTTGGTGTTGCTCTTGTCCATTCTTCCCTATCAAGTGTTGCGAACCTATTCGTATGGGATCTATTTCCTGAGTGTACTGTTGTTGTTGGCCGTTCTCTTGTTCGGAACGCGTCTCCGTGGGACGAGAGCGTGGCTGAACTTTTATTGGTTCTATTTCCAGCCGGTGGAATTGACGAAGTTGCTGTTGGCCGTTGGATTGGCCGGTTATGTGGACCGGTCCTTGTTTGATCTCGGTCGCTGGCAGGGGCTTTTCACGCCCTTCTTGATGCTGGGGATCCATCTCGGATTGATCCTCCTCCAGCCGGATTTTTCAAGTACCTTGGTATTGTTCCCGATGGCTTTCATCCTCCTTTATACGGCGGGAGCCCGGGTCAACCATCTTTTGGCTGTCGGGGCCCTGGGTGCTTTGTCTTTGGGGATCCCCCTGGTTTCGACCTATTTGAAGTTTTCCGAGTTCCGTGCGGAGGGGCATATGGTGCGGTTGTGGATCCAACAAGCTTTTGTGGAAACGAACGCCCCCTTCTTTCAGTTTTGGCTGGGTCTTTGTTTATTGTTGGTGGTCGGATGGTGGTTTCTTCGGCAGTGGAGGATCGTGATCCCGGCGTTTTATCTGGTCTCGACGCTGATGGTGGTGGTCGTCGGCGTCAGCGGATCGTTCATGGTCAAGAGCGTTTTGAAGGAGTATCAGAGGAAGCGTTTGATCGCTTTCGTGAACCCCACACTGGACCCCCAGGGGGCGGGATACAATATCCTTCAATCGGAAATCGCCATCGGGTCCGGAAGGCTGTTCGGGAAGGGATATTTGTCTGGCAGTCAGGCCCAATTGGGTTTCTTGCCGGAACGGCATACTGATTTCGTGTTCTCATTGATCGCGGAAGAGGGAGGATTCTTCCTGGCCCTGATCGTGTTGGGGTTGTATTTCTGGATTGTCTGGAGGGCTTTTGACATTGCCTATATGTCGCGCGATCGGTTCGGCCGGTGGCTGGCCATCTCGATCGGCTCCTTGTTTGCCGTGTCGGGTTTGGTCAACGTGGGGATGGTCATGGGATTGATGCCGGTCACGGGGCTTCCCCTCCCCTTCGTCTCTTACGGGGGGTCTTCTCTCGTCGGAGCCTGTGCGGGGATCGGGATATTGATGTCCATCCACCTGAGGCGCTATGTCTTGTAAGGGGTATTCGCGATGACAGGAGTTCCTTTTCTGGATCAGACGAGAGAGAGAGTCTTGTCGTTGGTTCAACATCCGTCACGCTATCTCCCGCTCATCCTCTCTTCTTCTTCGGGGGAGGGTGTTGGGCCCCGGATTTGTTTTGTCCGCCCTCGATTGAACACGATTTGGAAGTCCACGGCGTTGTTCCGGCTGATTGGGTGTTGTCCCCGGGAAGTGGAAGTGGATCTGTCCTCTCTTCCGGGGCCAGATGTCTTCGATGTATTGAAAAGGGAGGGGCGGGATTGGTGGGCTTTTCAATCCGGCCGGCCTCTGAAAGATTTCGATGCGATCGTGTTCATCCTGGATAACGAGATTGATCTCCTGGGAGTCAATCCGGTGTTGTCGGCCTCCGGAATACCCCCCAGGACTCACTTGCGTACCGAGACGGCCCCCATCATTATTGGATGTGGGAATGCTTGTCTGAACCCGGCCCCACTGTCCGGGATCATCGATCTTTATTTATTGGGCTGGCCCGAGAGCCACATGCTTTCTTTGTCGAATGCCTTGTCTGAGAGGAAAAAGGGGAAAATATCGCGGGAAGCATTTTTCTCGATGCTGGCGGAGAGGGATGGGGTCTATGTTCCATCGCATCGACGGAAAAATGGGGTTGTGGTCCCTCGATATGACCGGGCCGAGATGTTTCGTCCCGAAGTGGGGCCGATCAGTTACAGCGAGCCGTTAGGACATCAGTTTGAATCGATTGTGTGTCTCGGAACCGGTGAAACGGACGGATTCGTTCCTTATGGGGGGGCGCTGTCTCCCGATTCCGATGAGGATATGCTCCGAGAAGTGGATACCGCTTTTGCCCAAGGGGGATATGATCGCTGGGCGCTCCGATCCCCTTATGACCGGGACGGCGGCGATCTTTGCCGTAAACTGGTGAAACTGGGCGGTGTGGCCCAGCGAGAGCGCGCAGTCTGCCACATCCCGGATGTCTTCGGATTGCCTCTCGGGAATGTCGGATTTGAAAAATATCCGTCGGAGAGGACGGTCTGGAATATGACTCTTTGGGGATTCCCGTTCTATCATCCTCGGACAGGTTTTCTGGCGGGGGAGGATGTCGATGGATTCATCCGGCGGATGTGGTCAGTCGGCGCCCGGAACATCCATCTTCGGTTGGTGATGTCGATGCCGGATGGAGAAAAAAGTCTGCCGGGATGGGCGGCTTTGGGATCTTTATTGGAACGCTCGATGAGGAATTATCGGGATATGAAGCTGGCCGTTTCCTGTGAACCGTCGGGGACGGCGCCGCACACGATCTTTCAATGGGACCCGTTCATGAGTCCCTCCGGTTTCCAGCAATTGAAGAAGTGCTTCCAAAAAAACTATGGCGGTGGCGTCCGTGGGAATTCCTGGGAAACGGCGTTGCTTCAATCGTATCTGGGGCGGCTCGACGAGCGCCTGACGGATTTATTTTGCTCCTGGGGGAACGACTATTATTGGAAAGAGGGGGATCGGGATGATTCCGGTTCCTTGGTCGGGAGATGGTTGGAATCCGTCCGCCAAAAGGGGGTTGATGTTGATTCCGAGGTGACTCGCGTTCGTCTCCCGGAAGAAGCATTCCCTTGGGATTTAGTTTTCAATGGGTCGGATAAGACGACTCTTCTCCGGCGGAGGGAAGAATATCGGAAGGGGGGTATTCCTCCGGCGAGGGTGGTTGAACCGGCGGCTGTCCGCGCCTCGAGTCATGTTGCCGTTCCTCGCCGGAAGCAGGCTCCACGAGTCGTCTGGCGGGTCCGGTGCCGTTTTGCCCGTGACGGAGCCATGAGGTTTTTGTCTCATCTGGAGCAGATCGAACTGTTGCGACGGACGTTCCGGCGCCTGCACTGGCCCATCGCCACCGGTGGGAAGCAGGAGACCATGAATGTCTCGTTCGGCCCGGCGATATCGGTTGGATACTCTTCTGAAGCCGAATATGCGGATCTGGAGTTGTATCAAAGGATGGAGTGCGAGGGGATGAAGGAAGAACTGCACCGATGCCTGCCGCCTGGTTTTCGCGTCCTGTCCGTCCACCGCATCCCGCTCCATTTTCCATCGCTGGAGGAGATTCTCAATGTGGCGGGATATAGCGTCGAACGGGAGGAGTATCTCCGGGGGGCCACCCGGGAGACGGTGTTGGATCAATTTAAGAAGAACCCGCACGTGCGGGTGACCAAGAAAAAGAAGGAGAAGGAGGAGAGCATCGATGTGGGAGATTTGTTGAAGGAGTTCGAGTGGGATGATCAGAAGATCCGCATGGTCCTTCGTTTTGGACCGGGCCGGACGCTCAGACCGGAGCATATCCTGAAGACGGTATTGAGTTTGACGGACGATCAGACCCGCTCCTTGAAGATCCATCGACAGGCCTTGTTCTCGGAACAGGCCGATGGACAATTGTGGGAACCCTGAAAGGGCTGAGGGATTTGTGAGGTTTGAAAGGCCCAATGACACATGGAGGTGTGTGACGTGAAAAAAGAAATAATTGCCAATTGCGCCCAGGAAGAAACACGGGTGGCGCTGCTAGAAGACGGACGGATGACCGAGCTTTTCATCGATCGACCGGCGTTAGGAATATCGAAGTTGGTGGGCAACATATATAAGGGGAGGGTTGAGAACGTCCTCCCTGGGATATCGAGCGCATTCGTCAATGTCGGTTTTGAAAAGAACGCCTATCTGTATATCACGGATGTTCTTTCCGAGAACAACGAGCGCAATATAGAGAAGATGTTGCGCAAGGGGGATCAGATCATGGTGCAGGTGGCCAAAGAGGCCATCGGGACCAAGGGGATGAAGGTCACCATGGATATTTCTCTTCCGGGGCGCTTCCTCATCCTGATGCCGAAGAGCGAACATATCGGTGTCTCCAAGCAGTTGATGAATAAACCCGAGCGTGAACGGCTCCGGAAGATCGTGGAGAGCCTGAACCCGCCGGGTGGTGTGATCGTTCGGACGGAGGCGGAGAACGTGAGTGATCGCGAATTGGCCCGCGAGATGAAATACCTCATGCGCGTTTGGGATGAGACGCAGAAGAAATTCGAGGCGTCTCCGACGGGAACGTTGATCCACAGGGAGGTCGGTCTGACTTTTCAGGTCGCGCGCGACATCATGAACGAGCAGGTGGATATCTACCTGATCGATTCGCGGGACGAGTATCTGGATGTGAAGCGTTATATGGAAATGCTGGTGCCGGAATACGCGGACCGGATCCAGCATTACACTGGCCGCACCCCGGTCTTCGAGGCGTTCGGTGTGGAACAGGAGATCGCCAAACTCCGTCATCAGCGCGTCGACCTTCCTTCCGGGGGATATATCATCATCCAGGAGGCGGAATCGCTCTGCGCCATCGATGTGAATACCGGGAAATTCACTGGAGACAAGTCGCAGGAAGAGACCGTGACGGCCACCAACCTCGAGGCGGCCACGGAGGTGGCCCGGCAACTGCGCCTGAGGAACATCGGTGGAATCATCGTCATCGATTTCATCGATATGCGGCGCCGGCGCAACCAGCATAAAGTGGTGGATCATCTTCTCAAGATCACCCGTTCCGATCGCGCGAAGATCAAGATCCTGCCGATCACCCGCCTGGGACTGGTGGAGATGACGCGAGAACGCCGGAGGGAGTCCCTCCTGTCCTTGCTGTCCGAACCCTGCGCGGAATGCGACGGGAGCGGTTGGGTGTTATCGCGGGAATCCACATACCTGAAACTGGAAAAAGAGATCAAGAACATGACGCAAGGAAGGACCGATGGTCGCTTGAGGCTCTTGTTGCCTCCCGCCGTGGCGGATTTCGTCCGGCAACGGCAGGAACGGTTGGAAAAAAATCTCCGCCGGAGCATTGAGATCCAGTCGGATCCAACCCTGGCTTGGCAGGATTATCGGATCACGTTGGAATAGGGAGGAGGGAATGAAGATATCGGAGTTGTTGAAAAAAATCAAACCGTCTTTTTCGTTCGAGTTCTTCCCCCCGAAGACGGATGAGGACGTCCGGCAGCTTTTTCAGACGGCCGAGACCCTCAAAGCCCTGAACCCCACTTATGTGTCTGTCACGTGGGGGGCCGGGGGAAGCACCCATCGGAAGACGATCGACACCGTGTGCGGCATCAAGAAAAACCTCGGGATCGATACCCTGGCCCATCTGACCTGTGTCGGTGCCTCACAGGACGATCTGACGGCTATCCTCGGAGAATTGCAGGAACGGGGAGTGGAGAACATCCTGGCCCTGCGAGGGGACCCTCCCAAGGGAGAGACACAGTTCGTTCCCGCACCTGACGGGTTTTCGCATGCGGATCAACTGGTGGCGCATATCCGCCGGTCCTGGGGTTTCTGCATCGGAGTGGCCTGCTATCCGGAACGGCACCCGGAGTCGGCCAGCCCCGAGGCGGACATCGATCACTTCATCGGGAAAGTGGAGGCGGGAGCCGATTTCGCGGCGACTCAGTTGTTCTTCGATAACCGTTTCTACTTTGAGTTCGTCGAAAAAGTAGCGAAGCGTGGGGTGAGAATCCCCATCCTGCCGGGGCTCATGCCGATCACCAGCGTGAGCCAGATCAAGCGGTTTACATCTCTCTGCGGGGCGACGGTGCCGAAGGCCCTGATGGCCGAGTTGGAACGGCGTCAGGACGACCCCGCCGCCGTGATTCAGTTGGGGATCGAGCATTCGACCCGCCAGGCGGAGGAATTGTTGAGGCGCGGGGCGCCGGGCATCCACTTCTATACGATGAACCGTTCTTTATCGACGGAGAAGATCGTCAGAAATCTTTTGGGACGGGTTTGACCGCCGGACCAGGAGATTCACACTCTCGATGTGAGAGGTCTGAGGGAAGAGGTCCACGGGGACGGATCTCTGCAGGTGATAGCCGTATTTCGTCAGAATCTTGATGTCCCGCGCGAGAGTGGCGGGATCGCACGAAACGTAGATGATTTTATCGGGTTTCAGGAAAGAGATGTTCCTCAAGACCTGGGGTGTGCATCCGGCTCGAGGCGGGTCCAAGACGACGCTCTGGAAACGCGGAGGAGCCATCTTCCTGAAATCTCTCCGGGATAGAACGGTCTCACAAGAGCCCCGCCAGAAACGCACGTTGGAGATTCCATTGAGGCGGGAGGCGTTCCAAGCATCTTGAATAGCCGTCGGATTCTCCTCGATCCCCCAGACCGCGCGGGCTTTGGCGGCCAAGGAGAGAGAGAGGACCCCCACCCCCGAATACAATTCCAAGATGAAATCCATCCGAGTCGGCGCAATCCACTCGATGACCGTCGAGAATAGTTTTTCGGCGGCTCCATGGTTGACTTGAAAGAATGATCCGGGGGAGAGAGCCCATTTCAGCCCCAAGATCGATTCCGGCAGAGATTTTGACCCCTCCAGATGCTTCCATTCGTTCCCCAGAATGATTTGATTCCGCTGCATGTTGATGTTCTGATATACGCTGACCACTCCCGGATTCTGCGAGCGGAGGGATCGGCAGAATTCCGCGCTGTTGGGGAATGGGGCGGAGTTGGTGATGAGAGCCACGAGGGCCTGCTGAGCGGAATTGGTCCGGATGTAGAGATGCCTCAACCATCCCTGCCCTGTCGCGGGTTGATAGATACGCACGTTTTCCCGTCTCACCCAATCCAGGACCGTATGATAGATCCGCACCGATATCTCCGTCTGGACGGGACAATCGTCGAAAGGGACGACCGTATGTGACCCCGGAGAATAGAAACCGGCTTGAACCCCCCCATCCGTTTTCGCCTCGAAGGGGATCTGCACTTTGTTGCGGTAACGCCACGGATCGGGGGAGGGGAGGAGGGATTCCACCCGAGGGTTCACCAATCCGCCGATTTTGTGGAGCGATTCCTTGAAAAGGGTTTCTTTGGCTTTCAGCTGGTATTCCGGTTTGAGGTGTTGCCAGTCGCATCCCCCGCAGAATGTCCCGACCCCATCTCCGGGCTTATAGAACACAGGACAGCGGGGAGACACGCGTTCCGGTGATGGCTCGAGGATTTCCACGATTCGGGCCCGGGTGAAACGTTGATGGTGTTCAAAGTGCGCCAGCTTGACCCTGTCTCCCGGTGCCCCGTAGGGGACGAAGATGACATAGCGGTTGTCTCGGGCGACGGAGTCGCCCCCTGTCGCCAAGGATTCTATGGATAGCACGGATGGCGTATTTTCTTTCATGAGGAGGCGGGTGTCGCTGCTTTCGTGATCAGTGAAATCTCAAAAGTGGGATTGTTATACCGGTCGAAGAAGCGTCGGACGACTCTCACCGGATGGTCGTTGGTTTCAGCCCATTGAAGAATCGCCCGGGTGTAATCGCGTGAATCGAGGACGCAGACCGGGGTGATGACATGGACGCATCGATGCTCCGAGATGAAACCATCGAGGCGGTCCCGGAGCTCTTGTCTCGTCGGATTCGTGTTCTCCGTGATGAAGGGGATGTCGCTCAGAGGTTTGATAAAATGGGTGGGTTCATAGGTGGTGTTGGAGTGGAAATAGTGGTCCGTGCTTTTTCGGTTGACCAGGAGCCAATCCGCGAGGTTATAGACCGAATCGGTGTTGCTGAGAACGACCTCCCCGTTTTTTAAGTTCATGCGGTATCCCCGGAGCACCTTGAGCTCTTGGTATGAAAGAGAAGCCAGGGAGCATACTAAAAGTAACATCACCGTGCCTCTGATTGAAGGGTGGAACCAGGGGTGTCTCCAGAGGATCATGAACGATGAGGCGATGATGATCTGGGGGAAGGGGAAAAGAAAGAAAAGGTGAACATGCGTCGGGTTGATCGAGATGGTGAAAGGTGTCTGAAAGAGCATCAATAGAAAAAGGGAGGAGAGATAGACGCTTTGTTTCCGGAGGGGGGATCGAAGAATAAATGCCAGGAGGCCGATGGTCAGACCGACCCACAAAAATGGGACCCCGTAACTCAGGTTGCCGACGATGTGATCTGAAAGGATGGCGTCCCCCATGAGTCGTTCCGATATCTGATTGAGAGTGGCGATGTTCGCATGGAACCCCGACCAATAGTCGATATTGTTCGGCCGGGCCGATGGATATAGTAGTCCCCCTAATAAAAGAGAAAAGATATTAAACCCGTTCCTGAATTCTCGGCCCCATAAGAACAGGGATCCCATGAAGAAGAATATTACCGGTCGGATGAATATTCGAACCGTGTCGCGGATTCCGGATAAGCCGAAGCGATGTTTAAATTCACGGACAAAAAAGAGACTTGCGAGGAAAAGGGCGACATCGAACCACAGGAACCACAGGCGTGTGCATGTTCCGAGTCCTAAAATCAAGAAGGCTAAACTAAGGAAAAAAGGTTTTTTCGTCGACCACCAGGAGTTTAGGAGGAGGAGGGAGCCCATAGAGAAAATCTGTATCATGGAGACGACGTAGGACCCCACTTTGGTTCCCATGATATAAGCCGGATCAATCGCCAGAAGAGCCAATGTTAATAGAGCCACCGTCTTATCAAAAAAGTGAGATACGAACAGATAGGTGATAGAGAGAATTAATACCCCTCCCAGGATTGGCCATAATCGGAAAAGTATCCAATAGTTTCCGCCCAGAGAGACAATGGGTTTCAAAAACACACTGAGAACGGGGCTATGATAATCGTAGGCCCTGTCTGGGAACAAGAGTCCGAGAAACCAACGAATCGGATTTCCCATCGGTTCGAGAGCGGCTTTTTCATCGAGCATTTCGGTCACGTTGGCCGGCAATAGCAGAGGATCGGTGGTCAGGTGGAAGAAGAGGAAGAGGAGAAAAAAGACGGTGATGAATTCCCAACATCTTGAAAGGGTGGGGAGTTTATTTTTAATCTCGTCGGAAAGGTTGTTTAGAATCCAAGGTTGACCGTCCCCTTGATTCGTCACGGATTCAATCGTTCCAGGGCCGCCCGGGCGGTCATTCCGATCTGAACTCCCAGTCGCAGGGCTGCCGGAGTGGCTTCCGTGATCGGGGCGTCGAGGAATTGACTGAAATCCTTGACACCCCTGACGATCGCGGCAGCTTGGCCCAGTTTTTCAGCGGTCCGGATGTCCAGATACCCGCACATGACATATCCCTTTTCCGCTTGGATCAGAAGGAGAGGCGCCCCCGGGAGATCGATCTTATGGCGGATGTCTTTTCCTGAGGAAATATGTTTCTTCATGGGATGATTCTATATTCTTCAGCCCTCCTTGTCAAAAAAGAGGTCAAAGTGTTAAAATCATGGTTAAATCACATCTAAAAATCAAACCAAAATCATGTCCAAACGGTTCAAGATCATCGTAGTCGGTGGAGGCCATGCCGCCATTGAAGCGGCTTTGGCCGGCGCACGGCTCGGCTTTGCCACCCTCTTGGTGACGATGGACCGCACGAAAATAGGACAGATGTCGTGCAATCCTGCCGTGGGGGGAGTTGCGAAGGGGCAGGTGGTGCGTGAGATCGATGCATTGGGGGGTGAAATGGCCCGGACGACAGACCGGTCGGGGCTCCAGTTCAAGATGTTAAACCGGGGGAAGGGACCAGCCGTCTGGTCTCCACGGGTCCAGTGTGACCGCTTCCTTTACCGGCAGATCATGACGGATACCGTGACTCGACAACAGAATCTGACGGTAATGGAAGACGAGGTAAAACGGCTTGTCGTCGACGGCAATAAGATTGTGGCCATAATGACCACAAATAATGGAAACATCGATACGGATGTGGTTATTTTGGCCACAGGAACATTTATGAATGGAAAATTGTATCGAGGTTTGGAGAGTTTCGACGGCGGGCGGATGGGGGAACACCCTTCCATCGGCTTATCGGACAGTCTGCGGGAGCTGGGGATACAGGTCGGGCGGTTGAAAACGGGAACCCCGATGCGGCTGGCCGGGACGAGCATTGATTATTCAAGATGCCAGATTGCGCCGGGGGATGACCCCCCCATCCCGATGTCTCATTTTACCTCCCTGATCACGCAGAGACAGTTGCCCTGTTGGATGAGTCGAACTACGGAGGCGTCCCATGAGATCATCCGGAAGAACCTGAACAGATCCCCTCTTTATGCCGGGGTGATCCAATCCATCGGGCCCCGCTACTGTCCATCCATTGAGGACAAGGTGGTGAAGTTTCCACACCACGCGCACCACCAGATATTTCTGGAGCCGGAGGGATATGACACGGACGAGGTCTATGTGAACGGATTTCACACGAGTTTGCCGGCCGACGTGCAGGACGACCTGGTCCGTTCCGTCCCCGGGTTGGCGGAGGCCAAGATCCTCCGCTATGGTTACGCGGTGGAATATGATTACTGTCCTCCGACACAGCTTCAACTGACGCTCGAGACCAAAGAGATCGGGGGGTTATATTTGGCCGGCCAGATCAATGGCACCACGGGATATGAAGAGGCGGCGGGGCAGGGCTTGATGGCCGGGATCAACGCTGTTTTGAAGTTGAGGAATGAGCCCCCGCTCATTCTCCGTCGCGACGAAGCATACATCGGGGTCATGATCGACGATCTGGTGACCAAAGGGGTGGATGAACCTTACCGGCTCCTGACGTCTCGGTCGGAATACAGGCTGATACTCCGTTGGGATAATGCGGATCTGAGGCTGATGGATTATGGCCGTCGGGTCGGGCTCTTATCGGGGGCCGTATACGAACAATTCAGCCGCTATCGCGGCCGAGTCGCGCGTGCCATCCGGCGATGTCCCGAGATCGATTGGAACCAGAGTGTGGAACACATCGCCATGCCGTTCTCTCCTGATTTATCGACGGAATCGTCGGATGTTTCCTTGATGGATGAGGGGCCCTGGACCGAGTCTCTTGTCGAGAAGCAGGTGGCTTTGACTCGCAAATATTGGGGTTACATCAACCGGGAGTTGATGGGGGCGATTCGTTTCCGAAAGATGGAGTCCCGGCAGATCCCGTCGGATTTCGATTATGACGCGGTCCCCGGTTTCTTGAACGAATCACGTCAAAAGTTCAAGAAGATCCGGCCCGTTTCACTGGGGCAAGCCGCGCGCATATCGGGGGTGACGCCCGCGGACATCAATATCCTCATGGTCTACCTGGAACGCCATCGCCGGCTCAAAGAAAAGAGCGATCACCTCCCCGATGGTTTAAGGGGGAAAACGATGTGACAAACCGTCGGGCCGGTTTCTCCCCGCCCGTCTTCCGTCGTTTCGCTCATAGCTACAACTAGTAACATATCTCTCACTCTTGACGTGCCCTCCCCCGTGTAGTATAAAATTGTCTATGGATTTCCGTATCATCACCATTATCCTTTCCGCCTCCCTTCTCGCCGTAATAATCGCCTTTTATCTGGTCTTGTCATGGCGAAAACAGCGCCGGGAGAAACGGTATATCTCGCGGTTGGAGGAAACCCAGGGCTATCTGCAGGAACACGTGGCCAAGTTGGACAGTTTGGCCGGCATGCTGTTGGACGTTTATGAGATCGGGATGATGGGGATCGGGGCGTCGGCCCGGGATGCGATCTGTCATGCCATCCTCGATAACGCTTGCAAGCTCGTCAAATCCAACATGGGATCGTTGATGTTGGTCGACCGGAATACGCAGGGGCTGAAGATCGTGTCCCTGATGGGGCTCCCGAAGGAAGTCATGGAAACGACGCATCTGAGCGTGGGCGATGGCGTGGCGGGGCGGGTGGCCTCGACGGGGAAACCGATCTACGTCGAAGACATCCAAGACGACAAGCGCTTCCTCCGCCCGGCCCAGTCCGTGCTGGAATCCAAAGCCATGTGTTCCGTCCCCATGAGGGTCAAGAACCGGACGGTCGGCGTTTTGAATGTGCATGGCACCTCCAGCCAATTCCTTGAGGAACGGGACATCCAGCTTCTTCAGATTTTAGCGGACCAGTCCGCCATCACATTGGAGAATTTCGATCTCCGTGAAAGTCTGCAGGCGTTTTATATGGAGATGGTCCAGACGTTGGCGGGTGCGTTGGCGGCGAAAGATTCGGGCACCCACGCTCATGCGGACCGGGCTCGTCGTTATGCCCGCGGCGTGGCGACGGAACTGCATCTGCCGGAACAGATCATTACCTACGTGGAATATGCCGCGCTCATGCACGATATCGGCAAAATCGGCGTGGAGGACGCCATTCTGAAGAAAGAGGGAAAGCTGACATCGGAGGAATATTCCGCCATGAAACGCCATCCCGAGATCGGTTCGAAGATTTTGGCCCCGGTCGCTTTCCTGGCTCCCGTCGCGTCTTTGGTGCTCTATCATCAGGAGTGGTATAATGGGCAGGGGTATCCGGAGGGATTGCGCGGAGAAGAGATCCCGCTGGGTTCGCGGATCGTTTCCATCATCGACGCGTGGGATGCCATGACGTCGGATCGGCCCTATCGCAAAGCCCTGAACCGGACCGAGGCGGTGGCGGAACTCAAGAGAGGGGCCGGTTCCCAATTCGACCCCAAGGTGGTGGAGGCCTTTTTGAAATTTTTGGAACGGGAAGACAAACCTGCGGCGGCGACGGTCTAGGAATTCCATGAAAAAAATCAACGTGTCTGTCATCGGAGCGACGGGATACACCGGAGGAGAATTGCTGAAGATATTCCGGCGGCATCCGCACGTCCACGTGCGTCACGTCACGTCGGAGTCTTCGCCCGGCAAGCGGCTCGAGGAGATACACCCATCCTTGCGGGGGCAATACGACCTGGTGTTTGAACCGATGGACGTCGCGTCTCTCGCCGAAGACACGGACATCGCCTTCTTTGCGCTTCCGCACGGAGTGGGAATCAAGCCGGTCGCGGAGTTCCTTCGGAAGGGGAAGAAAGTGATCGATCTTTCCGCCGATTATCGGATCCGGGATGGCCGTGTCTACGAGAAGTGGTATAACGTGAAGCACCAGGCGGAGACGTTTTTGGCGCGGGCTGTCTACGGGTTGCCGGAGTATTATCGGGAGGCCGTCAAGAAGGCCGACCTGATCGCCAATCCGGGATGTTACGCCACGACGTCGATTCTGGCGGCGGCCCCCCTGCTGAAGAACCAGCTCGTTGAGAGGGATTCCCTGATCGTGGATGCCAAGTCCGGCGTTTCCGGCGCGGGGAAAAAGACGGCGCTCACCTACCATTTTCCGGAAGCGGCAGAGAACTTCCAGGCGTACAATGTGGCCCATCATCGGCATATCCCCGAGATCGAGCAGATCTTGTCGGATATCTCCGGGTCGAAATCTCTCATCACCTTTGTTCCTCATCTGGTGCCGATGACGAGAGGGATCCTGGCGGTGGTCTACGCCAAGCTGAGAAAGAAGATGTCTGTGGAACAGTTGGAGGCCGTCTATCACCGGCATTATTCCGGAGAGCCGTTCATCCGGGTATTGTCGGAGGGGACGTTGCCTCAGACAAAGAACGTGGCACACACGAATTACTGTGACGTCGCGGTGCGGGTGGAGGCCCGGACCGGACACGTGATCGTGTTGGCCGCCCTCGATAACCTGCTGAAGGGGGCGTCCGGTCAGGCGGTTCAGAATATGAACCTGATGTGCGGGTTTCGGGAAACGGAAGGGTTGGTCTGAAATGGTTGGTTCTACTATACGAATCAGGAGGATGTCATGGGATTGCTCGACTTTTTCAAGAAATTGTTTGTTTCTTCTCCCTCCGCAGGGAAACGATCACCGGGAGACAAGGTAATGGTTTGCGTCCAATGCGAGAAAGAGTTCGTTTTCGAAGAAGGGGAACAACGTTTTTATGAATCCAAAGGTTTCCAGGCCCCGAAGCGTTGTCCCAACTGCCGTCATCAACAAAGAAGGCGTTTTTCGTTTCGCCGAAAGCAGCGCTGAGACGTTCCTGTCAGTGGCTGACGATATCCTCCCATCACACCTGCCCGCCGGATTTCGGGCCTACGGGGTTTCCTGCGGTATCTCATCAATCCGCGGCAAGAAAGACCTGGCCTTGTTCTATTCCGATAAACCGGCGACCGCCGCTGGACTCTTCACGACCAATCAGGTTAAGGCGGCTCCGGTCCTGGTTAGTTCCGAGCACGTCCGTTCCGGCAGAGCCCGGGCCGTCGTGATCAATTCCGGATGCGCCAATGCCTGCACGGGGAGGCGTGGATTGTCGGATGCCCGATGGACGGTCCGTTATGCGTCGTCTCGGTTGGGTCTGCCGTTGAAGTCCGTTTTGGTGTCTTCCACGGGGATCATCGGCGAATATCTTCCGCGTCCCCCGTTGAAACGCGGATTGGATGAATTGATCCGGAAGGTGGACCGCGGGGCGACGCCGTCTCCAGCCGATGCTGTTCGGGCCATCATGACAACGGACACACGCCCGAAGACCTCTTGCGCGACGGTGAAGATCGGAAGGAGCGTGGGCCGGCTCTGGGGGTGCGCCAAGGGGGCTGGCATGATCCACCCCAATATGGCGACGATGCTTTCTGTGATCCTGACGGATATCTTGCTCCCGGCGCCGGCGATCCGCGCCGCGCTCCGGCAGGCGGTTCGATCCTCTTTCAACCGCGTTTCGGTCGATGGGGACACCTCCACCAACGACAGCATCTTTTTATTGGCCAATGGAGCGGCTGATGGATTCGATAAGGTTCCGGGCCCGCTTCTGGCCCGAAGGTTTCAGGAAGCGTTGGATCAGGTCTGTCTCTCTCTGTCGCGTCAGATCGCGGCTGATGGAGAAGGGGCCACCCGGACCGTCATCGTGCGCGTCCGGGGGGCGCGCACCGAGGACCAGGCGCGTCGGATCGGGGCTGTGATTTCCACGTCGCCGCTCTTCAAGACGGCGATGCACGGTTCGGACCCGAACTGGGGGCGGATCATGGCGGCGTTGGGCCGTTCCGGCGTCCCGTTCCGGCCGTCGAAAGTGGATATCTCGTTCGGAAACTTAAAGGTCTGTCGTTCGGGGCAGAAAGCCGCTTTTTCGGAGAAGAGGGCCCATGGGATCTTGTCGCGCCCCCACGTGGTCGTGACTGTCCATCTCCATCAGGGATCCCGTGTCGTGGAATACGCAACCTGCGATTTCTCGCGCGATTACATCGATATCAATGCCGATTACCACACGTGATCGACGCGCGATGTCGGTCACGCGCCATTACGTCCTGAAGACGGTTTCCAACCGCCGAGGGGCCGTGCAGGAGAGTGCCCGGATCCTCTCGGAAGGAGGTCTCGTGGTCGTCCCGACCGATACGGTCTACGGGATTGCCGCCCACGCTTTCCGTCGGGAGGCGATCGAACGTATCTATCGGCTCAAAGATCGACATCATCGCAAGCCGATCCCATTTTTGGTGCAACATCCGGATCAGATCCGTTGTTTGGTTCACGATATCCCGGTCCGATTGTCGCCGCTCCTGAAGAAATATTGGCCGGGGCCGCTCACCGTGGTCTTTCGCGCGTCGGCGATGGGACAATGGATCACGGGTGGGAAAGAGACCATCGCCGTCCGGATTCCCAAGCATTCGGTCGTGACGGATTTGATCCGGAGGATCGGAGTCCCCTTGGCGTGCACGAGTGCCAATATGTCCGGCCGCGTTGCGCACATCGACGTCCCTTCTCTCCGGCGGGAATTCGATGGAAAAGTGGATGCCGTCCTCGACGATGGTCCCTGTGCCATCGGGTGCGAATCGAGCGTGCTGGATGTTTCTCACTATCCGTGGACCCTCCTGAGGGAGGGAGCATTGACGAAGAAAGTTTTGAACCGTTATGCCTGAGAAGGGCGGTCCCCCTCGCCGGTTCTTGTTCGTCTGCACGGGTAATACCTGTCGGAGCGCGATGGCGGAGCAGTTGTTCCTGCATGAGGCGGGATCCGGGTTTCAGGCGCGCTCGGCCGGAGTGTGCGCGCGGCCGGGCCAGGAGTCACCGCCCGAGGCGGTGGCTGCTCTCGAGAAGTATGGGATCGACGGGACGGGACACCGGTCGAGGGATCTGTCCGCCGCCGACGTGGATTGGGCCGACGTGATCCTGGTGATGTCGAAGGCCCATCAGACCGATGTCGTCTTGAAATATCCGCGCGCGGTCGGGAAGACGCGGGTCCTCAAGACATACGTGGAGTTGCCCGGAGATCCCCATATTCCGGATCCCATCGGGCAGACCCAGGAAGTGTATGACTATTGTGCCGGCATCATCCATTCCTGCATCACGGAACTTTTGAAGAAAATAAAACCGGAGGAGTCTCAATGAGTCTATTGAAGAAAGTGGATCCGAAGATATTCCAGGTCATCTATCGGGAGACGAAGAGGCAGGAGGAAGGCCTCGAACTGATCGCTTCCGAGAACTATGTATCGGAAGCCGTCCTGGAGGCGCAGGGATCTGTTTTGACGAATAAATACGCGGAGGGCTATCCGGGGAAAAGGTATTACGGCGGGTGTGACATCGTGGACGAGGCGGAGACCGTGGCCATCGATCGGGCGAAAAAATTGTTCGGGGCGGAACACGTCAATGTCCAGCCCCATTCCGGGACCCAGGCCAACGTGGCGGTCTATCTGTCCGTATTGAACCCGGGGGACACCATCATGGGGTTGGAATTGTCCCATGGGGGGCACCTGACGCATGGGAGTCCCATGAATTTTTCAGGGAAATACTTCAAGATCGTCTCTTATGGAGTTCATCCGGAGACGGAACGGATCGATTATGACCGTGCGGCTTCTCTGGCTCTGGAACATCGGCCCCGTCTGATATGCGCCGGCGCCTCGAATTATTCGAGGGTTTTTGAGTGGGAGCGTCTCCGGCAGATCGCCGATTCCGTGGGTGCCTACTTGATGGCCGATATCGCCCATTATGCCGGTCTCGTGGCCGCCGGGTTGTATCCATCGCCGGTTCCCTACGCGGATTTTGTGACGACCACAACGCACAAGACCTTGCGGGGCCCGCGCGGAGGCATGATCATGTGCCGGGCGGCCCACGCCACTGCCGTCGATAAGATGATGTTCCCCGGAACGCAGGGCGGTCCCCTGATGCATATCATCGCCGCCAAAGCCGTGGCGTTCGCCGAAGCCCTGAAACCGTCTTTCCGGGTCTATCAGAGACAGATCCTCCAGAATGCCCAGAGACTGGCCAAGACCCTCCAAGAAAACGGGTTTCGGATCGTGTCCGGCGGAACGGATTGCCATATGTTCAGTCTGGATCTCCGTTCCAAGGGGATCACCGGGAAAGAGGCCCAGGATGTCTTGGGCCGTTCGGGAATCACCGTCAATAAGAACACCATCCCCTTTGATCCGGAAAAACCGTTTGTGACCTCCGGTGTCCGGATCGGCACCCCGGCCGTGACGACGCGCGGGATGAAAGAACCCGAAATGGAAAAGATCGCCGGTTGGATCACCGAATCTATCGAACATCGGGCCGACCCGAAACGGATCGCCCATGTCCAGAAGCAGGTTTTACAGTTCTGCCGTAAATTCCCGCTCTATGCGAAGCGATTGAAAAAGTGAGGGGCGTCACCATGAAAAACCTGATCGTTCTGAAACACCCGCTCATCCAGCACAAGTTGACGCTGTTGAGGGACCGGAACACCTCATCCAAGGATTTCAGGGATCTGTTGGATGAACTCTCGACGCTGATGGCCTATGAGGTGACTCGACAGTTGCCGACTCAGAATCACAAGGTCAGAACCCCGTTGATGACCGCCATCGGGAAGATCATTCCCGGAAAGATGCTTGGAGTGGTGGTCATCCTTCGGGCCGGATTGGGGATGGTGGATGGGATACTCAAGCTCGTGCCGGGAGCCAAGGTGGGACATGTGGGGCTGTATCGGGACCCGAAGACGCTGCGACCCGTCCAATACTTTTGTAAGCTGCCCCCCGATATCCCGAAACGGTTTTTGATCGTCGTGGATCCCATGCTGGCCACCGGTTATTCCGCATCGGCCACCATCGATCTATTGAAGAAGGCCGGAGCGAAGAATCTGGTGCTGATGTGTTTGTTGTCGGCTCCCGAAGGGGTGAGGGTGATGAAGCGTCTTCATCCGGATGTGACCGTTTTTACCTGCGCCGTTGATAAAAGGTTGAATTCCCACGGATATATATTGCCCGGGCTGGGGGATGCCGGCGACCGTCTCTTCGGTACGCGATAACACCGGCGATCATTCCTTGATGATCTTGAGACGCTGCTCCATCGTCCTTCTCCTCCTGTCCCTGTTCCTGTCGGTGGACCTCGCGGCGCAGGGACGCCGCCCGCCGTTTCAGAATAATCCGATTACCGTCATATCCGACGGCGTTTTCTTGAAAGGATATGAGGTTTTCGTGATCGAGGATCGCCCCTGCATGACGTTGCGCCAGATCCGCCGGCTTTTCGGAGGGCGTTTGCGTTGGGGGAACGTCTCTCGGAACGTCATCTATGAAAGGCAGGGGATGCCGATCGAGTTTCAGATGGATGCTTCCAGCGTGACAGTGGCGGGCCGTCCCGTTGCGGTGGGGATGGCGCTCCGTTATTGGTTCAGGGATCTGTACGTGCCACTGGACCTCCTTTTGTCCCAGGAGTTTCAGGAGTTCTGTGAAAATAAGATCGTTTGGGATGCGGGGAAACAGGTCCTGACGGTCGAACCTCAGCCCAGCGTCTCTTCGCCCAGTTTTTATACCTATCCGAACAAGAGCCGCGTGGTGGTCGAGATCGGTCCCCGCGTGAATTATCGGGTGATGAGTTTCAGAGGGGGGCTCTATCACGTGAGGTTTTTCGGCGGTCGCTCTTTGGGGCAGGAACAATTGGAGATTAAAGACGGACTCATCGAAACGGTGCGGCTTTCCGCCCACGCGCGCAGCGCGGATCTGGAATTGAAAATCTCATCGAAGGCGGAGGAACCGAATATCCATCTTTTGGAAGCTCCTCGACGATTGGCCATCGACGTGGTCTCGAAACGTCCCGGGATTCCGAATCTGGTTTCCAAAAAGACGAAAGGGCGCGGAGAGATCCCACCCGTTCCCGGAATGAAAGGAAGGGAGGCCTTGGAACCGTCTTTGTCGCCGGGAGTCGAGGAGGAGGGGATTGACTATGCCCCGTCTTCACCGTTATTGGCTTTGTCACCCATCAAGACGATCGTTGTCGATGCGGGGCACGGAGGGAAGGACGCCGGTGCCATCGGGCCTCACGGGACTTTGGAAAAAGACATCAACCTGCAGTTGGCCCTGACGTTGGCGAAGATATTGAAGAGGGAAAAACGGTTCAAGGTCGTGCTGACGAGGGATGACGACACGTTCATCTCCCTACAGGAGCGGGCCAACATCTCTAATAACGCGAAAGCGGACCTGTTTGTTTCCATCCATTGTAACGCCGCCTTGAACCGACGCACCCATGGGTTCGAAGCTTATTATTTATCCGAAGACGCCACGGATCCTTCCGCCGCCGCCGTGGCGCGCCGGGAGAACGCTGTGGTGGAGTTGGAGGGCATCCAGGGAAAAGTCAGGGAGGAGCTGAGGGACCTTCTCTGGTCGATGGCACGGACCGAGACGCTCAACGAATCCTCCCAATTGTGCGGGTTCGTCGTCTCCCAGGCGGAAAAGCGTCTTCCGGCCGTCAATCGGGGGGCCAAGCAGGCATCCTTTCATGTGCTCAGGGGGACGGATATGCCGGCCATCCTCGTCGAGTCCGGGTTCATCTCCCATCCCAAGGAAGAGGCCCGGTTGTGCTCCCAACGGTATCGGAACAAGGTTTCCGACGCCATTTTTGCCGGTTTGCTGGAATATGAGAGCAAAAAGATACAGTCGTTGCAGTCCAAAACTCTTCAGAGCACGCGGGGAAACTAGATCCATGATGAATCCTATCCGGAAGAACCCGATGACGCATCGGCCGATCGGCGTGTTTGATTCGGGGCTCGGGGGGCTTACAGTGCTTCGAGCGCTGCGCCGGTTGTTGTCGCATGAGAATTTTATCTATGTGGGGGACACGGCGCGGGTCCCCTACGGGAATAAATCGGCGGAAGCTGTCACACGGTTTGCCCTCGAAATATCGCATTTTCTGATCCATCATGAAGTGAAGATGATCGTGGTGGCGTGCAACACCGTCTCGGCGCTGGCGTTGGATGAATTGAAGAAGAAAATAGATGTCCCGATATTGGGTGTGATCGTCCCGGGGGCCCAGGCGGCCCTGAACGCGTCCCCCACCGGACGCATCGGGGTGATCGGAACATCCGCGACGATCGCCAGCCGGGCTTATGAGAAGGAGATCCATCGTCGAGACCACTCCACGAGCGTGTTCAGCCGGGCCTGTCCCCTGTTCGTCCCGTTGGTGGAGGAAGGATGGTTGGATGAGGAGGTGACGGTTCAGGTTGCACGCCATTACCTTCGGCCGCTCTTATCGAAGAGGATAGACACGTTGGTTCTGGGATGCACGCATTACCCTCTCCTGAAGACGGTTTTGAAAAGGGTGTCGGGGCGCTCTGTCCGTCTGATCGATTCCGCCGAAGAGACCGCGAGGGATGTCCGTCAGCATCTGGAAAAAAAGGGGGCTCTTCGGTCTTCGGGCCGAGGACGTTGTATGTTCTTTTCTTCCGATAATCCGGAGCAGTTCGCTGTTCAAGGCCGCCGATTTCTCAACCAGCCCCTGGGGCGCGTGAAGCGCATCCACCTGGTGGGAATCCACACCTCCGCTTACATCCCCTGATACGCCTTCGCTCCAATGCCGGACACAAAAGCCATCGTTTTGCTTTCGGGAGGATTGGACTCTTCCACCGCCCTCTATTGGGCTTTGGACCGGAAAAAATGGGATTGTCATTGCCTCTTGTTCTCTTATGGGCAACGGCATGACCGGGAGTTGACGTCGGCTGTCCGCTTGGCCCGCCGGAGAAAATGTCCCTATCGGGTCGTGACCATGCGATTGCCGTGGGGAGGGTCGGAACTTTTGAAGACGAAGAGGGCTCTTCCTTCCCGTTCCCTCCACACCATCGGAAATACCTCGATCCCGTCGACGTATGTTCCTGCCCGGAACACCATCTTCCTTTCTTACGCGTTGTCCTGGGCGGATGTCCTCCAATGCCGGAACATTGTGATGGGGGTGAACGCCCTTGATTATTCCGGTTACCCCGATTGCCGTCCCGCCTATTGCCGCGCCATGCAGGCCGTGGCCCGTCAGGGGACGAGGATGGGGGCGGAACAGCGTCGTCCCATCCGTCTATGGACACCGCTGATCCGGATGACGAAGGCCCAGATTATCCGCCTTGGGATCTCGTTGAAAGTGCCTTACGAAGACACATGGTCTTGTTATGCGGGGAGGAGGATTCCCTGTGGAAAATGCGATTCCTGCCGCCTCCGCGAAAAAGGTTTTTCGGAAATCGGTCGCGCGGATCCGTTGATCCCCCGGTCCTCATGAGGGGCAGGATCTCGGAGATATTCGCGTCTCTCCAAGGGGAAGGGCTCCATGTGGGGCAAAGACAGGTTTTTGTCCGATTTCATGGATGTCCTCTGCACTGCATCTATTGCGACACCCCGGCGCGCTCATTCCGTTGGATGTCATGTTCCCGGGTGATGGAGAAAGTCCGCCGGCTGGCCGGCCGTGATCGGGATCCCTGGGTCAGCCTGACAGGAGGCGAACCACTCGACCAAGCTCCCTTTCTGGCGGAACTGATCCCGGTTTTACGACGGGAAGGGATGAGGGTTTATTTGGAAACCGGCGGAACGATGTTTGAAGAGTTGAAGAAGGTCATTCGTTTATGTCACGTGGTCTCCGCAGACCTCAAACTCCCCTCCGGCGTGGGCCGGACTTTTTGGAAAGAACAGCGGGAGTTTTATCGTCTGGCGGGACGGAAAGCGTTCGCCAAGATGGTGCTCACTGGGGCCACCCCCGACGCGGAGGTGGAAGAGGGGATTCGGTTCCTGTCGCGTCTCCCGGTGGTTCCTCCCCTGGTATTGCAGCCGGTGACGCCGATCCGAAGGGCTTTGAGGAGCCCTTCCGCGGCCCAAATCGCGCGATGGGGCCGGCTCGCCGCCTCCGTGTTGAGAGATGTCCGCGTGATACCGCAGATGCATCGTCTCTGGGGAGTGAGATAAGGAAAAGATGGAATCCATTACGACAAAGAACCTGTTTATTTCGGGAACTCCCCGCGTGGGAAAGACGACGCTCATCAAGGAGTCGACCCTCCCGTTCCGGGAGAGGATCTCCGGTTTCTATACTTCGGAACTCCTCGAGCGGGGAGAACGGATCGGTTTTCAGTTGACGAGTTTCAGGGGAGAGACGGTTCTGTTGGCCGGGGGAGGGATTCGGAGCGCCGTGAAGGTCGGTAAATATTCCGTGGACGTGTCGGCCATGGACCGGGTGGCGGTGCCGGCGCTGAGGGAAGGGTTGTCGCGTGAGGGGCAGCTCATCGTGATCGATGAAATCGGGTCCATGGAATTGCATTCCGATCTTTTCCGTCAAGTGTTGCTGGAATGCATCCAATCTCCAGCCCACTCCGTGTTGGCGACGATCCGTGAGGGATCCCACCCGTTCACGGACCACGTGAAGAGGATCGAGGGGGCCACTGTCTTGTCGCTGGCCAAGGCCAATTATGCGGAAAGACGCCAAACGGTCCGCGCTTGGATCGAGAGCCGGATCCGTCCGTGAAGAAAAAAAACAAAGACTGCGCCGGATGAATTATTTCGGTATAATGAAACCATGATCAACGCGATTTATTTCAACAAACAGGCCGTCAAGACGGACCTCAAAGAAATCGATCTTCCCCGGATCCTCAACGATAAGGAGGGGTTCTTGTGGATGGACGTCAATAATATCGATGACGACGACGAAGCCATGGCGCTGTTGACCAAGGAATTCAAATTTCACCAGCTTTCTCTGGAAGACTGTATCTTCCCTCAGCATCACAGCAAATTTGAGATGTTCGAAAACTACATCTTCGTGGCCAGCCATGGGATCAAGACGTATACGAAAAACACCTATTTGAACATGGAATTTGAGGACGTTGTCTTCGAGTTGGATGTGTTTATCGGTAAGAATTACGTCGTGACCGTCCATACCGAGGATGTGCCTCAACTGAGGACGGTTTTTGAAAAGGCGAAGCTGAAACCGCAGATGTACTGCAACAGTTTCGAGCACCTCCTCTACGATATATTCGGCATTATCACCGGAAGTTTCAATCCGCTCTTGTCCGAGATCGAGTCGCGGGTGGATCATATCCAGGATATGATGGTGGAGGGGATCGAGAACCTGGATGTGAAGGGGATCTTCTATGTGAAGAGGACCCTGTTGGAACTCCGGAGGATCATCGAACCGGAGATCTATGTGTTCTCGAGCTTGACGCGCGAGGCTCAGAACCTGCTCACGCCGAGGTCGTCCGCCTATTTCCGGGACATATTTTTCTACATGAACCGGCTGGACCGGATGACGGAACTCTACAGCCAGATCATGACCAGCAGTTTGGAAGTCTACTATTCCAGCATTTCCACGAAGCTGAATAAATCGATCAAGTATCTGACGATCATGGCCACGATCTTCATGCCGCCTGCCATCATCACCAGTTATTACGGAATGAATGTCTCTTTTCCGGAACAGCAACTCGGGGCCTGGGCGCTGCCGTTGGTGTGGGTTTTCATGGTGGTGGTCGCGGGTGGCATCATCTGGTATTTGAAGCGATCGAAAGTCCTCTGAGCGGACCCTCCGATGCCGACGGTGACGTCGGTCGATTTTTGAGAGATCAAACCATGGACAAAAAATACAATCCTTCCGATAAAAAGACGCATGTCGCCAAACCCCGCAACATGTCGGGGAGACCCTGCGTGACGCTGAAACCAGGCGAAGAGCGGCGTATCCAGCGGGGGCATCTCTGGGTTTTTTCAAACGAAGTGGCGGCTGTCCACGGGGAAGTCGTCCCCGGCGGGGTCGTGCCTTTCTACACGGGCCGGAACGATTTCCTGGGCGTCGGTTATTACAATCCGGATTCGCTCATCGCGGGGCGGATCCTGTCCCGGCAGGACGTCGTTCTGGACGAACATTTTTTCGAGAATCGCCTCAAACGCGCCATGGCCTATCGCGCCGCCGTGACGGCCGATCAGTCCTATCGATGGGTCTTCGGGGAGTCGGACGATCTTCCGGGGCTGGTCGTGGACCGCTATGACGATGTGTGTGTGGTTCAGTCCTATTGCCTGGGAATGGACAAACTCCTTCCCCTCGCTTTGGAAGCGATCAAGAGGTTGGGCCCCTGGAAGGCCATCATGGTGAGGAACGATTCTGCGGCGAGGGCTTTCGAGAAACTGGAGGTCATGGTGAGGTTGGAGGAGGGCATCATTCAGACGCCTCATTGGTTCTCTCAGGATGGTCTCCAGTTGGCCGCTGATCTGAAAGCGGGGCAGAAAACAGGATATTTCTTCGATCAGACCGATAACCGGAAGATCGTCGGGACCTTTTGCCGGGGAAAGAGAGTCTTGGATCTGTTCTGTCATACGGGGGCGTTCGGCCTTTGGGCGGCGCGAGCCGGTTGCCAGAGCCTGACCGGGGTCGATTCATCCGAAGAGGCCTTGGGACTGGCGAAAGCCATCTTCGACAAAAACGGATTGCCCGTCGCGCCGGTGTTCATTAAGTCCGATGTGGAGGAATTTTGTAACGGGTCGCGCGATAAATATGACGTGGTCGTCGCGGATCCGCCGCGATATGCCGTGAATAAGAGACAGTTGCCGGTGGCGATGAAGGCCTATATCAAGCTCTATGCGTTGGCTTTGAACAAGGTGGCGGATCAGGGGTTCTGCGCCTTGGCTTCGTGTTCCCAACACGTGGACAGAGAACTCTTCCGTCAAATATTGTCCCGGGCGGTCCAAGAATCGGGGCGTCGGGCAAGATTGGTGTTATGGGGAGGACAGGCGAAAGACCATCCCGTCCGTTTGACGATGCCGGAAACGGACTACCTGAAATTCGCCTTACTGCAAGTCAACGGATGAGGGAGGGTGGCGACGGGACATCCGTCGCCGCTTTTTCAGCTCAGGACGCGGAGCGGTGCGGAGTTCGATTTTCCTGTCAGTAATTTCTGTATTTTTTCAACCAATATCTTGACGCGGAGCGGTTTTTCGAAGACGGACGCAGCTCCTTCGAGGAATCCATTGACCAAAGCCATCTGGGCGACCACGGATACGACCACCACGGGGATTCTTCTGGTGGTCTCGTTGGCCTGAAGCTGTTTTAAGACCTCCACCCCATCCATCTTGGGCATCTCCAGATCCAAAGTGACGATGTCCGGCTTCCAATCCAAGGCGGTTTGAAGGGCCTGGGTGCTGTCCGTGACGATCTTCGCCTCGAAATCCGCCAACTGGCAGAAGTCCGAAATCAGTTCCGCCAAGTTCTTCTCATCATCCACGATCATGACGCGTTTCACAGTGAGATCCTTTCGATAACCTAAAAAATCACTTCGGACAACGATCCGGGGGAACCGCCATCCGAAGTGAAATTTTTGGGTTGGAACATTGCCTCTCTCTCTTGCAACGTTCCATTACCATCATAGCGGAACGGGATTATGGATGTCTGAGAGGAATGTAACATAATTGTAAATATTACATCTTTCCGGATGATTTGTGAATAGGGGGCATGGGGGAGATCATGACCGGGGCATTTTCCGACGGAGACCGTCCAACACCTTGAGGCGGGCCAAGGCGCGTTCCATCGAAGCCCGAGCTTGTGAGAGATCCTCCTCGTGTCCTTTGACCTGATGGATCTCCTCTCGGGCGCGTTCGAGGGCTTGCCGAGCCCGTTGCTCATTGATCTCTTCGGCCATTTCAGCCGTCTCGGCGAAGATGGCGACGCGGCCTTCGTGGACTTCCACGAAGCCTCCGGACACCGCCAGTGTCTGGACCGTGTCGCCCTTCCTGATCAGAACGGGTCCCGGTTGGAGTTGGGCCAACAAGGGGGCGTGTCCGGGAAGAATTCCGAGCTGCCCCTCGAACGCCGGGAGGGTGATTGAATCCACATGGTCTTCGAGCGTGGATTTTTCCGGCGTGACGATAACGAGCGGCAGGGTCTTCGTCATCTTTGGATTATTGAGGTTTGGCGCTCTGCTGTTCCGCCTGTTTTTGGATCTGATTCGCCAATACCTGCACGTCCTGTTCGGACGAGGTCTGCGTCACCTGGGACAACGGGGAAGGATAGCCCATGTTCCGTCTGGCGATGACGCGGTTGGCAATCCCCAGCGCCAGAGAGATCAGCAGAAAAAGGCTGGCGCAGAGTCCCCAAACGACCCAGGCCCGGACCGGCTTGATCTGATGAGTCTCAATGGATGCGTTGATGACAAGGTAAAGGCCATAGAAGACGGCCACGATGGGGAGGAAAGGAACGATCCCCATGATCGAGCTGATGACCGTCAATGGTGCCATGTAGGCAATGCAGCGGAACGAGACCTCATAGTTTTGTTTGGATCCGAGCAGCCGCCATATGACGTAGAAAAAGCCCGCCGCGGCGAACAGGACGAGGACGATGAACCACGCCCCGACCAGCAACCACCCGAGGTCCACCGCGAGCCTGAACATCTTCGGGTCGACTCCCAGGGGGAGAGGCACCATTTGAGGCGGGGGCCGGAACCGCGCCACCACGAAATCGACGGCGCTGGAAATATAGTACCATCCCGCCGCAAAGAGGACGGGTTTGAGAAACCCGCCACTCAGCGGAATGGATTGGAAATATTGCCGGGGTCCTTTCAGCATTTGGAGCGCGGAGCTCCAGAAAATTCCTTTACCTTCGCTTGAATCCGATCTGTTCATTTCATCCATTGTCGCACCCCTGTCATGTGTTTTGTATTTTTTTGGCGTTTTCGACTACTTCATCGATCCCGCCGGCCATGAAAAAAGCCTGTTCCGGCAAATGGTCCCATTTGCCGTCCACCACTTCCTGGAAACCACGGATAGTCTCTTTCAGGGAGACGTAACGTCCCGGCCGTCCCGTGAATTCCTCCGCCACGTGAAACGGTTGCGAGAGGAACTTCTGAATTTTCCGCGCGCGTCCCACGATGATCTTGTCCTCGTCGGACAGTTCGTCGATCCCGAGGATGGCGATGATATCCTGGAGGTCCTTGTACCTCTGCAGGATCCGTTGGACGGCCCGGGCCACCGTATAGTGGTCCATTCCGACGATCTTCGGATCGAGGATCCGGCTGGTGGAATCCAGGGGGTCCACGGCGGGATAGATCCCGAGTTCCGAGATCGTCCGCGAGAGCACCGTGGTGGCATCCAGGTGGGAGAAGGCCGTGGCCGGAGCTGGGTCCGTCAGGTCGTCCGCGGGGACATAGATGGCCTGCACGCTGGTGATGGATCCCTTACGGGTGGAGGTGATCCGTTCCTGGAGTTCTCCCATCTCGGTCCCTAGCGTGGGTTGATATCCCACGGCCGAGGGCATCCGGCCCAACAGGGCGGAGACTTCCGATCCGGCCTGGGTGAAGCGGAAGATGTTGTCGATGAAAAGAAGAACATCCTGTCCCCGTGTATCCCGGAAATATTCGGCTTGAGTCAGGGCGGAGAGCCCCACCCGGAGACGTGAGCCGGGAGGCTCGTTCATCTGGCCGTAGACCAGGACCGTTTTCGAGAGGACGGTTTGACCGTCGGAGAGCTTGGATTTCTGCATCTCGATCCAAAGGTCGTTCCCTTCGCGGGTCCGTTCACCGACCCCGCCGAACACCGAGACTCCCCCGTGTTGCTTGGCCACGTTATTGATCAATTCCATGATGACCACGGTCTTTCCCACGCCGGCCCCGCCGAACAATCCCACTTTGCCGCCCTTCATGTAGGGCTCGAGCAGATCGATCACCTTGATGCCCGTCTCGAAGATCTGGGGTTTGGTCTCCTGGTCGACGAAAGGGGGAGGGGGGCGATGGATGGGCCATCGGTCCTGGGTGGAAATCTCTCCGCGATAGTCCACGGGTTCCCCCAAGACGTTCATGATCCTTCCCAGGCAAGCCGTTCCCACGGGAACGGTGATGGGGTTGCCCGTATCCTCGGCTCCGAGCCCTCGGGCGAGTCCGTCGGTGCTGCCCAGGGCGATCGTCCTGACCACATTGTCTCCCAGATGTTGAGCTACTTCGACGGTCAATACGCGTGAGGTGCCTTGCTGGGCGTGATCGGGAACGGCGATGCGGAGGGCGTTGTGGATGGAGGGCATGGCCTCTGGAGGGAATTCGACATCCACGACAGGTCCCATGACCTGGACGACTTTTCCGGCGATGAGGGGCTTTGTTTCTTTCATGGAGGGCGTCGATCCTCTCTTATTGGAAGGAATACCGGGCGGACAGGTTCCATGTCGTTTCATTCATGGTATGGACCTCCGCGCTCAGAGACCAGGCCTCATTGGCCAGAAAATCCAAGCCGAGGTAGGGCCCGTATTCCTTGTCGTTCTCCCAGTTGGTTTCCGTGCCGCTCACATCGAGTTTGATGTCGGAGCGGATGAGGCTCAGTCCGCCATAGACCTTGAGGTTTTCAAAGACGGCCACGGATGCGCCCGCGGCGACGGACCCCTCGGCCCAGGAGACCGAATCATGGCCCGATTGCCCGTCCTTCCGTTTGGTTGATCCGAACGCGTAATCGACGGCGCCGAGGATCCCGACGGAAACGGGGCCGATCGGTTCTTGGGGGCTCCACTGGAGTCCCACGCCCGTCCCAAAGAGATGGGGATTGAAATCACTGTTCTTGAAGTTTAACCGGCCGGTGGAGGGGAGGAACCGAGCGAAGGTCTGGAACCCATAATTGTGTCCCCGCTGAAGCTGGATGTAGAACCGGTGGCTGTTGAGGTCCACCTTGGCGGCGTTGTCCGATTCGATGACCTTCTTCTCCCCCGTGTCGTAGAGGAATTGGACCGACGTCTTGTCTTTCTCGATGTAGCGCGCCGGATTGCCGATCCACCAAGCCCGGCAAGGCATGGCCGTGATCACCGCCAATATTCCGCTGAGAATCAATGTCTTCTTCATTTCGTCCTCCTGGAACAGGGTGTCCGTGGGGCCCCCTGTTTTATGTGCTTCAAAAAGTTATTGCAGGGCTTCCGCCCCGGCGATCAGTTCGGAGATCTCTTTCGTGATGGTTCCCTGCCGGATCTTGTTCATATAGAGTGTCACGCTCTCGATCATCTCTGCCGCGTTTCGGGTGGCGTTCTCCATGGCCGTCATGCGCGCTCCCAGCTCCGCAGCCGCCGATTCGAGCAGAATCCGGAATATCTGGGCTTTCACCGTCCGGGGGAAGAGGGCCTCCAGTAATAAATCCCGCCTGGGTTCATAGATGAATCCCACGGCAGGTCGGGCCTGGTTCGGGTTCGTGTGCAGGGAGAGGGGGAGCAGCGTCTCTCGGACGAGGCGCTGCTGCATGACCGACTTGAACTCATTGTAGATGACGGTGATGTCCTGGACGTCGGGATTCCCATAAAAATCCATGAGATCCCGCCCAAGGAGCTCGGCGTGAGCGAAGGAGAGCTTCGTGAAGATGTTGATGTATTCGTTCTTGACGGAGTATCCGGCTCGCCGGAAGAAGTCACGGCCTTTTCGACCGACGCAGAAGAGGGTGATCTTCCGATCCTTGTTTTCCCGTATGAATTCAATGGCATTGCGGATGAGGGACGTGTTGAACGATCCGCATAATCCTTTGTCGGCGGTGACGAGGAGGAGTCCTCTGGATCGGGCGCCCCGCCTCATCGTCAAGAGGGGGTGCTGGTAGCGCGAGTCGGGGCTGTCGTTGTCCGACGGGGTGGTCAGTTGGAGGAGAAGGTCGTCCACCAGTTCCTGCATTTTTAAGGCGAACGGCCGCGCTCCCAGAATGCGGTTCTGGGCTCTCCGGAGCCGAGCGGCCGACATCATCTTCATGGCCTTCGTGATCTGTTGTGTCGACCGGATGGTCTTTACTTTACGTCTCAATTCCCGGAGAGAGGGCATGTCTATCGTCGTTGGTTCTTGAAAGAGACCAGCGCCTCGGTGATTTTCTGCTTCAGTTCGTCGTCGATCATGCCCCGGGATTTGATCGTTTTTTCCAGGTCGGGGGCCTGGGCGTCGAGATGGCTGAAGAGTTCGGTTTCAAAGCGGCGGATCTCTGTGACCGGGACGTCGTCCGTGAAGCCGTGGATGCTCGCAAAGATGATCAGTATCTGTTTCCCGACGGACAGGGGTTGGTATTGGTCCTGTTTGAGGATTTCCACCATCCTTTGGCCTCGGGCCAGTTGGGCTTGAGAAGCCTTGTCGAGATCGGATCCAAACTGGGCGAACGCGGCCAATTCGTTGAATTGGGCCATGTCGATTCTCAGTCGTCCGGCGACCTGTCTCATGGCTTTGATCTGGGCATTGCCGCCGACGCGGCTGACGGAGATGCCGACGTTGAGGGCCGGGCGGACACCGGAGTAGAAGAGACTGCTTTCCAGGTAGATCTGGCCGTCCGTGATGGAGATCACGTTGGTCGGAATATAGGCCGACACGTCCCCCGCCTGGGTCTCGATGATGGGGAGGGCGGTCAGGGATCCTCCGCCGTTCTTGTCGGAAAGCTTGCAGGCCCGTTCCAGAAGTCGCGAGTGCAGGTAGAAGACGTCTCCGGGATAGGCTTCGCGACCCGGGGGGCGGCGAAGGAGGAGCGACATCTGGCGATAGGCGGTGGCATGTTTTGAAAGATCGTCGTAGATGCACAGGACGTGCTGTCCGTTCCACATGAACTCCTCGCCGATGGCGCATCCGGCATAGGGGGCGATGTACTGCATGGGGGCCGCATCTGATGCGGTGGCCGAGACGACGATGGTATAGTCCATGGCGCCGTATTCGCTCAGTTTCTGAACGACTTGGGCGACGGTGGATTGTTTTTGGCCGATGGCGACATAGATGCAGATGGGGCGGTTGGGCTCGTTCTTCTGGTTGATGATGGCATCGATGGCGAGGGCTGTTTTTCCTGTCTGCCGGTCGCCGATGATCAATTCACGCTGGCCGCGCCCGATGGGGATCAGGGCGTCGATCGGTTTGAGTCCCGTTTGGAGGGGTTCTTTGACGGGTTGCCGTTCCACCACGCCCGGAGCAATGACCTCGAGGGGTCGTCGTCCCGTGGATTTGATGGGACCCTTCCCGTCGATGGGTTGTCCCAGGGGGTTGACCACTCGCCCGATCATCGCATTTCCGACCGGGATATCCATGAGCCGCCCCGTCCGTTGGACGGCATCCCCTTCCTTGATGAGTTTGTCGTCGCCCATCAGAACGCATCCGACGCTTTCCTGTTCCAGGTTGAGGACCATCCCGAAGACGTCGTGGGGGAGTTGGAGCAATTCGCCGACGAGAGCGTTTTTGAGGCCGTAGATTCGGGCGATCCCGTCTCCGACCTGCAGTACGTTCCCCGTCTCCCGAATGTCGGTGTCGGTCTGGAATTCGTCGATCTGTTGCTTCAGGATCCGTGTGATTTCCTCTGGTTTGATGGTCATGTCATTGTCCGTTTTTGAGAGTGTGTTTGAAGTGGTCTTTCATCCGTTCCAACCGGCCTTTCAAGCTGGCGTCCCAGAGCATGTCTTCGACGGAAAGGGTGAATCCGGCCAAGAGGCGGGAGTCTTCGATCATTTCCAGCTTCACTTCTCGCCGCGAGACGCCCCCCAGTGTCCGGGACAACATTCCCAGCCGGTTGAAGTCGGCCTCGCCCGCGATCCGGACTCTGGCTTTGACGATCCCCCGGGATTCGTTCCAGAACTTCTCATAGTTCAGCGCCACGAGAGGCAGAAGACCGGATCTCTTGTTGTGGAGGAGTATCCGGAGGAAGTTTTTCGCGATCGGGGAGAGGGGCTTGTGTTCGGGAAAACTGCCCCACCATCTCTCCATGAAAGACATTTTCTTCGCCGTCCTGACTCGAGGATGCCGCAAAACCGCCGCCAAGGCCGGTTGTTCCAGAACCTGGCGGGAGAGCCACGTCAATTCATGGAAGACGATCTCCTCGGACCGGTTCTGTTGGGCGGCCTGAAAAACGGCCCGGGCATATCGGCGAGAGACGGAGGCGTCTTTCACGAGAGGGGGCCCTTCCTTGACTTATCGGCGAGTTTTTCTATGGCTTCGTCCAATAATTCCCCCTGGATTTTCTCGTCGATGGTCCTTTGGATCACCTTTTCGGCGATGGCCATTGAGACTTGGGAGACTTCCGAACGGAGTTCGCGGATGAGTTCCTTCTGTTCCTCGGCCAGTTGAAGCCGGGTTTTTTCCACCAGTTTTCTGGATTCATCCTGGGCTTTCTTCAGAAGGTCGGCTTGTATGGTCTGACCGTCTTTTTGTGCCTGCGCCAACATCTCCTGGGCCCGGGTTTCGATTTGAACCAACTGTCGTTCATACTGTTGTTTCAGCGATTCCGCTGATTCTTTCGCTTGGGCCGCCGCCGAGATATCGTTTCTCAGGCGGCGCTCCCGTTCTTCGATGGCCGCGAGAAGGGGCTTCCAAGCGAACCGTCCGAGCAAAAAGACGAGACAGAGGAAAGTGACAACGGTCCAGACCATCAATCCGATGTCGGGGTTCAACAGGTTTTCCATCGATTGTCCCTCGGAAGTCGTCCGGTCCCTTGAAGGAGGATTAGTGGGTCGCTTCCGTCGTGGCGGTCGCGTTGGAGGGCTGGGATTCTCCACCCTTGGGCAGCCCGAAGTTCAAGGCGACCAGGAGGCAGATCACCAGCGCGAAAAACCCCAATCCTTCGATGAGAGCCGCCGGAATGATCATCGTTGTCCGCAGATTGGCGGCGGCTTCGGGCTGTCGGGCTGTTCCCTCGAGGGCCGCGCTCGCCAACCGCGCGATGCCGAATGCCGCGGCGATCAGACAGAGCCCGGCGCCAAGACCCGCTCCCAGATATCCTAGACCTAGATAAAGCAATCCATTCATGGAATAACCTCCTTAGTGGTTGTGAAAAATCAGTGTTGCGGGTGAACCGCCGCTCCGACGAAGATGCTGGTCAGGAGAGTGAATATATAGGCCTGTAAAAATGCCACGAAGATCTCCAACAGGCTGAGCCCGACGGCGGCCGCCACGGCGACCGGGGCGATGAGGACGCTGCCGAAAAGGAAGATGAGCCCTAAAAAAGACAGGATGACGATGTGCCCCGCGATCATGTTGGCGAAAAGGCGGATGCAGAGCGCGAAGCTCTTGGTCACAAGGCCCAGCAATTCGATCGGATACATGATAGGGACGAGCCAGAGAGGCAGACCGGAGGGAACGATGTTCTTGACGTAGTGGACCACACCGAACTCCCGGATGCCGGCGAAGTTGATGAGAAGGAACGTGCATATCGCCAGCGACGCCGTGACCGAGATGTTCCCGGTGGCGGTGGATCCCCAGGGAACCATCCCCAGGAGGTTGCAGAGAAGGATGAAGAAGAAAAGAGTCAGCATATAGGGCAGATATTTCAGGCCGTGGGCCCCCATGTTCGGAAGGACTATTTCGTCCCGGATGAACAGGACGAACATTTCGACCAGGCTCACGGCTGTATTCCGAACGCCTTTTCTGTTCAGTTGAGCGACGGGCACGAACAGCAGGACGGCCAGAACCCCGGAAATCCAAAGCATGAGCAGGTGTTTCGAGAGAGGGAGAGACAGGCCGCCGAGGGTCCATCGGGAGAGAGTGTGGTTTAAGATATGGTGTTCCAGCAGTTCGACGAAATTCATGATGGTTCCCGCGAGTTCAGGTAGAGTTGATAAATTTCGACGGCGGAAAAGAGGGCGAAGCCCCCGACCAGGGAGAGCAGGATCACGACGAGGGAGAGGCGGGAGTGGTTCCGCACGACTCCGGCGGTCACGGCCAGGGCTAAGAGCCGGGTGAAGATCCCGCCGACGAAGATGGAGAAAAAAACGGTGTTGGATCTGGATATGGCCCAATTCAGGGCGCGGTATCCGGACCATACCAATATCAAGGCCAAACTCCATCCCCACACCCAGGATCCGCGCCAGGGACGCGTCTGGGGAAAGAGGAAGACGCCTCCCAAGAGGAGGGCGAGGACCCCGATGACGAACAGGATGTTACGACGGTTTTCGTGGAAAAACATTTTTTATGAATGGTTTCAGAAAATTGTATAGGCCCGAGAAGATACCCAGGGCGGATCCCAAGAGTTTAAACCAAGGTGACGTCCGGAAATGGACGTCCAGAAGGTGGCCGGCATAAAAGCCGAGAAGGACTGAAACGGCCAATTGGGTTCCCGAAAAAGCCGAACTTCCCAGAACCGGCTTCAACTGCTTATCCTGTCTATCTTTTGACGTCCCGCCGGTCATTTTCCGTTAATAGTACTATAGTGACTAAGACCTGTCAAGAAACGGGATTTTGGTCAAAAAAAACCTGCACCCGTCGGAACTGATGTTCCAAAAGGGTGCAGGTTTTTAGATGATGAGTAAGACGGGGGCTTATTGAGGTGTTTCAGCCGGTGGGGGTGTTTGCCCCGCATCAGCTGGCGGCTGAACTTGACCTGCATCGGCGGCGGGTTGGACCGCTTCGGGGGCCGGTTCTGATTTTTTGCAACCGGTCATTCCCATAAGGGCCGCAATCACAGCCACGCCAAAGAGGCTCATGAGTGACATGCGTTTCATGGTATCTCCTTTCCTTTGCGGCGAACCGCAAAAAGTAATCAGGCCCCCGGAATTTCTCCGAGGGCGACCAAAAACGGTTTTAAGTTTTGAAGGGCGATTGCTGGGGTTTTCTATAATGATCGAAGACATACCTCTCAGGTGATTATACAAAAAAAACAGGCGTCGTCAACGAGAGCCCGTCTCGCGGTCGGGCGGACGGTCCGTGGGAACGGGTCCGGCTATTCGGCGATGGTCGCTTTATACCACCGGAGAAGCATCAGCTTGAGCTGTTGTTGCCCCGCAGGGCTTTTGAGGAACGTGATCCGCTCGGAGGCTTTTTTCTTCGAAGAACAGTTCTCGTAGAAGACCAGAGGGGGGAATCGCACTTTAGCTTTTTTCTTCGTCGGAATGAAGGGGTCGATCCGGTTGACCTGTTTGATGGAAAGTTTTTTGGTTTCCGGGTTCCTGAACACGCAGATGAAGGGCATCAGTTCGGTCCCCTCGCGGACAGGCGTTCCTGTTGGAGATAGGGTTGCAGGACTTTGGGGACGGCCACCGCTCCGTCGGCCTCTTGGTAGTTCTCGAGAATGGCCGCCATGGTGCGTCCGACGGCGAGTCCGGATCCGTTGAGGGTGTAGGGGTATCCCCGAGAGCCGTCCTTTTTCTTGAGACGGATGTTGATGCGGCGCGCTTGGAAATCGGTGAAAACGGAACAGGAAGAGACTTCCCTCCATCGGCCCCGGCTCTTCGTCTTGTTCTTTTCATCGATCATCAGGTCTCCGGGCATCCATATCTCCAGATCATAGGTCTTGGCCGATGAAAATCCCAAATCGCCCGTGCAGAGTTGGATGACGCGATACGGGAGATCGAGTTTCTGAAGGATCGTTTCGGCGTGGCGCGTCAGCGTCTCCAATTCGGCGGACGCATCCTCCGGTCTCACGAATTTGACCAGTTCCACCTTGTTGAACTGGTGGTTCCGGATCAGTCCGCGGGTGTCTTTTCCGTAGGAGCCGGCCTCTCGTCGAAAACAGGCGGTGTAAGAGCAATAACTCTTGGGCAGGGATTCCTCGGAGAATGTCTCGTCCCGGTGGAGGTTGGTCAAGGGAACTTCCGCGGTCGGGATCAGGTAAAGATCGTCTTCGGCGCACTTATAGAGTTCCTCGGCGAACTTCGGGAGTTGACCGGTCCCGGTCATGGTTTGTCCGGTGACCAGGAACGGGGGGAGGACTTCCAGATAGCCGTGTTCCCGTGTATGCACGTCCAACATGAACTGGATGAGGGCTCTTTCCAGCCGGGCGCCGTCCCCCATCAAGAGGGCGAACCGGGATCCGGAAAGTTTCGAGGCGCGCTCGAAATCCAGGAATCCGAGCGCGGCGCCGATGTCCTGATGGTCCTTGGGTTCGAAGGGAAATGATCTTCGTGTCCCCCATTCGCGGACCACGGGGTTTTCGTCCGCGTTTTTTCCGACGGGGACGGAGGGGTCGGGGGTGTTGGGCAGTTGCAGGATGATTTCATCGATCTTCTTCGTCAGGGGGGCGATGCTCTCTTCCAGTCCCTTGATTGCTTTTTTGACCGAGGCCATCTCCTGTAGAATGGAACCGGCATCCTGTTTTTGCTTTTTGAGTTCGCCCACTTTGTCGGCGGCCGCGTTGCTCTGGGCGCGGAGTTCGTCCAGTTTGGCGTTCATCACACGCCATTCCTTGTCCACCTGGATGAACTCGTCAAACAGGGGGAGATAGCGCCCCCCGCGGTTCTGAACCGCCCGGCGGACCTCGTCGGGATTCTGTCTGATCCGTTTTACATCGAGCATGAGAAGGGGGGGCTGTTCTATTTGTTGTTCGACCCCAGGGATTTTTGCATCTGTTGGCTGTCTCGGAGCATCTTCTGTGTCTGGATCGTGTTCTGGATGTTTTGTTGGATGTTCCTCTGGTCCTGGAGTTGTTGTTGGAGCATCCGGTTCATTTCGATCTGGTCTTCGAGACTTTTCTTCATCTGGTCTTGCATCTCTTGCATCCGCCGCATTTCCTCGGCGATCTTTTTCTTTTGTTCCGTCTCCTCGGGAGTGTCTTTCTTTCCGGGTTTGTTCAATTGTTTTTCGGGGGAAGTCGGACTTTTGAAGAGCAGGTCCTGGACGCGACCGAACATGCGGCCCAAGAACGAACTCTTGTCGGGCGCCACGCGTCCGCTGAATCCTTCGAAAAGACTCTGCATCCGGTTCATGAGTCGCTGGAAGAAGGACGAGGGGGGAGCATCGGTTTTGGCGGAGGGGGATTCGGCCGGCGCTCCCTTGGAAGGGGCGGCTTCTCCCGCTTTGGCTTTCTGTTCCCCGGCGCCGGGAGTTCCGGATCCGGCTGCGCCGGGCTGTCCGGCTTGACCGGCCTGTCCCGGTTGCCCTCCACCGGCGGCGCCTCCCGCCTGTTCTCCGGTTTGACCCGCTTGAGCGGCGTCTCCCGCCGCGCCCGAGGCGGCTCCGCTGGCTGCGTCCGTGCGTCCGCCTTTTCCGTCGCCGGATCCCGATTGGATGGGGGTGGTGTCACCGGATTTGGTGGAACTGAAATTTTTGTAAAAGATCAAGGCGATACCGAGAGACAGAACGACACCTGCGATCGGGATGTGTTTAGAAAAACCTTTCATGGCGGAAACTCCCTTGAAGAGTGATTTTTGGTTCCATTGACTGTAAATTTAACTCGTTCTGAACACGTCTGTCAAATCCTTTGGCAGGCATCGTCCCCAACGGACGGAGGTGGGGGAAACAAGGGCTTGGTAGACGAGTATCTCGACGCCCGCGGCGGCGGCTTCCCTTAATTTCTTTCCGTAGTCCGGGTCGATCGCATCGGCCGGCTTGAACAGCGAACAGTCTTCCCGCTGGACGACGAACATCATGACGGTCTTGTGGCCTTGGCGGGACAGTCGGACCAGTTCATCGAGGTGTTTGGCCCCGCGCTCGGTGACGGCGTCGGGGAAGTAGGCGACCTCGCCTTCGCACAGCGACACGTTCTTGATCTCGACATAGCAAGTCCCAATAGGTCCTTCCAGGAGGAGGTCCAGGCGGGTGTGACGGCTCGTCGGGATCTCCCGGCGCACAGAGGTGTAACTGATCAACTCCGGGATGGCTCCATATTTCACAGCCAGGGCCGTCAAATTGTTGGGGATGGACGTGTTGACGCCGACCCAGCCGCGCTCCATTCGGATCATTTCCCAAGTGTAGGCGTAGCGGCGGGTGGTCTCCGGATGGTGACTGAGCATGACGGGTCTGCCGGGTTCGCAGCAGGAGCGCATGCTCCCGGTGTTCGGACAGACGGCGGTGGTCACCGTGCCGTCGGGAAAACGCACGTCCGCCAGGAAGCGTTTGTAGCGGCGAAGCAGGACCCCCTCCCGGAGCGGCGGGTGGAATTTTATTTCAACTTCCATAAGCGGCTTAGTTCCCTGTTGAGGTCTTGGGCGGCGAGGCCGTCGGGTTTTTCGGGGCGGCGTTTCGGCGGGGGCATCGGCTCGGCCAACCGCCGGATGAAATCGTCGCAAGACATGACTCGCGCACCGGCTCCGGCGACCCATTTTCGGATCGATCGGTCGTCCGTGACCACCACGACATCCCGGGGGTTCGGATGGTTGTCGACACAGTTCTTGATGACGTCGTCGGCGCTGGGGCCCGGCGAGTAGAGGACGCGGGTGTGCGTGGAAAGGTCGGGGCTCGAGACGTCCGGCTGTCCGTCGAAGACGACGGTGACGGAGTTGCGGGAACTTCCCTGGGGGGACCGCCGATCGATCAGCCCGATCAATCGTTCCCTCTGTTGGAGGAGCGATCCGCGGGAAAGATCGTCGGAACTGCGGATGACGTTGTAACCGTCGAGGATGTACATCGGGGACATGGGGTCAGATGTCCGTTTTCAGGTTTCGGCGGAGTCTTTTTCGGAGGGACAGGACTTTCCGGGCCAAACGCGTCTGTCGGCCCCGGCGATAGTCCACTGTGATGGAGAGGACCAGGCGGGGACAATCCCGCCGGAGTTCGGTGTAGCATCTTTTCACGACACGGAAGACGTCGTCCCATTCGCCTTCCAGGACCGTCCCCATGGAATTGATCCGGTAGTCCAGACCGCTCCGATCGATGATGTCGATGGCGCGGGCCACATATGAACCCACGCTTTCTCCTTTATGGAGGGGAAATATGCTGAATTCGAGGAGGATCATGTCGTCGTGTCCCTGAGTGAGAATCACAATGTATCAAAATATGGAGAAGACCGCTCGGGTGTTGAGGGAATATCGCCCCGGTTTAGAGGTCTTCAAGTTTTTGTAAGAAATAGCGGGCTGTCGTGTTGTCGGGATCGAGTTCCAGTGTCTTCTTGAACGAACGCCTGGCTTCCGGCCTGTTTTGAGATTGAAGATGGTATACACCCATGTAATAGTGGGGGTTTCCCCATCCGGGGGACAGACGCGCGGCGATCTTTGCGTAGTCGAGGGCGGTCTGCGTCTGATCGGCCATATGGGCTCCCTTGCTGAACTCCAGATAGTAATGGGCCATGTTGGCATCGGAGAAGGATGCCCCCCCGGATCTCTTTTTGTATTCCATGAACCGTTCGATGATCTGTTCCGTGTCTCCGGATCTCCGTGAGGATTCAAAGAGGTATTTAGTCCAGTAGGATGTTTCTTCGGTGAGGGGGAATGAGTAATAAACGGCCGGATCGGCATAGACGTCGTTTTTCTTGGGGACGAAGGGGCGGGCAGGGGTCCGGACGTCCTCGGGGACGATCTTCCAGATATTACTATCGATGATGTCCAGGCAGCGTGCGGCTTCCCATCGCAAGGCGTTTCTATCGACATGGCAGTTGTCGAAAAAAAGGTCCCATCCGGGTATTCCGTTCGAGGCGATGGCCCGTATGTCTTTCTCGACATCAAAGAGGACGAATCCCTTTTCCGCCGAGATGGAGCGGATCATGTCGTTGAGCGCTTTCGTCGCACGGTCTCTCAATGGTTCGTTTCCGACGATCGATTGAAGGTGTCCGTAGGCCTTCTCGGTGAGACCCTCCTTGAGATACCAGTTCCCGATTCGAAAATGGGTTTCCAGAAGGTCGTGGTGGGAGAGGTGGTGTTCTAAGAGAGGGATTGCTTCCCGGGTGCGTCCCTGGTAATAAGTAAAAAGGGCGTCCAGGTAGGACGGGTCGGTCGTTTCGGGGATGTCCGCAAAGCAGGGAAACAGGAGGTTGGCCGGCAGGGTGCAGAGGATGACGGGGACGTCGAGCGTCTTGGCCGTCCGGGCCACCCGGTATAGAAAACATTGATAGCGTCGTCGATGCGCCGATTCCGGATCGGGGGAAAGCCGGATCTCGACGGGGAATCCGAGGGATATTTGCCGGAAGAGAGCGCTTCGGCCCAAGACGCCCGCCCAGGGCTCATAATAACGGAAAAAAAGACTGTCCGACTTTAGATCATATTGGAAATTATGTCCGAACATCAGGATGATGAGGTCCGGGTCGTAGTGGACCGCCTCATCGAAACGTCTTTCAAGCATTCTCAGGTCACAACCGCTCAAGGCGCAGTTCATGACGTCGTAACGGTTCCTTCTGAGCGTCTGGGCCAACTGGTTCCCCAAGAACTCGGCGCTGGATTCCCCCAACACGACGATGCGTCTCCGTCCCGGCTTCTTGCGGAGTGGGATGAAGGAGAACTTGTTGGGTCGTTGAAGGACGGTTCGGTCGTTGCGGATCAGATGGGGCCTGCCATTTCTGTCGACGGTGAGATAGGGCGGTTTTTGGGAATCGTTGTAGAGGCGCATCATCCTCAGTCGGGATTGGAAGGCTTCTTCGGGCATGGGATGGGCTCGATAATGGAATTCCAGGGGGAGGAGGCCCAGGAGGGACAAGAGGAGTCCGAGAAGGATAAGGACTGATCTTTGAAAGATCCTCCCGGCGAGGGAGAGCGGTTTGATCCGGAACGGCATCGGTTAGAACTCCGGACCCAGCGAGAGATACCACACCCAGCGGTGCGCGTCCGTCCTCTTGGCGACATCGAAGGAGACGGTGATGGGGTAGGTCTGCATGATGAAGATCGGCAGCCGGATACCGGCTCCGACGGAATTCATGAGGTCCCCCGACCGGAGATGATTCAAGTCTGAGGACTGGTCCCAGTCGTAGCCGGTATCGACGAAAAGAGTGCCATAGAGCGCTTTGAAGAAAAAATCGGGGAAGATGAACCAGGTGTCGTAATTGAGATAGGTCAGTGGGACGCGCCATTCCACGTTGCTCATGAGGAACCGCGACGCCCGGTTGTCATCGGATCGCCGGGAGTATCCTCGGAGGCGGTCGATCCCGCCCAAACGATAGGTCTGGGGATTGGGACCGGTGCTGACGCCCCCCAACGCGCGGAGGGCGAAGGTGCTTTCACGTCCGGTCGGAACGAAGACGTGTTGCTCTAGCACATGGGTCTTGTATTCCAGATCGCCGCCGAGGACGGGCCGGGCGGTTTGATAGGTGGCGCGGAATCGAGTGCCGCTGGTGACCGCGAGATACCGGCCGGTGGTGGTGTCTCGGACGTAGGACGCCGCCCCGTAGTTCTCCCTCTCCTCGTAGTTGAAATCGGAATCGTAGCGGAATTCGTTCCGCCGGAACAGAGTGGACGCGAGCCCTTCGATGCGTTGGAACCGGTCGAGGGGATAACTCACGCCCGCGAATTGTTGGGATTCTTTCTGGAGTTCGGTCTCCTCGAAGTCCCGGTAGTAGTTGAGTCCTTGGGTCGCCAGTGTGAACTGGGGCCGGAACCGCTTGTAGGAATATTGGAGTTGATAGTCGAAGAATTTGTCGCCGGAAAGATATTGTGCCAATGCGGCGATCTCGTGGTTTCCCAGGTGCTCGGAGGCCTGCCAGTAGGAGGCGAGGAAGAGGCCGTCGGTGGAGGAATAATAGAGCAGGGGGAAGAAAAGATCTGTCGAGGCGCGGAATCGGTAGGGGTGGAACGGGTTCAGGGGAAGTCCGGCTCGGCGGGGTCCGGCCGGCGGGGCTGCGGGGGGCGATGAGGAACGGTCGTCGCGGAGGAAGGAGATCCCCGACGGGTCCGCCGAGAAGGAGAGGGCGGAATTTTTCCCTGAGACCAAGGGGAGAGGTCCCTCGTAGATGTGTTTTTCTCCGTTTCGAAAAGCGACGAAGGAGCAGCGTTTCCCATCGGGAGAGAGGACCGGCGTGAAAAGGCCGCCCAGGGTCTTGGTCAGTTGGTCGATCCGTCCCGAGGAGATGTCCAATCGATAGAGGTTGAAGACGTGGTCCTGGTCGGAGACGAAATAGATGGATTGTCCATCCGGGGAGAAGGAGGGTTCCGTCTCGTTCTGGGGGAGTCGGGTCAGGGTCGCCGACGAGAGAGTGTTCCAGTCCAAGAGGCGCAGGTCCCGCTGGGGATAGGCGGTGTCCGGTGAGATCGTTTCCGCGGAATAGACGAGCTTCTTTCCGTCGGGGGAGAAGGCCGGGTCGCCCTCGTCGTCATCGGAATGGGTCAATCGGCGGATGATCTTCCCGCGGGGAGATATCTCATAGAGGTCGTTGGTTCCGTTCCTCATGCCGACCACCGCCAGCGATTGGCCCGACGGATGGAAGACCGGAGAGCGGAGTTCCTCGAAGGGAACGGAGATCCGGCGCAGGCGTTTGCGCCGGATGTTGTAGAGGAAGAGATAATCCCGCTGTTCCTTCTCGCCGATGAAGGCCAGCCATTGTCCATCCGGAGAGAACGAGAGCGCCCGTTGTCCGGCTTGGAGGTGATCCATCTTTTGGAAGTGACGGCCCGTCAGGATCCGGTCGGGATGCCCGCTGTCATCCATGAACCGGAGTCGGATCTCGTTGGTCCCGCTTCGGTCCGTGATGTAGGCCAGGTATTTCCCATCCGGAGAATAGGCCGGTGCCGTGTGGACGAGGGGAAGGATGTCCGTCGCCGTGAGCCGGGATCCGTCGGTTTCCGGTTCATGGAGTCCGTGGCTCTGGGCGGTGTAATAGTCCGACCAATATTCCAGATATCGCCGGCTCAGAGACCGAAGGTCCTGATGCAGCGTGTCTTCCAGCACCGATTGGATCTCGAAACGCTCCCTCTGGGCGCGGAGGATCTTGTAGGGTTTGTCCTTACCGTATTCCTCGGCGATGAAGCGAAGGGCGGCCTCCCCCTGCTTATAGGCCAACGTGACCTGGTGGGGTTTCAGATGGTTGAACCCGTGAAGTTCCGTCAGGGGGATCAAGCCCCGTCCGGTCACGGCGTCTCTGAGATACATGTCGCGGGTGGACTTATCCAGTTCGCCGGTCTCGTATTCGGACAACCCCTCCATGAACCACAGGGGGTAGAGGGGAAATTTCAAAAGCCGGACGGATTTCCAGAATCCGTCGAACAATACATGGAATTGAACCACGTGGGTGAATTCGTGCGTGATGACCTGTTCCATCCATCGCTCGCTCCCGTCGTTGAACACCACGAACCTGTTCTTGTAGGCCTCCGTCACCCCCCCCGTCCCCTCGTCGGCGTCCACGACGTTGATTTCTTCGAAACGGTTGTGATTGGTGCAGAAGAAGAACGAAGTCCTCTCTTTGATCTGCACGGGGAGGTCGGTGGTGACCGTGGCGTAGGCTTTTTCGAGGTGATGGGCCACTCGGGGGATGATCCATTCGGCATCCGGAGTGTAGTGGATGTCGAAATGGTCGGTGGAGACGACGCGCCAGCGGTCCGTGTGGGTGATGACTTTGTTCTTTCCAAAAGGATAAGCCGTCGGAGAGAAGATGAAAAGGGAGAGGAGAAGGATGAGGAATGAGGGGAAATGGGGAAACCGTTTACCGAGTGAAAAGGGGGAGGGGGTGCGTCGAGGGGTCATGGGGCCCCGGCTACTTTTTTTTGAGGGATCTCAGGCGTTTTTTGAGTTTTGAGACCATTCGGGGCGCTTCCTTGTGTTTGGGGTTGATGGAGACGACCTTCTGCCATAAGGAGAGCGCCTGCTCGGGATTGTTCAGCCGATCCTGGATGAGCGCCATGGCTTCAAGGGCGGCGATGTCATCCGGCTTTTGGTCGATCGCTTTTTGATAATATTCGGCGGCCCCGTTCCAATCTTCTTTCTGGGCTTTGAGGTCCCCGAAGAGCTTGCATGCGGTTCCGGAGAGTGTTTGTCCGTTCTTGACGAGGTTCATTAAGACGTTGAGGGCATCCTCGGGACGCTGTTTATCCCTGTAGGTGAGGGCCAGGTTGAGGGAGAGGAGGGGGTCCAGCGGGTTGTCCTCGTAGAGTTGTTCATAATTCTCCAAAGCCGCATCCAGATCGTTCAGACGGTAATAAAGGTTGGCCAGCCGCATGCGTACTTCCGAATCGTGGGGGTAATGTTGGAGGAATCTCTCATACTCCGGTCTGGCGTAATCGGGGAACCCTTTGGATTCATACATGATCCCGGCATAGTAGAAGAGGCGGGAATCCAGTGAGCCGGCCTCCTTGGCCCGTTCGAGGGCTTCGAGCGCCTCCACGTAGTGGTCCGGTCCTAGTTGGAAATAATCCACCGCCAGGTCGGTCCAGACCGCCATGTTCTTCGGGTCTTTGAGGGTGATCATTTTAAGCTGATCGATGTGGGAAAATATCTTGGGAGCGGATTTGAAATCCTCGGGTTTTCTGGGGAACGGGTTGGAACCGGAAACCCAGTATAATCGATACGTCAGAAGGATTGAAAGACCCGCGACGATGAAGAAGAGATAAAAGGGGATGGAAGAAAACGAAAGGGAACGGAGTGTGAACCGGGGTGAATCCATTCTGTCCGGGTTGACCGAAGAGGTTGTGAAGGGGGTCAGGAAGAGGAGGATTGTGAGTCGGAAGAATCCCATTCCGTCACATCGCCCAGCGTCATCTTTTCGCTGCGGGTATATTTTTTGAGAAGGAGGCGTTCCTGTTTCTTGTCGTAGCGTTTAATGGAGATGTCGATTTTCCTGGATTTCTTCTGGATGCGTGTGATGAGCGCCGTGATCTCCTGGTCCTGGGTTAGCGCTTCGGAGGGGTGAGCCAGTTTCTTGTCGTCTGATATCTCGAAGATGGGGAGATAGGCTTCCACGTCTCCGTCCAGCATGACCACGACCCCCCGGTCTTCCAGCCGGAGGACTTTTCCCGTCACGATGTTCCCGACGGCGAATGTTTCAAAAGGATTTTCTTTCGTCTGTTTGAGTCCCAGCGAGATGCGCTCTTGTTCGGGGCTCACTTCCAGGACCATGGCTTCGACTTCCTGTCCTTCCTTGAACCAATCTTTCGCGTGTTGGACGTTCTTGGTCCAAGAGACGTCGTCGGTCCGGAGGAGGCCTTCGACTCCCGTGGGGAGACGCACAAAAGCTCCGAAGGGGGAAAGGTGGGTGACCACGCCCTTCACCAAGGTTCCCCGCGGGTATTGTTGCGCCACGGCCTGCCAGGGGTTCTCCCCCGTTCTCTTGAGACTGAGGGCGATCCGTTCCTTTTCGCGGTCGATGGAGAGGATCTGGACATCGACCTCCTGGCCGACCTTCAGATAGGTTGCGGGTTTGCTCCAACGTTCCGTCCACGAGAACTCGGATTGATGGATCAATCCCTCGACGCCGGACTCGATCTCGACGAAGGCGCCGAAATCGGTCAGATTGGTCACCTTCCCATGGATGGTGCTGCCGAGCGGATGGCGGGTTTCGATCCCATCCCAGGGATGGGGGAGGAGCTGTTTCCGTCCCAGGGAGACTTTTCCCGTGGCGGCGTCGAATTTCAAAACCTTGACGTCGATCGTTTCCCCGATCTTCAAGACCGAGGATACTTTGTCGACATGGCTCCATGAAAGATCGGCGATGCGCAGGAGACCGTCCACCCCGCCGATATCGACGAAAGCGCCGAAATCGGTCATGCCGGTCACCAGGCCCTTGTAGACCTGTCCGACGGACAACTGTTTGAGGGTCTCGGCTTTTTTAGCCAGGGCGATTTTTTCAAGGAAGAGGCGTCTGGAAAGGATGGGGTTCTTCCGTATGTCCGGCCATTCCATGATCACGGCCTGGATGGTCTGGCCGATGAGAGGGGTCAGGTTCTTGACGGGGTGTTTGTCCACTTGGGAGGCCGGCATGAAAGCCTCCAATCCTCCCAGGTTCACGATCAGCCCGCCCTTGACCTGCCGGACGATCGTTCCGTCCACGGGGCTCTGGGATTCTTTGGCTTTGAGGATGGATTCTCTGGCGACGCGTTCCTGGGCTTCTTTCCAGGAGACATTGGGGAATTTTTTGATGACGGCTTGCAGTTGGTCACCCGGTTTCGGCGGTTTGGGCCACGATTCAAATTCGCGGAGCGGGATGATCCCCTCCTCTTTGGAACCGACGTCCACCATGACCCCGTCGGCGGTGACCTGGACCACCGTGACCGTCAATATTTTTCCGGACGAACGCCCCGCCGGAGGATCTTGGAAAACATCCTCCATCTTGAATTCGTCGGTGATGATCAGATCTTCAGTCATTGTTCTCAAGTGATTAGGTTTTTTTAGCGAATCTGACGTTTGATACGATATGGCGACACATCCACAACAGCGGTCAACCAACGTCAGTATAACAAATCGGAATGTCCCTGTAAAGGTGGCTCCGGGGAGGGGGCCGAGACACTAATTCCTTGAAAGGAGAGGTGAAAATTTGCTTAAAATATCCTTTATATGATCCCCATCGCCCTCCGTGTCTCCTCCGCGTTCAATCTTTTCTCAAGGGAAAAAGGCTCCGTCCGGTTCTGCCTGAAGGGGCTCATGGTCTTGGGGCTGATGATGGGACTGAATGTCTCGTCGGTCGATCCTGAAACCGCACTGGGGTTCATCCGACCGATGGATCCGGGTTGGGATGCGCTCACAGTCGTGTTGGCCAGGGACATACACCGGTTCAGCGGCCGGGTGGGGTTCTATCTGAAGGACATGACGACGGACCGCGAGATCGTTTTCGGCGACACCCGGCTTTTTCCCAGCGCCAGTCTGGTGAAAGTCCCGATCATGATGGCGATCCTTCAGAAGGTCCGGGCCGGGGAACTGGCGCTCAACGCGGTCTTGGTCATGAAAAGGACCGATAAGATCGGCGGGTCCGGTCTCCTGAAACGGTATCGTTCCGGTTCCTGCTGGTCCATCCGGAAGTTGATCGAATACATGATCGTTCACAGCGACAATACGGCCACCCGGTTGCTGGTCGAGCTGGTCGGCACGGATTATCTCAACAGGGCGTTTGCCAGCGACTTGGGATTGCATTATACCCAGGTGCAGGAGGAGCCGCTGTTCTCCCTGGACCCCGATGTGACGACCGAGAATTTCACGACCCCTCGCGAGATGGGCATGCTTTTGGAAAAGCTCTACCGCCGGGAATGCCTGAGTCCCGACTACAGCGACATGATGGTGGATATCATGAAGAAGAGCAATATCCGCACGCGGGTGGCCCGTTTTATGCCCAGGCAGTGGGCGATGGCGGATAAGACGGGCATGCTGCGTGGCGCCTATCATCATGTCGGCATCGTTTATACGCCGGTCGGAAATTTCGTCGTCTGCGTGTTGACCGCCGACGGGCGCGGGTATGGCGAGGCCAAATGGTTCATGGCCCAGCTCGGCCGGAAGATCTTCGATTATTATCGGAAGCGGGATCAGTTCCAGATGACGATCGCGGCTCAGGCGCGAAGATCATAAGTCTCGGGCGGATCAGGCCATCTCTCCGCCAGACGGGGAAATCCAGGGACAGCGGCTTCTCACCCGCTGTTTTTTTTATCTCGATTCAGTCATGAACCCACCGGAAGAAAAAAGAAGGATCCCAAGAACGGTCATCGTCAGATTGGGGATTGCTGCGGTCAGTGCGGTCCTCACCGTCATCCTGATCGAATGGATGCTCGCGGTGGGGGGAGTGAGGAATTGTCTTCAACCGGACACCCGCTTCCCGGCGCAGTTCGCCATCGGGACGGGAGGGGAATTGACACCGGGTTTCAACGGGAGGGCGTGGGATACCGACTTCACAGTGAATTCGCTGGGGTTAAGAGGGGCCGAGATATCCAAGGCGAAACCCGCGGGCACCTATCGCGTGCTCTGTTTGGGGGACTCTTGCACGTTCGGGTCCGGCGGCGGGATCGGGGATGAAGAGACATACCCCGGCCTGTTGGGCCCTCGACTTCGGAAAATTTGGCCGGGGCGGTCCGCGGAGGTCATCAACGCGGGCGTTCCCGGCTACTCGTCTTATCAGACGTTGTTGATGTTGAGGAATAAAAGGTTGGAGGAATATCGCCCGGACGTCCTCGTGGTGTATGTCGGCTGGAACGACGGTAAAATTTCCCGTTTTTCGGATAAGGAAGTGGACCGTCTGACGCGGGTCTCCTATTGGATCAACCGGAGCCGCTTGTTGTCGCATCTCTATTGGATGGTGAAAAACGAGAGGTATCTGGCCCTTGATAAATGCAGATTCTTCGAATTCAGGTCGGGCCGGTTGCGGGTTTCATACGAAGATTATCGGGGGCATATCGAGGAGATGATACGGATCGGGCGGGGGATCGGAGCCCGCACGATCCTGATGACGGTGCCCTTTGACCGGCAACGGGCGAAAGCCCCCGTCTTCTCGCTGATCGCGACGAATCTTCAATACACGAACAAGATCCTGAGACAGATCGCCGACCGGGAGGACGTGGATTTGATCGATCTGGAGCGGCACTTTTTCTCATTCCCATTTTCCTCGGGGCTTTTTGTGGATGTCGTTCATCCCGGAAAAGAAGGGCATCGGCTGATTGCGGAGGAGTTGGAGAAGACGCTTCGTTCGAAGGCGTGAATACGCCTAGCCCGTCGATCAGGAATTGAATCCGGCCGACGGGGTTTCAGGAAATGACTGGGTCAGGCAGTGGGGGCATTCCCCCGTGACCCGCATCGACTTCCAGTGTCCCTGACGGAAGCGCCACCAGAAGGCGGATCCCAGGGCGCAGACATAGACCGTGGCGATGGTCCACACCGTCAGTATTCCCCCCTCGAAATAGATCATGGAGACATACGTCGGAAGGATGAGGAGTCCTCCCGTCAGGAGAGAGGTCAACACCATGATGAACCGGGTGTCCCCGGCCCCCTTGAGGGCGGACGCGAAGATGATGTTCATGGTGTCGAAAAGGCAGTAGAAGGCGACGAATCGCAGAAGGACCACGGTCAGTCGTCGGATGGAATCGAATCCGGCTGCGGAGACGTGGGCGGCATAAGGTTCGATGAAAAGTCCCGGTGCGGCGACATAGAGCGTGGCGACGGCGGCCATGTATCCGAACGTCATGTGGAATCCCGAATAGACGCCGCGTTGGGCGAGCTCGGGTCGGTTTTGCCCGATGTATTGTCCGACCACGACGGACACGGCGATGCCGAAACCCAACATGGGCATGAAGGCCAGCGTGTTGATGTTGAAGGCGATGTTCGTCGCGGCGAGGGATTCCGTGCCGAGACGTCCGACCAGCAGGATGAAGAGCGTGAACCCGGCGATGTCGAGGAAGAACTGTACGCCGGCGGGGGAGCCGAATTTCAGGAGTCTGAGGAAAAGAGGGCGGTCGAACTTCCATCGCCGGAAAGGATCGTAAGCCTGCCGATAGGCGGGCCGAGAGAGAAGGAAGAGAAGGGATCCCATGTTGACGGATCCCGATAACACGGTGGCGATGGCCGCTCCCTTCATCCCCAGAGCCGGGAACCCCCCGTTCCCGAAGATGAGCAGGTAGTCGAAAACGATGTTGACGAGGGTGGCGATCAGGTTGACCCACATGACCGGCCATGTCTTCCCGATCCCGGAGAAAAAACCGGAGAGGGCCGAGGCGGCGATGGCTGGGCCTGAACCCCAGCAGAGGACCTGGAAATAGACCACCTCGTTTTCCTGCACGGCGGGGGCATGTCCGAAAAAACGGAAGAGGGGGCCGGCCAGAGGGGCGGCGGCCATGAGGACGACCCCTCCGATGGCGGCGACGTAGATCCCTTGCCAGACGATGGCCCCGATCCGATCGGTCTGTTTGGCGCCGTGATATTGGGCGACGAAGGTCGTCACGTAGCCGGCGATGCCGATGAAGAAACTCACGATGGTGAAATTCAGGATGCCGGCCGGCATGGCGGCCGCAATGGCTTCCGGAGAATACCACGTGAGGAACATCCGGTCGACGAAGTGCTGGATGGACCAGGATCCCGTGCTCAGGATCAATGGAAATGCGATCGTCAGTATCTCCCGATATCCCCCTGTCCCCGCCCAGCGCGCTTTGAATGAATCGATGAAATGTGTGCCGCTCATGCTCCGTGATCTCCGATTTCTCCTGATGTCCGATTTTTGTCCGAGAGTAAGGATTATAGAATCTTTGGGGTCACTTGGGGGAGCCGGTCGTTGTCGGGGGGTGTTAATCTTTTACGAGGTCCAGCGGTTGGACATGATTTTGTCATCGTCGAGATGTCCGGCTGGAATGGTCCCGGTGTTCTGATAGCCCATGTCTCTGAGGGCGCGCTCCAGAGGCGCCGGTGCGCGTGTCAGAAATTCTCTTTCCGAATCCAGAAAGAGGCACGCCCCGTTTTTTTTGAGATGGTGTTTTGTGAATTCCACGATGCTATTCGTTTTATCAGACTCATTGACCCGGTTCCATAGCCGGTCCCAGACGATCATGGTGTATCGTTTATGAAATGATAGTTCCCCTAGGTTTTCCAAGGTCTCGACCAGCACGGGCTGTTTGAGAGGACTCACGATGAGGTCGCACAGTGCGTAAAAAGCCCGTGGGGATACATCCAGGCCATCCCAAATCATCCCCGCCGAGGCTAAGACCTCCAGCGATTTTGTTAAATCCGATCCGATCAATAGTTTGTCTCCGCCCCCCGGATTTCCCGTCTCCATCCCGACATCTTTCAGGATGTCGGGTAAGCTGGCGGTCCAACGGTATCGACGGATTTCCATATCACAGGTTTCTTTCCAACGCAATATCTTCTTCTCATCCATCCCGTGCTCGAGCCCGATATCGGTGATGAAATCCTTAAACACCCGCAATAAATCCAAGCGTTCTCTCAAGGGAACGGACATCTCATGGTCCCAGAGAGAAGCGATCTTCCTGCCGGGATGCACGTCTCTTTTTTCCAAGAATCGCAGGAATTCCTCGTGGAGTGCCGTGTGTGGGTTATTGACAGTTGCACCCAGGGCCTCCCCCAGTTGCCTCAGGATGTCCTTCATGAGGGGGATATCGCTGATCATCATCACGGTGTTGCTGAGTTCCAATGCCTTTTTGATATCATCATTTGAAAAATCTTTTGTCGCGATGGTCATCGGCATCCCGTTGGGTTCAACGTGGATTCCATAACGGTCTTTTTCTTGCCATAACCGTGTTCCGGGGAGTGGGATTGTGACGAGAGAGCAGGGAATGGCGTTGGGCAGCGACAAGACCCAATTCAGACTGGTCTTGAATTTCTGCAGACTGTCGTCGGGTAATCCCATCATCAAATCAAAGCATTTATAGGGAAGGGGGGCCTTGGATTCCAACGTCCTATAATTTTTCTCCGATTGTTTTTGATCGAAGTGGCGTGAGATGGCTTGTAGCGTTCTGGGGTCGGTGCTTTGAAGTCCGAAATCTAACCGGATTTTCGGGGAATTAAGATGAGCGATGAGATCGTCGGTTAAGGAGGCCAGGTTCGCCGCCAGGCCCAATAGGACCGGTTTGTCCTTGGATAACCGATGGAACTGCGTGAGCAGGTTTTTTAAGTTTTCCGGTTGTCGGAGGGGATCCGCTCCCGCCAGATAGATGAGCCCCTTCCCGCGTCGGTGGATGATGAGTCGGATTTCCTCGACGACCCGTTCGATGGGGAAATAGCGTGTGGGTCGCCCCCCTGTTTGACAGAAAGCGCATCGACAGGGACAATCACGGGAGAATTCGATGTACATCAGGTCGCTGTTGAATTCATCCAGGTCGATGCTGCCGGTCAGATAGGGTGATGGAACGAGGGCGAGATCCCGTATCAGTGGCCGCTCACTCGTTTCTCTGATGTCGGGTCCGTCCCGATACGACAATCCTTTGATCTGCCCGATGTTCTTCCCTTCGATCCATGCTTTTATCAGCTCTAAAAATGTTTCTTCACCCTCATCTTTAACCACCACGTCGATCTGCCCGTATTCCCGCATGAGTTGGTCTGTGTTGGCGGTGTGGGGTCCGCCCAGGATGATTTTTACTGTTTTATCTCTTTCACGGAGGGCCTGGACGACCGCCAACACGTTCCCCATGTTCCAGACGTAACAGGTGAATCCCACGACGTCCGGGTTTTCTTTGATCAGTTCCTCCGCAATCGCCCCCGCATTTTTATCCACCGAGCAGCCAACGTTCCGGATGACGATCTCGCACCACTTCCGGACCAGGGGGTCCTGTTGGGCGTAGGATTTTAAGACCGCCAAACTCAGGAAAGGTTGTTCGAAATAATAGTGAATTCCGGCCAGCACAACTTTTATACGTTTCATCCGTGGATTATCCTCCAAAACGTTTCCGCCTAGTTATACCGCTTTCGTCTTTCAATCGTCAATGGGGCGGAGGTGTTCCGCCGGGGGGGCGCCCCGTGTTCGTCGACCTGGTTTGTGACGGGGATCGTTGGCCGAAACTGACGCGGGGCTTCTTGTAAAAGGGGTTGAAATAAAGTAGAACGTATTGAAAATACAAAGTATTTGCCCGTGTAGCTCAGCTGGTAGAGCATCCGCCTTGTAAGCGGAAGGTCGCCGGTTCAATCCCGGCCGCGGGCTTTTAACGAATTTCGATCGAACGTATCGAGGAGGTTTCAATGGAAGCCGTCAATCCGTCGTTGCCGATGAAATCAGATCCCCCGTCCCGCATCAAGCGGTCCACCCTGATCATCAAGAGGAAACTGCAGTATAAATACATCGTGCTCGTCATGTGTTCGGTCCTCCTGGCGATCGGTCTGATCAGTTGGGATATCTATTATACCTTCGGCAGCGATATGGTCCATGACCTCATGGATCCCGGGCTCTACGACCTCTTTTTGGAGGTCAATCAGATCCTCATGGCGAAACTTCTGATCTATCTGGTCGTGGTGGCCGTCGTCGCGTTGTTCGTGTCTCATAAACTGGCCGGCCCCATTTTCCGTTTTGAACGGTCCGCCAGGATCGTGAGCGGAGGGGACCTGACATACCGGGTCCATCTGCGAAAAGGGGACGAATTGATGGATCTGCAGGATGAGTTCAACAATATGATGGATTCCCTCCACGCCAAGGTTTCGAAGGACAGGCAGCTATCGGAGAAACTCGTCAAACAGTTGGATGACCTCAAACAGCTTTCCGGGCTGCCTCCCGCCGCCTCGGCGCGGTTGGATGAGATGAAATCCGAAGCGAAACATATCGGCTCCGATTTCCGAATCTGAACGCCGGAGGGGTTTCCATCCCTTCCGTTGATCCTCCCTTGCCCTATATTTTCCGTCGGCCGCTCATCCTCCTTACCCTTCTGACCGCCCTGACCATCGTCGTGTTGCGTTTTTGGACCGGAGAGCCGTCTCCTCATCCGGCCGATCCCTATTGGTACGCCCTCGGCCGGGAAATGACGCTATCGGGGACCGTGGCCGGCGATCCGGAATCTTTGGACGGCAAGACGCGATTTTTACTGAGGGCGCTCTTTTTGAACGATCGCCCCGTTCGGGGATTGGTCCTGACCGAGGTGGAGGGTTTCCCGGTCTCGATCGGGTGGGGAGACCGCGTGCAGCTCCGCGGATTCATGACGCGTTTCAAGGAAACCTCGGTTCCCGGCGAGTTCGAACAGGATGTCTTCTACGCCAATCAGCGGATCCATTCCCGATTGATCGTTCCGGCGGGCGGGTATCGTGTGCTGTCTCGTGCGCCCTGGTATTCGTTGTTTCGCGCGGCCGGTTCGCTGAGGCGGCGCTTCCGGGATTGTTTCACCCGGCATCTGAGTCCGCATGGGGCGGCGTTGATGTCCGGCTTGTGGCTGGGTGAAAAGCCGCGGTCGTTTCCGGATCTGCAGGAAGATTTTCGGGCCGGAGGGGCCTACCATCTGTTGGTCGCTTCGGGATCCAATGTGGGTTTTGTGTTGCTGGCTTGGGGTATCCTGGGAAAATGGTTGCTGGGTTTTTCAAAAAGGCTCACGCTGATGACGGCCCTCCCGTTCGTCGCATTGTATGCCCTGGTGGCCGGGGCCGATCCGCCCATCCTGAGAGCCGCGTGGATGACGGGATTCATCATCGTCGGGTATTGCTTGTCGAGGGAAGACCGGCTGGAACATCCTCTCGCCTTGTCCGCCCTCCTCCTTCTTCTGGCACGCCCTTCCATTCTTTTTGAAGCGGGTTTTCAGATGTCTTATGCCGCGACGTTCGGAATCTTGATGGGAGTGCCGTTCCTGACGGACCGGTTCCGCCGGGATCGGGAGCACGAGGAGATGGAACGACACGGGACGGCGAAACGGATCTTCCTCCGGGCCGGGGATTGGTTCATGGGATTGTTCTTCGTGAGCCTGACGGCTCAACTGGCCATGACGCCTTTTCTCATCCATTATTTCCATCGGTGGAACTGGGTCGGGATGTTCAGTAATCTGTTGGCCGTGCCCTGGAGCGGTCTGTGCCTGGGGTCCGGTTGCTTTTTGTTCGCCATTGATTCGGCATGCAGGACCGTGTGTCCGTCAGCCATCCCCTTCATTGCGGGACTGACGGAACGGTTGTTGATGGGATTATGGCATGTCGTCCGTTTTTTCGCCGACATTCCCCGGGCCGACCTGGCTGTGTTTTGGAGCGGAACGCAGGTGTTGATCCTGGTGATCGGTTTGGGGGCGCTCGCGCTGATGGCGTTCTCCGATCGGAAGAAGGTCATGGGGTGGAGTGCGGCGGTATTGGTTTTGTCCGTGTTCGGGGTGAGTGTGCTCCCGGCGGTTCCTTTCGAGAGGGAAACTCTCCGTGTCACCTGGATCGATGTCGGGCTGGGTGACGCCATCGTGGTCCGATCCCCCGATGGAAAGACGACCCTGGTGGATGCGGGATTGTTCTCCGCGGGCGGGCATCGGGTGGTCCCGTTTCTGAGATCGATCGGCGTGAGGGAACTGGACCGGATCGTCCTCACGCACGGTGATGCGAATCATTCGGATGGATTGATCCCGGTCAGTCGGCAATATGCCGTCAAGGAATTCATCACGTCTCCCCAGACGTGGAGCGATCCCCTCTGGTCGCCCGTCCGGGACCTGTTGGAGCAGGAAGGGCTTCGCCGGCGGTTGATCGAGGCGGGAGAGGGATGGCAGGACGGAGAGGTCCGATGGGAATGTTTATCGCCCGCCTCGGGGGACGGCGGAGATCCCGATGAGACATCGATGGTGTTCAAGATCCGGTATAAGGACGTTGAATTGTTGTTGACCTCGGACGTCCCCGAACAGGTCCAGCGGCGCCTTGTCCGTCCCTCGGATTGCCGTGTCCAGGTCGTCCAAGTCCCTTCCCACGGAGTGTCGCTTCCCTGGATGGATTTTTTGGAGGACAAACAGCCGCAATGGTTTGTCCTTTCGTCGGATGGAATCCCCGGATGGGTCTCCTCGTTGTCCCTGGGCCCGCCGTTCTGGTCCACGTCCGACCATGGGACCATCCAATTCGAATCTGACGGGCACACGTCCCATATGTCGATCGTGAAACCCCGGCGCGTCCCCGTTTACAGGGTGATATGACCATGCTCTTGGAACAGCTGATCGGAGAGACGCTCGTTTTCGGAATCCCCGGGAAGAGAATCCGTCCGGAGGATATCCGCTTGTTCCGGCAAACGCACGCAGGCGGATTGATCCTCTACCGGATCAATTTTGAATCACCCTCGCAACTCCGGCGGTTGATCGTCGATCTCGAGGAGGCCCTGGGGAGGAGATTACTGGTCTGCGCGGACCATGAGGGAGGCCGCGTGGTCATGTTCCGCGAGGGAGTGACCGTTTTTCCGGACAACCTCACATTCGGGAATGCTTTTCCGGAGTCCGACAAGAGAAAGATCGAGGCGGCGCGGCGGCAGGGATGGATCGAAGCGCGGGAATTGCGCCGGTTGGGGGTCGACGTGAACCTCTCGCCCGTCGTCGATGTCTTGACCGAACGATACAGTCCCAATATCGGGATCCGGTCTTACGGAAACGATCCCGGACTGATCGCGCGCATGGCGACCGCGCGGGTCACGGCCATGCAGCGGGGAGGACTCAGCGCGTGCGCCAAACATTTTCCGGGGAAGGGACATTCCCCGCTGGATGCCCACCTGTCTTTGCCCGTCATCCCTTCGTCATGGAAAGAGATGCGGCGCATTCACCTGAAACCTTTTGAGTCATTGATCCGTTCCGGAATCGATATGGTGATGTCATCCCACCCGCTTTATCCGAACCTGGACCCCGCTCCGATGACCCCGGCCACCTTCTCGAAAAGGTTGATCCGGGGACTGTTGCGGGAAGAGATGGGATTTCGAGGGGTCATCTCCAGCGACGATCTAGAGATGGGGGCCGTTCGCGACCTGTGCCCCATCGGGGAGGCCGCCGTGAGAACGGCCCGGGCCGGCCATGACCTTCTATTGAGTTGTCATGATTCCCGTTCCCAGCTTCGGGTCCACGAAGCGTTGACTCACGCCTACCGGAGCGGGGAACTCAGCGTCCGTGATCTGGAACGGAGCGTGGAACGGATCCGCGTGTTGAAAGACCGTCGTCCGCATCGTTTCGGGGCCGGCACGCCGCGGGCGGAACTTTCCGGTAAAAGACTCGCCGTGTCCGTGGCGACGAGCGGGGCCCGTCTTCTGCGCCCCGGCCGGGGGATCCTGCCCGTCTTGAGGGGCTCATCGCGGGTCACGGTCGTCTTCCCAAAACTCTCGTCATTGGCCCGGCGGATCATGATCGAGAAACCTTTGGAGCAGGAGACAGTGTTCCTGAACCGTCTCTATCGGCGACACCGGAAGGAAGCGCGGATCCTTTTGGTCGACATCGATTCGACGTCCGTCCAGGTGGATCGGATCGGAAAAATCGTCGATCGGGATTCCGTGTGCGTGTTCTATTGTTTTGACGCCCATCTCTACCGTGGATGCCGGAGACTTCTGGAGATGCTCCAGGAAAAAACGGCGGGTTTGTCGGTCGTGCTGATGAGGGATCCTTACGATGTGGGTTATCTCAAAAAAAACACGGCCTGCTCGACCGCGTTCGGGTTCCGGATGTGCCAGATCGAGGCGGCGACAGGAATATTGTTGGCGAGGGAGTGAGTCCATGCGAAAAAGGAACGTCCGTTACGCCGGGGTCGATATCGGAGGCACCTGGATCCGCATCGTGGGATTGGATGATCGCGGGAGAAGGGTCTGTTCGATCCGATGTCCCTCGACGCGCGGGAGATCGGTGGAGGAAGACCTGAAGGAAGCGATCCACCGCCATGGGTTTGGTCCCGTTCGGACGATGGTGGTCGGGGCGCGGGGAACCTGGACGTCGGCTGAAAAGAGGGGCTGTCGGTCGGCTTGGAGCGGTTTGGCCCGGAAGGTCATCGTTCTGTCGGATGTGGAATTGCTTTTCGAAAGTCAGGGGTGGACGCGGGGGATCGTTCTGGTGGCCGGTACCGGTTCCATCGCGTATGGCCGGGACGGGACCGGGACGTGGGCCCGTTCCGGAGGATGGGGACCCGTGTTCGGCGACGAGGGGTCCGCTTTCTGGATCGGGAGAGAATACATCAGGCAACGACTGGCCAGTCCGTCGGATTATCAGCGGGGCCGGCGCCTGTCATCTCAATATGACACGGTCAGAAAGATCGCCGCGCTGGCGCCCGTCGTCATCCGACGGGCGTCCCGGGGGGACCGTTCCTGCGCTCGGATCGTCCGGGAGGCGCAAGAGCACCTGGCGGACCTGGTCGCCGGGGTCGAAGAGGATTTGAAGCGGGAGGGACGGATCCACGTGGCGATGGCCGGCGGATTGATGGGAAACGTCGCTTTCCGGGAGGGCGTCCGGCGTCGATTGAATCTGCGCGCAAAGAACAAGTTTGTGTTTGAGACTTCAAAAACGGATGCGGCTTTGGCGGCCGCGCGGATGGCTTTCAGTCTGAAGAATTAGGATCGTTTGGGAAGAGGTTGATTTTCAGAGACCGGTTCCGGACGATGAGTCGAACGGTTTTTCAATTGATAGAAATATCCATTACTGCTATGGGATTTGAAAACGAATGGCCCGTGAAGGAGTTCTATCGGTTTGTATCGCCTATCGATTTGCACGTTAATGGACGATGGCATTACTTATGAGATTTTGGATTTTCACCACGTTGTTACGGTTTAGGAAAAACTCCCTTATGACGAGAAGGGTGGAACTTGTTGTTTTAGCTTTCATAATAGCGATAGCGGTCATCGAGTTGTTTTATCAAAAAAACCGGTTTCTCTTAATGGATGTAGGCGCCCAGAGGGTCGTCGTCACAGGAGAATCAATTCAGGGGACGGAGCGTTTGATCGGCGGCCGATCCATGTATGATCCGGATGATCGACAGAATCCCTATATATTATGTTTTGGGGACTCATTTGTTTATTCGCTATACATGCCGGATACACAAACACTACCGTGTTATTTACAGGTTTATTTAAATGGGGGAAAGTTGGGTGGTCACTACAGGGTTGTTAATTATGGCGCACCTGGAACAACGATTAGTCATCATTATGAGACATATCTCGGGATGGGGCGATATCCTGAGAAACATATTGTTTTGTTGTTTTATGGCCAGGGTGATATTTCTGAGGTGGGACTGCAGGCCATAAAGACGAAAAAAATGGAATTTAACCCTAAAATAATGGTTGCTGCGGATTATTTATCCAGAAGCGTGGTGATGCGCCAGGGGTTGAATAAGTATTATCAGAAGATTTCAACCGATTATAGTCACAACGTTCCTTATCAAAGAGCGCGGATGCTTTATAAATACTACTTTAATCAATTTATAGAGGGTGTTCGTTCTAGGAAAGGTCGTTGTGCCATGATTATGATCGCCCCCGAGTTAAAAGATCGCCAATACGTATCTGATTTGTGTCGAGAAAAAGGGATTCCTTACTACCAGCAGGAGTTTTCAATGAGATTTGATGACCCATTGTATCGCTTTGTTGATGGACATCTGAGTCGGTTTGGAAATCGGCGGATGGCGGAGGAGGTCGCCCGTTTTCTGTCCTCGTTGGGTTGGATCTCCCGTTCCGATAACGAAAAATAAATCCTTCCACCAGGATCGATGTGTTCCGCGTTGCCCGTCGGATTATCGGCGGGGATCCGGCGCTGATTGAATCCGCGGCAAAGAAAAGGTGTGTGTTTGAGACTTCAAAACGGATGAGGCTTTATCGGCCGCCCGGAGGACTTTCAGGCGGATGGATCAGGATTGTTTAGGAAGAGGTTGATTTTCAACGACCGGTTCCGGATCGGGAAGGATGATACCGATCCCGATGATCGCATAACCACCCAGGATCATGAACGGGCAGAGATGGCTGGCCCAGTTTTGCCCCGCCGGATCCGTCAGACTTAAAACGTAGAACCCCACCGCAACGACCAATACCCCGATGCCGATCGTGATCTTCCCTCTCTTGGAGATCAACGGCCCGGAAGGTGCCGTCAGTTCCGGTTTGCCAGCCTGTGGTTTTTGCGGGTGTTTGTTCTTTTTGCTCATGGAAGAATTCTGCTAAATACACCGGGGCGTGTCAACCCGGGGAAAAACATTAGGTCACGCTGAAATAACGGGCTTGGGGATGGTGGAAGACGATGGCCGATACGCTGGCTTCCGGATCCATCATGTCGTTTTCGGTCAGGCGGACCCCGATGGATTCCTCCGGTTTCAGGAGTGCGAACAATTTTTTTTGGTCGGAAAGGTCCGGGCAGGCCGGGTATCCGAAGCTGAACCGCGATCCCCGGTATTTCGATTGGAATTTGTCCTGGAGGGTCATCCCGTCCGGATCCGCGAAGCCCCACATGGAGCGGATCTTTCCATGAAGGAGTTCGGCAAAGGCTTCGGCGCTTTCCAGGGCGACGGCCTGAAGGACATGGGACCGGAGATAATCGCCGGTTTGTCTGTCCTGAGCCGCTAAAGAGGAGATCCCTCCCCCGCAGGTCACCACGAAGAAGGCCAGATAATCCATCTGTCCGCTCCCCGTCGAGAGGACGAAATCGCTCAGACAGAGACGTTCCCCGTCGGGTTGGCGCGGGAATGTGAAGGAGGCGACACGCTTTTTCTCCGACGGGGTCTCGTAGATGTGGATGGTGTCCCCGTCCGATTGGGCCGGGAAAAATTTCCAGAGAGCCGCCGGCCGGATCAGTCCTTTTTGGACGATCTCCTCTTGAAGGCCTTTCACCTGCGTGTGGAGTTTGACGGCTTGGGGGTCGTTGGCGTCCAATAATTTCGAGATCTGCCCCCGCAGTCCGAGATGTTTTCCGTAGAGCATGGTGGGGTTGATGTAACGGAAGATCTCGTCGATGGCGAAATCTTTCAGAATATGGGTCTTGAGGTCGGGCGGGAGGGGGGCTTGGTCCACGGGGGTGAGAGTTTCCTTCTCCGCGGAGGAAGATGTTTTTCTCGCCCCTTCCGCGGATTTGTTTTCCCCGATCTTCAGCTGTGTCCCCCGGAGTTTTTCCATGAAGGATGGCCGCTTTTCGTCATCCAGCAGATGGTTCGCCGCAGCGAGGCCCGTCATGGCGTCTTTACAATAGACCACGGGACCTTCGTAAACAGAGGCGATCTTGAGGGCGGTGAACTTTTCGGTCAAGGCGGCGCCCCCGACGAGCAGGGGTGCGCGGATCCCCGCGCTCTTCAGGTCCTCGGCTGTGGTCGCCATCTGGAGGGTGGATTTCACCAATAGTCCCGAGAGGCCGATGAGGTCCGGTTTGTGTTCCTGGGCGGCCTTGAGGATGTCTTCCGTCGGCACTTTGATCCCCAAATCGATGACTTTGAATCCGTTGTTGTGAAGGATGATGTGAACGAGGTTCTTCCCGATGTCGTGCACGTCGCCCTTGACGGTGGCCAGGAGGAACACCCCGCGGTGGGCGCTTTCGTCCTTGGTCATGTGGGGTTCCAATAGAGTGACGGCGGCTTTCATCACCTCCGCGCTCTGCAGGACTTCCGCGACGATCATCTGGTTGGCGTTGAAAAGACGTCCCACTTCGGCCATTCCCTCCATCAGGGGGCCGTTGACGATCTCCAGCGGGGACATGGTTTTGAGCAGGGCGGCCAGGTCTTCGGCCAGCCCGTCTTTCGATCCTTCCACGACGTTCATCGAGGTCCGTTCCCGGGGAGTCAGGTGGGCGCGCGCATCGGACTTGATCGCGGAGACCTTGGTCCTGAAGTGGTTCGTGAACGCTTCCAGGGATTTTTGATAGGTGTCCGGCGTGGAGAAAAGGAGGCCTTCGGACAGTGTCTTGTCCTCGTCGGAAAGGGAGATGTATCGGGCCAGTTTTTCCGAATTGACGATGGCCAGGTCCAATCCGGCGCTCACGCAATGGTGAAGGTAGACCGCATTGATGACCTCTCTTCCGGCTTCCGGCAGGCCGAAGGAGATGTTGCTGATCCCCAGCACCGTCTTGACGCGCGGCCATGTTTGCTTGACCTGGCGGATGGCCTCGATCGTCTCCCGGGGGGATCCGATGTAGTTGGGGTCGCCCGTCCCGATCGGGAACACCAAAAGGTCGAAGAGGATGTCCTCGGGGACGACCCCGTATTTTTGAGTCAATAGATCGTAACTCCGGGCGGCGATGGCGATCTTGCGTTTCCGGTCCACGGCCATTCCGTGCTGTTTGTCCTCGTCGATGCAGCCCACCACCACCATGGCCCCAAAATCCTTCTGAAGGGGGATCACCCGCCGGAACCGTTCCTCGCCGTCCTCCAGGTTGATGGAGTTGATGATGCACTTCCCCATGCACTTGCGGAGAGCCGTCTCGAGGACGTCCGGGTCCGTCGTATCGATCATCAGGGGGAGCTTCACTTTTTTCGTCAAGACGGACAGGAACCGGTCCATATCGGACTTTTCATCCCGGTCGGGGTTGGCCAAACAGACGTCGATGATCTGGGCGCCGTTCCGGGCCTGGCGCCGGGCCACTTCGGAGGCCTCGTCGAGTTTTTCCTCGACGATCATTTTTTTAAAGAGTCGGCTCCCGATGACATTGGTCCTTTCCCCGACGAGCACGGGCCGTTTATCGTCCTCCAGGAGGAGTGATTCGATGCCGGAGACGGTGTGCCTCCGGACGTGGGGGGGGACGCGCGGTTTTTTCCCTTCGACCATCTCCGCCATGAGCCGGATGTGTTCGAAATGGGTTCCGCAACATCCTCCCACGATGTTCAGCCATCCGTTCTCGACGAACCGTTCCAGCTTTTTCACGATCATCTCGGGTGTCTCGTTGTATCGCCCCTCTTCGTCGGGCAGTCCCGCGTTGGGCATGCAGGAGATCGCGAACCGCGAGACGGCGGAGAGCGTGCGGATATGGTCCGTCATGAATTCGGGGCCCGTGGCGCAGTTGATCCCGATGCTGAGGAGGTCTTTGTGTTCCAGAGAAATATAGAGGGATTCCACGTCCTGGCCGGCCAGCATGGTCCCCATCGGTTCTATGGTGGCGGAGACCATCACCGGGACCTTCCGGCCCAATTTGGCGAAGGTCTTGTCGATGCCCAATAGACCCGCTTTCAGATTCAGGGTGTCTTGGGCCGTCTCCAGGTAAAGCGCGTGGACCCCGCCCTCCATCAATCCTTCGGCCTGCTCCTGGTAGGCGGCCACGATATCCTCGAAGCGGATCCCCCCGGTGACGGAGAGGGATTTGGTTCCCGGTCCCATGGACCCGGCCACGAACCGGGGTTTGGCGGAGGTGCCGTATCGTCGGCAGAGCCCGCCGGCCAATTCGGCGGCCGCTTTGTTGATTTGATGGGTCTTGTCCTGGAGATCGAATTCGGAGAGGACGATGCGGGTGGCGCCGAAGGTCCCCGTTTCGATGATGTCGGCGCCGGCCTTCAGGTATCCCTCATGGATGGAAGAAATGATGTCGGGTCGGGTCAGGACCAGATGTTCGTTGCATCCTTCATGGGCGGTCCCGCCGAAATCGTCCGCCGTCAGCGGATGCTTGTGGATGGCGGTTCCCATGGCGCCGTCCAAGACGAGTATCTTTTCCTTGAGAAGTTCTGTCAGTGTCCTGTTCATTGTGAATGATTTTAGGTATATTTTTGTAGAATTCTACTAATACCGGTTTGGAAAGTCCATCGGATGCAAAACGGGACCCGATTGCATCCGACAAGGGCCGCTTCCTTTGCCCATCCATGAGAATATCCCAATACTTATATTGGTTTCACTCCAAGCTGAACCGGTTCTTCCGGAATAGGTGGTTTTGGAGACTCTGCTTCTGTGGACTGTCCCTGGCTGCCGCCGCCGGTTTGGTGGAACTGTACTTCCATCATTTCGATTTTTTGGACGACAGCCCACAGGAAACATTGGGGATCGTCTCCGGGACGAGACCGTGGGAGGAACAACGGATTGTCGGTAATCGGCTGACCTATGATCCGGACCGAAAACAGGATGCGGACAAGAAATACATCATGTGCCTGGGCGATTCGTTCGCTTTTTCCTGGGGCGTCCCGGAAACCGAGACCTTTGCGGTCTATCTTCAGCTTCTGTTCAATGGCGGCCGGTTCAAGGGAGAGCATGGGGTGATCAATTTCGGACAACCCGGAACCTCCATCGATCGTCATGCCGAGGTGTATCGGAAGATAGGGCGATATCCCCCTCATTACGATGTCCTCATCGTCTATGGGGAAGACGATGTTCGGAGTTCGGCGGTCTCGGTGATGAAACAAAAGACGATCGGTTATGCCCCCCCGATGATCGCGTTGTCTGACTGGGCGGCTCAGAGCAGTGCTTTGAGGCCGGTCATCAATAAGGTGTATAACAAAACTATGACCAACGTGGAGAACGAAGTCACCTGGGACCAGGCCCGGCGGGTCTACGAGGATTATTTCCGGGAGTTAGTGGACGACATCCGGAGCCATCCGGCCCGCTGTGCCTTCGTGATGGTGGACCCGTCGCGGCCGGATCGCGAGTTCGCCCGGGAACTCTGCGTGAAATACCGAGTCCCCTATTACCAGCAGGAATTTTCCATGACCTACGACGATTCCAAATACCGTTTCGTCGACGGCCACTTCAACCGGTTCGGCAATAAACGGCTGGCGCAAGAAGTCCATCAGTTCTTGGTTTCTCTGGGTTGGGCCGCCGTCGAATCGAAACGATGACGTTTTCCCGATGAAGGAGCAGGTCAATCGGGAGGCCGTCATTGAGGAGTCCCGAAGGTACAAAAAATAACCCGCCTCCGCACGAATCGTGCAGGGACGGGCTATTTTTAAAAGCGACGGACTATTTCTTTTTCTTCTCTTCCAGAACGGCCTGCGCCGCGGCCAGCCGGGCAATCGGAACCCGGAACGGGCTGCAGGACACATAGTTCATCCCGACTCTGTGGCAGAACTTCACGCTGGCGGGTTCTCCGCCATGCTCGCCGCAGATGCCCACCTTGAGGTTCTTGCGCGTCTTCCGACCGCGTTCGATGCCGATCTTGATGAGTTCTCCGATCCCATCGATGTCGATCGATTGGAACGGGTCTTCGGGCAGGATCCCTTTGGCGATGTAGTCCTGCAGGAAACCACCGATGTCGTCCCGGGAGAACCCGAAACCCATCTGGGTGAGGTCGTTCGTGCCGAACGAGAAGAATTCCGCGACTTCGGCGATCTTCCCGGCTTGGAGTGCCGCCCGTGGGATCTCGATCATGGTCCCGATCATATGGGGGATCTTGCCGAGCTTGTATTTGGCCAGGACTTCCTGAGTCACCTTGCGGATGAGAGCGAACTGATGAGTCAGTTCCTTTTCAGTGCAGACCACGGGGATCATGATCTCGGGATGGACTTTCTTCCCGTCCTTGGTCAATTCCGCCGCGGCTTCGAGGATGGCGCGCACCTGCATCTCCGTCACTTCCGGATAGGTCACGCCCAACCGCACTCCGCGGTGTCCCATCATCGGGTTGGATTCCTTGAGGGACGACGCGCGTCCTTCCAGTTGTTCCAGACTGATGTTCAGGCTCGCGGCCAGTTCCTTTAGTTTCTCTTCCTGATGGGGCACGAATTCGTGCAGCGGGGGGTCGATGAGCCGGATGGTGACCGGGAATCCCTCCATGGCCTCCAGCGTCCCCTTGATGTCTGATTTCACGTGCGGGAACAACTCGTCCAGCGCGGCCCGCCGTTCCTCGACCGTCTTGGAGACGATCATCTTCCGGAGCTTGAACAGCGGCTGATCGGATCCTTTGCCGTAGAACATGTGCTCGATGCGGAACAACCCGATCCCTTCGGCGCCGAACTTCCGCGCGCGGCGGGCGTCTTCGGGGGTCTCCGCGTTGGTGCGAACCCCCAGTTTCCGGATGCCGTCGGCCATTTTCAGGAACGATTCCAACAGTTCGTTGGATTCGCTGGCGTCCAGCATCGGGAGCGACCCTTCGTAGACGTATCCCTTGGTACCGTTCAGCGTGATCATGTCGCCTTCATTGTAGGTCTTTCCGGCGACGGTCAACTGTTTCGTCGAATGGTCGATGTGGAGGGCACTGCATCCCACGATGCAGCATTTACCCCATCCCCGGGCGACCAGGGCGGCGTGGCTGGTCATTCCGCCGCGGGCGGTGAGGATGGCCTGAGCGGCGCGCATCCCTTCTACGTCTTCCGGGTTCGTTTCTTCGCGGACCAGGATGACTTTTTTACCTTCGGCGGCCCACTTGACGGCCTCGGCGGCCGAGAACACGATGGCTCCCGCGGCGGCGCCGGGTCCCGCCGGCAATCCCTTCGCCAGCGGTTTCCTTTCTTTCTCCACTTTCGGGTCCAGCACGGGATGCAACAGTTCGTCCAACTGGGACGGCGTCACTCTCGAGACCGCCATCTCCTTGGTGATGAATTTTTCCTGGACCATGTCGACGGCCATCCTCACGGCGGCCGGCCCGTTGCGTTTTCCGACGCGGCACTGAAGCATGAACAGGCGGCTCTTTTCGATGGTGAATTCGATGTCCAGCATGTCCCGATAATGTTTCTCCAGACGCTGTTGGATGGTATCGAGTTCCTTGTATAAGGACGGCATCCCCTGTTGGAGGGTGGTCAGGTCCTTGTTGTGTTCGCTCTGGGAATAGGAATTGATGGGGGCCGGTGTCCTGATTCCCGCTACCACGTCCTCTCCCTGGGCGTTGGTCAGATATTCGCCGTAGAAATGGTTCTCTCCGTTGCCGGGGTTGCGGGTGAAGGCCACGCCGGTGGCGCAGTCGTTCCCCATGTTCCCGAACACCATGGTCTGCACGGTGACGGCGGTGCCCCATTCGTCGGGGATGTTCTCGATGCGGCGATAGGAGATGGCGCGCTTCCCGTTCCAGGAGGCGAACACCGCTCCGATCGATCCCCAGAGTTGGGCCATGTGGTCGTCGGGGAACTCTTTTCCCAATACCTCCCGGATCCTGCTCTTGAAGATTCCACAGAGTTCTTTCAGGTCCTTGGCGGTCAGGTCCGTGTCGCTCTGGACGCCCTTGGACTTTTTCTTCTCCTCCAAAATGCGATCCAACTGTTTCCGGATGCCCATCTCGTCTTTGGGCTCGATGCCGGCGGCTTTTTCCATCACCACGTCGGAATACATCATGATGAGGCGCCGATAGGCGTCATAGACGAAGCGTTCGTTCCCGCCGGTCTGCTTGATCATTCCCGGGATCGTCTTTTCGGTCAACCCGACGTTCAGGATGGTCTCCATCATTCCCGGCATGGATTTGCGGGCTCCGGATCGGACGGAGACGAGGAGCGGGTTCTCCGTGTTGCCGAACCCCTTCCCCATGAGTTTCTCGACGCGTTCCATGGCGGTCTTCAGTCCCTCTTTGACCTCGCGCGGATAGGATTTCTTGTTCTGGTAATAATAGGTGCAGACCTCGGTCGTGATGGTGAAGCCCGGCGGCACCGGCAGCCTCAGGTTCGGATGTCCGGCCATTTCCGCCAGGTTGGCTCCTTTGCCGCCCAGCAGGTTCTTCATGCTCTCGTTCCCGTCCGCCTTCCCGCCGCCGAAAGAATAAATGTACTTTTTGCCCATATGTTTCTCCTTTTCGAAGTGATTGGTGGTGATGTCTCTATGCGCCTGCCATGGATATGGCGGGTCGCAGAAAAATACGTTGTTTTTGTTGAGTCTGAATCACGAAACGACGAGGCCGTGCTGCGGGGCTCAAATCAACTGTGATTCCGGAACATTCTACCTTTTTCCGACGACTTTTGAAACAGTTTTCATCAGTTCTTCCCGCCACTGCTGCATCTCATCCATCTCCAGGCGGTGGATGACGATGTCCACCCGGCGGTTCCGGGCCTGCTTTTCGGGGGAGCTGTTGGCGTGCAGGACCACGTCCTTCGGTTTCATGGAGAGGCGCTCTTTTTCGGCGATGTCCTGATAGTTGACGGGCGACGGCCACCATTCGGCGTATCCGGACGAGGATAACCGTTCCGGCTGGAAATCCAATCCTTCCACCAGGAACCGGGTGATGTTGGTGGCCCGGGCGCTGGAAAGTTCCCAGTTGGTCGCAAAAGGGGAATCCGTCCTGACGCGCACGTTGTCCGTGTGTCCTTCGACGCTGACCCGGTTGGGATAGGGGCGTCCCTCCGCGTCTTCCCGGAAGACCTTGGCGATGTCTTTGATGATGTCCATGGCCTGGTTGTTGATCTCGGCCTTCCCGGATTCGAACATCAGTTTGTCGCCCAGGGAAATGACGAGCCCCCGTTCCTTCCGGGTGTAATCCGTCCGGACGACGTCCTGCAGATTTTTCTGGACGATATAGCTGTCCACCCGTTTCTTGATGGACGTCAATTGGTATTCAGTGGTCTTGTTGGCCAGGGCGAAGAGCATGACGAAGAAGACGAGCAGCTGCGTCATGAGGCAGCCGTAAGACAGCATCCAACTGGCTTTGGGGCCTTCGTCTCCCCGCGCTTTTCGTATGGCCATGGATTATCGGGTCGGTAACGGCTGGGCGGCCATCTTCCTTAAGCGGGGTTCAAGATAGGCTTGCAGATTCGCTTCCACCAGAGAGGGCGTGGTTCCCGTTTGAAGGAGCAGGACTCCCCGGATGATGATCTCTTTGATGACCAATTCCGTTTCGGAGCGGCGTTTCAATTTTCCGGCGATGGGAAGGCAGATCAGATACCCCACGACCAGACCGTAGAAAGTGGTCAACAGGGCGACGGCCATCCCCGCCGCGATCTGGGTCGGGTCTTCCATTACGCGCAACATCTTCACGAGACCGATGATGGTCCCGATCATACCGAAAGCAGGGAAATAGTTGGACATGGCGTTGAAGATCTCCTGCCCGATCTTGTGCCGTTCCGAGATGAAGGTGATCTCGGTCTCCAGCGTCTGCCGGATGAACTCGGCGTCCTGTCCGTCGATGACCAATTGGACGGCGCGTTTCATGAAATCGTTGTCCAATGCGCGCACGTCGGATTCCAGGGCCAGAAAACCGTCCCGTTTGGCTTTCTGGGACAGGGAGACGAACTGGCCGACCAGCGAGGAGGTGTCTTCGTCGGGCTCCGCGAATACTTTTTTCGCCACGGTGAACGTCTTGGCCACCTGCGTCAGGGGATAATTGATGAGCGTCGAGGCGATGGATCCGCCGAAGGTGATCAGGATGGAGGGGATGTCGAAAAAGGCGAAGATCGGACCCATCGAATAATGGCTGCCCTCTTGGGCGATACCCATGATGATGAGGACCATGCCGAAGAAAAAACCGAGAAAAGTCATCCAATCCATGTTTTAACCTCCGAAGGATATCAACTGCACATTTCTAACATTTTAAAGACTCAAAAACAAATAGAGCGCGGCCCAGATCACATAGATGATCGTCCATTTCTTCAGCCAGTAGGGGACGCTTCCGTCGGTCTGGGAGGGATTGTCAGGCATAGGAGAAATGCCGGACGTTGTAGGTCACGGCCCTCACTCCCGGCGGGAGGGCCGCCTGGAACAGCGAATGTTGTTTCTCCATGTCTCGGTCATCGCATCCGCCCCATCCGTCGGCCAAGGAAGAATAGGGCGATTGGGAGTCCACGCACAACGGGGATAGGAAAACCATGTCGCTCCCGTCCAGGGGCACCGAATGGAGGGAGAGGATGGAATCGTTCATGTGCCGGTCGAAATAGGATTGTCCGCCCACGCCCAGGATGAGGATCATGCCGACCGATATCCCGGCCTCTTTGGCCGCCCGGGCCGCCCGGAGCACGTCTTCCACAGAGCCCGTTTTACCGAGGGTTTCCCGGAGCTCGCCGCAACCGGTCTCCAGTCCGAGGTAGATGCGCCTCAATCCGGCGTCGCGCAACCGCCGCCAATCTGTCCCTGATATTTCCGGGGTCTGACCCGGTTCCAGAAAGGAATAGAATCCGCGGAAATCGGCCATGGAGGGGACCAGCCTGTCGGCGGCATGGTCCATCTCCCGGATCAGGAGGTCCACCGGGGCGGCCATCGCGTTGGCCTCTCCCAGGAAGATGGAATTGCGGGCGGAGATCTCTTCCCCGATGAAGTTCCGGACGTCTTGGACGTGCCGGGCGAACTGCTCGAACGTCTTAAGGTGGAACGGTTTTCCCTTATAGAACGAACAGAAGGAGCATCGGTTCCAAGCGCAACTCTCCGAGACCTGAAGGACCACGGCCGCGTATTGGTCCGGAGGAAGGATGCCGACGGGACGATAGACCTCATGAAAAGTCAGGCGGTCCTTCTCCGGCTGGAAGGAGAGCGCTCTTTCAAACCACGGGAGGACGTCGTCGGTGGAGAGGGGGTCGGACAGGAACAGGTCATGCCGGGCTTGCGCTTTTTGGAGGGTCTCGCGGCTCCGCGAGATCAGGGTCCGCGTTTCCTCGTCGCTCAGCGGATCGGTCTGGTGGTGCCCGCGATGCCAGGTGTGGGCGACCATCGATCCGTCGAACCCGCGCGCGATGTATCGATGACCGTGGCGGATATTGGTGAGACGGCCGGTCTTGTCGAACGTGTATTGCACGTCGGCGTTCTCCTGGAGGATCAGTTTCGAGTGGTTGATCTGGGCGATCATCGGGGACGGGTCCTGAAGAGGTCCAGATTGATCAGAAAGAGCGGGGCGGACATCAGGAATCCGCCGACGATGATGCATCCCCAGAACGGCCGTTGCCACAGGGAGACGATCTCCCCCGGCACCGAGAGGAGCATTCCCGCCGGATCGGTCCAGGTGGTCCGTTGGGCCGATTGGACCAGCGATCCGACCAGAAAGCCGAAGATGACCAGAAGGCATCCGCCCAGATAATGCCAGTAGGCGATGTCGGCCACCCGTTCGCTGACGGGGATGGCGCTTTTCGCCCACGCGCAATAGACGGTGGAAAGGTAGACCGGGATGACTCCCCCGATCAACAAAGAATAGATCAGCCCTGTCCGGAAGAACGAATTTTGAAGGGCGCCCGTCACGTTCTGGAAGGAGGTCACGGACCAGAGAAATATCCCGCCGAACAGACAAAGCCACCCCAGTTCCAGCCATCGGGCCGCGAAGGACGAGGGCATCCACGATCCCAGGGCTTTCCACCGGGCCGCCAACTCGTCGACGGTCTGTGATCTCAGGTGTTCTCCGGTCTCCCAAATGTTGGTCGCCATGAACCCGGCGGGCAGCCAAAGGCCCACGGCCGCGACCGTCCCGATCGTTCCCCATCGACCGCCGGAATGTTGCCCGGCTGAGAGCAGGCACAGTCCGGCCCAGCCCGCGCTCATCATCCAGACCATCCGGCGCGAATAGAGGGCTGTCCCCGTCACCTCTTCGATCAATCGTTGGGTCAACAGCATCGGGAATCCCAGGAAGCCGATCCCCCACAACAACCGCTGGCCGATCAATCCCGTCATGTCGCCGGCCCGGGGGCCGAGCAGGATGAGGATCCCGCCGAGGAGGGTGAGACCGATCGACAGGTTCTCGATGGAAAGGGAGCCCCGCCGGGTCGAACCGGTCGTGGGGGGTTGTCTTGGCGTGCGGGCCACGATGATCCCTGCCATCAGGAGATAGAGCGGATCGGTCCACAGGCCCATCGCGCCGGGTCGCACGACGTGGAGCGCCAGTTGGACTGCCAAGAGGGCGTTCCATAGGCGGAGGGTCCAGCGCAAGTGGTTTTGATCCGGGTGGTCGTTGATCCAGAGGAATGCACCGATCATCGCGGGGATCAAAAACCCCAGCACGGTCATCTCCCGGTGGATCAGGAAGAGGGACTGTCCAACGGAAGACAGCGTTTCGTTGAGGAAGATGTCCAGCGCGAGGACGATCCCGGTGAAGAAGGATCCCATCAGCCAGAAGAACGCGGACAGGAACCATCGGTGGAATGACGATTCAAAATCGACGCGGCCCAGCCGCTTGGTGTCTTTCATCAACGAATACGCGGGCACGAAGAACGACGCGAACACGGCCGCCACGAGAAGGAACCAGATCTTCATGAGGGGTCAGCGAGTCCCCTGGTCGCCCAGGGTGGGAGGGGGAAGGGTGGAACGTTGATAAGACTGGACCAGCGAGATGACCGCGTCCACGGATTCTTTCACCACGAGTTTGTTCCCTGTCGTCAGGGTGATCAGGGTGTCCGGAACGGACTGGATGGTCTCGATGAGTTCCTCGTTGAGGACGATCTCGTGGCCATCCAATCGATGCAGTTTGATCAAGGGAGACTCCGTCGCTGTCGGTATGGGGATCAGCGATACACAGTTTAGCACAGCTCCCGGGGTCCGTCAATGAACCGGCCGGGTCGGTTTCTGTCGGGGATCAGCTCCGGGAAGGGGGGATATACTGACAATAAGGTTCTTCCGCCATCAGGTCGCGGTGAACGGCATAGGCGCGCGCCCGGCAGCCGCCGCAGTCGATCTTGAAATCGCAGATCCCGCACCGCCCTTTCAAGGAATCGATCGAGCGCAACTGGTTGAGGACGGGGGCCCGCTCCCAGATCGTTTGAAGGGATTCGTTCTTGATGTTTCCGCAGGATATCGGAAGGTATCCGCAGGGGAAAACGTCGCCGGTGTGGGAGATGAAACACATCTTGGTCCCGGCGATGCATCCTTTGCGTTTTGGGGAAGGCGGGGTCTCTGCGGCCGGTCGGTTCTGTTTCTCGATCCGGTAATAGTGGGGAGCGCAGATGACCTTGATGGGGAGGGCGGTCTCCTGATTCTTCTGCTGGGCCCAGGTCAGGCATTCCTCCACCTCTTGGGGCGACAACAGTTGAACGTCGGCGATCTGGGCTCCGCAACCCACCGGCACCAGAAGAAAGAGGAACAAGGAGTGTGCGCCGAGCACGCCCGCCAGCTTGTACATCTCCGGGAGTTCCGACACGTTTTGTCGCATGACGGTCAGGTTGATCTGGGTCTGGATGCCGGCATCGTTGAGGTGGATGTATCCCTGGATGGCCCGCGCGAAATTGTCCTGTCCTCGGAAAAGGTCGTGTGTGTTCGAGTGGGCGCCGTCCAGCGACACGGAGGCGTAAGTGATCCCCGCCCGCTTGAGCGCGACGGCGACGTCGCCGTCCACCAGGGTCCCGTTGGTGGCGATGCCGATGGTCAGTCCGCTGTCTTTGGCGTAGTGGGCGATCTCGAAGAGGTCGTGGCGGCACAGGGCTTCCCCCCCGGACAGGATCAATGTGGGGGTGCCCAGTTGGCGGATATTGTCGATGAGTTTGAAGGCGTCTTGAGTGGAGAGGTCTTGAGAAGAGGTGTTGTCGGCGTCGGTCAGGCGGCGGCAGTGGGTGCAGTGCAGGTTGCAACCCGCCGTTGTCTCCCAGTAGACACGCGTCAGATGCCCGAACCCGGCTGTCGATCCCGTATCAACCATGGATCCGATTATACAATAACGTCCCGGAGAGCGTTTGGTCCGAACGGGTGGCCATCGATCAGTTGGGAGTCTTCTTGGATTTCAATGATTTTTCCGCCCGCTGGATCATCTCTTTCGATTGGGTGTGGTTCGGATCCAGTTTTAGAACGATCTCCCAGCAGGAGATCGCTTCCCGATAATTCTTCTGGACGAAATATTCGTGGGCTTTCGAGTAATATTCGCGTTTCAATTGGGTCTTGGCTTCCGGCGACATCTCCGCAGAGGGGGCCGCCGAAGCCGCCGGCGTCGGGGCCGGCGCAGGGACCGGGGCGACGACCGGCGAAGGAGCAGGCGGGGGAGGAGGGGGAGGGATGACCACGGATTTCATCGCGACGGCCGGACGCGAAGAAGCCTCCTTGTTCTTCTCAATGAGGACAGCCATGGCTTGGTAGATCGGTTCCTTATCGGCACTTTCGATCCTCGAGGCCGTTTCCATCAGGGCCGGTATTCCGGCCTTGTGTCCGATCTTGGCCAAGGCGGTGGCCATTTCTTCAAGCACCTCCAGATCTGTTTCCTTGCGCATCGCCCCCAGAAGTTCCCAGAGCGATTCGATGTTGGCCAGGGCCCCCACGGCGATCGTCGCCGCTTTCCTCACGCGCACGTCCTTGTCTCCGTAGGCGATGGCCAGGGAACGCGCGGCGTTGGTCCCGCCGATCAATCCCAGCGAACCGATCGTCGCCAGACGGATGGGCACGTCGAGATCACTGAGCGCTTTGGCGAGTTCGGGGACGATGCTTTCATCGCCGATCTGCCCTAGAGAGTTCACCGCTTGGAGCCGGAGGGCCGGGACCTTGTCCTGAACCGCGACCCGCGTCAACGCGGGATACGTCTCCTTGGAGCCGATCTTCTTCAGACTGGCGATGGCTACCATCCGGATGGGCTGTTCCGAGTCTTCGGTCGCTCTCGAGAGGCCGGGGATGCAGGCCGGGTCGGCCAGGGCTCCCAAACCCTCCACCGCCGGTTGGCGGATCTCCGAGCGCTTGTCTTCCACCAGGACCGTCAACAGGGGGATGGTCTCCTTGGATCGGAACGACGTCAGCACCTTGACCACTTCCAATCGGACTTCCGCATCCTTATCCAACGTCACGGGATTCAGGAGTTTGATCACGTCCGCCAACGGGCGTTTGGCGACGTTCTTGACGGTCTCCAGGCGGATTTCCGTTTCCTTGTCGGTGAGCGCCTTGGCGATCCCCTCCAGGGCCCCGGGAAGAGGGATCTCTGTGAGTGACTGGGCGGCATTCTGACGGATGGTGTCTTTCTTGTCGTTCAAGGCGCTGATCAAGACCTCCACGGCCTCGTCGGTTGAAACCCCCTTGAGGCGGTTGATGGCGTCCAGCCGGTCGTCCGTCCTTTTGCTGTTGAACAGAGTCCGGATCATTTCCATATCTACCGAACCATCGGCTGCGGGATACGCGGTGAGCGGGATTAGGAAAAGGAATGTGAAGATAAGGCAGGCGCGGCGTTTGATCATGGTATAACCCCCGTCAAAAGACATATTCCAATATTACTTAATCAACGCCCTCTATGGAACAGTATATTCGCGTCCCGAAAGGCACTCCTGGAAGCCGGACCTGTGGCCTGGGGCGGGATTCCGGGGGTCGTGATCGCAAGGGGCGTATTGACCCAAAGAAAGTCGGACGGCCCGTGAAAAAAGTATAATTTCGAATATCGTTCCAAAGGTGAATATGACGACTCATAAAAGACATCAGAGACTGCTCCGAAAAAATCAAGGCGCGGCCGACATGCGTTTCGGCCTGAACGGCCCGATATGAAGAACGTTCTTGTGGGAATGAGCGGGGGAGTCGATTCGACGGTCACCGCCCATCTCTTGAACAAGGCCGGTCACCGGGTTGTGGGCGTGGCCATGAGGATTTGGGGAGACCCCGCGATCCCGACCAGCGGGACGTCCCCGAAGAAGAGCGCTTGTTATGGTCCCGGGGAACGGGGAGACATCCGGGCCGCCGAAAAGGCCGCGCGCTCGATCGGCATCCCCTTCCATGTCTTCGATCTGAGTGAAGATTTCAAGAAGAAGGTCGTCGAACGGTATCGGAGCGTTTATCTGTCCGGACAAACCCCCAATCCGTGCGTGATCTGCAACCGCGAGCTGAAGTTCGGCCTCTTGCTGGAAGAGGCGAAACGAAGAGGTCTCTCCATGGACCTGTTCGCCACCGGACATTATGCTCGTATCACGGAAGAGGAGGACGGCCGCTATTTCCTCCGCCGGGCCGCCGATGCCAGGAAGGATCAATCCTATTTTCTCTATCAGTTGACCCAGGAACAGCTAAAGAGGACGATGTTCCCCCTGGGGGGCCTTTCCAAAGACGAAGTGAAACGCATCGCCGCGGAGATCGGCCTGAAAGATTATGCTGAAAAACCCGAGAGCCAGGATTTTTATGAGGGAGACCATGCCGACCTTTTCAGCCCCGACGAGAATGTCCCCGGGGATATCGTCGATTCGGCGGGGCGGACCTTGGGCCGCCACGATGGCATCATCCATTACACCATCGGGCAGAGGAAGGGGCTCAATCTGGGTGGGTTGCACGAACCCTATTATGTCATCGGGATCGACGGTTGCCGGAACCGCGTCATCGTCGGGAAAAAAGAACAGCTTTCTGTAAAAGAATTTTACGTCCAGGGTTTGAACTGGATCGTCCTTTCTGAAATGAACGATTCGTTTGCCGCGATGGTCAAAGTCCGCGCGCAGAGTTCGGAACTGTCCTGCCGGCTGTTCCCCCGGGGGCCCGATCGAGTGCAAGTCGTATTCGATGAACCACAACTGTCGATCACGCCGGGCCAATCGGCCGTGTTCTATCGGGATGACGTCGTGCTCGGCGGTGGAGTGATCCAAAAAAATCCGGTTTGAGCGGTGTCTGGTTCCCGACTGATCGTTTCTCGTTCCTGCGAGACTCTCGGTCGCGGTTGCACACTCCTGAAGCGCGACTCGTAATTGTAGCTTTGCGGAAAGTGCGGTCGTATGCTAAATAAACCAACAAGCAGAAAAGCCGTCGGCACCCCGTAGGTGCTAACGGCTTTTCTGTTGCGGGGGTAGCCATCTCCGTAAAACTCCGATGATCAGTGGCAGGCCAGCGGCCTGAAAACTCCGCAGCGATTTGAACCGACTTACTCCGACCTCTCGGGACCTCGAGGTCGAAAAATTCAAGATCTAACCCAAAGCAAAAGCCGCGCATGAACCCTTCGGGCTCAAACGCGGCTTTTGGTTGCGGGGGCTCGAATTGGACATGAGCGACAAATCCTTTCTCCGTCAAAAACGTGTTCTTTATTGCACTCCTATAGGTATACCCTAAAAGTTCCATATAATCATTATTGTGCGAAACGAGAAAAAGATCATATAAAGATTTAAACTGTCTTGCCCTTCCCCTTCCCCTTCCCCTATTTCTGTAACATCGGGCTCTGAACAGCGGCGGATGTCCGAAAAACTACGCAGAGTTGCACCCAGGTGGCACCGGAACTGCATCAGAAATGAATCAAATGGTGGATGGAAATCTTTGCACTCCGTGATTCATCACATCGCAAACCTGCTAAAATATGCTTCTCACCACGAAGGACAACATGCCAATAAGGGCTGATGCGGGGGTAGTAAATTGTCAGTGTCATCATTGTGTCGGCAGACAGTTGAATCGCTTTCTACACTCCCATTTCATTGTGTACTGCCCCAGTTAATTTTGGACAGTTTTTAGACCGTTTTTATACTTCCAGTCCTGATAAAACCGCTCTGGAGCGCGCAT
>JAKLIF010000001.1 GCA_022709755.1 Elusimicrobiota bacterium | reverse complement strand
TCGGGTTTTCGGTTGGGTTGGGGTCGCAGGTGGCGTCGAGGCGTGTGGCGGAACTGATCAAGAAGGGGGACCCGAAGCGGGTGGTGGTGTTCGGGGGACAGTATTATTTCAAGGGGGAGAAGGCGAAGGAGATCGTGAAGGGCGGGGCGGTGGACGCGGTGATATTGGGAGCGGGAGACGAGGTGTTCCCGCAGTTGGTGAAGGATGTGGGAGTGGACGGGAAGGTGACGGTGAGGGAAGGGATCGTGAGCCGTGAGGGAGACGGTGGTCCGGCGCCGGCGATCAAGAACCTGGACCGGCTGGCGTATATGGATTTCAGCGGGTTCCCGTTGGAGTTGTATGCGGACCACAACCGGATCCCGTTCGCGGCGAGCCGGGGGTGCGTGTGGTCGTGCCATTTCTGCAGTGCGAGCACGTTCTGGCCCGGATACAGCTATATGAGCGGGGACCGCATCTTCGCCGAGGTCCGACGGCACGTCGGTCATCGCGTGCGGTTCCAACAGTGCTTGATCCCCCAGCGATGCCAGATTGAGTTCTACGATATTGCGGCCAACGGGAACGTGGCTGTGTTGGACCGGTTCTCCCATTTGATGGCGGAATCTCTTTTGTGCAAGACCGTCACCTGGAAGATCAATGCCATCGTTCATCCGGAAATGACCCGTGACCGGCTGGACCGGTGGAGGTCCGGCGGCTGCCGGGAGATCGTCTATGGGATTGAAAGCGGGTCGCCGCGAGTGCTCAAAATGATGAATAAGCGGGTGGATCCGAAGCTCGCCGCCCGCGTCCTCCGAGACACGCATGAGGCGGGGATCGGCACGGCGGCTAATTTCATGATCGGCTATCCCGGCGAAACGGAAGAGGATTTCAATGACACGTTGTCGTTCTTGAGGGAGAACCATCAATGGATTCAACGGGCGTATTGCAGCGCCACGTTCACGAGTCTGGAAGAACACAGCTATCTGACGGGGCATCAGGATGAGTTCGGTATCAAGAGTCAGACCGGGCCGGGCGCCCATTGTTTCTATTGGGAGTCTTCGGATGGGACGAACACGTATCCGGTCCGCCTCGATCGTTACCGGAGGTTCCGGGAATTGGCCATCTCGTTGGGGACCGACGCCGATCAGGGGACCCGAGGTTCTTTGGAGCAGGAGTTGTCCCGTCGGGAAGGCGAGTTCTATCGGTATAAGGGCGAACCGCTCCGGGCGGCGGAGTCCTACCTGCGCTATTTGAAGAATGACCCGCTGAACGATGCGGTCCGGCGGGAGTTGGCCGGTTGCATCGAGGAGATCAAGGGAAAGAGCGGGAGCGATACCGCGGAAACGGCGGAGCGGTTGCGGCAGATCGGCGAGGTTTTGAACGAGAAGGAGTCCATCCCGGTGAAGGCAAAAAACGTTCGGCAAAGGACAGCCCGATGAAGATCGCATTGGTGCAGGCGCCGGTGTGGTGGACGCTGGACCCGCCGCTGGGACTGGCGCAGATGGCGGGATGCCTGAAAGCGGCGGGACACGAGGTGACGGTGTTCGACATGAACATCCGCCTGTGGAGCGAACGACGGCCGCAGTATGAGAACATGTGGTTGTGGGAACAGTTCCATTTCTGGAATTACGAGGACGTGGTGGAGAGGTTCTTCAAGGACAACGGGGAGAGCATCGGGAAGCAGGTGGAGGAGATCTTAAGGACGGACGCGGCGGTGATCGGGTTTTCGGTTGGGTTGGGGTCGCAGGTGGCGTCGAGGCGTGTGGCGGAACTGATCAAGAAGGGGGACCCGAAGAGGGTGGTGGTGTTCGGAGGACAGTATTATTTCAAGGGGGAGAAGGCGAAGGAGATCGTGAAGGGCGGGGCGGTGGACGCGGTAATATTGGGAGCGGGAGACGAGGTGTTCCCTCAGTTGGTGAAGGATGTGGGAGTGGACGGGAAGGTGACGGTGAGGGAAGGGATCGTGAGCCGTGAGGGAGACGGTGGTCCGGCGCCGGCGATCAAGAACCTGGACCGGCTCCCTTTCCCGCTGTTCACGGCCTTCCCGATGGAACTCTATACGGATCAGACTCGAATCCCGATGGCCGCCAGCCGGGGGTGCGTCTGGGCGTGTCATTTCTGCAGCACGCATTCCTTCTGGCCCGGATACAGTTATATGAGCGGGGACCGCATCTTCGCCGAGGTCGAGCACCATAAATCAGTGTTTCCCCACCGCGCGCACTTCGAGTTCTATGATATCGCGGCCAACGGAAAGCCGGAGACCTTGGAGCGTTTTTCGGAGTTGGCGGCCGCGTTCATCGATGTGGGCCGCCCGGAGAAGAATTTCCGTTGGAAGATCAACGCGGTCATCCGTCCGGAGATGACGGCGGCCCTGCTGAAGAAAATGTACAATGGCGGCTGCCAAGACATCATCTACGGCATTGAGAGCGCTTCGCCGCGCGTTTTGAAGTCCATGAACAAGCATTTTCGCGTGGAAGTGGCCGAACGGGTATTACGGGATACCCACGAGGCGGGGATCCGCGCGATCGCCAATTTCATGTTCGGGTTTCCCGGGGAGACGGAAGAGGATTTTCAGCAGACGTTGGATTTCCTCCGTCGGAACAGTTCCTGGCTGGATCGGGCCTACGGCAGCGCGACCTTCACCAGCCTCGAGGAACACAGTTATCTGGCGGACCATCCGGCCGAGTTCGATATCCGGCCGGATCGCACGGAGACGTTCCATAACCTCTATTGGGAAAACCACGGAGGGGACAATACGTATCCCGTGCGGCTGGACCGGTATAAACGGTTCCGGTGGTTGTGCAAGGAGTTGGATATCGACGCTTATAAGGGGGTGGATGGTAACTTGGAGCAGGATCACTTGTCGAATCTGGCACATTTCCATCAATACAAGGACAACCGGATGGAGGCGATCCGCACGTACCTCCAGTATCTGGAGAAGGACCTGTTGAACGCTCCGATCCTGGAACAGCTGAAGGGGTATCAACGGGATCTTCATCGGTTGGTCAAGGCCCAATCTCTATTGGATCGGTTGAATCAAAGTCTCGAACAGCTCAATGGGTATTCGGAGAAACTGTGGGCCCGATACAAGGACGATCTGGAGAAGCGGGTTCCCTTGGCGATGCCGGTGGGCGGGGATTCGGAGGCACGTGTCGTGTCGGCCCAACGGTACCTGATCCGGGCCCACCGTCACGTCCTTCGGCTCGATCATCCGGGGGGGCTGCGTTTCGAGGAGGGGCGTTATCGGATCGTTTGGGAGAAGGAGTTCCTCCCGTCTTTTCGCGAATTGGCGTATCTGAAAGAGCGCACGGATTTGGTGTTGTTTCTGGCGGACAAGGAATCCCGGAGGACTTCGCGCGGAGAGAGTTCATGCGCCCGATGACCCGGCTCTCCGCCCATTCAGAGTGAAGGAGACTATCGTGAACCCAACGGACACGAAATCGAAGACGTATCGAGAAGCGCGGCTGCAACGGCTGGCGGCCATCGCGAGGGAGAATATCGACCGGAGCAACGAAGAGTTCTCTCAAAGGAAAACGATCCTCAACAGCACGCCGCAGACGATTTTCGTCCAGATCAACGCCGCCTGCAACGCCAACTGCATCTTCTGCTCGAAGGGCTTCGACTACGAGATATTCCACTTGGACGACTGGCTCAAAAAATACGGAGATGAGATCACCCCCGTTCTGGCGAAAGCCCGGCAGGTGATCCTGACCGGTTCCGGGGAACTGTTGGGTCTCCCCGATTCCGAGAAGATCCTGACGTATTTCAACACGGAATTCCCCCATGTGGAGAAATTCATCGCCACCAACGGGTCCTATCTGACCCCGCGGGTCGTCGACCTGATCTGTCAGAGCGGGAGCAAATACACGCTCCAGATGTCTCTCCATGCCAGCCACGCCGACCTTCATCGGCAGATGCTGCGGTTCGGGGCCTATGAGCGGGTCAAGGCGAATCTTCAGAACCTGATGAAGTCGCGCGATAAGAAACTCGTCGACGTCACGTTCATGTTCATTCTCACGACCTTGAACATCGAAGACTTGCCGGATTTCGTCAAATGGGCCGCGCAGATGGGGGCGGACCGGGTCCAGTGCGGCTACTTCTATATTTACGAATCCAATCAGAAGTACCTCTCGCTCTACTTCAAGCAGGATTTGGCCAACAAGATGATCGACGAGGCGACCCGGATCGCCCACGCGCTCGGGATCTCATTTCAGGCCCCTCCCAAGTTCGGACAGACGCCCGGGGAATACAAGAAGCCGGATTGCTGTCTGGAGCCCTGGTTCCAGTTGATGTTGAGCCTCGACGGTTATATATTACCCTGTGACGTCTATGGGAATTTTCCAAGGGAAGAAAACCTGAACGACAGGACGTTCATGGAGATATGGAACGGGCCCACATATCGGAAGATACGGGAATCGATCGCCAAGCAGGAGGGGTGTATCGCGCATTGTCCGCGGCATAATCCCTCGAGCGTGAATGATTGGAATTCGCACGTCATCCACCGGACCAAGGAAGACCGGTTGATCGTGAAGGAATACAACGAATCTCTCCGCGAGGCGTGAGAAAAGGACAACAATGACGTTCACCCCCAATCTGGTCGTCGATTGGTTGACGCATTTCACGTGCAATTACCGGTGCGCGTATTGCTGGTTCGAGGGGCATTGGGAGGAAAACCTGGCCCGGAACCGGCGCGACGTCTCGTCGTCCTTGATCATCAAACGGTTCAAGGAGTTGGGGGAGAAGAAGGGGCCGTGCCATATCCAGGCCAGTGGGGGGGAGCCGACCCTCTTGCCGGGTTTTCTGGATATCTTGGCGGAAGTGTCGGTGGATCATCGATTCTGGGTTTGCACCAACATGTCTTCCGAGGTCGATTTTTTCAAGGAGTTGGCCGACCGGGTGGATCCGGAGAGATGTGGTTTCACGGCCAGCTTCCATCCTCCCCGGGCGGCGCTTGCGGATTTCATGGGGAAGTTAAGGCTGTTGAGGGACCGCGACTTTAATTTCGACATCGTGTGCGTGGGGTGGCCGCCGCTGATGGACCAATGGCCGGCCGTTTTCGAGGAGTTGCGCCGGGAGGGTTTTCAGCGGGTCCGGCTGCAGCCGTTCAACGGGACCTATGGCGGTCAGAAATATCCCGAAGCCTATTCTTCCGCAGCCCGGGAAAAGATCGCCGCCTTGAACCAGGAACGGAACCTGTTCGTAAAATCGCAGACCGATTACCTGATGCACGAGAAGGAATCCCGAGGTCGGCTCTGCTCTTCCGGCCAACGATACATCCATATCCAGGCCGACGGGAACGTGTATCGCTGCAATCTCGACCAGAACGTCTGCCTGGGCAACTTTTACGACGGCACTTACGGGCTTTATGAAAAACCGGAGATCTGCCATGTCCCACACTGCAACTGTGAGTGGTGCTGGATCGTCGGCGAAAAGGATGTGTTCGGAAAAAATGAGCAAAACGCCGTCAAGGCCTAAGTCCACTTTCGATTGGTATCTGACCAACGCCTGTAATTACCGGTGCGCGTATTGTTGGCATTCCCATGAATGGCCGGAGATATTGAAGAAGAACAAGGTGGTCTCCCGTGACGTTCTGCGGAAAAGATGGACGTCCGTTTTTGAGAAGCAGGGGCCGGTCCATGTGCAGATCGCGGGCGGCGAGCCGACCACCTATCCTGATTTTCTTGGGATCATGGAGGATCTGTGTCGGCATCACACGGTATGGATCTGCACGAACCTGTCTCAGCCCCTCTCTTTTTGGGAGGATTGCATCCGTCGGATCCCGGCCCGCTCGTTCGGTTTGACAGCGAGTTTCCATCCGGACTCGGCGAAGGAGGGGGAATTCCTCGGGAAGGTTCGCCGCTTGGTCGGGAACGATTACGGCGTTGAAGTCGTCACGGTCGCCTGGCCGCCGTTTTTGGCGGATTTGGACAGGCGGAAGAGGTTGTTCGGTGAGTGCGCGTCTTTCGGCAACTTCAAGTTTCGTGTCCAACCGTTCACCGGAGACTATGAGGGGCGCCGTTATCCGGAGGCCTATTCGGCGGACGAAAAGAAGTTGATCCGCGCCGCCAACGAGGAATTGAACGAATTTCATCAGAGTCAGACCAGCTATCTCCTGCGCGAGAAAAAGGTCGACGGCCGGCGCTGCTGGGCCGGGACCTGTTACGTCAATATCGACGCGGACGGGTCCGTCTACCGGTGCAACAGCGACCATCGGATCCTCCTCGGCAATTTTCTGGACGGGGATCTCCATCTGTCCCCGGAGCCCCAATGGTGCGATAAGGGTACCTGCACCTGTGAGTGGCGCTGGATCGTGGGGGAAGACGGCGACAGTGAATCGGATGAAAAGGAACGGGTCCATGGGCGATAATAGCTGGGGCAAGGAACAATTATACGACGGGATCACTTTCACCTGGGACCTCCTCTACCGGTGCAATTACCGGTGCAGCTATTGTTGGTACGAGATGGACAACATCTGGGCGAAGATCGAGGGGGAACATCCGCTGATCCTGCCATATCAGCGCTGGGTGGACGCCTGGAAGAGGGTTTATGACAGACACGGCCGGTGCCGCCTCGACGTGTTGGGGGGGGAACCGTTCTTTTATCCCCAGGGGACCCAACTGTTCATCGAGTTGGCCCGCATGCACAACCTGTGCATCACGACCAATTTATCGATGTCCTTGAAGGACCTGGAGCAGTTCGTCCGATCCGTCAAACCGGAGACGGTCTATTTTCAGGCCAGTTTTCATCATGAGTTCGCCGAGGAAAAGGTGTTTCTGGAAAAGATCAACATCCTGAAAGCCCACGGTTTTTCACCGGCGATCTCCGTGGTGGCCCATCCGCCGGTGATCCCTCGGCTGAATCACTATCGGTCACTGTTCGAAACCGATGCGAGCCACTTTTCGGTCAACGTCTTCCGCGGCACGTATCAGGGAAAACCCTATCCCGAAAGTTATACGCGGGAAGAACGCCGGGCCCTTCATGGCTCAGATGATAGTTTGTCCAGCGAGCAGGATTCAAAATGGGTCTATCAGGTGGAACGGCCCGTCACTCTGGGGAAGCTCTGCTGTTCCGGCGTCATGTATGCCAACGTCAAGGCGGACGGGAACGTGTTCCGTTGCGGGCCGGCGGGTCCCCCCGGTTTTCTCGGCAACCTGCTCAGCCCCGATTTCAAGATATGGACGAAACCCATGCCCTGCCCTCTTCAGCACTGTAACTGCCAGGAATATCTCTACATCCTGAGCGAACAGGAGAAAACGCGGCCCGAATTCGTCAAAAAGATGATGGAGAAAAGCGACCCATGAACGAATCCGAACGAGCCGCCGCCGTCCGTTCCTGGTTCGAAGGGTCCGGGGCCGCCCCCCTGAGCCTTCAGATAAACCCGACGATGTCATGCAACTTGAACTGTCTTTTCTGCCGCCGGCAGGATCAACTGCCGCGGTTCTATAAAGATTTCAAGGAATTGTCCGACGAGAAATATCTGGAGATGATCGCCGAGGCGGTGGCGATGGGGGTGAAGAACATCAACATCAAGGGCGGCGGGGAACCGCTGATCCGGCACGGGGTGATCGAACAACTGGTCCCCATCATCAAACGCGGGCGGGTGTCGGCCTCGTTGATCACGAACGGGACCCAGATCACCGCGTCCTTGGCGGACTGTTTCGTGAAGAACGGTTGGGATGAGATATCCATCAGCCTGGATGCGCCCCGGGCGGAAATTCATGACCACCTCCGGGATAAAAAGGACACTTTTCGGCGCGTGCTGGAGGGTTTGGAGATGATTAATGCAGCGAAGGGGCGCCACAAGACCGGTTCCCCCACGCTTAAATTCCACAGCGTGTTGACGACGCTCAATATCGAATTGGTCCACGAACTCGTGGAATTGGCCGCCCGTCATCGAGTGGCCGAGGTGGAACTGGATTCCATGAACCCCAATGAACCGTCTTCTCACCCGCTGATCCTGACGGAGCGGGACGTCGTTCTTTTCCAGGACCGCATCCCCGAGCTGATTTCCCTGGCCGCCCGGCTTGGCGTGCGGAATAATTTCGAGAACTTCCGCCGGCGGGAATACGCGACCCGGACGGAACAATCGCGCCGGGATCTGGCCCCCGTCCCGGAGTCCGTTCCCCGGCACCGGACGGTCTACGATGACATCCCCTGTTTTTTCCCCTGGTTCCACTGCGACATCACGCCCGACGGGAGCATCGTCCCCTGTTGTTATGGGGAAGGGTATGTTTCCGAGGGGAATCTCCATCGGCTCAGTTTCAAGGAGGCATGGCGGGGGGGCGGCATGGAGGAATACCGGAGCCGGATCCGGAAGGGGACGATGAACGCGTTCTGCAAGAGCTGCACGGCCTGTTTCATGGACCAGAACAAGGCGGTGCGGAGCGCTTTAAGGAAGGAGGCGGCGGTCGAAACCGCGTGACCCATGGACACACAAGTCCGTTTTACATGGAACATCCACTGGAGCTGTAATTACCGGTGCAGTTACTGTTTCTTCGACACGCATTGGGAGGAATACGGGAAACGGAACGTCTATAAGACGGTCGAGGAATGGATGGAGTGTTGGACCCGGATCCATCAGAAATATGGTCGGTGTTTCCTCACGATCAACGGAGGGGAACCCTTCACTTATCCGAACTTCGTCGAGTTGATCCACCGGATATCCCAGATCCATTGGCCCATCAACATCACGACGAACACATCGGTCGTCTTGGACAAGTTCATCAAGACGGTGGATCCCGCGAAGGTATCGCTCTCCATCAGTTTTCATCCCCAGTATCATACCATCGACGATTTCATCGACCGCCTGTTCCGTTTGAGGCAGAGCGGTTTTACGGAAGGGTGCCTGAACTTCGTCGCCTACCCCCCGTTCCTCCCGGACCTCCAGCGGTATGTCGATCGGTTCACCGCCCTCGGCGAAAGCTTGAAGGTCATCCCCTTCATCGGTGAATACAAGGGGGTCCGATATCCCGACGGATATAATGCCGACGAGAAAAAGGTGCTGGGCATGACGGATTCCTGGGTGGCGCAGAAACAGCACAAGGGGATGCTGTGTCGGGCGGGCCAGATGGCCGGTCTCCTCTTGCCGGACGGGAACGTGGCCCGTTGCGGGCAGATCGGCGACCGGCATATCATCGGGAACTTTTTCGACAAGGATTTTCAATTGTTGCCGGAACCGATGCCCTGCGACGTGGAATTCTGTCCGTGTGACGAGTGGAAAGTGATCCCCGACGAGAAGGCGCCGGACAAGGCGGGCACATGGTTGCCGTGAGGTCCTCCCCATGTTCGTGAACGGTCCCAACGGTCGCGTCACGTTCGGTTGGGATCTGACCTATCTCTGCAACTATCATTGCCCGTATTGCACCGTCTGGGATCAGTCCAGCCCTCCGGCGGTGTCCGTCGCGGAGTGGTCGCGCCATTGGGAGAGGATGCACCGGTTGTACGGCGAGTGTTACATCTATATGTCCGGCGGGGAACCGTCCGTCTATCCCCATTTCATCGAGCTGGTCAAGGCGCTGACCCGATGGCATATCGTGGATATCTGCACCAACTTGTCCTGGAAGGTGCAGGACCTGATCCCGGCGATTTCCACGGATCGGTTGCGCATCGCCGCCACTTTTCACCCCTCTCATGTGAGGATGGAGCGCTTTCTGCCCAACGTGCTGGCCGTCAAGGATTACCTGCCCATGAGGGACGAGGGGCGCGTGGTGTATTACGTCGCCTACCCGTCTCAAGTCCCCCTGATGTCTCAACAGGCGGCTCTCTTGAAGGGGCACGGGTTGGCCCTGGTGGCCCTGCCGTTCGTGGCGACCGACCATGTCATGGGGAACACGGACGAGGAAAAAGAGGTCATTCGCGCGGTGTCGTCGAACCGGGAGGATCAGCAGAAGATGGAATACCAGCTCAAAGAGCTTTCGCCGAAGGGGCGGATGTGCCGCGCCGGACAACGCTATGCCATGATCCGGGGGGACGGCCGGGTGGACCGATGCAGTCAGTTCACGGACAGGCAATTGGGGGCTTTCGTGGACGACCGGTTCAAACTCTGGTCCGAACCGAAACTGTGCACGGTGGAATGGTGCCCCTATGAATCCCAATGGATCGTCAATGATTGAGAATCCCTCGATGAAAAAGAAGACGCGATGAAAGTATTCCTGATCCAAGCGCCCTTGTGGGGATTGGAACCTCCGATCGGGTTGGCCCAACTCGGGGCCTATCTGGAACAGGTGGGCCATGAGGTCTCCGTTTTCGATGTGAACATCGACCTTTACCACCGTCGTTCGAAGGAACACAACCTGGCCTGGACCGCCGAGCAATCGACGATCTGGACGGATTATGACATCTACCCCACCATCATGAAGTCCAATAAGGCTTACATCCAGAAGCAATATCTGGATCCCATCGCGACGGCCGGTCGCGCGGTGGTGGGTTTTTCGATCAACGTCTGCTCTTTTTACGCGAGCCTGATGATGGCCCAGATGATCAAGGAGGCGAATCCGGAGATCATGGTCGTTTTCGGGGGACAATTGTTCAGCGTCGATGACGGCTGGCGGAACGAGGCTTTCAAGGATGGAAGCGTCGATGCGATCGTGCTGGGAGACGGGGAACATACGTTTGCGGACCTCATTCAGCGGTACTCGAACCGTCAGGGCTATGAGGATTGTCCCGGGGTGTTCTTGTGGAGAGGGCAGAAGATCGTTTTCACCGGGGCGCGACCTCCGGTGGACTTGAACACGCTCCCGTTCGCCAATTATTCCTATTTCAACTGGGACGTGTACGTCGAAGACCAATACCATCGAGGCGACCTGCTGTTGATGACCACCCGGGGGTGCATCCGTCAGTGCCTCTTCTGCGGTTATCGGTCGGGGTGGCCTGGATTCCGCTCCATGAGCGGCCAACGGATATTCGATGAGATCGTTTATCAACATCGCCGGATGCCGTCGACGTCCTACTTGAAATTCTATGACCTTCTCCTGAACGGGGATATGAACGCCCTGACGACCCTGGCGGAAAAACTCCGGGGGTGGAAGGAAAAGAAGTTCATCTGGCGCGATATCAATTGCATCATCCGGCCCGAGATGACGGAAGAGGCGTGCCGCGCCCTCCGAGAGGCGGGGTGTCAGGACATCACCTTCGGGATCGAATCGGGTTCCCAACGGGTCTTGAACCTGATGAGGAAGGGCCAGCGCGTCGACGTGGCCGAACAGGTCCTCCGGAATGTCCGTCGGGCGGGCATCCAGACCTTGTGCAACTTCATGTTCGGTTTTCCGGGGGAAACGGAAGCGGATTTTCAGGAGACGTTGAATTTCTTGAAGCGGAACCATGACTATATCAGCTTCATCTACCCGAGTTACACGATGTGCCTGGTCGAACCGGCCAGCCCCATGAGACACATGAAGGAGGAGTTGGGTATTCGCGGAGACCACTCCATGTATTGGGAGTCTTCGGACGGCCAAAATACATACCCGGTCAGACTTCGCCGCTACAAGGAATTCTGCCAGCTTGTCGATGTGTTGAAAATCAATCGCCGGGACGGGCATTCCGTCGGGAGCTCCTTTGAGCTGATCGAATGGCTGAACTTGGCCGATTATTACAGGCATATGAAGGATTATAAGAAGGCTTTGGAGTGTTATACGAAATATTGCACCATCGATCCCCACAACGAATATGTCGTCAAAAAAATGGTTCAGTGTTCTTCCGAACTCTACCCGACCTCCTGAGAAAGGGATAGCCGCGGCTCAATGAACATGGGAAATCTCAAACCGGCGTCGTTCCGCATCGCGGCCGGCATCCTGCTGTCCCTGATGGCCCTCGGGGTCTATTCACGATGGGTTCTGGAGGATTTGCCGAAACAGGGGCTTCATTACGATGTGGCTTTGTTCGGGGTCCGAATGATGAATTTCTATCCCGGTCTCGATGCGATGGATCGCCGCTTGATGACGATCGGGTCACGCACGTATCCGTTGATGTGCAATGATTATAACGGCGCGGTGGAGTGTTACCTGGGGGCTTGGCCGGGGATGCTCCTGATGGGACACTCGGCGTTCGCGCTGAACGCCATGAGCGTTTTTTGGGGTTACATTCAACTCATCGTCATGGGAGCGGCCGGGGCGGTTTTCTTCGGGAGCTTCTGGGCGATGCCCGTGATCCTCGCGCTCTTGGGATCCTCGCCCAGTTATGTGGCTTTCAGCCGGATCGGCCTTTATGCCGGGACGGTCCATGGAGCCCTCTTTTCCTTCTCGCTCCTTTTCTTCTTCCTCTATTGGAAACAGCGGAGAGGACCGGGGTGGCTGGTGGCGAGTGCGGCGTCGATGGGTCTTGCCCTCGGAAGCCGGATTCTGATGCTCTGGTATTTGACCGCCCTGGGGATCACCGCCCTGGGCGTGACTGGTTTGAGACAGCGTCTCCTGGGGTTGCGCAAACGTGATGTGGCGGCGGTCTTGGCGGTTTTTATCCCGGGACCCTTCCTCGTCTTGTTGGCCAACGCCAGGCATGATTGGTTCACACTCAAATTCATGACACAGTTTTTTTTCCATTCGCGGGGGGGGGTTTCCAATTTGGCGTATCTGGCCAACATCAGGGAACGGCTCCACGAATACTGCACACTCTGGAATGCCTCCGCCTGGACGAACGTGAGCGAGGCCAATCCGCTCGTGCCGGTCCTCTTCCTGGCCGCTCTCTTGTGGTTGGTCTGGGGATATTTCCATCAAAAACGGGAGCAGGGAACTCCTTTTGTCGAACTGTTTTGGGCGCCGTTGTTCTGTGTCGTGGTATTGCTGCTGTCTCCCGTGACACCGACTTTCCTGGACGTTCACCATCTGTCCCCGCTCTTCCTTCCGTCGGTCCTGATCGTCATCGCCCCACTCTTTGTATCGCTTCCTCGGCCCTGGCTCCTCCCCGTGCGAGTGGCCTTCGGGCTTCTGCTGGCCCTGTATGCCGGGTGGAACCTGCATTATTACCGCGTCTATCATCCGCATCGAAACCTGCACGGGGGGATCCAGGTCAGATGGGATGTGATGGGACAGGCGGTGGAATGGATGCATCAACAGAAGATCCAACGCGTGGGGCTGGGTGACACCGGGTTACAGGATCCCCTTGATTTTCAATCGGGCCGTATGATTATGTCGGAGGAAGTGTTTGTGGCGCCCTACATGACCGATGTGAGGCAAGCCGATCATGAAAAACATCTCCGATCGAGGTTCCGCCGTGAAAAACAGGGGTACTACCTGTTTTTCGATCCCCTCTGGCAGCGGGTGTCCTATCGGGTCCGTTTTATGGATATCGCCCAGTCGGAGGGGAAAACGGTGAGGAGGATCCACCGGGTCGATTCACCGGAACAAGAGCCGGCCTTTGTCGTCTATCAGGTCGCTGAGAGCGAGGAGAGGAGGCCGCGGCGATGAAGATATCATTCCTTCGGATCAGGAAGTTCATCGATGATGTCCGATGGCCGCTTGTCGTCGACCTGACGGTTGTTGCCGCTTGTTCGTTATACCTGGCTTATTGGGTTTTTGACGGTCTCCTGACACAGGGAGTTTATTGCGACATCGGTTTTTTGGGGAGATATGCGCTGGGGGTCTACGGTAAATTGGAGATGGGGGGGGAGGAGTTCATCCAGTGGATGGGCCGGTCTTTTCCGATGGCTTTGAAACCCCAACACGGACCTAACGAGATTTACCTCACGCTGCCGTGGATTTATGCTTTCGGTCCCTCGGCCATCGCCCTTCATTTGTCATCGATGTTTTGGGCTGTTCTGACGGTCCCTCTTCTCTACTTCGTCGCCTACCGGCTCTATCATCATCGCCTTCCGGCTGTTGTGACGTCTGTCTTGTTCGTCTCATCGACCAGTCATATCGCGGCGATTCGCGTGGGGGGGTATACGGGATCCATGCTGCTGTTTTGGGAGCTTTCAGCCCTGGCGGCGTTCATGCAATGGACCCGCTCGGAAAAGAGCCGTTGGTTCGTGGTGGGAAGCCTGTGTTTGGGGGTGGGGTCTGGCAGCCGATGCTTTTTTTGGTGGTTCGTGACCGCCCTTTTGATGGTGGGATTGTGCACGGAATACAAGAGACTTCGGGGGCCGGGGATCAACATCCGGGTCCTCTTCGTGGCGCTGGCGGCGTTCGCGGCGGGGATGGCCCCCGTCATCGTTTCCAATATCATGCACGGGTTTTATACGGTCAAATTCTTCATGTCACGGGTCATCTATTCGCAAGGATTGGACCACGTCGTGAATCTGAATTATGGGATCAACCTCTCCAAGAGACTCGGCCAGCTGAAGGCGATCATCGTCGGAACCGCCTGGAACACCGAGACCATGCCGAACGGGATCGCCCTCTATTTGTTTGTGATCGGTTTGGTGTTGGTGGGGGGGTTTTTATTATTGGAAATCGTTCGCAAAAAGAGGGCCGACAAAGCGCTGTTGTTTCCTGTCCTGCTGATTGTGGTCGTCCTGGCGCAATCTCCGTTTACCCCGACAAACCTGGATCCGCATCATCTGCTGATACTCTTTCCCTGGGTGTGTTTAACGATAGCGGCTGTCTTGGTCGTCCCGTTTCCGACGATAATGCGGAGGGTTCTGGCGGGAGTATGGATCATCCTCATCGTGGCGGCGGCCTGGAACGGGCACGGCCGGTTTGTCCGCGAGAGAGCCATGGATTATATTTACGGAGGGTGGGATGTCCGATGGAACACAATGGGGGACGTGGCGGAATGGTGTCAGAAGCGGGAGATCCGGAAAATCGGGCTGGGAGACACCGGGTTGATGGATACGTTTGTTTATCTGACCGGAGGACGCGTTTCTACTGAGGAGGTATTCATGGCCGGGTACCGGGACGCCTCTCTTGATGAACAGTCCGAAGATTTTCTAAGATATTTGCGGCAAAACCCGTCGGGATACTATCTGTTCAGAGGAAAGGATCAATCCCCCTGGGTCCCCTTTTTGAATGAATTCAAACGGGTTGCTTTAGAGGAAAAATATCGCGTGAGGCGGGCCGCGATGTTCGTGAATCCCGATGGATTGTCCGCATACGAGATCTATCAAACGGAACCACAGAGAACAAGAGACACTGGGACATCCCCTGGAGGACGATGATTTATGGACAGCAACGTGAAGATTCCGCCGAGTCCGTGGGCTCAATATCGCAGACAAGAACTGGTCGAACAGGATTTTTCGGGGAAAGACCTCTCCAAGGCCAATTTCTCCAACTGCAATCTCACCAAATCAAATTTCCAAAACGCCACACTGATCGATGTGAGTTTCAATTCGGCACAACTTCAAGGAGCCGATTTCTCCGGCGCCGTTCTTTATCGGTCCAGCTTCAAGAATTCCCTCTTCAAGAACACCCGCTTGGACGGGGCCTCCCTGGCCGGTGCCAAATTCGAGGGAGTCTCTCTGGAAGATTGCTCGTTGAAGGGAGCCAAGTTGCAAGGGAACGAGATGGAATTCATAAAATCCGAGGGATCGGATTGGTCTTCCGCGGATTTAACGGGCGTCAATATGATGGGGGGGACGTTCCATCAGTGTAATTTCACCCAAGGGACCGGGAGGGGAGCCAATTTATCAGGATGTTATTTCAAGGACTGCCAGCTGGGTGGAATGGATCTGCGTGCCGCCAATCTTCAAGGGGCGCACCTAAAGAATGTTCAGTTGGACGGGGCCCTGGTCCAAGGGGCTCGTTTTTGGTCTGTTCGGGGTCTCACCAAGGATCAACGACTCTATGTGGAGCGGGGAGGGGGGAGCCTCTATTCGCCGATGGCGTTGACCGGCAGGAAGGTCATGGGTTTCATCGGACAACACAAATCGGTTCAACTGGCCCTTTTTCTGCTGGTGGCATTCCTAACGTTCCAGACCGTCCGGTATGTTCAGAACCCGATCCATATGACCAACCGTCGATTGGAGCGGAAACTCCAGAAGGCGAATGAGAAGCAGGATACGAAAAAAGCGGTCGTTTATCTGGAGATTCTATCGCGTCGGTTTCCTCACAATGAGAGTCAGATGGTGAATTGGTCCATTAATTTAGCGCGGGCTTACATGGATCTCGGACAGTCCGACAAGGCATTGGCACTGTCGGCGGACCTCCAGAAGAAGGTTCAATCCGACGGCTCTCTGTATCAAATGCAGATGTTTCAGGGAGAGCTGCAGCAGCGGCTGAATCGGTATGATCAAGCGAAGGAGGCCTATGCCCAGGCCTTGAGATACGCTCAAAGCGAGTGGGATCAGCTCAATATCGATCAGAAGATTGTGGATGTTTATCGCAGTCAGGGTCAGGTGGATGAGGCCCTCCGGTATTACGGATCGAAATTGAAGCAGTATGGCCGAGACCCCCAGATCCAAGCGAAGATTTATATCGATATGGGGCACATGTATCGAGACCAGGGGCGCTCCCAGGAAGCGCTGGCCCATTATTCCAAGGGGATCCCCAACGAGCCCGAAGAGTGGCGCCGGTTTGACGCCCAACGGTCTGTTTTTCATATCAACACGCAAAAAGGGAATCCCCAAGCGCTGAAGAATTACGAAGGGCTTATTTCAGTCTATCAGAACAACCGGCAGATCGTCGCTTCAATCCATTCCGACCTCGGGGGTTATTGGCAGTCGCACGAGAATGCGGCGGAAGCGCAGAAACATTTTCGGATGGCCGCGAAGTTCGCCGAGGATCCGTGGACCCGGTATAACGCGTATCGCGGCGAAATCGATTTATTGGTGGCGTCGGGAGACAGAACCGCCGCGTTGAAGAAATACGAGAAACTCCTCTCTAAGTTCGACGCCAATCCGGGGATCCTGTGCGATATCCACGTCAACATCGCCAATATGTGTCGCGGAGAAGATCAGCCCGAGAAGGCGGAGAAACACTACAAAAAAGCCATGGCGATAAAATGTGATCCGGGCCGGACCTTCAATGCGCTCCGGGGGCTGGCCGACCTCTATCGGAATCAAAACAGAATCAGCGAGGCGGAAAAGGAATACAAGGAGGCCATCGAGGTTTACAGGGATTTCCCGGACTATGTCGCGGAGTCTTACCAGGCGTTGGCGCAGATTCTCATAGACAGCGGCAAGGGAGATAATGAGAAGGTGTTGCGCCTTTTTGAAAAAGCGGAATCGATGACACGAGACCCATGGATGAAATTCAATGCGCAGCGCTCTCAGTTGGAAGTAAAATGGAGGGGCGGAAAAAGACAAGATGTCTTGGATTCAGGACAAAAATTGTTGGCGCATTATAAGTCAAGTCCTTTGATATCGGCCCATTTATCGACCACGTTGGGGAATTATTATCGGGAAATCGGTCGCCAGAAAGAGGCGTCGGCTCTTTATGGTCAGGCCGAGAAGATATTCGGTTCTGCCAATGACCCGTGGGGCCAATTCAATGCCTTGCGTTCCCGCTTGGAGATGGGGGACGGGAAGACCGCCCTGAGTGGCTTTAAGCAGGCGGTGGAGGCATACAAAAAATACCCGCATATCATGCACGCGATCTATATTCAGCTGGGACGTCTCTCTCGGGACCCTGAAGAAGTGAACCGTTATTTTCAAGAATCCCATCGGTATGCGCAGGACCCCCAGCAGCATTATCAAGGGTTTTGTGGAGAGGCTGAATTCCTGAGGCAAAATGGAAATCAAGATCAAGCTCTTCTCTTGTTTGAGAAATTGCTGGCGCGGTTTTCAAAAAATCGCGACATTTCTTTCGACCTCCATCTGAAAATAGCACAGCTTTGCCTTGATCAGTCTCGTTACGAGAAGGTCTCAGCCCACTACGCGGCGGCATCGGCGCTCGCTCTCAATGACGGGGAAAAGGAGTCGATAGACCGGGGATTGGCCGAGTTGTTTGAGCGCAGCGGGAAAACAGAACAAGCCATCGGGAAATACATGGAACTGATCGCCAAGAGCAATAACGGTCCCTATCAGTCGGATTTGCATCGTCGGATAGCCAGAGTCTATCAGGGAATGTCCCGTTGGGCCGAGGCACTGGACCACTTGAAGAAATCGAGCGCACTGTCTACGGATAGGGGGCAGATATTGGATGCCCGTCGTCGCCAGATCGATGTCCTGATGCAAATGGGAAAGGCCCCCGATGCCCTGGAGCAGGCGGAGTCTCTTCATAAGGACTATGCCTCGGAGGATGTTTTTGCGTTCGATGTGAACATCGTCTTGGGTGATGTCCTCAGAAATACCGGGCAACCCGCCAAGGCCCTCCCCTATTATCAAGCGGCGTTAAAGGTCGCCCAGGAAGGCGGGCAGCGTTTTTATGCCCAGCGAGAGATCTCACAAGTCTTCATGCAGATGAACGAACCGGCGAAATTGGAGGAGTTATGGCGGTCTGTCCTCCAGGAACACAAGAAGAATCCGGATATGCTTTGCGAGGTCTATTCTTGGGCCGGAGCGCTGGCTCGGGACACGAACAAATACGGGGAAGCCGAGACCTATTTCAAAGAGTCGTTGGCGCGGGCGAATAATAAATGGCAAAAATACGGCGCCCAGGTGGACCTTTTGGAGTTGCTTCGGCGGAAAGGGAAGCAGGCGGAAGCACTTCAGAAGTTGAAGGATCTTCGGAAGTCTTATGAAGACAGTCAGGGGATCCTATACGAGATTACGGTCCGGATGGCGCAAATCTCCCAGGATATGAACGACATCGATGGGGCCTCCGCCCATTACAACGCGGCTGCCGGACTGACGCAAGACCCCTGGCAGCTTTATAATGTTCAGCGGGGTTTGGCGGAATTGAAGCAACGCGCCGGGAAACCCGAAGAGGCGATTCCGATGCTGTTGAAATCCATGGAAGTCTTCAAGGATCAATCCGGGATTGTCAGCGAGATCAAACAACGAATCGGCCAACTCTATAAGGATATGGGAAAACAGGAAGAAGCGAAGAAATATTTGATAAACTGAGACGGTTCAAAACCTCGATCAGGACAAGGAGTCGGAAACTGTGAAAAAATACAACGTGGCGGTCGTCGGTGTAGGGGCTGTGGGTGTCGAGATGCTGAGGGTTCTGCACAACCGAAAATTTCCGTGCGGCACATTGAAGGTCATGGCCCGGAGACCGCGGACGATAGTCGTCGATGGGCGTTCCTATGACGTCGTGGAGACGACGGCTCAGGCGTTCGACGGGATCGACATCGCATTGTTCGCCGGCACCGAAGGCGAAAAAGGCGCCGCCGTCACGTTCGGAAAAGAGGCGGTCTCTCGCGGCGCCGTCGTGATCGATAACGGAGCCGATTATCGGATGGATCCCCGCGTTCCCCTCGTCATCCCCGAAGTCAACGGGGACGCCCTGAAAAATCATCAGGGAATCATCGCCAATCCGAACTGTACGACTGCCGTTCTGCTGATGCCTCTCGGGCCCCTCCATCGGGCTTTCCGCGTGAAACGGGTCGTCGTTTCCACCTATCAGGCCGTTTCCGGCGCGGGGGGGAAGGCGATGGACGACCTTCGTTCCCAGGCCGCGTCATTCTTGAAGGGAGAAAAAGTCATCGATTTCGGGTCTTTTCCGGATCAGATCGCATTCAACGTGCTGGCGAATAATTGGAAAATAGACGATCAGGGCGTCAGCAATGAGGAATTGAAGGTCGTCAAGGAGACTCACAAGATTTTAGGGGATGACCGCATCGCGGTATCGGTGACAACGGTTCGGGTCCCGACCCTGGTGGGGCATGGAGAGTCCGTCTATATCGAGACCGAGAAAGATGTCACTCCCCAGGCCGCCATGGAGGTGTTAAGGAGAGCCCCCGGCGTGTGCGTGGTGGAGGCGGATCCTCAAGACGGGATCGCGCACTGTCCCACCCCGTTGATGTCGGCCGGCAAAGAGGCCACGTTCGTCGGCCGGGTCCGGGCGGATCTATTCTCCTCCAAGGCGCTGTTATTCTGGGTGGTGGGAGACAATCTATGGAAAGGCGCCGCCTTGAATGCGGTCCAGATCGCGGAAATGCTCATCGAGAAGGATTGGTTGAAATCGACAAAATAGATTCAAGGAGAAAGAAAATCCCATATGACCGATCAAGAGACTACTCCTCCACCTGATCCCAAGGCGGAGAACCAGTTGAACCTCTTCAATGTTTCCGCGCCCAGCAAGATATCGCACGTGATCAAGCGGGATGGGAGGCTGATCTCGTTCGATAAGGCGAAGATCGCCAACTCCATTTTCAATGCCGCCACGGCCGTCGGCGGAAAGGATCGCGCGTTGGCTGAATCCCTGGCCGACCAGGTTCTGGTGATGATCAACCAACTTTACCCCTATAAGGCCACCCCCTCCGTTCAGGAAATACAGGACATCATCGAAAAGGTGCTGATCGAAAACGGTCATGCACGGACGTCCAAGGCGTTCATCCTCCACCGGGTCGAGGAGCAGAGGAAGAAGTCACAGAAAGACGACCACATCATCGTCGAGGATAACATACCCTATAAGCTCCTCTGGAAAGTGTTCACGTGGAATGTCGAACATGGCTGCGAGTCGGTCGAGAAGATCAATGAGCATATCCAGAAGGGGACATGGCCCCGCCTGATCGAGGAGGCGGAGAAAGCCTATCATCTGGAGATCCAGAAAGTGGCTGACAAAATACTCGAACGGACGCCGGAATTGAGGCTCATCATCGTGGCGGGGCCCTCCAGCTCCGGAAAGACAACGACCACGACGAAGATCAGCGAGAAACTGAAGGACAAGAACCTGAGCTTCGTCCTGATGAACCTCGACAACTACTTCAAGAATCTGGAGTGCCATCCCAAAGACGAATACGGGGATTATGATTTTGAGACCCCTCAGGCGCTGGACCTTCCGCTCATCAATGAACACCTGGCCGACCTCCTCAAGGGGAAGACGGTGAATATGCCGATCTATAATTTCAAGACCGGTGTTCGCGAGGATTTTACGAAGGAATTCCGGTTAGAGAAGAACCAGATCCTGCTCATCGACAGCCTGCACGGACTGTTCGATGAGATGACATTGAGCGTTCCCTCGAACCTGAAGTTCAAGTTTTATATCGAGGCCATGTGTCAGATCCGCGACACCAAAGGCGAGTTCGTCCGCTGGGCCGATCTCCGCATGCTTCGCCGGATGATCCGAGACAGTTGGCACCGGAGCTATAATCCCGAGAGGACCGTCGGACACTGGCATTATGTGCGCCGGAGCGAGATGCGTTATATCGTACCGTTCATCCATACCGTGGACTACGTCTTCAACGGGGCACTCCCCTACGAACTGCCCATCCACAAAAAATTCATGTTCCCCGTGTTCGACGGGATCATCGACAAATACAAGAGCGACCCGAAAAAGCTGGATGCTTATATGCGCGCCCAGCGGGTCCACGACCTCCTTGAATCCTTCCGAGAGGGGGATGATTCCGTCGTCCCCAAGAATTCGCTGATGAGGGAATTCATCGGCGGCAGCAGTTATCATTACTGATCGCCCCCCCCCGGAGGGAAATGCTATAATCAGGTGACGCTGAGCTAGTTCATAGCGCTCGATGTCATGGGCGTAATGAAAGAGGCGGGGAACCCGGAAGTTCGAACTCGACAGAGTTCGTGGGGCGAGTATCCGAAAGGATAAGGGCCAGCAAAGCCCGAGCCCGACAGCTAACCTCGTAAGCCACATTGCAGGGAAAACCAAAGAGCCCTTCTTTGGTTTTTTTATTATATCCCTAACATCCTCTTCCACTCATCCACAGAAAACACAGAGACTCTGGCCCCAGCGGAAAGGAGTCTTTTATGGATACAAGAACACCCCGGCAGTGGTTCCGATCCGTTTTTAAGTCCCCGGATTCGGTCCTGACGCGTCGATATGCTGTCTCCGGATTATTGAGCCCACTCCAATTGTTGGTCGGGGGTTATGCTTTTGTGACAATATGCGGGGCCCTGTTATTGGCGTGCCCCCTTTCAACGTCCACGGGACAGTGGCAGCCCTTCCTGGATGCTTTGTTTGTGGCGACATCTGGTATCAGCACCAGCGGCCTGAGCGTCGTGGACGTGGGGAGCTATTACTCCGTGTTCGGGCAGATCGTTCTGATGACGATATTCCAGGTCGGGGGAATCGGTTACATGGTTTTCGTCGTATCCATGTTCCGGGTCCTGAACATGAAAATACCGCTGCATACGCGAATCGTCGCCAAGGAATCGCTCGCCAGCGAGGGGTATCATCAGATCGGGCGTTTTTTCCTCTCGGTGTTCCTCTACACGGCCCTCTTCGAATTGGCGGGGATGTTGTTTTTGAGTCTACTGTGGCGGGAAAAATACGGATTTTCCAAGGCGCTTTATATGGGTCTTTTTCATTCCGTTTCCACTTTTTGCACGGCCGGATTTGCGCTGTTCCCCGACAACCTCATGCGCTACCGCGACTCGGTGGGGGTGAATCTGGTCGTCAATGTCATTTCACTGGCGGGGGGAATCGGTTTTTTCGTCATGAATGACTTGTGTGGGTTCCTATCCGATTGGGTAAAGAACGTGCGTCCGCGTCGATTATGTTTGCACACGAAGATGGTCTTTGGTGTCAGCGCGTTTGTCATCGCCCTCGGGACGGTGATTATTCTTTTGGCGGAGCCTTGGCCGATGGAGTGGGGACTGTTTCGCCGGGTTCAAACGGCATCTTTTCAGGCCATTTCCGCCTCGACGACGGACGGTTTCAATACGGTCGATATCGGCGCCTTGGGGACCACCTCGTTGCTTGTTTTGATGGCATTGATGTTCATCGGTGCGTCGCCGGGGAGCACTGGCGGTGGAATTAAAACAACGACCCTGGGTTCCCTGTTCGTGTTTATGAGGATGCAGATGAAGGGACCGGGCCGCGCCGTATCGTTTAACCGGGAGATCCCATTGAAGATACTCCATAAATCAATCGAGATATTTATGTGGTTCGTTATGATCCTTGCGATCGATCTTGTCTGGCTTGGGTGGACGGAGAAAGCGACATTCATCCAGATCATGTTCGAAATCATTTCCGCTCTGGGAAATACCGGTTTGTCGATGGGGATCACCTCCGGATTAAGCGCTCCGGGGAAGTGGGTCTTGATCGTGACGATGTTTATCGGGAGAGTGGGCCCGGCCACACTCTCCGCCTCCGTCTGGGAGAAAGAGGAGATCCCCGTTTATCGGTATGCCCGCGAGGAACTTTTCATCGGATAAAAAAGAACGTCCCCGGGAGGGAGAGGGAATGACCGGGGACGTTCGAAGCGGGCGATGACCTGATGGGATTAAGCTTGTATGGAGATGTACCGGATGCTCTTGATGTCGTTTTCAAGGGTTTCAGTCGCGTTGTAGATCAGTTTGTCCGTCAGAATGACCAGAATGCGCACCAGTCCTCTTTTCACGCCTTCCAGACTCAGCTGATCTTCCCATAATGTGTAGATGTCCGCATCCGGAAGAGCCCGGAGATGGTTCGATTGACGAATCCGTTCGAGGACCTTCCCCACATGGACCTTGTTGCCAGCACCGATGTCTTCGGCGAACAAGAGTCCTGCCTTTGGAGCCAAGGCCGCTTCCAGATCCGCGCGGGAGATGTCGGAATGCCGTTGGCGGAGGGCCGCATGGGTTTTCTGTAGCAACGTATCCCTGTCGGAGGAATGGAGGAGGTTGGTGACCAGGATGACGGACTTCCTGTCTTCGGGAAGAGCGCGATTGGTCCGGATAAATTGGGCAAGCCGGTCGAGCCAGAGCTCGGTCCGATCATCATCGGCGAACAAGACGCCGTCCCGCGAGGGGACGAGGGGAACGTGCATTACTTGATAGGCGTGTTGGGCGAAGAGCACGCGATCGAGCGTTCGGCGCGCTTCCGTCCAACCGGTTTTGAGAACCCCGCCCCAGGTCTTCCACGCGGACTTTGAGACCGATTGAGAGGATGTGTAACGGGCCCGGTTATATATGTCCATGTAATCTTGCAGTTTGGCCGCAGATTCCGCAGACTCATCCGCGTTTACGAGAGAGAGCTCATAAGCCAAGGAAGCAAGGGCAGCCATTTCTTCGGTGGGGCGTTCCCGGCCCTGTTCGAGATCGAGAACGCGGACGTGCTGCCCGTGGAGGCGTCCCGCCGTTCGCAGCAGTTCGAGGTAAGCCGATTCCTTGTCGACGGTGTTATCGGCTGTTTGAACGGCGCGCAGTTGTTTTACCCATCGCCGGGCGGAATCGTGTAAGAATGATGCTTTTTGTGAATCCGTCATGTAGGGGATCATCCGCTGCGCCTGTCTCAGGGTGAGTGGCGGGAGAGCCGCCGTAGATAGGTCGTCAAAAGCGGATTGAGATCCAAAAAGAATCGGCGCTCCCAGGAGGGAGAGGGAATGACTGGGAGCGCCGGATGAATCGTCGGAGAGCGTGGGGCGGAACGCGACCTCGTTCTCGAACCCCTTGAGTTGATGGCGAGCCTGGGGAATGGCCCAATCCAAGATCAGTTTTGAACTCGGTGATGAGGGTGCGGAAGGAGTGCGGACGAGGTGGCTTATGGGCCTCATCGGCGACCGCGTGATCACGTATTGGAAGTTCATGACCTCCATCGTCCCGAATTTCAGAAGAGCCGTCCGGGCGGATGTCTCACAGGTCTTCAGCGAATCCCAAACAGCGGGCTGTTCTGCCTGCGGATAGCTCCGGATCCCCTGATCGAGGACGTCCCCGTGGGCTTTGACCAACATATCACCGATCATCGGGACGGCTTTGGGGTCATTGTCCCCGAAGGCATACCAGAAGGGGATCAAGGCGTTGAGGATGGTCCCCAGCCGCAGTCGGAGCTCCGATAGGTTTTTGTCGGTCGGAACGGATTCCATGGCTTCCCCGATCTTTTCGCGTATATCGGTGGCGGGGAGACGCCTTAGGGAGGGGTTCATCTTGAAACGGATCTGAGGATCGGTTCCCACGTTGGTGACACGGAGGGCCGGCTGTTTGAATTGTATCGGGCGGTAGGCCAGGTATCCGTCGAGGTCGATGTTATCCTCGGAGCGCCATTCGTCGATGTGATGGGACTCGAAGAGAAGAGAGATTGATCGCTCAAGGATGTCGTCCCGCGGGGTCATTTTCTCCAAATGGACGACCTGTAAAGTTTTATCCATCAAAACAACGGTTCCTTCGATGACAGGCTTATTGAGTTTGTGATCCCAGGCGACGAGGATCTGATGGTCCTGCCCGGCGGGCTGCAGGATATAAACAGAAAGGTCCGGGTTGTCGGGTTGATGAGCCCGGATCAATGTTTGAGTGCCGGAAGACGTCGGGAAGGGAATGGTCCGCGTGGGGGAGAAGAGGGCGGTGGCGAAAGAAGGGATCAGTTTGGACAGGTAGATCTGAAGGGTCGACTGACGGGCCAAACGCCGGGCTTCATGGTCCAAAATCTGAGCCAATAACAGACCGCCCAGTTTTTCCTGTGAGATCACCCAGGCGAGCCAATCCGGTATATAGACGATGGAGGAAGTGGGGTCCGTTCTCGCCAGGTCATGAGCGCCGAAGTGGCTGGCGAATTCCGCATTCGGCACGATCCTCACCGTAAAAGACAGTGAGGGGGTGTGTCTGGCGACGTAAGGAGCCATTTGCGAATGGATCTCTTTTCCCGCTTTTTGTGCCGCGGGTTGGTCCTTGAAGAAATCCCCGCGCATCTCCGCCGGAATATTCAGGAACGGAGAGAGAGCATCCTTGAATCGGCGCAGGGAGAGGGCATATCGAGCGGCCGCTCCGAGGCCGGCGAAGGGCAAGAGAATCCCGATGGACCACCGGGCGAAATCGGGGAGTATCTCGGGGAAAAGAACAGTTCCCCCCAGAAGGATTCCGGTGCCCAGGGAGATGAAGGCGGCGGATGAATATGTTTTTAGGCTGATGGCCCTGAGGAGCGGCCCGATTTTTCCGGGATGCAGAACGGGGATCTCGCTCGTCGTTTGTTCCTCGTGAAGGATCTGTTCCAGGGTGGCGTTCATGCGGGACTCGTCGGAGACCAGGCCCATCGTTTGCTTATAGTTCACGATGAACCGGGCGGCAAATTCCTTGGGTGTCAAATTGAGGAGCGACCGGCGGCCGATCCCGCTGACGTCATCCAGTGTCTTCATTGAGACGGCCAATAACTCCTCGTAGAACCGGGGGCGTGTGGAATCCATGCCGGCGTTTTGTAATTCCTCATAGAGCCAGCGGAATTGCATCCGGCCTGCGTCGTGCTTTTCTCTGATCGCATCCAACCATTTGGTCGGAGCTTTCCAAAAATCGCTGTTGACCATTTTGGCGTGGTTGATCCTCATCGTCTCCAACAGGAAACGAGGTTGCCCCGCCTGTTCAAAGAGAGCCAGCGCCGCCAGGTCCGAGATCAGTTCGGTGATGGCCGCCAGGGGGGGCGACGGGGCGGCATTCCCCAGATCGTAACGGAGGTTCAGGAAATTATGCATGAGCTCATGTTCCAGAGTGGACATGAGCAGCATCATGTGGATCCCTTCCGGGTGGGAGTTGAATTGATCCTGCATGTAGGGAATGCCGATCACGAGAGGGTGGGCCTGCGCATTGTTAAAGTTCTCGAGGAATGAGCCCTGGGTGGCGATCTTGAGATAGAGCCGTTGAAGCTGCTCGTCGCTCAGGGTCGCACTGGACCACGATTGAGTCACAGCGGCCTGCAGGAGCAGTAATTTCTTGAGCGTGAGATTGTTTTCCTTGCTTTCGACCAACTCGCGCGCGGGGACGTAGAGCCACTTCTCGAATTCCGTCATGGCTGTTTCCCCATTGGTCACTTCTCGCAGGAACGTTTTGTAAAGTAGGGCGTTCCGCACGATCAGGTTGGCATTTTTATGAATATTCAAACGGGAGAGATCGGTCAGCTCCTGTTCTGTTTTGTTTAAAAGCGATTGAAAGACGAACAGACCCGCTTTGGAGGCCACGGGAGCGGTCTTGATGTGGCTCAAATTCCAGAGGCTGGTCTCCACCGTGTCCTCCTGCATGAGGACCGGCCCCAATTCATTGAGGAGGTTTTCAAAATCGGGCGCTTGGAGAAAGAGGTTCCGGACTGTTTCGGCGTCCATCCGTTCGGCCATCCCGACGATCACGTCGGCGAAGAAATCTCCTTTACTGCGGACGTTCCGAATGGAGAGGAGCATATATCTGAACGTGTTTTCCGGATCCGCGAACTGTATCCCCGCCTCCCGGATCGCATTGCGGAGGGAATATTTTTGGGATCCGGAGTTTCCCGCCGAATCGTACCGGGCCACCACGGTCCAGAGGAGGTCGTGATGGCGGCTTCGGAGCAACAGGTCTCGGATGATCCAGATGAGGTGTGATTCATCGTACCCTTGTTTGTCCTTAAAGTTCCCCAGGAAATCCAGGAGGGACCGCGCGATTCGATCGCAAGCGACCGGATCCAATTTCTGCTTGTCGAGACGTTCAAAACGGGAATACAGCGTGGTGGCGTAGTAGCTCGTGTTTCCGTCGTTGAGTATCTTCCGGAAGAGAACCTCTCTGGCGGCTGTCAGGGTGTTTTTGAGGGCGTTCAGATCGTCCTTCGACGACGCATCGGCGGTGGTCAGGCGCTCGTCGCACGCATCTCCCATGAGGGATGTCCTGATGTAATCGACGAGAAGGTTCGGCTTCTTGAACTTCTTTCCCTGATCGGTGAGTGCCCGGAGCTGAGAAGCGATCGACTGTTCCAACTCCGCTTTTAAGGCCGCGCGGCGTTCGTTGGTCCGCTCTTCTGTCAGTCGGTTGCGCCGTTCGGTGAGATACCGGCCCCAATAGGATATGTCGTTCGGAATGTAGAGTATTCCGTCATGCCCCGTCTGGGCCCGGTTTGATTCCAGGATTGCCGGGGCATTGGACGAGACGGCGTTATCGAATATAAATCCACGGGTTTTGATCCCGGAATTGTTCAGAACCGTCACAATGTCCGGGATGTCGACGTTTTTCTGTTGGGAGAGAATGTGGTCTTGACCGAAGACGCCGGCAATCTTGGCCCCGGGATATTTTCGGTAGATATGCCGGATCGCGTTGAGGAAATACCGGTTGCGTTTCTGGTGCAGGAGCTCGGTGTAGACGGCGTCGTTAAAGAACGGGATCGCTTCTTTTAGGGAATACGAGGTGCCGAGTCTCGACTTGGCGCCGGGGTTCAGCCGGCGGAGGATGGTGTCGAAGAGTTGGGCCGACATGTCGATGTTGATATATACAAGGCCGGCTTCTTCCGCCGCCTGTTTCAATATCTTCCCGATCTCCGTCCCCTTGTTGATGGTGATCTGGCGTTCAGCCGGGACGAGGTTTCGGATATCACGACCGATTCCCTCGTAGACGAAATGGGTTGCCCCGGACTCTTTCAGGGCTTTCATCTGTTGGGCGAGAAAGGCTTTGTGGGTCCAATGCGTATGCAACTCACCGAACAACACGATGTCGGATTCATCGAACATCTGCGCGAGATCCAACGCCGTCGCTGTCTTTGGCGTCTGGGGGAGGGCTGAACTGAACGAATCGAGCCAGTCACCGAAACCGCGCTGCTTCAACATGTTCAGGAAAGGCAGAAGTTGTCGCTGAACGGCCGCTTTTCCGTTGTCGGGTAGTTGCTTCACTTTTTCCGCCAGCGAGACGAAGAAAGCCAGGCTCTTCTCCGACCAGGATGAGCGATATTGAGGGTCCAACCCTTTCCATATCTCGAGGATGGTCTCGACGTCATCGAAGGAAAGTTGGGCCAGAGCGACCTTGTTGAGGATGTCCGCCCGGCGATCGTCGGGAACGAACGGCTCGTACTCCCACGATTCCACCGGCAGGGAGCTGGAGAGACGGTCGGACGGGGGCTGTTTGCGCAGGAAAGACCAGGATTTGGAGATCAATTGAAGAGCTCCGATCCCGATGATCGCGCTGATTCCGATACTGAGGATGGGATCACTCAGCGTCCAACCCCATTGCCAGATCATGAATCCTGCAAGGATGGCGGCCACTGAACCGAGGAAGTTGCCCATGACATACAACAGGGCGTTCCGCATGTTGAGGTTGTCTTTGGGGCCCGAGTGGAGGAGGCGCATGGAAATGGCATTGATGATGAGCCCGATGACCGAAACGATCATCATACCGCCTCCGCCCACGGGCTGCGAAAAGACGATGTGCTGTATGGCGGTGATTGAGATCAGTGCGGACAGCCCGACTAGGGTTATTCCGTTCACGAGAGAAGAGAGGAGTTCCTTCTTCGAATAAAGACCGGTCGCCGCAGTTTTCTTGGGCGGGGCTCTTTTGGCAGACCATTGAGCCCAGAGGGTGATCCCCAGTCCGACCGCATCCGTCAACATGTGTCCCGCATCGGCTTTCAGAGCGACCGAATTGAAGAACAGGCCGCCCAAGTATTCGACGGTCACATAGGTCAGCGTGAGGCCGAAGACGGTGGCGAGCCGCTTGACGTTAGACGTGGCGTCACTCTGATGGATTTCTTTGTGAGCGCGGATCTCTCGCGGTTGAACGTTGCGTGAAATTGCTTTCCGGGTGATTATCTTGGCTTTGCGCGAGAGCATGACGTCGAAGCCGGGGGCGAGCCAAACGTTGGTGGCTCCGTGAAGGGGAATGATGATCCCTAAGGCGACCAAAGAGTTCAGATCGCCGAACGGCAAAGCGATCATCAGTCCGAAATAGATCGCGTTGCGAAGGAAACTCGATTTCACCAGATGCAGCAGGTCTTGTTTGGTGGTGCGGGCCCGGGTCAATATCCCGTTGTCGAGGTGGTAGACCCATTTTATATGGGCGATCGGGAAAATCATGGTGCTGAAGAGTCCGGCGGCGACCAAACTTGACACATAATCGAGTCCCAAGGCCATCGCTACTTGGACCTCCAGGGTGTAAAGGAATCCGCAGAAGAGGATCTCCTCCAATCCACCCAGGAATGCGATCACGCGGTCGGGAACGTGGTATTTCCGGGAAAAGGGGAGGACATGTTTCCAGAATGAGTGGATCATTCCCATGGGGCCGGTCTTCCAGGTTTTGGGGTGTTGCACGGTGGTGATGGGACGAGCCTGGAGGATGTAGATGGAGCCGTCTTTGACGGCAAATTCGATGTCCAACGGGTATCCGAACTGTTTTTCAAGGGAGATCGCTAGACGAGATAAGCGCTGGAGCATGGCCGCTGGGAGGGCCCGTTGGCGTCGGAGGTCCTTAGCGACAGATCGGGCTTCCACTCCCGTCCCCGCTTTCTTGCGGACGACCGCCAACTTCTTATTTCCGATGAACGGAAGCCGGAGCTCATTTCCTGTCCGTCTGTCAGTAGAATATTGATCGGATTGAACCAGGCCGGAGACGATGCCCTCCCCCAGTCCGTAAGCCGCATTGATGAGGATTGCTTCCTCGTTATTCACGGGGTCGATGGTGAACAGAACTCCGGAGACGTCGGAATCGATCATCTCCTGGACGAGGACGGCTGGGCGGACGGTGGATTGGGGGACCTTGAGCTGGGCCCGGTAATTGATGCTGCGAGGTGACCAGAAGGAGGCCCATGTCTGTTGGATGTTGGCCAACAGGTTCTCCCGAGTAATGTTCAGGTAGGTCTCGGCGGCGCCGGCGTAGGCGGCGCCCTCCGTGTCTTCCTGGATCGCCGAGGATCGTACCGCCAGCAGCGAGTCACGCAAGTGGACATGGCCGAGAGCCCCGAGAACGGTTTGTCCCACGCCGGTTTCCGGGTTCAGAGTCACCGAGAGGATCAGTTTTTGGATCTCAGTCGATTTTTGTTCGACGAGGCGAGCCCTTTCGTCGATGGTGATATACGCCGAATTCAGCGCGGAGTCCAATTCCCTCGTCAGGGCGTGATAACGGTCTGTCAGAGAATACTCGGCCAGATATTTGTCGAAGGCGTCGGTGGTGACGGCAAAACCGTTGGGGACAAGGGATTCATCGGAGGCGTTTCGCATGATCTCGCCGAGTTTTGCGGTTTTACCGCCGATCAGGTCTTTGAGCGATTCCCTGGCCGTCGAAAGAGGGATGACGGTCGGTTTCATCTGACGGATGAAGGAGGTATCCTCTTTGGCCAACGCGTCGATCTGTTCGGTCAACCGGGCCAGCTTGGGTTCGTTTAAGATCTGTGTCGTGATCGCTTCGAGCGCCTCGTCCAATTCCCGTTCCGTTTGTTCATAAAGGTCCATCTGAACCGTGTCCGAGCGATTGGGGTCGGCCACGTCGGTCCGAACGAGGGATTTCGCATAATCGTGGATCCGATGAGTCTTGCTCTCCGCAAGGGGGTTCTTTCTGGCGATACCGTCGACGTGAGAACCCGTCATCGCCAGAATGACATCGGCGGATTCAAGCGCATCCTTGGAAAGAGGGGCCGTGATGTGTTTCGTCGCATTGATTCCGCGCCGGGAGAGGATCCGCGCCGTCCCGTCGCTGAGGCGGCTGTAGGGTTCGATCGATAAACCGCGCGAGGAAACCTTAACGTCTGTCCGCCCGATCGCCTCCAGTCGTTGTCTGAGCATATATTCCGCCATGGGACTCCGGCACGTGTTGCCGCTGCAGACGAAAAGGACCGAGTGAACGGGCGCGGTCGCCACCATGCCCGCCTGGTGGAGTCGGCTGATCAGTTGGCGGATCGCGGGGATGTCCTCCAGGGTGACGGGTTTCCCGTCCCATTCATCGAGCTCTTTTTGGAGGTCTTTTTTTCGGACGGCGTAGGCGTTTTTGAGGTCCCCCAATAATGCGGTGAACCGGTCCTTGATCTGTTGGACGTCCGAAAGTGAGAGCCGGATGAATTGGGCCAGAGAAACCAATCTACCGATCTGTTCGGCAAGATGGGTGATGCGGATTTCAGGGAAATCCGAGAGACCGGAAGAGAAGGAAGACCGTTCCAGGTCGTCCAGGGAATCCTGTATCCGGGCGAGCGGCGTCCGGAGGATGCTGGTTTTGGTTTCGAGGATGTGCTTTTTTAGTCCGTCGGGAAGCCTCGCTTCGATCTTGTCGAGGATATCGAGGAGGGACGATGTGGATGTGACCGCGCGCGCAATGACGAACTCGGCGGCCGTCCTCGTTTCGGAGGTGTCGGCTGATAGGGAGGTCGCCAGGGCATCACCGAGTTCCTCCCGGGTCATTTTCCCGTTGAGGAAAGACTCCAGAGATCGATTGATGTCGCGGAGCGTCGGGGAGTCGGCCCATGTCCTAATGTTCCCTTCCTGGCCGTTCACGGAGACCCAGTCTCCCTCGTGGAGGAGAACGGGGGTTTCGCTCTTCAGTGAAGAGAGCCAGAGGCCGTCGGGGGTCTGGATGGGTTCCGAAAAATGAGGGATCGTTACCTTGAGGAGCGTTTCGTATCCCTGGGTGAGCCATTCCGACCGGGAGACGATAACAGCCGGGATACCTAATTCGCGCGTGGTGATGGCCGCGTGACTCAAGAGCCCGCCGCCGGTCGTGAGGACTCCTCGGGCGGCTCGGATGGCGGATAAATCATCGGGCGTTGTATAGGGGGCGACAAAGACGTGATCGGGGCTTTCCGCCCGTTTCCGATCTGAAGTGGTTCTGAAGACGACCCGCCCCATCTCGGGTACGCCCTGTCCCGGGGCCGCCGCAATCCCCTGGGTGTGTCTCTCTGCCGTCCATCGGGAGGGCGGAGCGCGGATGAGGAGTCCGGCCGACTCGATCTGGGAGGCAGTGAGTTCTTCCGTCTCGATGACGCCGAGTCCGATGTTCTTCAGCTCCGACGACAAGGCTTCTCGAGATAACGGAACGGGAGAGGTCTTTGGATCGGAAATCGCCTGTCCGAAACCATAGATGATTCTGTCGGTGGCGGGATCCGTGAGAGCGTGGAGGATGATCCATTGACCGGGGCTCAGCTCCCATTGAGTGCGCTGGGCGATCAGCGCGCCGATTTGGCCGACGATCTCAAATTCCGGAAAGGTGTTGCGGGCGTTTTCCAGGATGCTCCCCACTCGAAGAGATTCCGCCTCGTTGCCCAGGATCGCGTCGGCCAACATCGGAAGAGGATCATAATCTGGGTTGCGGCGGACGGTTCCAGACTCCTCCCGGATCAGTTCTCCTCGGCCCAACGCGTTGTTGATGGGTTCGTTGAAATAGAGATCGATGGTTTTCTGCCCGATCGCCGCGCGGGCGGGGAAGGGGGGGAGCCCTAATCTCACCAATATCCCGGACAGCGTGTCCCGGATGGCCTCCCGCTGTTTTTGTCCGGAGCGATAATCCAGATATTTTTGATGGAATTGATCATACTCGTTGTTCCCGACGGGGCGCATATAGAACGGGATTCCCCCCTCGATGACCGAGAGGTCGGCCAACCCCTCGATGAAGTCTTTGGTGATGTGCTTGAGTCCAACGGCGCTGTGGAAATGCCAGTTAAACATCTGGTCGAAGTTCGTCGTCTGATCGAAAGCCCGGATGGTTTTCTCGAACGCTTCCTCGAGGTCTCGAATGCCGGAGACTCCGTGGTCTTTATCCAGGACCGCCGTGATGGACTGGTCCGCCCGCAGGGTGACGTCCAGCCCGATCTTGTTCAAGAGGGAAACCAAATAGTCCAGTCGCAGTTTGTTCCCCTTCTGCAATATCTGCCCCTCCAGATACCGGGCCCTCAACATCCCACCCTCGTCCGGGTTGGAAAGGTCCGCATAGATATCCACGGTGTGGATCCCGAGGGACATGCTGAGCCAGATCTGGTTGTCCTTGATGATCGGGTTCAGCTTCAACGAGGGGATGTCGGCCGGCGTGTTCTGGATGTAATTCAGAAGGACCTTGAGCGCGCGACTCAATATTCGATTGTCCCGGATCAAGGGCCTCGTGCTCAGGTCCGTCACCTCCAGGGAGTGATCGCCTTGGAGGATCTCCAAATCCATATCGGCCCTGGCCCGGTCGCTGTTGATCTCTTCCAGCGCGGCCTGGTGGATGTAATTGATGAGTTCGTGAACGCTGTCGGCGTAACGGCGCTTCTCGGTGGATCTTAATTCGGACATCTCCTCGAGGATGTCGTCGTCCAGGTATTCCGACGGGGAGGATTCGATCTTTTTTCTGAGAGGTTCGGTGATGGTCCGGTATTGGTTCCTGGCATAGTCCTTGCTCGTGGACTTCAGCCGCATGACATGCCTTTCAAGGGAGGCGATCTTTTCGTAGCGGTCGACCATGACTTCGAGTTGATCCAGAATGAAATTGGCCGCCGTCTTCGTCAGGCCGGCGGTGTAGTGGGCATCGCTCAGGGTTTCCAGAGCGGCGAAATTGGCGTTCAGGAGGTCTTCGAAGAGGGTGATCTCATTCCGGAGGACGTCTTTTTCCTCTTGTCGCGACCAGTCGTCATATCGGGAGACCTGGATCGGGGATCGTTCTTTCGGAGAATCGGAGGTCAGGGTTCCCAGGGGGAGAACGACGGAGTAGGGGCTGTTTTTCAAGCTCCATGACGCGGGGGGCACGATGAAGGTGGTCGGGCGGATGTCGGTGATGGTCGCCCATTCCCGAGTCATCTCCCGGTGTTTCTCCGGCGACAGAGTTGTCGTCTCCAACGAGGCCATATAGTCGTCCATGTCGGCTTCCGAGCGGAAGACGGAACCTTCGAAGCCGATGGGCCTGATGGATCGAAGATCGATGTAAGATCCCAGCCGGTCGATCTCCTCTTTTTTGTGGGGATACAGCGCCAGGAGGAGGTCTCGGGTGTTCTGGTACCGGTTCGACAGGTATCGAGAGAGTTGCGATTTCAACTTCGGGTCCTTCTCGATGTTGTAGAGGTCGGCCAATAGTGAAGCGGCATCGGGAAGGAATATCTCGTGGACCATCGTGTAGGCTTTTCCGCGCTTCTCATCGTTCAGAGTTGACCGACTGGAGAGCAACTCTTCGGCGAGCCAGTAAAGGGCGTCATTGGCCGTCGGAGCTTGGGTGATCAGCGTCTGGGGATGGTATTGGGAGAACTCATGGAAAAATTTCCAGAATCGCTCTTTATCATCCGACCAAATATCCGCTTCGGGCATCCATCGGGGGAGCCGCCCCTTTTGGACAGCAATGTTGTAGAGGGCATGCGTCGCCGATGTAAATATTATTGCCGCGACGGGATGGACGATCGAGAAGGGCAGCGCGAAGCCCGCCGCCAAGACGAGTCGAATCGCCAATTTTTTCCCGTCTTCCAGAAGAGACTTCCGTGAAAGCAGGGCCCTCACGCCTCCGGCCCGGAGACGTTTGCCCCAGGATTGGACGGTGTGGGTCAGGGCGAAGGCCGCCGTGGACCACGTCCACCCGAGGATGTGGGCGGTCGAGGAGTCGAGTCCGGCCCATGTCAGCAGAGGAGGGATGCAAACTTGCCCGATCAGAGGGAAGAACAGAGTTTCCCGGAAGGCTTTCGAGAGAGTCATCGGGTAACTCTGTCGCGCCGCCGCTTTTTGCGCGGATAGGAAAGTGTTTTTGAAAAGGAATACGGACGTCGAGATGGACCGGAGTGCCCGGTTCCACAGGCGGATGCGGTTTCCTTCCCGGTTAAGGATGGTCTTCAGGACGTGGAGGTTGTCATCATCGTTCAAAATTAGTTGAGCCATCCAATCGGGGATGTCCGTTTCCCAATGTTGTTTCAGCGGTGATATCGAACGCGACTGGATCGTCCCGTTGGACGTGACTGACGTTTTCAAGTTAACCCTGTCGGCGGTGTGGGGGTTGATCGTCCCGGCGGCATATCCGGCGGCCACGACCCGGTCCAGATGACCGAGGGGGGGCAGGTTGCTCGCCGCCTGTTTGAGACGGGACGTCGTGGGGTTTGAAAGCAGTTGTCGGAGGGGGCGGAACGTGATGATGTCTCGGAATTCCTCCGAAAAACCGAGCCGGCCTATCGCCGCGGTGAAGCGGCTCAGATCGGCCAGGCGACGTGCCATCTTCCCTCGTCCGGGTTTTCCCTTGACCTTCCCTTTCTTGGGGACACTCCCCTCGTCGGACGTGGCGGAAAGTATGGAAGAATAGACCGAGTCAATGAGATCGTAAAGGTTCATCGAGGATTGGTCAGTCTGGGGGACCAGTCCCCGCGGATCCATCTCTCGCAGAAGTTCTTTTGTTACGGAGACTTTTGTTAACAGATCGCGCAGGGAGGTGAAATCCTGGGGTTGCCAGGCCAGGGTGAGTCGGGGTTCTTCCAAAACCGAGGCCTTCTCGTAGAGATCTCCTTCCAGCCAATGAGTGAACCCCAGTATCCATTGACGGACGAGGGGTTCTTCCTTTCCGGTATAGTTGTAGTGTTCCAAGAACTGCTCCAGTCGGTTGGGGGGGATTCTGTCGAGGAGCTTTTCCAAAACGCCTCTCAATTCAGCCATCGTTTCGGCGATGAGTCGTGTTTTTTCACCGGGAGTTGTTGAAAACGAATTCGTGAATAGGATCTTATCCCTTGGCGCGGCCGGCTCCTCGTCGGTCTCCTCCTCTTCCGCCAGTTCCCCGTCCTCTTCGGAACCGTCCTTCGAGATGAGGTCGATGACGTCCCGGCGGGCGACGTCTTTCCAGTGAGAGGAAGCGTCGCTCCGGGCCTCGATATTCTTGTAAGCGGCTGTCTCGGCGAAGAGCTGGTCCGTTTCTTTGAGAAGCCTGTTGTGTATTCCCGACATCCGGGTCTGGGAGTTCTTGTCCAGGACCTTGTAGGCGTGGATCATCAGGCGTTTGAGAGTGGGGCCCGCGACCTTGATCATTTCGAATAGGCCGTTTTCGTTCCCACCGGAAAGGACGTAGTTCCACAGGGCCAGCCCGTAGAAGAAGCGTTTTAGTTTGCCGTTCTTGGCGTAGTTCGATGGGGCGACGGGGAACACGAAGGTCCGGGGATCCATCCAGGAGGGCAGGAGGCCCAGCCGGAGGTAAAGTTCTAGGTCGGAAAGGTAGACAGGGGTGTCGTAGGAAGTCCTATTCGAAAACTTGGCGAAGGATTCCCAGGTGTAGGCGTGCATCTCGTTGAGGATGTTCTCGGGGTTGACGCTGACGTCGACGTAGGAGTAGGTCGGATCCGTTAGTATATTTTTCTGGAGCGCTTCGTGCGACGCATCCCCGAAATGCGATTCCAGGGAGTAGAAGGCCGCCCGCAACCGCGGATCGACCGAGGAAGTGATGCTGTCGAAATAGCTGTGGACCTTTTCATGGCCGATCGTGTTGGCTAACTCTGAAAACGTGTCCGGTGACATGAACATGATCCCGTTTTCATCGTTCATGCCGGCGCCCATGGCGGAGTCGAGGACCAGTCGGTTCGTCGGGAAATGGATGTTTGACAACTCGTCGACGGTCAAGAGGTTCCATAGGAACGGGTTGCGCATGACGCGTTCCAGTTCGTTCATCTGGGGCGGGAGGAAATAGGTGCTGGGCATGACCCCTTCGCCCTCATAATCCTTCGCCAGGAGGGGGAGTTGTTTTCCGTTATAACGAGCCAGCCAATCCTCGGCGACGGGTCGGATCAATGTTGCACTCTCATTGTCCAAAACGTCGAAATACGCGGCATCGGACATCATGCCGGCGCTGAGGGGAGCGACCGCCATCTTCCGAATGGGGCGAGCGGCTCCGGGTTTTTGACTGTCGTTCCGGTCCGCGACGACGATCAAATTATATTTCTCGCGGGGTGGTCCCCGTGACGTCTTCAGGCTGACAATGAAGTGGAAGACATCGAGTTGAAAATCGCTGGTGTTGATGACGTAGGTCGGTTCGACGAGGGAGATTTTGGCTGCGTTCTCCAGGTCTTTGGTGAATGACCGGAGAATACTCTCATGTTCCTTGAGTTGTTCTGTGCTCCGCGAAGCAAACAACCGTCTCAGGCGGGAGAGGATCGAGAATTCTTTTAGGAGAGGTTCCGATTCCTTGAGTTGTTTTGAGGCTTGGGCCAAGGCGCGCAGCCACCGTAATTCCAGGAGGGAGGCATCGGCCGGGGTGGCCTCGGTGAGCGCGGCCAGCCGGGCGGATTCGCTCTTGACCTGCTCGATGGTGAGCCGCCCCAGGTCGGCCCGGTAGGACGGGTAGGCCTTCCCGATGTACTCGACGATCCTCTCCATCCGCTGGTCGTCCGTGATCGCGTCTTCCAGGATCGCCTCATAGCCGTAGGTCTCCTGACCCGCCTCGCGCAATCCCAGCAGGAAGGTGCGCAGGGATTGTCGTTCGTGGGGGGCCAGCAAGGCGACATCCAGAAAAACGTTCCCGAGTTCTTCGAAGGCCGTGCTGACGCCCTGGATGCGGAGGTGGTTGATCTCGTGGCGCAGGAGCCACTGGAGGACGACGAGAGCGATTTCACGGGGAGCCGAATCAATCTTTCTGAGGATGTCGATGTCCAATTCAATGGATCGGTCGTCCTTGTTGGCGTGTCCGATGAAGGGGGAACCGCTTCGGATGACGATCTTCTGTATCTCCGTGCCGGAAGAAAGTTTGTCGTCCACCAGCGCTTTCCAGGCGTTCATGAAGGCGTTGGTGGTGAATCCCGAGATCCCCAAAGAGTTCAGTCCGGACATCGTTTTGGCGGCGGGTCGGATGCGCCGGGTTCCTTTGTGGAGAGAGATCGTCAATATGTCCGCGACCGGAGCGGCGGGAGCCGTGACCCGCAAGTCCGGCTGTGCCACATACGAGACGAGGTGTCGGACCGTCGTGAAGCTCAGATTGAGGAGGAAGGCAAATGACGTGAAAACGGACTTGATGTCCTGGGGGCGGGAGAGGAACGAAGCCTTCCAAACGCCCGTGGCGGAGTCACCGAGGATTCGGGCGTTTGGACGATGGCGGCTGTTCTTGAGGGCCAATCGGATGTGCGGATAGAATGTGAGGAACTGGATGGGACGGAGGAGATAGAGGATCCAAGTGGATGGGTGGGAAGGGATATTCTTCCTTGCGAAATACAACCGGCCGCCTTCATGGGCCAGAATGAGCGGGAGGATCAGGGCGCGCAGGAGGCGGAACAGGAACGGTCCCTGGGCCGCCCATCCCCGGTCGAGCCAGACGGTGTTCGTGGTCGGGTCCGAGAACGCCATCGTTTGTCTCGAGACCCGCCGCTGGAAAGGAGTCCGGGCGGATCTCTGCGCTCTCTGGATCAATTCTTCTCCGGACACGAACCGGACATGGGTGCCGTCGGTAAAATAACCGGCGACGCGTTTTTCCCATGCCGCATTGAGATGCGTGGAAAGACGCCCCCGCTGTCTCGCCCAACTTCCCGCGAGCCCCTGAAGGAGGAAAACGGCGGCGACGGGGATCCCCGCCCACAAACCGCTGATGAGACCGGCCAGGCTCGCCGTGAAGAAAGCGACGGCGTTGTGCGCGAGGTTGAACGGCAGGAACTCCCCGTCCTCTTTAGCGGGGGCCGGCTTGCGTTCTTCGATGTTGGCCGGCGCGGAGAGCTTGATGTCTCTGAGGATCAGTTGAACCGACTGTTTCCCCTGCCATTCGTTCACGTCCAGGGTGAAGAGGGCGTCCAACCCCTTGCCGGAGCGCTGGGCCGTTTCCAGGAGGGACAGGACTTCCGGCTGCGCCATCCGCCACCCCATGGCGACGATGGATTTGGCACCCAGGCGGAGGTTCATCCGGATATGTTTCTTCTCTTCCCCGATCAATTTGAAAGAATCGACCCGCAGGTTTTTCGCCGCGAAGACGGGTTTGGCGTTGCCGACGCCGAAGGGCGCGAGTTTTTCGACGATCTTGATGACGCTCAGGTCGATTTCATTCCCTTCCAGGACGGCATCCAGCTCGATGTAGGGTTCGATGTTTTTCTCGGACATCTGTTTCTTCACGGCGTCGCTGTAACGGATTTTGAATTCCTCAAGCTTGTCGAGCGGCACGCCGCAGCCCCCCGCGGCTTCATGGCCGCCGTATTTGAGGAGCAGGTCCTTGCATTCGTTCAGGGCGTCGATGACGCTGACGCCGGGGATGGTGCGGAGTGACCCCGTCGCCACGCCTTTGGTTTTATCGAAGGTCATGACCACCGCCGGCAACCCGTATTTCTCAACGATGCGGGAAGCCACGATGCCGATCACTCCTTTGTTCCAGTTCTCGCTGCCCATGACCACCGCCCGGTGGGAGGTGTCGAATTCCGTCTCCATCCGTTGTTGAACTTCTTCGAACATCTGGGCTTCGATGTCCCGCCGTTCCTTGTTCAGCGCGATGAGTTTGTCCGCCAGCTCGTTCCGGACGGTCTCATCTTCCGTCATCAGGAGGGTCAGTCCCTCGGACGCCGACGAGATGCGGCCCGAGGCGTTGAAGATGGGGGCGATGTAGTATCCGATGGTGCCGGTATCCACGTATTTGGTCTCCGTCTTGTCCATCAGGATCTTGATTCCGGGGTTCACTTGAGGGCTGTTGATGACGCCGATCCCCTCGGTCACGAGGACGCGGTTGTCACCTCGCAGCGGGACGAGATCGGCCACGGCCCCCATGGTGAACATGTCCAACAGATACCCCGGTTCGGGTTTGATTCCGTATTCATCCAATATGGCCTGCGACAGTTTATAGGCCACCCCGGCGCCGGAGATGTATTTGGCCGGATGGTCGGCGCGTTCGATCAACGCCCAATGGACGATCGGGGCCTGGGGAAGGTCTTCCGGTTTTTCCGGGAGCACGTGGTGGTCCGTGATGATGACGGACATCCCTTTGGATTTGGCGTATTCCACCTCCGCCTTGTTCCGGATGCCGTTGTCGACGGTGACCACGAATTTGAACCCTTTCTCGGCCACGCGGTCGACGCCGGTCTTGGACATCCCGTATCCCTCCGTGAACCGGTCGGGGATATGGTAGCCCACGTATTTTTCATAGTCGGACTTGGGGATTCCGAGGGAGTCGAGCACACGGTAGATGGTTTTGAGCATGATGGTGGTGGAGGTGATCCCATCCACGTCGTAGTCCCCGAAGATCATGATTTTCTCTTTGTTCGCGATGGCCGCTTTCATCCGGCGGGCGGCCTCCTGGATGTTGGGGATGTCACGATAATCGGAATCCGACGTCTGGCCGTCGGCATTCAGGAAGACCAAGGCCTTCTCCGGCGTGTTGATCTTCCGCTTGATAAGGACGCGCGCGATGATCTCGAACGTTTTCGCCGGGATGGGGGTGCGTGCCCGCTTCTTCTGTAGGAATTTCTCGAGGACCGGGATGTTCGCCTTCTTCAGCGCGTCGAAGAGGGCGGGTTTGTCCGCTGGGTCGAATGTGCCGAGGAACGCGGCCACTTCGACGCCCGTGAAGAAACCGTAATCGAGGAGGACCTTCCCGACGGCCGGGGACAACAGGGGGATTTTTTTACCGACTGGGAGCTTGGTGTTGAACGCCTCCGTGAGCTCCCGCGCGATCATCTGAGGGAACAGTTTATCGGAGAGTGCTTTTGAGAGGGAGCCGACAGAGGCGGGTTCATATTTGAAAAGACGCCAAATCTTGGAGGGGAGTTTGGAAAGGTCCCCCGCCAGTCCGAGGGGCCATCGGAGGATCGGCGCCAGCGCGTGGTTGTAGAGGATGTGGAGAGCGATGGCGATCTTGAGCCCGAGGAAGGGTCCCGCCACGGGGAAAGCCAGGGAAGCGGATACAAAAATCAAATTCAGCATCAAGCCCAGTCCCAATAAAGATCCTCTGGCGCGCCACCCGACCGCATCCCATTTCAAGGCCTGCGGTGGTGCGTGGATATCATAATAAACGCGTGAATGGAGGGACATGAACAGGAACGAGGAGACAATTCCGGTTCCGACTAGGAGATAGTGGAGGTCCAATCCGAAAATCGCATTGAGGGCGATCGAGAGTCCGCCGACCAAAAGTCCCTGGAATAAAACGGTTTCTGCGGCGGCAATGAGTTTCGGTGCGCGTTGGATCCACGAATGAGACCATCCCGGAAGGAGACCGAAGGGTGTATATTCGGTGGAGTAATCATCCACGATGGCGTCCAGCCATCGGACCAGAGTCCGGTAGGATGCCACATCCAACCGTTCTGTCGGCGAATGCGCGTTCTCGGACCAGGCGCCGATCATGGCCGTGGTTAGTTTTTGCCCGAAACGATTTTCACCGAAGGCGTAGAGGCCCGATTCGGCAAAACCCTGATCCGCCTTTTTGCCGGCCCAGAAGACATCCCGCCCCGTCAGTTTTGTGATTGTTTTCCCGATGATTTTGAGTAAATTGGAATTCGGATTAGTTTCGAACGGGCGAACAATCTCAATCTCTCCGTTGGTGATGTCGCCGTAAGAGCGGGCGTAGTCCCGTAGTTCGGCATCGTCCGATCCTCGCAATAGCGCCCCCATGTCGACATGGGCGGCATCGGCCTCCAGAAATCCCAGATTGATCGATGAGATGATGTTTCCATCGGTGCTCTTTGTCAGCGGTCCGTAGAACGATTTCCCGGAGCTGATGAGCCTCCATACGAAGGAGTGGAGGATATTGTCCGGTCTCGAATTGTAGGTTTCGATGGCATTCTGATATCGGTCGAACACGTCGGTTTTAACGGTTAGGCTCAGACGTTTTTCATCGGGGCTCAGATTCGCCTTGAGTTCCGCTTCGTATTCGCGGGTGACCCGCTCCACGGCATCTTTTGTGCTTCCGGTGATGACGGCTGTCGCATCTCCGGGGATGATGTTGTTGGCTTCCCCTCCGTTGAAGTAGATCACCTCGGCGCCGGGGAGGCGCGAGATCAATTGAAGAAGGACGGCGTTCGCGTTCGCCCGGCCGGAATCGATGTCCTGTCCCGAATGACCGCCGATCCCCTCGTTAACGCTGATCTCGAACAGCGGCGTATCTTTTGTGATGATATTGGTTCTTTTTTGCGCGGAGAACGGTGCTTTCTGATTCACAGCAACGCTGGCGGTGCCTGCCGATCCGTGCCCGATATAGACATCGTTGGAATATGGATCGAGGGAATCGGCATCCAGGTTGATGATCGCGTGTCCGCGCAGCAATCGGGTGTTCAGCGTCATGGCCCCATGACAATCCGTCTCTTCCGCAACGGTGAAGATGAATTCCAACCCGACGTGACGTTCTTTTTGGAGGCTCATCTGGGCCACGGCCAGGCTGGCCCCGATACCGACGCCGTCGTCGATGCCGGGGTTCACTCCCACCCCCTTGATCCAATCGATCCCGTCCTCGTTGACGACCTCAATCGGGATGGAAGCCGGCAGTTCATTCCCGTCTGCCGTGACAAGGAGTTTGTCCATATGGGATTGGAAGACAAGATACCGCTTTAGGCCGGCCGAAGGATAAATGCGGACGAGGAGATTCCCCGTCGTGTCCTGGGTCATGATGCCGGTGACCCCGGGGAGATCGGTCTTGAACTGATCGATGGAAACCTCCCGGACGCCCATCTTCGAGAATTCCGATTTGATGTGGTCGGCCATCAGCTGCTCGCGGCCCGGTTCGCTGGGAACGGCCAGGGCCCCGAAGAGGTGTCGGAACGCGTCTTCCTGCGCCAGTGAACCTTTTGTCGGCGTGAAGGGTTCGTCCGCGCGGACGGTGTTGGTGACCCCGTTCTCTGAAATTTTTACTGTGATGGAGGAGGGGATCGAAACACCGTGCTGTTTCGCGACCGCGAGGAACGTGGTCAGGTCTTTCTTCGAGAAGAAGATGATCTCCGCCAGGGCCGTGAGGGGAAGTTCCGAAATCCCCTCCAGTTTCCCCGTATCATCATGTTTCGCGTTCGCGACGTATTTCTTCTTGAAACCCAGGACCACGCCCAGCGGACCTTTGTTGGTCAGGGTCAAGGGGGACAATTCTTCTGGTGACTTGGCTGTCGAGAGATAGAAATTGTGCTCTTCTCCTTCCATGAACCGCCGTGACGACTCGTATTGATCGGGCTTAAAAAACTTGAGATAGCCCATTGCTTCAGCCTCATGAAGTCTCCATCGGGCGGCACCTTCCGGCGTGGTTTCCGCGAAGATTCCAGTGACGATCTCGTCGGTCCGGGTCCGGCCGATCCCCATGGCCCGCACTTTCCCGCTTTTGAGGATCTCGAGAAGGTAGCTCGTCCCTTGCCAGTAGACCGGATCTTCATCTCCCCGGCTCTTCAGATTGAAAAGATTCCTGAGCGCCTGAAGCCGCCTTCCATACTCCATCAGGACGTCGTTGTCATATCCGATGCTCTCCTGGTATTCCCTCACGAGCGCACTGTTCCCTCGTGTCCCTTCCGTCATCAGGGAGAGCGCATCTTCGATGTCGCGAAGATCTGTCTCGGAGATGGGGAAATAAGGGAGTGAGGCGATGCTCTTATCCGGCCGGTCTGGATTGATCAGCCGGATGATTTTCGGTGAGCGGACGCCCTGTTTGACCAATTCGGCGTAATACCATTCCTTAAAGGCCGCCCACCAGATCTTGAGAAATTCGTCGCGGGAAGAAATCCCGTCCACGTAGAACCGGATGTGATCGGCCGAGACCTCGTAGCTTTTCTCTCCGGAGGGCTTTTGGGAGAGATATTTTGTCTCGAAAGGCATGGAATAATAGCTGAGCGAATACAGATTCCATTTTTGTTCCTCTTCAATCGCCTTGAAATCCAACGTGGGTCGTGACGTGGCTGGGGCCGGTCGGAGGCCGGTGATGTCCGTGGTTTTCGAAATGGTTTCTCGCCAGCTGGTGAAGAGGGGCGCGTACTCGTCGGCGGACAGCGCCACCCGGGATATTTCGCGGAGGGCGTCCCTCTCGGTGGATGAATCGGCCAGTGTCTCGTCCTGGAGGATGATGAACCCCATCAACTCGGAGAAGGACCAGGTGTTCCCGAACGACGTGATGACGTTCTTGTGGACCGGTATGACATAGACTTGACCGGGGGCGATGATGACGGCGTGGGCGATGTCCGAGTCCTGCAGATGGCGGACGTAGGATTGCGCCACGCGGGCCAGGTCGTCGGCGTGGACGGATTCAAAGACGAGTCCCCGGGCCGGATAACCGGATAATTCGGAGACGGACACCCCGTCGACCTTCCCGAGGGGGGATCGGTCCGCTTTCTCAAGTGGGGAGAGATCGTTGTCCGGCAGATTGAACCCATGGAGGTGGAAGTGGTTGATGGAGGCCCCCGCGGCCAGACTGTTGAACCCGAACCTCATCGTGGGATCGGACGCTTCGGAAAGGAAGTCCAGGGCGAGCCGTATGTCGGATTCTGCCATGACCTGCGGCCGGTCGGAGGCCCGGTCCGGCACCAGCAGAAAATGGTTGAGGGCATAGGGCCACAGATTGGGCAGGAGGGAGATGGAATGTCCCGCGAAGGGGCCTTCCCAGAATATCTGGTCCGACGCCTTGTTGAAATTGTGCAGCGCCGGATCGAAGTCTTGCACGACGCGGGAGAACGGCGCTTTCGGCATGGTCTTCTGTTTCCTCCAGGGCGATGAGAGGAAGAGGAGGCGTCCCGACGGGACGACCCGGATGCCGCGTCTCAGAAAATCCAGCGCCGGCAGGCCGTCGGGGGCCGTGCTGCGGCTTAAACCGTCGTGGATAATGGATGGAAGGGATACTTTTTGAGTCCCTGTCTGTTGCGTCGGGGTTGACCTCAGAGACCCCGGCAGAAGAATTTTTTGATAGCTGATCGCCGAATCGTCATGTCCTGCATAGAGTTCGATCCAGTCTCCCTGGCGGAGAAGACCCGTCGCATATGTTACGTTCGGAACATCCCCGGCGGGCAGGTGGGTGGCGGGTTCCGCGAGAATGACCGGTTCTCCGGTCGGCAGCCCATTTCCATCCAGTTTGATAGCGGCAGACGCGTAATATTTCCCACGTTCATCGCTTCGGCCAAAATGAATGATGGCCACATCTCCCAGGATGCCGTTGAATCCGATGTGTTTCAGTTCGCCCTGTTTCCCTGAGATGCCTTGCGATGGAAGCCCCAATTCGGACGCGAGGACGGATTTCCATCCGTTGTCATCAAGGCGTTCGCTGGCCGTCAGAGCTTCTTCAATGGTGGAAAACCGGTAGAATTGGATTTTTCTTGTTTCGTCCTGTCGGGTAACGAGCATTGTTTTCCCGTCCGGTGTTTCGTAAAGATAACCGTTTTTGGACGCCACCCCTTTAGGTCCGAGAAGATATTCTTTGCTGGTGGGAGTCCCATCGGGAGATAAATAGATGAAGGCGCTTTGATAGCCGGTTTTCGTCACCCGTGTGAAGGTAAGGCCTTTCCCATTTAAAACGACACGCGGGTCCTCGACGAAACGGCTGGCTGCCGATTCACTTCGTAGAATCGTTTTTACGTCACGGAACTGATTGTGACCGAGATCTTCCAGCATGACAATGTCGGACGCTTTGGCTGCTTCGGTGGACATGTCGGCATTGCGCTGATTCCGACGAGCGATCAGATATCGTTTGCCGTCGAGGCTGATGAATCCGCCGGGGTTGGTATACTTGAATCCGGGCTGATCGAGCACCTCGATCAGGAGGGCCGGCCGTTGAGCGGTCCTGCCGGCGATGATGGAATTATAGACTCCGTGGGAGAGGACCGATAATCCCAGGGCGAAGAACGGATTGATGAGCGTGCCGAGTAAATAGATGGATGTGAGGAGTAATGCGGGGGAAAGTTTGGAGACGAAATGGGTGAGGCTGTCGGGGGAGACGATCCGGATCTGTTCTCCCAAGGCCCAATGTCTGTAGGCCCGCACCATCCAGACGGCGATGACGTGGGCGACGGCGAAACCGATCACGCTGACTCCGAGTGTCAATAGGAGTCCGGACACCGATAGGAGACTTCCCAGCGTCACGCCTCCCAGTCCCAGGGCCAATCCGCGGAACAGGCCTTCTTCCCATATGTTGGCACCGAGGAAAGGATGGGATAGGATTCGGATCAATTTCACCCAGGGGCCGGTCATCCGTTTTTCCGTCATGAAATCCTGAAGGGGTTTTAAGAGGATGGCCAACGGAGCGATCTTGATGATACCGGAGAAGATAGCGAAGACGTTCCGGCCGACGGCGGGAGCCGGCAACGACGGCCCCTCTTCGATGAGTCCCTCGTTTTTCAATTCATCCATCCATCGGGAGATCAGCACGCCGTCGATCGTCCGGATGATCGAGAGGGCCGATTCCCAATCTTCAATCCCTTCCTGTGTCCATTTCCAGGGAATCCGGACGTCCACATATTCGATGGCTTTCGACAGGATGTGAGGTTGTATCTTGAGCGGCGCATTCAATTGTGTCAACAACCGGGTGATGCGAATGGCAAATTCCGCTGAGAGACGTTCAGCGTGATCGTGTTGTGTGGGTTGATAGGCGTAGTGGGGCATGATGACATCACGCAGCTGAGGTTCGGCGGCGTATTGCATGGCATAGATGCCGACGGCATTGTCGATTTCCCGCTCGAACGATGGGAGATCGGTTCCCAGGGACTCGATCCTCTTCAGAAAATCACGGGCATCCGCCACGCTCCGGAATCCGGCGGATTCGGATCGCCCGAAGGAGGCCTCGGCGAAGACCAGTTTGCCCAGCGAATAGAGTTCGGAGTCGCTGAGGCCCCGTAAGACTTCTTCATTCTGCCCCGCCGCCAGTTTATCGATCAGACTTTGCACGGGCTCTCGGCCACTCCACGACGAGACGAGGAAAACGCTCTTCATCAGGTCCTCATGTCGTTTCCAAACTTCCGGATGGCGGACGAGCTCTTCGGCCACCCGGATCATCCGCTCGACATACTGTTCCACATCGTTGAAAGTCAGCCAAGGCCATTCTTTCCGGGACATCAGCACGCTGAAGCGGTCGAACAGTTCCACGTTGTAGTACTCGGCTTCCGAGTCGAACGTGAGCCCATGTTTTTCGCGGATCATCCAGTCGTAGAGGTGACCCATCTCCGCGGGGATGGCGAAGATCGATCCGGTGGCGTGCACCTTGGAATTGTAATGGCTCGGCGAGATGAAGCTCCCTCCGTTCCACATGGAGTCGGAACCGTATTGATCGATGCGGTGGTTCTTGATCAGGTCTTTGGGGATTCGCGCGATATAATCCGAGGAGAAGAATCGGAGGGAATCCGCATAGATGAGTCCTAAGAGAAATTCGTCGGTATTGTCGGAATCGATCGTCTGGTTCTTGAGGATCGTTTTGACCCGCTGGAATTCTTTTTGGGAGGGCACGAAATACTTGTCTTGGAAGGTGATCCCGACCAGCGCCCGGACGAGGATGTCCTGGTCCGACATCTCCAACGATGAAACCCCCCACGTCGAAAGGCTGTTTTTCAGTGGCGGGATCAGAAGGGTCTGGACCCATTCCGCGTATCCAGTTTCCGGGGAGACCGCCAAGAGAGAAGCGAGCAGTTCCGTCTTGGTCCGGTTGTCGAACAGGAGATGACTGCTGTAGCGGGTGAGCAGGTAGAGGGCGCTTTGAAAGTTTTGGGAAGCCCTGGCTCTCCGTGCGTATTCGTACCGGCTTATTTCGGCAATCTTCGAATGGACGTTGGCGGCGGCTTCGGGTCCGAATGTTTTATGGATGAGCCTGAGAATCCCCGGGAATTCCTTGATGAAGGCTGGCTCCAGGGACTGCAGGTCCTTGATGATCCTCTTGTCTTTGACTCCGATGACGGGATTGGTTTCCAGGAACGTCACCGGGGGCGCGGCGGGGATCCGGATGTCCGGCATCGCGGCTTGGACGAATCGGATGGTTTCCGGGGACATGAGCTGTGTGTTCATCGGCGAAATGACGGGGTTCAGGATCTTCGCCAATTCAGGATGGGCCGTCAGGGTGGCCATATTGCCGATCATGATGGGTTGTTTCGCCGTCTTCAGCGCTTGTTCCAATCCGGCATAATCCTCGACCCGGACGGCATGTTCGCCGTTCAGTTTGGCGATCTCGTCCGCGGTCATCTTTTTCCACCCCGCACGCCCGCGCATGATCTCCAAGTTGTTCATAAGGTCGAACCGGTCCACACGGAGGGTTCGCCATCGTTGTTCTCCGGGCCGGTTCCAAACCAGCCGTCGGATGTAATATCGCTGTCCGTCCGCGCTCTGCCGGATGTTGAAATCCGCCCCCTTCTGAAAGACCAGGTCGGGCTTGTCGGGATGTTCCGTTTGGGCCGCGTCGTATCGCCACCGCACGAGCCAGTTCTTGGGAATGTGGCGGAAACCCTCCAGAATGCCGGCCGTGCTCCTCACGGTGGAGATCAAAACGATTTTTCCGGTTTCAGCTTTTGCACCCGGTTGCGCGAATTGAGACATGAGTTTTAGTTCGGGGAGGGGGTGTCCGTTCTTCCGAAAAACGGAGGCGATCATCTTCAGTTGCGCGTTGTAAGGGGAGGTGATGACGAGGGTGTCGATCGCGTTCCCTCTCTGGACCAAGTCCCGCGTCGCGTTGAATATTTCGAGGGCTTCGGAGTAATTGATGTAGTCCGGATGCTCTTTGTCCGAGGAATATTTGTCTTTCCTGTCAAAATGAGGGCCGTCGGGGAGTTCGGACATATTGATGACGCGGGTGGTGTTGAGGGAAGAGAGGTTGAAGTGGGTGTTGACTTGATCGTGGAACTCCTGTAATTTGGCTCGGTCGAGGGAACCGACGGTGCGCGTCACCAAAGAGTGTTCGGCCATCTCGTGGATCAGGGTCTGCGCAAAAGTTTTCGGGAGGTCCCGTCCTTCGGCTTGCCATTGAAGGACGGCGGCTTCGCTGATGACCACGTGCCCGTCGGTGGTCCAGGTGACCGGCGGCGTCGCTTTCGGAGGGGCGCGGACGAGATGGATCTTTTGGAGCGGGAGGTCGATCCCGAACGAACTTTTCATGAGGCGGACGGCCCGTTTCATGTCCGTCCGATAGGGGTTCTCCTTGGCTCCGACGAACGATACGTCGACGGACGCGAGAAGAGGGGTCACCACCGTCAACAGGCGGGCCATGACCGAGAACGGCAGGAGGAACGCCTTTCCGCGGTTTTTGAGCGCGGCGACCAATCCGTCGATGTCTCCCGCGGCGACCTTGCCGATATCCAAAACCCGGATGGTGTCGTTCCACAGCCGTTCGAGCGGTTTCAGGTGCATCGTATCGAGGGATAGCGTGACGGCCTGGGCCAACCTGTTCATGTGAGGCCACCAACTCACGGCGCCATAGACGGAGGGGCCCTCCATGGATTCGGACGGTTTCACCGGTTTCTTCGTCTCCATGATGACCTCTTCCAGAAAACCTTTCAAGATGTCTTCGGTCAGCCGTCCTTCTCCGGTGGTCAGGAGTCTCTCGAGGGTCTCGCCTTCAGGGGAAACCAGGGTCGTCAACCATCTGCCCTCGGCGTCATAGAGTTCGTAGCGGGGCATGAACCATCGCTTCGTGTTCTGGTACATCTGAGCCGCTTCGATGATATTGTCCGTGCCCGTCGGGGTCAGCCCGCCGTAATCAATGAGGTAGAGTTGGCCGCCTGATTTGACGGCGGAGATGAGATGGGTCCCGGTCTCGCTGGTGCGAACGCCCAGTGTGTAGGACTGCATTCCCCATTGGCTGGCGAGATGAGAGATGAAACGGTGCATGCCGCGGCAGACCGTGTTCTGAATGGTGGAATCCGCGTTCAGGAGGCTCGTTCGGATATCCTGGTAGATCGCCTCGTCCCCGATCGTGTCGATGATCGTTTCGTGCATCTCCCCCACTTGGTCGTAGTTGTAATGATAGGAGCCCAGACGACCCCCCAGATAGGCCAGTAACCAGAGTTTGTCTTCCGTCGAGAGGGATTGACCCCACGCCATGAATTCGGGCAGGGTAGAGTTCCGGATGGTGTCGGGGGCCGAAGTCCGGACCATCACGGCTTCGGGGGAGGTCCAGACCGATTGTTTGACAATGGTGTCTTGGGTGGCATTCTCCGCGTCTGGGAAATAGGCGGCGGTTCTTTCCTCTGGCCCCGGATGGGAGCGCTTGGAGGGGAATTTCACGACGATCTTCATCCCGACCATCCTGTCTTTGAGTGTCCCCGTGTCTCCCGGCCACGCCTTTTTGACGCTCTGCCCGAACAGGCTGAGTTGCAGATTCTGTGACAGCGCCTCCGGGATCCACGTCAATCCGGCCGTCATCGACTCTTCATTCGGGATGACTGGATTCTTGCTGGATTTCAGGGTATAGTCGACGAAAGGGGCGAGAGAGCGCATTTGGACCTGCGCGCGGAGGTTGAGCTCATTGTCGGTCGGGGCCATGGAATACTGCGCGCTGGTGGAGAGGTCAAACGTTCTGAAATTTTTAGAGTAGCCGGTTCCCAGAACGGTCCGTGAGGGATAAAGCATCCATCGGAAGGCGTTTTGAACGTTCCGCTCGTGAAAGCTCGTTCGTTGCGTGGCCCACAGTTTGACCTGGTCGCCCTTGGAGGGACGGTAGATGAACAGGAGACCGGGGGCCACATCGGCGGTCCCTGTGGTCCAGGTTCCTGATTGCTGATAGGCCAATCCGTTGAGGGCGACGCCGACGGCCAGGGAGAACTTTTCCCAATTGAACGGGATCCCGACGTTGGACGTGGCGGAGTAGAGCATCGCCGTTTCATCGGTGTATGGCTCATCGAACCTGAGTTCGACGCGGGACGTGTTTACGTCGAATGAAAAGTGGATGCGCTTGAACAGGCGTCCATCCGTGCTCAGTTCGATGGTGCCGTAAGGGCTCTTGTTGAGAGAGGAATTGTCCTGGGGCCCCCGGAGTTCCCCGATCTTGAAGATGATGTCGCCCTTCTCTAAATTCAGAACATCCGCTCCCCAGAGTTTCAAACCGATATCCTTGAAGTTGAGTTGGGGGGCCAACCCCATGTTGGTCCCGAAAGGATCCTTGTCCAGGTAATAGCCGATCCGGGCTTTGGGCCATGAAATATCCAGACGGGATTGGGAATAGAGGGAGGCCGGGAGGATGAGGAAGAACGTGGCGAACAGGAACGTAAAGAGGGCTTTTCTCGTGGATTGAACGGCCGTGGAGGCCTGCCGTTTGATGGCGGTGGGAACCTTGAATTGTTGAAACCGATGGAGGAGCGGTTTTATCCGGGCGATGATGAATTTGACACCATCGGCCAGGGCCCACCCCGTTCTCACGAAGAGATCGGGTTTCGAGCGGGCCAGTGAGACATGGAAATCGCCCACGATCCCTTCCGCGGCCACAAAATATTTTTTCGCGAACTTTTTGTATTCAGCGCTGGACTTGAACGTGTCCGCGTTCTCCTTCCGCGTCGCCAGGATGCGCACGGGGATGGTCTCCGTCACTTCCTGGATCCCGGCCTTTCCAGCGCGCCGTAACTTGGCGCGGATCTGGAGCTCCATCGAATTGACGAACGCCAGGGTCTCCAAAGGTTCTGAGATCTCGAGGGATTCCACTCCCGGGACTGATTTCAGAATATCGCCGACGTCAGCCGGCAGCCGGCCTTCTTTGCGGGACGTCATCCAGAGGAACGTGCAGAGGGAAGAGAAGAAGCGGCCTTTCCAGTCGCCGGAATATCCCGCGGGTTCCCAGAGGGCTCCCGTTCCGACGATGGGGGATTTCAGTCCGATCCGTTCCCCGGAGAACATTTTTTCGAGTCCCGTCTTTTCCCGGGAGAAGAGGTCCAGGTAATGTTTTCCTTTCTCCAGGGCCTTGATTTTCGGGGTGATGACCATGTAGGAGACGTCCCTGTCGCGCATGAGCCGCGCCAGCCCGTCGGTGTGGAATCCGCCGGCGACCAGGATGGCCGCCCGATGTTTTCCGGATTCCATCTTCTGGAGGAGGTTTGAGAGGAGGATGTCGTTCCGGCGCATGGCCACCGAGCAGAATTGTTCGAACGGGGTGATGAGTCCGGAAAGGGCATCGGAGGGCCGGGGGGGCATCGGGGATCCGATCTGCCGCCCCAGTTCCTCCAAGCGTGTCCCCGTTTGGAGTATTCGTTCCCGGTCCCGCTCATAGATTCTCCAGTCTTCCGGCGCCATCACGAATTCAGACAGCTTCTTCAACAGGCAAATATCGACGGTGATGGAACGCAGCGTCCGTTGAGCGTCGTTTTGTATGAGCGGTTGTTGAATGAGGTCTTCCAATTGTCCGATCTCGTCCGATAGCCGGGCTGTCTGGATTCGCTCGGCCGTCAGGACATAATCGATATAGACCGACAGCTGCCCGAACTGGTCCAGCCGGATGGAATGGGTCTTGCAGAGATCCTTGAGATATAGATGATAAGTGCCGTAGGAAAGGTGCCCCATCCGATAGAGAAGGCTTTTCTCGACGAGCGAGGAGAGTTGGGATTCAGACAGTGTCTCCGCCATGAGCTCCACAAGGCGCAACCGTTCTTTTTCGACTTGGGAAAAATCCAGTTTGGACTCCAAGTCAAGCGCGGTGATGAATAGGGATAGGTTCGGGAGGGTCGAGGGGGACACCTGTCTTCGGGAGGCCAAATGGCGGACATAGGCCGCCAATCCCAGTTGTCCGGAATGGAATCGGGTTTGTTTTTCATCGAAATCTTTCAGCTCGTAGGAATAGACCGACGACTTGAGCGTATCGGTGCGTCGATCGAAGTCTCGGAGGATGTCCTTTAGGCTGTCTTGGAGGGGCAGGGCGTCTTTGAAGGACTGGATGTTCGCCAGATAGGGTTCCGGGGATTCCACTCCCCAGAGGACCGGTTCTTTTCCGGACAGCCAACCCACGGTTTCCGGTCCACCCATAAAACCCTCACGGAGGAAATAGTCGGCCACGTCCTGCGTGATCTTCTTGTCGGGGAACCGGCGGTAGGGGGCGAGCGCAAAACCGCCGACGGCCCCCTCTAATCCGATCAAGCTGACGCCGCGCTCCTCCAGGAGACCCTGGATGATGGAGGCCATGTTCTTCTGGGCCTCATAGTGTTCGTGCGCATCCTGAATGTGGACGACGAGAGGGGCCCCCGGTTTGGCCGCGGGATAAAATTCTTTCACAGTCCCATAGGGGAGTATCAGCGTGTTCAGCCAGTTCGGGAGGAACGGTCTGTTCTGAGCAGCTTCCGCCGGGGCGGGATGATCCACGGGAGAAAGGGCGGAGAGAGATTGTGTGACCCGGGTCGGGAGGGATATGGAATTGGGGAGTTGGATGTCGAGGAGAGGGGCTGTTCCCGGTAATTGGGCGAGCAGTTTGAGTTGTTGGTCTGAAATGGATGATTTCAGTTCGTGCGGAGAGAGAGGCCAATCGCCCATTGTGGCGGTGGCGGAATTTTTTTGATTCTGTTTTTGAATCGCCGCGCGCCGTTGCTCCCAAAGGCTTTTCTCTATTTGGGTGGATCCGATGACTTGGGTAGTAAAGAACATCCCCGCCAGAAAGACGGAAAAGGTCCTTACCCAATATGGAGTCTTTTTATATGAATTAGTCACAAATGGACACTATTTGCCATAGCTACTAAGGGCATGCCCAATCGCACGGCGAAGCATGCTTGCTTTGACAAACCCTCTCTCCCTAAGAGTTGGCTTGTTTATGGATCGTTTTTGCCCGGTATATCAGGCGGTCATTCCCTCGGTCCAAGTGTAACAGAGAAGGGGGTATTTTTCAAGAAGAATTTGTAAATAACTTGTAAATTACCCCGGGTCGGGATAGGCACATAAATTGATTGATCCGGTTACATTGATTCCCGGAACATATAAACTGGTTTGCCTGGAATGTAGAGTGGTGACAATATGACCACACAGATGCTTTTATATGAGTTGTAATCTTTTAAATGAGGACAAAAAGACCGCATTATAGAATATACAAATACGTTCTAAAAATAGATATAAATAGCTATCTGTTTCTACTTTGATTTTAGGAGATGTAAATGGAAATAGTCGATCACTCGTTTTGATGCTTTTGCGATCTTAAAAGTGACGGCCCGGGGTGTTTTCTGCGTGACGGAGAGGAGTTCTCGGTGGAGAATGAAATGGGTTGCTTGGAGGAGGGGGATGATGGAGGGGGCGCCTTTAGCGTAGAATCGGAGCTTTTGGCCGGGCAAAGAGCGGTGCCGGTAAGGCCGAGCGACGAGCGAATGAATCCTGGATTTCAGGGGCCATCCGGACGATTGATGATCACGCGTCCGCACCTGTTGAAAAATCATCGAGAGATTGAACAAGCTGAGCAGATCGCGACGCGTGTAACCGGGCCGCGAGACGGGGCAACATTCACTCCTCAGACGTCCCCAATAACGAGCTCCCGGGCGGATCCATCGGTTCTTCAGGCATGTTTGGTATTGGGCGGTTCCGGGGATGGGGTAGTACATAATGGGGGTGTTGGATTGTCCTGGCGCCGAGAGGCAATAGAGTTGAGTCAGGGAATCGCTTTTCCAGGAGGAGTAGGGGAGTCCGAGCATGGTGTAGGTGATGACCTTGAGCCGGGCGTGCCGGCACCGTCGGACCGCTTCGTCGAAATGGGAGACGGTCCCGGGTTTTTTCATGAGCCGCCGGACGGCGGGGTCGCGGCTTTCCAACGAGAGGGTGATCGTATCGAACCCGGCCCGGCTCATCAGTCCCGCCAGTTCCGGATCGCTGGCGAGGGAGAGGGCCGTCATCCCATTGGGGCATCGAAAGAGGAGGCGCTTCTCCCCAAAATGCCGGATGATCCGCCGGAGGATTTCTTTGGCGCGCGGAACGTCATAGGCGAAATTATCGTCCTCGATGTGGAAAACGCGGATTCCCCGATGAACAAGGGCGGAAATCTCTTCCATGACCCGCCGGGGAGAATGCGCTCGATAAGAGTGCCCCATGGTCAGATGGATGCTGCAGAAATCGCAACGGTGCGGGCATCCGCGGCTTGTCATGAGTGTGGCGTAGGGCACGGCGCGGGTTCTTCTCCCGGTGAGGTATTGCGTGGGAGAGATCAGGTCGTGAGCCGGCCGGGGGAGTTGGTCCAACGCGGAGGGCGGTTGACGGCGAGGCGTCAGGACCGGGCGTCCGCCTCGTTTGTATCCGATCCCCGGCAGGTCCCGCACCCGATCGGGTTTTCCCGAGAGATAGGCCTTGACCATCGGCGGGAATACCGATTCACCTTCGCCCGACACGATCGAGTCCACGAAAGGGGATGACAGAGTCTCTTCGGGTGATACCGTGACGGCTCCTCCGCCCATGACCACCGTGGTGTGGGGGGAGACGGATTTGATGATCCGGGCGGTGATCAAGGCTTCGGGATGGTAACCGGTGAAAAGGGACGAGATCCCGACGATCCGGAACCGGTTGGTCTTGAAGAAAAGGCCCAAGGCGTCGAACGGGGTGCCCGCGTGGTAATAGCGCACGGGCGAGGGGCAGTAATGGAGATCGGCGTATTGATCCAGATAGGACAAGGACCGGGGAAGAGGGATGCGGGAAACATGGGGGTCGGTCCAGGTGTCAAGGAGCCCGACGGATATGCCGTTTTGCCGCAGGGCGCCGGCCAGGGAGAGGAGCCCCAGGGGATACGACCGGTCGGAAAAGGGGAGGAAGGCCCGGTCCGGGTCCATGAATTTCCGGCGCGGGGGCCGGATCAGCAGGACATCGGGTTTTGGAGAAAGGGGGACTGACCCGCTCATCGGATCTCTCCCGATCGGATCTTTTCGTCGATGATCCGGGCGGCGACGGCGATGCCATGCTTTGTCCAGTGGGAGTCGTCACTCCAATAGGTGAATAGATTCTTTTTGAGCAGTTCCCTGGATTCCGCGATCATCGGGTCTGTCAGGTTGGTGCACGGAAGGTTTTCCTGGAGACAAAAGGCCCGGAGGGCTTCCCATTGGGCGTTGGGGAGTGGGAGTGACGCCTGGTCCGAGAGTGGATAATAGACTCGGTATTTTTCAGGGATGAAAAAGACGTGCGTTGTCGAAGCCTTCAACCGGTCCAACGCCTGGATCACCATCTTTGGGAACCGGTATTCTTTCCGGAGGGTCACTTCATGGATGGGGGTCGCCAGGATCCTGCTTCCGACGGTTAGCAGTCCGCGATAGGTGGATGCGTTGGTCCTGACCTGATAATGGAGATGGGCGGTAAATGAGAAGATGTTCCAATTTCCAAGACGTCTCCGGATGCTTGAAAATAGATTTATCTTGAAAACGGGAAAATCGTTCCCCTCGTAGATGAACAACAGGATTTTATGGTCACCGGGATGTCTCTCCGCGAAAAATTCGTAAAGACGCGCATAGCCGCCGATCCCGAAGGGGAACGCCACGGAGTAGGAAGAGAGGCCCCGTCGGCGCAGTTGCTCCCGCAGGGTGTCGGACTGGGTGCACCCCGATCCCGCGACGAACGAATCGCCGACTAAAATGTATTTCTCCCCGCGGTATTCCGCGTTGTTCCTGAAACCGAGCGAGTCCGTTTTCCAGTGGACCGCGTGCCGTTGGGGGATGATCTCCCTGAACCATGCGTTCATCAACGAATCGCCGTGGAGGATGGGGATGTCGGCGGTGGTGTTGGGTTTGAACCTGGATACGAGGCCGTTGTCCTCGCTGCTGAGCATGGGTTCGTAATCGCGGAAAAAACCCCCGTCGGTTCTGTCTCGGTCGAGACGGGAGAAAAACCCATAAGAGAGATAAGTCCCGAGGAGGATGGAGGTGGCGATGAGGAGGGAGTGGCGGAAGGATACGCGGCTGAAGAGGATCGCGAAGAAAAGGAAGACGATTCCGAATGAAACGGGGGTGATGAAACTGCAGCACAGCAGAGGGTGGACGAGGATGGCCAGGGGAAGGGCGAGGCGGAGAATGTTCCATCCCCAAGTGTGAAGGTTTCGTGGGCGGACTAATGTCATCGGACGGGGGACGGGTCCGTCAACAGTGTCATGAACGGTCGGTGGACTCGCGATAATCCTGGGTGATCGGCATCCGCCGGTCTTTGCCGAAGGCCCGGGGAGTGATCTTGACTCCCGGCGGGGCTTGTCGCCGTTTGTATTCGCTGCGGTCGACCATGCGGAAGACGGCCCGGACGGTCTTTTCATCGTACCCCTGGCGGACGACCTCATCGAGACTCTTGTCTTCTTCCACGGCCAGTCGGATGATGCCGTCCAGCGTCTCGTATTCCGGCAGGCTGTCCTGGTCCTTCTGGTCCGGGCGGAGTTCGGCGGTGGGCGGCCGGATGAGGACGCTCTCGGGGATGGGCCCCGGCGGACTCTTTCGATTTTTCCATCGGGAGAGCCGATACACGAGTGTTTTGGGAATGTCCTTGATGACGGAAAATCCGCCCGCGGTGTCGCCGTAGAGAGTGCAGTAACCGACGGATACTTCGGACTTGTTCCCTGTCGTCAGCACGAGCCAATTGAATTTGTTGGATAACGCCATCAGGAGGACTCCCCGGATGCGCGCCTGCAGGTTCTCTTCGGTCAGGTCCCGGGGTTTTCCGCGGAAGACCGGATCCAGACTCTTCAAAAAAAGATCTTGGAGCGGTTCGATCGCGAGGGCATGGAATTCGATCCCCAGGTTTTTCGCCAATTCTTCGGCGTCTCCCCGGGTTTCCGACGATGTGAACCGCGACGGCATGGTGACGCCGATGACGTTCTCTTTCCCGAGGGCATCGACGGCGATGCAGGCGACCAGGGAGGAGTCGATCCCTCCGGACAACCCCACCACCACTTTTTGAAATCCGTTTTTCAGGACGTAATCCCGGGTGCCGAGCATGAGGGCGGAATAGATCTCTTCAACGTCCTCTGCGGCCGGCGCGGGGGGGCGGGGCTCCTCTGCGGTCGACGGGGAGGGCAGGTTCAAAGGAAGGGACGTGAACTGCACGGCCTTGCGCTCGCCGAGCGGCTTGTTGATGAGGGCGGGCGGCCAGGGGATGTCCTGCATCAGCAAATCCTCCTCAAAAGCGCGGCCCATGGCCAGGAGGCGGCCCTCTTCGGACATGAAGAGACTGGATCCGTCGAAGACGAGTTCGTCTTGTCCCCCGACGAGGTTGCAATAGGCGAAGATGGCTTGCGTTTCTTTGACGCGCTCGCGGAGCATCTGGAGACGGTCCTCGGATTTGCCGGCGTGGTAGGGGCTGGCGGACAGGTTCAAGATGAGGCGTGCGCCTTGGCGGGCTTCGTCGTCGGCCGCGCCCCGGGGAGCCCAGATATCCTCGCAGATCGTCAGACCGATGAGGCCGTTCTGGATGATGAGGACTTGGGAGGATTCGCCGGGCGTGAAATAGCGTTGTTCATCGAAGACGCCGTAATTGGGCAGGTTCTGTTTGTGGTAGACGACCGCCACCCTGTTTTGATGGATGACCGCGGCCGCGTTGAATATTTTCGAGGGAGCCCGTTTGTCCCGGTCCGCGAACCCGACGATCGCGGCCATCTCCGGCGGAAGTTGCTCGGCCAGCCGGGCGATCCGGCTCGATCCGTCTCGGAGAAACTGGGGTTTGAATAGGAGATCCTCCGGCGGATACCCCGTCAACGCCAATTCGGGGAAAACGACGATGTGCGCTCCCCGCGCGTTCGCACGGAGGGCGTAATCCTTGATCTTTTCGGCATTGGATTCGATGGCCCCCACCGTCGGATTGATCTGGGCCAGCGCCACTCGCAGGATGCTCATGAGGAAAATCCTCGCCATGTCATGATGAGGATCCGGCTGGAATCGGAATGATCAAGCTCCATTGATGGTTTCATTTTTGCGTATCGAAAACACTTTGTGCTAATATGAGGAACCCCATTGTCTATACTCTACCATTCTTACCCTTCTCGCACAAACCCAATCGCGACACGATGAAAAGAAGGACGAGTGAGGGAATGGGGATGTATTCCATGTTCCGTGACCGTCGCCGGAAAAGCGGCGCGGCAGAGATGGAGAAACGACAGTGAATGCATGATTAAAAGATCGGTGAAGTTCGTTCAGCGGATGAGGGTTGTGTTGGTCCTGGGAATCCTGTGGCTTTTCTGCGGACTCAACAATTACCTCGTTTTGAAGTGCAGCCTGTTGCAGATACGGTCCGATGCACTCCTGAACTACAAGACCATCTTCCGGATTCATACCCACCTGACCCAATTCGCGTTCCTCGCCGATTGGTTCCACTATTTCATCCAACTGGTGTTTTGGGAGACTTGGAAACCGCCGCTCTATTTTCTGACGGGGGCTGTCAGCATGTCGGCCGGGGTGGATAAGGAAGTCGTCATCCTGATCAACAACATGGCCTACATGGCCGTCGGATTGGTGTCGATCTATTGGATCGGCCGGCAGCTGATGAGTTCGTCGGCGGGACTCTGGTCCGCCGTTCTCTGGGCGTTGACGCCCACTGTCTTTGCGCAGTCTCGGATCCTCATGGTGGATTTTTCGGTGGCCACGCTCTTGGCGCTGAATCTGGCCTTGGCTCTCGAGCCGCGGTTTCAGTCGACGGGCTATGCGGTTTTACTGGGACTCGCGACCGGTTTGGGTTTGATGACCAAACGGCCTTTCTTGCTGCTCTATATGCCCATCTTGGCCTGGTTGTTGTGGGGAGCGGTGCAACAGGGCGGGTTCAGGTCGAGACGGGTCTTCGCAAACTTCTGCTTGTATGGCGCGGTCGCCCTTTTTATCAGTTTCGGCTGGTATGGGTTCGAACCCAAAGCCACGGTCTTACAGTCATTGCAGTTCCAACTCAACGAGGTGAAGGAACTGAGCTTCCATATACAGGACAACATCGATGTCCCATGGTTTTACATGAGGAGGTTGTTCCTCTACCAATTGGGTCCGGTCCTGTTCATTTTCTCCGCCGTCTCCTTGGCGTATTTCGTGTTCACGCGGCGGTTCTTTTTCCCGCTCTCCGTGGTTTTCCTCTTGTCGGCTCATTCCCTTTTCACCAACAGGGAAGAACGGTTCATCTATCCCATCCTGGCCTTCGTGATGCCCATGAACGGAGTGTTCCTGGCTTCTTTGAAGTCCGGCCGCGCGGTGATATCCGGCCTGTTGGGACTCTACCTGTTAGTGGGGTATCTGGCCATCTCTTACTGGCCGGTGATCCCGCCGTCCTTCTCGTTCATCAGGAAATTTTATGTCGTCAACTTCCTCACCGCGGAAAGGAATTACAGCGAGTGCGGTTTGTACTACATGGTCCGCGCCCCGGCCCGGATCGGCCTGGGGAACGAACTTCACGAAACGCTCAAAACATTCTGCTCGAGCCTGGAAAAGCGCCCGGGTGATGTGAACCTGCTCTTCTTATCGGATGCCGAATTGACCCACCGGTTCATTTATCTCACCCACCGGTATTCCTGCCCCATCGAAGTCTATCGTCCTCCGATCGAGCGGCTGTGGGAGCGTTTCGACGACAGCATCGATCGCCGATGCGACGATTATCTGGCCCTGTTCGATCTGATCGTCGTGGAGGGCATCTATGGGTCAGCGGTCCGGGCCGATCCTTGCGAGATGATCCTGAAGGACCGTTTCGGCCTCCTGGAAAGCCGTTGCCAGAAAGTGAAGGTGATCACCGCGCGGCGTTCCGATGAGACGGTCACGTTGACCGTTTATTACAACCCCTCCCCCTTGTCGGACCCCGACCTGCAGGAAGCGGTCAAGTTCACCCGAGCGGATTGATTGCGTCCTCTCCGGGGAAGGCCGTCCTTCCGTTCAACGACGCCAGGGTTTTTCCTCGATTCCTCCCACCGATCCATCGGAATCACTTTATTTTTGGAGGGGAAATTGATACAGTCTTGTGAATTTATATAAGACGCTATTTAGTCACTTATTCAACGGGCCGGACGGGAATGTTCAAAAAAATACAAAAAATACACTTCGTGGGGATCGGCGGTTCCGGCATGAACGGGATCGCGGAACTGTTGTTGAACCTCGGATACAAGATCAGCGGAAGCGACATGAAGGAGAGCGATGTCACCCGGCGTTTGGCCGACCTGGGCGCCCGGATCTGCATCGGGCACGCCGCCGCCAATCTGGGCGAGTCCCAAGTGGTGGTGACGTCCACCGCCGTCCAGGGAGACAACCCGGAGGTGGTGGAAGCGGTCCGCCGGAGCATCCCCGTCATCCCCCGGATCGAGATGTTGGCCGAACTGGCCCGGATGAAATACGCCGTCACGATCGCCGGAACCCACGGGAAGACCACCACGACATCCCTGGCCTCCCTGGTGTTGCAGGCGGGAGGACTCGATCCGACGGTGGTCATCGGAGGCCGCCTGCAGAACTTGGGGTCGAACGCGCGTCTGGGAAAGGGAGACTACCTGGTGGCCGAGGCGGACGAATCGGACGGTTCTTTCCTGAAACTGTCCCCGACCATCGCCGTCATCACCAATATCGATAACGACCATTTGGATTATTGGAAGACCATGAAGGCGCTCGACCGCGGTTTCGGGGAATACGCCAACCGGGTCCCTTTTTACGGCGTCGTCGTGGCCTGCGGAGACGATCCGGGAGTGAGGCGCGTGCTTCCGTCGATCCGTCGCCCGGTGATCACGTATGGGATCTCGGAGGGAGCGGAACTGAGGGCGGTCCGGATCCGGGCCGAACAAGAAGGGGCTTTCGCGTTCGATGTGGTCCACCGGGGCCGGGTTCTGGGATCCATCCGCTGGAGCGTGCCCGGTCGACACAACATCTTGAACGCGCTGGCGGCGGCAGCCGTGGGATTGGAACTGAACATTCCCTTCTCGACGATCGCCGAGGCGTTGTCATCCTTCCGCGGTGTGGGCCGCCGGATGGAGTGGAAGGGAGAGGCCGGCGGGATCACCGTCATCGACGATTATGGGCATCACCCGGCCGAGATCCGGGCGACGCTGCAGGCGTTGAGGGAACGATGGCCCGACCGCCGACGGGTGGTCTTGTTCCAGCCCCACCGCTATTCGCGTACCAAGATATTGGCCAAGGAATTCGCCGATTCGTTCAAGGACGCCTCGAAAGTTTTCCTGATGGACATCTACAGCGCCGGGGAAAAATCCATCGCGGGAGTGAGCAGCCGGGCGCTGGCGGGGCTCATGAAACGGAGAAAAGTGCCCGTGACGTGGGCGCCGTCGAGGGAACTGTTCGAGAGCCTCCGTCGGTCCCGACGGGCCGGTGACATCCTCCTGACTCTGGGCGCCGGGGATGTGTGCAAGTGGGGCCCTTTCTTCCTGCAGGCCATCGAACTGGAGGATGTCGCCTCGACGATCCGGTTTCAGGAACCGTTGTCGCTCCATACCAGTTTCCGGATCGGCGGTCCCGCTGATTTTCTGGTCGATATCGATCGCAGGGAATCCTTGGGCCGTCTGGCCGTTTGGTCGTCCGCCCGGTCCGTCCCGGTGTTCTTCATCGGGCATGGGAGCAATCTCCTCGTCGGGGATAAGGGGATCCGTGGCGTCGTGGCGCGTTTGAGGGGGGAATTGGAGGAGATCCGGCTGGACGGGGACCGGGTCTCGGCGGGGGCCGGCGTCTCGTTGCCGGTCTTGGCGCGCCGGTGCGCGGAGAACGGTTTGGAAGGAGTCGAATTCCTGGCGGGTGTTCCCGGGACTGTCGGCGGCGCCTTGATGACGAACGCCGGAACAGCGGAGGGGCGCATCGGGGACCGGATCGAGACGGTCGACATCGTCACTCCGGACGGGAAGACGGAGACCCTCGGGAAAAAAGATCTGGTTTTCACCTATCGGTCCTCCAACCTGCAGGGTCGTTGGGTGGCTTGCGTCGGGCTGAAATTGCGACGGGGGGACAAAAATGATAGCATGGGAAAAATCCGGCGACAGTTCGAAGGACGCGCGCGCACTCAACCCTGGGGCACGCACAATGCCGGATGCATCTTCAAGAATCCTCCGGAGATGTCGGCCGGCCGTCTCATCGAACAGGCGGGGTTGAAGGGCCGCCGGATCGGTGACGCGGAAGTGTCGACCGTTCACGCCAATTTCATCATCAATCGTGGAAAAGCGACGGCCCGCGATGTCCGGGGGCTGATCGACGAGGTCCGGAAGAAGGTGCGGGATCGGTTCCGGGTCGAACTTGAGTTGGAAGTCCGCCTGGCGGGCGAATGAGGCCGCGGGCGGATTCTTATTCTGTGAGGGAAAAAACGATTTCATTCTTGGGTCGGAAGAAGATCGGCGTCCTCTACGGGGGATGGTCGGGGGAGCGGGCCATCTCGCTCAAGAGCGGCGCGGCGGTCTTGGCTTCCCTCCGTCGCCTGGGGATCCCTTGTGTCGGGATCGACGTCACACCGCGTCTCCCCGAGCAGATCCGCCGGTCCCGGATCGGGGCCGCGTTCGTCATCCTCCACGGTCCTTTCGGGGAAGACGGGACGGTGCAGGGTCTTCTGGAGATGATGCGGATCCCCTATACGGGGAGCGGGGTGTTGGCGTGCGCTCAGACCATGCACAAGCCCTCGGCCAAAAGGATATTCGAGTCGGCGGGGATCCCCACGCCGCGCTGGCGGCTGGTGGTGAGGGATCGGTTTCGCGAGACGTCCATGCCGTTCAAAGAGGTCGTCGTCAAACCGGCGTCTCAGGGTTCCGCGCTGGGAGTGACGGTCGTGACACGGAAGCGGGATTTTCAGGCCGCGCTCCGCCGGTCTTTCCGTTACGAGCGGGAGGCCTTGGTCGAAGAATATGTCCGCGGCACGGAGATCACCGTGGCGATCCTCGGCCGTCGGGTGTTGCCGGTCATCGAAATCGTCCCGCAACACGCCTTCTACGATTTTCATTCGAAATACGCGGCCGGCGGTTCCCGGCATCTGATACCGCCGCGATTGCCGGCAGGAGTGATCCGCCGGGCGGAGGTCTTGGCGCTCCGCGCCTTCGATGCGCTCGGTTGCCGCGATTTGGGGCGCGTGGACCTGATCGTGCCGGCGTCGGGCCGTCCCACCGTTTTGGAAGTGAATGTCTTGCCGGGGATGACACAGACGTCTTTGTTCCCGGACGCGGCCCGCGCCGCCGGATTGGGTTTTGACGACCTGATCCTGGAGATCCTGCGCGGGCTCCGGCGTTCCTGACGGGTATGGCCCGCCGCCGTCATCGCGTCAGTCTGCGGAAGAAGAACGTCCGTTACCGGTTCGGACTTTTTCTCTACGCCTGTTGTCTGTGGTCGTTGTGGATCGGCGTGGCCGGGTTGATCGTGGCCGGAGGGACATACGCCTATAAGTTCTGGCTTGAATCCCCTTATTTCAGGGTCCAGGCGGTGACGTTCGATCCGGCGTTGCCTCCCGACCTCGTCCGCCAGTTCTCGCTGACGCCGGGGGACCATTTCTTCAGGTATTCGTCGGCGACGCTCGAGAAGAACTTGACGGAGGATTTTCCCGAGCTGAAACAGATCCGGGTGGTCCGCCGTTGGGATCGTTCGGTGCACGTGAAGGCGGTCCGCCGGATCCCGTTGGCCTGTTCCGTGGACAAGAACCGGTGGAAAGGCGTCGACGAGGACGGGGTCGTCTTTCCGATCCGCGGCACGGAATGGGATGTCCAGCGGATCCCGATGCTGGTGGAGGGGGCCCCGCACCGTTATTTTTCGACCGTCTTCCGGGTGTTCAAGGAGATCCGGTTGCTCCCGCTGGATTGGACGAACCGCATCCGAAAGATTAAAATTGTGTCGCCGGACGAGGTCTGGTTCTTCCTCCAGGATGGGACGGAGGTTTTCTGGGGGGGGCTGCAGAAGGAGACGTTCCGGAAAAAAGCGGAACGCTTGGAGAGGGTTTTGGCCGACGAGATTCTGAAACCGTCGGGCGTGGAATACGCCCGTTTCGTGGATGACCGTCGGATCGTCGTGAAGCCGCGGGGAAAGGACCGAGAATGGGTAAACCAGAAATCATAGCGGGTTTGGATGTCGGAAGTGCTCAGGTGGTTTGTGTCGTCGGACAGAGGGACCCGGTGACTCAGGCGATTGAGATCCTGGGCGGAGGTCGGCGCGCCTGCAAGGGCGTGAAGGCCGGCGTCGTCATCAATATCGCGGAGACAGCGTCCGCCATTTCACGCGTCCTCGAAGAGACCGAAGAGAAGGTGTCCATGTCCGGCGCGGTGCACAACGTCTATATCGGTATCCGGGGTTCCCACATACAAACCTTCAACCACCACGGGGCCCTCAACATTGCCCGCACCGACAAGGAGATCACCGTCGAGGACAGGGACCACGTCATCGAGAACACGAAAGCGGTCCCCATCTCCGCGGACCGGGAGATCGTCCACGTGATCCCGCAGGATTTCATCTTGGACCGGCAGAACGGCGTGCCGGATCCCATCGGAATGGAGGCGGGCCTCCTGGAGGTGGACGTCCATATCGTCACGGCGTCGTCAAACCATCTCAACAATATCTGGAAGGCGGTGGCCAATGCGGGTTTTGAAGTGGAGGAACCCCTCTACGCCCTGTTGGCAGTCGGCGATCTGGTGGTGACGGCCGAGGAGAAGGACTTGGGATGCCTCCTCATCGACATGGGAGGTCAGAGCACCAGCATGGCCATCTACACCGAAGGGAGCATCCGGTTCACCAAAGAACTGCCCATCGGGGCCGACGCCATCACTCACGACCTGGCCCACGCCCTCCGCACCTCCATCCTTCAGGCCCAGCAGACCAAGGAGCGCTACGGCGCGGCCAGCCGCGAGTTCGCGCAGGGGGATGTGGACGAGGAGATTGAATACATTGGCGTGGATGGACGCACACCGAAGACGATCCGTCGGCACCTCCTGTTCGATTACATCGCCCCTCGCGTGGAGGAGATCTTCATGTTGATCCAGGAGGAGCTGCAGAATTCCAATTACGCGGAACAGGTCTCGGCGGGCGGGGTGGTTCTCACCGGGGGCGGTTCGCTCCTGACCGGCCTCTCGGCGGCGGCGGAACAGATCTTGGAACTGCCGGTCCGTCTGGGAGTGCCCCACGACGTGCATGGGCCGGCCGACATCGTTGCCCATCCCAGTTACGCCACGGCGGTCGGTCTTCTCCATTACCGGCACACCGGGGATTGGTCGCGGAGCCATCGGTCGGCCAAGAAGACCGGCGCCTGGCAGAAGGTCCGCAGTTACTTCGGGGATATGTTTTAATCATTTCATCGAGGATAAAACAACGTATGGTTCGAATCAAGTTCACGGAAGAGTTGACGGATCAGCCGGCGGTCATCCGCATCGTCGGACTGGGCGGCGGCGGGGGAAACGCCGTCGACCGGATGATCGAGGCGGGCGTGTCCCACGTGGAGTTCATCGTGGCCAACACGGATTCCCAGGTGCTTCGAAAAAACAAGGCGCCCGTCAAACTCCAATTGGGGGAGCGGTTGACGAGGGGACTGGGAGTCGGCGGGAATCCCGCCGTCGGAAGACAGGCCGCCGAAGAGAGCCGTGACCGGATCCGGGAGGTTCTGGTCGGAGCGGACATGGTCTTCGTTACGGCCGGCATGGGAGGCGGCACGGGGACCGGCAGCGCTCCATACGTGGCTCAGATCGCCCGCGAGTTGAACCCCGCTCCGCTGATCGTCGCCGTCGTCACCCGCCCGTTCGAGTTTGAAGGGCCCGTCCGCCGGAATCAAGCTGATGCGGGCATTGCCGAACTCCGTAAATACGCGGACACGCTGTTGTCCATCCCCAACGAACGGCTCTACGATGTGATCGACGAAAAGACGAACATCCTGGCGGCGTTCCGGAAGGCCGACGACGTGTTGCGCCAGGCCGTTCAAGCCATCACCGACGTCATCACCCGTCCGGGCATGGTCAACGTGGATTTCGCCGACGTGCGGAGCATCATGCTGGGATCCGGCGAGGCGCTCATGGGCATGGGCGAGGGGCGCGGAAAAGACCGGGCCCTCATCGCGGCCAAACAGGCCATCCATTCCCCGTTGCTCGAGAACGTTTCGATCGACGGGGCCAAGGGGGTCCTCATCAACATCATGGGGAACAAGGACGTCACCCTTTTTGAAGTGCGGGAGGCGATGGATTACATCCGGAACTCCATCAGTCCCGATGCGCACGTTTTCTACGGGCATGTGGTCGACGATTCTCTGGACGATTGCGTTCAGATCCGCGTGATCGCTACGGGGTTTCCGCCGGTCCGCGCGTCCCAGACGCGCCGTCGGCTCCTCCGTCCCGTCGACGGCCCGGAAGGGGAACCCGCCAAGGGTCCGCGCCCGGTGACTCCCTCCACCGGAACGGAACTTCTCCGCCCGGCCTACCTGCGCCGGAAGTGCGAGAAGTTGCATTGACATGGAACATTCCCCCGTCTTCATCGGGCTATTGAAGGAAGTCATCGAACGGAGAGCGTCGGACCTGCACATCCGTTCGGAGGGACGGCCGCGCTTGAGGATATTGGGACAGTTGGATCAGAGCCGCTCCGGAGTCCGGATGACGTCCCAGGAGGTTCAAGACCTTGTTTCTTCGTTGATGAACGACCGGCAGAAGAAGATTTTCAGCGAGCGGCTCGAGGTGGATCTGGCGTTCAGCGTGCCCGAGTTCGGGCGTTTCAGAGTGAACATCTATCAGCAGAGAGGTCTCCTCGATATCGCCGTGCGAGCCGTGCCGGCCGACATCCCGACGGTGGAGGACCTCCAGCTTCCGCCGGTGGTTCGGAAACTGGCCGAGTCGCGCCGGGGATTGATCCTGGTGACGGGGACGACCGGCAGCGGGAAGTCCACCACGCTGGCCTCCATGGTGGATGCCATCAACGCGGCCCGGTCGTGCCACATCGTGACAATCGAGGACCCCATCGAATTTTTGCATGCGGACAAGAAAGCCATCGTGAGCCAGCGGGAGCTGGGACAGGACACGCTGACCTATGCCGAGGCGCTCAAACACGTCGTGCGGCAGGATCCGGACGTGATCCTCGTCGGCGAGATGCGGGACCTGGAGACGGTGGCTGCCGCCCTGACGGCCGCCCAGACGGGCCACCTGGTGCTCTCGACGCTGCACACCACCGACACGATCCAGTCCGTCAGCCGCGTCGTGGACCTCTTTCCGCCGCATCAGCAGGAACAGATCCGGTTTCAGTTGGCCGATACGCTCCAGGGGATCGTGTCTCAGCGGTTGATCCGCCGAGCCGATGGATCGGCCCGGGTGCCGGCGGTGGAGGTGTTGGTGGCCACCCCGCTCATCCGGAAGGCGATCCAGGAGAACAATATGACGGACATCGGGCCGGCCATGAAGCAGGGACAATTTTACGGCATGCAGACGTTCAACCAGGCCCTTCTGAAATTGCACAACGAGAGCAAGATCTCGCTGGAAGAGGCCCAGGCCGCCGCGTCGAATCCCGAGGAGATATTACTGGCCTTGCGGGGGATCGAGTCCGGCGGAGACGCGAATAAGTTCTACGTGCCCTCCTGAGCCGCCGCGATGTGGAGAAAAGCTGGCGCCGGGTTCCGTGACGATTGTTTCGACCGTTGGCCGGGTGTGGAACACTGTTTCACGTCCGGCGGACAGGGAGACATGGCCGATGCCCGCGATTTTCACGGGTTTTTCAGGGGTTTTCAGGTTCGGCGCGGCCAACGATCCGATGTCCCCTTTTCCGTCGTGGGAGGGGACCGCGTGCACGGGACCGGCGTGGAAACGGTCCGCTACGCGCCGGGAGTCCGGATCTTCGGAGAGACGGACGGTTATCTGACGCGGGATCCCGGGACCGCGCTCACGATCATGTCGGCCGATTGCGTGCCGGTCTACGTGGTCGATCCGGACCATTCGGTCGTCGGTCTGTTGCATGCCGGCTGGCGGGGGACGGTGGGAGGCATTCTGCCGAATGCCTTGCGGCGGATGGCCCGGCAGTTCGGGACGAAGATCCGACGCGTGTTCGTGTCGCTGGGCCCCCACGCGCGTTCCTGCTGTTATGAAGTGCGGGAAGATACCGCCCGCGCGTTCGGAAAATATCCCTTTGCGCTCCGGGCCCTGGCGGACCGGCCCGGGTCTTTCCGGTTGGATCTGTCGGCCGTCCTCCGGAGCCAGGCGATGGGATGCGGAGTTTTGCCCAAGAATTTTTGCGTCGCGCCCTTCTGCACGGTGCACGACCGGCGGTTTCACTCTTACAGACGGGACAAGACGCGGAAACGGATGTGCGCGTTGATCATGAAAGGAATCGGCCATGAAAAAAAAGGATGATCGATTGGATGGGTTGAGGCAGCAGGTGGACAAGGTGGACGACCAACTCCTCCGCTTGTTGAATGAACGGGCGTCGGTGGCGAAGAAGATCGGCGAGATTAAGGCCAAACAGAACGAACAGATCTACGCGTCCAACCGGGAGTCGGCCATCCTGGAACGGCTGGCCGCGTCCAATCCGGGGCCGCTGACCGCGGACTCCGTCGAGGACATCTTCTACACCGTCATCAACCACTGCCGTTCCCTGCAGAAGAAACTGACCATATCCTATTTCGGTCCGGAAGCCACCTTCACCCATCAGGCGGCCATCAAACATTTCGGGAAGTCGGCGGAATACATCCCGGCCAAATCCATCGCCGACGTGTTCGACGACGTCTCTAAGGAGCGGGCGGATTACGGCGTGGTCCCGATCGAGAACTCGACGGAGGGCGTTGTGAACCACACCTTGGACATGTTCATGGGATCTGACCTGCTCATCTGCGCCGAGAGGGAAGAACCCATCTCCCAGTGTCTGATGGCGTCCCAGGAAGACCTCAAGAAGATCCGGTCCCTCTATTCGTTCCCTCACGCCCTGGCTCAATGCCGCCGCTGGCTCGAGGCGCATCTGCCGTCGGTTCGCATCCACGATGCGGCGTCCACGGCGGACGCCGCGGCTCAGGCCGCCCTGGACGCCACCGCCGCCGCCATCGCCAGTCCCTTGGCCGCGGAGATCTATCACCTGACCATCCTGGCGGACCGGATCGAGGATTCCACCAACAACGCCACGCGGTTCCTGATCATCGGGAAGAAAATGGCGGATCCTTCCGGAAAGGACAAGACCTCAATCCTGTTCTCCATCAAGGACCGGATCGGCGCCTTGCATGACATGCTGATCCCGTTCAAGGAGTCCGGATTGAACCTGACGAAGATCGAATCGCGTCCCACCAAGAAGCGGGCGTGGGAATATGTGTTCTTCATCGACCTCCTGGGACACATCGCCGATCCCAAGGTCAAGAAGGCCATCGAGAAGCTGGAGACGAACTGCGTTTTCCTGAAGGTTTTGGGAAGTTATCCGAGAGGGGATTGAGACGGATGTTTGAACCGAGAAAAGAGATAGAGCATTTCGAACCCTACCGGCCCGGGAAGTCCATCGACCAGGTCAAACGGGAATTGGGACTGAAACGGGTCGTGAAACTGGCGTCCAACGAGAACGCCTTGGGTCCGTCCCCCAAGGCGCAGTCGGCTCTGAGCCGCGCCTCCTCCAAGATGCACCTGTATCCCGACGGGAACAGCACGCGACTGAGAGAGGTCTTGAGCCGTCGTCTGGGGGTCAAGACCGGAGAGGTCATCCTGGGAGCGGGGTCGGACGAACTGATCGAGTTGCTCGGCAAGACCTACCTGCGCCCGGCGGACGACATCGTCGTTTCCGAGTGCGCCTTCATCCGCTATGCCATGGCGGGTCAACTGATGGGGAGCCGTGTCGTCTCCGTCCCGATGAAGGATTTGACTCATGATCTGTCCGCTCTGGCGGCGGCCGTCACCCCTCGGACCAAGTTCGTCTTCGTGGCGAACCCCAACAACCCGACGGGAACGTATAATACCGCCTCCGAGGTGGAAGATTTCCTCGGGCGGCTTCCGGATTCCGTTCTCCCGGTGATCGACGAGGCCTATTTCGAGTTCGCGCGCGTCCGGAAGGACTACCCGGATTCCATCGACTATTTCAGGAAGGGCCGCCGGCTGATCACGCTCCGGACCTTCTCGAAGATCTATGGTCTGGCCGGGCTGCGCGTCGGATACGGCGTGGCGCCTGCGGACATCGTTCAGACGTTGGACCGCGTCCGGCCTCCTTTCAACGTGTCGTCGGCGGCCCAGGCCGCGGCGGAAGCCGCTTTGGACGATGACGCCCACGTGCGAAAGACGGTGAAACTGGTGGAGAAGGAGAAGGCCCGGGTCGCGAAGGTCCTGAAGTCGATGAAGATCGAGTGGACCCCGTCCGCCGGGAATTTCCTCCTCCTGGACGTGTCGCCGCGACGGGGAGAAGAGGTATTCCAGGCGCTCCTCAGGGAAGGCGTGATCGTCCGCCCCCTGGATGAATATGGTCTTCCTCGACACATCCGAGTGACCCTCGGACTGCCGGAGGAGAATGATTTGTTCTTGAAAGCGTTGAAAGGGGTCTACTCGAAACCATGATACTCACACTCAAGACGGGCGTTAAGAAGAAAGACGTCGATCAGGTCCTGGCAAAGATCAAGGAGCTGGGGTTCACTCCCCATCTGTCCCAGGGGGCCGAGCACGTCGTCATCGGTGTGATCGGCGAAGGGAACAAGGCCATCTCCCATAAGGAAGTCTTCGAGACGATGGAGGCCGTGGAGGTGGTGACTCCGATCTCCAAACCCTATAAAGTGGTCAGCCGCGTCTTCAAAAAGGAAGACACGATCATCGATATGGGCGGTTTCAAGATCGGCGGGAAGGAATGCGTGGTGATGGCCGGGCCTTGTTCCGTCGATACCCGGGAGAACATCATGCACGTGGCGCGCGAGTTGAAGAAGATGGGAGTGAAGGTGCTGCGCGGCGGAGCGTTCAAACCGCGCACGTCTCCGTACGCCTTCCAGGGACACGGCGAGAAGGCGCTCGGGTATATGGCCGAGGCGCGCGAGGCGACCGGTCTTCCCTTCATCACCGAAGTCATGGATCCACGGCATGTGGAACTCATCGAGAAATACGCCGACATCTTCCAGATCGGGGCCCGCAACTCGCAGAATTTCGAACTTCTGAAAGAAGTGGGGGGTTCCAAAAAACCGGTCCTGCTGAAAAGGGGTATGGCCACCACCATCGAGGAATGGCTGATGTCCGCCGAATACATCGCCTCCCGGGGGAACCACAACATCATCCTCTGCGAACGCGGGTTGCGCACTTTCGAGACGGCCACGCGGTTCACCCTCGACCTGAACGCGGTGCCCGTGTTGAAACACCTGTCCCATCTGCCGGTGTTCGTGGACCCGTCCCACGGCGTGGGAGTGCGGGATTATATCCCCGCCATGACTCGGGCCAGTCTGGCCGCCGGGGCCGACGGCGTGATCGTGGAGGTCCATCCCAATCCGGCGATGGCGCTCTCCGACGCGCATCAGGCGCTGTTGCCGGTCCATATGGCTCAGTTGATGAAAGAGTTGAAGGCCATCGCCGAGGCGCTCGGGCGGACCCTCTGAGACCGGGAGACAGGGTGAGGAAGACGGAACGCATCGCGATCGTCGGGGTGGGGCTGATGGGGGGATCCCTCGGCCTGGCTCTGCGCCGTGCGGACTCGTCGAGCCGCCTCATCGGGATCGGTCGTCATCCGGGCCGTCTGAAAAAGGCCCGTCTCCACGGAGCCATCCATGAGTGGACGACGGATCTCGTCGCCGGGGTCCGGGGAGCCGACATCGTCGTCCTCTGCGCGCCGGTGGACGACGTCCTCCCGCTCCTCCGTCGGATCGCCCCCGCGTTGAAACCGGAGTGTCTGGTGATGGACGTCGGGAGCGTCAAAGGGGAGATCTCGCTCAAGGCGGCGAAAGTCGTGGCTTCTTTCGTGGGGACACACCCCATGGCGGGTTCCGAGAAGACGGGCGTGGCCCACGCCAAAGCCGGTCTGTACCGGGGCGCGGTCTGCGTCCTGACTCCGACGGGCCGGACGCCGAAGAAAGCCGTTTTGAAGGCACAACGATTTTGGCGGCGCGTGGGAGCCCGGCCCTTGATCCTCCGCCCGGAAGTCCATGACCGATGGGTCGCGTTCATCAGCCATCTGCCGCATCTGGCCGCCCATTCGTTGATGTTGACGGCCCGTCGCGTGTCCGGGGGGGATCCTCGTTTTTGGAGTTTGGCCGCCGGCAGTTTTAAAGACATGACGCGCGTCGCCGAAGCGGACCCGCGGCAATGGAACGCCATTTTTCGGATGAATAAAAAAGAAGTCATGAACGCGTCGCGTCTGTTCCGCTCCGTCATGACCGATCTGGAAAGGAAAGGATGGCCCGTCTCTGAATTGTCCCGGGCGCAACACGCGCGCCGGCGGCTGGGCCGATCCCACTGATATGACTGTCACGACCACATCACGAATCATCCATCCGGCCGGGAACCTGAAAGGGGAACTGATCCCCCCGCCGGATAAATCGATCACGCACCGGGCCGTCATCTTCGCGTCCCTGGCCTCCGGGCCGTCCCGCGTGGTCCGACCGTTGATCGCCGACGACTGCGAACGGACCGCCGAGGCGTTCCGCTCGCTGGGTGTCAGCATGGAGACCGACCGTCGGGGAGATTGGATCATCCTCGGCAAGGGCATGAACGGGCTGGAACGCCCGGCCGAATCGGTTTATTGCGGGAACTCCGGCACGACCATGCGCTTGTTGACGGGCGTCTTGTCGGGTCAGCCGTTCGAAGTTACCTTGATGGGCGACGCCAGCTTGTCGCGCCGTCCGATGGACCGCGTGGTGTTGCCTGTCCGCCAGATGGGCGCCCAAGTGCGCGCCCAGGACAACAAGTTTGCGCCGCTGGTCATCCAGGGGAAAAGGCCCCTGGATGCGATGGAATGGAAGACGCCGGTGGCCAGCGCCCAGGTGAAATCCTGCGTCCTCCTGGCGGGACTCTACGCCGACGGAGTGACGGTGGTCGAGGAACCCTATCAGTCACGGGACCATACCGAACGCATGATGAGCGCCGCCGGGATCCAACTGGACATCCAGGGCACGCGCGTCGGCATCCGGGGAGGTCAATCCCTTCAACCCCGGGAATGGGTGGTGCCCAGCGACCTGTCCAGCGCCGCCTTCTTCATCGTCGCCAGCCTCCTGTTGCCGGGCTCGGAAGTCCTCTTGAGGAACGTCGGGGTGAATCCCACGCGGGACGGCCTTCTCGAGGTGATGCAACAGATGGGCGTCCTCATCAAGAGGAACGATCAGCGCGTCATCGGCGGGGAACCGATCGCGGACCTTCTGGTGACACACAGCCCTTTGAAATCCGTGAAGATCGAACCGGAGATCATGCCACGCCTGATCGACGAGATCCCGATCATCGCCGTGGCGGCGACCCAGGCGGAAGGGATCACGGAGATCCGCGGGGCCCAGGAACTGCGCGTCAAGGAATCGGACCGGTTGGCCCATTGCACGACGGAATTGAGGAAGATGGGCGCGCACATCGAGGAAAGGCCGGACGGTCTGGTGATCGAGGGGCCGACCCCGTTGATCGGGGCGACCGTGAACTCGTTCGAAGACCACCGGATGGCCATGTCGTTGGCCGTGGCGGGATTGATCGCCCGGGGCGAGACCGTCATCCAGAACGCCGATTGTGTGGATATTTCCTTCCCGACCTTTTGGGACGATCTTGAAAAATTGAGGAACCGCGTCGTATGAAGAAAAAACTCGTCATCGCCATCGACGGTCCGGCCGGCGCCGGGAAATCGACCATCGCCAAGATCGTGGCGACCGAACTGAAATACATCTATATCGACACGGGCGCCATGTACCGCGCCCTCACCTGGAAGGCCCTCGAGACCGGGACCTCTTTTCAGAAACCGGACGACCTCACGCGCCTGGCCCGGAAGACGCGGCTCACCTTCCGGCCCAAGAACGGCGTTTTCCATGTTCTGGCCGACGGGAAGGACGTCACTGCGATGATCCGTTCCCAGCAGGTGACCAGCATGACCAACACGCTGGCCGCCGTGCAGGGTGTGCGCCGGGTGCTTCGCGACCTCCAGCGCCAGATGGGCCGTCGGGGGGGAGTGGTGATGGAAGGGAGAGACATCGGCACCGCCGTTTTTCCGAACGCGGACCTGAAATTCTATCTGGACGCGTCCCCCATGGAACGGGCGCGCCGCCGTTACCGCGAACTCCGCGCCAAGAACGAACGGGTCAGCCTGCGCGCCATCGCGGAGGCCATCCGGAAGAGGGATTTCAAGGACCGCACCCGCGGGATCTCCCCGCTGCGCGTCGCCGACGACGCGATCGTGGTGGATTCCACCCGGCTCACTTTGGACCAGGTGGCCCGCGTCATCTTGGAGAAAGCCCTTCAGTCCGAATGATCCACGAGTTGCTCCATCGCCGGTTGCACCAGCGCATCTTGTTCCGGTCGGGACAGTTCTTGTTCCGCACCGCGTTCAGGCTCGTCTGGAGATTGAGGGTGCGCGGGCTGGAGAACGTGCCGATGGAGGGCGGGCTGATCGTCGCCTCCAACCACGTGTCCTACGCCGACCCGCCGTTGGTCGGGTGCATGATCCGTCGGATGATCTATTTCTTCGCCAAACAGGAGCTTTTCGAGGTGCCGGTCTTCGGCTGGCTCATCCGGCAGGTGAATGCGTTCCCCGTGAACCGGATGGAGCACGACATCAGCGCCTTCAAGAACGCCCAGCGGTTGCTGCAGGCCGGCGGAGGTCTGATCATGTTCCCCGAAGGACACCGCCAGAAGACCGGCAAACTCGGACGCGCCAAACCGGGGATCGGGATGTTGGCCAAAAAGTCAGGGGTGCAGGTCCTGCCGGTCTACGTCCACAACACGGGTCGTTTGACGACGTTCCAGCCCGTCTGGCTTTGTTTCGGCACGCCGATCACCGTCCGAGAAGACGAGGAATACCAGGATTTTTCGAACCGCGTGTTGGACGAGATCCGGAAACTCAAGGAGACATACATTGGACCGGGAAATTAAGCAGGCGTTTCAGGTGATCATCTTCAGTCTTCTGTTCATCCTCCTGTTCCTCATCCTGATGCCGCCCCTGATGGGCTTCATCCAGGAACGTTGGGGGAAGATCCTCTACGGCGTGTTGGTCGCGGGCGCGTTCTTCGTGGCCCTCCGGTTGCGCCTGTTGGCCAGGAAGTTCCAGTAGACACCATTCCCCGGAACGGAGATCGTTGGATGGATAAGATCATCATACAGGACATGGTGGTGAGGATGCGGGTGGGCTGCACTCCGCAGGAGCGCTCGCGCGTCCAACCGATCCACATCGACGTGGAGGCCCGCTGCCGCTCGCTGAGGCGGGCCGGGGTCAAGGACGATCTGTCCTGCACGGTGGATTATGCGGCGTTGGCTCTGAAGATCCGGTTCGCTCTCGGGAAGATGTCGTGCCGGACCATCGAGAGGGTGGCGGAGCGGGTGTCTCAACTCGTCTTGGAGACGTCGCGGGTGAGGAGTGTGACCGTCCGCGTCCGGAAAAAGGTCCTGCCCGGGATCGCCTGGACTGCCGTGGAGATCGACCGGATGGGGTGAAGAGATGGAAAAATGAGATTTTTGTATGGGTATTTATGAATTTTAAAGATGAGAAAAAAATAGGAGAAGATTTTGTTTGTTGGTATAACAAAAATAACGGTACTAATTATTCTTTTGATCGTCGTGGGGAAGATCCTCCCGATCTTGTGTTTATAGATGATAAATCGGAAATATTTCTTGAAGTAACCACAGCATATTATGATGACGGAAAGCATGCTAAATTTGAGTGGAATCCAAAGTTTTCTCGAGACTGGGTTGGTTGTAATTCAGATTTATCTCTAGTAAAGAATATAAGCAGTATCATAGATGATAAATGTCAAAAGGATTGCGGACAAAATTGCATTCTTATTATCGGTATCTACCCGAATGTTACGTCATTTGAAGAGTTTATAAAATTGATTCCAGAAATCCGCATTCCACAAAAAACGCCATTTCTCTCGATTTATATAGCAGGGGTGTTTCCAGAAATGAGTATGGTAAACAGTCACTACCGGTGTATTCGATTGAGATGAGAATTTATGCCTCGCCGTAGGTGGCGGAGGATTTATCGGTTTCCCAGAGGGTGACGCGTTCGACGGGAAGCCCCTTTTTTTGGGCCTGGAGATAGATCTCCCGGGCGATCACCTCGGCGGTCGGGTTTTCCTTGAAGAGGTAGACCGGTTCCTTGAAACGCCGGAGCGTGGGGAGGATGGGGTCATCCCCGCGCAGAAGGAATCGATGGTCGAAATTCTTGTCGATCCAGGTCTGGATCTTTTCCTTGATGACGTGGAAGTCGGTGACCATGCCTCGCGCGTCGAGCGTGCGGGACGCCAGCACGATCTCCACTCGGCCGTTGTGGCCGTGCAGGTGACGGCACTTCCCAGAATAGTTCAGCAACCGGTGGCCGTAGCAGAATGTGATGTGCCGAGTGACCCTATACATCCGAGTGTCCCATTGTCATCACCCCATTTTCCCATAGTTTCGAACTGAATGCAAATGAGCGACACCGGATCCGATCTCCTCGACTTAAAACGATTGAACGCCGCCGGACGACCGTTCCGGATCGGCGGACTGTCGGTCGGCGGGGAAGCGTGGTGGATCTGGAACAACAGGGACGTTTTTCAAAAGTGGCTCCTGGTGGCCGCCACGGACGAGGCCGCTCAGGATCTGGCCGACGATCTTCGGGCGATACACTCCGGATTCAATCCCGATCAAAGAGCCGACCCGTCCGTCGGATGTTTTTCCGATCCTGAACCCGGTGAACGGACGGTGGCCCTCTCTCGCTGGCGGGCGGGAAAGGCCCGTTTCCTGGTGGCCTCTGCGGAGGCGCTCAAAGACCCCCTTCCTTCCCCGAAAGACCTGGATGGTTCTCAACGCTTCTTGAAACCCGGCGACCGGTTGGACCGTTCCCTCTTCCTGGCCCACTTGTCGCAGTGCGGATATCAACGGACGGATACCGTCGAGGCCGTCGGCGAGCTGGCCGTGCGCGGCGAGGTTTTGGACGTGTGGTCGCCGGGCGGTGCGGGACCGGTGCGCATCCTCTGGCCGATGGATCAGGTGGAATCCATCCGTTCTGTCGATCTGCTGACCCAGCGGTCCGGCGCGTATCTGGACGGCGTCTCCATCCTTCCGATGGCGCCCGGTCCTTCCGGCGCCACGCTCCTCGATTACCTTTCCGATCGTTCTCCGGACGCCTCCGCCCCCTCCGTGCTCTACCAGTCCCATCCGTCCGGAGAGGATGTCTCCTTGGAGGGGTACCGCCTCCTCCGGGATGATCTGGGCCATCCGGACATCACCGTCCCGTTCCTCTCGCTGCCGCCCTTCGAGACGGTGGGCGTCGCCACCTCCGTCGAAGCCGTCACCCGTTTCACCGTGTTCGTCCAACACGTGCGGGAATGGATGTCCCGGGGATACCGCGTGACCGTTTTCTGCCAGAATGCCGGCGAACAAGAGCGGTTGAAGGAGATGGTGTTGGAACACGACCATCGGCTGGAGAAATTTTTTGAGAGCGGGCAGATCGGTCTGCCTCTGGGCCCGCTCACGAAGGGGTTCGTCGATCCGTCCCGCCAGAGGGTCCTCCTCTCCAACGGCGAGGTGTTCAAGCGTCCTCGCCGGCGTTTGAGACTGCCGAAGTTTTCGGGCGGAGAGGCCATCGCCGACGTGGTGGAATTGAAGGCCGGCGATTTCGTGGTTCACGAGCGGTTCGGGATCGGCCGTTACCGCGGATTGCAACGGGTCACCGCGGCCGGCACGGAGGCCGACTACCTCCGGCTGGAATACAAAGGGGGTGACCGGGTCTTCGTCCCCCTCTTCGAGTTCAGGCAGGTCCAGAAATACCGCGGGATGGAGGGGAAGATGCCGCGTTTATCGTCGCTGGATACGGCGTCCTGGGAACGGATCAAACAGGGTGTTCAGGAATCGGTGGCGGCGTTGGCGGCGGACCTGCTGGAACGGGCCGCCAAGAGGGCCTTGCAGACGGGCACCAGTTTCTCTCCGGATTCCCACATCGAGAAGGAGTTCGGGAACGGTTTTTACTATGAGTTGACGCGGGACCAGGCGAAAGCCATCGCCGAGGTGAAGTCGGACATGATGAGCCCGCGCCCGATGGACCGTTTGGTCTGCGGCGACGTGGGATATGGAAAGACGGAAGTGGCGATGCGGGCGGCGTTCAAGGCGGCGGCTTCCAATAAACAGGTGGCCGTGCTGGTCCCGACGACCATCCTGGCCGAACAGCATGGCCGCACGTTCGCCGACCGGTTCGCGGACTATCCGGTGTCGGTGGCCGTGCTCTCTCGCTTCGCCAAACCGGCCGACGAGAAGAGGATCATTCAGGACATCCGCCGGGGCGTCATCGACATCGTCATCGGCACCCATCGGCTCCTGTCGCCGGATATCCAGTTCAAGAACCTCGGACTCGTCATCGTGGACGAAGAACACCGCTTCGGCGTCCGTCAGAAGGAGCGGATGACGGCGTTCCGCGAGACGGTGGACGTGTTGTCCCTGTCGGCCACGCCGATCCCGCGAACGATGGCCTCGTCTTTGGGCGGGCTCAAGACATTGTCTGTCATCGAGACGCCTCCGGAAGGGCGTCTGCCCGTGGCCACCTACGCGGGCCCGTTCGACGAGAAGTTGGTCCGAGACGCCGTCGCCCAGGAACTTCAGCGGGGCGGGCAGGTGTTCTACGTGTTCAACCAGATCCGCACGCTCGAATCCAAGCGGAAATGGCTCGAAAAGCTGGTCGAGGAGACGGTGGACCCCGCTTCGAAGCCCGGCGGCAAGGGGATGTCTCCGGTGGGGATCGCCCATGGCCAGATGACCGGCGCCGCCCTTGAAAAGGTGATGTGGGATTTCCTCCACAAGAAACACGCGGTGCTCCTGGCCACCTCCATCGTCGAATCGGGGCTCGACATCCCGTCGGTCAACACGCTGATCGTGGAACAAGCCGAGGATTTCGGATTGGCCCAGCTCTACCAGTTGCGCGGCCGGGTGGGCCGGGAACGGCAGAAGGCTTATTGCTACCTGTTCTATTCCCCCGACGGGGACCTCTCCGAGGAGGCGCGCAAACGAATGACCGCTCTCAAGGAGTTCGCCGGACTGGGGTCCGGGTTCCGTCTGGCGTTGCGCGACATGGAGATCCGCGGGGCAGGAAACCTCCTCGGACCGCAACAACACGGGTTCGTGAACGCCGTGGGGCTGGACCTCTACGGACAGTTGCTCGGCGATGAGATCAAGCGGCAGAAGGGCGAAGCGGTGGAGACCCGGACGGAGCCCGACGTGTCGCTCGAACTGCCCCTGTCGGCCTATATTCCGCCGGACTATCTCCCGTCCGAATCGGAACGGATCGCCTTCTATCGCCGGCTGATCGACGCCACTCCTTCGGAATGGCGCGGTTTACGGGAGGAACTGGAGGACCGGTGCGGAAAACTTCCCGTCCCCGCCGAGAAATTGTTCCAGGTGGCCGAAGTCAGGCACCTGGCCCGTTCCCGGAAGGTCTCCCATGTGGCCGTTTTCCAGGAGGGGCTGGAGATCCGCTTCCGGAAGGATGCGGTGCTGTCTGAAAAATTCGTGGCGGCCCAGCTCGAAAGACACGGGGATTCCATCGCGTTCCTGCCCGGCCCGCCCGACGGAATGAGGATCTGTCCCCTGCCCGACGAGGATCTCCTGTCCTGGACGAGAAATTTCTTGTCAACGATGGAGTAAATATGATTTCATATCCCGCACGTGATTTTATCAACGGACCGAGAGGACAAAGACACATGAACCGACGTGGAATCTATCTCCTGATCGCGCTGAGCGTCATCGCGGCGGGGTGCCGCCGGAACGAGGGCGTGTTGGCGCGCGTGGGAAAAGAAAAGGTGACCGAGACCGATTTCAGGAACGAACTCCAGGCCCGGCCGTTCGCCCGGCAGGAGTATCTGGAAGGGTTGCCCGGCAAGAAAGAACTCCTGGAACTGCTGGTCCGTCGGAAACTGGTGCTTTCGGAAGCGCGCCGGGGAGCGTTCCTGCGCCGTCCGGACATCAAGAAACGCCTGGAAGAGATGAATCAGGAATTTGAGCGTCAAAAGAGGGAGTCCGAGGAGCGGGTGCTCATCGGGGAGTTCTTCCGTTATCTCCAGGGCCGCGATCTGAAGGTGACCGATGACGAGGTCCGCAATTATTGGAAGACCGAGAAGGAATACAGGGCGTCCCACATCCTTCTGTCCAGCTCGTTGTTGGCCGAAGACCTGCTCTCCCGCATCCGGAAGGGGGAAAAATTCGAGGAGATCGCGAAGAAACATTCCGAGGACGTCGTCACGGCCAAACAGGGCGGGGATGTCGGATTCTTCGTCCGTGGCACATTGATTCCGGAATTCGAGAAGGCGGTCATCCAGATGAAGGACGGGGAGATGTCTTCCGTGGTGGCGTCGCCGTATGGCTACCACATCATTCGCCGGTCGGCCGAGAAGAACTTGTCGGCCCGGCCGTATGAGGAAGTGGCCGAGCAGGTCCGCGCGGTGATTGAAAAACAGAAATTCCAGTCCTGGATCGAGAAGACGAAGTCGAAATACCCGATCGACATCGACCAGAAAGCCCTTGAGAAGTTCAACACGACAGCCGATAATAAATCCACTAAATCCGAAGAGAGGCCTAAAAAGTCATGATGAAAAAACGTTTTTTTTCCGTCGCCGCCGGTATCGCCCTGACGGGCTTGTTCCTTTCCACGCACGCGTGGTCCAAAGTGGTCAACAAGACCATCGCTCTGGTGAACGGAGAGGCCATCCTCTTGTCGGAGTTCGAGAAGAACTGGGACGCGTTTCGCGACCAACAGGGCAAGGTCCTCCGTCCCGAGCAGATGACGCCGGAGTGGGAGAAGGACGTCAAAGGGAAGATATTCAACCAGATGGTGGACGACAAGGTGTTGCTCCTCGAGGCCAGGAACAAGAAGATCCGGGTCAACCAGCGGGATCTGGAGAACGGGATCATCCAGGTGAAGACGCGCTTCATGCCCGAATTGGGCCGCCGGGAGTTGGAACGCATCGTCTCCCGGATGATGGAAGGGAAGACCCCGGAAGAGCAGAGCAAGGAACCCACGATGGACCTGTCGGCCGCCTGGAAGGAACTGGAGAAGAGCAATCCGGATATGATCAAGGAGTGCCAGAAGGGGTTCAACCAGGAACTCGTCAAGGAGGGGCTGAGCGAGAAGAAATTCGAGGATCGGATCCGCGACCAGCTCAGCGTGGTCCAATTGACCAACCAGGAGATCCATTCCCGGAACACTCCGCCGACCGACGCGGAGGGGCAGGCTTTGTTCGACAAGGTGAATTTGATCATGCAGGGGAAGACCGTCCCCGGGATCGACGCGGAATCCCAGTCGGACCTGGAATCGTTGGCAAAATATTTCCAATCGCAGACCGGTGAGAGGGTCCGGGCGCGCCACATCCTGTTGCGCGTCGACAGGGACGCGTCGTTCAAGGATAAGTCGCAGATCCGCCAGAAGATCGAGGATCTTCGGAAAAAGATCGCGGGCGGCGAAGATTTCGGCAACGTCGCCGTCAAAGAATCGGACGACAAGGGCAGCGCCGTGCGCGGCGGAGATCTGGGCTATTTCACCCGGGGACAGATGGTCCCCGAGTTCGAGAAGGCCGCGTTCGAGACGGCCGTCGGCCAGGTGTCCCCGGTCGTGCAGACCGAGTTCGGATACCACATCATCCTCGTCGAGGAGAAAAAGGCGGCCACGAAGCTGAAATACGAGGACGTGTCGGACGATCTGAAGGAATACCTCTACCGGACCAAGGCACAATCCATCTTCGAACAATATGTCCAGGATCTCCGCAAGAACGCCACGGTCAAGGTCCTGATCAACGTGGAAACGGACCTCTGACCGGTCCGTTGTCCTCGCCCTCCTCTCCGTTGTGAAAAAACAGTTCATCGCCGTGACATCGGGTGATCCCGCCGGGATCGGCCCCGTGGTCGATCTTTTGGCGTGCCGTCACCCTCGCGTCCGCGCCCGATGCCGCCCCGTGTTGGTGGGGGACTTCGAGGTGTTTTCGCGTTACGCGTCCGCTTCGTCCGTCCGGTTGCGCCGGACCCGTCGTTGGACGGAGATCGGGGCTTCCGGTGGGGAGCTGCCGGTCTGGGACGTCCCGCATCCGAAAATTTCGGAGTTGACGATGGGCCGTCCCCAGAGGATCGGGGGGGAGGCGGCCGTGGAAGCGCTGAGGGAGGCGGTCCGGTTCGTCGATTCGCGGCGGTGTTCGGCCCTCGTCACGGCGCCGGTGTCGAAGGAAAGTCTCGCGTTGGCCGGTGTCAAAGAGCCGGGATATACGGAATTGTTGGCGGCGTGGGGGAAAGTCCGGAATGTGGAAATGCTGATGTGCGCCGGGAAATTGCGCGCGCTCCTGCTGACACGCCATATTCCGCTCCGCCGGGTCTCCGATGCCTTGTCCGTCGATAAGATCGTGTCGTCGATCGCCGATACCGACCGATGGATGAAGAAACATCTGGGTCTGAGGTCTGTACAATGGGGGTTGTGCGGGTTGAATCCCCATGCCGGCGACGGCGGCTTGTTGGGACATGAGGAGACACGGATCCTGATCCCGGCGGTGAAACGGCTGAAGAGTCTGGCGGTCGCCATCGACGGGCCGGCCCCGTCCGATGTTTTTTGGTCGGCCCACGCAGCCGGCCGTTACGACATCTTGGCCTGTCTCTATCACGATCAAGCCATGATCCCTTTGAAGACCATCGCCCCGGGACGGATCGTCAACGTCACGGCGGGGTTGCCCTGGATCCGCACCTCTCCGGGACACGGCACGGCCTTTGATCTGGCCCCCGCGTTCCGCACGGCCCGGGCCGAGCCGACGATCGAGGCCATCCTCACGGCTGTCCGTCTGGCCTCGGCGAAAGGTTGTTGAGGAGCAAACATGAAACGTTCCCTATTCGCCGCTCTCGTCGCGATCGGGCTTTTTCTCGGATCGGCCGCCGCTGAACCGTCCGATTCGATCCGTTACCTGATCCAAGAGCCCGTCAGCCTGTTGGACGTGGGTCTGTTCAACCTGGAGGAACGGATCTTCGATTCTCTGGGCGGGCATTGGTCCGTCTCGGTGGATTATTCTTTGAGGGATAACGCCATCCTCATCCTGTTGTGGAGGAATTTCGACAATGTGGAGAGCCCCGAGGATCCCCGGGCCAAGGAATGGGTCCAGGGGGCGCTGAAGACCGTCCGCGAGGTGTGTGGATACAGGGAGGATGGGACGATCATCAATCCCCAGACGGGGGGAGTGATCGGGAACTTCTTCACGCACCGGGGTTATTCCTCTCCGCGGACTCCCAAGACGTTGGTCGACGACGTCAACGGGATCGTGGAGATCCGTTCCACGGTTCATTGTCGTGACGGGCGTTTGGAGAGTGTTACGAAGCTGACGGGGAAAGAAGTGGTTTGGAAGACGATCCCGTCGAAGGGTAAAAAATAGGAACGTTTTTTAGAAGACGTGTTCCGAGCCGAAGGTGATGACCGTGCGGCTCTCCCCCGGGACGCGGCTGACCGCATAACCGACATCCAACCGAAGCACCATCCCGAAACTGGCCCTGGAGAGTCCGAACCGGAGCCCCGCTCCCACGTCTGTTTTTAGATCGCGCAGATTGATGACCGTGTTTTCAGGCCAGACGTAACCCGTGTCCATGAAGACCACGCCGCCCAGGGAGGTCAGGTGGAGCCAGTCGTCGGTGAAGAAAAGCCGGTTCTCCATGTTCGCTAACAAGAGTTTGTTCCCGGAGAACTGCCGCAGCTGGTAACCCCTCAATCCCGATTCACCGCCCAGGAGCAGCTGGTTGTCGGGGTCCGGGTGGATGAGAGAGACGGTCTTGAGGTTCAGCGCGAACGTTTGCCGTTCGGAGAAGTGGTTGTAGTATTCCAGTTGAAGGGACGGCCGCGTGTTCTGCCATCCGCCGTCCTCGTATTTTCCGGTCCCCTCCAGCGTCATCATGGCGAAATGGGCGAAGCCGAAGAGGAATCCACGGTGTGCCTCCAGGTTGATGAACGTGGCGGGCTGGGAGGTGGCCGTCCATCGCTGGGAAAACCCCGGTTCGATGATGAGCGAAGGGCCCATGTTGAAATATTCCTCGACGTTCGCCTTCTTGATGTGTTGCACGCGGATGTAGTCCGTTCTCTCCCACTCGAAATATAGTTCCGCCACGTGATAACGGCGTTGTTCCAGCAGCCGCTGGGACATGTCCCCGGTCAGAAGTTTGTTGTCCGCGAACCGGTATCCCAGTCCCGCTCGACGGATGCTGCGCGGGGTGGATCCCAGGGAGCGGGCATAACCCGTCCGGATGCCGGTGTCTTTGTTGTGGTAACGGAGCACCTCGCTCCCGTCGGAGAAGAGGCGCGAGTCCTGTTCCAGAGTCTCTCCGGAAAGGGTCATGGACCACGGGGTGATGCTGGAATAGAAGGGACGTTTCAGGGAGAAGACCTTGTTGACCCCATCCTCTTGCTGGGCGTAGTTCGATTGCATCCGCCAATGCGTCCCCAGGATGTTCGGGTCGTTGTAGGCGAAGGACCGGCGGATCACGTCGGTGTCCCTCTTATACATGAAGCTCGCCTCTTTCCCGTATCCGAGGAAGTTGCGTTCCTTGATCCCGATCTTCCCGGTGACTTCGTCTCCGACACCGGACATGCTGAGGGTGGGCTCCGTGCTCCAGGTGTCGTGCGCCACGACGATCAGGTCCACCATCCCTCCGCCGGCCGGGACGGGGCGGATGTGGACCTGCCGGAGGTGGAGTATCTTCCGCAGGGCCCGTTCGGATTCGGCGATCAGCAGCGGATCGTAGGCATCCCCTTCGCGCAACAGGAGTTCCTTCTTGATGACGCTGTGGCGGGTGGTGAAATGGAGACTGTTCACCATCCGGTAGAACAGTTTGTTCTCCCCACGCTGGGTCGGATCGAAGATGTCTTTGAGGTCGATGGAGATGTTTCGGATGACGCCGGCGATGGGGACGATGGGGGTGGTGGCGGCCGGTTCTGCGGCGTGAAGGAACTTGGCGATGACGAGGAGGAGTATCGGAAGTATCCGTCGGAGCGAACGTATCATGTCGGAACCGGTCTGGGAGACCACGGATCGGTCGATGGAACCGGGATCAGCGGGATTCCTTGGAAGGGGTCTTCATCGAATCGGGGATGGGGCAGTCCAACAGGCGCAGGAGGGCGGGGGCCAGTTCCCGGACGCCCGTGACGCTGATGTCGGGCCTGTTCGAAAAAAAGATGCCCGGCAGAGAGTCGGGATCGGCGCTCGTGTGGTCCCCGCTCCAGGAGCTGAGATGTTCTTCGATGATCGGACCCGCGGGGGCTCCGCCGATCGCCGTCTGCCAGGAGACGCGGTAACCTTCCTGGAACGTCACCAGGAGGTCCGGCCCCTCGTGGAGGTGGGGCCCGGAGAAGAGGTCCTCCGGCCGATAGACGTTTTTGACGACGGGTCCGCCCGTCTTTGGGTCCCGGATGTCTTTGAGCCGACGGGTGAGCGTGTTGAGGATGGCGTCTTTTTCCGCGAGAGTGACGACCCCCTGTTTTTCCCGGCCCTTCAAGTTGAGGTAGATGCCCCCGCCCAGTCCGATGGAATACGCCCGACTTCGGGACCAATCGATCCCTTGGAGGAATTCGACAGGGGTTTCCTTTCCATGAGAGGAGGCCGGGGTCAGCGTCTGATTGTCGATCAACCAACGGTTGAGATGGATGGCTTTGCGAAAAGAGGAGAATCCGTGGTCGGAACAGAGGAGGAGGACGGTTTCCGGGCCGGTCCTCTCGATGGTCTTGCCGACGAGATCATCCATCCGCTGATAGGCGTTCAGGATCGCTTCCCGGGAGGGCAACGATTTTTCATGGAGGGGATGTCGAGGATCGATCTCGCGCCAGAACATGTGTTGGACGGCGTCGGCCGTGTCGAAGACGGCGAACAGGAGCCCGTTTTTGAAGCGGTCCAGTTCATGGAAGAAGATCCGTTCCTGTTCGTCGGCGATGAGGCGGCAATGGTCGAGAAAGAGGTCGTCGCTGAGGACTCCGTCGCCGTGAGCGTTGGTATCGTGCGGCATCCCCAGCGTGGTGAACGGCCCGATCCGGTCGGCCAACTCCGAGGCGTATCCGGACGGGGAGGAGATGTCGAAGACGGGGTGTCTCGGGTCGAAATTGACCGGGGACATGTAGAGTCGCAGTCCCGGTCCGCCCTCGATCAGGCAGAAACGGACCTGTCCTCGGATCTTCTGGAAAAAACGGAGTCGGAACGAGACGGGGATCCAATCGCTCCATCGTTTTTCCGCCAAGACCGTCTGATTCGTGCCGACGGTGATCGTCGCGGTGCGGGACTCCCGAGAGAGGACGATCCGGAGGGGAACCGTGATGTCGGGGGCGTTCGGTTCGGCGGAATTTTTGGGTCCGTTGATGAGGCCCGAAAAAGCCCCGTTCTTTTCCTCCAGCACGGCCAATCGTCCGTGGAAATCAGCGGGGGGGACGTATCCACCGGAGCAGAAGAGGGTGTATTGTCCCAATCCCCCGCGGAGGTCCGGGACGCCCATCCCCGAGAGCATCCGTCCATGAACCTTTTCGGGGGGGAACGCCAGGGGGAAGCGCAGGATCACCGTCGGAATCTTTCGGGAGGAGGTGATTTCCCAGAAGGCGGGCGCTTTCCTCACTTTTTCGAACGATCCCGCGGACGGGCGACTCCTGTTCACGGCCAGACGGGGCAGATAGGTTTCGGGGTCCCGTTCCAGAAAATCAAAGAGTCCGTGCTGGCCGGGTTGGGATCCCGTGGCGATGGTTGTCCAGAGGACCGGCGATTGGGCGGGCACGTCCGTTTTGAAAGGCCGGAAGACCCCGGATCGGGCGAGTCTTTCGAGATTCGGGAGCCGGCCCTCGTCCATCCACCGCCGGACCAGTGAATGGTCGAGACCGTCCAATCCGAGGACGACGATCTTTTTAGATGACGGCATATGGTCTTTTCCCCAGAACAGATATCCCAGGAACAACAGGGTCGAACAGAGGATGAGGATGAACGCCGCCCGGACCCACCCCGACCGGCGCCACAACATCTTGGCGGCCACGGCGGCGCCGCCGGCGATCAGAAGAATGAATCCCCAGAGAGGTCCGAGGGTCCGAAAGGGCAATCCGACGGTTCCCGGATCGATATAAGCGTGGGCCGAGGGGAGACCGCAGAGCATGAGACAGATGATCAAGGCGCATCGAAGGACCATTGGGTTCGGTAAATGCCCATAAAAACGTTTTTGACACAGCCAGAGGAATTATTTATACTTCTAAGGTTGTTGCGAAAGTCATTCTAACACTTTACTCGTTACTATACCATTTGAGGACAATATCTGGAAAGAGAGACGAAACGATGAGTAAATCGAAGAAGATCAAGAAACTTCAAGCCCTGATGAGCCTGAAACAATCCACGATGACCCGCACCGAGGATCCCGTCTTGGTCGTCGTTCCGCACGTGCCGGCCCCGGACGTGTTCCCCGAAGACAAACAGATCGACTTGCTCATCCGGTCCCTTCGAAAGACCCATCGCGTCGTGATCATGGCCCATCACCCGGCGCCGCTGGAGGAGAAATACCGGCGTCTCATGATGATGGAGGGAGTGGAGATCGCCGACGGCGCCCGCATCCATCTCGATGAGAGGTCGAGCCCCGTGGCGAAGGAGAAGATGCATGAGACCCCCTTCAAGGCCGTGTTCATCTGCACCCAGCCCATGGTGGACCTCTATTTGAGGGATCTGACGCTGTTCAGTCCCACCACGCCCTTCGTCGTTTTCTTCCCCCATATGAACCATCTGAAGACGATCCGCGCGGAGCAGAACCGCATGGCCCGGGTCAACGCCAAGAACCGCATCGCCGAGATGTATCGCCTCGCGTCCCGGATCATGGTGTCCAACCGGCACGATGCCGATGCCCTCCAGCAGGAGGTCAGCCCTTACTTCCATCCCGATGTTTTTCCGAGCAACGTCGATACCGTCCTGTCGCCATGGCTCAAGGGCCTCATCAAGGCCTTGCCGGCCCATAAGGTGTCGCCGGTGACGGTTCAGAAGAAACTCACCAGCATCATCATCCTCTGCCACGACGACCTGTCGTTCCTGAAGAACTGCGTGGAAAGCATCCGCAAGAACACGAACGTACCCTACGAGCTCATCTTCGTCGACAACGCGTCCAAGGACGGCACGGATAAATATCTGCGGACCGTGAAGGATGCCAAGATCATCAGCAACCCCGAAAATCTGGCGTTCGCCCGCGGAAACAATCAGGGGGTCATGGTGGCTTCGGGAGACCGCATCCTCATGCTGAACGCGGATGTGATCGTGACACCTCATTGGCTTGAATACCTGAACCGATGCATGGACAGCCATCCGTTGGTCGGGTTGGTAGGGCCCAGCACCAACTGCGCGACTCAGATCCAGTCCATCCCGGCCGGATACACGAGCCTGAAGGATCTGGACAAGTTCGCCATGGCCAACTCCATCAAGAACAGCGCCATCTGGGAGGAGACACATCGCCTGATCGGATTCTGTCTGTTGATCCGCAAAGAGGTGATCCAGAAAGTGGGTCTTCTCGACGAACGGTTCGGCCCCGGCGGCTACGAGGACTACGACTATTGTCTGCGTGTCCGACAGGCCGGATTCAAGATCATGCACTGCAAGGACGTCTACATCCACCATTTCGGCGGCAAGGGGTACCAGAAGATGAACTATGATCGTCTTCGGGAGACCAACCGCGGTATTTTCGTCGATAAATGGTGTCAGAAATCGCTGGAATTCCTTGAGACCACGGGCTTTTAACCGCTTCGTTCCTCCTGTCCGTTGGGCCGGTCCGGTTCCAACCGTCATCCTGTGATCGTCCCGCGCTCTTCCACGGATCTTTATCGATCCGACTGCCGTTATTTCCGCCCCGAAAGCCCGTGTGCTCCGCATAAAAAGAGCGGCGTCCTCTGTCGTTCGTGTCGTGACTATCAGCCCGCTCACCCGCGTCTGCTTGTCCTGAAGACGGCCGCCGTCGGGGACGTGCTCCGCACGACCGCCCTCCTCCCCGCGTTTAAAAAGAAATTTCCGTCAGCTCACATCACCTGGGTGGCTCAACAGGAGGCCCTGCCCTTGTTCGAGGAAAATCCCTGCGTGGACCGGGTCTTGCCGTTCTCCTTCGATACCTTTTTGCGTCTCCGACAGGATCAGTTCGATCTGTTATGGTCCCTCGATTTCGCGGTGGAGCCCGCCGCCTGGGCCGCCGAACTGAAGGCGGATCGCCGGGTGGGTTTCATTTATCACCGGGGCGTGTTGGGGGCTTTCCCTCCCGGTCCGAAAGGGAGCCGATTCTCGAAGGACCCGGCGTTGGAATGGGTGAACATGAGTCTGAACGACCGGCGGAAAAGAGAGAACGGTCGCACGTATCAGGAGTGGATGTTCGATATCTGCGGCCTCCGCTGGGACCCGGCCTATCGGCCCCAATGGTTTTTGAGGGAAGAGGAGAAACGCTGGGCGGCCGAAAAAGCCCGCGGTTGGCGTTGGAGCGCGCGTGACAAGATCCTGGGGATCAATACGGGCGCCGGCGCGCGTTGGGAACAGAAGAGGTGGCCGATGGATCGTCTTCGCCGGTTCATCCGCTCTTTCTCCGGCGATCGTTCTGTTCGGCTGATGTTGCTCGGCGGGCCGGAGGAGAGGGAACGGAATCAGGCGCTCAAGAAAGAATTCTCTTTCCTGACGGACAGCGGGTGTGATCATTCGTTGCGCCGGTTCGCGGCTCTGGTCGACCTGTGTTCGGTGGTGTTGACCGGGGACACCATGGCCCTCCACCTCGCCGTGGCTCTTCGCAAAAAGGTGGTGGCGCTGTTCGGACCCACCTCGTCGGCCGAAATCGAACTCTATGGGCGGGGGATCAAGGTCCACAAGGACTGGGATTGCCTGCCTTGCTACCGGCGGCGTTGCTTGAAGACCCCCCATTGCATGGAATCCCTCTCCGAAACAGACGTGTTGAAAGCCGTCCGGCGCTTCCTGTAATTTTGGACACCCCCGTTTTTTATGTGACATGAGTTCCCTTTCCGAGCTTTCCGATGTCCCGCCGTCTTTTCGATTCCGCTGATCTTTTGCCGAGGTTTGAATCCTCTCTGCGCGGTTTGCCCGATGGCGAGCCGGGGGCGGTCGTTGCCTGCTCCGGCGGACCGGATTCGATGGCGCTGCTCGATTTGGCGCACCGGTCCGGACGGTTCTCGCGGGTCTATGCCGTGCACGTCGATCACGGCCTTCGGGGTCGGGCCTCGCGGGGGGACGCCCGTTTCGTGAGGAAGGAATGCGCTCGGCGGTCGGTCCCTGTCCGCGTCGTCCGCGTTCCAGTCCGGTCCTATAGCCGTCGCCGGGGCGAGGGGATCGAGGCGTCCGCCCGTGCTTTGCGTTACCGGGTCCTGGCGCGGTCCGCCCGCCGATGGAAATGTCCGCTTGTTCTCACCGGCCATACGCTCAACGACCAGGCCGAGACTTTTTTCATGAACCTTCTCCGGGGATCCGGACCCACGGGACTTCGGGCCATCCGGTCTCAGGGCACTTGGCCTGGATCCGGCGGCGCCGGGCTTCAAGTGGTCCGCCCCCTGCTGGAGTTCTCCAGGAAGGAGATCCTGTCCTATGTGAGGCTTCGGCGCATTCCCTACCGGACGGATTCCAGTAACCGGTCCCCCGCCTTCTTGAGGAACCGGATCCGGCCCTTGATCCGGCGCTTGGAGCGGGAGACCCCGGGGTTCTTGGACCGACTGGGACAGACAGCCCGGTTGCAGGGGGACGAAGAGGATTATTGGCTCGGCGCCCGGGCGGAATGGGAACGTCTTTTTTCGGGACTCCAGGAGGTTGAGAGGGGGCCCGAGGAGGGGTGGATGGATCGTCCTCGGCGCCCGGTGGTGAAGCTTGATTTTCGACGGTTTTTGAGATATCATAGGGCGGTACAGCGACGGATTTTGAGGCAAGTGTTGGGTCTCGCCGATTTTTCGAACATCGAAGGTTTCCGGCATTTTTTGACCGATTCTTTTCCTGGAAATCGATGGGTTTTCCCGAACGGATGGCGGGCGGAACGGAACGTTGCGCACGTCACGATCTTTCCGCTCGCCGACAAGAAAAAAGACCCCCGCTCTCCCGGTCTTCGTCCAGTCCCAGTCTCCGTGGAGACGCGATCCTTAAAAAAAAGGCCGTCCCGATGGCCTCACCGCCAGGACCGGCGGGCCGTGGTGGATGCGGACCGGCTGGTCGGGCCGCTGCGCGTGGGACGGTGGGAACCCGGCGACCGGTTCCGGCCCCTGGGTCTCGACGGACACAAGAAATTGCAGGATTTTTTCGTGGACCGGAAGGTCCCGGCGCCGGTTCGACGCCGGATTCCGATCGTGTCGGATCGGGAGAAGATCGTCTGGATCGTCGGCCATGAGATTTCCGACTGGGTGAAGGTCGACCGTTCGACGAGACGTTTTTTGGAATTGACTCTACCTGAAGGAGACGCCGAATCCGATGCCTCATAGAAATGCCGCCGTCCTCGACCGTTCCGAGCCATGGATCCAGAATGCCATCGAGCGCGTCCTGCTCTCCGAGGATCAGATCCGCGCGCGCATCGCCGAACTCGGACAACAGATCTCCAAGGATTACGCCGGCCAGCATGTGATCCTGGTGTCCATCCTCAAGGGAAGCGTGATCTTTTTGGCGGACCTGGTCCGCTCCTTGAACATCCCCGTGGGCGTGGATTTTATGGCGGTGTCGTCTTATGTGGGGTCCGAGACGTCCGGCATCGTCCGGGTGACCATGGACCTGCGAGAGAGCGCCGAGGGGAAGCACGTGATCCTGGTCGAAGACATCGTCGATACGGGGTTGACCCTCGCCTATCTGAAGAACCTGCTCAAGGCGCGTCATGTGAAGTCGCTCAAGATCTGCGCGCTGTTGGATAAGAAAGAGAGCCACCGGGTGGAAGTGCCCGTCGATTATCTTGGTTTCAAGATTCCCAGCGAGTTCGTGGTGGGCTACGGGCTGGATTATTCGGAGCAGTTCCGCAATTTGCCCTTCGTGGGCGTCCTGAAGCGGGAGTATTACTCGAAGCCGGACAAGAAACAGAAATGATTCAACGGAGTTAAGGGGGTTTTTGTGAAAGGAAACAGCCGAAATCTATTGTTGTGGGTCCTCGTGTTCGCGGGGATATTGTTCTTCATCCAGAGCGTCCGTTCCGGCCGCAGCCTGGAGGAGGAATTAGCCTACTCGTCGTTCAAGCGGCTGGTCAACGAGGGCAAGATCGTCGATCTGCGCGTGAGGGAGGACCTGATCCGCGGAAAATACAAGACCGAAGACGGCAAGGCCCGCGGGTTCCGCGTTGTCCCCATGAACGATCCCCGGTTGGTGGAAGACCTGGAGAAGGCCGGTGTGGAACGTTTCTCCGGCGAGATCGAACGGGGATGGATCAACGCCATTCTCATGAACGCGCTCTGGATCGGACTTTTCTTCTTTCTCTGGTGGTTCATCATCATCCGGCAGATGCAGGGCGGAGGGAAACAGGCCATGGCGTTCGGCCGGTCCCGCGCGAAACTGCAGACCGGGAAGAAACAGAAGGTGACCTTTGCGGACGTGGCCGGCTGTGACGAGGCGAAAGAGGAACTGCAGGAGATCATTGAGTTCCTGAAAGACCCCGCCAAATTCCAGAAACTCGGCGGAAAGATACCCAAAGGGGTGCTCCTCTTCGGCGCGCCGGGGACCGGGAAGACGTTGCTGGCCAAGGCCGTGGCGGGAGAGGCCAACGTGCCGTTCTTCTCGTCCTCCGGATCGGATTTCGTGGAGATGTTCGTGGGCGTCGGCGCCGCCCGCGTGAGGGACCTGTTTGAACAGGGACGGAAGAGCGCTCCCTGCCTCCTCTTCGTCGACGAAATCGACGCCGTCGGACGGCACCGCTTCGCGGGCATCGGCGGCGGCCACGACGAACGGGAACAGACTTTGAACCAGTTGCTCGTCGAGATGGACGGGTTCGACACCAAGGAGGGCGTCATCCTCATCGCCGCCACCAACCGGCCCGATGTCCTGGATCCGGCCTTGTTGCGTCCGGGCCGCTTCGACCGGCAGATCGTCGTCACCATGCCCGACCTCAAGGGACGCGAGGAGATCCTGCGCGTCCATGCCAAGAACATCAAGCTGGGGCCCGGCATCGACCTGAACGTCATCGCCCGCCGCACCGCGGGGTTCGTCGGGGCCGATCTGGCCAACCTCATCAACGAGGCCGCCCTCCTGGCGGCCCGACGGGACAAGCAGTGGGTGGAGATGAAGGAACTGGAAGAGGCCATCGACCGCGTGATCGCCGGACCGGAACGAAAGAGCCGCATGATCTCGGATAAGGAGAAGGAGATCATCGCCTTCCACGAAGCCGGCCATGCCCTCGTCGCCAAGATATTGCCGGGAACGGACCCGGTGCACAAGGTCTCCATCATCCCGAGGGGACCCGCGTTGGGTTACACGCTCCAATTGCCGACGGAAGACCGGTACCTCACCACGAAGTCGGAAATATTGAATCGATTGTGCGTCCTGATGGGAGGGCGTTGCGCCGAGCAGCTCATTTTCAACGACGTCACCACCGGGGCCCAGGATGACCTGGCCAAGGTGAGCGAGATGGCGCAGAAGATGGTCTGTGAATGGGGGATGTCCGAACGGATGGGTCCCATCACCTACCGCAAGAAGGAAGCCGAGATCTTTTTGGGCCGGGACATCGCGCGCGAGCGCGTTTACTCCGACCAGACCGCGCAGGCCATCGACGAGGAAGTGAAGAGCATCGTGGCGTCCTGCCAGTCCAAGGTGAAGGATATCTTGACCCAGAACCGCTCCAAACTGGAGATGTTGGCGAAGACCCTCGTGGAGAAGGAAAACCTCGACGGGGACGATATCGACCGCATCGCCAAGGGACTTCCGCTCGATAAGCCGGTCTCCGACATGAAATCGTCCGAGGTCACCCCGGGGGAGAAGGGGTCCTCCCCGGAGGGCGCGCCGTCCCCGGCGCCCACGCCGGCTTGAGAAAGAGGGCCGATCACCGGAGATTCTTTTTGGAATGAATCGCAAGCTCACCACCCGCGTCAAAGAGTTCGACCTGTCCCGGAAAGTTCTTCTGATGGGGATCATCAACGTCACGCCCGACTCGTTCTATGAGGGGAGCCGGTGCGCGTCCGGATCCGTTTTAGATCGCGCCGAGCAGTTCGTCGAGGCCGGTGCGGACCTTTTGGATGTCGGCGGTGAATCGACTCGTCCCGGGGCCCAACCGGGGTTGCTCGACGACGAGATCTCCCGCGTGATCCCGGCGGTCGAACGGATCGTCCGGCGTTTCCCGACGGTCCCCGTGTCGGTGGATACCACCAAGGCCGACGTCGCGCGGCGCAGCGTGGAGGCCGGCGCCTCACTCATCAACGATGTTTCCGCTTTGAGGGGGGATCCGTCGATGGCGTCCGTGGTGGCCGAGGCCAAGGTCCCGGTCGTCCTGATGCACATGCAGGGGACGCCACGGACCATGCAGGTCGCGCCTCGATATAAGGATGTGGTCGGGGAGATCAAGGCTTTTTTCGTGGAACGCATCCGCTTTGCCGAGGAGCAAGGCATCCCCTCCGACCGTATCCTGTTGGATCCCGGGATCGGTTTCGGAAAGACCTATGACCATAACCTCCATATCCTCAACGCGCTTCGTGAATTCTCGGAGATGGGGTATCCCCTGATGGTCGGCACGTCGCGCAAGGCGTTCATCGGCCGCGCGTTGGGGTCGGAACACCGTCACCTGCCGGCTGAACAGAGATATGAGGGGACGCTGTCCAGTTGTCTCTGGGCCGCGACCCACGGGGCGGATGTTCTCCGGGTCCATGATGTGAAGGGGGTCCGGCAGGTCTTGGACCTGTGGAGGACGATCGAGACTGTGACAGTCAAGGAGGCGATGGCATGTTGATGACGCTGGCGGAATTGTGGAAGAACACCCTCATCCACGTGGTGGATGTTTTGTTGGTCGCCTATATCTTCTACCGGATATTGCTGCTGTTGAAGGGCACCCGTTCCGTGCAGGTCCTGTTGGGGGTGGTGGTGCTCGCGGTCTTGACGTTCATCGTCCAGCACATTCTGAAGCTGCCCACGCTGAGCTGGCTCCTGCGCACGTTCTGGTTGGCCTGGGTGGTGGTTCTCGCCGTGGTGTTCCAGCCGGAGTTGCGTTCCCTCCTGGCGAAATTAGGAAGCCAGCGTTTCGGTCATTTCCTGCTCCCGAACGAACTGGGTTTCATCGACGAGATCCTTTCCGCCCTCGAGGAAGCGTCCCAGAACAAGATCGGGATGCTGATCGTCCTGGAACAGGAGACGGGCCTCCGTAATTATGTCGAGACCGGCACGGTCATCAACGGCGAGATATCCAAGGACCTCCTCCTCACCATTTTCCAGCACAACACGATCCTTCATGACGGCGCCATCATCATCCAGGAGAATAAACTGGTGGCGGCGGGCTGCGTGCTGCCCCTGTCCGGAAATCCGGACCTGTCGCGCGTTTTGGGGACCCGCCACCGGGCGGCCATCGGCATGACGGAGAGCTCCGATGCGGTGGTCTTGGTGGTGAGCGAGGAGACGGGCACCATCTCCGTGGCGCGCGACGGCAAACTGGACCGGGGAGCCGACTTGAAGGAGCTGAAACCGAGGCTGTTGGACTTGTATAAGGCGCGTCGGGAGAGCGGTCTTCTGCGGAAGGCCGCCCCTCGGGCGTGAGGGAGATCGCGATATGAATCCGCAAAAGAACTGGCAATTGAAACTCCTGGCCTTGGCGCTGGCCGTGTTCCTGTGGGTGGTCCTCCGGTTGGGAGCTCCCGCGGAACCCGAACCGCGTTGGTCGCCGTATCACCCTTTTCGGATGGGTTCGCACTGATTCCCCGATGAAGACTCTGTTTGGAACGGATGGGATCCGCGGCATCGTGGGGCATTGGCCCCTGACGCCGGCGTTTGTCCAGAGGATCGGCGCCGTGGCGGGCCGCGTCCTCATCCAACATCACGGTCATCGAAAGAAATGTGTGCTCATGGTCCGTGATACCCGGGCTTCGGGCCCTCTGCTGGAACGGGCTTTGTCGAAGGGATTGAACGGCTCGGGCCTCTGCGTTTGGGACGGCGGGATATTGCCGACTCCGGCTCTGTCGAGGTTGGTCCCGCATCGGCGGTTCGTGGCGGGGGTGGTCCTCTCCGCGTCGCATAACCCCGCGGAATTCAACGGGATCAAATTTTTCGGTTCGCAGGGGACCAAACTCCCCGATACGCTGGAACGTCAGATCGAACAGCAATTGGAATCTCCTGAAAAGGAAGGGAGTCTCTTATCCTCCCTGACCGTCCGGAAAGATCCGTCGGCCCCGGGCGAATATCTGAAGTTCATCCGCTCGACCTGGCCTCACCGCCTCCTATTGGACGGATATTCGATCGTCCTGGACTGCGCCAACGGGTCCAATTCTTTCATCGCCGCCGATCTGTTCCGTTCCCTCGGCGCCCGGGTCCACGTCTTGTCCAATAAACCGGACGGATTCAATATCAACCGCGCGTGCGGGGCCCTTCATCCCCAGGCGCTGTCCCGGGAGGTCCGTCGACAGAAGGCGGACATCGGCATTGCGTTTGACGGGGACGGCGACCGCGCCATCTTCGTCGACGAACAGGGTCATGTGCGCGACGGCGATGCGACGTTGTTGATGGCGGCGCGTTACCTCAAAGAACACGGCCGGCTCAAGAAGAACACGGTCGTGCTCACGGTGATGGCGAACCTGGGCCTTCGGCGCGCGCTGGGCGCACTGGGCATCCGCTTTGAAGAGACGCCGGTGGGAGACAAATACGTGTGGCGCCGTCTGGAAGAAACGGGCGCCGTCCTGGGGGGAGAACAGTCGGGTCACGTGATCTTCCGGGAACACCTGCCGTCGGGCGACGGACTGCTGACCGCCGTGCAGGTCACCGCCATCCTTCGGGCCGCCCGTTCGCCGATGTCAGCGTTGTCGTCGTTGATGGTGAGATACCCCCAAATTTTAGAGAACGTCCGCGTGGAGAAGCGGGTGCCGTTGGAAGATCTCCCGCAGTTCATGGCGGGGGTGCGCCGCATCGAAAAGGAACTGGGTCTCTTCGGTCGCGTGGTGGTGCGTTATTCGGGGACCGAACCTCTTTTGCGGATCATGGTGGAAGGCCCCGATTGGACGACGGTCCAGAGGCACGTGGACTGTCTTAGGAGATTGTCACAGCGGGAGACAGCGGCCTCGGTCAAGGACAGGTGACGAACATGGCTCGTTTGGGAGTGAACATCGATCATATTGCGACACTGAGGCAGGCCCGGCGGGCCGTGACCCCCGATATTCTTCAGGCGGCATTGGCCGCCGAGAGGGGCGGCGCGGACGGGATCACCGTCCACCTGCGAGAGGATCGCCGCCATATACAAGACCGCGACGTGAGCCTTTTGAAAAAGAACATCCAGATCCCCCTCAATATGGAGATGGCCGCGACCGAGGAGATGTTGCGCATCGCCCGCGTGCTCCGTCCCCACAGTGTCTGCATCGTCCCGGAACGACGGGAAGAATTGACGACCGAGGGCGGCCTGAACGTGACGGCCGACAGCACGCGGATCCGGAACATCGTTCAAAAATTGAGGGTGGCCGGCATCGAGGTCAGTCTCTTCGTCGACCCCGACGCGCTCCAGATCGAGGCTGCCAAGGAAGTGGGGGCCCATTCCGTCGAGATCCACACGGGTCGTTTCGCCAACGCGAAGACCGCCACCCTTCGCCAGACCGAGATGAAAAAGATCCAGGCCGCGGGAACCCTCGCCGTCGGGTTGGGACTCGTCCTGAACGCGGGGCATGGGCTGGATTATGATAACGTGCGCCATCTGGCCATCCTCCCAGGGCTGAGGGACCTGAATATTGGTTTTGCGATCGTCGCTCGGGCCGTTTTCGTCGGGATGGAAGGGGCCGTCCGCGAGATGAAGGATCTGCTGAAGTAAATTCAAAAGGAGCCCAACTTTTATGTGCGGCATCGTCGGATATGTCGGAACCCGCCAGGCGGGGAACGTTTTGTTGGATGGATTAAAGAGGTTGGAATACCGGGGATACGATTCGGCCGGGATGGTCGTCGCCTCTCCGGACGGACAGATTTCCATCCGGCGAAGCGTCGGTAAACTCGCCGGGTTGGAGACCCTGTTCCAACAGGAGCCGCTCGTCGGACAGGTGGGCATCGGACACACGCGCTGGGCCACCCACGGCAAGCCGTCGGAGGAAAACGCGCATCCCCACCAGGACTGCACCGGCCGGATCGTGGTCGTCCATAACGGGATCATCGAGAATTATCCCGCGCTGAAATCCCACTTGATCAAGAACGGCCACACCTTCCGGTCCCAGACCGACACCGAAGTCGTGGCCCATCTCATTGAGGAAAAGTGGGTTCCCTTGAAAGAGAAGAACAGGGCCGCCGGGGCTGATGAGTTCCTATCGGTGGTCCGCGAGGTCCTTCTTCAGCTGGAAGGATCCTATGCCCTCGGCATTCTTTGTATGGATTTGCCGGATATGATCATCGGGGCCCGAAAGAACAGCCCGTTGGTCCTCGGGGTGGGGGAGAACGAGAATATCTTCGCCTCCGATATCCCGGCTATTCTGCCGTTGACGCGGGACGCCATATTCCTGGATGAAGGCGAGATCGTGGTCTTGTCCAAGAGCGGCTATCGGGTGCTTCGCCTCGACGGCCAGGTCATGGAGAAGCCGATCAAACGAGTCACTTGGGACGCCGTCATGGCCGAGAAGGCCGGTTACAGGCATTTCATGTTGAAGGAGATCCACGAACAGCCGCAGTCCATCGAAGACACGCTTCGGGGCCGGCTGAACCTCGATGAATGGCAGGTCTATCTGGAATACGTCAAGATGGAACCGGACGTGCTGAAATCGTTCCGGAAAGCGGTCATCATCGCCTGTGGCACGTCGTATCATGCCGGCAAGGTCGGAAAATTCCTGGCCGAAAAATGGGTCAAATTGCCCTGCGAGGTGGACATCGCCTCCGAGTTCCGATATCGGGAACCCCTGCTTGGTCCGAAGGACCTCATCGTGGCCATCTCCCAGTCGGGCGAGACCGCCGATACCATCGCCGCCATCCGTTATGCCAGAAGTTGCGGCGCCAAGGTGTTGTCCATCTGCAACGTGGTCGGTTCCACCATCGCCCGTGAATCGGACGGCAAGATCTATACGCGGTGCGGTCCCGAGATCGGTGTGGCCTCCACCAAGGCCTTCACCGGGCAACTCACGGCCCTCTACCTGCTCACGCTCTACGGGGGATTGGTCCGGGGCGGACTCGATAAACAGCAGACGCAGACCTATCTCAGTCAGATCCTCCTTCTCCCCCGCTACATCCGTGAAGTTTTGAAGAGGGAAGAGGAGATCGCCGCCCTGGCGAAGAAATATTTCAAGAGCAAGAATTTCCTCTATCTGGGCCGTCACATGAACTACCCGATCGCTCTGGAGGGAGCTCTGAAGTTGAAGGAGATCTCCTACATCCACGCCGAGGGGTACGCCGCCGGGGAGATGAAGCACGGCCCCATCGCCCTCATCGACGAATCCATGCCCATCGTGGCGATCGCGACGAAATCCTGCGTGTATGAGAAGATGATCTCCAACATCGAAGAGGCGAAAGCGCGCGGCGGTATCGTGATCGCGCTGGCCACCGAAGGGGATCAACAGATCGCCGAGAAGGCCGATCACGTCATCTATCTCCCTGCCATGCCCGAATTCCTGTCGCCGTGCGTGAACGTCGTCCCCTTGCAGATGCTGGCCTATTACATCGCCGTCCTTCGCGGGTGTGACGTCGACCAGCCCCGCAACCTCGCCAAGAGCGTCACCGTTGAATAATCCATCCCTTCCGTCGCGAGCCTGGAAGAATGAGCGCCGTGCTCGGCGTCCGCTGAGACAGCGGGACCAGTCGCACAGGCCCCGCAATCTCGTCCACAGTGTCATCGTTGAATAGTTTCAACCCTCCCCTCTTTTTCATTCAGCCCCTGTTAGCCCCGCCATTGGATCTGCCCGATCGGAATCTCTTTCAGCGCGATCAACGACACTTGCACGTCTTGAAGCAGTGGTCAATCTGAATCCGGTCCGGGATAAATAGGATGTTGGAAACGATGGAACAACAGCCTTTCGGTGTTCGGTGGAGGGGTCGTCTGGAACTGTTGGCCGTGGGTGGGTGTCTGATTGTCTATTTCCTGTTGGCGTGCTACAAGTTCGATTCGCCCGCCGTGTTGTTGGATACTTTTAGCGTGACCAGCGAATTCTTCGACAGCGCCCACCTCGCCCGGCCGTCGGAGACAGTGCCGTATTCCCCTCGGGAAATCTATCCGCTTTACCATGGTAAATTGGCGGTGTATCTTTTATGGCCAGTCTTTCTGACCTTCGGCGCTTCCCATACCGTGATGCAGGGCTGGACGATTCTCACCGGAGCATTGATGGTTCTGTTGACCTGGTTGTTCGTTCGTAAAATACTGGGTTCGGGTCACGCTCTGTTGACAGTATTCCTGTTGGTGATCCATACGCCATTTGTGGTGGGGGTCAAGACGGGGAACTATACGCATACCTATATGCTGTGCTTTTCTGTGGGGGCTCTGCTCTCGTTGGCTCACTGGTGGGACACACGCCTCCGGCGTTGGTTGGCGTTGGCGATGTTTCTTTTGGGGGTGGGATTAGGTTCGCGATTCTGGTTCGTGTGGATCGTCGGGGCCGTGTTTGCGTCGGGGGGGATATTTTATCCCGTCATCAAGAGGAGATTTCAGGTCTGGGATGGGCGGGCCCGTTTGAAACTCCTGTCTTGGGCGGTGATCCCGTTCTTGATCGGATTATCCCCCATTCTAAGGCATGAATACGTGACGAATGGCGAATCCGTTCTCAGATTGTTGCGGAACTATCCCTCCCCCACCAACTTTTCAAGGGTCTCGGGGTGGATCGAAGTCATTCAGGCGATCAATGCGTTCTTGACGGGTTCTGGCTACTATGATTTCGCGGACTTGGACGGGATCATGACGCTGGGCGATGTTTTCTACCCGGTCATCGTGTGGGGGGGCGTTCTATGGTTACTGCTGTTCATCAAGGGGGAGAAGAACGATTTTGCGCCGAGAGGGGTGGCGATACTGTTCGTCGTCATGTGCGGCGAGATGGTGCTGACGAACTATACGAGGATATTCGAGATGATCACTTTCTATCCGCTCCCCCAGATTATCATTGCCTCGTTCCTCCTGGATTTGGCGTCGAGGGTCCAGAAAACGCGCTGGAAAAGATTCATCGTCGCCGGTCTCTCCATGCTGTTGGTCATGGGAGAGGTGCGGTCTGTATCGGCCTATCTTGTTTGCGTCAGGACTGTGGGCTTTTGCGGGGGGAGGTTTGCGGATTCTTTTAGAGATGTGTCGGAATGGTTCCGTCGTCCTCTCGGCGCCGCGGGAATCCCCGTGCTCGCCACGGATGAATTGAAACCCGGATTTTATTTCCGGCCCCCGCACATGGAATTAATGCCGAGCCTGTATCCGTCACCGGCGTGGGACCATCCGCCCATCCGATACGAGCAGGACCCTTGGCGGACCGACTTGAGCCACATGGATGATTATGTGAAACGTCATGGGATCAAAAAAATATATTATGTCCGGTTGATGACTCCGGACTACAGCGACAGCACAGCCGATTTATTGATGACTTGGTCGTCGTTAAGGGACCGGTCCATGAAATTGAAGCGGGTGTTCCATGACGGAGATGGTTCTCCGCGGTTTCAGTTGTATCTCCTGGATGTAACCCTCCCGAAAGACAGAAATTCCAGTCAGGAAGTTCGTCTGGTGGAACCCCCAGCCCCTCCCCGTTGAAATCCACGCATTCCTTCTCCGCCGCGCCATTGGTGCTTATGTGATTTTAGTGCGGCGCAACATCACATTGACGGGTTCCCAACATTGATATAGATTGATTGCAGAACTTCACCCAGGGCTGCATACCGACGGAGTCCGTGCCGGTTCATCATCCGCGCCGATTGCCGAATCAGACCGGTTGAAACAGGTCTTCCCTGTCCGACCGTTTTTCAGGAGGAAATCATGAAATCATTCAAAAACTCCTGCGCCACGCTCCTCGTCTTGTCCTGCTTCTTTTCGCGCAGTATGTCATCCGCTGAAATCGCATCCGGGGATTCCCCTTCAAAGGCGAAACCCGTCGTATTTGAAAACCTGCAATCTCCCGGCGAATACGGATTGCTCCCCCTGTTGGTCGCTGTCCATATGGGGTTTTTCAGGGAAACCGGCATCCATGCCAAACTGGTGAGTAACCCGGGGATGCCCAGCGACTCCCCGTTTCAGATCATCGGTTGTGAAACACTCTGTCAGCGCGAGGCCCAGACCCCGGGAAGGTATAAGGTGCTCCTGTTCTCCATGAACAGCGACGGCATCCGGGACGATGCTCTGGTCGTTCCTCCGAACAGTGCGGCCCTGCGGGTGCGGGATCTGGAATCGGTCCGCAATGCCGTCTGTGTCGGATGGGGTCCCGTGGGGGCGCCCATCCTTCGCCAGATGCTGAAGAGCAACGATTACATGGGTTCAACGGACAATATCAGCATCACCAATCAGAAGGAGCTTCCCTCTTCCGGCTGGGACATCGCCTATCTGCGGGAACCTTACCTGAGTCTTTATCTCTCCCGGGGCCGCGTGAAGGAATTGCGCTTGGATGCATTCCCTCCTTCGAGGGCCAAATGCCGGCATGTCCGGTCCGTCATCGTTTTGGATACCCAAACCCTGGCGTTGACGGCTCGGGTCGTCTCACAGGTATATGAGGCGTTCAACAAGGCCGTTCAATATATCCGGGAAAACCCCGTGGCCGCCCAGGCCGTCCTCTCGGCCTATGTTCAGGCCAGCATTCATGACGAGGACCTGATTTCACGTCGATTGGGGATTAAATACTTCGTTTCCCATGAACTTCCCTACGATGTCCTCCATAAACAGGTGGAATGGTACTTTTCCAACGGGCTTCTCCTGAAGAGTCCAGACACCTTGAACCTGTTCTATAAGTTGAACGCGACAGCCAAACTGAACGACACCGCGTTCGAATGATTGGGGGAGCGGGGGGATATGACATGTCGGGGAAGGGACAAGGCCTTCACCGGCCGGGGTGATGAGAGGGTTGGCTTATGATTTGCGGAGAGAACGCCGGATTGAGAAAAGAGCCAACGAGGCCACCACGATGTTGGCCACGATGACGGGCCTGGCCCCGATCATAAAACCGTAGACGATCCAGAGGACCGCGGCTGAGGATTGCACGATCCTCAGCGAGACCGGTCCCCGGCAGAAGTAAGACCCCGCGAACGCCGCCGTCGCCACCCAGCCGATCCACTCAGTCATTATATTCCCCGATTCTATCTAAAATAGCATTTGTCTCTCGCAGAGACGCGATCCCTCCGCCGGCTTGAGCTGGGAGCATTGATGGCATTCTTTATTTCGAGATGAGGAAGATCCCAACCGTGGCGAACAGGTTGGGCCAAAGACAGACGCGGTTCTTCTGTCCGATGTGGATGGTCTTTTCGACGTGGATGTTCTTCTGCCTGCAAAACGTCATGAAGTCCGATATGCTCAGGAAGTGGATGTTGGGCGTCGTATGCCACGTGTAGGGCAAGGTCGGCGTGATGGGCGTCTTTCCGCCGAAGAACAGCTGGAGGCGGGACCGCAGGTAGGCGAAGTTCGGGAATCCCACGATGACTTTCTGTCCCACCCGCATGGCGTCGTCCAAGACCTCCTCCACGTGTTTCACCTGCTGGAGACTCTGGTTCAGGATCACATAGTCGAACGATTTGTCCCTGTATTCGGCCAGTCCCGTGTCGATGTCTCCATGGAAGACGTTCAACCCTTTCGCCACGCATTTGTAGATCTCCTGCTCGTCGATCTCGATTCCCTGTCCCCGGGCCTTCTTTTCCTTGAGGAGAAGAGCCAGCAGGTCCCCGTTGCCGCAGCCCAGGTCGAGCACGGTGGATCCCTCGGGGATGAGGTCCAATACGGCCAGGTGGTCCGGTTGGACGGAGGAGAGCGGTTCGGTCATGGTTTGTGGAGGTGCTGGTAGCAGCGCCTGAGGAAATGTTTGATCAGATGGGTCTCGTCATCCTTTTCAAGAAGGAAGGCGTCGTGCCCGTAGGTGGAATCGATCTCGCAGAACGTGGTCTCCAGCCCGGCCTGTTTGCAGGCCCGGACGATGTCTTTGGACTGGTAGGTGGGATACAACCAGTCCGACTTGAAGGCGATCACCAGCACTTTCATGTCTTTGTCCAACAGCGCGTCCTGGAGAGGACGGTCCGCCGAGGCGTCGAAATTGTCCATGGCTTTGGTGATGTAGAGGTAGGTGTTGGCATCGAACCGGCGCACGAAACTCTCTCCGCGGTAGAGCAGATATCCTTCCACCTCGAACTCGGCGGTGAACTTGAAGGGCCCGTCCTCGTTGGCGCTCTTCTTCTTGCGGCCGAACTTCTCGGCCATGGAGATGTCGCTCATGTAGGTGATGTGGCCCAACATGCGGGCCACGGCCAGTCCCTGGGCGGGAGGAGGCCCGTCGTAATAGGCCCCCGACTTCCAGTTGGGGTCGGCCATGATGGCCTGGCGGCCCACTTCGTCAAAGGCGATCTGCCGTGGCGAATGTTTCTCGGCGGTGGCGATCGGGATGGCGCTCACGATCCGGTCGGGATAGTGGATCATCCAGGCCAGCACTTGCATTCCGCCCATGGACCCGCCGATGACCGATAAGAGTTTCTTGATCCCCAGGTGGTCCACGAGTTTTTTCTGCGCGTGAACCATGTCGCCGATGGTGATGTCCGGGAATTCCAGTCCGAAGGGTTTGCCGGTCTTGGGGTCGATGGATTTAGGTCCCGTCGAGCCCTTGCATCCGCCGAGGATGTTGGAGCAGATGACGAAATACTGGTCGGTGTCGATGGCCCGTCCGGGTCCGATGAAATTGTCCCACCAGCCCGCCTTCTCCTCGCCGGCGTGGTAGCCGGCGGCGTGGGCGTCTCCGGAGAGGGCGTGGAGCACCAGAATGGCGTTGGTCTTGTGTTCGTTGAGCGTGCCGTAGGTCTCGTAGGCCAGCGTGACGGGCCCGAGTTTTTCTCCGCTCTCCAGAACGAATTCGTGGGGGGGCTCGGCGAACGTGAAATATCTCGTTTCAACGACGCCGACGCCTTTGGATGAAGTCATTGATCTGTTCCGTCCGGTCAGGTCTCTTTGAAGAGCCAGGTGGACAGGTACCTTTCTCCGGTGTCGGGGAGGATGACGACGATCATCTGATCCTTGTTCTCTTTGCGTCCGGCCACTTCGAGGGCCGCCCAGAGGGCCGCGCCGCCGGAGATCCCGACCAGGATCCCTTCCAGTTTGGCCAGTTGCCGTGCGGTGTGCCCCGCGTCGTCGTCCTGCACCGGAATGATTTCATCAATTATATCTTTTTTTAATACCCGGGGGACGAAGCCCGCGCCGATTCCCTGGATTTTGTGGGGGCCGGGCGCGCCTCCCGAGAGGACCGGAGACCCCGCCGGTTCGACGGCGATCACCCGGAAACTCTTTTTTTTCTTTTTGATCGCTTCGGCGATTCCCGTGATGGTTCCTCCCGTGCCGACCCCGGCCACCACGATGTCCACTTCGCCGTCGGTGTCGCTCCATATTTCCTCGGCGGTGGTCTCCCGATGGGCCCGCGGGTTGGCGGGATTATTGAACTGTTGGAGCACGACGGCGTGTTTGACGGTTTTGGCCAGTGCGTCGGCTTTGTCGACGGCGCCCCGCATTCCGTCCGCTCCGGGCGTGAGCACGATCTCCGCTCCCAGGATGGACAGGAGTTGCCGCCGCTCCGCGCTCATCGTTTCGGGCATGGTGAGGATGAGGCGGTACCCCTTGGCCGCCGCCGCGAACGCCAAGGCGATCCCGGTGTTGCCGCTGGTGGGTTCGATCAGGACGGAATCTTTTTTCAGGACCCCGCGTTTTTCCGCATCGTCGATCATGGCCACGCCGATGCGATCTTTCACGCTGGAGAGCGGATTGAACGATTCCACTTTGGCGAGTATCCGAGCGGGCACGCCCAGGGTGATCCGGTTCAGGCGGACGAGCGGGGTGTTCCCGACGGTCTTTGTGATGTCGCTGAATATACGCATGGACCCGGTCCGTCGTTATTTCGCCGTCTTGTGGAGTGCCTGATCGAGGTCTTCGAGGATATCGGTGATGTCCTCCAGCCCGACGGACAACCGGATGGCTTCCTCCGGCACCCCGGCGGCCTTCTGTTCCTCCGGTGAGAGTTGCTGGTGCGTGGTGGAGGCCGGATGGATGACCAGGCTCTTCGCGTCGCCGATGTTGGCCAGGTGGGACAGCAATGTCACCGAGTTGATGAATTTCTTGCCGGCCTCGAGACCCCCTTTGATGCCGAACCCGACCAGGGCCCCATAGCGCCCCTGGAGATATTTCTTCGCCGTGGGGTGGTTGGGGTTGTCTTCCAGTCCCGGGTAACGGACCCAGCTGATCCGCGGGTGCTTTTTAAGGAAGCGCGCCACCTGGATGGCGTTCTCCGAATGCAGTCGTTGGCGCGGGAACAGGGTTTCGACCCCTTGGAGGAGGAGGAAGGAACTGAACGGGCTGATGGCGGGCCCCAAGTCCCTCAACCACTGCACGCGGGCCTTGAGGATGAACGCGATGTTGCCGGCCTCCGGCACGTCCTTGAAGGCGTCCCAGAATTTCAGGCCATGATAGCTGGGATCCGGTTCCGTGAACTCCGGAAATTTCCCGTTGTCCCATTTGAACCGGCCCGAATCCACGATGACGCCGCCCAGCGTCGTGCCGTGCCCGCCGATGAACTTCGTGGCCGACAGGACGACGATGTCCACCCCGTATTCGATGGGGCGCACCAATCCCACTCCCACCGTGTTGTCCACGATGAAGGGGATGCCGGCGTCATGCGCGACCTTGGCGATGGCTTCGAATTCCGGCACGTCCAGTTTGGGGTTCCCGATGGTCTCGGCATAGAGGGCCCGTGTCTTGTCCGTAATGGCGTTCTTGAACGCCTCGGGTTTGGACGAGTCCACGAAGACGACCTTGCGGCCCAACTTGGCGAACGTGTAATGGAACAGGGTGTGCGTGCCACCGTAGAGGTTGTTCGCGGAGACGATCTCGTCGCCGGGGCGGGTGAGCGTCAGGAGGGCCAGGGAGATGGCGGCTTGTCCGCTGGCCACCGCCAGGGCCCCCGTTCCGCCCTCCAAGAGGGCGATCCGTTTTTCCAGCACGTCGGTGGTGGGGTTCATCAGCCGCGTATAGATGTTTCCGAACTCTTTCAAGGCGAACAGGTTCGCCGCGTGGGCGCTGTCCTTGAACACGTAGGACGTCGTCTGGTAGATGGGGACCGCCCTGGAACCCGTGGTCGGGTCCGGGACCTGTCCTCCATGCAGGGAGATGGTTTCCGGTTTCAAATTCTTCTTTTTATCTTTTGACATCGTGCGATCCTCCGATTCGGGATATGAATAAATTCTACAACATTACATCAGATGGAATAGGTGAATACTCCGCGTTTCTTTTTCAGTTTCTCGGCCAGGGCCTCCAGGGTGAAAGATTCCAGCGTTTCCAGGATCTTTTTGGTGACGACCTGCCAAACGTCCCTGGTGACACATCCCTGCATCCTCTTACAGGCCGCCGGATTGGACAGGCAATCCACCAGGGACATCGATCCCTCCAGAAGACAGACGATGTCTTTGAGGGTGATCTGATCCGGTTTATGGGCCAGCAGATATCCCCCCCGGGCTCCGCGGACCGAATGGATCAGTCCGGCGTTCTTGAGCGGCGGGATCAGGTGCCACAGATATTTCTCGGAGATCCCCTGTCTCTTCGAGATGGCCTTGAGGTCGACGGGGCCTTCTCCGTAATGGAGGGCCAGATCGATCATCAGTCTGACACCGTAACGTCCTTTGGTTGAAAGTTTCATGATAAGGTTATATACTATAATTCCTATTAATTAGGTAGAGATTAAAATATATATTCAACGGTGTCAAGAAATAATTAGAATGTTTTGGCCGGGGAGCGGCCTCTCCGGCCATCGTCCTTAAAGGGGAATTCCTCATGCACAGCACGGCGCGTTTCATCGCATTCTTCATCGTTTTCATCGGAACGTGGGCGGGAATGAACGCCTACGTGTTGTCGCGCTTGTGGAACCTGTCCGTTCTTCAATCCCAATCGGCACACCGCATCCTCCTGGCGCTCTTCTTTCTGTTGTGGGCCGTTTTTCCCTTGGCCCACATACTCGGACACCGGTCGCCGTCGAACCTGTCGTGGTTGTTGGAGATCGTCGGCGGCTTCTGGATGGGGTTCGTGTTCATCGCGCTTGCCCTGTTCTTCTTTGCGGATGTGCTGACGGGTTTCGGCTGGTTGTTCCGGGAATATGTGCCGGCGGTCCGTTGGAGCGCGCTCGCCCTCACGGCCCTCTTTTCCGTCTGGGGGGTCGTCAACGGACTTCGGTCGCCGGTGATCCGCCGATACGAGGTTCCCCTGGCGGGGCTCCCCGCTTCTTTGGATGGAACGATCGCGGTCCAATTGTCCGACCTCCACTTGGGAACGGTCCTGGGAGAGAGGTGGCTGGAACGCCTGTGGTCGCAGGTCCAGGGGATCCGGCCGGATGTCGTCTTCATGACGGGCGATATTTTTGACGGCAACGCGACGCATGCCGAGAAACTGGTCCCTGTATTGAAAAAATGGCAGGTCCCCTGGGGGGTCTGGGCGGTCACGGGGAATCATGAATACTATGCGGGATTGGAGGAGAGCGTCGCCGTTCTTAAGTCGGCGGGATACCAGGTGCTCCGCGACGAGTCGGTGGTCGTCCGTCCCGGACTCAACCTGGCCGGAGTTGACGACCTGTCGGCTCGCCGCGAGTTCGGCGAGACCATCGCCCCGATCAGGCAGGCCTTGGCCCGAAGGGACACCGGGCCCACGATATTGTTGAGCCATAGTCCGCTTCGTGTCGAGGAGGCCGCCCGGGAACATGTCACGTTGATGTTGTCGGGGCACACCCATTCCGGGCAGATCTGGCCGTTCGGCCATGTCGTCAAGCTGGTCTATCCGTATCTTGTCGGACGCTATGAAGTCGGGGGGATGACGCTCTGGGTGTCCCGTGGGACGGGGACGTGGGGTCCGCGCATGAGACTGTTCGCCCCGAGCGAGATATTGGTGTTCACGCTCCGTTCCACCGGGGCGGAGGCGTGAGGATTCGGCGGTGGGCGCCGGTCGTTTCGATGGTATTTTTGATGGGAATGTCGTTGAGCCCTCGGGCGGAGGATGACGTGAGGATCTATTCAGTCGAAAAGAAGGATTACATCGTCGTCGACAAGGTCGTCAAGACCGACCCGGAGTGGCGGAAGATTTTGACCCCGGAGCAATATGACGTGACGCGCCGGCGCGGGACGGAGAAATCCTGTTCCGGCGGTTACTGGGACCACCATGAGGCCGGAGTCTATCGTTGCGTGGGGTGTGGGGCCGACCTTTTCTTATCGGAGGAGAAATTCGACTCGGGCACCGGCTGGCCGAGCTACACTCGGCCGGTCGCTCCGGAGAACGTCCGGGAGATCGCCGATCACAGCCAGGGGATGGAGAGGACCGAAGTGGTCTGCGCCCGCTGTGGAGCCCATCTGGGGCATGTGTTCGATGATGGACCGGCTCCCGCCGGGAGGCGTTATTGCATCAATTCCGCGGCGTTGCGGTTCATCGGATTAAAATCAATACCGGGGCCGGGTTAAAAAAGGAGGATTCACCTATGACAAGGACAGCGACGGATATCATGGAGGCGGAACACGTGTTCATCCTTAAAGTCGTGGCCGTTATGGTTTCCTTGGAAGACAGGGTGGGAAAGGGTTTTGATGTTGATCCGGACACGTTGCGTTCCATCGTTGAATTCTTGCGCATCTACGCCGATCGGTGCCACCATGGAAAGGAGGAAGTCTATCTTTTCACCTTTCTTCAGAAGAAGGGCGTTCCCTTGACGGGGTGTCCGCTGGGGGCGCTTCTGCATGAACATAAGATCGGCCGCGAGTGGGTTGGAAAATTTGCAGAGGCCATCGAGGGGTATGCGAAAGATCGGTCCGGCGGGCGGGGCGCACTTCAGGAGAGCATGAAGGCTCTGGCGGCTCTCTATCCCAATCACATATGGAAGGAAGACTACCTGCTGTCTCCGATGGCCAACAAGCTGTTGAGCGGTTCGGAACAGGAGGGTCTCCGGAATACTTTTGAGGATGCCGAAAGGGAGCTGGGATCGGAATTACATCGGAAATGGGAACGGTTCGCTGTGGAACTTGAGGGGAAAACCGGGAATCCGGTTTGATTATCGCGGTGTATTCTCTTTGCCCTTCGAGGGAGTTTCTCCCGTATGTTTTTGAGGGGGTGTTCAGGCGGGCTCGGAGCATTGCGTAAGAAAAAGGACCGAGTGGTGTTCGAAAGAGTGGTGAATAATTTGATTTTAACCCGGAGTTATTTCCGGGCGGTGATGGAGACGCTGGCCACGGTCTTGTCCAGGGCCTGGGCGGATTTGAGCGCGTGTGTTAACGTTTTTCCGAACGGATCTGTTGTGTTCGGGGAGACGCACGATGAACTTTTCTTGAGCAAGACCCTTATATTTTTCAGCCCCGATTCTTTAACGATCTTTTCGTAATCTCTCAGAAGCAACGCTCCCGCGACACAACCCACGTACGCCTTCGCGCTTTTTTCAACCGGCTTCGGAAGTCGCTTGAGCAGGACCATGTCCGAGATCGATACCCTCCCTCCCGGTTTCAACACGCGATGGATTTCCGTCCATGCCTTTTCTTTGTCCGTCGCCAGATTGATCACGCAGTTGCTGAGGACGATGTCCACCGAATCATCCGGCAGTGGAAGGCGTTCTATCTCTCCCAGTCGGAATTCGACGTTCCTGATCCCGGCGCGTTTTGCGTTCCGCCGCGCTTTGGAGACCATCTCGGGCGTCATGTCCACCCCGATCACCCGACCGCGGGCCCCGACTTTTTTGGCGGCCAGAAAACAGTCGATTCCCGCTCCCGAACCCAGATCCAACACGGTTTCACCCGGTTTGAGCGAAGCCAATGCGACAGGGTTCCCGCATCCCAGTCCCAGGTCGGCCGACTCGGGGATGGTGTCCAGGTCTTTTTTCTTATAGCCGAGAGTCTCCGAGAACGACGAGGAGTCGGTCGAGCCGCAACGGCATCCGCAACCGGATTCTTCGCGGGCGATCCGCCCGTAGGCGGACCGGACGATCCTTTTTGTCTTTGGTGAGGCATGAGTTTTCATATGGACTCCTGTTTGATGAGAATGAGAGGCAATCTTTCGACGTAAGCCCGGATCTCGTCACGCACTCTCCTGTAATGAGAAAGGGCTTCCTCCTCTGTTTTAGCGTCGGCGGCGAGCCGGGGAGGGTCGCTAAATCCGGCGTGGACGCGGATGGCTTTGCCCGGGAAAACAGGACACGCTTCGACGACGTCATCGCACACGGTGATGACATAATCGAACGGGATATGAAGGACTTCCCGCACCTGTTTGGAAGTCTGCCACGAGATGTCCACTCCGGCTTCCGCCATCACCGTGACGGCACGGGGATCCAGTCCGCGTGGTTCGACCCCTGCCGAGCATGGTTCGATTTCATCCGCCTTGAGCGTGCGCGCCCATCCCTCCGCCATCTGGCTGCGGCATGAGTTCCCCGTGCAAAGAAACAGGATTTTGATCTTCGGCTTTTTCATAAAATCCCCCGGAGCGTCGTCACCGTCATATAAACACCCACCAGGATGAAAAGAGTCGCTGTGACCCACCGCGCCCAATGTTCAACGCCGCTCATCCGGTTATAGGCGCGCCCCACGGCACCGCCTCCCCAGGACAACGCGATCGCGATGACGACGGCGGGAACGGCGGTTCCCGCACCGTAAACCGTCGGCAGGAGCATGATGGATTTGTGCTTCACAGTCAGCGGGATCAGACTTCCGAAGAAGAGCGCCGCCGACACCGGACACAACGACAACGCGAACAGGAACCCCATGGGTGCCGCGCCCCACCAGCCGCCGTGATCGGCACACCGTTGGATCAGCGCGCTGAATCGGCCCCCGCCGCTTGATAACTTGAATCGTTCCGCAAACACTAGGAATAACCCCGTCAACAGAAGGATCGGCCCCAGCACTTGGTTCATTCGCCTCTGCAAAAAGAAGGAAACGCCGGGAATGGACAACAAGCCCCAGGTGACGACCGCGCAAAGGAGGACATAGGCCAAGGCCCGACCCAACGTGTAGAGAAGTCCTGCCCAGAACACGCGGGAGGGACGTCCCACAAGCCGGCCGATGTAGGCCACCGCCGTCACGTTGGTGGCCAGCGGGCAAGGGCTCAACGAGGTGAGGAGACCCAGCCAGAACGCCGAAGCGGGAACGAAAAGGAACGAGTCCATCAAGTCTTTTCCAAGAACGACCGCACTTCTTCCTCGATGTATCGTTTGTATTCGGCCTCGTTCCGCACCTTCTCCCATATCTTGTCCAGGTTCTTCCATCGAACCTGTTGTCCATCCCGAGTGTCTGAAAGGACGACTGATTTTGTGTAAAGTCCGTAGTCCCGGATGAAATGTTCGTTGCCGGTTTCGTCCACGTTCACCACCCTGTATTCCAGGCGTCCCCGCCTCGTGTCGTCGGCAAAGTGTGTCTCCATGATCGCTTTCGTGTAGGACTCGAATTTCCGGCAGGTCATGCACCGGGCGTTCCCGTGGAAGTAGTAGACCAGCAGTTTGTGAGGATCGGATGCGGTCGGCCTCGGTTTTTGGGGGACGGGGGAGGGGCCGTCGGCTGAAAAGGAGGCGAGAGGGAACATCCCCAACAGGAGGAGCAGAACGATCCGGTTGAGGCGTGTCGAGATCCCCAGGGGTTTCATGGCGAAGGTCCCTTTCATGACAGCATCGCCTTGAGTTCGTCGGCGGAGGGGACGCGTCCCGATGATTTGATTTTTCCATCCACCACGAGGGCGGGAGTGGACATGACTCCGAACGCCATGATCTTCTCGATGTCCGTCACTTTTTCTAGCTCGTATTCCAAACCCATTGCTTTAGCCGCTTTTTCCGCTTGCTCCGCCAGTAATTTGCATTTGGGACAACCGCTGCCAAGTATTTGTAGTTTCTTCATGACGAGCCTCCTATAAAATCGCGTTGAATAAATAGCCCATGAGCATAATACCGATGATCGTAATGCCGAAAAATAATCCCAGCAGTTGCCATCGCATTACTTTATTGAGGATCAATGCTTCGGGGATGGAAATTGTGACGATGGATGTCATGAAGGTAAGCGCGGTGCCGAGGGGAACGCCTTTGCCCACCATGGCTTCCATAATCGGAATTACGCTGACTGAATTAGCGTAAAAAGGAGTTCCCAAGAGAGTCACCAAGGGAATGCTCCACCATGTTTTTTCTGAGAAATATTGCTCAACGAAAATCCTGGGCACAAAACCATGAATAAACGCCCCGACGCCAACACCCAACACCATGTAGGGAAATATCTGTTTGGTGATCTCCATCCCATCCCCCCAAAAGTGGATGACTTTCTGTTTTAAAGACAAGGGAACTCCACCGTAATCCAGTTCGACAGCTCCCCGTGATTTTATCTTCAAGAGTTCTGGCCGCACGTACTTTTCAATATTCAGTTTTTGAATTACCATGCCGCCGACAACGGCAACAACGATCCCAATAAAATTATACAACAAGGTTACTTTCATACCGAACATGGCGGGAAAGAGATAAAGAGACGATTCATTAATTAGCGGCGAGCTGATCAGGAAAGCAAACGTCACCCCCAGGGGAATTCCAGCGCCAAGGAAGCCGATGAAAAGAGGGATAGACGAACAGGAACAAAAAGGCGTCACCACACCCAGTAACGCGGCAAAAACATAATCCAATCCGTACCAACGCCGTTTCGCAAGGATATCCCTCGTTTTTTCCATCGGAAAGTAATACCGTGTTATTGCCATAACATAGTTGATGAGGATCAGCAAAATGCCAATTTTTATTGTGTCGTAAACGAAGAAATGCACCGTATCTCCCCAGTAAGAATGAGGTGAGATGTTAAACCATCCGTATGTGGCGAGATCAGCAAACAGTTCTATTGGTTTAAATATATCCATTAACAAACCCTCCCCATACAATTATCCGCTAGTGGGCCTCTTCTAGTTTATTGGATGAAATATTTCTTTTTAAAATAGAGAGACACGTTCACGAGTCCGATGAGGACGGGCACTTCCACGAGGGGCCCGATCACCGCCGCGAACGCCGCCCCGGAATTGAGTCCGAACACGGCCACGGAGACGGCGATGGCCAGCTCGAAGTTGTTGCTGGCCGCCGTGAAGGAAAGCGTGGCCGATTGGGCGTAGTTTGCCCCGATCTTCTTGCTCATCCAGAAACTCACGGCGAACATCACCAGAAAATAGATCAGGAGGGGCACCGCGATCCGCAGCACGTCGAGGGGGATGCGGACGATCATGTTCCCCTTGAGGCTGAACATGACGAGAATTGTGAAAAGAAGGGCGATCAGGGTGATCGGGCTGATCCGGGGGATGAACGTCTTCTCATACCATTCTTTCCCTTTGGTCTTCAGTCCGATGATCCTCGAGGCCAGTCCGGCGAGGAACGGGATCCCGAGATAGATGAAAACGCTCTCCGCGATCTGTTTCATGTTCACATCCACCACGCTCCCCCGGAGACCGAAATAGGGGGGGAGGACGGTGATGAAGACGTAGGCATAGACGCTGTAAAGCAATACTTGAAAGACGCTGTTGAAAGCGACCAATCCGGCGCAATATTCCGTGTCTCCTTTGGCCAGTTCGTTCCACACGATGACCATGGCGATGCACCGCGCCAAACCGATCATGATGAGACCCACCATGTATTCGGGATAGTTGCGAAGGAACACGATCGCCAGAACGAACATCAGGACGGGTCCGATGATCCAATTCTGCACCAATGAGAGGCCCAGAACTTTCCAATTGCGGAATACGTCGCCCATTTCCTCATACTTCACCTTGGCGAGAGGCGGGTACATCATCAAAATGAGCCCCGCCGCGATGGGAATGTTCGTCGTGCCGACTTGAAACAGATTGATGAACTGTTCGATACCGGATACGAAATAGCCCAGGCCCACGCCAACGCCCATCCCCAGGAAAATCCACAGGGTCAGATATCGGTCCAGGAAAGACAGTTGTTTCGAGATGGGTTCGGCGTTCACGGCGACGACCTCCTATTAATATGTATTAAATCGCATATAGATGTTCAAAAAAATCAGGCCTTGCAGTGGATCGGCACACCCGGTAAACGGGTCGCCGAGGAACGCCTTAACTGGTTGAGGTCCTCCTGGATCAAGCGGTCCTCGTCCCAGGTGAGACGCATGGCGTCCAGCGCTTTTCTCCAAAGGGGTGGCAGATCCGGATTGATCTCGTAGTGGGCCCACGTTCCGTCTTTCCAATCGTGCAGGAGTCCGGCCCGTTTGAGCACGCCGAGATGACGGGACACCTTGTATTGGGGCTGTTTCACCACCCGGATGATCTCACAGACGCACAGCTCCCTTTCAAGGAGAAGCCGCAAGATGCGGATGCGGAGCGGATCCGAAAGGGCGGAATAGATCCGGGCGATGAGGGATGTATTTATATGCGTCATGATGCATATAATATGAACTTCTCCGCGCGATGTCAAACGAACCGATGAGGGGGCGACACTTTGGGCATCGATGGGGCGTCTAAAGAGGCGAAGGGATCTGTTCCTTCGAATCGATGTGGTGAGGGAGGGACTATGAAAGGACATTGGAGTGGGATCGTCATCGCGATGGGGGTGTTCGTCGGCGGGTGGGGTTGCCTTCAGGCCGCCGACACGGATCTGTTGCTTCGCCGGTGGCGGTTGGCGGAGCAGGATAAGGCTGAAACGAAGATCAAAATGATGACGAAGAAATTAGCTCTGACCGATGATCAGAAATTGGAGGTCCAGGCCGCTTTGACGGAACGCATCAATCAATTAAGCGACTTGAAAGACGAACTGATCAAAAAGAGCCAGGAAGTTGAAAAGGCGTCTGAAGAGAAAATCCGGACCGCGCTCTCGGAAGAACAAAAAGCGGATTACGCCTCATTGAAAGAGGAGATTGAAAAAGAGATGCGTGCCCAGGAGATGGAGAAGATGCAGAACGGTTCTGGTCAGGGAGGTCGGGGGTCGCGAGGTCCCGGCGGAGGGATGGGCGGCCCCGGTGGCGGCGGTATGGGAGGGCCTGGGGGTGGAGGATTCGGAGGGCCCGGCGGCGGATTCTAGAATCGATGTCGGGCGCCGGTTATTTTCGGAGAGACAGGTGGTTCCCCGTCGCTTGGTGGCGGAGTTTGAGGATTTCCGCGATGACGGATACGGAAATTTCCCCCGGGGTTTTTCCGCCGGTGTCGAGCCCGATGGGGGAGTAGACCCGCGGATCTTTTTCGGGGTGGATTCCCTTCTTATTGAGTAATTTAAAGATCGTCGGCACCTTTGATCTTGAGCCGATCATGCCGATATAGGCCGCCTTCGTTTCCATCGCCGCGGCCAGACATTCTTTGTCCAGCATGTGACCCCGGGTGACGATCACGACGTAAGTCTTGTCGTCCACTCTGGCGGCGGTGAGGGCGTGGTCGGGTTGTTCGACGTGGATCCGGGAGGCCTGAGGGAAATGATCCCGGCAGGCGAATTCCTCCCGCTCGTCCGCGACGGAATAGGGGATCCCCGCGACGGTTGCCGCGGCCGCAATTTTTTGTCCCACATGTCCCGCCCCGCAGATGAAGAGTTTGAGCCGGCTGAGATAGACCTCGATGAAGACCTCCGTTTTCCCGGCGCACGCCATCCCGATCCCCTTTTCCGTCAGTTCAAAAGTGACCTTCCTGTTTTGGCCGGATTCCATCGCGCTCAACGCGTTCTTGATGCAGAGCGCCTCCAGTTTTCCTCCTCCGACGGTCCCCTGGATGGACCCATCCTCGAACACCAACATCTTGGCGCCGGTTTCGCGCGGGGTCGACCCTTCCGCCGAAATGATCGTCGCCAGGGCCACATCGCGTCCGTTTCGGATGGATTCGGAAAGGATCCTGAAAACATCGTTGTTTTCTTTCATGATGGGGATGACTCCTTTGAGAGTTCGGGAATGTGGATGAGAGTATGGTTCTCAATCCGGAAATATTTTACAACAGATTCGACCAAAGAAAGACGGACCACCAGATAGAGGGCCGCGGGGGGGCGTCCGAGCAGGGCGCGGAGAGCCGGGGCATGCCCTTTCCCCTGTAATTCCAGCGGTCCGATCTCATCGACGAACACGATATCGTCGGGGGTGGTTTCACGGAGCGCCTGAAGAGAGAAATCCAGACCGGTCTTTGAAAAACGGAAGCCGCCATAGTCGTCACAGACGTCGGCGACGTCCCCGTTACGCGACGCCAGCAGGCGGTCTTCGCCCGAACGGATGTTCCGGACCCGGATCGTCATCCGCCGGCCGTTTTCGATCGTGCCGGGAGCCAGGATGCCGCTGACGGCCCATCCCCGCGACAGGAATTCCGCCGCCCTGTTCGCCGCGAGGGTCGTTTTTCCGGATTGACGCTCTCCGGTGATGATGAAGAGGGCCGGTCCGCGGGATTGTCCGTCCATGATCAGGTTCTCCGCCATTTGGTCGGCTGTGTGGATGGTCTGGCGCAGGATCGTTTTGATGAAGGAAACATATCCCAAGAACCGTTTCGGTCGTCTCTGCCGGAGGACGAATAAAGCATGGGATTCCAGCGTGTTACGTCTCATCCAGGGCAGTAGGTTGAGGGCCATCGAGAGGGACAAGCTGAACTGACGGCCGATCCCCCGCGACAAATATCGGTGGAACCGCGCGAAATCCATATTTTCGCCCAGATACAGGAGTGTGTTATAGAAAGTCAGCGATCTGAAAAAGAGGAGGAGGGAGAGATGGAGGATGTCGGCCCGGCGGATGAGGGCATAGGGGAGGAAGGAGATGATCGACACGGAGAGATAGAATTTGGCGCTCCGATTCTCCCGGAACCGGCCGACGTTCAGGAGGATGGCGCTGAGCGCCGCAATCCCCGCCAGGCCGACCCAGGGACCGAGGGAGAGACCCGCCAGCAGGCAGACGAAGGACCATTTTGAAAAGGATTTAAACCGGATCATGTCGGGCGTGACCGAACCTCCTGGAAAGTCTCCAAGCCAGGAATCCCACCAGGGCGCCCAGCGACGCGTGCGCGATGAACAGGAGGGTCAAGAGGGTGGCGAAACCGGTGAGGGGGATCCCGAGGCGCGCGCTTCCCGTCCGCAGCATCTCGAGATAGATCGCCTGGATGCCGTGTCCGAACAGGATCCCGTAGATGAGGACGCGTTGTATCAGTGGCCAGAGGCAAGCCATCATTCCGCCCACCAGGAATCCGATGCGATTGTAACCGAAAAGGGAGACCCCGGCCTGCAACAGCAGCGATTCGATCAGAATGGACGTGAGGATGTTGACCCGGAGGTACCCGAGGGAAAGTATTTTGATGCTGCCCGCGATGAACCCCATCCCGATGAGGGGGATCCCCCGTTGATCGGGGAGCAGCCTGGCGCCGCAGAGGACGATGAACGCGCCGATGGCCGTCAGGAGAGCCCCTTTCATGGGGATGCCGAGCGCATGGAGCAATGTTCCGAGGGTGGATTCGGAGAGCCCCCAGAGCGTCCCGAAGGCGGCGATGTAGGCGACGGTGTAATAATATTTCTTCTTCATAGGTCGATGATGTGGTCGGCGAATGCCGCCAGCAGGGATTGGTCGTGGGAGGCCACGAGGGTCGTCGCCCCCGATGACCGATGTTCCTTGAGGAGGCCGCAGAACAGGCGGAGGGTCGCCGAATCCATCCCATAGGTGGGCTCGTCAAGAAGCAATAATTCGGGGGTGTTCTGAAGGCAGACGGCCAATCCCAAGCGTTGTTGTTCACCGCCACAGAGGGAGAACAGGGAACGGTCTTGCGCGTGCCGGAGATTCATTTTGTCCAACCAGTTCGCGGGGACATGGGAGGGCGCTCCGAACAGGAGCTCTTCGCGCACGGTCTCCTGGAAGAACAGGCGGATCGGGTTCTGCGGGAGATAGGACACGACTCCCCTCCGGTCGGCCAGATTTTTCCATCGGCGTCCATCCCAAAGGATGGTCCCATTTTCCGGCGGGTGGATCCCCGCGATGATCTGAAGGAGAGTGCTCTTTCCGCTCCCGTTGTCCCCGCGGATGCCGACGATTTCTCCGCGACGGACCGCGGCCGACAGAGGGGATCTTTGTGTCGAGGGGATGCGTCCGTCACGAAGGTCGAGACACCTCAATATCGGTTCGGTCGGAGGGACGGCGTTCTTTTCGACGGAGAGGACCGAGAAGTCGTCTTCGGGATGACCGCCGGAACTCAGTCGGCGGTCTTCGAGAAGCAAAAGCTCATCGGCGAGTGACAGCATCTCCCTCGAATGTTCCGCCATGATGACGCACCCGCCCGATCCGGCGAAACGTTTTAGGACCCCCTTGAGCCAATCCCTCCGGTTCGAGGAGAAGTGCGTCGCGATCTCGTCGAGCAGGAGCAACCGGACGTTTCGATGGAGGGCTCGCGCCAGGGCTACCATCGCCCTTTCTCCCTGGGATAGTTCGGCGCATCGCCGGTGGAGGAAGGGGGATAACCCCAGTTCCTCCAAGAGGGGGACCGTCGCTGTGTCCGGTCCGGCGTTGAATTCTTCATGGACGAAATTATGGAAGAGAAGGAGCGAAGGGTTTTGTGTGATCCACCCGATTTTGAGACCGGGTTTCACCAGGAGGTCGCCTGAAATCCGCCACCCGGTGTCGACGCGGAGGAATCCCATCAACGCGCGGAGAAGGGTGGTCTTCCCCGATCCCGACGATCCCGTGAGGGCATAGATCCGTCCCGGGAAGAGGGTATGGCGGTCCGTTCTGAAAAGAGGATCGGTATGTCCCGGAGGTCGCACCTCCAAACCCTCGAAGCGGATGATGAATCCCGGTCGAGCGAGAGAAGCGTCCGTCGGTGATGTGACCGGAAGGAGGGGGCTCATCGGATCCTTTTTCTTTTAGCGCGGGGCCGTTCCGGGATTTCCAGACAACTCTTGATGTCGATGACCGGGGTGCCGCTGACGGCATCCATCCGGTCGACCCGGAGGACGCCTCGGCGGCAGGACTTGAGCGTGACGAGGGTCAGGGAGACGGGGTTCGGCCGGTCCGGGGAACGCATGGCGAAGACACCTCGATGGACACCGCCGATGATTTTTTTCTTTCGCGGGCGCGCCCTCAAGACGGACGTGTCGGCTTGGTGGAAATGGCACAGGATCCAAAGACGTTTTCGCGTGTTGATGCGGAAGAGGGCTTTCCGGTATCGAGGAAGGATCAGAATCTCCGACGGCACTCCTCCCGGCGGCATGTCGTGTCGATGGCGGATGCCGTTCCTGACGAAGCCGACGGGTCTTAAAGAGATGGGATCAGAAACTGAAGTCGACCCCCGTGAGATAGGTGCGGCCCGGCATGGGGTCATAGAAATTCAACGCATAGGTTTCGTCGGTGAAATTATTGATCCGAACATGATAACGGAGTGAACGCGTCAGTCTGACGTTCGCGTTCCAATTGTAGACGGTATAAGCGTCGCGTTTGGCGGCAAAATAGTCGCTCATGTAACGGCCGCCGGCGTGAGTCAGGTTCACCTCGGTCGAAAGCCGGCTGTTTTTGAACGCCAGCCCGGACTGGATGGTGTTCTTGTCCGTGTGGAATGTGAGCGTGCCCGGATCCAGGTAGGAGTAACCGGCGCTCGCTTCAAAATATTGAAGGAACGTCACATGCCCGCGAGTCTCCACCCCTCGGTAGATGGATTTCCCGTCCACGTTGCGATATTGTTTTTGCACGTTCTGGCCGTTGTATGTGAATGCGGCGGCGGGGGCCTGGGAAACGATCATGTCCATCTCCTCGTTCATGAAGGCGGAAACGTCGATCCCGCCGCGTTTTTTTTCGTAGCCGATCCCCAACTCATACTGGCGGTTCTTGTCGGGCCGAAGGTTTTTGTTGCCGAAGGCGCGGGCGCTCGTGGAATAGAGTTCGGTCACCGTCGGCGCGCGGTACCCGTAGTTCAGTCCGGCTCGTGCCGTCAGGTCCGGGAGGATCTTGCAGACGACCCCGTATTTGGGGGACCACTGGTCCGCGAACTTCGAGTTGTTGTCGTATCGGACGCCTGCCAGGAAGGTGAGCCGTTCCCGCCAGACGGGAACTGAGAGTTGAGCGAAGGGAGCGGCATACTGCTGGGTGGCCCGGGAACTCGGGGAGTTGGAACGGATATGGGAATCCTCATAATCCGAGCCGAGAAAGAACTGCGCATCCATCGGGAGGTCCGCCTGCCATTCGAGACTGCCGCCCTGGGTTGATGCCCGAGACAGAGGTGATATCAATGATTGATCGCGATCCGTTGTCAGGAACGTGCGGATATGGAGTTTGGATCGGGCGAGGTTCCTCTGCCAGGTTAAATAGGAATACGTGATGTTCTCTTCGATGTCCTTGTCGATGCCGGTGACCGCGCCGTTGGACATGGAATAGGTGGCTTCATTCCGTTTCGTGTTGAAGTTCCGGTAATTCATGGTGAAGATATCCTTGTCATCGGCATATTCAAGATACGCGCCCTCGTTGGTCAGCCAGGCCGGGTTGATCATTTTGTCGCCGTCCACGTGTTCATGTCCGTTGGTGTCGAGATAGTTTGAATTGACGCGCCAGGCGAAATGCCCTGCTTTATCCTGGTAGTAGAGATGAGATGTCTTCGTGTCGTAACTTCCCGCGCCGGCGCCGAATTCGAATTTTCTGTCCTGGGGAAGGCGCGTCGTGATGTGGAGGGTGCCGTTGGTCGCGCCGCCGCCGTAGAGTGCGGAGGAGGGCCCCCGGATCAGGTCGATGCGTTCCACGGTTTGGATGTCGATGCTCTCCAGGTTGAATCCGCGACGAAGGGTGTCGATGGGGACGCCGTCCACGATCACGCGGGACTTGTTGTTGTTGCGTCCGCCGGAGATGCCGCGGATGGAAAGGCCGGACAATGCGCCGATCCCCGGTTTATGGATGTTAATGTTGAGCTTTTCCTCCAAGAGGTAGGAAATCTCGGTCTGATGGCTGTCGCGAATGGCTTCGCGATTGATCACGTCCCGCGTGTTGGCGGCATCCGCTTGAAGGCGGGGGTATCGCTCCGCCACGATCTCAATCGGTTCAGTTGGATATACTCCGGCGTAGAGAGAAGATTGTGATTCCCCGGCCGACAGGGAGGCGATTCCCAGCGCCGGCAGGGCTGTTCCGGCCACCGCCTTAATCCACGTCAATCGTCTGGATGTCACGATGGAACCTCCGCAGGATGTAGGGGATCCCGAGTTCTTTTCGGGTCTTCATGAAATATTTCCTGTAGGCGCTGGAAAAGGCGATCGGATGGATCGGCTGACCGTTTCGTTTCAACATCAAGATGCCTTTTTTTGATTTTTGAAGGGATTGATACAGGACAGTGAAGTGTCGGGGCGGGGTGGGCGATGACAGGAATGCGATGATGAAATGGGAATCGCCCGGGGCCATCGCCGCGAGGGCGGATTTGACCGACGTGATGAGGGGGTGCTTCCCTTTTTGGGAGAGGATCATCCGCACATCGGGGGCCGAGAAGTGCGCGGCGTAACGGCCCGTTTCCCGGCCATGGACGAAGATGATTTTTGAGAAGGCGGCCGGGGTTTGAGAGAGGGTCCGATTGATGTTGACGAGGGTTTTGTGGGCCAGGGCCGGCGGACAAAACTTTGCGCCGAGAACGATCAGCGTCGGGGAGACGGAAGCCCCCTCGTTTGCGCTGTCGTCGGAATCGGGCCATCCCTGAAGGACGGCCGCCGGCGAATCGTTGCGCGTGATCAGAACGGGGCCGTCTTGTCTCAGGCGTTGGACCAGAGAGAGGAGGTTCTTGCGCGCGTCGGTGATGGAGAGGACCCGCATCCGCCGGGGTTGCATTTTAATGCTCATTAAAATGCATTCTACCCGCGTTTTCCGCGCTTGTCAAGCGCGGCGGGGACCGTCGGGTCAGGAACGGTGTTTCTGAAAGAGATCCAGGAGGGTCGCGAGGAACCCTTTGGGTCGGAACCGGTCGGCGTGGTCTTTGACGAATTGCTCGAAGGACCGTGCCCTCCGCCCGGTGATCTCTTCGACCGTGTTGAAGACGGCCGAAGAGTATCCGCCGGCGAAGATCTCGAAACTCTTGAGGGCGTCGTTGACCCGCCATTCGGGGGTTCCCGCCGCTGTCAATTTTTTCTGGAAAACCGAGGGCGGGATATCGACGTAACGGAGGGGCCTGCCGGTGACCATGGATATCCGTTCGGCCAACTGGGAGAACGACAGGCTTTCGGGGCCGGTGATCACGCAGGTCCTGTTCTCATAACCGTTCGTCGTCAATATGTGCCGGGCCACGGCGGCCACATCGCGCGCGTCGACCAGGCTGATCCGCCCGTTGCGCATGGGGGCCTGGAGGGTTTTATGACGGATGATCTCTCTGGAGAAATCGAAGAGATTCTGCATGAAGTAGTGCGGATGAAGGTGGGTGTGGACGATCCCGCTCTTCTCGAGCTGCATCTCGGTGAGACGGTGCATGCGGCAGAGGGAGACCGGCGAATCCTCGCTGGTGCCCATGGCGGAGAGCTTGACGATGAGTGTCACGCGGGCCGCGCCGGCCGAGGAGATCACGTTCCCTTGGAGTTCCACCTGGCGGGTGTCGGCGACGGAGGAGAGAAAGAGCCGGTCGATTCCCTTCAGGGCGTGGTCGATCGTCTCGGGGATGGCCATGTCCCCCTGGGAGATCTCCAGCGAGGGGTTCGATCCGAAGAGAGCCACGGCCTTCTTCGTGTCGCGGACGAACACGCGGACCCGCTCTCCCGATTCCAGCAGCAGTCGGACCAGCTCGCGTCCGACGGTGCCTGTGGCTCCCGTGACAAGAATCATGATGATGCCTCCTTCTTGCAGAGTTGGCGGAGGACGGCCTGGAGGATGCCTCCGTGCCGATAATAATCCACTTCGACCAAGGTGTCGAGACGGACCTTCGCCTGGAAAGTGATGGGTGTCCCCCGATCCGGGACGGCGGTGACGGTCACGGTCCGGTGCGGCGCCAGGTCCGCGGTCAACCCGGTGACGGCGTATGTCTCGCGGCCGGTGAGGCCGAGTGATTCGGCATTCTTTCCGTCGATGAATTGGAGGGGCAGTATCCCCATCCCGATCAGGTTGCTGCGATGGATGCGTTCATAGCTTTCCGCGATCACGGCCTGCACCCCCAACAGTTTCGGCCCTTTCGCCGCCCAATCGCGGGAGCTTCCGGATCCGTATTCTTTTCCGGCGATGATCAGGAGGGGCACCCGTTCCGCCTGATATTTCCGGGAAGCGTCGTAGATCGTCATCTGTTCGCCGTCCGGGAAGTGGCGGGTGACGCCCCCCTCGGTGCCGGGGAGCAGGAGGTTCTTGAGCCGCACGTTGGCGAAGGTGCCGCGCGCCATCACTTCGTCGTGTCCTCGGCGCGCTCCGTAGGAGTTGAAATCCTTCGGTTCGATCTTCCGCGAGATCAGGTAGCGTCCGGCGGGGCTGTCTTTGGCGATGTTTCCGGCCGGCGAGATGTGGTCGGTCGTGACGGAGTCGCCGAACAGAGCCAGCACACGAGCCCCGCTGATGTTTTTGATCGGCGGCGGGGTGGGGGCCAGGTCCTCGAAGAACGGCGGTCTTTTGATGTAGGTGGATTGGGCGTTCCAATCGTACAGGGCCTGATCGGAGACGGGGAGGCTCCTCCAATGTTCGTCCCCGTCGGCGGCTGAAAGGTATTCCTGCCGGAACATCTCCGGACGCATGACTTCCTTGAGGACACGGCCGATCTCGTCGGGGTCCGGCCAGAGGTCTTTGAGGAAGACGGGTTTTTGGTCCGGCCCGAGACCTAACGGTTCCGTCGAGAAATCGATGTCGATCCGTCCGGCCAGGGCATAGGCGACCACCATGGGCGGCGAAGCCAGATAGTTGGCCCGCACGAGCGGATTGATGCGCCCCTCGAAGTTCCGGTTCCCGCTCAGGACCGAGACCGCGACCAGGTTCCCTTCACGGATGGCCTGGCCGACGGGTTCGGGCAGGGGTCCGCTGTTTCCGATGCAGGTCGTGCAGCCGTAGCCGACGAGATGGAACTTCAACTTTTCCAAAGAGGGGGTCAATCCGGCCTTGTCCAGATATTTCATGACGGCCCTGGAACCCGGAGCCAGGCTCGTTTTGACGTGGGGTTTCACGGAGAGGCCCGCCTCGACGGCTTTTTTGGCCAACAGGCCGGCGGCGATCATCAGGGAAGGGTTCGAGGTGTTCGTGCAGCTGGTGATGGCGGCCAGGACGACGGAGCCGTGCGTCAGGAGCGACGGTTGTCCGTCGATCCTGAGGGGAGCCGACCGGCCGATCTGGTCGGCGGGGAGTTCAAAACCGCGCTCCCTCACCGGGGCGCTCAATGCGGTGTGGAAAGCGGTCTTGGAATTTCGGATCGGGATCCGGTCTTGGGGTCGTTTGGGTCCGGCAATGGACGGTTCGACCGTGGAGAGATCCAATTCAACGGTGTCGGAGAAAGAGGGGGCCGGATCGGAGGGGGATCGGAAGAGCCCCTGCTCCTTGCAATAGGATTCCACCCGGAGGACCTGCTCACCGGATCGTCCCGTGAGCTTTAAATAGGAGAGGGTTTCGTCGTCGACCGGGAAAAAACCGGTGGTGGCGCCGTATTCGGGTGCCATGTTCGAGATGACGGCCCTGTCGGGAAGACTGAGCCGGTCGAGGCCGTCCCCGAAGAATTCGACGAATTTTCCGACGACGTTTTTCTTCCGAAGGAGCTGGGTCAGGGTGAGCACGATGTCGGTGGGGGTGACGCCCGTCGGGGGCTGTCCCGTCAACCGGCACCCGACGACCTCGGGCATCATCAGGGTGAGGGGTTGGCCGAGCATGGCGGCTTCCGCTTCAATCCCGCCGACTCCCCAGCCCAGCACGCCCAGACCGTTGATCATGGTGGTGTGGGAATCGGTGCCGATCACCGAATCGGGATAGACCAGAGGGGGGGAGTCCGTGTCTTGAGACATGACCACCGGCGCCAGATATTCCAAGTTCACCTGATGGATGATCCCCACAGCCGGCGGGATGACCCTGAAATTTTTCAGCGCTTTCTGGACCCATCGCAGGAATATGTATCGTTCCCGGTTCCGTTCATACTCCAGCCGGACGTTCTGTTCGAACGCGTCCAGGGAACCGAACATGTCGACTTGGACGGAATGGTCGATCACCAGGTCGACGGGCAGGAGGGGATTGATCCTTTTCACATCGATCCCCAGGGCCTTGGCGGCATCCCGCATGGCGGCCATGTCGACGCCGACAGGCACCCCGGTGAAATCCTGCAGGATGACGCGCGAGGGGATGAAGGGAATCTCCGAAGTGGAGCCGGCCCGAGGGCTCCAGCGGGACAGGGTCAGGATGTCTTCCGAACGGACGAGGCGCCCGTCTTCCTGGCGGAGGAGGTTTTCGAGCAGGATGCGGACGACGAAGGGGAAGGATCGGAGGGATATCCCACGGGCCCGTTCGAATTTCGGCAGGCTGAAAAAAGAATAGGTCCCGTTCGCGTTCTTGAAAGAGGAACGTGTCGAGAATGAATCCGATCTCCTTGTTTGAGTCATCGTGTTCTCCTGGCGTGGATCATCCCCCCTATTTTATTCAATTTAAAGAAAGAATGAAAATTTTTGTAGAATGAGATGAAGGCGTGGCGCGACCCAAAGGACGGTCCGAACAGGCACTTATGACGGAACAACGGGACGAGATTACAATTTTTGAGGGAATTCTCTTTGTCGGTTTTTCCGGAATACTCGCTTTCCTCTCGACGCAATATTTTTATTCACCGGACTTCAGTTTCTTTGCGGGGCAATTTGAGGACGCGTGGACTGCGGCCCATTGGGCAGAGGGTTTGCATCAGAATCGTTTCTCTTGGAAAATATGGTATTGGCCTATTTATCCGGGAGTGCTTTCGGCGCATCTGATGACCCCCTTTTTCTATCTTTTTGAGAATAGCTGGGAAATCATTCGGTTTTGGCCAATGGCGGGGGGCCTCGCCACGGCGTTGTTTGGATATATGTTCATGCGGAAGGCCTTCGGTGTCTTCGAGGCCATTGTTTATATGGGGCTTTCCTCCCTGAACTTCGGGTATGTTCTGGCCGTCAGGGCTGGTCATTACCATCAATCGGCCGTGACCGTTTTTGTGACGATCACCCTCTGGACCTTGCATCGATGGTGGATCACCCGGTCTCCGCGGTGGTTGACTCTGGCGTTTCTGTCGATGGGTATGGGTTTTCTGACGCGGGCATGGTTTATTTGGTTTTTGGCTGGCCTTTTTGCGGGAGCCCTTTTTTTATTACCGATTCTAAGGGGGAAATCGGCTTGGCGCATGACCCAATCTGACCGCGAGATCGCGGTTCGGTTCGCTGTTTGTTTTTTACCCTTTGTCGTTGTCGGGTTGGTCAGTCAGTTTATTGATTTCCGGCAGAACGCGGCGTTTGTCTTGCGAGATTCGCCAGGTTTTTTTGATATTGTCGGAAATTTTCAGTCGGTTTTGGCGGGTTCGTTTTTCGGGGGCGTGATTTCCAGCCATGGATTGGACCACGTTTCTCATTATTTCCCTTATGTGGCGCTGTATGGTGTCATGGCCGGTGGGATCATCGCGCTGATCAGATGCACACGAAACGAGGAGAATATGATCGGGGCGGTTTGGCTGGTGTTCGCCGGAATGTTCTGTATGGCTTGGTGGAGTCCGCGGATCCCGACATACCATCTCTTCGTGTTCTATCCGATCATTTTTATCTTGATGTCGGCGGTCTTGGGGGTATTCTTCCGCCGGGTGCCGTCCGGGTATAAGCGATCCCTCTGCGGTCTGGCGGTTTGCGTATTCCTTGTCTTTTTGGAGAAGCCCGCGTGGAAGTCTTATTATGAGACCATGGGACGTGATACCAGGGTGATATCCCGGTATGTCTCTCTGATTAGAGGGGACGATCCGACTGTGCCGGTATTGAACTTCTCGCGGTCGAATAATATGAGATTCGTTTGCCCAAACCACCGTTTTTTGGTGATCCCGGAGGGGATGACGTTCGATGAATATTTGCGGGGTGAGCTCCATCTCGGTCATATGCCTGTTCGGTTTGTGCTCAGCGGATTCCGGCACGAGTTTCCGGCGGACATGAACGGGGGCGACCCTTTGATGGTTCGGGGATATCGTGAGGAATCGAGAGATGATGTCACGGATGATCGAGGGAACGTTGTGTTCAGGCACGTCCGGATGTCCAGATGAGTGAGTCTGTTCAAGGTGTCTTTCGACGCGTGGGAGGGAAGACGCGTGGGGGACACTCGACATCGGTCCGACGAGAGGAACGGATATTTTGAAGAGGGGGTTGGGGATCATGAAGAAAGCACAGAAGGCTCGAAAAATAAAAAAGGTGACGGCTCCGCGGAAACGAAAAATGGGAACCGTCGGTGGAAAGACCCTGGTGTTGGACGAGGTTTTGCGATGCTGTTTGGCCGCCCGGAAGGCGAGTCTGATTCTCGCCGGTTCGTCGGTGAAAGATCGGAACCGCGCTTTGGAATCCATGGCCGATCTCTTGGAGAAAAAGAAGGACGACATCATCTTCAAGAACGGGATCGACGTGGAAGCGGCCCAGGAGACCGGTCTGTCTCCGGCCCTGATCGACCGTTTGACGTTGAACGAGGAGCGTCTTCGCGGCATGGCCGAGGGCTTGCGCGAGATGGCGAAACTTCCGGATCCGATCGGCGAGATCGAATCCGATTGGACGCGTCCGAACGGTCTGCGGGTGCAAAAAGTGAGGGTCCCCCTGGGAGTCATCGGGATGATCTACGAATCGCGTCCGAACGTGACGGTGGATTCGGCCGGGCTCTGTCTGAAGTCGGGGAATGCGGTGGTCTTGCGCGGCGGCCGGGAGGCCATCGACACCAACGGCGCGCTCGTCTCCGTCATCCGGGAGGCCATCGCCTCGTCGGGTCTTCCATCCGACAGCGTGCAGTTCATCTCGACTCCGGACCGGGAGGCCATCCGTGAATTGGTCGGCCTCGACCGGGTCGTGGACCTGGTCATTCCGCGCGGCGGAGAGGAGATGGTGCGGGCCATCCGGCAGATGGCGACGGTGCCGGTGTTGAGTCACGGAAAGGGCCTCTGCAGCGTTTACGTGGATAAGACCGTGGACGTCGAGATGGCCGTCCGCATCGCCTTCAATTCCAAAGTGCAGCGTCCGGGGGTCTGCAACGCCATGGAGACGTTGTTGGTCCACAAGGATATCGCCGCGGCGTTCCTGCCGCGCATCGCCGAGAGATACAAGGCCGCCCAGGTCGAGGTCCGCGGAGATGAAGAGACCCGACGTCTGATCGGTTCCTGGGTGAAACCGGCCACGGACGACGATTGGGACACGGAGTTCTTGGGGTTGATCGCGGCCGTCAAAGTGGTGCGCGACGCCGCGGAAGCCATCCATCACATCAACCGGCATGGGAGCCATCATTCCGATTCCATCGTCACCGACGATTCCGCCGCCGCCGATCTTTTCCTGCGCGAAGTGGATTCCGCCGCCGTCTTCCATAATGCGTCGACCCGCCTCCACGACGGGAGCGTGTTCGGGTTGGGCGCCGAAATGGGGATCTCCACGCAGAAACTGCACGCGCGGGGGACCATGGGCGTGCGCGAACTGACCACCACGAAATACGTCGTGCGGGGTCGCGGCCATATCCGGGAGTGATTTGAAAATGATCGATATCCCCTTCCGGGAATGCGTTTTCCCGTGAGAATGAGAGGGAGGGGCATCCCGTGGGAGTGGGTCTTTGGGGGGCTCCTCGCGGGTCTCTTCGTGTTTTTGACGTCACGGGATTTTTATTTCCCGGGACACCGCTTCATTTACGGGACATATGAGGATGTGTTCCTGTCGATCGATTGGATGCATTGGCTCAAAGGATCGATGCCGTGGAATCGTTTCGGTCTCATTCCCCTGTACCACGGTTATCTGAACGCCTATCTGATGCTCCCCTTTTTCTGGTTTTTCGGCGTCAGTTGGACGATCATCCGTCTCGGACCGGTGGTCTGGGGCGTGGGCACGCTGGCGCTCGGATATCTGTTCCTCCGAAAGGCGTTCGGCCGGTTTGAGGCGATGACTTTCATGCTCCTCTGCGCCGTCAATCCGGCGTTCATCCTGGGGGTCCGGACCGGGAATGACCATCAATCGACGCTCCTCTTTTTCTCCACGGCGTGTCTCTTCGGGTTTTACCGGTGGCAGGCCACGGGACGGTCCCGGTGGTTGTCTTTCGGAGTGGCGATGGCCTGTCTGGGGATGATGACCCGGCTCTGGTTTGCATGGTTCATCGCGGGGCTTGTGGTCGGGGGAGCCTTCTTTTATTTTTTGATACTGGAAAGTTCGCGCCGGCCGAGTTTCTTGAAGACGATCGCCTGGAGCGCGCTCCCGTTCGCCTTGGTCGGCGCCTTCAGCGAGGCGGTGTCCCGGACGATCCCGATCTTCTATGCCCATCGCGACCGCTCTCAGCGGATAGGCGACCTGTTGGACGGGTTCAACGGGATGGTGTCGGGAAGGTATTTCATGAAATACCATTTTGTTTCGGCCCAGACGGGTTTTGACTCGTTCATCCCCGCCGCGTTTTGGATCTGTTTCGTCGCGATGGGGGTCTGGGTCGCGGTCAAATGCATCAAAAAACAATACGACGCCATGGGGTGGATGTGGAGTGTCCTCGCCGCGATGTTTCTGTGCGCTTGGGCGAGTCCCCGGGAACTGTCGCATCACTTCTTCATCTTTTATCCGATGGTTTTCTTCGTTTTGGCGGTTATGCTGGGCGCCTTGTTCCGGCTCCTTCGGACCCCGGCGATGAAAGGCGCTTGCGTGGCGGTCCTCGGCATGCTCATCGTTCTCGATGCCATTCCGGGCTGGACGGAATATCACCGGTGCTTGAGCGTGGAGGGGGAGATGATCCCGAAGTTGAGACGTTGGGTCGAGGATGGTGAACGTTCCGATCCCGTTTATCTGGGGATGAACCATAACATGTCGCTGTTGAGCCGGAAAATATCAGGCTGTCTGTTGCATCAAAACCTGATACAAATGCTGGAGCGGAAGGATCGGCCGCGCCGATGGGTGCTCGTTGTGTCCTTGGTGGAGTCCCGCCCGAAATTCAGCGCGGAAGAATATATCAATATCCTGAACCAATACGGCATCCGGCAGATATCGCACGAGGACATCTCTGACACGACCGGCCGCCCTCATTTTCGATGTATTGTGGTTGAAGGGTGACTCGGCTTTTCCACGGGACTTTGTTGAATGGAAAGGACATGACTGCACAGTGAAGATGAGATGGGATGAGGTTCGATGGGAATGGGTACTGGGGGGGATCCTGATCGCCTCCTTCATGGTCTTGGTTCTTCAAGATTTCTTTTTCCCTGGATTTCAGTTCATCTATCGTGACTACGAAGATGAGTTGCTCTCTCTAAATTGGTTTGCTTGGTTGAAGGGGGCCGCCGGCTGCAATTATTTCGGCCTCTGCCCCCTCTATCATGGAAACCTTAATTCCTATCTGATGCTCCCGTTCTTTTGCGTGTTTGGGGGGAGTTGGACAGTGATCCGTTTATGGCCGGTGGCGTGGGCGGTTGGGACGATTCTGGTGGGATATTTTTTTATTCGGAAGGCGTTCGGAAGATGGGAGGCAATGATATTCCTGTTCCTCTGTGCCGTCGATCCGGCCTTCGGGATAGCGGTTCGGGTCGGGAATTTCCATCAATCGACCACGATATTTTATTCCACGGCATGCCTGTTGGGGTTTCATCGCTGGTGGATTACAAAAGATGCCAGGTGGCTGTCTTTTGGTGTGATCATGGCGGGTTTGGGGATGATGACCCGACTCTGGTTTATATGGTTCCTGGCGGGTCTTTTCGTGAGTGCGGTTGTTTTTTTTCCTTGGGGGATGAAGTGGTGGGGTTTGCCGAGGGTTTTTAAGACGATCGTTTGGAGCGCACTCCCGTTCGTTTTGATTTCTGTTGTGAGTGAAATAACGATGAAAACGCTGTTTCTGTTTTATGAGAACAGAGACAATACGCATCAAATATGGGAAATAGTGCGCTGGTTTAACGATGTCGTGTCGGGAAAGTATTTCATGCGATATCATTTCACCTCCGTGGTGACGAATTTTCAGACATTCATCCCCCACGCGTTTTGGATCTGCTTTATTGCGATGGGATTGTGGATGGTTCTGGCATTGGTTCGCGGCCGGAGGGATATCGTCGGTTGGATGTGGTTCATTATCGTGACGATGTTTTGGTGCGCGTGGAAGAGCCCGCGTGAATTATCCCACCATTTCTTTTTCTTCTATCCGTTGACTTTTATTGTCATCGCGGTCATGATCGGTTGTTCTCTGCGTCTCCTGCCCTTCCCCCGCCTCAGGGGTTTCTGCGGGGGGGCGGTATGTCTGCTCATCCTTCTCAATGCGATACCCGGGTGGAAAGAATATCGCCGGCAGGCGGATCGAGAGGGCGGGGTTTTTTTGCAGTTGCATGAAGTGGTGGCCGGGGCTCCGCGGGAATATCCGCTCTGGGTTGCCATGAATGGGAACCTGACTCTTTGGAATTACGCGGTCGTGCCCTGTATGGACCATCAAAATGTCAGGATTGCACTGAATCAATCCCAAGGGGTGGCGCGATGGATGATGGTCGTCCCGTTGGTTAATGTCCAGGGAAATTATGATTGGGCCGGTTATAGCGAAATCATAAGACAATACGATTTGAAGGAGATGTCCCGGCGGGATATCGTCGATGAATCGGGGAGAGCGTTTTTTAGATGTGTGTGGTTGAGGAGGGGGATTTAGCATTATGAGAATGGAACAGCCGAAGGCCAGTGGATGGAGGGGAGACGCTTCCATGAGGAAACGGCGATACGGGGTGTTCGGCGGGACGTTCGATCCCGTCCACCAGGCCCACATCCAATTGGCGGTGGCGGCCCGGCGGGAGTTGGGGTTGGAGAAGGTCTATTTTGTCCCGGCCCGGCGGTCCCCTCTGAAGACGGAATCGCCTCTGTCCTCGGCCCGGCACCGGTACCGGATGCTCCTTCTGGCGACGAAGCCTTATAGGCATTTCGTTGTTTCGACGTATGAGCTTCGCGGCCCTTCCCCCTCGTTCACCGTCCGCACCTTGGCCCACTTCCAGAGACACGATCCGAAGGCGCAGTGGTATCTTCTCATGGGCGAGGATTCGTTGAGCCGGTTCACTTCGTGGCGGAATTGGAAGACGTTATTGGAACGCAGTATCCCGGTGGTCGGCCGCCGCGCGGGGAAGGGGCGGAGGACGATCCCGCCGGTCATCCGGAAGAGAGCGATCTTCCTCCGGAAAAAACTCCCCGCCATCGCCGCCACGGAGATCCGAAGAGTCGTCGGGAAGAACCTCTCCTGGAAACGGGACGTGCCCTTTCCGGTCCAGCGATACATCCGGAAGAACCGGCTCTATCGATGAAGGATTTCCTGTCCGCGCGGAGGTGTCTCCGAAGGAGGCTTTCGGGGGAACGATACAGACATTCGTTGAACGTCATGCGGCTCTGCGCCGAACTGGCGGTCCGCCAGGGGATATCCCCCGATCGGGCCCGATGGGCCGGGCTTCTTCACGATTGCGCCAGGGATCTCCCGATCGGGAGACTTCGTCGATACGCCCTCCGATCCGGCCGGAAACCATCCTCTGTCATTCGATCAGCGGACACGCCCGGTCTTCTGCACGGTCCCGTCTCCCGGACGATCGCCCAGAGCGAGTTCCGTCTGACCGATCGGGATGTCTTGCAGTCGATCGAGAGCCATACGGTGGGCCGGGTTCCTATGTCCACCCTCGAGAAGATCGTCTATGTGGCGGATTATGCCTCGTCGGACCGGCGGTTCAAGGCCTCTTCCTCGATCCGGCGTCTGGCCAGACGGTCTTTTCAGGAAGCGTTTCGTCGGGCTGTGATGGGTAAGATCCGGCACGTCGTCTCCCGTCACCGGGTGCCGCATCCACAAAGCCTCCGCTTGTTGACCGCCCTTTTGAACGGATTTCCCGTATGAGTGCCTCCGGGGACGTTCCACCTCCTCCGATTCATTCCTCTCTTTTCCGGGAACGTCTCTCGCTGTTCCTGGAAGTCCTCGGCGTTCTCCTGGTCGTGTCTTTCTTCGCGTATTGGGTGACGCGCCACTTTCATTCTCCGGGGATGGTCTTTGATAATTTGGACGACGAATTCCGTTCGGCCTCCTGGGCCTATTCGTTCGAGGACGGGAAGTCGCTCTGGCGTCATCCGGATTTCGGACGTTTCCCGCTCTACCATGGTTTCGTGACGAGTTATTTGATGATGCCGTTTTATTATGTTTTCGGCGCCAGCCTGACGTTGTTGAAACTCTGGTCGGTGGGTGGCGCCGTCTTCACGCTGCTCTTGATGTACGCGTTCATGAGAAAGGCTTTTGGCGTCCTTCCGGCGGCGTTGGCCCTCCTCCTCACGTCCCTTCACCCGTCGTTCATCTACGGGGTCAAAGACGGGAATTTCCTCGTCTCCTACATGCTGGTCTTTTCCATGGGGACCATGTATCTGTTGAACCAATGGTGGGATACGAAAAAGGCCGGCTATTATTGTGCGGCCATGTTCCCGATGGCCGTCGGGCTTGGGACGCGTCTCTGGTTCGTCATGTTCATCGGCGGCCTTTGTTTCAGTGCGATCCTCCTCCAGGGCCGGGTGTGGAAACGATTTTCCTGGACCGGTCCGGCCCCGGTGTTCCGATTGTTCCTGAAGGGACTGTTGTGTGTTTCCCCGATCATCCTGTGGGCTGTTGTCACGGAATACAGGGACAGTTCCCTCGTGGTGATGCTGACCCGCACGAAGCTGGGCTTGGACAGACCCCTTGGGGTATGGGAACAGTTGTCGGAAGGGCCCCTTTCGTTGCTGAGCGGACAGCAGTTTTTTCATCGCTTGTTCATGTCGGGACATTCGGTCACCCCCCATCGGCTGTATGCGTGGTTCGTCGGCGCCGGCGTCGTGTGGTTATTGATCCGGACCGCATGGAATTGGCGTCGGCCGAAAGAATTGTGGGTCGTGTCTGTCTTCATGGGGATGATCCTGTTCTCCCTGGCGGCTTGGAAGAACCTCTCCCACCATTATTTCGCCGTGTATCCCTTTCCCCAGATGGTTTTGGCGCTCTGTTTCTGGGATGTATACGCGCTGCTCGGGAAGAGGATCCCCGGTTCGGTCGCCGTCGCGGTGATGATGACCGTCATCCTGCGCGGGGAAGTCCGCGTGGCCCGGCGGTATGACGCGGAATTCAAGACTGTCGGCGCTTGCCGGACGGCCACGGACCGGATGGGGGACCTCAAAGTCGCCCTCCGGAAAGAGATCGCGACGGGGACCGTCGATCGGATCTGCTGCGGCATCGACACTCGGAACAACCTGGTCTTGGCGGACTGGACATGGAATCGGCTGATCGATCAATATTCCAACCATTTGGTGCCGGCGCTCCTGGACCGGTATCCGAAGCAGAATGTCCTGTTTGTCCGATATGTACCCGGCGAATCTTATTTCAGTTCGGGACACATCAAGATCGCGGAACAAGAGGCTGTCGCGCGGAAGAGGACGTTGCGGTTGATACACCAATTCTTCGATTGCGATGGGTCGCCCATTTATGAGATCTATCGGTATGAGAGGCGGGGATAGAAGATGCCGAGTCCCTTGAACCCGCCCGCCTCCGTTCTTAAGGGGATCTGGCCTTTGGCCGGATTGATGGCTCTCTATCTTCTCCTGACCCTCAGCTATCTGAACCGCCCCGGATATGTCCACGACACGCTGCAGAACGAGGTTCAGTCCTGTCGCTGGGCGGAACAGCTGAAGGCGGGAGAGTGGCGGGATCTGCTGTCCATGGGTTTCGGAAAGACCCGTCTCTATCACGGAAACATCACGAGTTACTTGATGTTCCCGGCGTTTTACGCCATCGGCCGTTCTTGGATGTTGGTTCGCGTATGGCCCATCGCGTGCGGACTGTTGACCCTGTTGATGACGTTCTTGTTCGTCAGACGGGTCTACGGTGAGACGGTCGCCCATGGCACCGTTTTTTTGATGGTCATCCACTCCCCGCTCATCATCGGATTCAAAGTCGGTTTCTACCAGGTCTCCTCGATGATCTTGTATTCGACGGGCTGTCTCTATCTCCTCTCCCGTTGGTGGGACCGCGACCGGTTCATCTATCTGTGGGGGGGACTCTTCCTGCTGTCCCTCGGTTTGGGATCCCGCTTGTGGTTCTCATGGGTAATCTTCGGTATCGTCGTGGTCGGCCTGGTATGGTCCCCGTCCATCTGGCGGAAATTCAACCTACGGGATTGGCGTCAACGATGGAAATTCATCGGGACCGTGGTCTCGGCTTTCCTTCCTCTGGCCGTTCTATTGCTCCGGAACTCCCAACGGCTCGTCAACCAGGTCCTCTACCTGAGCCCGCAGGGCAAGGCGGGGGGGGCTCCGGCTGATGTGCTGGCGGTCCTGAGGGACATGCTCTCTGGACGGTATTTCTTCGACTACTGTTTCCATTCGGCCGGTGATCCGTCGGCTTATGCGGGGAACGGAATATATCCGTGGGTCGTCGTTTTGGCGGTCCTGTGGGCGGTCTTTCGCGGGGTGAAGAGCGTGGCCCGGCCGGAGGAGATGTTCCGGTGGCTGTCCCCGCCGGCGTTCACCGGCGCCCTGGTCTTGGCGGCCGTCCTCAGTTTTAAATGCGACCCGCACCACGTGTTCGTGATCTATCCGTTCCCCCAGCTGTTGCTCGCGATGATGGGCGCGGATCTCGTGGCGTATCTCAGACGGGGAAGGAAATGGTTCATTCCGATCGCGCTGTTTTTTGTGGTCCTCCTCGCGTCCGAACTTGTTTCTTTGGGTCACTATTTCGTCCGGATACACACGGTCGGCGGGATGCGCCGGTCGAGCATGGCGGTCTACGAACTGGCGCGGTGGATCCGGCAAGAATACGGGAGGGACCCCGCCATCCCCATCGTCTCGACGCAGGAGGTTTTGGAGAACCTTTTTTTCCTGGCCCCTGAAGTCCCGGTCATTCGAGACTGGTATTACATCATGGAGGACGACGGGCGGAAGATCAAACCTTCCGGAACGATCACGTTCATCCGCCCCGGATTTTTCACGCACGGCGACGTGGATCCCTTGCTGGTTTGGCAACGGCAGCATGGTCGCCGTTTCAGGGAGATCGCCGCGTTCCATGATCGGGACGGCTATGCGATGTTCAACGTGTATCAATGGGACCGCGAGGCGTCGGATCCCCGCTATAACGGGTCGATCTGGCCGTCCGGCTGAAGGCGGTCGCTTCCGGCGAGAGGGTCCGCCGGCGGGTTTATTTACCCCGGTCGGGCCGCGATAGTGCGTGCAAGGGGTTTTGAAATTTTGTAAAAATGTGTCGGGAAATGGATCGAACATGAAAACACCGCGCGTTGGCATCATCCATCTGTTGGCTCTCCTGGGAGTGGGGCTTATCCTGGGGAGCGCCTTCTTGACGGCGCAGTCGTCGGTGGCTCAATCCCTGCGGGAAGGCCGCCCGCTCAACGGGGTGCTCATCGGGACGGACCTCGTCGATTATTCCCGTCATTCGGACACGCTGATGGTGTGGAATTACAATCCGCAGAACGCCAAGTTGGACGTGCTGTCGATCCCGCGGGATACCAAGATCAGCATCCCGGGCTATCGGTTCCGCCGCATCAACGAGGTGTTCGCCTACCATTACGGGGTGTCGCAGAACGTGCGCAAGGCGGCCCGCGCCGTCATGGAGGCCTCCTCCACGCTCCTGTCCTTCGAAGCCAGCATTTTCAATCCTTCTTATTACATCCACGTGGATTACGACGGGTTCCGCCAGCTCGTCGAACTGCTGGGGGGGGTCCGGGTCCATCTCGACGAGCCGATGCATTACGACGACAACGCCGGCAATTACCATTTCCATAAGGAAGCGGGCGACCACCACCTGACGGGGCACGAAGCGTTGATGTTCGTCCGTTACCGGGGCCACAGCGGCGACCGGGGCCGCATCCTCCGCCAGTTGGAGTTCCTGAAGACCATCATCGACAGGCTGGCTTCGCCGTTGATGGTGGTGCGCTGGCCGCGGATCTTCATGACGGTGGTCTCCCGGTTCCATACCAATTTCAAGACATGGGACCTCCTGTTGATGGGGATGGAGGCCCGGCATTGGAGTTCGGATCGGCTGAACCCCCACCTGCTTCCCAGCCGCCCGCGCGGCCTGTACCTGGAGGTGGACCGCCCCCGCGCCATGATGACCCTGCAACAGATCCAGGGCACGCCGGTGGAGACACCTGTTCCTGTGGTGGGGGAGAACCGCGCGGTGACCGTCCGGGTCTGGAATGCCAGCGGTCGCGCCGGGTTGGCCCTGGAGGTGACCCGGCTGCTCCGGAAAGAAGGGTTCGACGTCCTCGATTACGGCAACTATGAACTCCGCCAGACCAAGACGCGGATCATGGACCGGTCCGGCCAGTTCGAGAAGGCCAGCGTGGTCGCCCGGCAGTTGGGCATCCAATCCATCTTCAGCGAGATCAATCCAAAGATCCGGGCCGACGTGGAGGTCATCCTGGGGGAGGACTTCGCTCTCCCGTCTCCCGCCGCGCCGTAAGGGCCCGCGTCGACGAAAAAAAGAATTGATGTTTCAGGCCGTGAGCACTATAATCTATCCTGAAAGCCACGGCAGGTGAAGGAGGAATTATGGAGTTCATCGATATCTTGAGAGTCGCTGTGCAGCAGGGGGCATCCGATATCCATATGGTCATCGGAAAACCGCCGATGGCCCGCATCATGGGCGAGATGATGGAGATCCCCGGTTTCGAAGTGGTGTCGGCCGAAGAGAGCAAGCGACTGATCTATTCCATCCTTTACGACGAGCAGAAACAGACGTTCGAGGAACATCTGGAGTTGGACTGTTCCTTCGCCGTGAGCAACCTGGCGCGTTTCCGTGTGAACGTGCTGATGCAACGGAGCGGCGTGGAAGCCGTTCTCCGCGTGATCTCTTCCAAGATTCCCGACCCGGAGACTCTCCGGATCCCCCCGGCCGTTCTGGAATGGGCCAACCTTCCCCGCGGATTGGTCCTGGTGACGGGCCCGACCGGGTCCGGTAAATCGACCACGCTCGCCTGCCTGATCAACATCATCAACGCCACCCGGAAAGAGCACATCCTGACGATCGAGGACCCCATCGAGTTCGTTTACGAACACCAGCGGTGCATCGTGCGTCAACGGGAGATCGGCCAGTCCACCCACAACTTTCAGAACGCGCTCAAACACGCTCTCCGGCAAGACCCCGACGTGATCCTGGTCGGCGAAATGCGCGACCTGGAGACCATCTCTCTGGCCATCACCGCCGCGGAGACGGGCCACCTGTGTTTCGGCACGCTGCACACCACCGATGCGCCCCAGACCGTGGACCGCATCATCGACGTTTTTCCGCCCCACCAGCAACAGCAGGTCCGGGTCCAGCTGGCGACGGTGTTGAAGGGGGTCGTCTGTCAGACGCTCATCCCGAAATATGACGGCGAAGGACGCGTGGCAGCGAGGGAAGTGATGGTGGTGACACCCGCCATCTCCAACCTGATCCGCGAAGGAAAGACCCATATGATCTACAACGCCATCGAAACGGGCGGCAAGCTGGGAATGATCCCGCTGGACCGCGCGTTGGCGGACCTCGTCCAGGACGGTCTCATCAAGGCGGAAGATGCCTTGGCCAAGGCGTCTGATCCGGAGAAACTGCGCCAGTTGATGGGAGCCTCCAGCGCCCGCGCCGGGAGTTCCTCGTTCTGACCCCCTCCGGTTCCGTCGTCCGCTGCCTGACCAAACCGTAAGACCCACAGGAGAAAGCCATGTCAAACCCGAATTCGATTGAGGATTTTCTGAGGACGCTGGTCGAAAAAGGCGCCAGCGACCTGCATCTGAAGGTGGACCGGCCCCCGTGCATGCGCTTGCGGGGCGACCTGGTCCCGTTCGAAGGGCTTGAATCGCTCACGGCCCAGGACACCCAGCGTTATATCTATTCGCTGATCACGGAAGACCAACGCGCCCGCCTTGAGGAGAACAAGGAATTGGATTTCTCGTTCCAAGTGCAGGGGTTGGCCCGGTTCCGGTGCAATGCCTTCTTCCAAAGAGGAGTGTTGGGGGCCGTGTTCCGGATCATCCCCGTGAAGATCCCCACCGCCGAAGAGTTGGGTCTGCCGGCCATCATGAAGGAGCTGGTCCAGAAGAAACAGGGGTTGTTCCTGGTGACCGGACCCACCGGGTCCGGAAAGTCCACCACGTTGGCTTCGCTCATCGACCACATCAACAGCACTCTCCCCGTGCATGTGATCACCATCGAGGACCCCATCGAGTTCATGTACATCGACAAGAAGGCCGCCATCAACCAGCGGGAAGTCGGCACCGATACGGTCAGTTTTTCTCAGGCGCTCCGGCGGGCCCTCCGTCAGGACCCCGACGTGATTCTGTTGGGGGAACTGCGCGACGCCGAGACCATCGTCACCGCCATGACCGCCGCCGAGACCGGACACCTGGTCTTCGGCACTCTCCACACCAACGACACCAAGCAGACCATCGACCGCCTGCTCGACGCGTTCCCTCCGGAAGCCCAACACCAGGTGCGGATGCAGATCGCCAAGGTTCTCTTGGCGGTGGTGGCCCAGCGGCTCTTGAAACGCGCCGACGGGAACGGCCGTGTGGCCGTGATGGAGATCATGATCAACACGCCCACCATCCAGAAACTGATCGAGGATGATAAAGTCGGCGCCATCGGGAAGGCCATCGAGGATTCCTCTTCCTTCTACAAGATGCAATCGTTCAACCAGGACCTGATGACGCACATCAAGGCTCACCACATCTCCGTGGAGGAAGCCCTGGCGTTTTCCACCAACCCGAACGACCTGAAGATCCAACTGCAGACGCAGGGGTTGATGTCTTCTAAGGCGGAGATCCCCGTCGGACTTCCGTCGGGACTCCGTCCGTCCGGCGGCGCTCCGCCCCGGACGATCTGACGGCCCGGCTCCCGATGGCGAAAAGCGAGAGACAGTTCTTGGAAATGGGCCGCCTCGCGGCCCGGACGGCGGACGACCACAAGGCCGTGGATATCGTCTTCGTGGACCTGCGCCGGATCTCTTCGGTCACCGATTATCTGGTCCTCATGAGCGCCGAATCGTCCCCCCATCTGTCCGCGCTGGCGGATTATATCGAAGAAGCCGTCGATCTGAAATACGACATCCATCCGCTGCATCGGGACGGCCGCCAAAGCCCCCAATGGAGAGTGGTGGACTACGGAGGATTGGTGGTGCACGTCATGAGTCCGGACGCCCGGTCTTTCTACGGGTTGGAACGCCTGTGGGACAAGGCTCGCCCGCTGGCGTGGTCTCCGGCGCGTCCGCCCGCCGCGCACAGGGCCGCTCGTCCCCGAAAACCCCGCCGAAAAACCAGAAGCCGATGAGAGAGAAGGTCAGGGCCACCCTGCAAGACTTGTTGAAAGAGGTCTGCCCCGAAGAGGCCGGCACGTCTTTTTCTCTGGCGCCGCCGCCCACCGGGATCTCCGGCGACCTCTCGTCGAACGCGGCCATGCTCGTTTCCCGGAAGATGAAGGTCTCTCCCCGCGTGCTGGCCGAACGGCTCGCCCGATCCATCGAGGGGAAGGGGATCGTCGGAAAGGCCGACGTGGCCGGTCCGGGATTCTTGAACGTTTTCATCAAGGAAGACTGGATATTGTCGGAATTCCGCGAGATCCTCCGCGCGCGCGAACTCTACGCCCAACGCCCCCCCGAGAACCGAGAGAAGATGCTCATCGAATTCGTGTCGGCCAATCCGACCGGTCCCCTGCACGTGGGCCACGGCCGCGGCGCCGCGCTCGGCGATTCGCTCTCCCGCATCTTTAAACATCTGGGCCACGAGGCCGTGACCGAATATTACGTCAACGACGTCGGGAACCAGATGCAGAATCTCGGACTCTCCGTCATGAAACAGTGCCAGGAGGACCCCCTCTATCTCCGTCCTTCCGAACAGGCCTTGGTCGCCGCGAAGAATCCGGCCGATCTATACAAAGGGGACTACATCCTCCACCTGGCCAGGGCCCTGCGGGAGAAACATCCGGACGCATCGGCTCGACCCGAGGGAGTGGATTTTTTCAGGGAATACGCCCTGAACGAGATTTTGAACGTCATCCGCAAGGACTTGGAGCACTTCCAGGTTTTCTTCGACGGCTGGTACCGGGAATCCGACCTCTACAAGAAACAGGCGGTCGAGGCGGCCCTGTCCCGCCTGAAGGACGGCGGTTACCTGAAGGAAGAGGACGGCGCGTTGTGGTTCTTGTCCACCCGGCTGGGAGACGACAAGGACCGCGTCATCAAGAGGAAGGACGAACGGCCCACCTATTTCGCATCCGACATCGCCTATCACGACGACAAGTTCCGCCGGGGATTCGTCCGGCTGGTCAACATCTGGGGCACGGACCATCACGGATACGTATCCCGCCTGAAGGGCGCCGTCAAGGCGCTCGGATATGAGCCGGACCGGCTGGTCATATTGCTCTACCAGTTGGTCACGCTGGTGAGGGACGGCAAGCCGGTGTCCATGTCCACCCGTTCCGGGGAATTCGTCACGCTGACCGAAGTCGTCGACGAGGTGGGCCGCGACGCCGCCCGATTCTTCTTCGCCCTCCGCAGTCCGGACAGCCATCTGGAGTTCGATCTGGAGCTGGCGAAGAGGCAGGCCCCGGAAAACCCGGTCTTCTACGTCCAATACGTCCACGCCCGGTGCTGTTCCCTCTTCCGCGAGGCCGAGAAAAGAGGGATCCAGGCCGCCGATGTGACGGATTTTACCGTGCCGGCGCGTTTGTCGGAGCCGGAACGGGACCTGCTGATGAAACTGATCTCGTATCCGGACACGCTGGAGATGTGCGTGGAGGACCTGTCCCCCCACCATCTGACGGCGTATCTGCTCGGGCTGGCTTCCGAGTTCCACCGGTTCTATGAGAAATGCCGCGTCTTGTCGGACGATGCCGCCGAAGCCCGGTTCCGCCTGGCGATCGTCGACGGAACGCGGACGATCATCCGGAACGCCCTCCAACTGCTCGGCGTCAGCTCCCCGGACAAGATGTAAGGCGGCGCGCATCCCCGCGCCGTCGGCCCCCGAACGATCATGACCGAAAAGATACTCATCGTCGATGACGACCCGGAGATCCGCGATTTCCTTGAACAGGTGTTCAGGAAAGAGGGGTTTCAGGTCCAGACAGCCGAGACGGGCGAACGCGGTCTCGATATGATCCACGCGCAATTGTTCGATCTGCTGATCCTCGATCTGAACCTTCCGGGTCTCGGCGGGATGACACTCTGTGAGATCCTGAAACAGGACCCTTCCACCGCCGAACTGCCCGTCATCATGCTGACCGCCAACACCGCATCCCGGACCAAAGTGCAGGGACTCGAGACGGGCGCCGACGATTATGTGACCAAACCGCCTCAACCGGCGGAGATGGTGGCCCGCGTCCGCGCCCTGCTCCGGCGGGTCCAACATCAGGGCCGCACCGAACGGGTCATCGAGGCCGGCGGACTTGTCCTGAACGATTCCCGCCACGAGTTGACCGTCGGAGGGCAACGGGTGGATTTGAGGCCCAAAGAGTTCGAACTGCTGAAACTCCTTTTGGAGAAGAAAGACCGCACGCTGGACCGGCCTTACCTGAAAAGCCGTCTGTGGTCCGAGGAACGGGAAGTGACCGACCACAACCTGGACGTGCTGGTGAACCAGCTGAGGAAACAGTTGGGTCCGTCCGCCCGGTGCGTCGAGACGGTCCCCTCGGTCGGTTACCGTTTCACGGAACATCCCTGACACCCCTCTTCTCCCCATGAATCCCAAAACGATTTCGCTGTTCAAGAAGATACTGGGTCCGGATCGCGTCAAATCGGGTCTCATGGACCTGTTCGTCTATACCTATGACGCCGCGGTCGATAAACGGTGGCCCGGTCTGATCGTGTGGCCCCAAACCGTCGAGGAGGTCTCGGCGGTGGTCAAGGAGGCGTGGCGGAACAACATCCCCTATGTCGTCCGCGGGGCCGGAACCAACCTGTGCGGATCCACCATCCCCTCGGCGGATGGTCTCGTGATCCACCTCACCCGGATGAACAAGATTTTGCGCATCGATCCGCAGAAACGGGTGGCGTGGGTGGAGCCCGGCGTGATCAATTTCCACCTGCAGAAGGCGCTGATGCCCTACGGACTGTTCTACGCGCCGGACCCCGCCAGTCAGAAAGCCTGCACCATCGGCGGGAACATCGGAACGAACGCGGGCGGACCTCATTGCCTGAAATACGGCGTGACAAGCCATCACGTGACGGCGCTGGAATGGGTCCTCCCGAACGGGGACGTGGTGCGGACCACGGTGGACGAGAGCGGTTATGACCTGACGGGCTTTTTCGTCGGATCGGAAGGGACTCTGGGCATCATGACCAAGGCGGAGCTGACGCTCCTGCCGATCCCGGAGACCATCCGCACCATGCTGGTCTCGTTTCCCTCGGTGGAATCATCCATTGAAGCCGTCACGGACATCATCTCTCACGGTATCATCCCCACCACGCTCGAAGCCATGGACCGGACGACGATCGAGGCGGTGGAATCGTTCGTCCACGCGGGATATCCGTCGAATGCCGAGGCCGTCCTGTTGATCGAGGTGGATGGCGGGGCCGCGACAGTCGATGGGGACATGTCCCGGATAGAGGATCTGTGCCGCGCCCATGGGTCCCTTGAGATCCGCCTGGCGCGCGACGAGAAGGAACGGGAGAAATTGTGGGAAGGCCGTCGCGGTTCTTACGCGTCCCTGGCCCGCCTGGCCCCGAACGTGCTCGTCGAAGACGGCACGGTGCCCCGGGACCGCCTTCCCGAAGCCATGCGGAGGGTGAAGGCCATCTCCGACCGGGAACACCTCAAGAACGCGTTCCTCTTTCACGCGGGGGACGGCAACCTTCATCCCCAGATCGTTTTCGACGAGCGGGACGAGAAGCAGACCGAGAAAGTCCGCCGTGCGGGCAATGAGATGTTGAAAGTCTGCGTGGATCTGGGCGGGTCCATCTCGGGGGAACACGGGATCGGCCTCGATAAGAGGGAGGCCATGAACTGGCTCTTTTCTCCCGATACGATCCGGGTCTTTCAAACGATCAAGTCGGCGTTGGATCCCGTGGGATTGGCCAACCCGGGGAAAGTGATCCCGGAGGTCCCTCCGGCCCCCGCGTCACCGCCGGCGGCCGATCGGGATTGGCCCGATCTTTTTGAGCCCGGCTCGGTGGAAGAATTGAGGGCGTTCGTCGGAAGCCGGAGGACCCGCCGGGAATCGTTTTATATCGGCGGCACCCAGAGCAAGGGGTTCTACATTCCGGACGGGGAACCCGTTTTATCGACGGTCCGGCTCAATGCCGTGGTCGAACACAACCGGCCGAACTTCACGTTGACGGTTCAGGCGGGCGCCCGGCTGGAGGACGTGAAAAAGACGCTGGCCGCCGCGAACCAATTTCTGCACGTCGCGGGGAACGGGAGTTTGGGCGGGATCGTGGCGGCCCGCCTCCTCGCCGACAGGCACCTTCGGGATCAGATCCTCGGATTGAAGGCCGTGATGCCCGACGGGTCTCTGGCCGAATTCGGCGGACGCGTCATGAAGAACGTGGCCGGATATGACGTCGCCAAACTGTTTATCGGTTCCTGGGGGACCCTCGGGATCATCGTCGAATTGACGCTGAGGACCTTCCCCGTGGCTTTCACGGAAACGGCGTTTCCGGGTCGCGCAGAGGTGTTCTCTCCCAACCGGCTCCATCGGCGCATCAAAAAAGCGTTGGATCCGGACAACCTGCTGAATCCGAACGTGTTCTCGGAGGGGGCGAACCGATGACTTCTGAACCCCGGCTCCCCGAACTGAAGAGCGCTCCGGCCCCAATGACCGGGGCGGCGGAGGGGACGGCGTATGCCTGCGTCATGCAGTGCAATCGATGCGGTTTTTGCACGTCGTTCTGTCCGACCTATCTGGCCACGGGCGACGAGGCCCTTTCCCCGCGGGGTCGCAACCAGGCCTATCGGGCGGTCCTGGAGGGCCGGATCCCTCACGCGTCGGAAGGCGACCGCCTTTTCTCGACGTGCCTCCTGTGCGGGGAATGCACCACGGTGTGTTTCTCGGAGGTGCCGACCGCGAAGATCATGGGGAACGCTCGCGGCAAGATATTCCGCCAGGAGGGTGAACCGGCGCTGCTGAAATTCATCCTGCGGTTCATATTGCCGCGCCCCCGCTGGATGGGTTACATCTTCCGCGCCGCGTTCCTCATGAAAAAGGCGGGCCTCAGCCGGTTGTCGAACCGAATGGGGCTCCTCGGGTGGATCAGCCGCGAACTGTCCGCCGCGGAGGATATGGTGGACGACGTCCCGTGGTTGTTCGCCCGTGAACGGTTGAAGGCCCCCGCCCGGTCGCCGGGCGGTCCGGCGCCGGATGTCGTCTTTTTCCTCTCATGCGGGTCTCACTACCTGCGGCCCAGCGTGGCGGAATCGACCGCTTATCTTTTGGAACGGTTGGGTGTGTCCTATGCGCTGGCCGATAACGTGTGTTGCGGTTTGCCGGGCATGACTTACGGGGATTTCGAAGCGGCCCGCCGGCTGGCCGTCATCAATATCGATCGTTTCGAGAAGTATCCGGACAGCGTCATCCTGGTCGATGACTCGTCCTGCGCGGCCACCCTGAAGGATTATCCGTCGTTGTTCCAGGAGGGGACCGCGGATCACACCCGGGCCGTCCGCCTGTCGGGGCGGGTGAAGGATCTCAGCGAGTTCCTCAAGGATCAAAAATGGCCCGACACCTCCGGAGCCGAACCCGTGACCGTGACATACCACGATCCTTGTAAGGCGCAATACGCCCAGAAGATCGTGAGTCCTCCCCGGACCGTGTTGTCGGCGTTTCCGTCGGTGGAATTGACGGAATTGCCGGAATCGGACCAATGTTGCGGCGGCGGGGGGACTTACAGCTTCATGCATCCGGACATCTCCCGGGAAGTCCTCTCCCGGAAAACGGCCAACATCATGTCCACGGGGGCCGAGGTGGTCCTCACGTCCGCCGTGTCGTGCCTGATCCAGGTCGATTACGGGCTCCGGCGCGCGCGATCCGGCGTCCGCGCCCTCCATCTGTCCGAATTTCTGAAACGCCTCCTCGACCGGCCCCATTGAATCGAGAAGGGGAGCGGTCGGGGGGCAGACCCCCGAAAGAATTGCAAATCATTTGCAGATTAGGTAGAGTAACGGCCATGGCCAACGGGATTGATGCGGATGTCCTTCTGCGGAGGATGGGTGGATATGCCACCCGGGAACGGAGACGGGTATTGGAGCTTCTGGCGCGGTCTCCCCAGCCGGTGACGGCCAAAAAACTCCACACCACGATGGGGCAGAATGCGTGTGACCTGGCGACCATCCATCGGACGTTGAATCATCTTCAGAAGGAGGGGATGGTGCGGAGTATTTCGTTCGACGGAACTTCCCGATGGTTCGATTTAGTGGATCAGGGTCGCCATCACCACCATATGTTCTGCACCTCCTGCAACCAGATCGAAGACATCCCGCTTTGCCGCATTGATGATTTCATGGACTATGCCGCCTCCCGGAAAGGATTTCAAATCAGCTCGCATGTTCTGGAGTTGTTTGGTCTGTGCCGTTCTTGCCGTAAAAAGGAAACTCACAGGAGAGAGCGGGTATTGTGAATAAAAATATTCCGGTTGCGATGGCAGTGGCTTTGGCTGTGTCTGTTTCTCTGAACGCCGCTTCTCTCACGGATGTCGTGGAACTCAAGCCGCCGACATCCGCCGCTTCCGTTCGTGAATTCCACGGTCATTCCGATCCATGGGCTGTTCTGGGGGCTCGTATCGGCGATCATGCGGTGAAGCGGTTGGGTCTTGAGAAGAAGATGGGAGCGTTCGTGTTGGTTGAATATGATTCCAAACTGCCCATGACGGGCATTGCCGATGGCCTTCAGTTGGCCACGGGGGCGACTTATGGCCGACAATCGATCGTTTTGGTCCAATCCACGCGATTGCGCGTGCGGGTGGTCAGCACGGAGACCAAGAAGGGTCTCGTGTTTCGGTTGACGGAATCGGCCCGCAATAAATTCTATCAATGGAAAAGCGAAGGATATGGCTATGAAAAACAGGCGTCTTTGGTCGTCAATATGACCGACGGCGACCTGTTTATGACGGAAGATTACGAGGATCGATGATCAGACTTCCTCAAAAACTTATTTCCGCATCGTTGGCCGCCCTCCTGCTGGGAGTCGTCCTGGGGGCGACGTTCCATTCCCATTCGGGTCATCGGACGGGGATCTCTCCCGCTCATGAGAACTGTTCCGTCTGCGTTTGGAATGCGGGTCATTCTTATCCGAGTATGGAATCCGGTGGTGTGTCCGTCTCCGATCAGCTTCTTTCGGTGGAGGTCCCGGAGACCGTGATCTCGTTCAGACGATTTGTCGTATCTTCCGCAGTTCCCGCCCGCGCCCCTCCCCGTTGATCCTCCTGTAGCATTTTCTATCCGAGTCCCTGCGCGATCGCGCAGATATTCTTATTTATGAGGAGGATCATCATGAAACACATGTTTTCATTCATCGTATGTTTTTGTCTTTTAGTCCCGCCTGTCGTTGTCGCTGAAACAAACATTATGGAATCCGCCACGCCCCTGCCGGGGATGAGGGGAACGCCCCTCAATCTGCCCGATATCAGCGTCGTCGGGGTCCTCGACGGCCATGTCAGCGACGATAAGACGGATTCCGCAAAGGACCGCCTGGAGCTGAGCGACGTGGAGACCGCTTTTCAGGGATACATCTATCCCGAGATGCGGGCCGACGTGTTTCTGGCCATCCATCGGCACGACGGGGAGTATGAAGCCGAAATCTGCGAGGCGAAGGCGAGCTTCCTTCATCTGGCGGACGGGTTGGGAGGCGAAGCGGGTAAAATCCACGTGAATTTCGGAAAATTGAACCGTATCCACGAGCATCATCGTCCGATGATCGATCAGCCCCTGGTGTTGACCAACTTTTTCGGAGACCACGGTCTGGTCGGGCAGGGCGGCACGTTGAATTATCTGATGCCGCTCCCTTTCTTCCTTCAGTTCGAAGGAGGGGCCTGGCGTGTGGCGGGGCACCATCCTCACGTGTCCGAGGATGTGGAAACGACCCAGGTCACAGATGTGAATGGGAACGTGGTCGATGTGGCGATCTACGAGGAAGAACCCTGCACGGAGTTCTCGTTGGCCGATGAGGTCTATACGGGCCGCGCGAAGACCTCTTTTGCGCCGACGGCCAAAAGCGAGTTGGAGATCGGCGGGAGCATCGCCCAGGGCCGGGGGGGACATTACGAGGAACATCTGGACAAGGCGCAGGTGGTCGGCGCGGACATGACATTCCGTTTCTGGCCCACGGCCTATCGCCGCTGGACGTTCCAGAACGAGTGGATGCACCTGCGACGCGAAGTCCCCGTCGGAATACTTCACCGGCAGGGCGGGTATAGCTTTCTTCAATGCCGCCTGAACAAATATTGGGACGTGGGCGCGCGGTTCGATTACGCCGACAACGCTTTCCCGGACAAGGTGATCGAACGCTCCGGGTCCGCCATCGTGGGATACCACCTCACCGAAACATCGGACTTGCGGATTCAGGCCAAGCGCCGTCGTGTGGGCGACGATGACATCAGTGAGGGGTGGGTGCGGATGACCTTCGGGATCGGGCCTCACAGCCATGAATTGGAATAAGGAGGGTGATCTCATGAGGATCCTTGCTCTTGTTTCACTCGTATTGACGGGTCTTCTCCCGGTGTGCCGTGCCGAAAGTCGAACTCTCCGGGTCGTCACCACTTCCGAGGACCTGGCCTCCATCGTCCGAGCGGTGGGAGGCGACGCGGTGTCGGTGGCGAGTCTTTCCTCGGGGGAACAGGACCTTCATTTGGTGGAACCGCGCCCCAGCATGGTGATGAAACTCAAGAACGCGGATGTGCTGGTGAAGGTGGGGATGGACATCGACATGTGGGTGGATGCGCTCATCTCCTCCGCCCGGAACGAACGCATCTTCTACGGAGCTCCGGGATATGTGGATGCTTCTGTCGGCGTCGGGCTCCTTCAAACGCCGGAGGGGAAGATCGACGGGTCCATGGGGGACATTCACCTCTATGGGAACCCCCATTACTGGCTGGATCCCGTCCATGGGAAGGTGATGGCCCGGCATATCGCCGGGGTGTTGTCGACGCTGTCTCCGGAGAGGGCCGCCCTGTTCGACGATCGGCGGAAGCGTTTTGATGCCGAGATCGATCGGAAACTGGAGGAATGGCGGGAACGGCTGGCTCCTTTGAAAGGGACGCCCCTGGTCACCTACCATAACTCCTGGGTCTATTTCGCGGCGCGGTTCGGTTTCGAGATCGTCGGTAATATCGAACCGAAACCCGGGATACCTCCGACCCCGGCTCACCTGGCGCGGCTGGTCGATGTGATGGTCGCCCGGGGGGCCCGCGTCATATTGGTGGACCCGTTCTTTCCGCTTCAGGGTCCGCGGGCCGTGTCGGAACGGACCGGCGCGAGGATTCTCGTTGTGCCCAGTTCCGTGGGGGGAAGGCCGGGGATCAAGACATACTTCGACCTGTTCGATCATATCGTCGGCCAGTTGGCCGGCGCATGAGGGGGGGGCCGACCATGATTGAATTGATGCTGGCGCCTTTTGCGGCCTGTCTCATCTTGACGGGGATCCATGCCTATCTGGGCATCCACGTGGTGGAGCGCGAGGTCATCTTCGTGGATCTGGCCTTGGCTCAGATCGCGGCGCTGGGGAGCGTGGTGGCTTTCCTCTTCGGCGTGCCACTCCATACCACGGGCGCCTATGTCTTCTCGTTGGGGTTCACGTTCGTGGGAGCCGCCGTGTTCTCGTTGACACGTTTCAGGGAACGGGATGTGCCCCATGAAGCGATCATCGGCATCGTCTATGTGGTGGCGGCGGCCACGACGGTCCTGGCCTTGGAGAGGGCTCCCTCCGAGGCGGGACACATCAAGGACATGCTGGTCGGGAACATCCTGTTCGTGAGTTGGGAGGACATCCTGAAGATGTTGTTTCTCTACAGCGTCATCGGGGTGATCCACGTGATGTTCCGGAAGAGATTCATCCTCATCTCCACTCAGCCCGACGAAGCCGTCCGGGCGGGATTGTCCGTGCGGGGGTGGGATTTTCTCTTCTACATGACCTTCGGGTTCGTCGTGACCAGTTCCGTGGAGATCGCCGGGGTGTTGCTGGTGTTCTCGTTCCTCATCATCCCGGCGGTGTGCGCGATGTTGTTCTCAAAGAGGTTCGGGACGCGGCTGGTGCTGGGATGGCTGTTGGGTTCCCTGGGCAGTGTCGCGGGGGTCTATATGTCCGCCGTCTGGGACCTTCCCACGGGCGCGGCCGTGGTGTGCTCTTTCGGCGTGATGGCTCTCCTGGCCGGCCTCGCCAAGGTCGGCTGGGGGTGGGCCCCGTTCCGTCTCGCCCTGGCTCAAGTATGCCGGTTCTGCCCGTTGCATAATTTCCTGAACGTGATTCTGGGGCGTGAGCGGACCTTGCGGCTGGTCTCCGGCTGGGGCCGGTTCTGTCCGTTCTGTCGGGCCTTTTCGATGGCGTATGGGGAACGATTGGATCGGCATTATTGACCTCGATTGATGGCCTGAAGGGGGAAAACAGTTTTGATTTTGTGGTTCGATATTCTGTCCTCTCCTTGATCCCCATTCCTTGATCGGATTCAAAACCTTGACAAGCGGGGGGTCTGCCTGATATTATTAGCATATGCCAATAATAGGAGGGGCCGATGCCACGACCGTTTAAATGTCGACATGTATGGAACGAGCCGCGGGTGGTCTATTTTAAGCCGCGCGGGATCCCGATCGTTGATTTGGAGGAAATAGTGATGACGCTGGATGAATTCGAGGCTGTTCGAATGGCCGATTTGGAGGGGATGTATCAGGAGGCGGCGGCCCAAAAAATGAATGTTTCTCGGCAGACCTTCGGAAATATCGTCGAACAGGGGAGAAAGAAGATTGCGGACGCTTTGGTGAATGGAAAGGCTCTCCGGATCGAGGGGGGGCAGGTGAAAATATCCCCGGTGTCGCTTGTTTGCGTGGATTGTCGGCATCAGTGGGTTGAATCTGTCGACCCCAAAAAGGCGGTGGCATGTCCCCGCTGTGGCGGAGTCCGGGTTCAAAAGGAAGAGAGGATGGATTCTTTAAGACGGAGGGGGCGTCACCGGGCGCATCGGTGCCGGGGACACATTTTAAATAGGATGGATAAAGGAGGTCATTGATATGCAAAACAGAAATGGAATGGGGCAAGGAAGACAGGCCGACTCCGGTTGTTGCGGGAACAGGCAACGTTTCCGAGTCCGATTGAGAGATGGGAGTTGTCGGGGTATTCATGGCGGTCGAGGACAGTTGACCGGAATCACCCGAGTCAAACCGTCGGAAGTCAGACCGGGGACGTCGGGGTCACGCGCATGAAGGTGGTTGTGACATCGACGGGGGAGTCATTGGATTCCGAAATCGACCCCCGTTTTGGTCGGGCGGCATTTTTTGTCCTGATCGATACGGAGACAGGTGAACATCGGGCGGTTTCCAATGAGGTCGGCCGGGAAGCCGGTCATGGGGCTGGCATTCAGTCTGCTGAAACCGTATCCGGTTTGGGTGCCAATATGGTCTTGACCGGTGAATGTGGCCCGAAAGCGGAGGAGGCCCTCAAAAGGGCGGGGATCCCTGTGAGGACGAAGATCCAGGGATGCGTGGCCGATGCGGTCAATGCATTGAAGACGGAAATATCTGTCGGTCGCTGATTCCGATCGCAATCAACATGGGTGATATCCCGTCGAGATCGATTGTCATCGCTTCGGGAAAAGGGGGGACCGGTAAGACCACGGTTGCGGTCAGTTTGGCGTTGACCGCGCCTGGTCCCATCCGGTTCCTCGATTGCGATGTGGAGGAGCCGAATGCCCACCTTTTTCTGAAGCCGAAGATTGATCGTTCGACTCTGGTGACCGTTCCCGTGCCAGTGATTGATGCGGGACGTTGCCGATCTTGCGGGCACTGTGCCTCCATCTGTCGGTTCAGTGGGATCGTGATGTTGGCAGGAAAACCGCAGGTTTTCCCTGAATTGTGCAAGGGGTGCGGCGGCTGTTCTTGGGCGTGTCCGGAAGGGGCTATTCGAGAGGCAGATCGGGCTGTGGGGGTTGTGGAGGAGGGGTTGGCCGGGCGGATCGAATTCGTCGCGGGGAAGATTAACGTGGCTGAAACCTCGTCCCCTCGCGTGATCCGCGCCGTCCGACGATCCCCGTCAGGGCGTCCCTGGACCCTCATCGATGCTCCACCTGGCACGGCGTGTCCCATGATGGCGGCTGTTCATGGGGCGGATCTTGTCCTTCTGGTCACGGAACCAACGCCTTTCGGACTGAATGATTTAAAACTGGCTGTTTCCTCTCTCAGTCATCTGGGTTTGCAGTTCGGTGTGGTGATCAATCGGTTTGAAGGGGAGGATTGCCGTATCCATGATTATTGCGAGAAAGGAAATATACGGATATTCGCGGAAATCCCGGAGGACCGGAAAGTGGCTGAGGTGTATTCCCGAGGGGATAATATTGTCGATACTCTTCCGGTGGTGAGGGATATTTTCATCGCGTTGTGGGGGGAGATACAAGAGGCGATGAACCGGTCTGATGGTTTAAGGATGGATGGACGATCGTGTTCATCGTGATGTTCTCGTTATGAGGGAATTGGTTGTTTTGAGCGGAAAAGGTGGTACGGGGAAAACCAGTCTGACGGCTTCGTTCGCCTTTTTGTCCGGTCGGGCTGTCATGGCGGATACCGACGTGGATGGTTCCAATCTGCCCCTTTTATTCGACGTATCGGTCAGGAGGAGGGAATCATTCTATTCCGGAGAGATCGCATGTGTAACGGACGATTTGTGCGTTGGTTGCGGGAGGTGTGAATCTGTTTGCCGTTTCGGGGCTGTTCATCGGGAGGGAGACCGACCTCGTCCCAAATACAAAGTGGATCCGTTGGCGTGTGAGGGATGTGGCTTTTGCTATGAGGTTTGCCCCTCGAAGGCCGTCAAACTTCAGGAACGCTTGACGGGAGAATGGTTCGAATTCGAGACCCGCGCCGGGCCGTTGGTTCATGCCCGGCTTGCCCCGTCCGGTGAAAATTCTGGGAAACTCGTCGGTTTAGTCAAGAGAGAAGCTCGCCGGATTGCCAAAGAGCGGAATTTGGATCTGGTCCTTGTGGATGGTCCTCCGGGGATCGGATGTCCTGTGATAGCGTCTTTGGGAGGGGTTTCTGGCGCTCTTTTTGTCGCCGAACCGACCGTATCCGGATTGCATGATTTCGAGAGGGCCGCCAACCTGACCGCTCATTTCGGGATTGGTTCGATGATATGCGTGAATCGATGGGATCTGAATCCTTCTCTGACGGAACGTTTGGAGGAAAGGGCCAGATCTTTGGACGTCCATCCGGTGGGTCGGGTGAGATATGATCGGTCCGTTACTCAGGCCCAGAGAGAGGGGAGGTCTGTCGTTGAAAGGGAATCCCCTGCCGCCGCCGATATTCGGAATCTCTGGAAGAATCTTGAATTATAAAAGGGGAGGTGTCACATGAAATTAGGGATTATTTTATATTCGGCGGATGCGGAGGCGGTTTGGAATGCTCTTCGTCTGTCAAACTTCTCAAAGAATCAGGGTGATGAGGTCTCTGTTTTCCTTGTGGCCAAGGGAGTGGAATGCGAGAACATCGGCACGGATAAATATGACATCAAGGGACAAATGATGGAATTCCATCGGAATGGAGGAAAAATATTGGCTTGCGGGACCTGCCTGAAGTTCCGCAATATGCCGGGCACCGAGATTTGTCCTCTTTCGACGATGAAGGATTTATACGACATCATAAAGACGCATGATAAGGTCGTTTCCTTCTAGACATATTCGGGAGGAGAGGTCCTGAGGTCTGTGGGCGAGTGGGTGATTTTTCCAAGGAGGAGATGATGGATACATTCAAGGTGTCGAAGACGTTGATGGACCATGTTCAGAACCCGCGGAACAACGGGAGGCTGAAGAACTATAACGGTCATGCGAAGATCACGGGGCCGTGCGGGGACACCATGGAAATGTGGCTGTTCTGCGAGGATCAGAAAGTGATGCAGGCCCACTTCACCACCACGGGATGCGGGCCCTCTTATGCCAGCGGGAGCATGGCCACGTGTTTGGCAGAAGGGAAAATGATTCCGGCGGCGGCCCAAGTCAGTCAGCGCGATATTTTGGAAGCCCTCGGCGGTTTGCCACAGGATTCCGAACATTGCGCGCTCCTGGCGTCCGACACCTTGAAGGCGGCCTGCGAGGATTACCGACGAAACGGGGAGACGGATGGAAGGGATCCCGAGAAACGGACCGGAGATGGGGCCGGCTCCCGGCGGCCTGGTGAAAGTGAAGAGGATTTCAGGGATCGTTGCCGGGTGCAGGCCCGACTGGACCGGATCGGCCGTAAGATCGTCGTCTTGTCTGGAAAGGGCGGGGTGGGAAAGAGCACGGTGGCCGTCAATCTGGCTGTCGCCCTGGCGCAGTCCGGGAAGAGAGTCGGATTGATCGACGCTGATATCCATGGGCCGAGCGTGCCGACATTGATGGGTCTCGACGGAAAGACGGTCCGTTTTGAGGGGGGAGAACTGGTGCCGGTATTGTCGGGCGGGATCAAAGTGTTGTCCATTGGATTTTTTCTGCCCGATCCGGATGAAGCCGTCATCTGGAGAGGCCCGAAAAAGATGGGAGCGATCAAGCAGTTTCTGACGGACGCGGCTTGGGGAGACCTCGATTTTCTGATCGTGGATTCTCCCCCTGGGACCGGAGATGAGCCGCTGTCTGTCTGCCAGTTGATCGGGAACGTGGACGGGGCGTTGATCGTCACAACCCCCCAGCGTGTCTCTACGGTGGACGTGCGAAAATCGGTCACCTTCTGCCGGAGACTGAACGTGCCGGTGTTGGGGGTGATCGAGAATATGAGCGGTTATGTGTGTCCCCATTGCGGGGGCGAGGCGTCTTTGTTCAAGGTCGGGGGAGGAGAGAGGATGGCTCGCGATATGAAGGTCCCGTTCCTCGGATCCATCCCCGTCGATCCTGCCATCGGTGAATCGGGCGATGCGGGCCGCCCGTTCGTGTCGAACGGCTCCGACGGGAAAACCGCGCGAGTGTTCAGAAAAATCGCGCAGGACGTGATGGGTCTGTGCGCGGAGACCCGGCGATGACGGCCCCCGAGAGGGAAGCCCCCTCCATCGATACTGAATCGGTCCGCCGTGATTTCCCCATCCTGGGCCGGCCGGTCCAGGGAAAACGGTTGGTCTATCTGGATAACGCTTCTTCCACGCAGAAACCATCGTGTGTCATTCGCGCGGCCGATGATTTTTATCGGGAGAGTTATGCGAACGTCCATCGGGGCCCCTATGAACTTTCCAAGACGGCCACGGATCTGATGGAATCGTCGCGGCGGAAGGTGGCGCGTTTCATCGGGGTCGACGATTCCGCCGAAATCATATTTACTCGGAACGCCACGGAGGGGTTCAACCTGGTTTCATACGCCTGGGGTCTTGCGAATCTGAAACCGGGCCATGAGATCCTCATCTCCGAGATGGAACACAATGCCAATCTGATCCCCTGGCAGATCCTGGCCCAGAGAACGGAGGCCCGGCTTCGTTTTATCCCGGTCGATCTTAAAACGGAAACGCTGGATCTGTCGAATATCGACCGGTTGCTGTCCGAGAGGACGCGGTTGGTGTCGGTCACTCAGATGTCGAATGCTGTCGGCACGATCAACCCGGTCAGGGAAATCGCGCGGAGGGCTCACGCCGTCGGCGCGCTCTGCATGGTGGACGGAGCGCAGTCGGTGCCCCACTTTCCGGTGGATGTGAAGGATCTCGGGTGCGATTTTCTCTCCTTCTCGGCTCATAAGATGCTGGGACCCACGGGTGTTGGGGTTCTGTGGGGCCGGCGGGAGATATTGGAGTCCATGCCTCCATTCCTTGGCGGAGGGGACATGATCAAGGATGTATGGCCTGACCGGGCGACCTGGAACGTTCTTCCTCATAAATACGAAGCGGGCACACCGAACATCGCCGGCATCGTGGCTTTTGGGGCGGCGCTCGATTATCTGGAGACCTTAGGAATGGAGAACGTTCGTCGGCATGAGATCGAGATGACACAGTATGCGCTTCATGCTCTCGGCGAAGTCCCCGGAATCTCGTTGTATGGTGTCAGCGAGACCCCTCTCAGGGGAGGGGTGGTGTCGTTCAATCTCCAGGGTGTCGATTCCCGCGATGTCGGTGCCATGGCGGATCGGGAAGGAATTGCCATTCGCGTGGGAAACCACTGTTCCCCATTGTTGATGGCGCGTTATGGGGTTCCCGGCACTTGTCGGGTCAGTTTCTACGTCTATAACGATCGGTCGGACATCGATTCGCTGGTGGTCGCGTTGAAAAAGATGTGGGGGTCCGTTTAGGGGTCCTCTCGGGCCCGGTCAGGGAAAGAGAAAAGGTTTGTTTGTGGGGACGTATCATTAGAGCAGGGGAGTTTTGAAATCAAAAGGAGGAGTCAATGAAAATAGCAATTCCTATCGTTGCCGGAAAATTGTCCGCCCATTTCGGGCATTGCGAATCTTTCGCAATCCTGGATGTGGATACTTCAGCGAAGAAGATACTCAAGCGGGACGACATCAAGGCGCCTCCTCACCAACCGGGCCTCTTGCCGCCATGGTTGGCTCAACAGGGGGCGAATGTGATTATTGCCGGGGGGATGGGCGGTCACGCCCAGGAACTGTTCGCTCAATATTCCATTCGAGTGGTTCTCGGCGCTCCGTCGGACACTCCCGAGGAAATTGTCCGGTGTTACCTGAACGGGTCGCTCCAGTCCGGGCTGAATGTTTGTGACCACGTGGAGGGTCATGAATGTTCCCATTGAGAACTCGGGGAGAGAGGCCAATATGGATGGTGTGAAGAATCTGACCATCCGCGTCCTGACGGACAATAATGCCGTCTCTGGGGCGATCTGGACAGAGCATGGATTGTCCCTTTGGATCGAGGCGGACGATGACGTCATCCTGTTCGATACAGGGGCGGGTCCGGCCCTGGTCAACAATGCGCCTCGCCTGGGATTGGATCTGAAAAAGGTGTCCCAGGCTGTCATCAGCCATGGGCACTCGGATCATTCCGGAGGGTTGGCGGGGCTGGTGGAGACGCGTGGGGTTCTTCCTCTTCATCTTCATCCGGACGCGCTGATTGATCGTTTCAGTTCCCGGCGAGGATCGATGAGATCCATCGGGATGCCGCCGGCGTCGCGGGGTGCCGTTCATCGATCGTCCGGGCAGGTAGTCTGGTGCAGGGAGCCGGTCCTGGTTCGGTCCGGCGTGTGGGTGACGGGTCCCATCCCGCGCCGTTTGGCCCACCATGTGATGGATCCCTTCCTGTTTCTGGACGAAGCCGGTATCCGGCCGGATCTCATCGTCGACGACCAGGCGATGTGGATCGACATGGCGGATGGGATAGTGGTCGTGACCGGTTGCGCCCATTCTGGGCTGGAGAACACGTTGGGATATATTTCGGAATTGACGAATAAGAGCCCGGTCAAGGCGATCGTCGGCGGGTTGCACTTGTCCCGGGCGTCTCACGAACAGTTGTCTGTCGCGGCACAGGCGCTCGACGCGGTTGCACCGTCGTTAATCATCCCCTGTCACTGTACCGGTGATTCCGGAACGGCGTTCTTAAAAGAACGTTTCGGCACGCGCTGTGTTCAGGGTCTCGCCGGCGCCGTTTATTCCTTCTGAAATAACGTGGTTTCCGAAATTCAACGAAAACATCCGTGGTTGGCGGCTCCACCGGCCCGGTTTCTCGCCGCCGGTGTGTCGGATAACCACGCGGCATTCCTCCAACGGCTCGAATTTTACGACGGCAACGGGTGTGATTTCATCGCGGAGCGGGATTTCATCTACAGGCAATGCCTCCCGTTGAGTGGGGTTCTCGTCGAGATCGGGACCGGGAAGGGACATTTTTCTCTCACTCTGGCCCGGAACGGGCACCGTTTTTCCAGCGTGGATGTGAATGCCGTCGATCAATCCATCGCACGGATGAACTTGGCCTATTACGGGTGTGACCATCGGGCCGATTTCATCCTGGCGGACGCCGAACGCCTGCCATTCCCGACCGGATCGATTGATGTCGTGGTGTCTGTGAATGTGATCCACCACTTGGAACATCCCCGGGCTGTGGCTCAAGAGTTGATCCGCGTGTTGAAGGATCACGGCAAGATTATCTTGAGTGATTTTACAGACAGAGGGATGGAGATGGTCAATCGGTGTCATAGCTTGGAGGGAAAAAGCCATGATTCATTCCATCGTCAGATGGGTGAGGTCCGCCGTTTCTTGGATGCCGGTGGGTTCACGGAGAAGACGATCTGTAGCGCCCAGCAGGAAGTGATGGTTGCTTCTCGGGGATGGTGTTATTGGAATAAGCATGCTATATTGAAAAACATGAACGGACCTGAAACTCCCCCCGGATTCTGGACTTTGAAGGCCAAGATCGGTCTGGCCGCGGCGCTCCTCGTCGTTTTGTTGGCGGCGATCGGGCTCTGGCGGTCTTTCCGGGGGGATGACTCCGCCGTCGAGTTCGAAGGCTACGACTCGTCCCAGATCGTGGTGACCACGGGCACGTTCGCCCGCGGGGGCACGCTGGCGGCTGTGATGGACGGCGTCTCGGTGAAGAGGGACGAGCAGGCCGTCTTAACCCGGGAACTGTCACGCATTCTGAACCTCCGGCGGCTCCGCGCCGACGATCATTACCGGATCATCCAGTCCACCGGGGGGGAAGTCTTGGAGTTCATCGTCACTCAGGGCGTGAAAGATTTCATCGTGTCTCTCTCCACGACCGGCGCCTATATGGCCCAGTCGCGTCCGGTGGATCTCACGGTCAAGGAAAAAACGGCCGCCGGCACGCTCAGCGATTCCCTCTGGAATTCCATGGTGACTCAAGGGGTGGACCCGGACGTGATCGCGGCTTTTGCCGACGTGTTCGCCTGGGAGATCGATTTCAACGTGGACCCCCGGGCGGGCGACCGGTTCGCTCTCTTGTGGGAAGACCATCTGACACCCACCGGACGGATCGTGGAACGGCGCATCCGGGCCGCTTCTTACGAGGGCCGCCAGACCGGAAAACAGGTCGGCATCCATTTCGAAGGCGATTATTACGACACCAAAGGGGAAGCCCACCGCCGGGCTTTCTTGAAAGCCCCCTTGGCTTTTCGCCGGATAACGTCCCGGTTCAGCCGTCGGCGCTTCCATCCCATCCTCCGTTATTTCCGTCCCCATCTGGCCATCGATTATGCGGCCCCGACGGGCACTCCCGTTGTGAGCGTGGGTGACGGCACAGTCATCTATCGGGGGAGGAAAGGGGCCTACGGGAACTACATCGAGGTCCGGCATAACTCATCCTATACCACCTGTTATGGCCACCTGTCCCGATATGCGAAAGGACTCCAACGAGGCAGCAAGGTCCGTCAGGGGCAGGTCATCGGTTACGTGGGCTCGACGGGTTGGTCTACGGGCCCCCACCTGGATTTCCGCGTGAGAAAGAACGGGAGTTATGTGAACTTCATGACTTTAAAACTGCCCCCGGAAAAGAATGTGCCTCTCGCCAGGAAAGACGCTTTTATGAAACAGTCATCTCATTACGTGAAAAGATTGTCCGAAATAGAAAGGGGGACCCGATAGACATGATGAGCGGAAAGATCGTTATTCGAAAGGCCCAGGAACGTGACGTGACTCGCATCCATGAGTTGATCCGCTTGGCGAAGAAAAGCGGGAAGATTCTGAAACGATCCAAGGCCGAGATCAAAGGGCTGATCCACCATTTCTGGGTCGCGGAAGAGAATGAAGACGTGGTGGCTTGTTGTGCACTGGAGACTTATAACCGGAAATTGGCGGAGATCCGGTCATTGGCGGTCCATGACAGGTATCGCGGCCGCGGGATCGCGAGCGGTCTTGTGGACCGATGTCTGCGCGAGGCGAAGAAAAAGCGCGTGTATGAAGTCCTTGCCATTACGGATCGGGAGAACATCTTCAAGCGGTTCGGTTTCTCCGAACAACTGCACGGGCAGAAGGCGCTGTTCGCACGGCCCGCCTTCCTTAAGATGAAGCGGCTCTCCGCGTGAGGGGAAAAATTTGACTCGGAGATATATCACAATACTGCCGGCGCTCCTCCTGAGCGTCGTTTTTTCCCGCTCCTTGAGGGCCGAGGAACCGGCTTTCATCGAGTTGGTCGAGAGCGTGCCGGTGGAGACGACGCTGGATCTGGAGAACATCCGCAATACGGACGTGGTCTGGCTCGACATGATCGCTTCGGCGACACAGACCCTGAACATCGGCATCTTCTATCTCACGTCGGAACCCGGAGAACCCCTTGAAGCGGTCCTGGACGGGATCCGCGCGGCTGCCGAACGGGGGGTGCAGGTCCGGTTGCTGATCGATAGTCTTCTCCGCAAGACCTATCCGGAACCCCTGGCGTCGTTGGGACTGCTCAAGAACATCAATTACCGGGAGATCAATTTCCAGGAGATCGGTGGCGGGGTCATGCACGCCAAATATATCATCGTCGACGGGAAAGATGTGTTCCTCGGGAGCCAGAACTTCGATTGGCGGTCCATCAAGCACATCCAGGAACTCGGCATCCGGATCAAGAACGAGGCGTTGGCCGCCCAGATGACGCGGCTTTTCGAGCGTGATTGGCGAGCCGCCTCATTCGGCCGGATGGGTTACACCGAAGAGACCGTCGTTCTGCCGACGACCATCTCCCTGGATATGGGGGACCGCGTCGTTCCGGTGACGCCGGTGTTCAGTCCCAAGGGTTATCTGCCCAACGCCAACGGCTGGGACGAACCCGTTCTGAGGCGGTTGATCGATGGGGCCGTTTCGGAGGTGAACGTGCAGGTTTTGACGTATTCGACCAAGGGCAGGTTCAAAGAATTGGATGATGCCCTTCAGCGGGCGGCGAAAAGAGGTGTCAAGGTGAGGTTGTTGTGCTCGGATTGGTGCAAGAAACCTCCCAAGATCGACGACCTGAAGATCCTTTCTCTTTTTCCCAATATCGAAGTGAAGATGTGCACCATTCCGGAATATTCGGCCGGATTCATCCCCCACGCGAGGGTGTCGCACTGCAAATACATGACCGTGGATGGGAAGATCGTCTGGATCGGTTCCAATAACTGGGAGAAAGATTATTTTTACAAATCTCGGAACGCCGGGGTGGTCGTTGAAGATGGCCTCATCGCTCGGGAGGCCCAATCGTTTTTTGACAACATGTGGAACAGCGAATACTCCTACCCCGTCGATGTCGACACGGAATACGCCCCCCCGAAGGTCGGAGAAGAATACTGACGGGATCTGTAAAAAGAAGGTTCAAATCCCCCTGACCCATCCGGCAATTTGACGAGGTTTGTTCCGTTTTTATAGCGGAGCAGACCTCGTGTTTTTAGTATCTGTTAAAGTCATAGAGAATTTAAGTAACCTACCGCCTACGACGAGTGTCAAACTAGCTAAACACATCTACCTGAATTATAAGATAGAACAACAACTTGGGATAACATCGTGAGGCCGTCTGGGGCTTACGATTTATTTTATGGCACATTTCACTTCCGGAAAAATATGTTTCCTCTTACACCCTCGATAAGGCACAATAGTGATATGAAAGCTCCGGCGCGATGATGTCCCGTTCCGAAATCCGAAAGGTCGCTTTTGTGGGGAACTATCTTCCTCGCCTCTGCGGTATTGCCACCTTTACCACGGATCTGTGCACCTCCGTGGCAACTCAGTTTCCCCAAGTACAGTGTTTTGCCGTGCCCGTCAACGACGTGGAGGGTGGATACGACTATCCGTCGGATGTGCGCTTTGAGATTGAGGAGCAGAACCTGTCTTCCTACCGCCGTGCCGCGGATTTTTTGGGCATCAACGATGTGGATGTGGTTTGCGTCCAACACGAATACGGCATTTACGGGGGGGTGGCCGGCGGGCACCTCCTGGCCCTGCTACGGGAAGTGGATATTCCCGTCGTGACCACGTTGCACACCGTGCTGAAGGATCCCAACGCCGATCAAAAGCGCGTGATGAAAGAACTGATCCACCTCTCCACCCGGCTGGTGGTGATGTCGCAAAAAGGTGCGGGGTTCCTGCAGGATGTGTATAAGGCGCCTGCGGATAAGATCGACATCATCCCCCACGGCATTCCGGAAACCTCTTTCGTGGACTCCAATTTTTATAAAGATCTTTTCGGCGCGGAGGGCAAACAGGTTCTTCTGACCTTCGGCTTGCTCTCCCCGAACAAGGGTATTGAAAATGTGCTCAATGCCCTGCCCAAGATCGTGGCGACGCACCCCGATGTTGTTTACATCGTTTTGGGCGCCACACACCCGAACCTTCTGCGTGAACAAGGGGAATCGTATCGTTTGGGTTTGGAATTGTTGGCCGAAAAAAACGGCGTTCAGAAGAACGTAATCTTTTACAATCGTTTCGTAGAGCTGGCTGAATTGAAGGAATTTATCGGCGCCGCGGATATCTACATTACCCCCTATTTGAACGAGACACAAATCACTTCGGGAACCCTGGCCTATTGTTTCGGAGCGGGTAAAGCCGTGGTGTCCACGCCCTACTGGTATGCTCAAGAGCTTTTGGCCGACAACCGAGGCGTATTGGTCCCCTTCGGCGACCCGGACGCCATTGCCCGGGCGGTGATAGGGTTGTTGACGGATGACGTACGTCGGAACATCATGCGGAAGAACGCCTACAAAATGGGACGGGACATGGTGTGGGGGAACGTGGCCTGTTCCTACATGCAGGCTTTTGAGAACGCGCGGAACCAGCGTGCCGGCCTGACCCGGAAGCTTTTCACGATGAAGACTCTGGATAAACAGCTCACCGAGCTTCCGGATATGAGGCTCGATCACCTTTACCGCATGACCGATTCGACCGGCATTTTTCAGCACGCCATTGTGGCTGTGCCGAACTTTTCCACCGGCTATTGTACCGACGACAACGCCCGGGCCCTGGCGTTGACGGTGCTGCTGGAAGAACTGGGGGAAGACTCGCCCCATCTGATAAACGTCGCCACTGTCTACGCCGCTTTCCTTCAATATGCTTTCGACCCTTCGTTGAACCGGTTCCGCAATTTCATGAAATTCGATCGATCCTGGAAAGACGAGACCATATCGGAGGACTGTTGCGGCCGCGCCCTGTTGGCCCTGGGGACCTGCGTGGGCCGATCCAAGAACCCGGGTTTTCAAACCATGGCCGGGCAGATTTTCGCCCAGGCGCTGTCTCCGGTCACGGGTTTCAGTTCGCCTCGGGCCTGGGCCCTGGCTTTGATCGGCACCCATGAATATTTGCGGCGGTTGAATGGAGACCGGCAGGTGAACCAAGCCCGTGAAGCACTGACCGATTTGCTGATGGGGCTCTACTCCCGCACCGCCACGCCGGAGTGGCCCTGGTTTGAAGATTCGGTGACCTATATGAACGCCGTGCTTTGCCACGCGCTGATTTTAAGCGGGCGCTGGACCTCCCGCGCGGACGTGCTTGAGACAGGATTAAAAACGTTGCGCTGGCTCACAAAAATCCAGACCGCCGAGGGAGGCTATCTTCGGCCCGTCGGTTCCAATGGTTTTTTTAAGCGTGGCGGAGAGAGGGCCAATTTTGACCAGCAGCCCATCGAAGCCCAGACCATGGTGTCCGCCTGTTTGGAGGCCTATCGCTGCACTTCGGACGATTACTGGTTCGGCCAAGCGCGCCGCGCCTTCGACTGGTTTTTGGGCCGCAATGATCTAGGTCTGTTCCTCTACGATGCCAATACCGGCGGTTGCCGGGATGGGTTGCACGTGGACCGCGTGAACCAAAACCAGGGGGCCGAGTCCACCCTGGCGTTCCTCATTTCGTTGGTGGAGATGCAGCAGGTGCACAACGAAAAGGCCGCTTTTAAAAATTCCGCCGACCCACATTGAAATGGATCAACATTCCGGTCCGCTCAAAAACATAAATGTCCGCCGGACGGAAGTCCGGCTCTCGCCGGATCAAACCCGGGTGGTCCTGCGGCCTCTGGGTTTTTCTTCCGATGAAGAACACGTGAAGATCATTCGCCGGGTCTTGGCGCTTTCCGAGAAGGATGTCCGGATCGTTCTGGACCAAACGCTTGCGGAGTTTTCTTCCCGCCATCGTTGGCTGACCGAGCGTCTCCTGAAAAGATTCCATTATCTTGAGCATTTCTTGCCCCCGGGCCACGACCTCTCGGAGGCGCGAAAGCTCTTGATCGGTTCTTACTTCATGTTTGAATATTCGCCTGAATCCGCGGCACTCTTCAATCCCTCCATCCTTCCCCATCCGGATCAATCGAAGTTGCCGAAGGGGAGCCTTCGCTTCCTCTTGAGTCTCCGCTCGACGGGCGAAGGCCACATCTCTTCAATCTCTTTCCGTAGCGGCGTCATCAACGCCCACAACGGCATTGCCGTGGATCCGGCGTCCCGATTTTTGGCCGAGCCCGTTCTGGTTGAAAACTCGACCTATCATAAAGACCTCTTCCGGCGGAAAGTCGCGGAAATGGGGTTGGCCGGTGAATGGACGGATCGCGTGCTGGGTCGGCTGGCGGATTTTTTCACGATCAGCGAGCTCAAGAATGAACTGAAGGAGGTCCTCCGCGAAACGGCGCCCGGCCAACGGATCGGCGACAACAACGCCGCCAAGGGCCTTTGGCTTTTGGCTCAGTCCAACTACGATATACGGTTCCCGCCGGATCAGGACCTTTCCGAAAGGATCATCTTTCCCGTCACTCCCATTCAGAGCAACGGCCTGGAGGACGTTCGTTTGACGGCACATCGGGATGACGACGGAAAAACGACCTATTACGCCACTTATACCGCCTACGACGGGCGCAATGTCCTTCCCCAGCTCTTTCAGACGGAGGATTTCCGTCACTTCAAGTTCGCCACATTGAACGGTCCGGGCGTGCAGAATAAGGGGATGGCTCTCTTCCCGCGCAAGATCGACGGGCGCTTCGCCATGCTTTCCCGGCAGGATGGGGAGAATATTTTTCTGATGTATTCCGACAACGTGCATTTTTGGAACGAAGCGAGTCTTCTCCTCTCGCCCGCCTATCCTTGGGAGTTCATCAAGACGGGCAATTGCGGTTGTCCCATCGAAACGGAGGAGGGCTGGCTGATTTTGAGCCATGGAGTGGGCCCCATGCGGAAATATTGCCTCGGCGCGTTCCTTTTGGATCGGAAGGATCCTTCCAAGGTGATCGGCCGCCTGAGCGAACCGTTGATGCGCCCGGAAGGCATCGAGCGGGAAGGGTACGTGCCCAACGTTCTCTACACCTGCGGCGCACTCGTGCACGGGGAACAATTGGTCCTGCCCTACGGCATGTCAGACCGCGTCACGGGATTCGCTTTTGTCTCTTTGGGGGAAATTCTTGCCGTCATGTCCTAGGAAAGCGGGGGGAATCTTATTTGCCCGTGTCGGGAGGGAAGAAACGACGCGATGGAACCCTTCATGAGGTGTTTGCAATACGGCGCAATAATTGATTTTGAGAATAAATCGTATGAACAGATCGATGTGCCTGTCGGAATAAAAAAGCAGTTCAACGTCATTAATAAGCGGGTTATATTAGAGGGGCACTGTAAAAAGTGCCAAAAATCGAAATCTTTAGAATGACAAGGAGAAGTCATCATGAATGAAGAAAGCAAATGCCCGGTAACAGGCAGGACGAGCAGGCAGGTGGCCGGCGGCGGCACGTCGAATCGTGATTGGTGGCCCAATCAATTGAACCTCAAAATACTCCATCAGCATTCCAGCAAGAGCAACCCGATGGATGAAGCGTTCAACTATGCTGAAGAATTTAAAAAACTCGACCTGGCTGCCGTTAAAAAGGATCTCTACGCGCTGATGACCGATTCTCAGGACTGGTGGCCGGCCGACTGGGGGCATTACGGGGGGCTTTTCATACGGATGGCCTGGCACAGCGCCGGCACTTACCGCATGGGTGATGGCCGCGGAGGGGCGTGCTCCGGTTCCCAACGTTTGGCGCCCCTCAATAGTTGGCCGGACAACGTGAACCTCGACAAGGCGCGACGATTGCTTTGGCCGATCAAGCAGAAATACGGCAGAAAAATCTCTTGGGCCGATCTGATGATGCTGGCCGGCAACTGTGCCATGGAGTCGATGGGTTTCAAGACCTTTGGATTCGCCGGTGGGCGCGTGGACGTCTGGGAGCCGGAGGAAGACATTTATTGGGGTTCCGAGGATAAATGGCTTGGCGACAAGCGCTATTCCGGTAATCGCGACCTGGAGAATCCACTGGCCGCCGTGCAGATGGGCCTGATCTATGTGAACCCGGAGGGTCCGGATGGCAAACCGGATCCGGTGGCTTCCGGCCGCGACGTTCGAGAGACCTTCGCGCGCATGGCGATGAACGATGAAGAGACCGTCGCGCTCGTCGCCGGCGGGCATACTTTCGGCAAATGTCATGGCGCCGGTCCCGCCTCTCACGTGGGCCCCGAACCGGAGGGCGCTCCCATCGAGCAGCAAGGTCTTGGCTGGAAGAGCAGTTTCGGCAGCGGTAAAGGCGGCGATGCGATCGGCAGTGGTCTGGAGGGTGCCTGGAAGCCGAATCCGACCAAATGGGATATGGGTTATTTAAAGGTGCTGTTCAAATACGACTGGGAACTGGTCAAGAGCCCGGCCGGTGCCAATCAATGGTTGGCCAAGGATGTGGCCGAAGAGGATATGGTGGTCGATGCTCATGATCCGTCTAAAAAACATCGTCCCATGATGACCACGGCGGACCTCTCCCTTCGCTACGACCCGGTCTACGAGCCGATTGCCCGGCGCTATCTGAAAAACCCCGAGCAATTTGCGGACGCCTTCGCCCGGGCCTGGTTCAAGCTGACGCATCGCGACATGGGGCCGCGCTCGCGCTATCTCGGCGCGGAGGTTCCGGCCGAAGAGCTCGTCTGGCAGGACCCCATCCCCGCCGTCGATCATAAATTGATCGATGCGCAGGATATCGCCACTCTCAAGGAAAAAATCGGAGCTTCCGGCTTGTCTGTTGCCGAACTGGTTTCGACCGCTTGGGCGTCGGCATCCACCTTCCGTGGTTCCGACAAACGCGGCGGCGCCAACGGCGCGCGGATCCGCCTCTCTCCCCAGAAGGACTGGCCGGTCAACCAGCCGGATCAACTGGCGAAGGTGCTCAAGACGCTGGATGGCATCCGGATCGAGTTCAATAAGGGCGCTTCCGGCGGCAAGAAGGTTTCATTCGCCGACTTGCTCGTCCTGGCCGGTTGCGCGGGTGTGGAGCGGGCCGCGAAGAAGGCCGGTCACGACGTTCGGGTCCCATTCACGCCGGGCCGGATGGATGCCTCGCAGGAGCAAACCGATGATGCATCCTTCGCCGTCCTCGAGCCGAAGGCCGATGGCTTCCGCAACTACCAGAAGGCCCGCTATGCCGTCTCGTCCGAGGAGTTGCTGGTCGACAAGGCGCAATTGCTGACCTTGACCGCGCCGGAGATGACGGTGCTCTTGGGCGGCCTGCGCGTCTTGAACACGAACTTCGGACAGACCCGGCATGGCGTCTTTACTAATCGGCCCGAGACGTTGACGAACGACTTCTTCGTGAACCTGCTCGACATGGGCACGGAGTGGAAACCCGTCGCGAAAGAGGCGGATGTGTTCGAAGGCCGGGATCGAAAAACGGGCGCACTGAAGTGGACCGCCACGCGCGTCGATCTGATCTTCGGTTCGAACTCCCAGCTCCGGGCTTTGGCGGAAGTCTACGCTTGCGCGGACGCTCAGGAGAAGTTCTTGAAGGACTTTGTGGCGGTGTGGAACAAAGTCATGAACCTTGACCGATTCGACATTGCCAGATCGTAGGATAGACATCGGCAGTGGTTTTTGACGAAAATAAAATCATAGAGTGAGGTGTCAAACCATGTTGAATAAAAGAATTCAGGATGAATTAAACAAGCAGATCAACGAGGAATTGGCTTCCGCCTATATCTATCTCTCCATGGCGGCGTACTTCGAGTCCAAAAATCTCAAAGGGATGGCCAATTGGATGAGAGTTCAGACGAAAGAAGAGCGGGATCACGCCATGAAGTTTTTTGAATTCATCCATGAGCGTGGAGGTCGGGTTCAATTGGCGGATATTTCCGCGCCGAAAACCGATTGGAAATCGCCTCTCGCCGCGTTCGAGGATGCACATAAACATGAGATCCATATCACGGGACGCATCAACGGGTTGCTGGAACTGGCAAGGAAAGAAAAGGACTCCGCGGCGGAGATTTTTCTCCACTGGTTTGTGACGGAACAAGTGGAAGAAGAGGCCAATGCGACCGAAATCGTTGAGAAGTTGAAGATGATCGGTGACAGTTCGGGCGGTCTTTTGTATCTGGATAAAGAACTGGGCAAGAGAGGGAAAAAGGACTGATAAATCAGAAGAGAAAAGTTTTTTGTGGGATCAGACTGCCTCGCTCTCTATAAATAGGCTCTGATCTGACCCAATAATGGCCCTCTGAAACCTTTTCGGTGGGGGGGCATTTTTCTTATCTTTAATACCTTTATATACCACCATATATAGTATATATATACCTATAATGAGCCACGTTGGGACTCCGTGGCGCCCATGCGGGTGTTTGTGTAGCGGTGTATTAACCGACACCAAATAAAAATAAAATCTATCATCTCCGTCGGAAGAAAAAGCTTGACATCCTAGCCATAGTGGTGTAGAATCTATGTATACATCATATTGATTTGCCTCCCGAGTCGAAATTTACTCGAAATCTGACACATATTGAAATAAGGATATAACACCACAACATATAGACTATGCGTTGTCCCTATTGCCGTCATCCTGAAGACAGAGTCATCGATTCCAGGCCCCTGGAATCGGCCACGTTGATCCGCCGTCGCCGCGTCTGCGGCCATTGCGGGAAACGGTTCACCACCTACGAACGGGTGGAGTCAACCCCCCTCATGGTGATCAAGAACGACAACCGGCGGGAACCGTTCAACCGGGCCAAACTGAGGAACGGGATACTCCACGCTTGCGAGAAGAGGCCCATCTCGTCCGATGCCATCGAGAAGATGGTGGCGGAGATCGAGTATGAGTTGCAGGACTTCGTTTTGGAGGTGCCGAGCCGGGAGATCGGGGAGCGCACCTTGAAGAAACTTCACGAGCTGGATCCCGTGGCCTACGTGCGGTTCGCGTCGGTCTACAAGAAGTTCGCGGACCTGGAGGCGTTCCTGGGGGAGCTGCGCAAGTTGAAGCGCCGCCACCAACGGGAGCATATGAAGACCAAGCAGAACGCTTTGGAAAAAGAGAAATGGAAGCTGTCGCATGTCGACTCACCGCGCTGATTCATCGAAATCATCGTCACCTTCCACCAATAAAGCAAAGGGGAAAAAAGGAATGAACATGATTCAAACACCGGTCCGCCCCGCGGAGGCGGCACACCCGTTGAAGGTGACCCTTCGGATGGCGGAAAACCAGAAGAAAGTGATACAGGATAAATATGTGCGCGGGGACGATACCGCCGAACAGTGGCTGGATCGCGTCGCCGAGAACATCGCTTTGGCCGAGTTGGTCCATTCCCCCAAGTCGGAGTCCTGGGGCATTTGGGACGACGTCCATTGCCGCATCTCGGACGTGGCGACGAGGAACGGCCATACGACGCGGCTGATCCTCTTCCATCAGGGGCTTTTGTCCTCCCGGGAGCGCGACCACAACTTCTCGAAGTACCTGGCGAACCTGAAGCGGGCCGGTCAGGAGATCCCCGAAGCCAAGATCCTCGCGGACACGTGGAAGACGCGGTTCTATAACATGATGGCCCGCTGGGATTTCCTCCCCAATTCGCCGACGCTGATGAACGCCGGCCGGGAACTCCAGCAGTTGTCGGCCTGTTACGTGCTCCCCGTCGAGGATTCGATCGAGGGGATTGCCAACGCGGTGAAGGCGCAGGCGCTTATCCATAAGTCGGGAGGGGGGACCGGTTTCTCGTTCCAACGCTTGCGTCCGTCGGGAGACGAGGTCAAGACCACCCAGGGGGTGGCGTCCGGGGCGATTTCCTTCATGCAGGTTTTCGACAAGATGACGGACGTGGTGAAGCAGGGCGGGGCCCGCCGCGGCGCCAACATGGGCATCCTCCCCTACTGGCATCCGGAGATCAAGGAATTCATCACCATGAAGTCCAAGCAGGGCGTGATGGAGAATTTCAACGTGTCGGTGGCGATCGACGACAAGTTCATGCAGGCCGTCGAAAAGGGCGAAGATTACGACCTGCTCAACCCGCGTTCCATGACGCCGGTCGGCAAGGCCAACGCCCGCGAGGTGTTCGACATGATGGCGGACTTCGCCTGGAAGACCGGCGATCCGGGCATCGTGGTCATCGACCGCATCAACCAGTCCAACTCGAATCCCACGCCCCATCTGGGCCAGATCGAGAGCACCAACCCCTGCGGCGAACAGCCGCTCCTCCCGAACGAGCCGTGCAACCTCGGGTCCATCAACCTGTCCAACTTCGTGCGGGGCGAGATCCTCGAGGGCGAGATCGATTGGGAACGTCTCGGTGAGACGGTGGCCCTGGCCGTGCGGTTCCTGGACGACGTCATCGAAGTGAACAATTATCCGCTCCCGGAGATCGAGATCCTTTCCAAGGGCAACCGCCGGATCGGTTTGGGCGTGATGGGTTGGGCGGAGACCCTGGTGAAACTGGGGATCCCCTACGATTCGGAGGAGGCGTTGGCGCAGGCCCGCGAGGTGATGAAGTTTGTCAACGACAAGGCCCAGGAAGCGTCCGAGTCGTTGGCCCAGGAACGCGGCGCGTTCCCCAACTGGCGAAGCAGTATCTATGACCCGCAGAGCCCCCACTTCCGTGGACGGGAAAGTTATCCGCGTCATTGCGCCCGCACGACCATCGCCCCGACCGGGACGATCGGTCTGGCCGCCGGACTGCAAGGCGCCGGGATCGAGCCCTTCTTCGCCATCACCTACACGCGATATAACGCCAAGGCGCTCGACGCCATCAAGAGCGGCGAGACCCCCAACGAGAAGGACGTGTTCTATGAAGTGAACCCGCTCTTCCGCGAGGTGGCGCGCCGGGACGGCTATTACGGGCTCAAAGAAGAGGAGTTGTGGAAGAAGATCGAGAACAACCACAAGTCCGTCAAGGGGATCTCCGAGATTCCCGCCGACATCCAGAACCTGTTCACCTCCGCCCATGACGTGGCCGTGCCGTTCCACGTCAAGATCCAGGCGGCGTTTCAGGAACACACGGACAACGCCGTGTCCAAGACCATCAACATGCCGAACACCGCCACGGTGGACGACGTGAAGGAGGCCTATTGGCTGGCCTATCGGCTGGGCTGCAAGGGCATCACGATCTACCGGGACGGATCGAAGTCCCACCAGGTGCTGAACCTGGATGCGAAGAAGGCGGAGAACGGGACGCGGTCGCGCGATTCGTCGCGCGGCGTGGCGTCGGAGTATTACGAGATCCGGACCGGTTACGGTCCCCTGCACGTCCATATCGATTACGACGAGACCGGGCCCTACCGGGTGTTCACCAATCTGCCTCCGCTCGGGACGGAACTGTCCGGGTTGACGTCGGTGGTGGGGATCCTGATCTCCAAATACATGGAAGCGGGCGGAGATCCGGTGCGCGTCCTCAAACATCTGAACTCCGTGAAGGGGGACCGTCCCTTCGGGTTCGGCGCTTACCGGGTGGATTCCATCCCGCACGCGATCTCGACGGCCCTGCGCACGCATCTCCAGAAGACGAACAAGCTGGAGCCGAACGCCAACGGGAACGGGGCCACGCCGGTCCCGTCCCAGGGATTGGAATTGTGGGACCGCGCCGCGGCCCTCTATTGCCCGTCCTGTTATTCAAACAACGTGGCCCGGGAAAGCGGCTGTTCCGGCGTGACCTGTCACGATTGCGGCCATTCGGAATGTTCCTGACCGGCCGCCGGGGACCATCACCCAAGGAGCTCTCATGTCGATAAAACAAGATTCGTGGATCCGCCGCATGGCGTTGGAACACCGGATGATCGAACCTTTCGTGGATGCGCAGGTGCGCGAGGGCGTGATCTCTTACGGGGTCTCGAGTTACGGGTATGACATCCGCGTGGGGAACCATTTCAAGGTCTTTACGAACGTGCACAACACGGTCGTGGACCCGAAACGGTTCGATCCCCGGTCGTTCGTGGACATCATCACGGAGGATTTCATCGTGGTGCCGCCCAATTCGTTCGCGCTGGCCCAGACGGTGGAATATTTCCGGATCCCCCGGAACGTGCTCACCATCTGCGTCGGGAAATCCACCTATGCGCGTTGCGGCATCATCGTCAACGTGACGCCGTTCGAGCCCGAGTGGGAGGGGTTCGTCACGCTGGAGATCTCGAACACGACGCCGTTGCCGGCCCGGGTCTACGCCAATGAGGGGATCGCGCAGGTGCTGTTCTTCGAGGCGGACGAGGTGTGCGCCGTCTCCTACGCGGACAAGAAGGGGAAATATCAGAAACAGACGGCGATCACGTTGCCGCGTCTGTAAAAATAAATATTTTCGCCGGCGACACGCCGGGGACGTTGAGATTCATCACACAAGGAGGATGGGATGTCATTTTTCATAGGACGGGATCGGGAAGCGCGGCGGGCGTATGGGTTCGACGAAGTGGCGATCGTTCCGGGGATGATGACGGTGGACCCCGAAGACACCAACACGGAGACCGTGATCGGTCCCCTCAAATTCAAGATCCCGTTCGTGGCCAGCGCCATGGACGGCACGGTGGACGTGAAGTTCGCCGTGGCCATGGGAAAACTGGGCGGTTTGGCCGTGCTGAACCTGGAAGGGCTGCACACGCGTTATGAATCGCCGGAAGAGGCGTATTCGGAGATCGCCAAGGCCACGCCGGAGAGCGCTCCCAAGATATTGCAGAAGATCTACTCCCAGCCGATCCAGGAATCGTTGATCTCCAGGCGGATCCAGGAGATCAAGAAGGGCGGCGCGGCCGCGGCGGTGTCCTGCGTTCCCAAGAACGCGGCTCATTTCGGCGCCGTGGCGGCCAAGGCCGGCGCGGACGTGCTGGTGGTGCAGGGGACCGTGGCCACCGCGAGGTATGAATCGTCCCGCGGGAAACCGCTGGATCTCGGAAGACTTTGCAAGGAGCTGAAGATCCCGGTCATCATCGGAAACGTGGTGACGCACACGGCGGCTCTGGAACTGATGGAGACCGGCTGCGCGGGAATCCTCGTCGGGGTCGGCCCCGGCGCGGCCTGCACCTCCCGCGGAGTGCTCGGGATCGGCGTGCCGCAGATCACTTCCACCGTGGATTGCGCGGCCGCCCGCGACTATTTTTTCAAGAAGACCGGCCGTTACGTCTCCATCATCACCGACGGGGGGATGACCAACTCCGGCGACGTCTGCAAGGCGTTCACCGCCGGCGCGGACCTGGTCATGATGGGATCCACCTTCGCCCGCGCCAAGGAAGCCCCCGGCCGGGGATATCATTGGGGCATGGCCATGCCGGACCGATACCTGCCGCGCGGCACGCGGATCCATGTGGGGACCACCAGCACGCTCGAGGAGATCCTCTTCGGGCCGGCCACCCAGGAAGAAGGACTTCAGAACTTCGTGGGCGCGTTGCGGACCTGCATGGGATACGTCGGCGCCAGGACCATCCGGGAACTGCAGTTGGCGGAGATCATCATCGCCCCGGAGATCAAGCACGAAGGAAAACTTTTTCAGCAGGCCCAGAGAGTGGGAATGGGGAAGAAATAGGTCCCCTCCGTTCTTTCATCCTGTCATCGCCGCCGTCGCCGCATCCGAAGCGAGAACACCCGCTGTTTTCTGGTTTTAAATGACCGGTCCCCCGATCGGAAAGGATAAGACACAACCCGATGATCGTCATACTTGATTTCGGATCCCAATACACCCAGTTGATCGCCCGGCGTGTCCGCGAGGCGAACGTCTTCTGCGAGATACATCCGTTCAACTATCCCGTCGACAAGATCCGGGCGTCGAATCCCCGGGGCCTCATCCTGTCCGGCGGGCCCGCCAGCGTCTTCTCCAAGGGGGCTCCCCATCCGGATCCGGGGATCTTCGCGTTGGGGCTTCCCGTCTTGGGCATCTGTTACGGATTGCAGGTGATGGTGACTCATTTCGGGGGTCAGGTCGTCCGGTCCGCGCGGAGGGAATACGGCCCGGCCCGCATCGATGTGGCCGCCGGCCGGGACCTGTTCGCCGGGCTTTCCAAAACGTTGAACGTGTGGATGAGCCACGGTGACGCGGCCCAACGTCTTCCGGAGGGGTTCGTGTCGCTGGCCACCACGGCGAACGCTCCCTTCGCCGCGTGCGCCGATCCCGCGAGGCGTTTCTACGGCGTCCAATTCCATCCCGAGGTGCATCACACGCCGCAGGGACGCGAGATCCTGTCCAATTTTCTGTTCCGGGTGTGCGGAGAGACGCCGGATTGGGATATGGCCTCGTTCGCCGAATCCGAGAAGAGGAAGATCCGGGAGACGGTGGGAAGCGAGCGGGTGATCCTCGCGCTGTCCGGCGGGGTGGATTCGTCGGTGACGGCGGCCCTCCTCCGCGAAGCGATCGGGACACAACTGATCTGCATCTTTGTGAACAACGGCCTGCTCCGGCAGGGAGAGGAGGAGCGCGTCCGGGCGGTTTTCGGAAAGACGCGGGGGCTGACCTTGGAGATCGTGGATGCCCGTCGACAGTTCCTTTCCAGGCTCCGGAACGTGACCGATCCGGAACGGAAAAGAAAGATCATCGGGCATGAATTCATCTCCGTCTTCGAAAGGAGCGCCCGGAAATACCGGGGGATCCGATACCTCGCCCAGGGGACCCTTTATCCGGATGTGATCGAGAGCGTCTCCGTGAAAGGACCCTCGGCCACGATCAAGACCCATCACAACGTGGGCGGTCTGCCGAAGCGGATGAAGATGAGGCTGTTGGAGCCGCTCCGCTTCCTGTTCAAGGACGAGGTCCGTGAGTTGGGCCGCCGGCTGGGATTGCCCGCCGACCTTTTGTTGAGACAGCCGTTCCCGGGACCCGGTTTGGCGATCCGCGTTTTGGGCGCCGTGACGGAAGAGCGGCTGGACTGCGTCCGCAAGGCGGATCACATCGTGGAACAGGAGATCCGCGCCGCCGGTCTTTACAACAGTCTGTGGCAGGCGTTCGCCGTCCTCCTGCCCGTGAACAGCGTGGGCGTGATGGGAGATGAACGTACCTATGAGGACACCATCGCCGTCCGCGCCGTCCGGTCGGTGGACGCCATGACCGCCGATTGGGCGCGCCTGCCGGAGGACGTCCTGGCGAAGATATCGTCCCGGATCGTCAACGAGGTGCGCGGAGTCAACCGCGTCGTCTACGACATCACTTCCAAACCTCCCGCGACCATCGAGTGGGAATGACGACCCCCGTTTCGGACACCGATCTCTGATGACATTCCCGACGCCGGAACTCCCTTTCAAACTGTGGACCCGCGGCAAGGTCCGGGATGTCTACGACCTCGGAGAGAACCTTCTGATCGTCGCCACGGACCGCATCTCCGCCTACGATTCCATCCTCCCGACGCTCGTCCCTCAAAAAGGGGTGCTGTTGTGCCGGCTGTCCAATTTTTGGTTCCAGAGGATGGGGACGGTCTGCGCGAACCATCTGGTCTCGACGGATATCGGCCGTTTCCCGCCGGAGGCCGCGGCCTACCGGCCGGCCCTGGAGGGACGCACGGTGCTGGTCAAGAAGGCCCGCCGGATCGACGTCGAGTGCGTGGTGCGCGGATATCTGGCGGGGTCCGCTTGGAAGGAATATCAGGAGAAGCGGACCGTCGCCGGGATCCCCCTGCCGCCGGGACTGAAGGAATCGGACCGCTTTCCGGAGCCGCTTTTCACGCCCGCCATCAAGGCCCCGCAGGGGGCGCACGACGAAAATATCGATTACGAGCGGCTCTGCGCGCTGGTCGGAACGGAACGGGCCGGCCGGTTGAAGGACCTCAGCCTGAAGATCTTCAAGGAAGCGTCGGCCACCTCCGAGTCCCGCGGGTTCATCCTGGCGGACACCAAATTCGAGTTCGGCGAAATAGACGGCGGGATCATCCTGATCGATGAGTTATTGACCCCGGATTCATCCCGCTATTGGGACCGGTCGTCTTATCGGCCGGGCCGCCCTCAAGAGTCGTTCGACAAACAGTACGTGCGGGACCATTTGGACCGCATCGGTTGGGACCGCCGCCCGCCCGCCCCGGCCCTTCCGCCGGATGTCGTCCGGAAGACGCGGGAAAAATATGTGTCGGCGTATGAGACGTTGACCGGAGAGAAGTTCTCATGAGGGCCCGGGGATGAATTGGCGGGTGTTCGTGAGTCTGAAACCCCGGGTCATCGACCATCGGGGACGGGCCTTGGAGGCGGAGTGGAGACACGCGAAACTTCCTTCCCTCGACGGTATCGGGACGGGGCAGGTCTATGAACTGTCGGGTTCCGGACTGAGCGATGCGGATGTTCAGCGCCTGACGGAGTCGCTCCTCACCGATCCGATCACCCAGACCGGCGAGATCGTGTATGCCGACCATCGGCCGACCCGGAGCGGGGTCCGCCGGGTCCGGATCTGGCCCAAGCCGGGCGTCTCGGACCCTCCCGCTGAGACGGTGATGCTCGGGGCGCGCGATCTGGGATGCGACAACATTGAACGGGTCCGCACCGGGTTCGCCTATGAGTTCCGGGGGCCGGTGTCCCGCCAGGACGTCAAAACGTTTTGTGAGAGATACCTGATGAACGACCTTGTCCAGACGATGGAGATGGAATGAACCCCGCCGCCGCGACTCACCGGATCGAGATCGGTTTCGCCGACCGTTCGCCGGATGAACTGATGGAATTGAGCCGTGGCCGCGGTTTGTCCTTGAACCTGCCGGAGATGGCGGCCATCCAGAAATATTTCAACGCCCTCGGGCGCGATCCGACCGATGCCGAGTTGGAGACGTTGGCCCAGACGTGGTCCGAACATTGCAATCATAAATCGTTCCGCGCCTCTGTCACTCACACGGAGAAGGATGAACTGGGGATGGACCGGTGCCGGAAATACAAGAACCTGTTGAAAGAGACCATCATGCGCGTCACCGAGGAGCTGCGCCGCCCCTGGTGCGTTTCGGTGTTCAAAGACAATGCGGGGATCGTCTCTTACGACGGGGACCGGGCGATCGCTTTCAAGGTGGAGACGCACAACCATCCTTCCGCGTTGGAACCTTATGGGGGCGCCGGCACGGGATTGGGCGGCGTGATCCGGGATATCATGGGGGCGGGGTTGGGCGCGCGTCCCATCGCGAGCACGGACGTTTTTTGTTTCGCCCCCCTGCAGGGTCAGAAGAGGGGGGATCGAGGCCGGCGGCTTTCGACGCGAAGGATCTTTCATGGCGTCGTCTCCGGCGTGAGGGATTACGGAAACCGCATGGGGATCCCGACGGTGAACGGGGCCGTCTATTTCGATGAGGACTTCGCCGACAACCCGCTGGTGTTCTGCGGCACGGTGGGGATCCTCCCCGTATCGGCGGTGCATAAGGAAGTCCGGCCCGGCGACCGCATCGTGATGGTGGGGGGGCGCGTGGGACGGGACGGGATCCATGGGGCCACTTTTTCATCGGACAGTCTCAGTGACGGCATCCCGTCGAGCGTTGTTCAGATCGGGAACCCCATCGTCCAGAAGAAGATGATGGATGCCCTTCTTCAGGCGAGGGACCGGCGGTTGTATCGGGGCGTCACGGATTGCGGCGCGGGCGGATTGTCTTCGGCGGTCGGCGAGATGGGCGCCGAGACCGGGGCCTCCGTCTCTCTCGAGCGGGTCCCGCTCAAATACACCGGTTTGACCCCGTGGGAGATCTGGCTCTCCGAATCCCAGGAACGCATGGTGCTGGCGGTCCCTCCCGAAAACATGGACGAGCTCCGTCTCCTCCTGTCCGACGAGGACGTGGAATGCAGCGACATCGGGGAGTTCACGGACGACGGGCGCCTCCGGGTCAACTACCGGGACGAGCGGATCGTGGACCTGAAGATGAGTTTCCTCCATGACGGGGTCCCGAAACGCCAATTGAAATCTTTTTGGTCTCCTCCTCCGCAGAAGGCATTTCCGAACCCGACGTTGCGGGCATTGAGGGACTCGACGCATTTGCAGAGCATCCTGATGAAAGTGTTGGCGGCCCCCACGGTGGCCAGCAAGGAATGGATCATCCGTCAATACGACCACGAAGTCCAGGGCCGCACCGTGTTGAAGCCGCTCGTCGGGGTGCAACAGCGGGGTCCCGGCGACGCCGCCGTGTTGAGGGGCGACCCTCCTTCAATGGCGGGCGTGGCCGTCTCCAACGGGTTGTGCCCCCATTTCAGCCGGTGGGACCCGTATTGGATGGCGGCGTCGGCCATCGACGAGTCCATCCGGAACCTGATCGCCGTCGGGGCCCGTCTCGACCGGGTCGCGCTCCTGGATAATTTCTGCGGAGGGGATCCGCAGACGCCCAAGTGCATGGGGGAGTTGGTGCGCGCGGCCCAGGCTTGTTATGACGTGGCCCTCGCCTACGGCACGCCGTTCATTTCGGGCAAAGACAGTCTGAACAATCAGTTCGTGGACCGGGCCTCGGGAGGCAAACGCAGCATCCCGACGACCCTGTTGGTGTCGGCCATCGCCGGGGTCGACGATATCCGCCGGCTGATCACCATGGATTTCAAGCGGGCCGGGAATTGGATCTATGTCCTGGGGACCACGCGGGACGAGTTGGGCGGATCGCAATACGGACGGCTCCTGAACACGCCGGGGGGAGAGGTGCCGCGCCTGGACCCGAAGGAAACCATCGTCCTTTATGAACGATTATCGGAGGCGATCCACCGGGGCTGGGTGGTTTCGTGCCACGATTGTTCCGATGGAGGGCTGGGCGTGGCCCTGGCCGAGATGGCCATCGGGGGGGCGATGGGACTGCATGTCGATCTGGACCGGGTCCCCGTTTCGCCGGACCTGAAGGCGCAGGAGCGGGACGATAAGATCCTTTTTTCGGAATCCAACGGGCGGTTCGTCGCGGAGGTCCCGTCGACGCAGGCCCGCCGGTTCGAGGGACATCTCCAGGGAGTCTCTTTTGCGCGCGTCGGGCAGGTGCGGGAGAACGGGCGGATCGACATGGTCGGGTTGACCCGGGGGAAATATTCATGGTCGTTGCGCCAGGTGGAAACGGCCTGGCGGGAAGGATTGACTCCTTAGATGATCGTGCGGGCGTTGGTGATCCGGTGCGCCGGAACGAATTGCGATGAGGAGACGGCCTGGTCTTTGGAAGAGGCCGGAGCCCAGCCCGACCGCGTCCACGTCAACCGGCTCGTCCGGGGGGAGAAGAAGTTGCAGGATTATGACATTGTCGTCATCCCCGGCGGTTTCTCGTATGGAGACGACATCGCGTCGGGGAAGGTGCTGGCGAACCAACTGTTGAACCGGCTCCGGTCCCCGTTGGAAGAGTTCGTGAAGTCGGGACGCCCCCTCCTCGGGATCTGCAACGGTTTTCAGGTGTTGGTGAAGTGCGGGCTTCTGCCCGGTCTCGACGGTGAGGATTTCCGGATCCGGGTGACGCTGGCCGAGAACGATTCGGGCCGGTTCGAATGCCGGTGGTCCTATCTCAAGGTGGCGTCCCGCCGGTGCCCTTTCGTGAAAGGTCTTCCGTCGGTGTTCCCGTTGCCGGTGGCGCACGGAGAGGGGAAGTTCGTTCCGGAATCCAGTTCGTTCCTGACCGCTTTGGAGAAGCGGGGGCAGGTGGTCTTCAAATACGCCGACGCCCACGGCCGTCTGGCGGGATATCCGTGGAACCCGAACGGATCCGTCGGACATGTGGCGGGACTGTGCAATCCGGCGGGGAACGTGCTGGGGCTGATGCCTCACCCGGAACGGCACGCGTTCCCCCATCAGCATTCCCACTGGACCCGTCTGAGCCGTCAGCCCGAACACGGCGTGGGATTCCAGATTTTCAAGAACATGGTTCGCCATGCGATGGAATGGAAAGAGAGGAATTGAAGTCATGTCTTCAGAGGAGTCCATGAAAGAGCCCTTCGACCGGATGCGCGAGGAATGCGGCGTCTTCGGCATCTACAACCACGCGGACGTGTCCCGCCTCACGTATCTCGGTCTCCATCAGCTCCAGCATCGCGGACAGGAATCGGCGGGGATCGTGACGTCGGACACGAAGAGGTTCTATTCCCATCTCGGGATGGGATTGGTGTCGGACGTTTTCAATCAGTCGGTCTTGGACCGTCTCCGGGGCCGGCATTCCATCGGCCATGTGCGGTACGGTACGGCGGGGATGTCGTTGCTGGTCAACGCCCAGCCCATCGTGGTCGCCACGGCGTGGGGTCCTTTGGCGCTGGCTCATAACGGGAACCTGACCAACGCGCAGATCCTCCGGCAGCGCTTGGAGAAGGAAGGGTCCATTTTTCAGACCTCGGCCGACAGCGAGACCATTCTGCACTTGATCGCCAAGTCGGACGCGAAGACGTTCGTCGCGGCGATGAAGGACGCCTTCTCTCAGGTGGAGGGCGCCTATTCCATCGGGATCCTCACCCCCAAAGCGCTCTATGCCGTGCGCGATCCGTGGGGAGTCAGACCCCTCCACATCGGCCGGCTGAACGGGTCTTTCGTCCTGGCGTCGGAGACCTGCGCGTTCGAGATCATCGGCGGGCGGCTGGTGCGGGAAGTGAACCCCGGCGAGATCGTCTGTCTGGATGACCAGGGGATCCGCTCCGTCGAGAAGCTCCCGTCGTCGGGCCGGGCTCAATGCATCTTCGAGTTCATCTATTTCTCGCGTCCCGACAGCCAGATCTTCGGCAAGAGCGTCTATCAGGTCCGCCGGGAACTGGGCCGTCAACTGGCCCGCGAGGCGCCGGTGCGGGCGGACATCGTGGTCGCCGTTCCCGATTCGGCCAACTGCGCGGCGGTCGGTTATTCGGAACAGTCCGGCATCCCCTTCGAGATCGGGCTCATCCGCAGTCACTACGTGGGGCGCACGTTCATCGAGCCCAAACAGGCCATTCGTGATTTCGGCGCCCGGATGAAATACAGCGTGGTTCCGGAAGCCATCCGTGGAAAACGGGTGATCCTCGTGGATGATTCCATCGTCCGGGGGACGACGAGCCGGAAGCTCATCCGGATGCTCCGTCAGGCCGGAGCCCGGGAGATTCACATCAAGATCAGTTCGCCCCCGATCGTGGGCCCCTGTTTCTACGGGATCGACACGCCGCGGGACAAAGAACTGATCGCCTTCCGGCTCAAGACCGACCGGATCAAAGAGTATCTCCGCGCGGACAGCCTCACCTATCTCAGTCTGGGGGGAATGTTGAAGGCGACCGGCCTTCCGCCCCGCGATTTTTGCACCGCGTGTTTTACGAATATGTATCCGATCCCCGTCCCGGCGCACGGGACGATGAAGTGACAGGGCCATGATGACACTGATGATGAACAAAAAGAGGATGAACCGGCGCACGGATGTCCGTCGGACGGATTCGGGGGTCCGATCCATGGGGATCCTGGGGGGCGGCCAGTTGGCGCGGATGCTGACCGACGCCGCTCATTCGATGGGGCTCCGCCCCGTCGTCTACACCGACGATCCCTCCAGTCCCGCCGCCAAGGTCTGCCGCAAGACCGTGTCGGGCCGGTGGGGCGACCCGAAGTCGTTGAGGGATTTTTTGGAGTCGGTGGATGTGGCGGTTTATGAGAACGAGTTCATCGACACCGACATCCTCCGGAAAGCGGCTCAGGGATTGTACTGCGAGTTCCAGCCGGCCGTCGATGTGATCCGGCTGTTCCAGAATAAGATCCGTCAGAAGGAATTGCTCGTCCAATTGGATATCCCCTGCGCCCCCTTCATCGTCAGGTCCGACGGGGAAACGGCGGAGGCCTGGGTCAAAAGGGCCTTCGACCGGTATTCGGGTTCCTGCGTGATGAAATGGGCCCAGGGGGGATATGACGGGAAAGGCGTTTTTATATCGACAGGGGGTCGCGCCGATCGCGACGCGGCGGTCGATTTTTGCCGCCAGGCGGACAAGAGGGGCATCCCCCTTTTCGCCGAACCGCGGGTCGACTTCCGGCGGGAACTGGCGTTGGTGGCGTGCTATTCCCGCACCTCCGAATTCTCGGCGTATCCCCTGGTGATCTCCGAACAGGATGAGGGGATCTGTTTCCGGGTCCAGGGTCCGGCCGTCTCGTTCGGCGTGTCGGCTCAGTTGGACCGGGACGCCCGCGAGTATGCCCGCCGTCTGGCGGAGAAGATGAACCTGTACGGATGTTTTGCGCTGGAACTGTTCGAGACCTCCGGCGGAGAACTCTGGGTGAACGAGATCGCGCCGCGCGTCCACAACAGCGGCCACTATACCATGGATGCCGCCAAGACCGCCCAGTTCGAGAACCATTGGAGGGCGGTCCTGGGCTGGCCGTTGGGACCCACCGATTGTCCGGGCGTGTTCGCCATGCAGAACTTGCTGGGTCCGGCCGGTTGTCGGGGGATCGCGTCGCGGAAAGACCTTCCCCCCGTCCCGGCCCAACTCCATCTTCATTGGTATGACAAGGACGACCTTCAGCCGCGCCGGAAGATGGGACATCTGAACGCCACGGCCGGGTCGCCGGAACAGATTGCAAAGCTGGTCAAAATGATGGAAGATTACCGTCGGCAATGGGAAGAAAATCTGAAGAGAGGGAAGGAAGGGACCGAACGATGAAAAAGAGCAGACCCAAGGTCAGCATCGTGATGGGGAGTGATTCGGATTGGCCGGTGATGAAGGAAGCCGCCGAGATTTTGACCGTGCTGGGCGTTCCCCATGAGACGGCGGTGGTGTCCGCGCACCGCACGCCGAAAGAGATGGTGGGGTTCGCCGAGCAAGCGCGCCGGCGGGGCGTTCGCGTGGTGATCGCCGGAGCCGGCGGGGCCGCCCATCTGCCGGGGATGATCGCCGCGTTGACCGAACTGCCCGTGATCGGGGTGCCGGTCCCTTTCGGGCCGCTGAAGGGACAGGATTCGCTGTTGTCCATCGTGCAGATGCCGCGCGGCGTCCCGGTGGCCACCGTCGCGATCGGCAACGCCTGGAACGCGGGGGTGTTGGCCGCCCAGATCCTGGGCGCCGGCGGGACGCTCGTCGATGAGGGGCTTTTGAACCGAGTGGCGGCCTATAAGCGCGATCTCCGACGGAAGGTCCTGTCGAAAAAATTGAAATCCAGGTAATACATGAACGTTCTCCTCATCGGTGGCGGCGGTCGCGAACACGCGTTGGCCTGGGCCTTGAAGAAGAGTCCCCGGGTGGAGACGCTCTGGTGTTCGCCGGGCAACGCCGGGATCGACGCCGTGGCGCGCGGCGTGCCGCTGGACCTGAAGGACGGACGGAACGTCCTCTCTTTCCTGAAGGAACAGAAGATCGGATTGACGGTCGTCGGTCCGGAAGCGCCCCTGGTGGAAGGACTGGCCGACCTGATCCGGAAAGACGGGGGGGCGGTCTTCGGGCCCGGCCGGGAGGCGGCGCAACTCGAGGGGAGCAAGATTTTCGCTAAACGGTTCATGACGGAACACGGGATCCCCACAGCCGATTACAGGGAGTTTTCGGACCTTTCCCAAGCGGTCGCCTTTGTGGAGTCCGTCGAATGGAAAGAGCCGTTCCGGGTGGTGAAGGCCGACGGGTTGGCCGCGGGTAAAGGAGTTTTTGTCTGCAAGGACCGCGCCGGAGTGTTGGAGGCGCTGCGGGAGTTGATGGATCGGAAGGCCTTCGGATCGGCCGGCGCCCGCGTGGTGATCGAAGAGCTTTTGGAGGGGGACGAGTTGAGCGTCATGGCGTTCTGCGATGGAAAGACCCTCCGCCCCCTTCCCCCGTCCCAGGACCATAAACGTATCGGCGATGGGGATCAGGGTCCCAACACCGGCGGGATGGGCGCCTATGCGCCGGTGCCCTTCGTGACGGGCCCGGTCTGGGAATCCGTCCGGAAGAGGGTGTTCGAGCCGTTCCTGAAGGGGTTGAGGGAACGAAATCTCCGATATGAGGGAGTGATTTATTTCGGTATAATGGTGACGGAATCCGGCCCGAAGATATTGGAGTTCAACGTGAGGTTCGGCGATCCGGAAACGCAGGCCGTGCTCCCCCTGATGGAAAACGATCTTTTTGATGTGATCCAGGCCTCGGTCGGGAACCGTCTCCACGAAGTCGAGTTGCGCGTGAAATCCGGCGCGGCGGTCTGCGTGGTGCTGGCGTCGGGAGGGTATCCGGGCGACTATGAGAAGGGCCAAGAGATCTCCGGGCTGGACCGCGTGGCCCTTCAGGAAGATGTGGCGGTCTTCCATGCGGGAACCGTGCGCCGGAACGATCGGTGCCTGACCGCCGGAGGACGGGTGTTGGGAGTGACGGGTTTGGGCCCCGACCTGGAAACGGCCTGTCGGCGGGCTTACGCGGCCGCCCGATCCATCCGATTCGACGGAATCTATTTCAGAAAAGACATCGCCGCCAAAGCGCTGAAGACGGCGTCCGGAGCTCGCTCATGAATCTACCGAGAAAGAACATACTGACCAAGAACCAGGTCCGCGTCCTCATCGAGAAGATGGCCAAGACCATCCTGAAGACCGTTCCTGAACCGACGGCGGAATGGGTGGTCGTGGGGATCCAGAGGCGCGGGGTTCCTCTCGCCGAACGGTTGGGCCGCCACTTGGCCGACGCCGGCGTTCCCCGCCCGCCCGTGGGCACGCTGGACATCACTTTTTATCGGGACGACATGGATGAAGTGGCCTTGCACCCGATCGTTCAGGACACGGACATCCCCTTCGACGTGACGGGAAAGGTGGTCCTGCTGGTGGACGACGTCCTTTACACGGGGCGCACGATCCGGTCGGCGCTGGATGAACTGATGGATTTCGGACGGCCCAAGAAGATCTACCTGGTTGTGCTGGTGGACCGGGGGCATCGGGAACTGCCCATCCACGCGGACGTGGCGGGAGAGACGGTGTCCACCGCCGCCGACGAGATGGTGGAAGTCCATCTGGAAGAGATCGACGGCGAGGATGCCGTCTGGTTGAGATCGCCGGGAAAAGAGAGTCCCGGTCGGAAAGGGGCGAGGTGACAGCGTGAAAGACCTATTGGGTTTGGAGAAGATGACGCGGGCGCAGATCGAACGGATTTTGGAGACGACCCGCCCCATGAAGGCGTTGTTCACGCGGTCCATCAAGAAAGTCCCCGTTTTGCGTGGAAAGACGGTGGCCCTTCTGTTCTTCGAACCGTCCACCCGCACACGGAGTTCGTTCGAACTAGCCGCCAAACGTTTGTCCGCCGATACGCTGAACATCGCCGTCGCCACGAGCTCCGTGACGAAAGGGGAATCCCTCCTCGATACGGCCAAGACGTTGGAGGCCATGAAGGTGGATTTCATGGTGTTGCGCCATTCCTCGTCGGGGGCGCCCGATTTGGTCGCGCCGGAAGTCAAGGCGCGCGTCATCAACGCCGGCGACGGCACGCATGAGCATCCCACGCAGGGCCTGTTGGATATGTTCACGATCCTTGAGAAGAAAGACCGCGTCGACGGTCTGCGGATCGTGATCGTCGGAGACGTCCTCCATTCGCGCGTCGCCCGTTCGAACCTGTGGGGGCTCACCAAACTCGGCGCCCAGGTCACGGTCTGCGGTCCGGCCACGCTGATCCCGCCCGGGATCCGGGAAGTTTTCGGAAAGAAAGTGCAGGTTTCCTTCAACCTGGAGGAGGCCCTCCGCGGGGCGGATGTCATCAACGTGCTCCGGCTCCAGCGCGAACGACAGGAGGGGAATTATCTCCCCAGCCTCCGGGAATATACGGAACTGTACGGATTGAACCAGAACCGGCTCCGGCTCGCCAAACCCGACTGTCTCGTTCTCCATCCGGGGCCCATGAACCGAGGCGTGGAGATATCGTCGGAAGTGGCCGACGGGCCCCGTTCCATGATCCTCGAACAGGTCACCAACGGCATCGCCGTCCGTATGGCGGTCCTCTACATGTTCTCCGGACCGAACGGGTTCACGTTGGACCCCTCCGAGATCGAGAAAGAGAACAATGCCATCGAACCGGCCTTGAGGGACATCGCATGAACGACATCAAGAAGTTTTCAGAAGGACCGCTGTTGATCCGGGGTGGACGCGTGGTGGATCCCGCCCATAAGCGGGACGGTTTGATGGATGTGTTGGTCCGCGAAGGGAAGATCGCCCAGGTCGGGAAGAATATCAAGGTGTCGGGCGATGTCTCCGTGTTGGAAGCGCGGGGGCTCATCGTGGCTCCGGGATTGGTGGACATGCACGTCCATCTTCGCGAGCCCGGCAACGAAGACGCCGAAACGATCGAGTCGGGGACACGGGCGGCTGTGGCCGGCGGGATCACCAGCGTGGTGGCCATGCCCAACACGAGGCCGCCCATGGACAACGTGGCGGGAGTCCGGTTCATCCTCCGCAAGGCGGAAGAGTCCGGCGCGGCGCGTGTGTGGCCCACCGGCACCATCACCCGCGGGCGGACCGGCGAATCCCTCTCCGAGATCGGCGCGATGGTCGGAGACGGTTGCGTCGCCATCACCGACGACGGGGCCTCCGTCGCGAACAGCCAGCTGTTGCGGCGCGCCCTGGAATACGCGAAAGTCTTTGATCTGGTCGTCATCGAACACGCGGAAGACCGCGCGTTGATGGCGGACGGCGTCATGAACGAGGGACCGTTGGCCACCCGCCTGGGGTATAAGGGCATCCCCCGGCAGGCGGAATATGTGGCCGTGGCGCGGGATATCGCGTTGGCGGAACTGACCGGGTCCCGGTTGCACGTGGCCCATCTATCGACTCTGGAATCCGTGGAACTCGTGCGCGCGGCCAAGAAGAGGGGAGTCCGCGTGACCGCGGAGGCGACACCTCACCATCTGACCCTGACCGAGGACGCCGTGACCCGGTGCGGGACCAACGCGAAGATGAACCCGCCCCTGCGCCTGAAGAAGGACTGTGAGGCGCTGGTGACGGGACTGGTCGATGGGACGATCGACGCCATCGCTTCCGATCACGCGCCTCATACGCGCTCGGCCAAAGAACAGGAATTTTCCGTCGCGCCGTTCGGGATCATCGGTCTCGAGACGCTGTTGCCGTTGGCCGTCACCCATTTGATCCGGAAGAAGGCGTTGTCCTGGACCGACCTGATCCGCAAAATATCCTTGAATCCGGCGAAGATATTGAAGCTCCCCGTCGGTCATCTGGGTCCGGCGGCGCCGGCCGACGTCGTCCTGATCGATCCGAATCGGACACGGACGATCACCTCGTTCTGTTCCCTCAGCCAGAACTCGCCGTTCGCGGGAAAGACCCTGACCGGTTTTGCGACGGTCGTGATCGTCGGCGGCCGCGTGGTGATGCGGGACGGGCTTTTAAAATAATAGACCGGTCCCTCAGGGACCGTCACGGACCCATCGATCCGGATCCCCCATTGAATATCTATAAGAATCTCATCCGCCCCGTGCTTTTCCGACTGCCGCCCGAGACGGCCCATCGGATGGCGATTTGCGCTCTCCGGTGGGGCGCTCGTCCGTGGGGAGGAGTCCTTCGGTCCGTGTTGACCGTGAAGGATGAGATTCTGAAAGTCACCGTCGGCGAGGGAGAGGACCGGCTGGTTTTCCCGAACCCGGTCGGCTTGGCCGCGGGTTTCGACAAGGACGCCGTCGCGCTGCCCGCCCTTGAAAATTTCGGATTCGGATTCCTGGAAGCCGGCACGTTGACACCGACCGGCCAGCCGGGGAACCCGCCGCCGCGCCTGTTCCGTTTCGTGAAAGAAGAAGCCCTGGTGAACCGGATGGGATTCAACAACGCCGGGGCGGACAAGGTCTCCGAACGGTTGGCCCGCTCGCCGGGGAAACGGATCGTCTCCGTCCCGCTGGGGTTCAACATCGGAAAGATGAAGGAGACGCCGTTGGACCGTGCCGCCGGCGATTATGTGAGGTGTCTTGAGGTTCTTTACGATCACGCGGATTATTTCGTCGTCAACGTGAGTTCGCCGAACACGCCGGAATTACGCCGTCTTCAGGAGGGGGCTTCCCTCGCGGCGTTGTTGACGGCGGTTCGGGAGAAGGCGGATGAGTGGGCCGGGAAGAGGCCGGCTCGGACGAGGCCCCGGCTGCTGGTGAAGATCTCGCCCGACGAGAACATGGAAGAGTCCGTCGTGGAGAGCGTCCTGGCGGCCCGGTTCGATGGGATCGTCGCGACGAACACCACGCGGTCGCGGGACGGGCTGACACCCCCTTATCCGGAAGAGGGGGGGATGAGCGGCCGGCCTCTCCGACATCTCTCCACCGATTCGCTCCGGAGGATCCATCGGTTCTCCAAGGGGCGGTTGCTCCTCATCGGGTCGGGCGGTGTCTTTTCCGCCGAGGACGCGTATGAGAAGATATTGGCCGGGGCGTCGCTGGTCCAGATCTATACCGGCTGGGTGTATTCGGGGTTTACGCTGGTGAACCGGATCAACCGGGGCCTTTCGGATCTCTTGAGACGCGACGGTTTTTCGAGCGTGATGCAGGCCGTCGGCCGCGGTGTATGAGCCCGGCCAACGGACGGAGGATGAAGACGATGACCAGACCGAAGAAGGATATCATCGTGGCGTTGGATGGGAAGACCGTCCGTCAGGACAAGGATCTCGTGATGAAACTCGGATCCCAAGTCCGGTTCTATAAGGTGTCCCCGGGCCTGTATTTCAAGGACCCCACGATCGTCCGATGGTTGAAACAGCGCGGCAAGAAGATATTCCTCGATTTTAAGTGGTATGACATCCCTTCCCAGGTGAAACGTTCCGTGGAGGCCGCCGCCCGGCTGGGCGTGGACTCGTGCACGGTCCATCTGAGCGCCGGACGGGACGTGTTGAGGGCGGCCCTGTCCGCGCGTCCGCGGCCCCTGATCTGGGGAGTGAGCGTGCTGACGAGTTTTTCCGACCGGGATCTGAGGGATGTCGGCGTATCGGCGGGCGTCAGGAAACAGGTCCTGCGTTTGGCGCGGCTTGCCCGGAGAGAGGGGCTCGACGGAATGGTCTGCTCCCCGTTGGAACTCCCGCTCTTGAAGAAGTTCGGGCTCACCTTGGTGACCCCGGGGATCCGGTGGGGAAAGGTCTCGGGGACCGATCAGAAGAGAGTGTCCACCCCGCAGGACGCTTGGAAGAACGGGGCGGATTTCGTCGTGATGGGGAGATCCATCCTCGAGGCCAGGGATCCGGCCCGGGCGGTCCGAGACATCAGAAAGGCGTGGAAACCATGAACGAAAAAGACGTCACCAGGATTTTGGAGGATTCCCAGGCGCTGCTCACGGGTCATTTCAAGTTGTCCAGCGGCCGGCACAGCCGGAATTACATGCAGTGCGCCAAAGCTCTTCAGCATCCCGACCGAGCCGAACAATTGGGCCGGGCCCTGGCGGAAAAGTGCCGGGATGCTCTTTTAAAACAAGGCCGGAAGATCGATGTGGTGGCGTCGCCGGCCGTGGGGGGGCTGATCCTGGGACATGAAGTGGCCCGGGCGCTGGGAGTCCGACACGTGTTTTCCGAGAGGGACGTCCCGGGGATGGTCTTGAGACGGGGATTCACCCTTCGTGACGGGGAGAACGTCCTTCTGGTGGACGATGTCCTCACGACGGGCGGTTCTTTCAACGAACTGACGGAATTGGTCCGGTCCTGGAAGGCCCGGGTGGCGGGCCTGGCGTGTCTTGTCCAACGGGGGAAAGACGCGCCGTCTTTCCCGGCGCCGCATTTTGCCTTGCTGACCGTCGATTTGGAAAATTACGATCCGACCCAGTGCCCGTTATGCCGGGAAGGGAAACCGGTCGAAAAACCGGGGAGCCGTCCCGAAGGGAGGACATGAGAATGCCGAAAAAAACCGAATCCTGGACCTATCGTCGGGCCGGAGTCGACATCGATGCCGGGGACGCGCTGGTGGACCGCATCCGTCGCCGACTGCCGTCCATCGGTGATTTCGCCGGACTGTTCCCGTTCCCGGCCGGATACAAAAGGCCCTATCTGGTCGGATGCACCGACGGCGTGGGAACGAAATTGAAGATCGCCCAGGAACTCGATGTGCATGAGACCATCGGGATTGACCTGGTCGCCATGAACGTGAACGATCTCATCTGTTGCGGAGCCCGGCCCCTGTTCTTCTTGGATTATTTCGCCGCCGGGAAACTGGATGTGGACGTGGCGGAGAAGGTCGTCGGCGGTATCATCCGAGGCTGCCGCGAGGCCGCGTGCGCCCTGATTGGCGGAGAGACGGCGGAGATGCCCGGGATGTACCGTCCCGGAGAATACGATCTGGCCGGGTTCTCGGTGGGAGTGGTGGACCATTCCCAGCGGGTGGATCCCTCCCGGATCAAACCCGGCGACGTGCTCTTGGGTCTGCCCTCTTCCGGTTTCCATTCCAACGGGTATTCCCTCGTGAGGGCGGTCTACCGGGGGGCTTTGCTGAAAAAATGGGGAAAGAAACTCCTGGCCCCGACGAGGATCTATGTCCGGCCCGTTCTGGGAGCCCTGAAGAGATATCCGGGTGACATCAAGGGCCTCGCCCATATCACCGGCGGAGGTCTTTTGGAGAACGTTCCCCGTTTCCTCCCGAAGAAATGCGATGCGGTGTTCACTCTGGGCCGTTGGCCCGTCCACGACGTCTTCGTGGAACTTCAACGGCGCGGCCGCGTCCGGGACCAGGAGATGTTCCGAACGTTCAACATGGGCATCGGAATGGTGTTGGCGGTCTCCCCAGACCGGTCCCGGTCCATTCAAAAATATCTATCCCCCTGTTACGAGATCGGCCGGGTGTCCGCCGGCTCACAGAAAGTCAGATTGATCTGAACCCCCGTCTCCCCATGACGATCGGGATCGGCGTGCTGGTGTCGGGAAGCGGGAGCAATTTCGAGGCGATCGCCCGCGCCGTCCAGGACGGGCGCATCCCCGAGGCCGAAGTGCGACTGGTGATCTCGAACCGTCCGGGGGTGGGCGCCCTCGACCGGGCGAAGGATCTGGGAGTGGAATCTTTGGTGTTGGATCCCGCCCTCTTCCCGGACCGAAAGGCCTACTCCATGAAGATCGCCTCCGAGTTCCGAAAAAAGGGAGTGTCCTTGGTCTGTCTGGCGGGGTTTTTACTCAAGGTGGAATCCGGCCTCATCCAGCAGTATCCAGGACGAATCCTCAACATCCATCCATCCCTGTTGCCGAAACATGCCGGCCGCGGGATGTTCGGACACCGGGTCCATGAGAGCGTCCTGGGGGAGCGCGAGACTGAATCCGGGTGCACCGTGCATGTGGTGGATGAGGAATACGATCACGGCCCGGTCCTGATGCAGGCCCGCGTGCCCGTTCTTCCCGGGGATACGCCGGAGACCTTGGCGGCTCGCGTGCTGAAGGAAGAACACCGGATCTATCCCCTGGTCGTCGGCCGGCTGGTCGAACAGATCAGAAAGGAGGGGAACACTTCCGGTCGATCCGGAAGAGGATGATCATGGAAAAATATCTATGCCTGGCGTTGGGAAGTCTTCTCGGCGGATTCTCCCGGTATCAGTTGGGAGGGTTCGTCTACCGGTTCTGGGGAGCGGATTTCCCCTACGGAACGATGGTCGTCAACCTGTGCGGCTGCCTGTTGGTCGGATTTTTCAACAGTCTGGCGGAAGTGAAGTTCGTCCTGGGGACGAATTCTCGGATACTCCTGATGACCGGTTTCTGCGGGGCTTTCACGACGTTCTCCACGTTCATCCTGGAATCCTCGAACCTGCTGAAAGACGGGGAGTGGTTGAAGGTCGTTTTGAATGTCGGCGGCAGCGTGGTGTTCGGCTACCTGTTGTTCCGTGTGGGCGCCTGGATCGGCGAGTTCGTATAGACGGGGGGATGACATGAAGATTCCGGAAGATGGAAAACTGCTGAGGATATTCATCGGGGAGAGCGACCGGTGGAACGGCGCTCCGCTCTACGAGGCCATCGTGAACCTGGCCCGGAAGAACGGCATGGCGGGAGCCACGGTGTTGAAAGGGATGATGGGGTTCGGCTGCAAGAGCCATATGCACACGGCCAAGATCCTCCGCTTGTCCGAAGACCTGCCGATCATCGTGGAGATGGTCGACAGCGAGGAGAAGATCAACGGTTTCCTGCCCCATCTGGATGAGATGGTCCGGGAGGGACTCATCACCCTGGAGAAGGCCAACGTCATACTCTACCGGGCCGGTGAGAAGGGCGCCTAAGACGGTGTTCCCGGGGTTCCGGGGGCTTTATTGACAGACATATTAGGCTTTGCTAACATCCCAGCGTTTCCACCGATCAAGTCATTATAGGACGAAAATATGAAAATAAAGTTCGGCACATCCGGTTGGCGCGGTATCATCTCGGACGACATCACCTATCCGCGGGTCCGTATCATCACCCAGGCGATCGCGGATTACCTCAAACAGGAAAACCTGCACAACCTCCCCGTCGTGGTGGGCTACGACACGCGTTTCCTGTCGGAACATTTCGCGCGAACGGCCGCCGGGGTGCTGGCGGCGAACGGATTGCAGGCGCTCCTCTGCGACCGGGACACGCCCACCCCCGTCATCGCTTTCGAGATCCTCCGTCGAAAGGCCGCCGGCGCCATCAATATCACGGCGAGCCACAACCCGTACGACTATTCGGGACTCAAATATTCATCCCAGGAGGGCGGACCGGCCCTCCCCGAGATCACTCAGCGCATCGAGATGGCCTGCGACGGTTATCTGGCCGCCTCCCACCTGCCGAAGACGGCCCAGGAAGCGGTGGGCGTCAAACAGAAATTGATCGTTCCGATCGACCCCCAGCCCTATTATTTCAAACATCTCGAACGCCTCGTGGATATGCGCGCGTTGCGCCGGGGGAAGAGCAAGATCGTCGTCGATTCGTTGTGGGGCGCCGGTCGCGGATATACCGACGAATTCTTGAAAAAGTGCGGTTGCCAGGTCGTCTCCCTCCATACCGACCGCGATGTCCTTTTCGGCGGCGGGGTGCCCAACCCGATCCCGGAGACCCTGGGGTTGATGCGGCAGACGATGGTCAAACAACGGGCGCAGATCGGTCTGGGGACTGATTGCGATGCGGATCGTTTCGGCATTATGGACGAAGACGGATCGATTTTATCCCCCAACGAACTCCTGCCGCTGATGCTGGACCACGTGGTCAAGACCCGCCAATGGAAGGGGATCGTGGTGAGGAGCGTCATGACGTCCCATTTCTTCGATGCGGTGGCCCGCAAACACGGATTGGAACTCCAGGAGACCGCCGTCGGTTTCAAATACATCGGCGACATCATGGCCCGCGAGAATTCCGTTTATCCTTCCAAGGAGGGGAATTTCATCCTGGGAGGGGAGGAATCCGGCGGGGTTTCCATCCGGGGACATGTGCCCGAGAAAGACGGCGTTCTGGCCTGTCTTCTGGCCGCCGAGATGGTGGCTGTGAACAAAAAATCCCTTCGGAAACAGCTCCAAGCCCTCCAGAAGGAAGTCGGCACTTTTTATTCCCAACGGCTCAATTTCCATCTGACCCCGGAGAAGATGATCGACCTCAAAGAGAAACTCCGGGAGAGCCCGCCGACGAAGTTCAAACATTTCAACGTGCGCCGCATCGTCGAGACCGACGGGCATAAGTTCATCCTGACCGACGGGAGCTGGCTCGGGATCCGTTTGTCCGGGACCGAACCCGTCGTCCGCATCTATCTGGAAACCGATTCGCCCGCCAAAGTCAAGGCGTTGGAACAGGCCGGCCGCCAGTTGGCCGGTCTCACAGCTTAATTCATCCCACAAACAGGAGTCATGATCATGGCCAAGAGCAAGAGCAGTCCTATCTCTAAGACAAAGAAAGCGTCTTCTTCCGTTTCCACCGGCATCGACAAGATCGTCGCCCGCGAAATATTGGATTCCCGCGGGAATCCCACCGTCGAGGTGGATGTTATTTTGTCCGACGGATCCATCGGACGCGCGGCGGTTCCTTCGGGAGCCTCCACGGGCGCCCACGAGGCGCTGGAATTGCGCGACGGCGACAAAAAACGTTTCGGCGGCAAGGGAGTTCTGACCGCGGTCGGAAACGTCCGCGCCGCGCTCGCCCCGGTTTTGAAGGGGATGGACGCCTCGGACCAGAGAGCCATCGACCGGCGCCTGTTGGAGACCGACGGGACGGAGACCAAGTCGAAACTGGGGGCCAACGCCTTGCTGGGAGTGTCCCTGGCTTGCGCCCGCGCCTCGGCTGTTTCGAAGAAGTTGCCGTTGTACGCCCATATCCGCCAGGCCTTCAATATCTCGTCCAAGGAATTCCTCTTCCCCGTCCCGTTGATGAACATCCTCAATGGTGGCGCGCACGCGGATAACAACGTGGATATCCAGGAGTTCATGATCGCTCCCGTCTGCGGCGGATCCTTCCGCGAAGCGCTCCGGGCGGGTTCCGAGGTGTTCCATACCCTGAAGTCCATCTTGAAGAAGAACGGGTTGAACACGGGTGTGGGAGACGAAGGGGGGTTCGCCCCGAATCTGAAATCCAACGAAGAGGCCCTTCAGATGATCGTGCAGGCCATCGACGCCGCCGGGTATAAATCGGGCCGGGACGTCCTGCTCGCCCTGGATTGCGCTTCCAACGAGTATTTCAACGACGGAAAATATCGTTTGGAGGGTGAGGCCGATGTCCGAGACCGGTCCGCGTCGGAGATGATCGACTATTACGAACAACTGACCGGCCGTTATCCGGTGGTTTCCATCGAGGACGGACTGTCCGAAGATGATTGGGACGGTTGGAAGATCATGACCCAGCGGATGGGGAGCCGGACGCAATTGGTCGGGGACGACTTGTTCGTCACCAACACCCAGCGGCTTCAAGACGGAATCCGCCAGAAGGTCGCCAACTCCATCCTGATCAAAGTCAACCAGATCGGGACGCTCAGCGAGACCGTCGATGCCGTTCAGAAAGCGCTTTCCGTCGGTTACACGGCGATCATCTCTCATCGGTCCGGCGAGACGGAAGACGCGTTCATCGCCGATCTGGCGGTGGCCCTTAATGCCGGCCAGATCAAGACCGGGTCCGCGTGCCGTTCAGAACGGATCGCCAAATACAACCAACTTCTGCGTTTGGAAGAAGAGTTGGGGTCCAAGGCGTCATTTCCCGGCGCCAAAATGTTCAAAAGGAATTGATGAGGGAATTTTTTTCCCGACATCTCGCCCTGTTGACGTTCCTCGGGGCCGGGGTCCTCTTTGTCCTGATCCATGGGGGACCTCAGAAGTACGTGAAGCGCCGCACCGAATATAGGGCCGTCCAGAAGGAGATCTTCGAGCGCTCCGAGAGGATGACCGGCAAGAAACGGCGGATCTCACGGCTGGAGACGAATTCTTTCTACAGCGAGAACGAAGCCCGCCGGCAGTTGGGGCTCGTTCGTCCCGGAGAGATCGAATTCAGGTTCGTGGAAAGGTCCGACGGCCGGCCGGAGGAGATGAAGGTCTGGTCGGAGGAGGAAGAAGGGAAAAAGGATTAGTCTGTTGGAGGGTTCTTATTCGGCCGCGACGATGTCTTGTCGCGTGACGTATTCGTAGAAATCGTAGCAATTATCGCGGGTCTCGGGAGTGGCCCGGAACTTCATGGCTTCCCGAGGGTGCTGGTTCAGTATCCCGGAGATCCCGTAGATGTCGTTGTATCCCCACTCGATCTGTTTCCTCAGAGGAACGAATTCCTTCTGGATCACCTTGAAGATCGGCCGCACGTCGAATTTCGGGTTCTTCAGGAATCCCAACAGCAGTTCCAAACAGCAGTTCCCCGCTCCGCGCCCGATCCCGTTGATGGTGGCGTCCAATAGGTTGACGCCGTCGATGATGGCCTGTTGCGTGTTGGAATATCCCAGCTGGATGTTGTTGTGGCCGTGGAAACCCAGTTTTTCCTTCGGCACGTATTTGGAATACAGGTTGAGATAATAGGAGACTTGTTCCGAATAGAAAGCACCGTAGCTGTCCACCAGATAGAGGTAATCCACTTCGGGGACCTTGGCCACTTCTTCCAGCGCCTCGATCAACTCCGATTCGATGGCCGCTGAAACCGCCATGATGTTCAAAGAAGTCCTGTATCCCTTGTCTTTGCTCCGTTTGACCAGATCAAGGCCCTTGTCGATCTGGGGGACGTAGCAGGCCGTTCGGATCATGTCCACGGGGCTGTCCTTCTTGTCTTTCAGGGAGGAAATATCCACTCGCCCCACGTCGAACATGACCGCAATGGCCGGGCGGACTTTGCAGTCATGGCTGTCGACGATCCGCTTCAGGATGTCGTCGTCACAGAAATTCCAGGGGCCGAACTTCGAACGGGAATACTCGGCGCTCTCGGAGAGTTTCTTTCCCAGTTCGATGAAGTCCACTCCGGCCTCGCAGATGGCGCGGTAGACGGCTTTGACGAAATCGTCGGAGAACTGATAATTGTTGATCAGCCCGCCGTCGCGGATGGTGCAGTCCAATACCTTGATTTCTTTCCGAAACATGACAAGACTTTAGCCGAGTTGGTCAAAAAAGTCAAGACGCGGTGGACGGGTCGGAAGGGGTTTCTGGGATGAGATGATGGTCGGTCAACGTCTTGAATAGATTCTGGGCGATGAGGAAATATCCGTTCGTGTTGGGATGGAATTGGTCCACGGATATGTATTCCTTTCTATTGAACGGCGTGTCCTCCAACTCATTGTCGCAAAAGGGGACGGCGTATGTCTTTGATAACCGGCGCAGCATGATGTTCTCGTCTTCGGCGATGAAATACCCGCACAGGACGAGCGGGATGTTGTGTTCGCGGAGGATTTCGATCATCCGGCATAGGTGTATTTCCGATTCCACCTTCGTTATTTGGTATTCCTCCGGATACATGTCGGTCACCCAAAACCCCGGATTTGATGTCGGGGTGAACCCACGGTTCTGCAGGTAGCGCAGCAAACATTGTTTCCAGACGGACTCATAGGCCCATTTCATGAGACGATAGGTCCGCGACATCTCCAATTTCATGATGACGATCTTCCTCCAGGCCGCCGGCAAGGATTGGCCTTTGAATAGGGTGAACAGGCTGGGGGAACAATTGTTGAATCCCGCCTGGATCACCACGATGTCTGGCTTATACCGATAGATATTTTCTTTTAGGTCTCTGAGCATGTGTTCTGTCGTCAGACCGCCGAACCCGATATTGATCGACCGGAACCGGTTGCGGGGGGTTTGAGAATTCAGAATCCTTTCAAGTTGGGCCGGGTATGAGTCCGTTTGTTTGTTGGTGGAGCCGTCTCCACAGGTCGTCGATTCGCCGATAAACAGAATCCTGTGTTCGTCCTTTAATAACGGGATCTTGGAATAGACGAAATGCCTGTAGTAGGTTAAAAGCAGGATTCCAGTGGTACCCAATACGATCTCGGTGAGGATCAAGATGAGGATGATTTTCCCGGCGATCTTGATGAGCGTGGAGAAGGATGTTTTTAATGTATGAAAAAATGCCATGTCTGTCGCTTCCTGGTAGAATTATAAGATAAGGACGCCCGAGTGAGAAGATTAATCGTGTCGTTTCCGCGCGGCCCGCGTTTTAAATACTGAAAAGACGGTGGTCGGGGGTGTTCCCCGGCGGGAATATGCTGTTGCGGTTTACGGGTAATACTCTTATAATGAAAATGACTTTAATGACGATGGAGGTGTGTCATGAACATCGATGAAGCCATGCAGGCTCATGTGAATTGGAAGATGAGACTTCGGGATTATTGCAAAGCCGATCGAAAAGAGAACCTGGATTCGAATCTGGTCAATAAAGATAACCGGTGTGATCTGGGGAAATGGATCCACGGAGAGGCGAAGGAAAAATTCGGGAGTTCCCCCGATTTCCAGAAATTGATTGAGATTCATGCGGAGTTCCATCGATACGCTGCGGAAATCGTCAATCTGGTTAATTCGAATAAAATCACCGAGGCGTTGGCCATACTCGACAACCCCCAATCACCGTTTAGAAGCAAGACGACCGAGGTGATCGGGCTTTTGGCTAAAATGAAGAAGTTGGGTTGAGGGGACGCGATCCGATGATGAAGGATGTTTTTTGTCTCATTTGAGATGCGGCTAAGAACCTTCGTCGCATTGGCGACGATCACATTCTTTTTTACGAAGACGCGGTCGATGGCGGCGCAGAAGGTCGATCCGGATTCGGAGTTTTTGTCCTATACGCTGTCAAAGACAGATTCACGCCGCTTACCCACCAATATCACTGTCTACCGGAAAGAGGAGATTCGGAACACGGGAGGCCAATCTCTGGCCGACGTCCTGGACCGATTGCCTTCGATCGACGTCCAGAAGACGGGCGCCTTGGGTTCCATGGCAACATGCCGGATGAGGGGACTGCCGTCGCCCGCCTCGTGCCGGATCCTGATCGATGGCCAGCCGTTGGGAGGGGTCTCTTCCCAGTTCGTCGATCTCTCTCAGATCCCCGTCGATAACATCGAGAAGATTGAGGTCGTCCGAGGAGGGTCCTCCATGGTCCATGGAGCCAACACCTTGGGCGGGGTCATCGATGTCATCACCAAACGGCACACCGCCGAGAAGGCCCATTCTTCTTTCGGATATCAAACCCGCTCTTATCCGATTTCCAGCGGGGAAAGACGTTCTTATCCGGTCCGCATGTATAACGCTCAACTGGGCACGGGGGGCAAGGGGTTTGATACCTATATCACGGGGAGCAAGTATTACACGGGTGGATACCAGACGAATTCCGAGGGGCACAATGCGGCTCTGACCGGGAATGGCGAATACACGGCCCAGAACGGAACGCGGATCTCCCTGGCCCTGTCCCGCGTGAGTCAGGAGACCGGAGATCCCCAGGGGACCCCGATTCCCGTTGACCGGTGGGATGGGCGGCGGGAAAAAGAGCCGTCGAACCGATGGCGTCGTGTGGAACAGACGACCGATCTGGGTCGGCTCACCTTGTCGCTCCCCCTCGGGGAGTCCCCCGCGGGATTGCAGACGATGTCCTATGGGTCCAGACAGAAATATCTGACCCGTCCGTCCAGCGGTGCTGATCCGGATATGGAACGGGTCAACCAGGTCGTCGGAAACACCACGCGACTTCAGTTCCCCGGCGGTTTCAGCGTCGGGGGTTCCTATGAACGGGATGAAGAGTTGATTGAGGGGGGAACGCCGCATCATGCCGCCTCGTGGGGCGTCACCGTGCAGGAGCATTGGGAGGGAGACCGATGCGATCTGATCCCCACAGTGCGACTGGACCAGCACAGCGCGTTCGGTAACGTGGTGAATCCACGATTGGCGATCGTTTTTCGGGCCACCCCGAATTGGAGGCTTTCATGCAGCGCCGCCCGCTCGTTCCGCGCCCCCTCGTTCACCGAACTCTACTCGTCGAGCGGAACTTTGGGGAATATCTTCTTGAGACCCGAAACCGCCTGGACTTATGACGCCGGGACGGAATGGCGGTCTGGAAAGACATTCTCGTTGAAACTGACGGGTTTTCATTCTCAGTTGAGGGAACGGATTGCGGCGAAATCGGCGGTTTATGAGAATGCTCCGCGGGCCGAGGTGACGGGGGGCGAGGCGGAGATGGATTCGCGTTGGGGACCCTTCGAGGAGAGTATCAATTACACCTATCAGCGGGCGATCGGGAACTCCATGGGGTCCTATCGTTACGTCCCGCTCCAGATGACGCCCCGTCATACGGCGAACTATCGCCTGACGACTTCTCTCCCCAGAAAATGGAGGTTGATCAATACGGTGCAATACGTGCACCATCGTTTTCAATATGATAACGAACAGGGGATGAGGTTCCCCTCCTATACCCTCTGGCACGCGAGGTTGGTCAAGAAGATCCTGAGTTCCGATCTTTATCTCGGTGTGGATAATATAACGAACAAGCGTTTCATCGAATCCGTCAGCACCGGGTTGGTCCCCAATGTGGCGAGGACTTATTGGGCGGGAATCACGATCTGGTTCGTCGACTGACCGGCGGGATTGTGCGGCTCCCCGGAATTTCCGGATGATCGGTTTTCAGAAGATATGACGGATCTTTTCCGTTGATGGCAGGCCCCATGACCCCTTTCCGCTCCATGCCGGCTCCCGCCGTGCCCATCGGTCTGATGATGAAACCAACATTATTCAATAAACCCTATCAATCGGTCCTTCTTCATTGGTTCTGCCTTTTGTTCATCACCGGCTATGTCATTCTCGGCCAATATGGATTCGCCATCACGGATCGCGTCGTGGCTCCGGACCATGATTACGACATATTGACTGCCGCCGGGTTCATGGGGGGGGGCGCTTTGTTCAGCCAAAACCCCCCTGGGTACGTTCGGGTGTCGTTGCGCCGGTTGTTCAGTTTCGGCGATGGGAGAAGAGGATATAGTCCTCATACGCTGATCCTTGCCCTCTGTTTCATCTTTTTTGGCAAGACCCTGTTCGTCTACAAAATGAGCATGGTCTGGGCTTTATTGGGGTTGGCGTTCGGCGTGTATGTCTTTCTTTATCGGCAGACCAAGATGGAAATGACGGCTTTTCTGGGAACACTCCTTGTATTGGTCCTTCCCAACGTCGTGAAAATGGCTGGTTTGTACTTCGGTTTTCTTCCCTTGGCCTGCGTCATGATGTGGGCTTTGAACCTGTGTATCTCGATGTGCCGGTGTTTTCGGTGGAGGGATTTCTTTTTTTTCATCATGTTGTTCTTTATGGCCGTCCGAACCCATTATTCGGGATATCTTTATTTCGGGATATTGGGTTTTTATTTGTTTTTGCGGCCGAACACGAGGCGCGTTGCGATCGCATTCCTCCTCGTGTTTTTCATGCTCTTCTATAAGGACATGAACGTCATGCCGAGATGGTTTTTTTCGTTCCTGAATTTATTCCATGGGGGGCTCCCGTTGACTCCCTTGGCCGTGGGTGATGGACATGATTTCTATCGAGGGATGATGTTCTGTTTCCGAGGACTGAAGAGGCACGGGGGGCCGGCCACCTATTCCCTGTTGGCGGCTCTGTTGCCGGTCTATATCTGGTTTCATCGGAAATACATCAGACCTCGGATCGACGGAAAAAGAGAGGTCGACGCCGTCGTCGCCTTTCTTTTGTTTTGCATGGGGGCCCTGTTGTCCGTCATGTTGATGACGTCGGGTGTGGCGGCGGGAAATTTCACCATGTTCTATGTGCTCGAAGCCATTTTGTTGACACTCTTGTTATGGGATATGAGTCGATATATGCCCCGATGGATGGGGACCTGTGTCTTCGGGATCCTTGTTGTCTTGGTGCTGTCTCAACAGGATGTTTATTCGGCCCGATACGAGCGTGTCCGCAAATATTGGGGGCAGGGAGAAGAGCTCGATTTGGTTCAACTCATGCACTATATCCAAACGGAACAAGATGCCTCAAAACGGGGATCCACGGTTTGCCTCGTCGCGGGGGCGGAAATGGGATCCGGCGGGCAGTGCGATAAGATGTACGACCTCAAAAAGAACATCTCTTGCTTGGATTCAAGGGCGTTTTACAGCTCCATGAGGATATCGTGGGTTATTTTGAATCCCCCGGCGGGGCTCGCATCGCAGAAAGCCATGCGGGATTTGGTGGATAATGACATGGATCGAGGGGGGAAGCCATATGATTATCTCTTCGTGTTCGTGGGCGATGAGCGCCGGGAGATGGACGATCGGGAGGGTCGGGCGCGATGTTTTGAGAAATATTTAGAACAAAACGGGGACCCGTTGTCGCACCGGAGAATGGGTGAGTCTTATCGTTTACTGGCCCATTATCCGATCGACATGGGGATGACACTCACCGTCTATCGGAACAGGAGGCCCTGAGACATGCATGACCAACGGACCTTCTTCATGGCGCAGTGGCTTGAGACGATGAACCATTCGATCAAATCATCAAAAGTATATTCCGGCGGGGTTTTGCATTGGATGTGTATCGTGTTCCTGTGTGGGTATGTCGTCCTGATGCAATGGGGATATGCTGTCAGCGATCCCTCCTTTGCGGTGGATCATGATTATCCCTATTTGCATCTCGCGCATATATTCGATAATGAGGAATACGGGCCCTGGTCACACATCAAAGAGGGTGTTCAGGGGATGGTCCTTCACCGGGGGGAGAACTGGCGCGGCCAGACCATCCAATCTCTGACACTGTCGTTGTTCTTTCTGGTGTTCGGCCAAACGTTGGTGGCCTATAAAATGAGTTTAGTGTGGTGGTTGTTGGGTTTGGCGTTGGCCGCGTACGTGTTCCTGTTCAGGCAGACAAAAAGCGAATTGACCGCTTTGTCGGGGACCCTCCTCCTGGTGACACTCCCAAGCGTGATCACAAACTCCCGGAAATATTTTGGTTTCCTGCCGGTGGCGTGCCTGTTGTTGTGGGCGTTCCATGTCTTTCTGTTGTATGAGGAGAACAGGAGGACGAGTTACTTCGCAATGGTGTGCGCATTATTTTATCTGGGCTCATTGGCCCATCATTCGATCTACCTCTATGCCGGGATCTTCGGCGCCTATTGGCTGATCCAAGACCGGCGTGCCGCATTGTCGTTCCTATCGATCGTCATCGGGATCATTCTTTGGAACAGCCCTAAATATGCTCTATGGTTCAGCATGCTTTTCGGCGCTGAAACAGTAGGGGGCGCTCCGTCCGCTGACATCGGCATTCTCCTGCGCGTCAAGGCTTATGTCGGCTATATCTTCGAAGACACCTCTTGGAACGCTTTGAAGGGCATCATCATGAACTTCCGGGGCCATTTGGGGAGCAATGTGTTTTATGCGCTCATCCTCGGCATCCTGGTTTATGCCGGCTCTCTCCGGAGAGGACGGAAGTGGTCGGATTGCGCAACCAGGAAGGCGATGATGCTTCTGGCGGCGTTCTTGGCGGGCAGCTTCCTCATTATGAACGTGTTCGTGTGCGTGGAAAGCATCAATTTCCTTTCCGTCTATGTGGCCGGGATCCTGTTGACGGTCTTGGTGTTATGGGAATTAAGCCGGTATGAAAATAGTTGGGTCAGCGGATCGGCTTGGATTTGCCTGGTCGGTCTGGCGTTGTATCATGCGGCGTCGCCGTACCACGGACACCCTCCCGCATATAATGAAAGAGATTATCCGCGGGATGTGTATGATCCGGGTCTTCTCGTGGACTACATGAAAGGATTCCGGAACATGGACGGGATGACTGTCATTAAAACGTTGCGGACGGGTCTTCGCGCCGCTCCCGACGGACAGTTGAAATATGTCGGCAACTTTTATTATATACACCCGTTCAGGAATTACCTTGATTCTCCGGCATTCTTCCATGACGTGATATTCCAGACACAATACTTCGATCCGCTCGAGACCCATTTGCCCGGTTTTGTCGGTAAATGGATCCCTCCGGACAAAGCGGCGGATACAGCCTCCGAATATCACTATCTGATCGTCTTGGTCGACTGGCGTGACCGCCAAGACATGGCGACAGAGGCCACCCAAGAACGGGTAGCCCATGTCATCCGGGATAACATCGGCTCCGTTGCTTATCGGAAGATATTCAGCCCGTTCCGTTATATGACCGGTTTTAAAGCGACCGAGGGGCTGTATTTCTACGTCTATGGGAAAAGGCCCGCGGGGAGCCGTGAGGCGGGACCCGCCGGGGCGCGTGATGAGGGTGTCTAGGGGCGTTCCAATATGACGGTGTCGATGACCGGTATGACAGCTGTTCTGCGCGGATGGATCGGCGGAGCGGGGACTGTCCTGATGCGGTCCTATCACAACAAGATCCTTGCGGGGATATGCCTGCTCTTCATCTGTGCTCATGTGTGCGTGATGCAGTACGGATATGCCGTCAGTGATAGGAATTTCGTGGTCGAACATGATTGCGTCATTCTGGAGAAGGCCGGGTTCTATTCGGTGTATTCGGAGGATCCGGCGGGTTACATTCGGCGGTGTTTTCAAGATATGGTGGCTCCCTGGCGCCGGCAAGGGGACGCCTGTCGTCTCCATACGACGGTCCTCGCCATCCTGTTCGCACTATTCGGGAAAACGGTGTTCGTCTATAAGATGAGCATGATCTGGGCGCTCCTCGGGCTCGCGCTGGCGGGATACTGCATTTTGTATGTCCTGACCCGAAGCGAAATGGTCGGACTTCTGGGAACGCTCCTGATGCTCCTCATCCCGAACATCGTCGCGATGTCTCGCACGTATTTTGCGTTCATCCCCCTGGCTTGCCTGTTCCTATGGGGTGCCTGTGCTTTCTTGCTTTATCTCCAGGATCACGGGAAACGGTATTTCCTTCTTTTCTGCGGGGTGTTCTATGTCGCCAGTTGGACCCATTATTCCGCCTACCTCTATTTCCTTGTGATGGGGGTTCTCCTGTTGATGATCCCTCGTCGCCGGACTTCCGCGGGGCTCTTCTTCCTTCTTTATGTCGGGGTACTCATGATGAACATCCATCAGACACTCGGCTTGCAGTGGCAATTCTATGAGGAGGGCCCGCTGGGCGGACTCAACGGGATTGCGGACAAAACAATGAAGGCGTGTCGATACGTCATTCACGGCATTTTCTCGCGGCATTACCGAGCGGAGTATGACATACTTCGATATCAGTTCGGAGGAGTGGTATTCTATCTTTATGTCTTTTCGGCGTTCCTATACGCTCTGTGGCATTTAAAGAGGAAGGCCGACGATCTCTCGAGGTCCCGGTTTGGAATAAAGATTTTGGCCGCTGTCTTGGCCGGCATCGCCCTGGCGATGTTCATGAACGACATCGTCCAATTGTCCAACTATGTGGTGTTTTATGTGGTGGGGGTCTTGCTTTTCGTTCTTATCTTGTGGGATATGGGGCGGTCGGGGGGCCCCTGGCTCAGGGTGTTCTCGTGGAGCTGTCTGGTCGGCACCGTGATGGCGGTGTCTTGGAATGCCCCCCGGCCTTCCAATACCTATCGGATGTCCAATGAAATGATTGACCTCTCCCAATTGATGCATTATTTAAAAAATAATTATGTCCCGTCGGGTGATAAGACCATCCCGGCGATGGTGGGTTTCATAGAAAAAGACAAGGCCGGAGAATCGCGCTGGACGTGCCCTCCGTTGTTTAAAGGGAGGCCGAACATCCACGATGAATTGATCACCGCCCAGGCTTTTTATGGAGGCGTGCGATTGGAATGGGAAGGTCTGTGTGAGGAGGCGGGGTTGTCGGCGGGGAGACGGGGGGATGCTTCATTGGGGAAGAAGAAAGATATTTCGAAAGAGATTCCCGTCCTCTTCGTGTTCACACCGCAGGGTTCGGATGTTCTTCCGGACCGGGTTTTTTCTGCGGTGAAAGAGACGGCGGGAAACAATGCTCTCGCGGAGGTCACGAGAAACTATCGGTATCTGGTGCATTATGGTATGGGGGCCCCGGGGCGCCGGCTCATCGTCTTTCGAGCGAAACGTGGCGTTCCCCCGTCCTCGGAAGGGGTGTGATCGTCGATGCTCGGGCAGGAAGTGCCCCGCGTTAATCCCGTGGTCCCGTTGTCCGGACGGGGGGCCTCCCGTCTCTCCTCGCTCTGGCCGATGATGAAAACCCGTCTGTTCAAGAACAAGATCCTGTTTTATCTCTGCTTGCTGACGGTCTGTGGCTATGCTTGGGCTGGCCATTATGTGTATTCAATCACCGATCGCGATTACGTCATCGATCATGATTATATGATCTTGTCCTCCGCCCGGATCTATTCGGATTATGATCAGCGGGCTCCCGGGCGATATCTGCGGGAGAGCGTTCAGGATATCCTTTTTCACCGCGGAGACCGGTGGTATACGAAGAATCTACAGACGCTGATCCTGGCGGGCTGCTTCATGCTTTTCGGAAAGACATTGATCGTCTATAAAATGAGCATGATCTGGGCGCTTCTGGGTCTGGTCCTGGCCGCCTATCTCCTGCTTTATCGCGAAACGCGGAGTGAACTGGCCGGCCTGTGGGGGGCGCTGCTCTTATTGACGATGACGAACACGATCACGATGTCTCGAAGATATTTCGGATTTTTGCCGATGGCCTGCGTGGCGCTCTGGGCGCTCTATGCGTATCTCCGTTACCAGGAGGAGGGGGGGCGGCGCTGGTTCGCCCTGTTGTGCGCTCTTTTTGTCGTCGGCACATGGATCCATTATTCGGTCTATTTGTATTTCATGATGTTCGCCGTCGTCGGCCTGTTCGTGTGGAAGGAGCGTCGTTTCCTCGCGGTTTATTCGATATTTTATCTGTCGGTTCTGTTATGGAACAAGGACCAATTGTTGTGGTGGTTGAGCCGGTTTCAGAAGAGAATAGGACCGATCCTGGGATCGGCCGCTCCGAATGGCCCGGTGACGGATCTGATCTCTTCCGGACTGGTTTTCTTGAGGAAACACCCGGGTCCGGGTCTGGCTGATTTCCATCATGGACTGAAAGCGGAGTATGGCGAAGCGCTGTTTTATATGTCCGGATTTCTCCTGATCGTTTATGGCCTTCGCTGTTTCATCGGGAACAGGAAAAATCCGGAGCCGGTGGCGGCGACCATCCGGACGATGCGGTTCTTGGGGGCGATCATGGTCTCGCTGATCGTCATCATGCGCTTGATCGGCGTTGTTAAGACGGAGAGTTACGTGGTGTTATACTCGGCGGGCGCGCTGCTTTATGTCTTGATGGCGTGGGGTTTGACGAGGAGTCCATCGGTTTGGTTCAGAAATGTCGGATGGGCCTGTCTGTTTATCGTCGTCCCGCTGCAACTCGTGCGGGCCGGGGGGGTTTGGCGCTTCGGGGTCCCGTCGGAAATAAAGGGGAGCGATGGTTTGGGGCAGTTCTTTCATTACGTCAGGCAAACGGAGGACGGAGGGGGAGCCAAGGAGATCGGGTCTCTTCGGACGGGATTGGTCTTGAATAATCAGCAACAATTGGTCTATCAGAAGGACTTCAGTGACGTTTACATGATGAGCTGTTTTGTGGACGCGCAGTCTTTCTATGAGGATGTCCGTTTTAGGCCGTATCATTTCGACGCGTTGACGACGAAGGCCAAAACATCGCCTGAGGAGGTCTCCCCGGATGACCGTGCCGTGGCTGTGTTAGATGGGTATCGTTATCTGTTCGTCCTTGTCAAACACATGGAGGGGGTTGAACGAAGCATGAAGTTTGATCATGTCTACGTGGAGGATCAGATGAGGTCCTTGGCGGATTCCAAATTCCTGAAAAAAGTAATGGAAATGTACCAGTATCTCGTGGATTATCAGATGGATCCGGGCACGCGTCTTTTTGTCTTCCGGTCGCGCGGAGAGGCGTCTCTTGGACATATCGAAGATTGATAAGACCCCGCTTCTGTTCGGGCTCTGTTTGGCGTTGATTGTCGGCTATACGGTCCTGGATTACTCGAGTTATGCCATCAGCGACCAGATCTTCGCTTTCGATCACGATGGTGTGATCCTGTCCGCTTCCGGGATGTATTCGGATTATGACCGGGATCCCGGCCGCTATATCCGCGACAGCATTCGGGACCTGCTCTTTCATCGGAGCGACTATTGGTATGGAAAGAATTTGCAAACGCTGGTCCTGGCGGTCTGTTTCCAGGTCTTCGGAAAATCCTTGTTTGTCTATAAGATGAGCATGATCTGGGCTTTGCTCGGGTTGGCTCTGGCCGTCTCTGTGTTCCTCTTCCGGCAAACGCGGAACGAATTGATCAGTCTCGTGGGGGCGATGTTGTTGCTGACCACCCCCAACGTCATTGCGATGTCGCGACGCTATTTCGGTTTCTTGCCGCTGGCCTGTGTCACTGTCTGGGCCCTGCACATTCATTGGATTTATATGGAAGGCCGGAGGATGAGATATCTCATCCTCTTCGGTGCTCTGTTCTATGTCTCCACATGGATCCATTATTCGGCCTACCTCTATTTTTTCATCATCTGGGTGTATTGGTTCTTCTCGGCCGATAAAAAATTCGCGCCGGTTGTCTTCATCCTCTTCTTCGTCGCCCTTCTGCTGGGGAATGGATATCGGGAGGATTATTGTTTGAATCGGTTTTTAACGGATGGTTTCCCGTATTTCGATTTCAAGGGATTGCTTCGCGCCCACGCGGTCACCATCGGAAGTCGTTCTCCTTGGGCTTTCATGAGCGTGATGAGAGACCTGAAGGGGTATTGGGGTCCTTCGGTGTTTTATTCGTTCTGTTCCGTGGCGCTCCTCTATTATCGGATCCGGTTGAAATCCGCGCAGTCCCGTCCGCCGGAAGAAGGGGGGAGGGTTCTTGGGTTCCTTTCGTCGTTTGTGGCCGCAAATTTTTTGGTCTTGATCGCCGTGCCGAGGACTTATGTCGGCAATTACACGGCTTTTTATTCGGCCGGGATCATGCTCTTCGTGCTGTTGTCTTGGAGGATCATACAGCGGTCCGGTCCCAAGACACGATTCCTGATATGGTTTTGTTTGGCTTCACTGACCGGGTTCCACGTCTTGGCTCCCCAACACGGACATTCGAGGGAATACAACGAGAGGGATTATTATCAGGAACTGTATGACCTGAGACAGCTGTTCCATTACCTGAAACAGGAACAGCCGGTCCCGCCGGGGGGCCCGATCCCCGTTGTGGAGACCGGGGTGAGGATACAATCCGATGGGACTCTGCAGGGGATCAGGAATCATTGGGGCTTGGTGTCCTATTTGGTCGATTCCCAGGCATTTTATAACGATATCCGTTTCGATTGGAACATGTATGATATCCTTCCCTCTCCCGGCAAGAAGTGGCAACGGAAGCATCTGGGACTGTTCGACGGTCGCCGCTATCTGTTCATGGTGGTCGATGATGAACGGGGAGAGGGGAGCCCCGTGGAGGTTGTCCGTCGGGAAACGATGGAGGGACTCCAAAAACTCGTCGATAAAACCAAGTATCGGAAGATATTCGATTCGTATCGCGATGCGGTCGGCTATCGGATGACGGAGAGGGTGTATCTTTTTGTTTTCAAGTCCCGTCACGGACGAACGGAATCGGGGATGTCGCCTCCTCCCGGTTCGTTGCCCAACCGTTTCATACGTGATAGACTAAGATCATGATCCCGCCCCTCTTCCACAGACGGAGAATGTCAAAGCCCGTCTTTTTTTCTCATCAATGCCGAATCGCCGTGGTGTCCGTTTCGCTCCTTTGTCCCGCGACGCTCTGGGCGGGAGACCCGCCCTCGTCCCGACAGTTCAAGGCCGATGTGGAGGCTGTCTCTCGGTTGACCTGCGAGCGCGTGCGGGCCGCCCACTACGACTATCAGCGGGTCACGAAACTGGGAGAAGAACGCCTTCGGGAGCTCCACGAACAGTTCAAGGTCGCGGGGGGGACCCCCCCGACGACGCTCGACGGCGACGTTCAATCCCTTCGGCAGCGGTCTCAGTCGGTCCGGATGCAGCGGTCCCGGGGAAGATCCGTCCCGGCCGACCCCGAAGCGGAAAAACTGGTATTTCAGAGTTGGGAACGCTATCGCCGTGAATTCGACGGGTTGTTGGAGGACGTTCTTCTTCGCCGGCGACTGGGAGAGCCGGAAAGCCGGATCTATTGGGATATCATGACCCGCTATGAGTCGTTGAAGTCGGCGACCGAGCGGCAACTGCTCTATAATGCCATGCCCCCGTTGTTGATCCAGGCCGATGAGACCCGGTCCTCCCCGGGCCGCCCTCATGAGGACTGGTCGGTGGAAGCGGTTTTGGCGCGCGATCTCTGGAGACTGCTCAAGGCCATCGAGACTCCGGGCAAGAAGACGCGGGGGCCGGTCACCCAGGTCGTGGCCCCCGGAGAACTGTCCGAAGCGGCCCGTTTCGACGTCGCCCCGTTCTATCAGTCGCAGGGGCTTCTCCCGACGAATTCCCCTCACCGGGTGGGTGGGTTCATCGTTCCTCCGGGAGGAAGGACGGTCACCGTGCGGGAGAAGGGGCTCAGCCTGATCTATCGGGTGAGCAAAGGGCGCGGCCTGGCCTACATCGGGTCCGAACAGCAGGAGATGGATTATGGATATCTCTTGATCCCCCCGGATAGCCCTTACTATTTCGAGAACCTGACTCAGGATGTCCTTCATCTGGAGTACATCGCCTTGCCTTTATAAAAGAGGAGCCCATGCCCCATCCGCCTCCCGATCCGTTTAAAAAAATGAACATCCACCTGGACGCGCTCCGGGCGATACAGAACATACAGCGCGGGGTCCCCCCGCGCCCCGTCGGGCCCCGATTCCCCATCCCGCCGTCTGTCCCGGACGCGTTGTTGACCTGGTTCCTGGAGGATCTGGATCCCCGGTTATTGCACGATCTGGCGAAGGAGACCGTGGTTCGTTTCAAGATCCATGGCTACCGTCCGGACAGCGTTCCCCGCGCGGAGGCCGTGAAGATATTGAAGAAGCGGCTTCAACGCGAGCTTCCGTTCCAATCCCACCTGGTGCTGAAATGGCTGGAAGGCCATCGGAAAGAGACGGATTCCCTGAAGATGCTCAACGTCGGGGATGTCCAGAAGAACCCCTGGCGGTTCGTCGAACGGATGGGGTTTCCCTTGACGTTCTGGCTGTTCCTCCTATCGACGAATGAGCCGCTCCGTCGGTTGGCGTTCCAGATATTGAAGACTGTTTCCGAGAAGGACGGGAAATTGGATGAGATCGTCCGGGCGGCCGGGGAAAACCGCCTCACGCCCGAGGGGGAGGACTCTTTTTGGAAACTCCCGCCGCTGGAGGAGGGCGACGACCTCAAGCGCTTAAAAAACGAGGTCGATGAACTGGTCATCGAGAAAGAAGCGGTGTCGGCTCGTTGGCGGGAGGAGAACAATCGGCGTCTGGAACTGGAAGAGAGGATCCTCCGGCTGACGGAAGAACAGAAGAAACTCCAGCAGGCCGGCTCCGCCGGAGAAAAGGCGCGGGTTCAACTGGAATCTAAAATAGCCTCGTTGGAGAAGCGACTCGCCGACCTTCAGGAGGCGGAGGGCCGGATCAAGAAGAATCAGAAGAGGATGGCGGAACTGGAGCACGAGCTCCTTCGGTTGAGACGGGTGTTTGAGGAGAAGTCGGAGGAGGCGGTGAAACTTCAGGGGGATCTCCCGGTCCTCCAACGGACCCAATCCGAACAGCGGACCACGATCGCGGTCCTGAAGAAGGTGATGGAATCGTCTTCCGGGTCGGTTCCGACGGTCTATCGGGGGGAGACGTTGGTTTTGATCGGGGGGGACGAATCAGAAGGCAGCGGCTATTTCGAGACGGCCAAATCGGCCGGGCTCACGTTGCTCTATCACGCGGGCCGGACCCGCGATCCCAAGTTGGACGGTTTTCTCCCGAGGGCTTGGCGCGTGGTCGTGCTGCAGGATGACGATCACCGGGTTGACGAGAAGACGATGGCCGCCGTCCTGGAATCGGGCCATCCGTATCTGATTTATCCGTTCGTCCGGGCGGAGATGTTCGCCCGGTTGTTGAGTTCGGGCCGCTCGGTCCTCGAGCGGCTCCGCTAGGGATTATTTTTTCTTTCCTTGATTGGCGACGGCTTCCATGGCCTTCCGCACTTTTTCCGCGTCTCCCAGATAATACTTCTTGATCGGTTTCAGCCGATCGTCCAGCTCGTAGACCAGAGGCATCCCCGTCGGGATGTTGAGTTCCGTGATATCGGCGTCCGAGATGTCGTCCAGGTATTTGACCAGGGCCCGCAGACTGTTCCCGTGCGCGGCGATCAGGACTTTCTTCCCCGCGCGGACATCCGATGAAATAGATTCTTTCCAGAGGGGGAGGAACCGGGCCACCGTGTCTTTGAGGCATTCCGTCTTCGGCAACTCGGCCGGGGTCAGGGATTTGTATCGGGGATCGCGTCCGGGATATCTCTCGTCCGACGGTTCCAGGGCCGGGGGCGGAACGTCATAGCTCCGCCGCCAAACCTTGACCTGATCTTCCCCGAACTTCGCCGCCGTCTCCGCTTTGTTGAGCCCCTGCAGGGCGCCATAGTGCCGTTCGTTCAGTCTCCACGTGCGATGCACCGGGATCCACATGAGGTCCATCTCGTCGAGGATCGACCATAATGTGCGGATGGCGCGTTTGAGGAGCGAGGTGTAGGCGACATCGAAAACGTATCCCTCTCGTTTCAGGACGACGCCGGCCTCGCGGGCCTCAGTCCTTCCCGTGTCGGAGAGATCCACGTCCGTCCATCCCGTGAAGCGGTTCTCCTTGTTCCAAGTGCTTTCCCCGTGCCGGACTAAAACGAGTTTGATCATGTCGAATCTCCTTTTTCAATGTGGGTTCCACCGTCTGGTCGAAGTGATTTTACAAAACTTTTCGGGCTTTGGCAGGGCGGGGAGGCCGCGACGTCAGCGGATCACGGCCAATTTCAATCGTTTCGTGTCCTCTCCGTCTTTGACGAGGACGAAATAGACCCCGCTGGCCACGCGGTTCCCGTGGTCATTGTGACCCGTCCAAAAGGCCTGTCCGGAGGTGTCCGCTGAAAGTTTTTTCACCAGTTCCCCCGAACTCGTGTAGATGTGAAGAGTGGCGTCTTGGGTCAGGTTCGTGAAGGTGATTCGGGCGTGTCCCAGACCCGGGCGGAACGGATTGGGATAAGCGATGACCCGATCGATGTTCGCCGGGGGGGCCATGGCGACGATCTGGAACACGCTCAGGTGCTGGAGGAGGGCCGTCACCTGATTGCGGGCGGGGTCCGGGGTCGACGGGCAGGGTGTCCAGGTGGCCGTAGTCCCGTCATAGTAAGCCACCTTCAGCGCCGATTCATCCAGCCCCGTCACGTCGGAATCCCGGTAACGTAAAGTCAGGCTGATCTCTCTTCGCGGTTGGAGGTTCTTATCGTTGGTGATTTCGACACCGACGTTGATACCCCGAAGATTCCCGTGGGTGGAAGACATGGGAGGAAACGATCCTGGTTCCGACAGGGTCAGGGTCACGGTCTCCCCGAACACCTGGGAAGGGAGGTTCAGGTCGATCTTTCCCGCCGGGAGTTCGTATTGCAGCGACACCGGGTCGGTCGAGGGGATCGATGTGTTCAGCGGGGTCACGATCCCTTGAAAATCGACGTTCGTTTGATCGGATTGCAGGGAGGTCACGCTCTTTGAGACGGGAGTGAAATCATAGCCGGTTCTCGAAGGGGTCAGCGTGTAGTCGAGGGACGGGGTGAGCATGGAGAACGCATAGGCCCCGCCGCTGTCCGTCGTGGAGGCCGCCGAAGAGCCCCCCGAGAGGGTCATCGAGGCGCCGGAGATCGGTTGGGAGTGGATGTCGCGGAGTGTGCCGCCGATGGAATAGTTTTTGCGGGTGAAATCCGCCGCCGTCTTCGTCGGGCCCAACGGGTTGTAATCGCGTTGAGCCGGCGAGAATTGAAGGGTCGCCGACGAGGAGGGCATCACGGTGTAGGAGACCGTCGAAAAGAGGGTGGCGAATTCGTAATATCCGCTCGCGTCGGTGACGGTGGAGGTCGAGACGTCCCCCGATAGAACCAGCGTCATCCCGGACAAGCCGGTTCCCCGGAGGTCCCGGACATGGCCGTTGATGTCGGCGGTGTCCACCGTGCAGATACGGAAGATGTCCGTGTTGTTCATCGTTCCCGAGACCAATCCCGAGTTGGGGCCCCGGGCATACGCGGGGACGTCCGTTGCGGTATGGTCGACTGATGCCCATGTCACATCCGGAAGGTTGCCCTGCCCGTTGTTTTGCGTGACCGTCAACCCGCCCGTCTCGTGGTCGGCCGTGACCAGGATGAGGGTGTCCGTGCGCCCCTGAGCCCAATCGAGGGCGACTTGGACCGCGCTGGAGAATTCGATCGTTTCGAATATGTTCCGCTGAAGGTGGTTCGCGTGTCCCGCCGTGTCTATTATCCCTCCTTCGACCATGAGGAAAAAACCGTCTGCGTCTCCGTCCAGGACGGCCAGAGCGGACGCCGTCATCTCGGAAAGGTGCGGCAGAGTTCCCAATCCGTCCGCTTCGAAGGGGAGGTAACTGGTCCCGAACTGGCCCGAGACGCGGGCGACCGTCTCCGTGTCCAAGGATTGCATCTCGCTCCGGTCGGTGACGACCGTATACCCGGCGGTGAGGGCGTCGGCGGGCGTCATACCGTGGGCTCCTCCACCGTAGAGGACGTCGGGCAGCGTCTGGTTCAGGAAGTCCCCGGCGATCTCTGTTTCGTTGTTGCGGCTGGATTCATGGGCCCCGAAACAGGCCGGCGTGGCGTGGGTGATGTACGTGGTGGTGACGAGCCCTGTTTTCTTACCGCGGGTTTTGAAATATTCGAGCAGGGTTTCTAGCTCGCTACCATCTCCCGGCGTCTGTTGGCTGACAACGCCGTTGTTGACCTTATGGCCGGTCGCGATGGCCGTGGCCGCCGCCGCGGAATCGGTGACGGCATTGTCCGCCGAATAGGTCGTAAAAGTCCCCTGATGGGGGAAGGATTCGAAGTTGAGTGAACCGGACTGGCCGTTCTTGTAGATGCCGGCCGCCTTGATCTGTTCGGGACCCATCCCGTCCCCGATGAACAGGATGACGTTCTTCGGCGCGCCATGGAGAGGTCGGCCCGGAATCAGGAACATCAGGGCGGTCAGCAGGGGGATGAGGGCTGTCTTTGATTTCATGGAGCTCTTCTTATGTCAGGGGGATCGGAGAATATGAGGAAAAAAGGAAATAGCGGGGGCCGGATTTGAACCGGCGACCAACGGCTTATGAGTCCGCTGCTCTACCAACTGAGCTACCCCGCCATATCGAACCAGCCTCGTGAGGTCCCATTTGGAGCCCACCTTTTTATTCTATCAAAATTCATGTCGGCCGGTCGAAGAAAAAGAGGGCGTTGACACCCCGGCTTTGAAAATTGGTACAATAAGAGGCGTAGAGTTCGTCACCAACGAAAACAAACAAGGAGAAATTTATGGGCCCCAAGAAACCCTGCGGCTGCTAGTTGGAATCTTTGGTCATACCTGTTTCATTCACCCTGTTCGTGCTCGTCTTTGCACGCGGGGCGCCACGGTGGGTTCTGCGCCGACGGACGTTGTTTTCGGTCCTCGTCGCGGGGCTGCTGGTAGGCGGATTTTTATCGCTGAGATCTCTCCCTGTTGAACTCCTTCCGAATCACGCATCTCAAATAATCACCGTCAGCGTCCTGGTCCGAGGGGGGCTTGCGCCCCTGGAGGTCGAGGAACGTCTCTCCAAACCCCTGGAATCGGCGTTGGAGGGTCTGCCCCATCTGGAGGCGGTCTCTTCCGTGGCCAAATACGGCCGCTGTGTCGTCGGCCTGACCTTCGATTCCAAAGCCGATATGCCGCGGATGACCGTGGCGGTTCATGAACGGATCGAACAGATCGCGGACCAGCTCCCTCCCGAAACTGAAAAACCCGTCATCGCCCATTACGAGGATTCGGACGCGCCGGTATATGTGGCCGCTCTGACGAGCGATTCGTCGAGCCCGGAGGAGATCCGTTCCTGGGCGGACCGGCACGTCCGCGAACGCTTACTGCGTGTTCCCGGCGTGGCCAATGTCGAGTTGGCCGGCGGCCGGGAGAAGAAGGTCATCGTGAGTCTGGATCAGAGCCGGATGGCCGCCTACGGCCTCTCCGTTCAGCGCGTCACGTCTCTTCTGTCAAAGAGGAATCTGGCTGTGAAGGTCGGATCCGGCGAGACGGGGGAACGGAACCTCTCGGTCCGGCTGGATGCCCTGTTCCCCCGCGTGGAAGACATCCGGAACGTGCGGGTCGGACGAGACCTGTCGCGGGAAACGATCCGCTTGGGTCAGGTGGCCACCGTCGAGGAATCCCCGCTGGAGCCGGAAGGATTCTCCCGACTGAACGGCCGCCCGGCCATATCGATCTACGTCCAAAAGGAATCGTCGGCCAACACGCTGACGGTGGCCCGTTCCGTTCAACGTTGCCTGCGGGAAGTCTGGGGCGGCCTGCCGGCGGGGTGGCGGAAAAACGTCCAGTCCGTCGTCATCGTCGATCAGGCGGCGCTGGTCCGCTCCAGCATCCGGTCCATGAGGATATCGGTTCTGTTCGGGGTTCTCCTGATCGTGCTGGTCCTCTCCGTCATCCACACGGCGTCGAGACATCTCCGGTGGGGCGGAATTTCGCTCCTCGCCGGCACGGTGTTCCTGTTGTGCGGCAGAGCCCTCTTCCAGTGGGAATCCGTCGCCATCGAGATCCTCCTCGGTGTCGTCCTGGTCGTCGTGTTCGCTTCCGGCATTCGCTTCCGCTCTCTCCGTCCCGCGCTCCTGGTGGGGGGCGTGATCCCGCTCTCCCTCCTTCTGAGTCTCATCCTGTTGAAGTCGGCGGGAGCCACGTTGAATGCGATGACTCTGTTCGGCTTGGCGCTCGGCGCCGGTCTTCTGGTCGACAACGCCATCGTCGTGTTCGAACGGATCCGGGAGCGGTGGGAGGGCGCCGAGGTCGGATCTCGATCCGAATCGGTGGCGCCGGCGGCGGAATCGGCGGCGGGCCCGCTGTTGGCCTCCACGGTCACCACCCTGGTCGTCTTCCTTCCGTTCCTGTTCCTCCCTCCCGACGTCACGGGCTTCTATTCCGACCTGGGTCTGGCGGTGACCGCGTCACTGGTCTCCTCGTTGATCGTGTCCCTCACCGTGATCCCCTGTCTGGCCCCCGTCGTCCTGGATGAGACGGGCCGTTCGGGAAAGGAACACGATCCCCTCGCTCCCGTGGTGGGTTCGGTGGTGGGCCGGTTGTTGTCCTCGGGGAGAAGGGGGTGGGGACATCTGCTGGGATTTTTACAACGCGGGCCCTGTCTTCGGACCGCCTCCCAATTCGTCGGGGTGTGTATCGTCATGGTCTCTTCGTTGTTCGCGCTCGGCCAACCGGTGGAGGGGCGTCTCGTCTTTTCATTGTTCATGGGTGTCGTTTGCCTCGTCGGGTCGGCGTGGATCGTGGATCGCCGGTCCCTGCGGATCCTTTTCGGAAGGTATCGCGGGGTCTTCCTGTGGGGGATGCTGATCCTTTCCTTAGGCGGGGGGAGCCTCCTGGCCTGGGGGACCGAGAGGGATTCTCAACCGACGGGAGAGCCGGATGAGTTCATCGTATTCCTGGAATGTTCGGGGGGGCTGAAGATGGCGAGAACGGATCTCATCGTCCGCGAGGTCGAACGGAAAATGACACGTTCGGCGGTCTTGTCCCCGCTCGTCCGGACGGTCGTGTCGCGGGTGGAAGGGTCCGGGGCGCGATTGTACGTGACCTTGAAACCGCGGAAACAGAGGTCTCTGGGACTGGATGAAGCCGTGGAACTCTTCCGTCGGGAACTGAGGGGCGTCGGACGGAACATCGATGAGGAGTCCTTCCTCCATTTCTCCATCCCCGGCGCGGGAGGGGACGATATCGGGGTCAAGGTCTATGGGCCTGATTACGCGGTCTTGGAGGACCTGTCTCAGCAGGTCGCCGAGGGGCTCGGTCGTATCCGAGGTCTCCGGGACGTGAAGATGAGATACCGCCCGCCTCGTCCGGAGGTGGAAGTCCGTCTCGATCCGGAGAAACTGGTCTGTTATGGCGTGACGGCCGAACACGTGTCGGAGACCGTTCATGGGGCGATTCGCGGATTGCGCGCCACGGTCTTTCATTCTTCCAGGGATCAGACCGACGTGGTGGTGCGTCTCAGGAACGCCGACCGTGCCGATGTGTCCGTGTTGAAGGACGTCCGCATCCCCCTCGGAAAGGGCGGTTCCGTCCGCCTCGGGGAATTGGCGGTGTTCGGTGTCGTCCGGAGCCCCCATGAGATTGTCCGCGCCGAGAAGCAGCGGCTCATCGATGTGACGGCTTCCCGTTCCGGTGTCCCCTCCGGTCGCGTCCTCCGACGGTTGAAGACGGTGCTGGGGTCCATCCGGTTCCCGTTGGATTACTACGCCAAGGAGGACGAGGCGCTGACCCAAGAGACGTCCCGGTTGGGATTGCTGACGCTGACAGTGCTCGGGACCGTGGGATTGGTCCTGGTGGTGTTGGTGGTGTTCTTTGAGTCCTGGAAGGAACCTTGGGTCATCCTCGGGTCTGTCCCATTGGGAATCCTGGGAGCGGCCTGGGGATTGTCGGTCTTCCAACTCCCTCTGAGTCCGGGGACCCTGGTGGGATTGATGGTGTTGGGCGGCGTGGTGGTCAATAACGCCATCCTGATCAAAGACCGTTTTGCCCAAAACCGGTCGGAGGGTCAACGCTTTTCGAGCGTCGAACTGTGGTGTTCGGCGGTCTCCGAGCGGCGCCGGATCGTCGCGTTGACGACGGGCACCACCGTGATGGGATTTTTGCCGATGCTGTTCGATTGGAGCGAGGGAGGGGATGTCTGGAGGTCTTTGGCCGTCACGATGGTGTTCGGCCTGATCGCTGGGGCGGTCCTGACGTTGCTCGTCATCCCCTGTCTGATGATCTCGCTGGAATCCCGGGGAAGGAGGGATCCCTCATGAAGGGATCGGGCCCATTCATCCGTCTGAGTCGTGCGGTGAGCGGGGTCGTCCTGGTCCTGGGAAGCGCCGTCTTCGCCGGCGCGTCTTCCCGTTCCGGGGAAACGGTGGCGATCGAGGCCGATTGCACGGGCGTTTCCGGGGGCGTCGGCAGTTCCTCCGCCGACGGGTTCGGCCTTTGTTCCACGCTCGGGCTCGGCTATGGCGGCTCCCGGCTGATCTCGGCCGGAGGATACGAGATCCGGCACGGTCTCTGGGGCGGATCGATGTTGCAGTCCAGCGGTTCGATGAATATGTTCTGTTTCGGGGACCCGTCCCACCCCGCTGTCTTGCAGATATCCCCGGGGACCTTGGAATCCGATTACGTCGTCTACGCCAGCACAAGCCCGTTGACCCAACCTTTGAACGTGGCTCCCGCGGTCGTGAGGGAGGCCATGGCCAATCTCCAGAAAAACCTGAGCCGTTTCACACGTCCGCTGAACGATCAGATCTGGGAGATCGTCGTCGTGGATGCCGAAGGGCGGAATGTTCAGCCGAGCGCTCGGGGGACGGCTGTCCTGACCTTGCCGTTCAGCGATGAAGACGCGGATGGGATGGTGGACGGTGCCGTTCCCCCTGTGAGAGTCGGGTCTTTGTCGGTCTGGTGGTTGGATGAGGCGCATTCCCTCTGGGTGAAACTTCCCGGCGGCGCGGTCGATCCTTTACGTCAGAACGTGTCGGTTCCCATCCGTCATTTCTCCGTCTATGCCGTGATGGGCGCCCCCACGTTCCAGGTGGGAGACGTCTATGCGTTTCCCGTCCCCTGGCGGCCCCAGGGATCCCGGGCCGGGCTCGGCCCCGGCCAGACCGGCACGTTGTCGGACGGCATCACGTTCACCAATATGCCCGAACAGGCCGTCGTCCGCGTCTACACGATGTCGGGAAATCTGGTCCGGGAGATCCTCCATTCCGACGGGATGCCTCAGTTGAAATGGGATGTGAAGAATTCATCGGGGGAAGACGTCGTTTCGGGAACGTACATCTATGTGGTCGAGTCCCATCAGAGCCGCAAGAAGGGGCAGTTGGTGATCATACGATGAAGGGGATGGTTGTCGGGGGAGCGGTTGTGTTTTTCTGTTTGATGGGAGGATTCCGCGGTTCCGCGGTCGCCGGAACGGAGGGCGCCACCGGTGCCGAATTCTTGAAATTGTCCGAAGGAGCCCGCGCCGTGGGGATGGGAGAGAGCCAGGTGGCTCTCTCCGGTGACGTCTATTCCCCGTTTTGGAATCCGGCCGGTCTCGCCCGGGTGGGAACCCCCCAGGGAGCTCTTCAATACGGGGACTGGTTGGAGAACAGCCGGCATCATCTGATGGCCGTGGCCTGGCCTGTCAAAAAATCGGGAGCGGTCGCCGTGGGGTGCAGCCGGTTGGAGACGGATCCGTTCCCGGGGTTCGACGCGCAGGGATCCCTCACGGGGACGTTGAGATCCGACGCGACAGTGTTGACGTTGAGTTGGGGCCAGCGGTTGTTCTCTTCGGGAGAACCGGACAGCGGGCTGATGGGCGGGTGTTCGATCAAAGGTTTTCAGGAGAATCTCGCCGGGGTGACGGAAACGGGATTTGCCGCTGATGTGGGATTGTTGTGGCGACCTGGAGAAGGTCTCCGGGACCGGTGGGAATGGCTGAGGCATTGGGGGGCCGGGGTCGCGGTCAAGAACCTCGGGCCCGGAGTGACGTTCGACAGGGAACCGGCTCCGTTGCCCCTGGACGTGGCCGCGGGACTGGCCTATTCCCAGTGGGTGTCCGGTGACCTGATCAGCGCGGAGGCCGACTGGCATTCTCCCGTCGGCGAAGACCCTTATGGGACCGTCGGCGTGGAATATTGGTGCCGCGACCTGCTGGCGTTGCGCGGCGGGTTCCGCATGGACCAGGACAGCGGGCCGGGTGTGCGCGCCGGTCTCGGCGTCCGTTTGGGCGCCGTTCAGCTGGATTATGCCTGGGCGGGATATGGAGACGATCTGGGCCCCACGCACCGGATCAGCATGACCGTCCTCTTCGGGCATCGAGTGAGAGGGGCTTCCCGGTCCTTTGCTGATGAACTCCGCCGGACCATGGATCGAGGACGGTCTCATATGCTGTCGGGTTTCTACGACAAGGCGGTCCTGGATTTTCACCGGGCCCTCCAGATCGATCCCGAGAACAACGAGGCGCTGACCCTGTTGATGGAATGCGGTGAGAAGATGGAGGATTCTCCGTGAAGAGGGTGTTGTGTTCGGTGGTGGCCGGTTTGTTCATGGCGGTTTACCCGTCGTGGGGGGCGGATCTTGTTCCCGGAGCGGACGTCTCGGTCTTGCTGTCGACGGGGTTGGAATGCGAACGGCGGAATGATTGGCGGAAAGCGCTGGAGTCCTACATCAAAGCCCGGTTACAGGATCCGTGGAACGAGAGTGTCTTGGCGGCTTTTGAACGGGTGGCGAAAAGGATCGCGCGGGAGTCCGAAGCCGATCGGAGGAGACGAAGGGGAGACATCCTCCGGTCCGCTCGTCAGAGCATCGAACGACGCCAGGTCCGGAGGCAGGGATTGTTCCATCGGCTCCGCCACGGCCGGGAAGTCCTCAGACAGGGGTGGATATTCGAAGCACACGACATCTTCCGGCGCGTCTGGGAGGAGGATCCCGATTTTGAGCCGGCCCGGAAAGAGACGTTCCGGGTGGTCAGGATGTTGCAACGTCGCCTGAAACGCCATCGTTTCCCGTCGGCGATGCATGTTTCCGCCGCCGAGGGGCTTTGCGCCTATCACCGGGAGGATTGGTCCGCCGCCGCGGTCTCCTTGGAGGATTTCAGCCGTTCCGAGGTGGTCCCGGAGGACCTTCAGGCCGGGCGCTTGGGGGAATATGCGGTGTCGGCTCAGCAGAGGCGCGACCGGACCCGGCGCCAGAAGGAGCGGGAACAGATATTCCGGCAGGCCGTGATGGATTACGAGAAAGGACGGGCCCGGGAGGCGGAACAGGGGTTCCGCGCCCTGCTCGCCCGGGATCCCGCCGACACCGAGGCTCGCCGTTACCTGGAATTGATGGCTCGATTGTCCGACGAACTTCGCGAGGAATTCCGTCGGACCGAGAATGATCGCGAAATCGGGGAACGCATGACTCGCGGCACCCTGTTTTACATCCAGGAGAAATATCCGGAAGCCCTGGAGGAATTCTTCCGCGTGTTGGAAATGGATCCGAAGAACGAAGAGGCCCGCGAACAACTGAGGGAGGTCGAACGTTCTCTGAAGTCCACGGGAGTCCGGCTGCCGGACACTCTGGTCGTGGATGACACCGAGACGAAGTTCCGCGAAGGGCTAAGACTCTACGGGAATGGCCGGCTCCAAGAGGCTCAGTCTGTCTTTCAAGAGGTGCTCCGGCTCGACCCTTCGAATCAGGAAGCCCTGACGGCTCTTGAACGTGTCAAAGATCACATTCCATCGGGTCCAGGTCCGGAGTGATATTTTCAACGAAATGACTTGATTTTTCGCTGTTTTTTTGAGAGTCTCTTCTGGTCGAAAAGAAATACAAAAAACCATGGAAAAATCACGGGCGGGGGGGTAAACTTAAGGTGGAGGCCAAACCCATGACTCACACGATTCCTGCGCGCGTGGACGCGGCGGCGAAGCTCCGCCGGAGTTCCGCAGGTTTTTCGCTGGTCGAGACGATGATCGCCATCGCCATGCTCGGCTTCCTCATCTTGGCGGTTCTGGCGACGGCTGAAAAGGGGATGACTTCGGCCGTCAAGTCCCGCGAACAGTTGCGCGGGAGCCGCCTGGCGCAGATGATCTACTCCCGGCTGACCACCATCGACTTCTACCAGGTGTTCGCCTGCAATTCCTCCCAGGCGAATTATGGTCTCTGGTCCGCTTATCCGGAACGGGCCACCCTCTCCGATATACAGACTGCCGTCAAAAACGCGGGGTTCACCCATTTCACCATCGACGTCACGTTCATGCGGCGCGATGCGGCGGATTCCAACGGGAACGGGATGGTCTCTGATCTGGTCCCGTTCACGGATTCCAACAACGACTTGGTCGATGATTTCGATCCCAATATCAAATACTATCAATCCAACGCCGATGGCGACTACTACGATACCTATATGGTGGGTACCCGCAAGATCGCCGAACAGCCCGACACCCATATCAAGATGCTCGTCATCAAGATATGGAAAGGAGCCCAGACGGTGGCCATCAAACAGGGCGAACTCCTGTCGGCGGAACAGTTCTCCGGGGTGGAGAACCCGTCCTCCGAGGCGAGCCTCCAGTTGAACATCATCACTCCCGAGAACGGCGCTTATCTCTATCGGATGACCACGACGCAGCAGACCAATTCGCATAATCTGGTGATCTCCAAAACCTATCCGAGCGAGGTCGTCGCCTATCGGGCCGATGCCACCAGCCCCCTCCGGTTGGTCGGAGAGACGGAACCGGTGGCGACAGTCTCGTTCTACCTGGGAGCCCCCGGCGGGACCGTGATCGATTCGCTCACCACCAGCATGCTGGGCACTTTCGATTATCAATCCGCCTTGCTGACCAACGCGTTGGTTGAGGGAACCAATAAATTCTACGGCCGCACCACGAAGAGCACCCTCTCGTCCCCCTACGCGCTGAAACAGTATGTGTTGGACATCAAACCGCCGGTCATATCCGGCAAGGCGCCGATCACGACCGCGAAGAGCCGCGCGCCTTTTGTGGGATGCACATTCCTGGATTCGGGCGTTTCCACGGACACGATCAGCGGTATCTGCGAGGATGTGTTGACGTTCAAGAGCAACGGGAGCACGGTGAACTACCGTTATGACGCGGAGTCGGGATTGTTGGTCTGGGTCGATTCCGCCACCCTGTGCCCGCCGATCCTGACGGAAGGCACCACATACACGATCATCGTGGAAGGAGGCGACAAGGCGATGTATAAGGCGACGGCCACCTGGACGTTCCGCGTGGACATCGATGACACGGACAACTCCGCGCCGTCCGTCTCCAATCGAACACCTCTGGGGGCCCATGCGTCGGCCATGCCGGTCATCAGTTGTCGTGTCCAGGATAATCAGAGCGGGGTCATTCCCAACAGTATCTCCATGACCGTCGACGGCGTCGTGGTCGTGAGCAGTATCACCACGCCGGTTCTGGGGACCCATTACAATGCTTCCACCGGGGAGGTCTATTACGTCCCGGATGTATCGTATGCCGCCGGAACCACTCATACCGTCACCATCCATGCCGAACATTGGGCCACCGACCCTCCGGACCCCGACAAGCGGTATCTGGATCCCGCCTACGATGTCAACGCCAGCTGGAGCTTCACGGTGGAACCATGAGGAAGTGGCTGTCCCCGTTCTTCCAAAAAAACAGGTGGTTGAGCGCGTTTCGGCGGATGTCTCCTGGCATGACCGTCACGGAGATTGTCGTCGTGTCCGCAATCCTCGGAATCCTGGCCGTCCCCATGGCCATGTTTATCTCCTCCACATTAAAGAATGTGACCCGCTCCAACCTTCAGATCAAAAGTCAGGACGATCTCCGCAGCGCCTTCGATGAGTTGGAGAGGGATTTTATGGAGATGAACGAGGTCTCCATCTCTTCCCAGACAACGATCCAATTTACGATGGATAGCTACCAGAACCCGGGCTATAATCCGAACGGCGATCAAGACGGGGACGGGATTGTCAACCTGAAGGACAGTGATGACGACAACGACGTCACGACCATCATGGGTTCCACGTCCGCTTGGCGGGTGGGATATGATCTCAAAGATGACGACGAGGACAACAACGGGCAGATCGATGTTCAGTGCCGGTACTACCTGAGTGGCACGACGCTCTGCCGGGATTTCAATTACAACGGGGCGGGTTGGGGACTCAACGTCCGGGCGGTCGCGTCGTCCGTGTCAACCCTGAATTTCACCTACTATGGTTCCAAAAATGAGGATCTGGGGAGACTGATCGATCTTGGTAATGATGGGACCGCATCGACGGGAGATACCGGCGAGAGCGACGGGATCATCACGGCCCGCGAGATCGACTGGGTCCAAGCCGGCACGGGACACGGTAACCGGAGCGGTTCTATTAACACGGCGGATGAACGGAAATACATCGTCTCCATCTATGTTTTGATCGCCCAGGACCTGAACAAGGATGGCCGGGAAGATTTCCGCATGGAGACCCAGATCGCGCCGCCTCTTCTTCCTGTTAAGAGGAGATACTAATGAAGCGTCTAATTCTGAACGATCGGGGAATGGCCATGGTGACCGCGCTCATCATCATGCTGTTCGTCATCCCTCTGGTCGGCACGTTCCTCACGCGGGCCATCAATGAACACGAGGCCAACGTGAAAGATCGGCAGATCAAGACGGCCCGCGTGTTGGCCAACAACGTCCTGGTGGATTTTATGAGGCAGTTCTCCCAGGACCACTATGACGGTCATTACGATTCCACTTCTCTTGCCCGGTGCGAGGCGTTCTATTCGGTCGGCTATTCCACCGTCAGCATCGAGGCAGACACCAATCGACATACGGTTTTTCTCCGGGCTCTCGGAAAATACGGGCAGGATTCCTCCAACCCGAAGTTCACGAAGAAGATCACGGGGCTCATCCAATTTATATCGGACTTGACCCGTTTCGGGAGCATGATCAACGGAGCGTTCACGATCACGGGCTCGAATGTCATCTACACGGGGGGGATGTATACCAACGGGGCCATGACGATTAGCGGATCGAACGTCACCTTTAACGGCGGAGCCGTCATCAGTAACGGGAATCATACCGGTTCTGGTACCACGACGCACAACGCCGATGTCTATTATCTGGGATCCTGTTCGGGAGGGACCTATAACGGGGCTCGATACAGTTATGTGCCTGACGTGGACTGGCCCACCATCAACACCACCTATTATTCCCAGCGCTACCACTATCGCACCACGGCGAATCAAACTTGGAATTTCAGCGTGGTGGGGGGCTCAGGGACGTTCAATGTGGTGGGAACCACGACCGTGGTGACGATTCCGGCCAGCGGGGCGATTCTGTTCACGGAAAACAACAACCTCACCGTTTACGGCACTGTGCGCGGCCGCGTGATCATCGTCTGCAGCGGCACGCTGGGGTCGACGACCCAGGGATGCATCACGGTCTCGGGGAATCTGCGTTACGCCAATGGCACTAATTTGGCCAGCGCTCAGGATTCCCTCGCGTTGATGGCGAAGAACCGGATCACGTTCACGGCGCCGAACATCGTCGTCAACGGGATCTATTTCGTCGAACAGGCGGGCACGACGCAACTGCAGGGGACGAGCAGTGGCACCGGATCCTTCAGCCTTTACGGGGTGCGCTGTTCCGGATTGTCATCCTATTATTCATCGGCGCTCTTCCAATACGATCCCAATCTCGTCCAATTTCCTCCTCCCGGCTTGCCGGAGAAACCCTTCCTGGTCATGTGGAGGGTGGAAGGCTGATATTCAACGTCTCTCCCGTCGGCGGACATCCTCCTGCCTGAACAACTCATGAAACAAGAATTGAATCTCCTGATCATCGAGAATGCTGAAGAAGATGCGGAATTGATCCTCCATTATCTTCGGAACGCGGGGTATGCCCTCCTTTCCCATCGCGTCGAAACGAAGCATGAACTCGACGAGGCGTTGTCTAAACGGAAGTGGGACCTGGTCATCTCCGATTTTTCTCTCCCCACCATGAACGGCCTTGAGGCGCTGGCCTTGGTCAAACAGAAGGGGGGGGATGTCCCCTTCATCATGGTCTCCGGACAGATCGGCGAGGACCGGGCCGTTGAGGTGATGCGGGCCGGGGCCGACGATTTTATCCTCAAGGGACGGTCCATGCGGCTGGTTCCGGCGGTGGAACGGGAACTCCGCGATGCGGAGATCCGACGGCAAAAACGGGCCGCCGAAGGCGAATTGAGTGTGACCGAGACCCGCTACCGCGAATTGTTCGAAAACATGTCGGACGGCGTGATCGTGCTCCATCCGGTGGATGATCCCGGGGATTTCATCATCCGGGAGTTCAACAGGGCCGCCGAATCCATCGAGAGGATGAAACGCGACGCGGTGGTGGGACACACCGTCTTGGAGGTGTTGCCCGGCCTTCGAGAGTCCGGCCTTTTCGGGATGATGCAGCGGATACGGAAGACCGGAAAAGCCGAGCGCATCGTCGATGTCTTTTATCGGGGCGCTCAGGCGTCCCGCTGGGTGAACGGCTATATCTACCGGCTCCCCTCGGGAGACATCGTGATGGTCTACGGCGACGTCACGGATCGCCACCTCACCGCGGACCTTCTCCGGCAGTCCGAAGAGAAATACAGGACCTTGTTCGAGACGATGCCCCAGGGCGTCGTCTATCAGGATTCAGAGGGGAGGATCATCTCGACGAATCCGGCCTCCCGGAAGATACTCGGCTGGACGGAGGAGCAGGAGAGCGGGCGGTTTTCACTTCATCCGAAGTGGCGCGCCATCCGCGAGGATGGCACGGAATTGACCGAGAGCGAATATCCCGTCCAGTTCTCGTTGAGGACGGGCTTGCCCGTCAAGAACATGGTGATGGGCCTCTGGAACCCGACCCGCCGGGATTATCAGTGGATCTTGGTCAATTCCATCCCCCAATTTTCTCCCGGCGAAAGCCGCCCCTCTCAGGTGTGTTCCACGTACAACGACATCACGGACAAGAAAAGGGCGGAGAAGAAGTTGGCCCGGCTGAACCGCCTCCATGCGATGAGGATCAGTCTCGGCGAGATCGTCGACTATCTCCACGACCGGAGGAAGTTGTTCGAGGATGTCTGCCGGATCGCCATCGAGATCGGCGGTTTTTCCATCGTGGGGATCTCCCTGTGGGTCAAAGGCCGATTGGCCATGATGTCTCAGCGGAGCCGGCACCCCTGTCCTTTGAGGGATATCGAACATATCTTCAAGTCGGATTTCTTCGATAAAAGTCCCGGGGGAAAGTCTCTTCGGGAGGGGCGGGTGATCGTGCTGCCCGATTTGACCGAGGACGAATACACGCTCGGTTGGCGCGAGGGATGCCGCCAGACCGGCTCCCGCAGTTTCGCCGCGTTCCCCATCAAGTCGGGCGCCCGGGTCGATGGAATGATCTCCTTTTTTTCGGGAGACCCCTCTTTTTTCGAGGAGGAAGAGATCAAGTCGCTGGAGGAACTCTCTTCGGTCCTCTCCTTGGCCCATTCGAAGATCGGTGTTGAGGAGAACCCCTGAGTGATTCCCCTTCCCGATTTTTGTCGATGATCCGCTGACTCCTGCCAGGATGACACCATGGGAATAGCCCTGCTCGTATTCGTTGTCACCTATCTGCTGATCTCCTTCCAGAACATCCCGGGGGTCCATATCCGGCGTCCCGCGGCGGCGCTCCTGGGGGCCGTCGCCATGGTGGTCTTCGGCGTTCTCCGGATGGATGAATCCTACCGGATGGTGGATTATGACACGCTCGTCTTCATCTTGGGGATGATGATCGTGATCGGCTATCTGGAGATCACCGGTTTCTTCGAACAGGTGGAGAACGTCATCCTGAGATATGCCCGGACGACGCGACAATTGTTGGCCCTCCTGATCGCCTCTTCCGGTGTTCTCTCCGCTCTTTTCATGAACGACACCATCTGCCTGATGTTGACGCCGGTCGTCTTGCGGATCGTCAAACGGGCCCGCCTTTCGCCCAATGCCTATTTGATCGCGTTGGCCACCTCGTCCAATATCGGTTCGGTGATGACGCCGATGGGGAACCCGCAGAACATGATCGTGGCCATCCATTCCGGGATCCCGTTCCTGGATTTCGTCGGATATCTGTGGCCCGTGGCATCGGTGGGGTTGGTCATGAACTACTGGGTGATCCGATGGGTCTATCCCGCCGAGTTCGGCGTTTCGCGAACCATCGAGGTCGTCTCCGAACGGAGTCCCGTGCGCACGCGCCTTCTCTATGTGTGCCTGGCCGCCGTCGCCTTGCTGTTGCTGTTGTTTGCCCTGAATCTTCCTCCGCCGATCGTGGCGTTGAGCGTGGCCTCTCTGTTGATCCTGGCCGGCGCGCGGCGCCCCCAAGAAGCCTTCAAACACATCGACTGGGAACTCCTCCTCATGTTCGCGGGATTGTTCGTGGTGATGGGCGGCCTTCGGCGCAGCGGGGCGTTGGAGTCATTGTTCGGTCTGGTCAACGACAGCCTGGTCCGGTCGACCGCCTATCAGGTGGGTTGGATTTCGGGGCTCAGTACGGTGCTCTCGAACATCGTGAGCAACGTCCCTTGTGTTGTCTTCTTCGTGAATCTCATCCCCCAGGCCGGCGACCATCATTCCCTGTGGCTGGCCCTGGCCATGGCGTCGACCCTCGCCGGGAACCTGACGTTGATCGGCTCGGTGGCGAACCTCATTGTCTTCGAAACGGCGAAGAAGGACGCGCGGGTCGGGTTTTGGGAATATTTCAAGGCCGGCGCCCCGTTGACGGTCTTCCTGATCGTCGCGGGGACGCTGTATCTGATGATGATCTAGAGGGGCGCCGCCGTTAGGCGGTGGGTTCCGATTTCGTGAGGATGAGTTGGGCCCTGTCGATGGCCGCGTGGTTGCCGTAAAGGATCAGCATGTCGCCGGCCTTCAGGCGCGTGTCGGCATCCGGGTTGGTCCGGGGCCGGCCATCCTGGATGATGACCATCACCGACGCGGCTCCCTGCCGCGAGAGGTCCAGTTCTCCGAGCGTCTTCCCGACGGCCAGGGATTTCTCCGGGAGGATCATCGTCTCCACCGTCGTCTTCTTGAGTAATTCTGAAAAATCCGCCACCGCCTCCGAACTCAGTGATAACCCCCGGAACATCGCGTAACCGTCTTTCCGGATGATGTCGGTCTGTGCTTGGATGAGGTTCCGCGGGATGTGCAGTTCCTGCAGGACTCGCGAAAAAATCTCGACCGACGTTTCAAAATCCTCGGGGATGACCTGCGTGGCGCCCAGCCGGTACAGTTCCGCGATTTCATCGGCATAGTGCGTCCGGACCAGCAGGTGGATGTCCGGGTTTAGTTGGCGGGCGCGCGCCACGGTCCTCCGCGTGGAGACCGGATCCGAGATCGCCACCACCAGGATCCGCGCGTTCATCAGTCCGGCCTCGTTGAGGATGTTCCCGTGGGAGGCGTCTCCGAACAGCGTGACGTATTTCCTCTCCAAGGCGAGTTGGATGAGTTTCGGATTGAGGTCCACCACCACGAAAGAGATCCCGATCTCGTTCAGGACGCGGGCCATGTTCTGTCCGTTCAACCCGAACCCGATGATGATGACGTGGTTCTTCATCTTCTTCGTGATCTGGTTCTCGGTTTCCACCAACGGACCGGCGGATCCCCATCGGGTGATCCAGAAGGATATCTTGGGAGCGGCCTGCATGATGAAGGGCGTCGCGATCATCGTCAAGACGGAGACGGCCAGGAACATCTGGAAACCCGTCTCTGGTAGGAAGTAGGTGTCTTTCGATATCTGCGCCAGCACGAAGGAGAATTCCCCGATCTGGGCCAGCATCAGGCCGATCAGGACGGACATCCGGAGGGAGCGGGTCAGGAGGTAGAGGACGATGCTGGTGATGCCCGCCTTGACCGAGATAGTCAGCGCGGTGAGGAGTCCCACGGATAGGAAGTGGCCCGCCAGGTAGCGCAGATCCAGGAGCATGCCGATCGAGATGAAGAACAGGCTTCCGAGCAGGTACCGGAGGGGGAGTATGTCCGCGGCCACCTGATGGGCATAGCGGGATTCCGCCAACACCAGCCCCGCCAGGAAAGCGCCGAGGGCCGGTGAAAGTCCCAGACGATCAGCGGCCCCGGCCGTTCCCAGCGCGATCAGGGCAATGGAGAGGATGAACGTTTCTTTGTTCTTGAGGCGCGCCAGCCGGTTCAGGAGCGGATTGATCGACAGGCGCAGCGCGAAGAACAGGAGGAGAGAAACCCCCAATCCCTTGAAGAACACCCACAGGATCTGGAATACCGAGAATTGAGTCGGGTTGTTGCCGATGATCTGGATGATGAGGAGGATCGGGATGACGCAGATGTCTTGGAATAGAAGGATCCCTGCGGTGATTCGTCCGTGGGGAGAATCCAGTTCACGGTTGTCGAAAAGCAGTTTCATCCCGATGGCGGTGGAACTCAGGGCTAGGAGGAACCCGAGGATGAGCCCCTGCGCCGGAGACAGCCCGATGGGTCCGATCAGCGCCATCGCCGCCGCCACGGTGACCAGGATCTGAAGGGTCCCTCCCAGGAGTATCTGTTTTTTCCACCGACCGAAATGGCTCAGTGAGAATTCAAGGCCGATGGTGAACAGGAGGAGGATGATCCCCACTTCCGCCAGTATTTCGATGAGTTGTTGGTTTGCGATCAGACTCAGGCACGAGGGGCCCAGGAGGACGCCCGTGATGAGGAAGCCGACGATGGACGGTTGCCTGAGTTTTTGGAACAGATAGGAGATGAGGACGGCGGCCGAGAAGATGATGATGATTTCGGAGAAGATGTGCGCTGGGGTCATGGGGATTATCCGGAAGAGACTGTCTTGTTCGAGTTCGACTTATTTCCCTGTCCGCCGGTCCGGGAGCCGACGGATTGAATAAAAAAATGGACGGGGAAGGATTTGAACCTTCGTAGGGCCAGGCCCGCCAGATTTACAGTCTGGTGCAATTGACCGCTCTGCCACCCGTCCATCTGATGAATCGATTATCCAAAGAACGCTCAATGATGTTAGCAAAAACGAACGAAACACATCAACAACACAGAAAACCGGCCGACGCCCGTAGAGAGGGGGCGGCTATTTTTTGGAAGAGCTTTCCAACCGGTCCAACAGGCGCAGGAGTCCGTCGAGGATGGTGTAGGGGTGCGGGGGACATCCGGGAATGAAAAGATCGATCGGGATGTTTTTCTCGGGACATCCGGCGATTTCCGGATGCCCGATGAAGGGGCCGCCCGAGATGGCGCAGGAACCCACGGCGATGACCACGGCCGGCGACGGTAAGGCCTCGAAGGTCTTGCGCAAGGCCAGGTCCATGTTTTGTGTGACGGGCCCCGTGATCAAAAGGCCGTCGGCATGTCGCGGAGAGGCCACGAACTGGATGCCGAACCGTCCCAGGTCGAAGACGAGGGTGTTGAGCACGTTCACATCGGCTTCGCACGCGTTGCATCCGCCCGCGCTCACCTGCCTCAATTTGAGGGATCGGCCGAACAGGCGGCGCATCTTACCGTCCAGTGCGTCGGCCAACCGCAAGGGTTCCCCGGTGAGGATCAGGTCTTTCCGCGAACGGACGGCCAACCGATGGTCTTTGGAAAATGAAACGGCGTGTGAAGGGCAGATCTTTTCGCAGTCGGCGCAGAAAAGGCATCGACCCAGGTCCATCTGGAGGGAATCCCCGGTCTTTCGGAGGGCCTCCGTCGGGCATGCCTCCACACAACGGCGGCAATCGTCGGGACACCGGGATGAGTCGATGATGGGTTTCCCGCGGAACCGGTCCGGCAGGGAGGGGGCGGTTTTCGGATAGGGAGCCGTCCTGAATCCCTGGCGGAAACGAGCGGCGATGATCTTCAACATGGCGTCGGGGTCATCCTTTTCTAGAGATCGTGTCCGCAATATGAAAGATTGAAACTCTTATTGCAAAGAGGAAAATCCGAAATCTGCTGGTTCCGCATGGCCAGAGCCAACCCGGTCCAGTTGTGGAACGAGGGATCCACGATCTTGTATCGGGCGAATCGGCCCTGATCGTCCGTCATCGCCGAGTGGCAGATCTCGCCCCGCCAGCCTTCGATCAAACTCACCGCCAGGGTGTTGGATTTAAATGGAGTGAGGGGGACCTGAACGGGTCCTTCCGGAAGGGATTGGAGTTGTTCCCGGATGAACCGCGCCGAGCGTTCGATCTCGAGCCAGCGGACATGGGCCCTGGCGAAGACGTCGCCGGATGAATAGGTGGATACGGGGATGTGGGCGAACCTGAAGAGTCCGGACGGACATTCGAACCGAACGTCCCGTTCGAGTCCGCAGGCGCGGGCGGCGACTCCGACCAGTCCCAGTCGTCGGGCGTGGTCGCGCGTCAGCGTCCCCGTGTCTTCGAACCGACCCATCACGGAAGGAGTGGACCAGAGGAGGTCGACGGCGTTCTTGACGTCGGCCAGCGTCCGGTTCAGGCGGTCCATCAGTTCGGAGACGATCGCTGCGTCGACGTCAAAACCCGTTCCGCCGGGGATGACCAGTCCGCGCCCGAACCGGTTGCCGCAGAGGAGGGCGGTCAAATTCAGAAAATCCCCGCGCAATCGCCCGCAGTAGGAGGCGGTGGGGAGGAATCCGACGTCGCCGGCCAGCGCCCCCAGATCGCCCGTGTGGTTGGCCAGTCGTTCCAGTTCAAGGGCGACGGCCCGGAGGGCTTGTGCGCGGAGCGGCGCTTCCACTCCCGCCAGCGATTCGACGAGTTCACAATGGGCGGTGGCGTGGCCGACGGTGGTGTCGCCGGCGGCGGTCTCCATGTAATGAATCGTCCTCCGGTCGGGCCCGCCGGTCAACCGGCGTTCAATCCCGCGGTGCTGGTATCCCAGAGAGATCTCGAGATGAAGGACTTTTTCGCCGTGGCATTGGAACCGGAAGTGACCCGGTTCGATGATCCCGGCGTGGACGGGGCCCACGGCCACTTCGTGGATCTCCTCTCCGTGGACTTGGAAGAAGGGCATCCGGCCCGGGATGGGGACCGCTCCGTCCTCGCTGAAAATGGTCGGGACCGGCGCGTAGGGCGGATGGAACCGCACGGGCTTCAACCACGGGTGATTGACGGGATGAAGACCCCATTGTTCGGCGAGTTCACGCTCGAAGAGGTGGAACTGGGGGCTGTCGGCGGTCAGTGAGGGGTATCTCTGGGAGATCTCGGTGGAGCAGGGCCGCAGCACCCCTTCCTTTCCGTCGAGACTGACGACGACGAGCCGGTGTCGTCCGTTCGGGAGGGGCAGTGAGAAGATCGTGGCGAGCCTTCCGCCCGGCTGGAGGTCCGAGAGGACTTCGTGCCGGAATTCATTGAACGACAACGACGGGATTGACCCGATGGAAATGGTTTCGCCGTTCCGCATGTGGGGAGATCTCGTCATTTGATTTTATCCCGGGATATAACGGGAGGCCTCCTGCAACACGCGCATCAATCCTTCCGGGAGATAAAAACCCAGCAGAAGACTGAGACCCGCCAATATCAGCGGCGGGAGCACCCGGATCCAGGGTTCCTTTCGGGCGTTCGCCGACGGAACGGTCTCATCCGGTTCTCCCTGGGACATATTGAGAAATATCCTGGACATCCCGATAAAGGCCAGCGCCAGAAAACCGAGATAGAGGAACGTGAGACCGATCCGGCCTTGTTCCAGGATGGCCTTCAGGATCGTGAATTCGCTGAAGAAGGTACCGAAGGGCGGCGTCCCGGTGATCGCGAAGAATCCCGCCATCCAGAGGATCCCCGTGATGGGAAATTTTTTCAGGATGCCTCGGATCTGCCGGGTGGATTTGGTCTTGTAGAACGTCAAGAGGTTTCCCGCCGTCAGGAAGAGGAACGATTTCGACAAGGAATGGTTGAGGCTGTGCCAGAGGGCCCCGAACAAGCCGAGGGGACCGAGACCCATCCCAAGGGAAAGGATCCCCATGTGTTCCACACTGGAATAGGCCAGCATCCGTTTGTAGTCGCTCTGACTCAGAAGAAACAGGGTGGCCACTCCCATGGACAGGATTCCGAAGAGCCGGAAGAGGTCCTGTGTGAACAGACCGAGCCCGGCGGCGTCGCAGACCTGGTGGATGCGGTAGAGGGAGAGGAACGCGCAGTTGAGGAGGGCTCCGGACAGGAGCGACGAGACGGCCGACGGGGCTTCGCTGTGGGCGTCGGGAAGCCATGTGTGCAGAGGGGCCAGTCCCATCTTGGTGCCATAACCGACCAGGAAGAACAGGAACGAGGCTTTCAACCACAACTTGTTGAAACTCGTTCCCTGCCTCATGAGTTCCGAGACGGTCATGGAGACGTCGGCCCCGCCGTCGATCGCCAGCGCCGCGGTCAGACAATAATTTCCGACCAGGGCCAGGGCGATGCCGACGGAACAGATCATCAGGTATTTCCAAGTGGCCTCCAGGGACCGGGGACTCCGATGGAAATAGATGAGGGGGGCGCTCGCCAAGGTGGTGGCTTCGACCGCCACCCAAAGAAGGCCGAAATGTTGGCACAGCGTCACGGCCGTCATGGCGGCCAGAAAAAGGAGAAGACATCCGATGAAGACGTTCTCGGATTCCGGAGAGAAGAAGAAATCGTCTTCCCGGGAAGAAGGGATCCGTTCCGGCGATTCGTCCCGAAGGGACCCCACGGTGTAGATGGCGGCCGTCGTGAACAGCAGGCTGGCGATGGAAAGGAAGAGAAGTCCGGCCGGATCCAGGGACAACCAACCCGACAGGGCGGGGACCGGCCGGCGGATCCAACAGAGACCGGTGATCACCAGGTGAGCCAGCGCGGAGGAGACCAGCGTGACGCGCCTTCCGCGGACCGACGGAAGAACGAACGCGAGGAGCGCGGCCAGGGTCGGGATGAGGAGGAGGGCCGGGATCATGTCGGTCAGTCCTTGAGCTGGTTGAGCCGGTCCGTGTCCATGTGGTCGAATTCCTGATTGATGTGGAACATGATGATCCCCATGACGAAGATCGCCGCGAAGGCGTCCAAGAGTATCCCTAATTCCACAACGACCGGGTCATGTTGGAGGAGGGCCATCCCCAGAATCGAGATGCCGTTCTCCATCACCAGATATCCCAGCGCCTGGGTGATGGCTTTCCGTCGGCTCATGATGAGGAACAGCCCGACGAACAGGGTGAACAGGGCCATGGCGGCGGTGAACACGGACGTGGCTGTCGGCGGGATGAGCCGGTTCCCGATCCAAAAGGAGGTCAGGAGGCCCAGCAGCCCGATGAAAAGGGAGGACCCGTATCCGATGAACGGTTCGATCTCCCGCCGGACTTCGGCGCGCCGGATGGCTTGGGAGAGGAGCCAGGGGAAGAGGATGCCTTTCGTCGATCCGTTGATCAGTGACATGGCCACGATGTGGCCCGACACGGGGCCTTCCGAGAACCACGGCAGAACGCTCAGGAGAAACCCCTGCAATGAGATGACGCGGATGTAGGTGTGGAGCCGGCTGGAGCCCAGGAGGAAAAAATTGGACACGATGAAGAGGATCCACAGGATATCGATCGTCATGGACGTCTAAAGCCTCGCGATGAAGATGAGGGAGATGAGTGCCAACGCGCCGGCGCCGGTCAGGAGTGCGGGAACCCGCAGTAGGCGCAGTCGGGCCATGACGGATTCGACCACTCCCACCCCGACGGCCAGTCCCATCATTCCCACGAGTGCGATCCCGGCGTCGGCTCCGTTGTGACCGGTCGAAAAAGGCCAGAGGGTGTTCCAGAGGATCGCCCCCAGGACCCAGAGTTTGAGCGCCGCGCCGTATTGGATCAGGCCCAGGAGGGGCCCGCTGTGGTCCAATACCATGACTTCATGGATCATGGTCAGTTCCAGATGCGTGTTCGGATCATCGACGGGGATCCGCGCGTTTTCCGCCAGGAAGAGGATGAACAGGGCCACGGCGATCAGCGCGAGGGGCACCGCCATTCCGCCGCGATGGAGGGTGGAGTTGGCGGAAAAGAGGCCGCTCAGGGAGAGTTCACCCGTCGAGAGCGTCAATCCGGCCAGCGCCAGGAAGAGGGTCGGTTCTGCGAGGGCCGAGAACTGGACTTCGCGGCTGGCTCCCATTCCCTCGAAACTGGAACCCGTGTCGAGGGCGGCGAGGACGGTCATGAACCGCGCCAATCCCAGAAGGTAGGCGAACAGGATCATGTCTCCCGAAAAGCGTAGGATCGACGGAGATCCGCCGAAAGGGATCAGGAACGTGGACATTCCCAGGATGGCGCATCCCGCCAGAGGGCCCGCCACGAATACCCAAGTGGTGGTCCGGCTGATCACCAGGTCTTTCCTGAAAAGTTTGAGGAGGTCATGATAGGGCTGGAGGAGCGGCGATCCGCGCCGACCCGCGAAGACGGCTTTGGTGCGGTTGATGATCCCCAGGAGCAGAGGGGACAATGTCCAGGCCGCCAGGAGACAGAGGAGGGAAGAGGGATTCATGGGTTCCTCATTTCCAGGAGGAACACGGCGATCAGGGTGATGACGATGTAGAACACATAAAGTTGGAGGCGCCCGTGCTGGAGAATCCGTCCTCGGGCCAGCAGGTTCTGGATCCGGTGAAGGACGGGGCGGTAAAATTCTTTCCAGAAAACGTCGGGTGTTTCCGTGACGAGGTGCGAATCTTTCGGGAAGAGGTCTTTCCCGGGCGACCCTATCTGCTCGCTTCTAAGGAGCGGGGAGAACAGGTCCGTGAGGGGCTGGGCGAAAGAGGAGGCGGTGTATTGCATGCGCGCGGAAGGGAATGCATACCCGCAATCCCACGTGGGGGCCGAGCCGCCGCGACGCCCCCGCCAGAAGAGGCGGTAACCCAGAGCGAACAGGAGGATCAGTCCGATGAGCGCGCCGGCGCTCCAGGAGATCATGGACAGGGCTCTCTCGGCCATCGAGAGGTCGTCGTTCAGGGTGACCGCGAGGTTCGGGATTAGTTGGGCGAGCGGGTGTTTGATGGCGCGAAGCGCCAGCGTGGGGAAGATCCCGATGAGCAGGCAGCCGCCGGCCAGGAACATCATGGGGAACTTCATCGGCATTCCCACCTCATGGGCTCCGGCGGCATGGGCGCTCCGGGGTTCTCCCAGGAAAACGATGCCGAACGCCTTCGAGAAACAGGCGGCGGCCAATCCTCCGATGAGGGCCAGCCCGGTCATGGCGGCGATGAGCGGCCCCGTCGAAGGATGAACCGGCGAGAGCCCTTTGAAGCAACCCAGATAGATCATGAACTCACTGATGAACCCGTTGAAGGGCGGAAGGCCCGAGATGGCGACAGCCCCCACGAGGAAGGAGATCCCCGTCCAGGGCATCTTCTTCAGAAGACCGCCGAGATGGTCGATGTCTTTGGTGTGTGTGGAATGGAGCACGGCGCCCGCACCGAGGAAGAGGAGGCCTTTGAACAGGGCGTGGTTGAGGACGTGAAGGACGGCTCCGCCGAAACCCAATACGGCCAAGGGAGTCGATCCACCGCTGAGGCCGAGGAATCCCACGCCCATTCCCAGCGCAATGATGCCGATGTTCTCGACGCTGTGATAGGCCAGCAGTCTTTTGAGATCGTGTTGCGCCAAAGCGAACAGGACGCCGATCACTCCCGATGTGAGGCCGATCCCGATGAACGTCCATCCCCACCATGGGGAGGGAGCCCCCAGATAGAAGAGGAACCTCAATAATCCATAGATCCCGGTTTTGATCATGACCCCCGACATCACGGCGGAGACATGGCTGGGGGCGGCGGGGTGCGCTTCCGGGAGCCAGATGTGCAGGGGCATGAATCCGGCTTTCGTCCCGAAACCGATGACCGCGCAGACGAACAGGAGCCAGGCCGGGGCCGTTTCCGACGGAGAAAGGCCCTTGAATGAATCGAAATCCATCGATCCCGACGAACGGCTCAACAGCAGGAACAAGACCAGGAGGAACGCCGTCCCGATGTGAGCCGCCACCAGATACGTCCAGCCGGCCTGCCGCGCTTCCCGTTTTTCGTGTTCGGCTGTGACGAGGAAGAAGGAACTCAATGTCATAATCTCCCAGCCCATCAGGAACAGGATCCCGTTGCGCGCACTCACGGTGACGACCATCGCCGCCACCAGGAGCCCGTAGAAGAACCAGGATACCGGCTGTTTCCCCTGGAGATATTCCAATCCATAGACGGCCGCCAGGGAGGAGAGGAGGAAGATCGGGATGAGAAAGAAGGCCGTCAGAGGATCGATCCCCAAATGGCAGGCTCCTCCGGGGATGTTCCAGGGCAGCCGGGTTTCCGACGACGCGCCGGTCCAGAGGGAGTGAACGGCCGGAACGATCCCGATCAGGCAGGCCGTCACAAGGCCCGCGACGCTCCAGCGAGGGGACGACGGGTGCCGCCGAAACAGTGAGAGACCCCCGCTGAAGATCATCAGGACGAGCGAGGTCCACAACAAAATCACGCCGTCCTCCCCTGTTCTTGGAAAGATGTTTCGATTTCCTGAACGGCGGCCAGGATCTGGTCCGCTTCCGGCTTAAGGGATAACATTTTTTTGATCCGGCGATGATGGATGATCCGGATCAATCTGGAAAAAAGGGTCAGGTGGGTTTTCACGGTCGGGCTGAGGAAAAGGAAGAGGGTCCTCACGGGCTTTCCGTCGAGAGCGCCGAAATCGACGGGATCCTGAAGAAAGAACAGGGCCATAACGGGTTGGGACAGCCGGAACACCAGAGGCATCCGGACGTGGGGGATGGCCAATCCGTCTCCCACGGCGGTCGTCGCCATCTTTTCCCGGGCTGAAAGGATGTTCAAGAGATGGGACTTGTCGATCGAAGCGGGCAGTTGGATCCGCGCCGCCATCTGCTTCAGGATCTCGGACCGGTCCTTTCCGGGAAGATCGTGGTGGACTCCTCCGGATCTCAGGGCCGATTCGATGGAGACGGAGGAGGTCGTCGAATCGGTGTGGTTGTGTTCGGGTAACGCGGAGGGGTGGAGCGCCGCCCATTCCAGCCATTCGGACAGGTTGAACCGGTATTGGTCCCTGACCGTTCGGACGGGCGTACGGCCCTTGCCGATTTGTCGTCGGAGCGTTTCGGGCGGGATGTTCAACAACCCGGCCATTTCATGGAGTGTCAATGACATGGGGATCTCAATTCGTGTTGATGGGTCCGCAACGGACCGTGAACCCCGCTTTCTCCAGCGGAAAAACACAGATGAAGAGGATCTGGCGCGAATATCCAACAGCCGTGTGGGTTGTATGGAGCGGCCCGCCGCTGGAGGGAACAGGCGGTTTCTAACAGAGCTATTTTAGCACATTTCTGGCGGGCGGGCGTCGGGAGGGGAAAGGCAGGGGCTTTGGACGGGCCCCTGCCTTTCCTTGTTCCGACTTAGAAACCGACGATCATCTGGAGTCCGATCGTGTCTTGAGTATCCTTGGGAAGACCGGCGGAATCCAGGAATACTTTTTGCGTGGACATGTCCCGCCGGTATTCCAACCGATAGGTCACACCGTCGATCTTGTATTGGGCCGTGCCGGTCGCCGAATGGAGCACCTGCTCGGCGCCGGTGCGAGACCCCTCGTCGTCGAGTGTCTCCCAGCGGAGGCCGACGGCGAAGGACTTCGTGAGGAGATATTGTGCATGGACGCCCAGTCCCTGCCAATTCTGGGTGGTGTCCGTGCCGGCGGGAGCCAGCCCTTCCTCCACGCCCCAGTCATGGTTCACCAGGAGTGTCAGTTTGTCGGAAGGAACCAGCTTGAGGATCGTGTCCACCAATCCGCGGCTGTTTTTTTCCGTGGATGAACCTGCGACCGGATCCGGAGACGTCTGTTCGGGTCCGTAGGTCCCTCCGAGCGTCAGGGCGGTTTTGGGGCAGGGCGCGTAGGACGCCATGGCATGCAGGGTCTTTCCCTTGTTGTTGTCCTGCATGTTGTCCCAGCCGTTCACCAGCCCCACGGTTGTCGTGAGCCGGTCTCCCCAACCCCTGTCCCACTTCATTCCGGTGTGGGTGAAGGGGATGGCGTAATTGAAGAGGAAGCCGCGGGAGATGTTGAAGTTGTCCTTGGCTTCGATCACTTCGGCGCCGTGGAGCGTGACGAATTTACCGACCGTCAAAGAACCCCCCACTTTGGAGAGAGGGATGCTCATGTAGGCCTGTTGCAGGTCGACTTGGGCGTTGGCACCGCCGGAGACGAACCCCGCCGAGTGGATGCAGGAGGCGTCATACCCGTAATCCACGTCGGCGCGATAGGAAACGCCGCTCTCGAGTTTTCCTTCGAGAACCATCTCCGCGTTTTGGAGCGTGAGGGCGTTGGCGTTGGCGTCGAAGGAACGCAGGGTGTTGTTCTTGAGTCCGTTGAGGTTGTAGTTGTAACCCACGTCCACGAACCCGCTGATCGTCGGCCCTTCGGCGCGGGCGGTGATCCCGCCGGCCAGCAGCAGGCCGACGATACTGAGGGATGAAACGATTTTTCTATAACACATGGTATTCTCCTTTTTTTTGAGGAGAGGGGGCTCTGCGGCCCCCTCTCCTCTGGTTATTTCCTGACTGTCGGCGAACATCAACCGATGGCCGCGGGGCCTGTTTCCCCCGTCCGGATGCGGATGCATTCGGGCAGGTCGAGGACGAATATCTTCCCGTCTCCGATCTTGCCCGACCGGGCGCCCTTGATGATGGCGTCGACGGTGGGCTGGACGAAGTCGTCGTTCACGGCGATCTCCAAACGGACCTTTTTCAACAGGTTCGTCTCGTATTTCACGCCGCGGAAAGATTCCGCGTATCCCCCTTGTTGGCCGGCGCCGAGGGCGTTCAAGACCGTCATCTTGTTCACTCCGGCGGCGTTGAGGGCTTCTTTGACGTCCGGCAGTTTGTGGGGCTGGATGAGAGCGATGATGAGTTTCATGGTTTATCTCCTTTCAGCCGGCACTTTTTCCGGCGCGGGATTGTCATTGCCTCCGACGGGTGTCGCGATGCCGAAGTCCGTCAGCCAGGTCTGGAAGCCCGCGTAGGCCTCCATCCCATGTTCGTCGATGTCGAGTCCCCTGATTTCCTCGTCACGGGTCACGCGCATTCCCAGCACGATCTTGATCAATCCCCAGAAGAGGAGGGCCAGGACGAACGTGAAGGCGATGACGCTCAGTGACCCCAACGCCTGGATGCCGAGCAGCTTGAAACCCCCGCCATAGAAGAGACCGTTGCCCGTGGATACGCCCGTGATCTTGTCCTGGGCGAAGAGGCCGACGGCCAGGGTGCCGAACACGCCGTTGCACAGGTGGACGGCGAGCGCGCCCACCGGATCGTCGATCCTCAACCGGTCGAAGAACAGCACGGCGTAGACCACCAGCACTCCCGCGAGGGCGCCGATGATGAGCGAACTCGGCAGACTCACGAAGGCGCAGGGAGCCGTGATGGCCACGAAACCCGCCAGACAACCGTTGATGGTCATGCCGAGGTCCGGTTTTCCGAGCAAGATCCAGGCCAGCAGCGTGGCGGAGAGGAGTCCCGCCGCTCCGGCCATGTTGGTGGTGTTGATGATGTGGCTGATGGAAGCGGGATCCGCCGCCATGGTGGAACCGGGGTTGAACCCGAACCAGCCCAGCCAGAGGATGAGGGTCCCCAGCGTGGCGGAGGTCATGTTGTGTCCCGGGATGGCGTTCACGCTGTGATCGGCGCGGTACTTACCCAGCCGCGGTCCGAGCAGAAGTATTCCGGCCAATCCCGCCACTCCGCCGACGGTGTGGACCGCGGTGGAGCCGGCGAAATCCCAGAAGCCCAGTTTGGCCAGCCATCCGCCGCCCCAGATCCAGTGGCCCGTGACGGGATAGATGAACGCCACCAGAAGGAAGGAGAAGGCAATGAAGCTGACGTATTTGATCCGTTCCGCCACACAGCCGGATACGATCGTGGCGGCTGTTCCCGCGAACACCAACTGGAAGAAGAACTTGGCGGCCAGCGGAACCCCCGTCCAGTTCAAGGCCGAATAGACTCCTTGATAGGCCTCGGCCGTGGCGGGACTGTTGTCGGCTCCTCCGAGGAAGAAAAGCCCTTTCAGCCCCAGGAACCCGTTGCCGTCGCCGAACATGAGTCCCCAGCCCAACGCATAGAAGGCGATGGACGAGACGGCGAAGACGATGAAGTTCTTGGACAGGATGTTCACCGCGTTCTTCGCACGGCAGAATCCCGATTCCACGAGGGCGAACCCCGCGTTCATCCAGAACACCAGCATGGCGGTGATGAGCACCCAGAGGGTGTCGGACGCCACCTTGCGGTCTGACAATGTTTTGGTGATCTCTCCCAACCTCTCCTCCAGCGTCGGCGAAGGCACGGGCGCGGCGACCGCGGCGGATGCGATGACCGGTTCTTCGGCGGACGCGACGGGGACCGGTCTTATCAGTCCCCAGACAAGGAGCGTCAAAAACAGACAGCCCCCCAGACACAGTTTGATTCTCGACATGGTATTTCCTCCTGTTGGTGGTTTTGCCGCTCCGCTTCAACAGGTGTCCGGGGCTCGGGCCGAAAAAAAACGGCGCCTTCGCCTCCGAAACGACCGGAAGCCAAGACGCCGTTGTCTCAAAGCGGCGGGATCAGCCCAAAATAAAAATCCTCCCCGGCCTCATGGCCTTGGGAGGACTCCGCTGTCCCGAAAACAAACGCACAACAATGTGCTAATGCTCAGTGTAACAGAGCTCCCCGATTTTGTCAATGGGGATTTTGGAACCGGACGAAGAGGAGGGTTATTATTCCGACGGAGAAGAGGGGGGATTCGGTTTTTCGGCGAGAGACCAGGCCGAGTAGATCAGAGATCCTAAAAAGGAGGAGGCTTCGGAGAGACGCTTCTCAACGAGAGGCCGCAACTTTTGTTCAAGGATCCCCAAATAACGCTCCTCGTCTCCCGAGGCCGCCCGCCCGGCTTCGGAGTCCGCCTGGAGTATGGTCCGGATCAGGGGATATCCCGAGCGGACGACTTCCAGCGTCGAGGCGACGGGGTCCTCCACATAGACGGCGGAGGAGACCGAGAGGGTCAGATCGCCCAACCGGTCGAGGAGGTTCCCCTCGAATCGGGAATGGACGCCTTTGTTACCCGTCAGGTCTCCGTCATAATTCTTGGTCGTGTGCAGGGGTTGATGCAGGTCGGCGACGTAGTGCCCCAGGATCGCGGCCGTGTAGGCGGCGTCTTCCCATTGGCCGTTCTCGAAATCTTGAACCAGGATGTCGAAATATTCCTCGATGCGCCACGGGAGTTCCCCTTCCTCCCTCAAACGGAGCCGCCCGAACGCGCGCGTGGCGGCTTCGTAGTCGAGAGGGAAATCCGTGAAGGGATAGGGTCTCAGAGCGTCGATGTCGATGTAGTGGTAACGGCGCTCTTCCTCATCATCCAGCTTCCAATAATCAGGGTCTTGGGAGCGTTTTTCCATCGTTGATCGATGGGTGCTGAAGAAACCACGGAGCGGTTCCGGCAGCGAGTCGATGGCGTGCCCGTTGATGAGGACGTGTCCCTTTTCTTCCCATGACCGGGAGGGGGCGGGACATCCCCCCAACAGGACGCTGGCGCTCAGAAATGATACAACGAGCCGGCGGAACACGGAGAGGGGGCGATGGGATTAGATCGAATCCGAGGGCGATTTTTTGGAGACTGAATTTTTCCAGACTTTCAGCGGCTCGATATCCAAAGCCCCCAACTCGCGGGCTTTCTCCGGAGTGAGTTCCGGCATCATGCCCCAATGCAGCTTTTGGCCGTGCTTGTCCAACCTCAACGCGTTGCTCTCCTGCAGTTCTTTCAGGGTTCCGCCCAGGGCCTTGTCCAGACTGAGATCTTCCCGGAGGAGGAAGATGACGTAGATGTCGGCGTGTTTATGCCCGACGGAAGAACAGCGGTTGAGGTGGGTTTCCAGGCGGTTGTGGGTCTTGATCTGATAGGTTTTCTTGTCGGTGCCGACCAGGTCGTAGGTCGGATGGGTCGACCCCATCCGCGTTCCCCCGAAGATCTTCTGTGCGACCCATTCGCCCAGTTCGGATTGGATGGAGTGCTTCTGGAGGACCCCCATCCGCCTCAATTTCTGGAGGGCTGTCACGTAGGGGTCTTTCCTCAGGACATGAAGGACATCCTTTAAGTCGACATTTTTATCCATGGTCTCGATCCTCCCGGGAACTTTTTATCGTCTTTTCCGATGATATCATTTAATTTGAAGACGGAACATAAGTTTACATCATTGTTACATTCACCTCTTCGTTCCTTAATGCAGACTCCTTAATATATACATATAAGTATGAGACATCCATACATCAAGATCGGTTTCTCGATGGAGACCCTGAGGCGGCTGGCCGCGACGGGGATGGCGTCGGTTTTCCTTTTCTCCACGATCGGGGCTCCCTACGCGGAAGCCGCGTTGTATCGGCCGGGGGAAGAACCGTTACCGGCGGTGTCGACGCAGTTCTCCCATGAGTTCCCTCGGGAAGCGGGAGAGACGGCCGATTCCCATTGGTTCCAGCGGGAAGACCCCCAGACCGTTTATCACATCCAAGACGCGCACGGGATGCCGGCGGCCCAGGCCAACGCCGCCACGATCATCCGATCCTTTCTGACTGCGCCCCGCAGTGACCAGGACGACCGCTCTCCCGATCCGTTGCTCGTCTGCGTCGAAGGCGCGGTGGGAGAAGTCCCCACGGATTGGCTTTCCGCTTTCCCCGACGACAAGGTCAAGGCCCGTGTCGCCGAGTTCTTCTTGAACCAGGCCGATCTGACCGGAGAAGAATATCTGGCCATGATCCACCAACCCGGCGTCGTCCGCATCGTCGGCGTCGAGGACCCGGACCTGTATCAGCGCCATCTTCAGACCAGGACGCAGACCGACTCCTATCGCCGGTCCCTGTCGGGACCTTTTCAGGACGTGGAACGGTATCTGGCCGGGGTCAAGCAACGCGTCTTCCCGGATTCGCTCCGGCGTCTGGACCGACTCCAATCCGATTTCGAGGATCAACGGATCTCTCTGCACGACTATCTGGTCAAGCTCCCCACTTTCATCCCCGCCGGGTTTGATTGGGCGGCATTCCCCAACGTCTCCCTGGCCGTGGAAGTCTCCCGGCTGGAACGTCGGCTCGACACGACGGTCCTTCAGCGGGAACGGGAGGCCGTCCTTCGCCGCGTCGCGGAGACGGTGTCCCCGCAGGAAGCGGCGGTCTGTCTGAACGCGGCCCTGGATTTTCGTCTGGGCCGTCTGTCACCGCTGGATTTCACCAGGAAGCTGACGGACTGGTCGAAGACCACGGGAACCGAGGCTCCCCAGACCCGTCTCTATGAAGAATATCTCACCCTCCAACAATCGCTGGACCAGACCCGTTTTGCCGAGGAATTGTCCCGTCTTCAAAAAGATCTTTTCGCCCGGTTGAGCGACGACCCGACGGTGCGCCGCGTGTTGGGTCTGGCCGAGTGGACGCGGCTCCAGGGCCTCTACTGGTCCCTGAGTCTTTCGCCCAAGGATTGGGACCGCCTCCAGAAGATGTCGTCCTCTGTCGATTGGTCGTCCGCCCTGAAGGAATTGTCCTCCTCGGACTGGGGCGGAGGGCTCCGCCCCGAATCCTCGCTGAGGGATCTGAAGGTCTTGCTGTCGTCCGAATCGGATTTCGCCCGGATGGACGGGCTGGTCCGTTCCTATTACGAATTGGCCCATCAGCGCGACGCGGTCCTGGTCGGGAACACGTTGAAAGCGATGCGGCGGGAAAAGTCCTCCCGGGCCGTGCTCGTGGCCGGCGGATTTCACACCGATGGAATCGTGACGGGCCTCCGGTCCCAGCGGGTCTCCTATGAGGTCATCCGCCCTTCACTGACACGCCCTTCCGCCGTCGTCCCGATGGTGTCGGAGGGGATCCGGAACCGTCAGCGGGTGTTTCAGCGGGAGCTGGAGCGGGCCGTGGGAGCGTTGCGGTCCCCCAGCAAACTCCAAAAAACATTTTTCCAGAAACAGATCGCCTCGATCCTCATGGCCACCGAACTGTTGGCCGAACATCCGGAACGACTCCAGAGTTTTTCCAAGCTCATCGACGGCTGGGCCGCGGCGTATCCCGGTCAGGAAGGGCTCATCCGCGATGTGGCGGTCGTGGCCAAGCCGTTCCAACGAGAGGGTCGCTGGTTCGTGGCGGGTTCGATCGCCGGCGCCGAATCCGATGTCCCGTTCATCATGGGGACCGTGGACCGGCGGGATCTGACGGTCCTTGAGATCGGGGAAGAGAATGTCCGGCGGTGGATCCAAGACGGCGCCGTGGTCGGCCTGCCCGCGGACGATAAAAAAGATTTGGCGGTGTCACTCCACGCGGTGTGGCCTTTCATGGGGGAGGCGGATTGGCGCGCTCTGCTCGGTCAGTCCTACGAATCGGGTTCCCTGGATTTGGCGGGACTCGTCCAGAACCTCCATCGTTATGTGAAGACGCTGTCTTTCCCGTCCTCCGTGACCTCCGGCGACAAACCGCGGGAAATGGTCCGGAAGATGACCGACACCCTGACCTCCCCGTCGGCGATCGCCCATAAGACCGGTTGGAAGGCCGTGTTGATCTCGGCCCAACGGTCCCTCGAGGCGTCGACTGAGACGCCGGTACGGGAAGTCCCCGAGGCGCCCTCGGCCCCCGTTCTCCCGCCATCGGTGGAAAAGTGGATGGACGATTTCGTGGTCCGGCAGGCCGGCTCGGTGAAGGATCTGGACCAGACCGACCGGGCGGTCCTCCAGTCGCTCGGCGTTTCCGCCGAAGATCTGCGGACCGACGGCAACCAGCCCGACGAATGGCCCTTGCCCGACGATATCGGGCGCATCGACACGACGGAGGAGGCCCTGCAACTTTTGAAGTCCAATCCGCGTTACGCCCGTTACACGGCGGAGGATTGGGCGGTCATCGAGAAACGTTACGCGGTGATCGGACGGATCCTCGACGCGCTCCGCGCGGAATTTCCGGACGAAGAACTCCTGAGCGTCCAGGGTTACGGCAGTTTCATCAACGAACCGTCCCGTCGTCCCGAGGACATCGACCTGTTCGTCACGTTGAAGGGCGACCGGAAACCCAAGAAGGTGTTCCTGGAACTTGAATCGGAGCTGGACATCGAGGATCTGGAAGTGGTCGCCGGCGGAGAAAAATGGTTGAAGCAATCTCCGCGGAACAGCCGATTGACCATCTATCTGGCCACGGTCGCCCGCGCCGGCCAGACCCTGTGGGGACAAAAGATCATCGAGTCCCTCCCGCCGGTCACCCCGAAAAACAAGGTCTTGATGGCCGACCTCACGGTCCAGAACGTCGATTTCATCTATTTTCAAGAAGAGACGCTGAGCGCCTCCAAAGCCCGCACCCGGCTCACCGAGGCGTTGTCGCTCCTGACGGAGGCGGCCAATCCGTTCTATCAGCCGTCGCTGACGGCGGAAGAGGTCAGGACCGGCGATCTGCGCGACGTGTTGGACGACCTTTACCATGAGGTCGCCATGGCGAAGAAAGGAGTGCAGAAGCAGGCCGTCCAGGAACGCCTGCGGGATGCATGGAATCGGATGTCAGATGAGGATCGTGGCCGTCTGGAAGAGCAGATATCTTCCGGTTCACCCGTTCGGGGGGCTTACCTCGACGGTTCGGCCGCCGATCTGGTCCAACGCCTGTGGGACGTGCATCAAAACCTTCTGATGCGTCTGGGAATCCCGACCCTGGCCGCCGCGCTCACGTCCCCGATGGAAGTTTTTTACAAATATATGGTCTATCAGAGCATCGGTCTCGCGGACGAACACATATTCGAGTCCTTGACCGACGTGCAGGTGGAATTGGGCGACGAGGATTATCCGCATCTCGAAAAGATCGATTTTTATTCTCCGGTCACCCTGTTGGGCACGGGCCTCGATACGCCCATCCAGGTGACCCTCCAGATCAGTGATTCTCCCGAGTTGATCGTCTCTCCGGACCTTCATCTGTTGGGACAGATCACCCGTGCCGGGCCCGATAGCCCATATATGTTGACTCTCCAGAAGTCCCTCCTGAACATGCCCGCCCACGTCCTGAAATCCGTTTTCAAGCACGAACTCACCGAAATCGTCCTGATCCACCAGGGTTTTACCGCCGAGGACGCTCACGAGATGGTTCTCCAGAACACACTCCCCGAGGAAAGGATGGCGGTCCAGTTGGCGGTGGGGGACTGGATCGCGGCCCAACAGGGGATCCAGATCCTGGACCAGGATTCCGAGGGGATCGACCGGTCGGCGCTCCCGCCGGCTTTCTGGACGTCCGCGGTCAAGATAACGCCCATCGCCAAGACGGACTATGCCCCCTACGTCGACAAGGTGATCGCCGATGTGGCCCTGCGGCTCGGATATGAGCCGGAGAGGGACGGATTGTTCGTCGTTTCCGGCGACCCGAAGCGGATCGATTTCAAGATCAGCCGTTACGGGCTGGCCACACTGATCTCGGAAGAAGCCCTTCGCGCCAGCGGGAATCCGACGGACCTGATCCTGCGGGCCCTCTTCGGGGCCGAGGAGTCTGTCAGCGGATTGCAGATCTATTCGGCCCTGACGAAATTGTCGGGCGCGAAGCTGGGATTGACCCCAGATGCCAGCGGGGAAATGATTTTCCGTCTTTTGAACGGGTTGATCAAAGCCCACGTGTCGACCGGGATGAGCGTCTCCTTGGCCGAACTCGTCGATGGGTTCCTGCGGGCTGTCCAATACCAGCGGAGTTTTCCCGAAGAGTCCGACGTGACGGAGGAACTCCTCGGGGAGTTGGCCGACCTCTTGTTGTGGAACCCCACCAACCCTGTCATGGTGAACACCTATTATAAGCTGATCCTTCCCAAGATCGTCTACAACGTCACGGCGGATTCCAACACCGCCGATTTTAAGGGATTCTGGGGAGAAGTAGACGGTATCTATTCCACGGTGTTCCGTCGGCGGACCGCTCTTTCCGGGTTCGAACTGAGCCGGGCCATCACCGACGTCAATTGGGAGGTGTTGGGGCATACGGCCGCGCGGGACGGCAGTTACGCCGTCAAGGAATTCGACGCTCTCAACAAGAACACCGTTTTTGAGTTCAAGTATCGCGGCCGCCTGAAGGATCTCTACTCCCAGTTGGCTGGAATCGATCTGTCCGCGAAAGGCAAATATTACGCCAAGACGGCCTGCCATCTGGCGTTCATGGTCCAACGGTTCATCTTCGGTCCCACCGGCCGCGGGGGAGACCTGAGCAGTCCCCAGGTGACCCAGCGGATGGGGCAGATCCGGAATTTCGTCTATCACGTGTGCCGGCCGACCCCGTTCCTGGTCGAAGCGGTCTATAAGTTCCTGGCTTCCCGGCATATCCCCGTCAAGGTGGCTCCCAACGGCGACATCGCCACCAAACTGTCGGCGGCCCAGTTCATCGATTTCATCTTTGATCCAGAGAACGTCCGACTCTTCGTTTTGGATGCCATGGATTGGAAGGAACAGAACCTGGATCAGGAAGCGGTCGACGCGCGGGTGGTTTCCATCCAGGCGGCGCTCGACGGAGAACCCGGGCGGATCCTGAAAGAGGCCATCATGGAGTTGGATGACCGCGTCTTCGCCCAGTCCCAGGGGAAGCGGCGTTTCGATTTCATCATCAACTTCAGCCGTCCTCCCGCCGAGGCCATGCGGTTCCTGCGCTCCGCCGAGTCCGTCGCCAGCCGGTCGGAGACGGGATCTCCACTCCTGGAGGAGATCCTCCAATCGGTGTCTTTGTCGAAGGACGAAGTGAAGCAGATGAGGAAGATCAATAAAACGCTGGAGCTTGGGATCGAGAGGATGTTCCGTTCCCTCAGCCCTCTGGCGCATTTCCAGGTCCGCTCCCGCGGGTCCACGTCGCGCCTGACCCACGTCGGGAACGAGCCCGATTACGACCTGCAGGTGGTCTTTCCTCCGGGCTGGACCGATGAGAAGTTCAAGGAATATCTTTTGAAGAACCAGGGCCGGATCGAATCCTCGATCAAGGAGTTGATCCAGAAGGGATTGTCGGGCCGGCGATTCCTCCCCTTCAATGTGGGCCGCATCGAGGTGGGGAAGACCGGCACGTTCCCCGGTTTCGGGATGTATGCCACGCTCGGAAATACGGTCACCGGAAAGTCGGACAAGGGCGTCTACCTCCTGCCCGTCCACGTCTATGACACGGCCGGCCGGTCGGTGATGAAACTGGATATCTCCCTGGCGAACTCCGTCAAATACGCCAACGATTATCCGGACTATTTCGCCAAACAGCTGGCCACCGTCGGAAAACTCGGCGGGGCGGTCGCCCAGGAGGACCTCCTCCGCGATATCCGGCTGGCTAAGAAGTTCTTCGTCGAGTCGATCGGCGGATACAGCTATTGGCCCAAGAAATCGTGGCGGGGTCACGGCCCTTCCGGCGTCGGCATCGAGCAGATGGTGATGCAGTCGGGCCGCGTGCGCGACGAGGACAAAGGGCAGACCATCATCGAGATCGGCAGTTTCGACCGGCTCATGGACCGCCTTTATGAAGTGTCCCGTGACGGCGCGGGCCGCAAACGGAGTTTCGAGGAGGCCAAGAAGCTCTGGACCGTACACAACGCCTTCATGGCGCCGTCCAGCTTTCTGGAGTACCTGAACCAACCGGTGTGGGATCTCCTGGCCTACGCCGCCGAACAATACCATGAGGCGAAAGCGTCGGGAACGACGATCACTCTGGGCTCCCTGAAAAAACCGCAACAGCCGAAACCCGCGAGGTTCAGCCCCGCTTCCTCGTCGAAATCGTCCTCAAAGGCGTCTTCCCGGAAACGCAAGAGCGTTCTCGGCGAGGTGGTGCTCGTGGTCGACTCCAAGAAGATGGGGAATGCGTTCCGCACCATCGTGACCAGCGTCGTCAACACCGTGCCCTCCCGTTCCGTCGCGGTCTCCAGTGTCGTCGAGGACGAGAAGAAGACGGATGACGGGAAACGGCGTTACACGTTGACGCTCAATATCTATGAGGACACCGCCCCGGAAGACTCCGCACAGGCGTTCCTGGAAATCATCCGGAGGTTGGATACCACGGCGTCGGGGTCCGTCCTGGATGTCCGGAAGAGGGCCGGCGTGGACCAACTCTCCACCGTGGTCCGGGAAACGACCGCCAAGTCAGCCCCGGCGGACATCGTCGTGTCCGTGAAATCAAAGCGGGAACTCCAATCGTTGAAGAGGGACATTGACCTGTTCGAGGAGGAGATCAAGAAAGAGAATATCGGCCTCGTGTCGGCCAATGTGACCAAAGATCTCAAAGGATACAACTATCTTGTCCATCTCTATCTGGAACCCGCCGCGTCGCACGCGGCAATCCTTTCCGAATTGAGTTCGTATCTGTCGAAAATCAATAAGTCGGGTAAATCCGTCAGGGTGACCGGGATTCAGGAGAAGGAGCCGGTCCGGGTTCCCGAAGAAATTGAACCCGTTCCTCCCGCTGTGACGTTGTCGGAGGATGTGGTGGAGACCGGGACGGTTGAAGCGGCGGAGACGGAGTCGGAGACAGGTCGGCTCACCTTGAACCTGTTGAAGGAGTTTACGCTCTCCGGTCCATCGCCCGCCGAGCGCGGCGACGAATTCCTCTGGGCGCAGGGGGCGAAGGTCATGCCCGACGAATTCACGGGGGGATGGGAACAGTTCTACGACAAGAAACCCGCGCTGAACCCGGGATTGAAGACGGCTCGCGGTCTCTTGCGGCGCGATGCTTTGGGGAAGACCTATATCGAGCTGGCCGAGAAGGATCCTTTCGGCGCGGAGACGAAGGCGAAGAAGACCAAGATCTACATCCCGACGGAAAAAGCGGAGGGCATCCTAACCTTCACCATGGTGGAAGTTGTTTATTCCACCAAGGACATTGAACGGAAACAACAGATGAAGAAGGGGAAGGGGAGCGAGAAGGCGCCGTCGGCCATGGCCTTCTTCGTGAAACCCATCGGGGCCTATCCGGCGGACATGACGATCGGCACCGTCCAGAAATTGGGAGAACAATATGTGTTGGTCCCCTTGTTCAAGGAGAACGGGAACTACAAGGGGGCGTTCGGTCCGATCGCGTTGAAGACCGACCCCGCCCTCCAGGTCGGCGACATCATGCTGTGCCACGTGCGGCCCGTCTCCGACGGCTTCCTGGCGGAACCGATGAAGCGGTTGGGAGACAAGATCACCCCCGACATCGCCGCCCACGCCATCGCCCTCTACAACGGCGCCCGCGGATATATGGAGAAGGGCGTCATCGAACAGGCCGAACACTATGCGAAAGACGAGATGGTCGCCCGGGAATTCGACGACTTGAAGAAGAACGCCTCCTCCGAGGCGGCCGCCCGGATGCAGGACCTCCGGGATCTCCCGTTCGTGACCATCGACCCCATCGGGGCCGGCGATCTGGACGACGCCTATTACATCGAAAAACACGCCGACGGGAGCTACACCTGGTATCTGGCCACGGCCAACGTCGGACAGTTCGTGCGTCCCGGCACTCCGGCGTTCCGGGCCGCTGCGAAGATCGGCAACACCTTCTATTCCTTCAACAAGGACGGCGTGCCCGAATATCCGATGAACCACCCCGTGGTGTCCAAATATGTGTCCAGCTTGCTGGCGGGACACGACCGGCTGTCGATGCTGACCCGCATGGAGTTCGACGCGCAGGGGAACATGAAGGAATCCCACGTGTCGACGGCGCTGGTCCACGTGAAGGGACGCTACAGCTATGAGCAGGCCGCCCAACTCATGCGCGGCGAGAAGGGGCACGGCATCAAATATGAGAAGCAGGTGACGCTGGCTCAGGAGTTGGCCAACAAACTGAAAGCGATGGATCACGCCCGCGGGAAGATGAACCTGCATTTCACGATGGTGCGCCCCCACAAGGACGCCGCCGGGATCTGGTCCGCGAAGGTGCAGGAAGAGGACCCGGTCTTGACGGAATCGCACCAGATCATCGAGGAACTGAAGGTGTACGGCAATCGCGCCCTGGCGGTCATCCTGACGGAGATCACGGAAAAATACGAAGTGCCCCACATCAGCCGCGTCCACCCGCCGGTCGATGAAGACCGTAACCGGCAAGTGCGGCAGAAACTGGCCCAGGCCGGACTTCCGTGGCCGGACAGCATGTCGATGGCGGATTATCTCGCGATGCTGAGACAGAATACGAAACTGACGGAAGAAGCCAAAGAGGTCATGCAGTCCATCGTTCTCCAGTCGCGTTCGACCGCCATCTATCAGGTCATGGACAAGGAAGGGCATGAGGGATTGGCCTTCCAGCCGGGAGAATACGACCACCCCTCGGCGCCCATCCGCCGGTTCTCCGACACCTATAACCAGAATCTGCTCCATGCTTACCTGACGGGACGCGACCCCCGCGAAGTCTATCAGGCGGTGTTGAAGGACGTCCGGGACATGGGGTTCAAGGACATGGAGGATTTCTGCGAGCACATCAACGGCCGGCAGAGTCTTTCTTCCAACCTGGAACGCGATTATCTGAAGTTCATCTCCCTCTACGAACTGGCGAAACCGGAGAATCAGAACCGCGAGATGAGCGGCTATGTGCGCCAGGTGATGCCCGGGAACTTTCCGCGGGTCGTCATCCAATTGAGGGACATCCCCGTTTCCTTCATGCTCGAGGGGACTCAGGCCAGCGGCCTGGACGTTTTGAACGAAGTGCGGGTCACGATCCAGGGCGCCGATCTGGCCGAATCCAAGGTCACGGCCACGGTCGTCAAGGGGGCCACGCCGAAAGCGAAGCTCAAGTCGGCCTCGACCGCCCTGACCGCCGCGACCCTCTGGGCCGCCGCTTTGACCGCGCTCGGGTTGACCTTCGGAATGAACGGACTTGTCGTCCTGGGGGTGGGGGTCAGCATCCCGTTCCTGGCACAGTCGGCGATGATCTTCGCCGCGGCCCACGAATGGCTGCCCGATTACGGAGTCATTCCTGAAATAAGGACGGCTCCGGTCCTTCAGTATTACCGGCCCCGCAACCCCACCTATCCTTCCCGGCTCGACCGCTGGAGTTCTTTCTGGGACCGCTATAAGGCGGCCGGCGTTCAGATGGGAGAGGTGGCCATCCGTCCCGAGGTCATGAAGCGGCTTCCCCCGCGGATCCAGAAATGGTTCGTGACTCACGAACTCAACCATCTCCGGTTCCACGATCTGTTGCCCCGTTTCGCCAAGTCTCCCTGGAGCCGTCTCGTCGAAGAGATGGCCGTCTCCACCGCCGATCTTTTGACCTGGCGGTTCAAGAACGCGCTGACGGCTTATCGGCACATGCAGGAGGACTATTCCATCCGCCGGAGCGCCACGGTGAGGTCCAATCCCGACGTGCTCGTCTGGCTCAAACATGCGCATATCCCGCCGGAGTTGCAGCGGGACGTGACGCGCCTGCTGATCGCGTCCCCCGATGTCTGGAATTTCGAATCCGTCCAGCGTTTGATCCAGCTCTTGCAGGATCCGCGCATCGACGACCAATGGGTGCAGATCATCAAAAAATTGGCTCCGGTGGACGGGTTGAGCGGTCTTCTTCGCCGGGTCGATTTCTCCGTTTTTGATGTTCAGGGCGATTTCGACGATTGGGACCTCGAAACGCTCGGGACGTTCCGTCAGTTCAAGCAGTCGCTGGAGGTTCTCCAGAACGCGGCGGCGTTGGAGCGGGGCGGTTATCATCTGGCCAATCTGGGCTATGAGATGGATTATGTCGATGCCGACGGACAGAACCGGCGAGTCGTGTTGGACGCGTTGGCCATCAATTTTGAGACGGGTTCCGTGCGGGTGATGGTGGCTCCTCTTCATCCGTGGGACCAGAAGTCCCAGGGCCGCATCGAGTCCCAGCAGACGGAGATGGAGGATCTGTTGGGCGAGCGGATCCGGGGGATCGTCTCCGCTTTCAGCCGGAATTTCCGCCCCGGAGGAGCTCTTGATACGGTCCGCCGCATCGAGTTCGTCGTCCCCGTCCAAAAACAATACCTTCGGGCCGGGGCGGACTGGCAGGACCGAGTGGGGAAGTCTTATTCGGGACCCGACGGCCGCTCCGTCGAACTGGGTGTGAAGGTCTCGGCCGTACACGACCCCATCCTTTTCCACCCGAAGGGTCTCGGGATCCAGGCTCACCGGGGCTACGTCCGGCAGGACGCCGACGACCTCCGCGGCCATATGAACGCGTTGAGGTTGACCCGCGCCATGACCGGCCGCGTGAAAGTGTTCGCGACGGATATCGACGATACGCAGGCCTATCACAACGGAGTCATCCTTCCGGAGAACCAGGAGTTCCTCAAAGCCCTCTTGTCGAACAACATGCCCGTGGCCATCATCACCGGAAAATCGAACATGCCCATGTTGTTGGATAAGCAATTGGCGCCTTTCCTCCGTTCTCTCAAGGCGAAACATCTCCGCAATCTGTACATCTATGCCGCCAGCGGTTCCCGCGTGTTTCAAGTCCGGGGGTATGACGCGAAACGGAATCAATGGATCACCGAGGAGATATGGACGCATCCTCTGGCCAGCGGGAGCCCTCAGGCGCTCGAAGTGAAGAAGATCGTGGGCGGACTCTTCGATCAGGCCATCGAGAAATTTTCGTTGAAGAATTCCCGGAAGCTGAATTTCGGCGTGGGAGACGTGCTCGAGCCGTCCGAGGCCGACCGACATAAACTGCTCCCGATGGCCATGTTCATCGAGTCCGAGTTGAACCGGCATCCCTGGCTCGTCCAGGAGGGGATTACCCTCAGCGTCACCTTGGGCGGCGGACGGGACGTCGGCGTCGATCCTTCGGGAAAGGCCTCGGCCCTGCAGGACCTCATGAAACGGTTCGGGGCCCGTCCGGAAGAGGTCTTCTATATGGGCGATTCGTTCCTGAAGTTCGGCAATGACGACGCCACCCGCCGGAAATTCCAGAATCTGAACTATGCCCACGTGACCTCTCCGGTGGAGACCACCCATTACCTTCAGCGTCTTTCGGATTTTCTGTTCAGGGTTTCCTCCAAACGGTCCCACGCCTTCGGCCGCGCTCAATCGGTGAAGGCGTTGTCCATCGCCATGCTCTTGTCGGCGATCACGCCGACGGCTCTCTTCGGGGCGGTCGTCCACGGAGCGGTGGCCGGCGCCGTGCGGACGATCGAGACGCTCGATCCCGACGGCGAGGTGGACCTGTCCAAAGAACGGCTGGTGGATCAGTGGGTCCGGGAGATGACGCGGTCGCAGAAGATCCAGTTCCAGACGGCGTATCTCTCGAAAGAGGACATGGAAAAACGTTTCGGATCCGGTTCCGCTCTTTCCGTCTCCCCGTATGAGAGGACGGTGTTCCTCAGGAAGGAATGGATCGTGCGTTCCGATAGCCGTTTTAAGAACATCCTCCGGTCGATCGCATTGCCGATCCTCCTCAACGCCAGCCTGACGTCTTATTCGCGCCCGTTCCGTTTTTGGAAATACTTGCTCTTCGCCCCGTTGCGGGTGGCGGAGGTTTTGTTCCGCTCCGCCCGGATCCTTTATCGGCAGAGCCTTAAACCGTTTTTGCCGTCGATCTGGGGTCGCGCCGAACTGTATCAGAAGATCACCGATGAGAAACAGTTGGACACACCGGACATCGCCGATAATTTCCTGGGGAAACTGGAATACGACCTCGAACAGTGGAAACAGGGGAAGGCCCCGCGACCGGTGGTCTATATCCGGAACACCGGCGGGGGGGGGGATGTCCTGAACAACATCTACCTTGCCCAGCGGTATAAGGACATGGGGGCGGAGGTCGTCCTCATCAGCATCCATCAGAAGAAAGCCGGTCTCTGGGTGCCGAAAGACATGCGCGTGAGGGTGAAGAACGAGAAGGAAGAGGACCCCGTCTATAAGTGGGACGAGAAGACCGGACAATACGTCTACGACCACGATGCCGGTTACGGGCGCGACATCCATGATCTGGAGGATGTGGAACTGGCTTTGCCCGAAAATCCCGACAGCGTGGTCAATAAACATATCTTCCGTGTGACTCCCCAGACCCATATCAAGGGGGCCGACGCCCCCATCGCCGAGTCCAACCTGGTCAAGTTCATGGACGAGAGCTACGGTCCCGCCAATTTCTATATGGTCGCCATGAAGGATTCCCCCGTCGACGTCGCCCGGTCGGAATACGAATTGTTCAAGGAGCGGTTCGCGGGCCGGAACGTCTATGTGGTCATCACGGGGACCGGAGGAGATTTCATCTCGAACGAGGCGCCGCTGAAATGTTCTCCGGTGAACGAGGAATATCACATGTTGGTCCTCCGCCAGATGCTGAAAAATTATGAGAAGGAACGTCCGAAGAGCGGTTTCACGTGGAGGTCCATGATCTTCCAAGAATCGTCGCCGGGAGCCGATCTGGAATCCTCTCCGGGTAATCTCCAGAAGACGCTCGAGATCCTGTGGGAGAAGAGGATATTCATGGGAGCCATGACGCCCTGGAATAATGCCCAGGGGATCCGGCAGGCGTTGGAAGCGGTGCGGTTGGGAGTCGCTTCGTCGGCGAACATGGAGTTCATCCGGAAAATTCAGCCGGTCTTGGAAAAACCGTCCTGGATGATCCGGTTTTTGGCGCGACTCGAATCGTTTTTGGAAAAATCTCCCCGCGTCCTGAAGATCGTTCGGGCGTTGCCCTTGCCCGGTTATTTCGCGTTCCGGAAAAGATTGATCGTGGCGGGGACCATCCAACGCAACGATACCTACGGGATGGACGACCCGATCCAGAAGCCCGGCGGGCTCATCATGCAGGACTCACTCTACTTCCATTGGTCCCGTATGAGGGAATGGTTGGTGCCTTACACGGCCCTTCCGCCTCCGTCCGTCGCGAAATACCTCACTTTCAAAGAGATGGCGGTCCTCATCGGGCGCACCCAGGGGTCCACGCACGAAGGGGTCAAACCCACCGAAGCGGAGACGTTGATATTGAAGAAATATCACGAGATGAGGCAGGGACCGTCCGCCGCCGTCCTCCGGAGGATATTGGCCGGGACGGACGACGATCTGATGCCCGCGGACTACGAGAAGATCTTCAGTCCCTACAAACAGCTCTTTTTGGATCTGCTCGACCAGACCCTCAACTTCAAGCTGTACATCGTGAGCCGTCAGGAAGACGGCAAGACGCTCGATCCCGACGGAACGCGGGACGTCCGGCTCCTCATCCTTTTGATGGCGCAGTATTTCCTCGATAAATCCGGCGAGCTGGACGACCGCCAGGGACACATGTCCGTCCGCCTCCTGCAGCTCAATCCCATGCCGGCGCCGAACTACGATCTCTACGTGATGCCGCGCGTCGGACAGACGGTGGATGTCGACAACGCCGTGCAGTTCGCCAAGAGGATCTACCAGTGGCGTGACAACCGTACGCTGACCGCCCGGCTGGAACAGGCGGGGACGGTCTCCGATGTGATGTTTTCGGTCTTCGATCTTTTGTTGAGTCCCCACCAGAACGCGTTCGTCCGGAGGAACATCCAATACAACATCTTCGATCTGGCGCTCCGCGCGGCCAAGGAGCTGAATTACGTGAGACCGTCCCTGGACGAGAAGAAACAGGCGTTGGTGGATCAAGCCGTCGCGCAGATCATGAGCGTGGCCGAATCAAGGCAGGACCCGAAATCACTGGACATCTCCAAGAGCGATTTCGCCAACGCCCTGATGCGGCTGGCCCGGCTCTACGAAAAATCCGAACTGCACCGGCATCTGAGCGGTTCGCTCTCCCCCATGCTCCTGATGGTTCTCTACTGGATCAGTCCCGTCGCTCGTCGTGATTTCATCAGGGAGATGCTCAGCCAAGATCCGGAGAGAGTGGATGTGGACGCCGTGTTTGCGGAATATTTCGGCGGACCGGCCGATCCTCGGCGGCGAGCCGAGATGGTGGAATGGCTCACCTCCTTGGGGGCCGAGAATGTCCGGTTGGGAGACCCGGATTTCATCAAGACCTTGAAGGATTATTTCGGGACGGAATGGCAGTTCCGCCAGGCAATCCAGAGGGCGGAGCGGTTCATCGAATATCGTCCCAAGAAGGGGGAGGGGACGCTGAAAGAATACATCTGGTTCAACAAGACAGGCGAAATCCCTCTCCGGAACAATGCGACGGCCAACCACATCGCCCTGAGGGAATCCATTTTGGCGGAATACTACAACGACAACGTGACCGTGATGGAACTGCAGATGTCGGGACTCCGTCCCGGCGAGCAGAGCACCCTCCCGGAGATCGTGTCCAAATATATGAAGGCATTCGACGAGGTGGACGAGATCACCGGCGGGCATGCCCGGCCCGCGGCCGTCCTCGTGACCCGGAAAGAGCCGGAAGCGATTTTGCGGGACAAGGGACGTTCGGCCATCGAGGCCTCCGGCCTCTTCTACCGACAGAACAAGGACCTTCCCTTCCCTCGGCTCGTCGACGCTCTTCGCCAATGGCTGGAGGCGCAGGTGTTCACGGCGGACCTCTCGGCATCGGATCTCGCCGAAGAGAAGACCTGGCTCGACGAATTCATGGAACAGTTGGAACTGTTCCGGGAGAGCCGCCGACTGAACGATGAGGAGTTCGTGAAGCTCGTGTTCCTGTCGGAGGCCGCGCGCCGGGAACAGGTCCAACGGGTGAACGACTTGATCGCTTTGAGGAAGGATTGGTGGGTGACGAATCCGCGTTACGCCCGGCGGCTCGTCGGGATCGGTTCGGTCGGTTCCGAGGAGGATTTCTTCCCATGGACCATGCTGCCCGCCATGCGCTTGGCGCGCCGGAACGGACTCAAGGTCAGCATGCACGTCGGAGAGGCCTGGCGTCCGCAAGAACAGAAATTGGCGTTGCTGAGGGTCAAACAGGTCATCTCGTCCGGCCATGTGGATCGCTTGGAGCACATCACGATCCTGGGCGTTCTGCCGAAACACAACACGGTGGGGTACACCCGCGAGGAGATCCTCGAACTCCGGCAGTTGCGCAGGGAGATCCTCCCTGCCATCGCCAAATCGCGCATCCCCGTCGTGAGCATGCCGACCAGCAACGTCCGGCTTTCCGTCGTGAACGATTATAAGAGCCATTTCCTCCAATTCTTCTATAAGCTCGGCATCAACGTCGCGGTCGCCCAGGACAACAGTTGGATCTTTGACACGCGCGGCGCCTCCGGGGAACGCATCAAGATCTGGCTGGCCCATCCCGACATGAGATTCGTCGATTGGCTGGCCATCGAACAGAACGGGTTCCGCAACGCGTTCTCCGACAGCAGTCTCAAGGAGACTCCGCTGATCTCGAACATCTCCCAACAATGGGTGGCCCGTGAGGTGGAGCGATTGGTGGGTTCGTCGAATCACTCGCGCGCCGGTGATCTGATGGATATGTTGAGGACGTTCTTTCTCTGGCCAATCACGCCCTGGCTCCGGCTTCCGGCGGGATCCGTCTCCATGGGCGCCCTGTTGGGGATCTATGACAAGATGTCCGGAGAGATACAATATTTGCGCAGCAGACGCGGACGACCCGTCAAGAAGATGGTCGCCCCCACTCCGTTGTCGGGTTCGACACGGCACCTTCTCTATGGATCCCATCCGGGGATCGACGGGATCCGGCAGACTCTTCGCGCTCACGGACAATCGATGTCGGAGGATTTGGTCGTGCGTTTGACCGGCGGGAGTGACAGGGACGGATCGCGTCTGGTGAAGAACATCGCGGACCGGCTCAAGAGCGACGATATCGTGTCCGTCCGGATGACGGGGACCGTCTCCGGAGGCGAGGGCGCAGTGTCCATGAACGACGTGGACCGCAAGATCGGGCGGATCCTCGAGGAGGCCCGGCGGCAGAACGCGCGCGTCGTGATCTCCGCCGACAGGCCCGAATACCCCTATCCCTCCGCGCGCATGCCTTTCTTCTATTTCGACCCGTCCCTGTCTCCCCGCGATCCCCGATCCCCCGAGCTTCGCCGAGGCGGGATGGCGGCGGATGTCGGTCCGACGGTCTGTCACATGATGGGCCTGCCTTCTCCCGAAGGCGACGAGGGACAGTCTTTGTTGCCCTCGACCGTCGCGGGCCGGCAACAGAAGGTGATCCTGGTGGTTTTGGATGATCTGGATTTGGCGTTCTTGTCGGAAGAGAAGAACGCGGCGGAGACTCCCAAGATGCCCTACCTCACGTCTCTGGCCGAGAACTATCCTTTCACGACGCTCTTGGCGCGCGGATCCAAGCCTTCCGATGGCCCGGCTCCGGTGTCAAAGACCGTGACGGGACCGACTCCGGTGATCCCCTCCCCGGCGCCGAATTGGTCTCACAACACGGTGGAGCTGGTCGTGACGGACCTGCGGGGTTGGGTGGACATCCGTGCCGACGGTTCTGTCGTCATCGACGGCATGGGCCGCGATTTGGTGAGGGAGCAGATCGAACGGGCACGTGAGGTCAACGCCAGGGGACAGAAGGTCTTGTTCTCCCTGGTGCTGGATACATCGATCATCGGATCCGATTCGGAGAAGACCCGCTTTACCAACGAACTGATCGCGAAGTTGGCCATCCCCCAGGAGATGGTTTCCGACAAACTCGTCTTCGACGTCGACCGGTGGAAGACACCGGAGCGGATCGCCGAACAGATCCAGTCCGTCTCGGGCCGCGGCAGTTGGCGTACCTGGAAAGTCTGGATCCTGACCCATCCGGACGGCGCGATCTGGTGGGAAAAAGTCGCGCAGAAGGCCGGTTGGCCGACGGTGGCGTTCCAGATCCTGAACGTCGGTCTCCGCGTGGAAGTGACCGGGGCCGCCCTGGCCTGGTTGAAATCCATGTTGAAAGATCGCTATGGCTATACGGAAGACGACGTCGCCCGCCTGTTGGCACCCCACCGGCAGGGCAATGCCGTCGTCCTGGAGAGCGAGAAGATCGGGGCCGAACGGTTGGATCAGTGGCACGAACAGCAGACCTTGTTTAACATCCAGGCGTAAGCCTGCTCATCCCGCCTGCCATAAATCACAGTTTTTTTTCATCCCTTTCGTTGTATAATAGGAAGCGGTCATGAATAAGAGTAAAAAGCCCACACGCGTGGTCCGCAAAAAAACGTCCCCCGTCCGTTCTCTCCCGTCCCGGAAGGCGGTCTCCGATGTGTTCAATAATGATTTCGTCCCCATCCTTTTGGTGGATCCCGACACGGACCGTATCCTCGATGCCAACCCCGCCGCTTGTTCCTTCTATGGTTACAGCCACGAATACCTGCTGACCCGGAAAATAGCCGACATCAGCGTGGCGGCCTCGACGGATTTGATGAGGGAGGTCCCGCATCAACATCCCCAGGGGGGGCATCTCTTCTCGAAACACAGACTCTCCAACGGCGAATCCCGGGAGGTCGAAGTCTATTCGGCCCCTCTCCTTTCCGCCGGGAAGCGGATCCTTTGTTGCATCATCCACGACGTGACCGGTCATCGCCAGGTTTTGGAGGAGAAGATGTTGCTCGCCTCCCTGGTCGAATCTTCCCAGGACGCCGTCATCGGGGCCCGATTGGATGGGACCATCTTCAGCTGGAACAAGGGAGCCGAGAAGTTATACGGATATTCCTCCGAAGAGGCCAAGGGCAAGCACGTGTCCATGGTCATTCCTCCGGAGGTGTCGCACGAGATCATCCAGAACCAGGAGACCCTCCGCGGCGGCGCGACCATCGAGAATTTGGAGACGATCCGTCTGAGAAAGGACGGCACCCGCGTGGAGGTGTCCATCTCCATTTCTCCCGTGAAGAACGAGTCGGGGCAGATCATCGGCGGATCCAGCATCACCCGCGACATCACGGACCGCAAGCGGATGGAGATGATGCTGAGGATCCAGCGGGACCTGGGCATCGTCCTGAACTCCATCCAGAACGCCAATGAGGCGTTCAACCATATCCTGGAGATCGCGTTCCAGACCAAGGTGGTCGACGCCGGTTTCGTCTATACGGTCGACCATGAACGGGGATGCATCCAGCACGTGACCCACAAGGGCCTCACGAAACCGTTCGTCGAGCAGACCAGTCGGTTCGATCTCCCCACGCTTCCCATGCAGATGGTCATATCCGGAAAACCCGTCTACACGCATTACACCAACGTGTCGGGGATGATGCATCCGGATTGCGACGCGGAAGGGTTCCGGGGAATGGCCATCGTCCCGATCCGGTATGTGAACCGGGTCATCGCGGCGCTTATTCTGGGATCCCACCATTATGACGTCATCCCCGATTACGCCCGCCGCATCCTCGAGATGGTGGCCATCCAGCTCGGTGGGGCGTTGGTCCGTATCCGGTCCGAGGAAGCCCTTTTGGAGAACGAGAAGAAGTTCAGGGAACTGGTCGAGGGAACCAATGACGTGATCGTTTCCGTCGATAAAAGCGGCATGATCACTTATGCCAGCCCCCAACTGAAAGCTTACGGGTACCAGCCGGAGGATGTCATCTCCCGGAGCTACATGGATTTTATCTTGGAGGAGGACCGTGAACGGGTCATCGCCGAATTCCAGGAGACCATCACCACCGGCCGCGAGTTCCCGACCGTCCTCCGCCTCAAGGAACCCAACGGGGCGATCCACTGGTTGGAGGAAAAGGGGCACGTCATCCGGGATATGTATGGGAATATCTCCGGGCTCATGGGTGTGTTGCGTGACATCACCGACCGCAAGAAGGCCGAGATGGAGATATTGAAGGCGAAGAAACGCTATGAGGATCTTGTGCAGAACATCCCCGTGGGGGTCTATCGCAACACTCCCGGTCCGGATGGGCATTTCTTGGAGGCCAATCCGGCCATCGTGAGGATGTTCGAGGCGGATTCCAAGGAAGAATTCTTGAAACATAATGTGAGTGATCTCTACGCGAACAGAGAGGACCGGCAGAAGTTCAGCGATAAATTGATGAATACCGGCGAACTGCTGGATGAGGAACTTCCCCTCAAGACGTTGAAAGGGCGGGAGATATGGGGCTCCGTGACGGCCGCCATGAAAAGAGACGAGTCCGGGCAGATCTATTTTGATGGGATCGTCGAAGATATCACGGAACGTCGTCGTGTGAGGGACCGCCTGGAACGGTTGAACGAATGTTTCATCCGTTACGGCGCCGACCCCCAGCAGAATATTCAACAACTGGTCTCTCTCTGCGGCGACATATTTAAAGCATCGAGCGCTTTTTATAACCGGTTGGAGGGGGAGCAATTCCATGCCGTGGGATGCTGGAACGCCCCGGCCGGGTTCACCCCCAAGTTCGACGCCCGGGGACGCATCTGTCACGACGTCATCCTGCACGGCGGAGGGTATACATACATCCGCAACCTCCCGGCGTCGGATTATGCCAAAACCGATCCGGGTCTGATGAACCATCCGTTCAGCACCTATATCGGCATCGGGGTCAAATTCGGCGGCGGACTCCGGGGCACGCTGTGCCTCCTGTTCCGGGAGGATTATCAGCCGACCGACGAGGATCAGCGGTTTTTCGAATTGATCTCCATCGCTTTGGGAACGGAAGAGGAGCGGCTTAAATCGATGGAAATGCGCACCCTCCTCCACGACCTCAGCCTTGTCCTGAATTCCATCGGCGATATCCGAGAGGCCTATGAACAGGTGTTGAGATCGATATTAAGGACGGACGAGGTGGATTGCGGTGGGATTTATGACGTGAACCGGCATACGGGCGCGCTGGAACTGATCACGGCCCACGGACTGTCCGATGAGTTCATCGAAAAGGTCTCCCACATCGGCATCGATTCCGCCCAGATGAACCTCGTCCAGCAGGGTAAACCTTTCTTCGGTCATTATAATCAGATCGCTTTCATGATGGATGATGTCCGTCGGAAAGAGAATCTGAAGGCCATGGCCGTGATCCCGGTCCGATATGGCGGCCGGGTCGTGGCCGTCATCAATGCGGCGTCACATCGCTACGATTCATTTTCTCCTCACATGCAGAAGACTTTCGCCATGGTGGGAGTCCAATGCAGCGGCGTCGTGGCGCGCCTCCATGCCTGGCGGGACCTGAAGAATAACATGGAACACTATCAACACCTGGCCTCGGCCATCACGGATTATCGGTTCACCGTCACTTTCCGTGACGGCATCGCCGTGGAGACGCGCCATACCCCCGAAGTCGAGAAGGTCACGGGTTATACCCCGCGGGATTTTGTGGACAATCCTTTCCTTTGGATCCAGATGGTCCCGGAAGAGGACCGAGGGATCGTCCACGAACAGATCCGGATGATCATGCAGGAGCACAAGGGGATCCCCGCCCTCCATCGCATCATCCGTAAAGACGGTTCTATCCGATGCATCCAGACCGTCCCCGTCCTGACATTGGATTCGGATGGACAGCTGCTTTCTTACGACGGGTTGGTCCGCGATATGACCGATCTGAGCTGCCACCCTTCTCAAACCTAACCGGGGATCCCGACGGGATCGATCACCCCCCATTCTTAATCAGACGATCTGATCATGTCGCCCCTCCGATTCAAACGATTCTGTTTCCTCGCGCTCTGCTCCGGACTTTTTCTGGGGGGGGCTTCTGTCCTTCCCGATGAAAAATCACACGCGCAGGTGACGTTGGTTTCCGAAGTGGCTTCCCTTCGACCGGGGACATCTTTCTGGGTGGCCATCATCATGAAGATGGATCCGGGGTGGCACACCTATTGGAAGAATCCGGGGGATTCGGGCCTCCCGGCGCGTCTGCGCTGGAATCTCCCGGAAGGGATCTCGGCCGGACCTGTGGCGTGGCCCTATCCGGAGAAGATCGCGAACGGCTCTCTCGTCACATTCGGCTATAAAGACCAGGTCGTGCTGTTGGTCCGTCTGGAGACCTCGCCCCGCCTGCCGGAGGGAAATGCCCGAGTGTCTCTTCGGTTGGATTGGCTCGAGTGCGCCGATATCTGTCTGCCGGCCCACACGGATCTTCAATTGACCCTTCCCGTCCGGCACGCCCCTCCCCGGATCGATCAGGACCGGAGCGCCCTGTTTTCCGCGGCCCGGTTTCGCCTCCCCCTGGAGTCCTCCGATTGGGGGGTTCGAGCAGAACGCGACCACAAAACCGTCAGACTGCGGCTGACTCCTCCCGCCGACGCGTCTCTTCTCCCGGACCGCATCGATTTTTTCCCCGATGAGCCGACCCTGATCGAGCGGATCGACACGGGACATCTGCGCCGTCGGACCGGCGGTTATGTGTTGGAATATGATCTTTCCACCCTGAGTGGAGAGAAACCGGCGAATCTCAGGGGGGTTCTCGTCGCGTCCGGTGGTTGGCGTGGCCCCGATTCCGAACCGGCGCTCCTCGTCGATGTGCCCCTGGTCCCCGTATCCGAATCGTCGGACGGATTGGGTTTGGCCGTCCTCTTTTCTTTTTTGGGCGGGCTCCTCCTCAATCTCATGCCCTGCGTCCTTCCCGTCCTTTCCCTGAAAATACTGGGTTTTGTAAAACATGCGCATGGCGAAAGGGGGGTGATCCGCCGCCACGGGTTGGTCTTCACCGGTGGAGTGATCCTCTCGTTTTGGGTCCTGGCCGGTTTGCTCTTGTTGCTTCGGTCGGGGGGAGAGCAGTTGGGATGGGGGTTTCAGCTCCAATCGCCGGTATTTGTCGTTTGCTTGACGCTGTTGTTCCTGTTGCTTGGTCTCAACATGATGGGCGTCTTCGAAGTGGGGGTGTCTTGGGCGGGCGCCAGTTCTTTGGCCGCCGTCCATTCGGGATATACCGGAACGTTCCTCAACGGGATCCTGGCCACGGTCGTCGCCACGCCGTGCACGGCCCCGTTTATGGGGTCGGCGTTGGGTTTTGCGTTGGCACAGCCCGTTGGAGTCGCGATGATGGTCTTCACCTCCCTCGCGTTGGGTCTTTCATTCCCGTATCTTCTCCTGTCCTTCAATCCGGCCCTCTTGAGATATGTCCCTAAACCGGGACGGTGGATGCTGATTCTGAAACAAGTCATGGGAATCTTCCTCCTCTTGACGTCCCTGTGGTTGCTATGGGTCATGAAACAACAGGTGGCCGGGGGGGTCCTCCTGAGATTCATGCTCTCCCTCATCCTGGTCGGAGGGGCGGCATGGATTTTCGGGAGAGGAACGGGTTTCGACCGTTCCGAATCGACGAGACGACTGGCTTCCGGAACGGCGATCCTCCTGATCGCCGTCGGCCTGGCTTGGGGGATCCATCTCGTCAAAAAGCCGGTTGAAAAGACGGTTGCCCCGGGCTCGTCGGAAGGTCTGGCGTGGGAACCTTTTTCGGAACAACGCTTGGACGGGTTGAGACAACAGGGTCTCCCTGTCTTTGTGGATTTTACGGCGGCGTGGTGTCTCACCTGCCAGGTGAACGAGCGGACCACTCTCCGCTCGGAGCGAGTCATCCGGTTATTCAAGGAACGGGGGATCCATGCGCTCAAGGCGGATTGGACGACCCGCGATGATTCCATCACGAGGGCGTTGCAGCGTTACGACCGGAGCGGGGTGCCGCTCTACGTCTACTATGCCCCCGGTCCCCATCGAGAGCCTCTCCTCCTTCCGGCCATGATCACCCCGTCGACCCTGATCGATGCTATTCAAATGGAAGGTTCCCCCCGGGAGGTGTCCCCATGAAGAAGAAGTGCTTGATATCGTGGTTGTGTTTGCTCGCTGTCTTATCGATGAGCCGGACCGTGGAAGCCGGAGATCCGGAGATCGGGCGTCCGGCCCCGGCCATCAACGCGACGGATACGCGCGGGAAAGACGTTTCGCTGGAGCAGTGGAGAGGGAGTTATGTGGTCCTGGAATGGACCAACCCCGATTGCCCGTTCGTCCGGAAACATTACAACAGCGGCAACATGCAGTCCCTTCAGCGGGAATACGTCCGCAAGAAGGTGGTGTGGCTCACTGTCTGCTCTTCGGCGGAGGGGAAACAGGGATTTTACAGCGCCGCCGAATGGAACACGAACATTATCCCCGTCAAGAACATCGCGGCGTCGGCGGTCCTGTTGGACCCGCTGGGTGAGACAGGGACGCTTTACGGCGCGAAGACCACGCCGCATTTGTTCATCATCGACCCGAAGGGGATCCTCATCTACAAGGGGGCCATCGACGATATCGCCAGTTCCGATCCCGAAGATATTCCCCGAGCCAAGAACCACGTGCGGAACGCGTTGGAAGAGGCCCTCTCCGGGAAAAAAGTGAGCGTGTCGGCGACTCAACCCTACGGATGTTCCGTGAAATATCGGTGACGGGAGCCTCTCCCATGGAATGCAATAAGACGAAGAATATGAAGAATTGCAATTGCACGTACCCCTGCTCCCGGAAAGGGCTTTGCTGCGAATGCGTGGCCTACCATCGGGCCTCCGGCGAGTTGCCGGCGTGCTATTTCGACAAGACCGCGGAAAAGACCTACGACCGCTCGGTGTCGGCTTATCTTCGTGCCAGAGGCGCTTAGGCCCAACGCCGCTGTTGTGTATCGCTCCTCCCACTCGCCCCAGACGGGAATCGACCGGACAGACAATGTATAGCGAAATATCGGGACATTTTTACGACGACCAATTGAAAAGCATCAATCCGTTGCGTCGATGGTTTCATAGGACCCGTTATCGCATCGTGAATTCTTTTGTCAAAGACAGTTATCGGCCCGGGATGAAAATAGTGGATTTCGGCGCGGGCAGTTGTTGTTGGAACACCGAGAGTTTGCCGGTCTATGGCATCGACCTGAATGAGAATCTGCTGGCTCACGGGAAAGAAAGGGGCCGGCTGGCAGGTTACCACGTGGGGGACATCGTCCAGTCGGATCTTCCGGCGCAGTCATCCGACATCGTCGTGGCGGCGGAGGTGTTGGAACATATCGTCGATGTGGACGCGGCCGTCGCGCAGGCCCATCGATTGTTGAAGGACGGGGGTGTGTTCATCGTGTCGGTGCCCCATGATACGGCCCTGAGCGCGTGGCGGCTCCTTTTTGCATTCCACAGGGTTTTTCAGGGGATCGTATTAAGGAACGATTATTATCGGCATCAGTGCGGTCATGTCCATCGTTTTTCCATGGAGGCCATCCGGAACCTCCTGGTTTCCCGGGGATTTTCAATCAGGATCGCCTTCTCACTCAAGACGTTCAGCCTATTCCTGGTCGCCGTGAAGAATGGGGGGAAGGAGGACCCCCGGAGCTTTGGAGACTTGACGGTCATCATACCCACCTTGAACGAGGAGGGGACCATCGCGGCTGTTCTCCGGGACGTGACGCAGTCATATAGAGATATCAAGGTCATCGTGTCCGACGGGGGGTCCCATGACCGCACGGTTGAGATCGTCCGAGAACAGGGAAGACAAAACCCCGCGATTTCTCTCCGACAGCGGGGCGATCACGAGGTCCGGGGGCTGACTGCCAGTGTTTTGGGCGCCATCGCCGATGTCAAGACGAACTATTTCATCGTCATGGATGGAGATGGCCAACATCCGGCCCGCGGCGTGTCGTACCTCTACAACCATCTTTTACTCGGAACCCCCGTGTGTGTGGGGGTTCGGGCCGCGGTCACGGGACGGTCTTGGGGAAGAAAGACCATCACCGCCATCGGAAGCATCCTGGGGAAAACGGGATTGTGGTTGAGACGGAAGAACGTCCCCGGGGACGTCCTGAGCGGTTTTTGGGGGGTCGAGACCGAGGTCTGGAGGAAAATCTGTCGCGGACGGGACAGCGGCTTCCGTCCGAAAGGATATAAAATACTTTATGATTTCCTCAAACTCTGCGATATGTCCGTGAAGACTGAGGATGTTTTTTATGTTTTCTTGACCCGAGGAGCCGGAACCAGCAAGGCGAATCTGAGGGTGTATTGGGAATATGTTCGATCGCTCCTCTGTTGACCGCTGGCGTCAGAATGCCCGGTTCCTGCCGGCTCGACCCGCGCTCTGGGCGAGGGTGATGGGCAACTATGTCAGGATGATTGTCCTGCGGGAGCCGTGTTTGAGAGTGGTCACCGTCGCGTTGACCTATCAATGTCAGCTGTCGTGCGCTCATTGTTCGGCCCGGTCGTTGAGCGCCGCTCAGAGCGAGAAGGACCGCCTGACGTTGGCCCAAATGAAGACGTTGCTGTCCCAGGCGCAAGGGTGCGGGGCCTTGAACATACATTTCACGGGGGGGGAGCCCCTCTTGTGTCCGGATCTCTATGACTATGCTTCCTTGGTGGACACGAGCAGGAATATATTGAGTTGTGTGACCAATGGCTTGTTGCTTTCCCGGGAAAGCCGTCGTTTGAAGAGGGCGCGTTTCGATTTGGTCATCGTCAGCATCGACAGTCCCCGCGCCTCCGTGCACGATCGCCTGAGAGGATATTCGGGGACGCATCGCCAGGCGTGGCAGGGGATAGAAAAAGCCCGGGGAGAAGGGCTCTCGGTGATGGTCGCCATGGTCGTGACCCATGAAAATCTACTGAACGGCGAGGTGGAAGAGCAGATCAACCTGTGCCGTAAAGAGAACATCGTCCTGCAGCTCCTTCCGGCTCGCGCTCAACCCTTGTGGGGAAAGGCACTGACTCCCGAGGATATGAAGATCTTTTACGAAATGACCTCCTCGGGGGACCCCCGTTGGGATGGGTGTTCAAGTTACTTTTCGCCGCGCTGTCTGGCGGGGAGGGAACGCGTCTATGTCGATCCGACGGGGAATGTCTATCCGTGCGATTTCATCCAGCAATCTTTCGGCAATGTCAAGAACGAGCCCTTGCGGGTCATCTGGGAGAGGATGTTGAAAGTTTCTCCTTATTCACGCCCCCAAAAACATTGCCTGACGGCGCGCGCGGGCTGACGCATCCCCGGCCATGTTCCCCTTCCTGAAAGGCGCGTTCCGAACTGTCTTTTTCCGCGCTCCGCTCAACGCAAGACTCTGGTTGACGTATCGGTGCAATTACCGATGCCGGATGTGCGGCATTCGTGACTTATCAACCTCGCCGGAAATGTCGCTCTCGGAATTGGAGACGGTCGCCCGTCACCTCCGGGCGCTGAAATTGCATCAGGTCATTTTGACGGGCGGCGAACCGTTGTTGCGCGGCGATATCGTGGAGATCGTCCGCCTGTTCAGCCGGCATGGTTTTCTCGTGCGATTGCAGACCAACGGCGGAATCCATGTGACGGAAAGCCTTCTGGACCGTTGTTATGAGGCGGGACTGAACGATATCAGCGTTTCCATGGATACCCTGGATCCGGAGAAGCAGGATCGGATATGCCAGGCGACGGATGTCCTCAAATACGCCCAACAGGTCATCCGGTATTGTTTGGATCGTCACGGATCCCGGGGAGTGGTGGCCGTGAACGTGGTCGTTTCGGCGGAGAACCTCTTCGAACTCCCGGCGATCATCAGATACATCGATGGGATGGGCGCTTTTTTCAGCCCCTGCATATTCACCCGCCCCTTCTCCCATCCTTCCGTCGAAGACCACCGCCACAAGGGTGATCCGTTTTCTTTGTCGGCCCTCGACACCGCCCGAGTGGGGCGTCTGTTCGAGGATCTCCGGGGGTTGATCCGGGAGAACCGCCGTGTCCTGATGTCCACCCGGTTGCTCAACGATCTGGAACGGTACATCCGGACCGGCGACCATCAATGGGAATGCCGGGCCGGCGAGTTGTCGATGGATATCCTGCCCTCGGGGGAATTGATCCCGTGTTGCGATACGGCGGACAGCGCCCTGGAATCCCCGTCCGCCAACCTGAAGCGCGATGATTTCTTGCGGATATACCGGAGCCCCGCGTTCCGGAAAAAATGCGTGAACCGACGGAGTCAATGTCCGGGATGCCTGTACGGCTGTTACCGGGAACCGACATATCTGGCGACCGACTGGAGAGTGCTCCTGGAGGCGTTATATAAGACCATCCGGTTTAAGAGGTTGTTCTGAGTGGAGCGATTCACGTGAGGGGAATGGAATGAGGACCGTCTCGGGGTTAGCGTTGTGAACCGAAACCATCAAAATCGCCGCGGATACGACTGGAGCGGGGAAAACCTCTCGGGCGCGGACCTGACATCGTCCGATTTCGGCCGTTGTTCGCTCCGCCGGGCCGACCTGTCGAGAGCCCGCCTTCGGCACGCGAATCTCTCGAACGCGGATTTGACCGATGCGGACCTGTCGTTTTCAGACCTGACGTCGGCGGATCTGGATTCGGCCATACTGGAACGGACGTCTTTCCAAAATGCCGTGATGAATGGTATCCGGATGACGGAACGACGCGTCTTCCGGTGTGATTTCAGCCGTTGCATCGCGGAGCATACGGACCTGTCTTGGACGGAGTATCAGGAGGTTGTCTTCCGCGATGTCGATTTCATCGGGGTCGATTTCCGGCGGAGTTTATTTATCGACTGCCGGTTCATTCACGCGGATCTCAATGGGGCCTGTTTTCAGGGGGCCCGTTTCGTGAAAACGACGTTCGTCGACTCCCTCCTCGATGGGGCCGATCTGACCCGCGCGGACTTCCGGGAGGTCGAATTCACCGGATGCCGCGTCCGGGGGGCGCGCTTCGGGGGAAGTCGCGGTCTATCGGAACGGCAGAAAGAGCGGATCCTGGAAGGCGGCGGGCGGGTGCCCACCCCGGTTTTGAATCGGCTCATTTCCATGATCCATCGTCTGCTCCGGAGACGCGGACGCCTTCTGGCCGGAGTCCTTCTTGTCGGTTTGACGGCCTGGGGGCTGTGGAAATACGGACAGAATCCATATCACATGTCGGATGCCGCGCTGGTGAGATCCATCCAAGTCATTCGCCGGGAGGGTCAAATCGATGAAGCGGACCGGCGGACGTCCATTTTGATCGCCAGGATGAAACGGCGTTTGGATCGATCCCGTCAATCGCCGCGCCTGCTGAAGAGGGTCCTGAAAAAGGCGGATGCGGTGCTCTCGGAAGTTCCGCCGACCAGGGAGCTTTCTGCGTTTTATCAATACATGACACGGGCCGTATCGTCTCCGAGCGTGAGCCTGCGATACAGGGCCCAATTGGTTTTGATGCAGGAGCGGAGGGAGGAGGGCCGTTACCGGGAATCATTGGAGATGGGACTCAACCTCCTCAAAGATATCCCACGACGGCATGAGTATGAGGCGAACATTTATATCCAATTGGGATTGACGGCGGTGGCGTTAGGGGACTATGACCGGGCGGCGGGCTATTACCAAACCGTCATAGACAGTTATCCCGCCGTTGGAAATACCCGGCATCCGACCCTCGCCTGGTCTTCCCGATTGAGGGCGCATATGGAGATGGGAAAACTGGCCCGGTTAAGGAATCAGTTGCCGGAGGCCGAAAGATGTTTCCGATACGTGATAGAAAACCACACGGATCATCGGTCGGAAGAGGTCTTCGTGTCGAAAATGGCCGTCATCGGTTGTCAGATCCAGCGGGGAGTATATCCGGAAGCCCTCTCGGGATGTCAGGACCTTTTAAGTCAAAAGAAGCTTTCCAAACAACAACAGGCGGAGATCGAACTGCAGCGCGGGCTGATTTTCTCCAAGATGGGCCGATGGGACGAGGCCATTCGGTCCAATGATCGGGCCGCGACGCTCAGTTCTTCGAACTCCTGGATCCATTACGCCGCCCAACAGTCTTTGTTGGATATTCAAAGCCGGCGGGGGATGTTCCATGACGCGATCCGAACGGGGGAGACACTCTTGCGCGAAAACGCCGCGAGTCCGACACGTCTGGCCGAGATTTATCTTCAGCTGGGGGCACTCTACTCGAACAGGGGGCGTTTTTCGGAAGCCAACCGGTATGTGCAAACGGTGATCGAGCGTTATCCGGATCAGGACAATATCGTGTTTTCCGCCCGCCTTCAGAAGGCCGACATATTGAGACAACAAAAAATGCCTGCGGAGGCCATGGAGGAATATCGGCGGCTTCTGGGAGAGGCCGAGGATTCGCCGGGCCGCCTTCTGCGGCTGCATAAGAAGATGGCCAAGCTGGCCGTGGAGATGAATCGGCTGGACGAGGCGGTGCGTCATTTTGAGACGATCCTGGCGAAGTATGCCGACAAGGACGTGTTTCAGAAATATGATGCCTATAACTATCTGGCGGATCTCCATCGGAAACGGAAAGAATACGGGAAGGCCGAACGGGCGGCCCGGCTGATCCTGGATCTGTTCAAGGAATATCCGGAATATCGGGCGCAGGGACATTATTATCTGGGACAGATCTACATGGATATGGGTCGGGAAGAAGACGCGCGGGAACACTTCGTGAAATTCAGGGAGATGGTTCCCGGCCTCGACGACGATCGGGTGGCTCGGGCGAACGCCGTCATCTCCCGTGCGCGTCCTCCCCGGCGGGATTGAAGCCCATGCGTTTTTCAAGATTCGTTCAATGGATCAAGTCGAAATACCCGTTCGATATGCCCATCGGGCATTTATATGTCTTGCTCGGTTTGTTCCTCTTCCATCAGGTTCACAACATTCTGTGGTTGAGTTGGGATCTCCCCATCCCCATAGACTATAAGAGCCTGGAATATCTGCAATGCGCCGATATCTTTTCGCGTATTCCGGATAAGTCGCTCGCCCGCACGTGGACCAACATCCTTTATGAATTCCCGAAACTCGTTTACCCGCCCGGCTATTATGTCGTGAGCAGCATCGTCTTTGCCGTCGGCCGCTCAGTCCGGCAGATGATATTCTTTTCAAACTTGCCGTATTGGCTGCTGCTGTTGTTCTCTCTCTACGAACTGACGCGTCATCTGGTGAACAGGAAAACGGCCATCCTGGCCGTTCTTCTCCTGTCGTTCTATCCGACCGTCTACGGGCCTTCGCGTTTGTTCGCCATTCAGTTCGCCGCCATGAGTATCACGGTGCTGGGCCTCCTTTTCCTCCTGAAAACGGAATGTTTCATGAACCGGCGGTTCTCCATCCTTTTCGGTTTGACCGTCGCCTGGTTGTTTCTGACGAAATGGGAGTGCGTCATATTCATCGCCGGTCCGTTGTCCTTGTCATTGTTCCGGGCGATGGTCCTCTGTCGCCGGGATCGCGCAAGACTTCGATCGTGTATGGTCAACGTCGGGCTGCTTTGCGTCCTGAGCCTGGTGATCGTCACTCCCTTGATCGTGATCAACAAAGACAACGTGTACGGATCATTCATCTCGTGGCAGGAATACGGCAATGCGATTTCCAATTGGCGCGCCTACAGCGTCGGATTATGGGAATATCAATTGGGGTTGATCTATGCCGCCCTGTTCATGGCGGGTTCTTTTATCCTGCTGGTGTCGTCCCCCGTGAGGTCGTTGACGAAGTTGTATCTGTTCTCCTGGATCCTCATCCCGTGGCTCATCTTGTCCACCATGAAACATCAGGCTGTCTTGATGTATTCCCTCCCCTATATTCCGGCGGTGGCGCTGATCTCCGCGATTGGGTTGCGTGTCCTCATCGTCGGCTATCGATGGATCGTCGGACTCGTTCTGGTCGTGGGGTTGACGCAATATTATGCGTTTTCCTTCGGACTCGGTCCCCCGTTGGATGAACTGCGATATGGCGATATCCACTATTACCGTCAGTCCAATGACATCTGCCGGAAGTTCTGTCGCAGAGACCCCCGGATCGAGAGGATTCTGGCGCTCTCTGAAAAGATCGCTTCTTCGCCGGGGTTCAACAAGGCCGCCGATCGAGTCCTGTTGTTGCCGCTCGATCCGACCGATGTCCGTTTCCCCAACGTGCTGATGGAGCGAATGGCGCAGTATGATCTCCTCCCCATCCGGATCGATTTCTGGGGTATCGAGTCCCTCCAGACGCTCGATTTCAACCGGGTCTCGGATTATAAATATCTTGTCTCCATCGCCGGTCCCCGGGATTATGGCGTCCATGAGCCGGATTGGTTGTCTCAGCTGATCAGCAAGGCGGTCCAGCAATACACGGAAGACGATCGGCACTATATGGCCGTCCGCCTCTCGAATATCGTCAATGCGATCGGGATCGATCGGATTAAGAAAAACCATGCTGCTGTTTTTCAACGCTACGGAAGTATCGTCGAGTATAAAGACGAGGGGGTTGTCGTCCGGGTCCTGAAGAGGAATGATGAGACGTTTTGACCGGTGGGGCCGGCGGCCGGTTTTGTGATGGGATCTGAGGTTTCCGGGTCCGCTGGAAAAAGGGGGGAGCCCCGCTCCTCTCCGGGAGTCGTTATCCGGCGGGTTCTTTCCGGAACGGGATCACTTTGTATAAAACGAATACCGGTTTGGATTCCGGCGACACGAAAAGTTTGATGACCTCCGCCCGCCTTCCCTCACCGGATACGATCTCCAGGAAGCGTGTGTCATACGGGAGGCGCCGGACCGACGGATGTTTGAATAGATAATAGCCGGTCTCCTCTTCCCGCAGCCGCCGACGAAGGAGCTCTTCGGATTCCGCCCGGGTCATATCCCCATAGGGGGCATGGAAGATCTCTTCCGCCTGGATCTTCCGCCCCGACAGGTAATCGAACGGGTCCATCAACCCGGTATCACCCAGACCGATGGAATGAACGTCGTTTTTTTGAAGGTAATCCACCACGTCGGCCATGACGTTCCATTTGGTGTCTTCTCCCCCGTGGATGTGTCGATGGGGTTGAAATTCCCGAAAGAGCTGGAAATTCAACGCCATGAAACACAGGGCGATCCCCCCGTAGATGATCCTCAGATATCGTTTTCCCCTGTATGGGATCGGAATGAAGAGCGGTGCGATGAATATCAGGGCGGCGGGGACAAAAAGCGCCGAAAGGTGGTGGACATCCAAGAACGTGGGAGTGAAGGGGGATTGCATCAAGACGGCCAGGCAAATTCCTACCGGCCATAAACCCTGAAACGATCCGCCGTCTTTTTTCAGTTTTCCATACCCATGGAGTCCGATCAGCCACAAAACGGCCAGGGCGATGAGTCCGGGGCCCAGTCGATTGGGATGGTTGATGTTCGTCCAGGCCGTGGCATCCCACAGGCTGATGAATTCACGGATCCTCTCCCCCAGGTTCCGCAGGTAGGCGGCGTTGGATATCCCCTCTCGTGATGTCACCAGGTGTTGTGCGAAAAACCGGAATGTGAACCAATCGCCCCGGATATTGGCCGTCAGGATCAGGAGCGGTCCCGATAGCAAGGCCCCGAGAGCGGCCGCCCGGGTTCTCCGGGGGGTCTCCGAAATCTTCCGGCGCAGATCGGGTGTCCATGCGATCATGATCAGGACGGCGATCGCGTACCAGAGCATGAGCGTCCGACTGCCCAGAGCCAAACCCATGGCGGCCGCGCTCCCCGTCAGCACCCAGGCGGAGCCCTCTCTTTTCCAGAAAAGGAATAACAGGCAGAGGGCTGTCGCGAACAGCGCCCCATGGATCGTTCCGGCGTATATCCCGATCCGGGAGAAGGCGACGAAACTGGGGTTCGTTCCCAGCGCCGCCCAAAGAGCGGGCGCCGCCCAGATGCTCCCATAGAAAAAATAGGCCGCACCGCCGGCCATCCCCAGGAGGACATACCCCCAGACCACGCCGGCGGCATTCAATCCAAACGCTGTCGGCCCGTCGATCAGCAACGCCGGAAGGGGCCCCAAATAGGATTCCACGGCTCCGTTATAGTCGTTGAACATGAGCGGGAATGAGTTCTCCCCGACCGTCAACCGCGGTTCGTCCTCGCGTTCCTCCCACGAGGGGTCTCCCAGGGTCGGTCCCATCATGCGAACTCCATGGAGAGCCACATCGTAATGAAGCCCCTGCCTTGAGAGGTCCGACGTGACCACCTTACCGTAGAATCCCAGAGAGGCGGCGGAGAGCGCGAGCCAGAGAAGCCCGAAGGCGGATTTTTTGGAGTATGGAGGAAAAGCCATGGGGCGTTGCCGGATGTTGGGGATCAGACGTTGTTGAGGGAGTCGAGGACCAGGAGCCGCCGCAGCTCTTTTTCATAATCCGCCGCGGTCTCATATCCCAATTCATAGAGGGGACGGTTGTTCCGGAAGGCGTGGACCCCCGAATTCTTCAAGGCGGTCGATGATCGTTCGGCCCAACGAAGGAGAAGGATGCGGAAATTGGTTTGGCTGGAATAGGTTTTTTCGGACCCGAGGCAGGAAAAATCGAGGTCATCGGATCGCAGGCTCCATCGGCGCAGATCGGGGCCCGCCAGGACGTCCATCACAAAGATCAGTTCCGTCCGCACGGTCTCCTTTTTGATCTCCTTTTTCCGCCCCCCGAAATTCAACGGGATGCCCGTCAGGGCGGTGACCGCCAGTCCCGCCGCCCGCGCTCCCGCCGAGGGGCCCTGTTGGATTGTCTGAACACTGACCGATTCTTCCTTGAGGGGCGCCGCCGAGAGGATCCGGACCTGTTCCCAGGACCACTCGGCCGACGTGGTGTCGTCGTGGATGAAGGTCAACTGCTTGTCATCGAAACGGACTTGCGCGGTGTGTCGGGGCGGTTCGGACTGGATACTCCGTTCCTGGACGGAGGGGATGGAACGGGTCTCCATGTGTTGAGATGAGGCGACGTCGGCCATCCGGGCCGTCTCGTCGGCGGCCATGTTCTCGCCGAGGAATCCCCAGGAGTGTTTGGCCATCTGAGCGGCATCCTCGTAGGGAATTCGGTGGAACTCGTGGAAGAGGTCCGCCAGGAGAGATCGCGTCGGGAGCGTTTCGGAGGAGATGAAAAGAGAGAGCGCGTTGTCGTCCGTCATGTCGATCGGATCGTGAAAAACAGGTTACTCGGTGGGGACCCGGCCGAAGCGGGCCGAGAGGGTGATCCAGTGGGGGTTGTCGAATTCCTTGAGATCATATTGATAGGCGTAATCGACGGACAGGTCGAGCCAGGACCAGGGAAGGATGAGTCCGATCCCCGCCGTGGGGTTGTAAGCGTTGCATCCGATGCGGAGGGCCAGGAACGGGGATGTTCTGTATTCGGCGCCCGCGTATCCGCGGATATCCTGGTCCCCCGTCCGGCGTCCGTCCACGTTGATCATCCAGCGCTCATCGGCCGAGGAGTAGGATACCCCGGCGGACAGGCAGGAGGGAAGTGTTTCGGTGTAGCGGATGTTCGTCTGGGTCAGGTCGTCCGGCACCTTCCATTTCAAGGAGGCGCCGACATCGCGCACGCTCAGCCCTCCTCGCCATTGTTTCGACGGTGAGTGCCACGAGAAACCCATCCCGAACCCCATCCCGCTGGCTTTGGCGGTGTCTAATTTCTGTGTCAGACTTTCGACGGTGATCCCCATGAACAAATCCTCATAGACGTTCATGGAATACCCGAACAGGAGGGCTGTTTCCTGGTCGTCGAACGAGTTGGTGACGGCCCCGAACGTGTCCCGTCCTTCGATCTTGGAGACCCCCATCGACAGGATTCCCAGGGAGACGGCGTAGCGCTTCTTGTCCTCGATCCGTCGCAACACGGTCCGGTCTTGGTTGGAGAGGGCTTCGAAAGTCTGGTCGACGTCTTTTTGGAAAGGCCACGTCAGAGAGGCGAAACTGTAACTTCTGTCCTCGTTCATGATCACCGAGCCGGACAGGAATTCAGGGCGGTCGAGTTCGGCCATCAGGGCGGGGTTCCAATAGAGGGCCGACGCGTCGAGGGCGGCCGCTGTGCCGGCTCCGCCCATCCCCCGGGTTCTCGAGCCCATGCCGAGTTTCAGATAGGCCGCCCCCGATTCGCCGAGTGTTTCCTCGGCCCGGCCGTCCGGGGATATCCCCCCGACGAGGGCGAAAAAAAGGATCAAGCAGAGGCTTTTCCGGCGAAGGAGACGTTTCCTCATCGTCGCGCCGCCCTCTTCACCACGGCGATCTTTCCGCGGATGACCTCTCCTCCGGCTTCCACCTGATAGAGGTATATCCCGTTGGCCACTTCATCGATCGGCCAGGCCACTTCCCGCCACCCGGCCAATGCCATGGGCGCCGAGATGGTCTTGATCAATTCCCCCGACAGGGTGAAAAGGCTGATCTCCGCGCCGACGGCCTTGTCGGTGTAGAAGGAGATCTGGGCGTGCCCCTCTCTCACGGGATTGGGATACGAAAACGTTTTCAATGTCTGGTTGGGAGACGCGAACGTGACCGGATTGACAGAGCGGTATTCCTCCGCCTTGTCCGTGACGATCGCGTCGTAGACGGTCGTCGGGAGTCCCGGCGCCGAGACCCGGACCGAATAACGCCCGGCCGCGAGGTTCTTGAAAATGTAAGTGCCGTCGGGTTGGGTGGTGGTTGTGAATAGGAGGGTTTCTCCGGAATAGATGGATACGCTGGCCCCGTTGACGGAATTTCCGGCTTCGTCGGTCACCCGTCCGATCACCCCGTTGGCGATCCCCGGGATCGCGATCTGGTCCGGGATGATCATCTCTCCTCCGCCGGAGAGGACCGAAACGGCATAGGTCCGGTCGCCGAGGAGTCTGCCATAGGTCTGAACTTTCCAGGAGGTGGAGACGATCTGGGAGGCGGCGACAGATCCGCTGCCGGGAGTCCCTTCGATCGGTTTGCGGGCGGTCTCCCCGGCGGCCAGGCTGAATTCCAACGGGAGTTTCAGGGTGGCCTGCGCCCCGGTCACGGTCGCCGCGGTGTTGTTCTCGTAGAAAGCGGTGATGGTGAAGGGAAAAGGCTGATATTGGTAGGAACTGACCCCCGTCGTGGCGAGTTCCAACTCCGACGGTCGGAAGATCCCGACGTTGAACGGCGATCCGCTGAGATATTTGAAGCCGCCGAGTCCGTAGAGAAAGGCGTATTCGACGGTCTGTCCGGCGGCCAGGGTGACGGCGTTGGTGCCGGACGGATAACCCCAGTAGACCATCAGGGAACTGTCCGAAAAGGTGCTGTTGTTGACCGTGTAGTTGAAATTGCCGGTGCTCCATTGGCCGAAGACCACGCGATCGGGCGTCGTGTATCCGATGCCGGTGAACGTGATGAGGGCCACGACGGTGGGGTTGTTGAGTTGGTCGAAGACGATGGCCTGGGCCGGGATGGCGCCGGCGGTGGTGGCGGCGTCGTTGTCGAATTCCGTGTCCGAGGTGATGGACCCGTATTCGGGGATGCGGAACGGGGCGCCGTCGTTGCTCCCGAGCATCGTATCCAATTGCGCTTTGAGGCTGATGTTATGCGCCGCCGAATCCGTGTTGGTCAGGGTGTATTTGATGAGGACGGTGTCTTCGTAACGGGTCCCCTTGGATTTGACGATGGAGAGGGATTCGACGATCTTGATGTTGGAGACGGAAAACGCGCAGCTGAGGGCCGACGCGCCGGCCGCCGGGGCCACCGAGAGAGTCCCGGAACTCCCCAGCACGGTGTCCGCCCCGTCGATCCGGATGATCGTGTCGGAAGACCAGGGAGTGGGGTGCCCGTAGAGGAGGATTTTGTTGTCGTCGGTGGTCCTCGTCGGGTCGCCGGCCACGGTCCCGATCGTGTATTTCCCGTCGTCGGACATGGCGATCTCGATGTAGGCGTTGGCCACCACGGTCGCCGTCGTTGAACTGGCGCGGAGCGGAGGGGCGTTCTTCGAAAAGGAGGCGGCTTCAAGCCCGAATCGGCAGAAGAAGAGGGATAAGGTCAAAGCGATGATTTTTGTCGTTCTCATTGGATTGGAGCGGCCGTGGGTGTCATCCGGATGGTTGTTCTCTTTCGCGGCTCGAAAGTCCCTCCGCTGTATGGGAAAGATGCGACCGGTCTGTCTGAACCGATCATGGGGATTCTACTTGTTTTTAAAGGGGGGCAACAAGGGAAAAATCGTGGATCACAGATCCGCCGAGGGGGAGCATCTCCTCGGAAGGTTTGTCGCCCATCGATTTCCGGCAGTTCTTGCGTGAGATAGACTGGGTTTCATATTTTAGGCCGGCATTTATACACTGACATCATCCGGTTTTCCCTTCTGTTGAGAGTCTATCACCGTTGCGGAGTGTGTCTTGAATCTGGCGTGGGATATTCCGCAGTCTGAACGAGGACATTGTGTCAAAAAACGGAGATGACGGTGCGTGGCGGGAATGGGCGGTAATCCAGAGCGCTCGTGTGCGTCTGCAAAGAATAAGAACGTTCAGGGGAGCCTTGAAAGTCCGCTTTGCCGTCGATCGGTGATGTCATCGGGTTTTGGCAGCAGTTGTAAGGGGTTCTCAAATGTGTTATAAATCGTCACGCGGTTTATATGACAGTTTCAGAAAGGATATGCCTATGATCGTTGAAATTCAAAACATCATGTCGAAGGTGAAAGCGAATAATCCGGGAGAGCCGGAGTTTTATCAAGCGGTGCAGGAAGTCGTCGAAAGCATCACACCTTTTATCGAGAAGAATCCTAAATATAAAACACACAAAGTATTGGAACGGATGATTGAACCGGAGAGGGTCATCATGTTCCGGGTCCCCTGGTTGAGCGATAAGGGAGAGGTACAGATCAATCGCGGGTATCGGGTGGAGATGAACAGCGCCATCGGTCCATACAAGGGGGGGCTTCGTTTTCACCCTTCCGTGAATTTGGGTATTCTGAAATTCCTGGCGTTCGAGCAGGTCCTCAAAAATAGTTTAACGACGTTGCCCATGGGTGGTGCTAAAGGCGGGTCTGATTTCGACCCTAAGGGTAAAAGTGACAACGAGGTGATGAAATTCTGCCAGAGTTTTATGAATGAGTTGTTTCGCTATATCGGTCCCGATACGGACGTTCCCGCCGGGGATATCGGCGTGGGCGGGCGTGAAATCGGTTTTTTGTATGGCCAATACAAAAAACTCCGCAACGAATTCACCGGCGTGTTGACGGGAAAGGGCTTGTCTTGGGGTGGCAGCCTCATTCGTCCCGAGGCGACCGGGTATGGGTGCGTTTATTTCGTCCAAGAAATGCTGAAAACCCGAAAGGAGTCTCTGGAAGATAAAGTTTGTTGTATCTCCGGTTCCGGTAACGTGGCACAATACACGGTGGAAAAACTTCTTCAGTTGGGAGCCAAATGTATTTCGATCTCTGATTCTGATGGTTTTGTCCATGATCCCTATGGGATTAATCACCATAAATTGGAATACCTGAAAGAATTGAAGAATGTGAGACGGGGACGTATCAAGGAATATGCCCAGGAATTCCACTGCAAGTTCTACGAACATAAGAAGCCATGGGATATAAAATGCGACATTGTTTTCCCGTCGGCGACACAGAACGAGATTAATGAAAACGATGCCAAAAAACTGATCAAGAACGGATGTATTGCCGTGGGGGAAGGGGCCAATATGCCGACGACCGCCGAAGGCGTCAAGGTGTTCCAGGATGCAAAGATCCTTTACGCGCCGGGGAAGGCATCGAACGCGGGCGGTGTCGCCACGTCCGGCCTGGAGATGACTCAGAACAGTATGCGCCTCTCTTGGTCGAGAGAAAAAGTTGAAAAGAATCTGCACGAGATCATGATCGCCATCCACGAGCAGTGTGTCAAACACGGTGGGAATAAGAAGTATGTGGATTATGTGAAGGGCGCCAATATTGCCGGGTTCGTGAAAGTGGCTGATGCCATGATCGAGCAGGGGCTGGTCTGAGGCGGAGAACGCCACCGGATCAAACACGGGGGAGCACCTGTTGGGTAAGAATCTGATGTTTGAAACGAGGGGACATATCTCCTACTCCGCACTCGATCGACGACGGATGATCCATGTATAAGATACTGAAGCGAGAACAGTTCGGTCCCGCCACGTTCCTGTGGGACGTGGAAGCCCCCGACGTGGCGCGTTCGTGCGAGCCCGGGCATTTCGTTATGCTCCGCATCGATGAGTCCGGCGAACGGATCCCGCTCACGGTGGCCGATTTCGACCGGGAACGGGGGACTGTCACGATCGTCGTCCAGGCAGTCGGAAAGACCACCCATCAGATGATGTCCATGAAGGAGGGGGAGACTTTCCTGGATTTCATCGGTCCGCTGGGGGTGGCCTCCCACCTGGTCCGCCGGAAAAAGGTGGTCCTGATCGGCGGGGGACTCGGCGTCGCCCCGGTGTTCCCCCAGCTCCGGCGACACAAGGAACTCGGGTCCTATACCATCTCCATCATCGGGTTCCGCAATAAGGACCTGATGTTCTGGGATGACCGTTTTAAAAAATATTCCGATGAGTTCCGCGTGGCCACCGATGACGGGTCCTATGGCACCAAGGGGATCGTCACGGTCGTGCTCGATCAGGTCGTCCGGGAACATCCGGACGTCGAGGAAGTCATCGCCATCGGTCCCCTGCCGATGATGAAAGCCTGCGCCGACCTCACGCGCCCCCACAATATCCCCACGACGGTCAGTTTGAATTCCATCATGGTGGACGGCACCGGCATGTGCGGTTCGTGCCGGGTGACGGTCGCCGAGACCATGAAGTTCGCCTGCGTCGAAGGCCCGGATTTCGACGCCCATGCGGTCAATTTCGACGAATTGATGCTCCGGCAGAAACGGTTCGATCGGGAGGAGAAGGAATGCCTTCATCGCTATAAGGCGGAGACCGAGAAAATGGCTTCTCTCGGCCAGGGGAACGCCAATCCCGCCGTCAGTCCCAGCCGGAAAAGAGCCTCCATGGACGAGGTGATGCCCGTCGTCCCCGATGTCTCTTCGCCGAAGACCGTCAAAACGATCCGGAATGTAGCCCCTCATCGGACAGCCATGCCCGAACAGGACGCCGCCGCCCGGGCTAAGAATTTCGAGGAGGTCTCGCTGGGTTATACGCTGGACATGGCCCTGTCGGAAGCCAAACGGTGTCTCCAATGCAAGAAACCCCTGTGTGTTCCCAGTTGTCCCGTGGCGATCGATATCCCCGGTTTCATCGGCGCGTTGGACCGGAAGGACCTGCGCGAGTCCTATCGGATATTAAAGGACTCGAACACGCTCCCGGCCGTCTGCGGACGCGTCTGCCCGCAGGAATCCCAGTGCGAATCCACCTGTATCGTCGGGCGGAAACTCGAACCCGTCGCCATCGGCCGGTTGGAACGTTTCGTGGCGGATTATGCGGCCGGTCGGGGATGGGATGCCGCGCCGTCGGCAAAACCGTCGGGCAAGAGGGCCGCCGTCATCGGGTCGGGTCCCGCCGGGTTGGCCTGCGCCGGCGATCTGGTCAAAGCCGGCGTCGAGGTGGTCGTCTACGAAGCGCTTCATGTGGCCGGAGGGGTCTTGAAATACGGGATCCCCGAATTCCGCCTCCCCAATGAGATCATCGACATCGAGATCGATGTGCTGGCTAAAATGGGAGTCACGTTTGAACTGGATAAGATCATCGGGAAAATTTTTTCCATCCCCCAGCTAATGAAAGAGCGTGGTTTCGATGCGGTCTTCATCGGGACGGGCGCGGGCAGTCCGAAATTCATGGGGATCCCCGGCGAGGCCTTCAACGGGGTGGTCTCCGCCAACGAACTTCTGACCCGGGTCAATCTGATGCAGGGATTCCGCCAGCCGCTCTACGACACGCCGGTGGGGATGGGGAAACGCGTCGCGGTCGTCGGGGCCGGGAACACCGCCATGGACGCCGCGAGGGTTTCTCTCCGCATGGGCGCCGAAAAAGTTTATCTTGTCTACCGGCGCAGTATCAAGGAATCGCCGGCCCGATCCGAAGAACTGCATCACGCCATGGACGAAGGGGTTGTCTGCAAGTGGCTCACCAACCCGGTCCGCATCCTCGGAAACGAGAACGGTTGGGTCAAAGGGATGGAGGTCGTCGAGATGGAGTTGGGTGAACCGGACGAGTCCGGCCGCCGCCGCCCCGTTCCCAAACCCGGGACCGAACACGTGCTCGATGTGGATATGGTCGTCTGCGCCCTGGGGACGTCGGCCAATCCCGTCATCTCCCAGAGCACTCCCGGATTGAAAGTGAACCGACGAGGCTACATCGAAATCGACGAGGTGACCCGGATGACGTCCGTTCCGGGCGTTTTTGCCGGAGGGGACATCGTCACCGGATCGGCCACCGTTATTTTGGCGATGGGAGCCGGTCGCCAAGCCGCCCAGGGGATGCTGTATCATCTGGGCCTGGGTCCGAAGCCGGAGTTACGGCTTCCGCCGGCCCGAGGGGACGGATCGGGCGGATAAGACATCCCATGGGGAGTTCTCCCCGTCAGACTGACAACACGAATGTCCGCATCACGAGAAGAGATCGAGATGCGGATTTTTTTGTGAAGCATTCATCCGTTCCGGGGAATTAAGTTACAATTGAGAGGCGGAGGATATCGATGAAATATTCGGAAGCCAAACAGGGACGCGTTTTCGTGATCCGTCTTGAAGACGGGGATATCCTGCATGAGGCGGTCGAATCGTTCGCCCGTCAAAAGGGTATCCGGGGGGCGGCGCTGATCGCTGTGGGGGGGGCCGATGCGGGAAGCCGGTTGATCGTGGGGCCCCGGGAAGGTCGCGCGAAACCGATCGTACCCATGGAGATCGTTTTGGAGGATGTCTATGAAATCACGGGGACGGGGACTCTCTTTCCCGATAAGAACGGAAAGCCGGTCCTCCACATGCACATCGCGGGAGGGCGGAAGGATCAAAACCGAATCGGGTGCGTTCGCCGGGGAGTGAAGGTGTGGCACGTGATGGAGATCGTCCTTTTTGAGTTGATCGAAAATTCCGCCCGGCGGATGGAGGATTCTCAGACTGGTTTTGAGTTGTTGAATCCGTGACGAGGGCCCCCGGGGGGACGCCGTCGTCCGAGAAGATCCAATGGAGGGATGTCTATGCCGAAACCCGAATTGCCTCATGATATCAAGATGGCCCTGTTGGTCGGAAAATACGCGACCCCTTTCGCCATCCTGCTGGTCTTCTTCGGACTGTTCCATGCGAGTCCGGGGCCGTTGGTCAGGGACGTCAGTTTTGCCCTGCTCGTGTTCGCGATCCTGTTCAATTTCATCGCCATGGCCGCCTTGCAACAGCTCCGGGACGTGGGCGTCGGTTTCGTCAGGATGCGATTGTGGGTCAATCTGGGAGTGAACATCGTCCTGGTCTATCTCTTGGGTCGCTATTGGGTCCCCATGTGGTTGCTCCTGGTGTTGACCCCCATCGCCACCGCCATCTATGATACCCGTCGGAAGACGCTGGTCACCGCGGTGTCCGTGGCCGTTCTGTTGATGGTCCTCCATGCCCTCCAACACCTCCAGGGCGGAGCGGAATGGGGTCCGCAGATCACATACGGGGTCTTCATCATCCTCCTCAGTATGATGGTCAACGAACTGACCCAGTTGTCCCGGCCCCCGTCCTCCATCGTTCCGAAATGACCCGGCCTCCGTTCAAAACGGGGGTATAAAATCACACGCGGAAGAGAGTGGATTTATTGGTATAATCATCTGAGGTTGGAAAACCGAAAGGATACCATACCGTCATGGAACTGATCAGGCGTATTTTTGGTACCATCCTGGCGATCTTCGTCAATGTGTTGGATAAACTGTGGAACAACTTCAACAGCGATGTCTTCCGCCAGTTCATCTCGTTCGCTGCGAACATCTGTTTTGTCCTCCTGGTCGTGGGCGCCGTCATTGCTTTCATCTATTATCGGCGGAAGACGCCCGACATCAAGCTGAAGATCAACATCAAATCCCGTCCCAAGGACCGATGGCCCGAAGTCCCGGTGCCGAATGCGAAGCACACCAACAAATACTCCATCTCGGTCGCCCTCAGGAATGAGGGTCGTGATATCGCCAAGGGCATGTTCTTTTACCTCGCTTTCAATGAATACGTGGAAGTCACGAACGTCGATTTCTTTCCGGACGGCATCGAGAATCCGACCCCGGGCAAGTCGATCTTCCTCTATAACCATCCCCACGATCTGCCGAATTGGGCCCCCTGGATCGAGTATTTCGGCCTCCACATCAACATCAAGAAGACGCAGGACCAGAAATCTTATTGTATCGGCCGGGTCGATTTTCAGGGCGGAGGAGAGAAGCGTCTGAAGCATAATTGGATCTTCTTTAACCCCAAGGAGGAGACGTTCTTTTTCACTCCCATCAAGGATCTCAAGAAAGAGATGCTTTTGGGGAAATATAAGTCCGACGAACACCCGTCCTAGGTTCCCGTTCGGATCCTTTTGTTCCCATTGAAAAGACTTCCGGACCGAGGCACCCTTCGAGCCCTTTCTTCAAAACCTGTTTTGAGTCCCTCCCGTGATCCCTTCCCCCACTGACGGTCCCATCCCCTTGAGAGAGTTCGGTCCGACGGGCCTGAAATTCACGCCCATCGGTCTTGGAACGGCATTGATGGAGGCGAATCCCGCCTCGGCGGTCGAGTCGTTGCGACGCGGCATCGAGGAAGGAGCCAACCATATCGATACCGCCGAGATGTATGCGGAGGGCGCCGTGGAGGAGATCGTCGGACGGGCTCTCCACGGTCTGAGGGAGAAGGTATTCGTGGTATCCAAGGTCCAACCATTCAATGCGGACCATCGTGGCGTGATCTTTTCGTGTGAACAGAGCTTGAAACGGTTGAATGTGGAGATCCTCGACGTCTATCTGCTCCATTGGAGAGGGAAGAAGGCTCCGTTGGAGGAGACATTCCGGGCTTTTGAAAGATTGAAGTCCGACGGGAAGATCCGTCATTGGGGGGTCAGCAATTTCGGCCTCAAGGACATGGAAGAAGCCGTGCAGCTCGTTGGGGACGGGGTGATCGCGTGCAACCAGGTCGTCTATCATCTGGAAAAGCGGATCATCGAACCGGAGATATTGCCGTTCTGCCGGAAACACAAGGTGCCGGTTGTGGCCTATAGCCCTCTCGGAGAGGGCCGCATCCCGAAGTCGCCGATCCTTGATTCGGTTGCGCAATCCCACGGGGCGACACCGGCGCAGGTCTGTCTGGCATTCCTGACCCGGGATCCCGCTGTTTTTGCCATTCCGAAAGCATCGGACCTGCGGCATGTGAGGGAGAACGTCCGATCCATGCGCTTATCCCTCGCCGAAGACGAGATCCGCCGAATCGATGCCACTTTCCCGATCAGAAAAAAAAGTTGATTCCCCTCCAATCCGATGGACAGGATTCAGGACGCCGTTCATTGAACTCCGCGGATAAAAAAGAGTGAGATCCATCAGACCCAAAATCGGTTTCCTAAAAGATCATCTCCGGAAACTTGTCGGCTTGCCGCCCTGGGCGGAGGCGATGTCGCTCGGATTGATCGGAATCCTGTTTTTCTTCTTCACGACCTACCGGCTCTGTTCCCCATCGTTCCTCTATAACGCCCTGTCGGATGAGTTGTACGGTTTGGGGGTTTTGTGGAGGAATGGGATCGGTCCGTGGATTCAGGGGTATCTCGGCAGGGATGGGCTCCATCTTTATCATGGTCATATCGCCCGCTATTTTTATGCAGGCGTATTTTATCTGTTCGGGTCCAGCTGGCCCGTCGTCCGTATCGTTCCGGCGGTGCTCGGCGTGATCACGATCGTGTTCACCTACCTGTTCTTGAGGGAACTCGTCCATCGCCGGGTCGCGTTATTGGCCGTGTTCCTGCTGGGGATCCATCCGACGTTCATCCTCGGAACGAAGCTGGGCAGCGTGAATGTTTCCTACCTGCAGACGATCATGATGGGGACCCTCTATCTTCTGGCCTGTTGGATGAGACGTGGCGGGACTCTTTACCTGTATGCCGCGATGATCGGTTTGGGATTGGGTGTTGCGAGCAGGATATGGTTCATCTGGTGCATCGTGGCATTGGTCCCCGGCCTCTCTATCTACTGGAAGAACAGGGGGTTCGGTCCTTGGAATATGAGAACCGGGGTGACGATCATCGTCGCGTTGGGGCTTTTCTCGGTATTTCCATCGATGATGATGAAGACGGAGATCCATCAGGGATTCGATTGCCTTAAAAAGTTCGCCGCCCGTTCCCGGCATCCGGATCAAAAAGAGTATCCCGCGAGGATCGGCCGTGTGAGTCGGGAGTTGCACTTGTTGATGAAGGATGGTTTTGACGAATATACGGCTCCGGAAACGATCGAAGAAGATGCCGAGGGGAGGCCTTGTAGGCCCCTGGGTTCGTTCACGCCGTTCTTCTTCTGGGGCGCGTTGGCGCTGTTGTGTATGGCGTTGACGAAGAAAGATCTCGACCATCGAGATGGAAAGTTATTCATCGTTGTCGTGGTGGGGATGTTGCTTTTTCAGATATTCTTGCCGGGTCGGGAACCGAACCGGTTGCACCTGTTTATTATTTACCCGTTTCCGCAGATCATCCTGGCGATCGCCTGTGATGTGGGATATCGGATCTGGATGACGAAATATTGGATGAGGACGGTATTCCTCGGGTTGATGGTCCTATTCGTGGCGGGAGAAGTGAATGGCGTCCGGTATTATATGGATCGCATGAGGCATGGAGACAACCGCTATTTTTGTAAGGCCATATACGATGCCGCGGGATATCTCAATGAGGGATCTCCAAAGCGGCCGGGCCTGACGCTCCTCATGATGGAATCTACCGTGTTGAACACAGTGATTTTCTTGTTAAATGAGAAGGGGCGCTTAAAATATGATTTTGGGGATGTCGATGGCCAGTCGTTGGAAAAAACAACGGTGGATTATGAAAATGATTATGGGGAGATGATCTATTTGGATGTCTCGGGGTTTGATTTGGATGAGAAGAGAGTCGAAGCGTGGGCGCAGAAGAACCGCTTTCAGATGAGTCCTTTGGGGATATCGTTCGATGATGGAACTCGCGATGCTCGGGTTCGCCTCTATTCCCTCAAGAAGTCCGTGCGGGGTAAGTTGCAATGAGGAGGGTGTCCATCCCCGGCCTCGGAACTGCGGGCGCCGGCCGTAATCCGGCGTTGATTCACGGGGCGTGTCTGTTGTTTCTGGTGGTCTATGCGGTCCTTCTCCAGTTCGAATATGCTGTTTCCGACAGGCAAATTGTGATTGACCACGATCACGGCATCCTTCAGAACTCGCGCATGTATGTGCATTACAATGACGATCCCGTGGGGTATATCCGGCAGAGTCTCAAGGGCTTGCTGATCCATCAGGGGGATATTTGGCATAAGAAGAGTCTCTCGACGTTGATCCTGGCCATCGGTTTCTTCGTTTTTGGAAAAACAATCTTCGTCTATAAGATGTGCATGGTCTGGGCTTTCTTGGGGTTGGGCCTCGCCTCCTATTATCTGGTGCGGCGGCAGACAGGGATAGAATGGATCGGACTGGTGGGTGGGCTCTTGGTGATGACAGCGCCGATCATCCCCTCCATGGCCCGCACGCATTATGGTTACCTTCCGTTGGCCTGCTTGATGGTCTGGTCTTTCCATGTGTATCTGATCTATCAAGAGAGGAGACAAAAGACATGTTTGGCCGTTCTGTGTTTGTTGTCCTATGTCGCCACGTGGACCCATTATTCGGTCTATTTATATCTCTTCCTTCTGGGGTTGATCTGGCTCGCGATGACCGACGACCGTCGCCGCGCCGTGGGATATCTGTGTTTCGTGTTTTTGTTGATGCTGTGGAATCCGGACCAGATAAACCTTTGGGTCGATCAATTGTATCGGATCTATTGGTCGGTCCCCGCCCTTGTGCACCCGGTGACACTGTGGGCGGACCCGGCCCGGGTCGAATGGCGAACGATTTTGGACTATCCCGGCATTATCTTGCGGATACTCGGTATTCTGAAATGGAGCATGGGGACGGATCTGTATTATCTCCTCATCGCCGCACTGCTGGTCTATGAGAAGTATCAGAAGAAGATGTTCCCGTTGGGTTCTGAAAGGGAGTGGTCGGCGGTTCGGTTGCTCCGCTTGTTTTTTTTCGGGGTCCTCCTTGTTGTCCTGGCGACTGTCGTCGGATACGTCGCCGGCTATATTCTATTGCCGGTCTCCGGGATCCTTCTCTTGGTCTTGATGGCGAAGAAGATCATGGACCTCCCGGCGTCCTCGGCCAGGGTTTATGGGGCTGTTTTTCTGATCGCGCTGGGAGCGGTTCACACCCTCAATCCATTCGCCGGGAAAGATCCTTTCAAGCGCTGGGTGATGGATCTGGGGCAGTTCATGCATTATGTGAGACAGGAGGGGGGCTCGGACCCCGTCCCGACCCTTCGGACGGCCTACATGATGGATTCCCAGGGACATTTGAAATACTTCAAATTCTTCAATTTCCGATATTCACTCAACTGTTATATCGATGCCCAGGCGTTCTATCACGACGCCCTCCTCACGGCGGATCATTTCGATATTCATCCATTGGATCGGACCATGGCGGATTACTTGAAGGCGGATGAAAGGATGACATGGTCGTCTCATTCCTACCGGTATTTATTCGTCCTGATCACGCTCGAAAATCCCCAAGAACCCGATCCACCGGTGTCGACGGAGCATATCGTGAAGGAGATGAAAGAAGTCTTGGGGCCGTCGGTATACGAAAAGATATGCGATCCCTTCCGTTTCCTGGTCAGATATCAAATCAGCGAAGACTCCTATCTCTTTGTCTTTAAGTCGAAGACTCTCCTGGCTCGGCAGGTCTGAACCCGATTGTCCCGGCAGAGCTCATACCGCGCGAATGTGCTAAAATCTGTGACCAGAGCGACCCCGTCGATTTGTTTCGCTGTCGCCGCATAAGCGGGGACGGTTTGATGACCGATTTAATGATTGGCCCCAACGTATGACTTTTGGGGCCTGCGGCATGTCAAATATGAGGCACCCACACGCGTTCCGCGGAGGGCCTCCCTTCCGCGCGTTCCCTTGGACGTTCCGTCCAAGAATGGCGATAAAACGCCATAGCGCTAGAGGGACCTCGGCGGTTCGAACGAACCGAAAACCCCGAGGGGTTCGGCGCAAAAACGCGCCTCAGCGCTTAGGGTAAAAACTCTTTTGCTGGCCCCATCGCAGAGCTTTTGGGGCCTGCGGCACCGCAGAGCGGTGACAACTCCTTAGGAGAGGTGGCCGAGTGGTTTATGGCGCTGGTCTTGAAAACCAAAAAACGGCCAAACCTACCACACATATCCGTCGATCAGTATTTCTCCAGTGTGACCAATTTAGACCAATATTGACCGGTAAGCCGTAAACTTTGTTGTAAAGAGTTGTAAAGTTTGATTATCGCCAAGTGGCACCGGAATTATTGCCTGCCGTGCCTACTTTGTAGGCCCCACAGTCTCAGTGGACGTCTTGTGGGATAGTAGAAACTCTTCCCTGAACATCAGCCAAACGAACATAAATGGGTCTGATTCGGCTTGAAATCAGTATGCCGGTGGGCAGCCTGGTTGCGATGTGGTCCTCATTAGTGTCGAAGGGCTCGGTCACGGCTGTATATGGAGAAGTAAAAAATATGGGCATACAAAACCCTTGAAAAAAATCCAGTGTTGTATTATAATAACAACAGGAACATGCATAACTTGGGGGGCAAAAATGGACAAGGGGAACGGCACATTTGGAGGGTTTTTTAAGGAAAAGAGAATCGCGGCGGGGATGACACTGCGAGGTTTCTGCGAAAAATACGGGTATGACGCTGGGAACATCAGCCGTCTGGAAAGGGGCATGAGCAAGCCCCCTCAAAATCAAGAGTTATTGCAGGAATACGCGCGGAACCTGAAAATCGCTCAAGGGGGGCCGGATTGGCAGATCTTTATGGACTTGGCCTGTGCCCAAAACGGGGCCTTCCCTCCGGACATCGTGAGTGACAAAGAGGTCATGCAGCGGATGCCAGTCCTCTTTCGAACGCTCCGGAAGAGCAAACTGTCTCGGAAGGATCTGGAACTGCTCATGGAAAAACTTCGGAGAGCTTGAAAATGGTGCAGCGTAGTTACGAAATGCTACGGCGGGTGGCCGATAAGTTCCTCAATGAACATAATACTGAGCGGGTTCTCCCGGTCCCCATTGAAATGATCATCGACAATAAGCTGGGGATAAATATTGTGCCGATTCCTGAACTGGCAGAGGTCGCGGGGCTGGAATCTTTCACATGGAACAACATGGACACCATTGTCGTTGATGGAAACATCCACAAGCGCTACCCGCAACGGCTTAGGTTTACCTTGGCGCACGAACTGGGACATATCCTCTTACATCGCGAAGTTATCAAAAAGTGTCCGCGGAACGAAATGGATTCCTACGCTCATTACGTATCAAACATGGGGGAGAAGGAAAGACAGGTTTTCGAAAACGAAGCCAATAATTGCGCTGGGCTATTGCTTGTTCCCAAAAAGCCATTGCTCGAAAAATACCAACAGACGTTAACCATGTTCCCCGCGTTGAACGATCGGACGAACGACGAAACGATCCGCAGTTATGTGTCAAACTGGATTGCGAAGGATTTTGATGTCACAGAGAGGGTTGTCGAAATAAGACTCTGCTTTGAAAGGTGCTGGGAGTTCAAAAAGAACAAAGCGCCGTAACAGAATCAAGAAAGAATAGCTAATTAAAATATTGCTCAACCTCACACACGCTCTCCGTCGATAGACCTTTTATCAACTTATACCAATTACTATCAGTTTACACCTCCAACTTGCACCCAAGTTGCACCTCTTAATTATTGGATTGAAATCTTTGCACCTCATGATTCACACCATTCTAAACCTGCTAAAATAGGAATCCACACCACGATTGCCATACGACCGCTATACTCGCAGTGGCACAGAAGGCGGGGCAAGGCCAAGACCAATATGAAAACGTTAAATAACGTTGTGTAAAAAACTAAGAAAGATTGGAATTGGAGTTGCAAATCCTATGTTATCCGGGAAAGACCTACATCAATCACTCAAATCAGAAATCATCGATAGCGGTTCATCCGGCGGAGTTGAATTTCTAGTCGCCAAACTTCAATGGAGCAAGGACGATATCGGTTTCAGTATTCACGCCTCACCGAATTCCTTTTCAACGGCCGGATATCAGCTGACTGATTTTCTCAGCATACTGGGGTTTACACGCAGTCGATGTTCTTTTGTTGGTAGGCAAGAATGCTATGCCCGGTGGGTTAGTTCTGATTTCAAATTGGCCTCTCTCTTGGACGTATTTGGAACTTCTTATAACACGCTCATTGACGGAGAAAGACATTTGGCGAACTGTGGTTACTCCCTTGATCAGCCGGAGGGATGGGGGTATTTTTTTGGAAAATCATCAGGTGGGGATCAACGACCTTCTTACCGCGGAGACGGTCACACAAGCGCAATTGCCCCGAAACTCATGAAACAAGTAGAAGACGAGGTGTTTCAGTTTATATTTACATGGATTAAAAACGGGGAGGCGGATAAAGGATGGACAATCCATTATCGTCCAAAACACGCACTATTGTCGTCAGAACTAGAGAGCGTCCTTGAATTTCTCAAAATACGAGTTTTTGCCCAATGTCCTCAATTTGACTTTGAGCCCTGTCATTGGCGCCACATCCAATTCGAGGAGCAAAGAGATAAAGTCATTAATTTCTTTAATAGTAATGCCCATGTGGCGCATGCCTGGTTTGATGCGCACAAAGATCATTTTTCAGCTGGGGTTCGGGACCTCTTGGTCTCTCAGGCTCAGATGGAGAAGGTGGGATTGGGGTTCTTGCCTTTTCGGGAATCCAGCGTGCGTCGTGACTTGGACATTAATAGGCGCATTTTGCCCGCAACACTGTCTCCGGTGAAGAGTCCTGGTATTCCTCCTGGACGTTCTAGTGATATTGCCGCACAATCCCCAGGTGTCGCTACCAACCACGCAACTTATTCACCGAGTCCTATGCCCACTCAATTTGATGTCGCAGTTTCCTTCGCCGGGACAGAACGTTCGAGTGCGGAGACTCTATCCATTAAAGTTCGCGAAGCCGGTTTCTCTGTGTTTTATGATGATTTTTATGAGGAAGATCTTTGGGGCAAAGATTTGGCTGAATTTTTTCATGAAATATACAGCAAGCGAGCACGGTTATGTGTGATCTTCATATCAGACGAATACAATAAACATGCTTGGACAGTCCACGAGCGCCGCAGCGCACAGGAACGCATGATTAAAGAAAAAGGGAATGAATACATCTTACCGATCAAAGTTGATAATACTGAACTTCCAGGTTTACCTACCACTATTGGATATATGCCACTGTCGAGGGGTATTGAGAATATCTCCACAATACTCGTCAAGAAGCTGAGAAAATTAAAAAAGTGTTAACCTTAATATTACTTCTTTAAAGGCAGGTTTCGGATGTGGCGAGCCCCAATTAATTTCTGGACAAGGCTAAACATCGACGGCAATCTGACACATTATGGCTTAATGTGAATCATGGATTTCAGAAGATCTGAATAAATAGGGGAATAAGCGCAATAATTGTGAAATTGGGACAAAAATAAGGCTAATGACTGTCCAAATCTTAAGGTGGAATAAGGGAACAATATGAAAAGTTTAAAATACAACATCTATTTTGCCATGAGATTGCCTGACGATTTGAGTCAATATAAAACTCCGACTGTGATTATTGTGCCGACGCGGGATAAGTGGAATGACTTTAATTTAAGGACAAAGTTCACTTATTATATTATGGGCCTGCTTCCTAACCAGGAACCGATTTCAGGTGATATATGTTTAGCCCTTTCTGGAAGCAAAGAGAGTCCTGTAGAAGAAATCACATCATATCTGAATAAAACACATTTGATTATACGATCGGCCAGCGAAATACCTAGATTTTATAGTATGCACCGTAATATGCAGGGATACCGCAATATCGTTCGTCACCTGAATAGCAGAGAAGCCACGAGGTTTTTACTGGCAATGAACGATCTTGTGGCCTATAGGCGCGCACGATATCAGCCGCCGTGGTATTATGATGCAATAAAGAGTGATTTATTTGCTTTGGCTTTTATGCGCGATGCTGATGCATTCTTTACGTTCTACAATGCCGGTTCTATTTTAAGCGGTTTGGAACAGGAGTCCCTTGGCGGCATTTCAAAGAGGTTGCAATTAAAATTTCAACTATTAACATTTCAGAATGAACATAAAATAGAATTCAGTTTTAATGAAAAAGGTAGTTTCCCTAGACGTATTGCGGTTGTTATCGGAAAGAATGGTGCTGGTAAAAGTCAGGCTTTGTCAAACTTTGCAAGATCACTTTTATCCGATGATGAAAGACTACGGGATTGGGATGGGAAAAGGCCTTTAATCCAGCGGCTGGTTGCTGTTAGTTGTCCGGGCATAACACATGCGACGTTTCCAGCTCCTGATGGAAATGCTCGGATTGACTATCGACGAATATTCCTTGGTCAAATACGACAAGGAAAGGGGGAGTCGGGTTTGGGTGAGGTGTTGGCTCAGCTTGCCCGATCAAAAGAGACAATTAAGGATAAACATCGGTGGGATATATTTTGTGAGGCGGTTTCCTCAATAGTTCCATTAAGCGAATTGTTTGTCCCTAGGCAGTTGCGTAACGGAAGTAAATCATCTGCATTAAATCGGACGGATGCTCCCTATCCCTTATCGTATCTACCGATGGGGGGAGAAGAGAGTCGGCTTATAAGACTTAATAATGTGGACCCCAAGGCCGACGTTTATCGTTTCATTAATGGGAAGTTATTGCCGCTCAGTAGCGGCCAGCTTACATTCATACGCTTCGCGGCTCAAGCATGCCTGCATATTGAAAATGGAACAATGCTTCTGTTCGATGAACCTGAAACACACTTGCATCCCACGCTCATTACTGATTTTATTCGGTTGCTTGATAAATTGTTAGAAATAACAGGTTCATATGCTGTTCTCGCCACGCATTCCTCCTATTTCGTGCGGGAAGTTCCGCAGTCACAAGTAATAATTTTGCGAGAATATAATGGGATTGTTGATGCGACGTCCCCTCGTTTGAAAACGCTTGGCGCTGATATTGGGGCTATTTCATTTTTTGTATTTGGAGACGAACTTTATGGACGGTTGTTAATTGACTTGGTGAAGCGATTGAAGGAAAATCCGCAGCACGCGACCGAGCTTTTGAAAGAAATGGAGAATGAGCTTTCCAGCGAGGCTTTTATGTGTTTGAGGCGAGTGTTATCTTCAGAGAAGGACGAATGAGATACATACCCCAACCAAACGTCAATGATGACACCATACTGACTGCTTTGTCTGCAAATAGTGCATTGGCAAGTCACCCACAGCTTGGAATGCATATAGCACTGATCCGCGAAAGCTATGCAACCTATATCCATGCAAACAGTAATCCGCTTTCAATATCTGCTCCCCAACCCCTTCAACTTCTTGATGCCCTAGCAGATGCAATGAGGTGGCACTATCTTAGACCGCCAAGAGAACTTGATTATCTTGCTGACATCAGAATGAAGGGGTCTCCAGATGTTTGTCCGATGTGCGGTAGTCTCAAAACCGGAACATTAGACCATGTTTATGAAAAAAGTAGATTTCCCGAGTTTTCCTTCTTCAGTAAAAACATTGTTCCCGCATGTGATTGCAATAATAGACGGCAGCAATCGCATCAGGGAATACAACACGGGGAGCGTGTATTGCATCCCTACTTTGATCCTCAAATGAATCAGAGGCTTGTTCGTGCAAAAATAACATCGGTTTCAGGGAGCTACCTCAAGCCTTTAATCGAGTTGGAAGTTTGCATACCTGACACCGATCCACTATTTCCAGCTGTAAAATATCACCTGCAAAGTGTCATTATGCGCACGCAGGTAATTCAATACCTTGAACATTTCTGGCCGAAAATCCTTCGTTTTTATAACGATTATTTCAAATTGCCTACGGATAATTTTACGATAACTGAACTTGATCACGCAGTAAATGAGGCTCTATCTGTTTGTGACCGCCGTCGTTCTACGCCGAACAATTGGGATTCAATGTTAATAGCAGGGCTTGCAATAAATCCAGTTGCAATGGCTTTTTTGGGACAGCATATTAGAGATATGCGTAGTGGAAAAATAAATCCTGAAGACATATAGTGATTCAAAGAAGGGTGTCAGATGAAACTATTCAGAGCGGATAAAAGGATTTACAGCATTTTTTCGGCGTTTGGTAATATAAAAGAAACAAATATTACAGCGGCAATTGGATATTTGATTTCGACATTCCCCAACGCTTTTAGAGATACATTTCTTGGAAAGAGGGAAAACATTGAGGAAGTCCATATTGAGCAAGTAACAGAAAACGGGGAGAGATTTGATATTGTTTTAATGACAAATATGAGAACCATCGTTATTGAAGCGAAATTGGGACTTAAACAAGACGAGAAGCAGATAAAAAAATATGTTCGAAGGCTTGAGAAAGAAGAACATAGAAAGGGATTGACGGTTTATTTACTTGATCATGGTTCTCGTCACGCATCCCAATGGATTAAGGAATTTAGGAATGCTCTACCAGGGCGAATTAAAGTCGAACATGTTATATGGGACGATATATATAATCAGTTGTGTAGGATTATGAAGTACAAAAGAAATAAAAACGACAATAACAGAGCTTATTGTATTACAGAGGAATTGTGCTCTTATATGGAGGAAAACGACATGATACAGCAAAGCAGGAAAGAAATATATGTAAGAGATTTGAGTGGAGCTTCGATAGAACTATTTTTCAAGTATAGGATTTATAAATGTCAACCCGAATATCTGCCTTCTGCGCAAGGTAGTGCCTATTTCGCACCTCATTTTACAAGCAGAGCTCCGGCTGATTTTGCTGAGAGATCCATGATTAAAATTGAAAGAGGAATATCCTGGATTGCGCCAATTGTGGACACAAACATCCTAAAAAGAAATGAAATTGAAACTTTTCTGAAGAGTAAAATGCACCCCCAATTTAAGGAAGCAACAAAAGAGATATTCAGAGAAACCTCACGCGGGGAGGTGATGATATTGCTGCTTGAAGAACCATTCCTTGCATTCTTAACCCCCATATCTAAGAAAAAACTGGGGATACATGGGGCAATGGGGTCAAGGGTTTTTACTTTTAAAGATTTATTCACTGCTGTAGGGAAAGAATAATAATAGACTATTTGATCTTGGCTATGTCGGCAATCGCCAAGGATAAAGAGAGAAATAAAGGGATGACCTCTGACTACAAGCAAATAAGCAACCCGGTCTCCACTGGTGGAGGCGGAGTCAATTTTGAAGTGCAAGTCCAAGCATCATTTGTAGCGCTGATGCTAACAGGTGGTTTTTCTCCATGCCTGCCGTGTCAATCTATTCGAAAGATAAAACTGCAAGGGCGACATGCTGGCTATCAGACCGATGATCTCGTTGTATTCACGACTAATCTTGACGGCTCCGATGGTCCTCGACTCCTTGGTCAGGTTAAACGCTCGATTTCTATAACACCCGGCGATAGTGTATTTGGAGAGGTGCTAAAGGCTGCATGGAGTGACTTTAATAACACAGATGTTTTCACCCGCGATAAGGACGTGCTGGCTCTCATCACAGGCCCCTTAAGTGCCACAGATATTACTGATGTCCGGACATTGCTTGAGTGGAGTCGGTCTTCTGAAGACAGTTCAGATTTTCTCACAAGGGTCAACAAGGTGAATTTTAGTAGTGATGCGAAAAGGAAAAAACTGCAGGTTCTTCGGACTGTTTTGGATACAGCCCAAGGCAGTCCTGTTACAGACGATAGTATTTTTCGCTTTCTAAGACACTTTCACTTGCTCGGATACGACTTAGACATTAAAGCTGGCGTCATGCACGCAATTCTTCACTCCTTGATAGGTCAGTATACACGGGAAAGCCCGCAGTTGATTTGGGCGCAGATAATTCAGGAAGTAATGACTGCCAACCAGAATGCAGGGACAATTAGCCGAGATTCTCTACCAAATGAACTCCAGGAAGCCTTCGGCAAGCCAAGAATTCCAACAATGCCAGAGGGCCTTACCAAAACTATCGCACCCCGCAAAGCACAAGATTGGAACACTCCTGAGTTTGCTCCCGCGTTGGTAATTGCGAATCTCTTGGGTTCATGGAATGAAGAGTCAGCGGCTGACATGGCGATCGTTAGGCGATTCGTTGATGGTAGTTATGATGATTGGCAGGCCAAGATTCGCGAAGTTCTTCAATTACCTGACAGCCCACTGAGCTTGCGAAATGGTATGTGGTCAGTTAGGCAACGTGAAGAACTATGGCAAACTCTCGGCTCGCGAGTTTTTGACCGCCACTTTGACCTTCTCAAAGCTATTGCTTCGGAAGTATTCAAGGAGCGGGACCCTCAATTCGAACTTCCGGCTGAGGAAAGATTTGCAGCGAGCATCCATGGAAAAGTGTTACAGCATTCCCGCCAACTACGGAAAGGCCTTGCCGAATGTCTGGCTCTCGTAGGAAGTCGTCCAGAGCCATTGGTAAATTGCACGCATAATAAATCCGAGGCAATTGTTATCGTTACGATTCGCGCGATTTTTGAAGGCGCCGACTGGGTTATTTGGGGCAGCCTTAACGACCTCCTCCCGATGCTCGCCGAAGCCTCTCCCGAAGAATTTCTTAGTTCCGTTGAGAAAGGCTTGTCGCAGAAGGAGTGCCCCTTTGACGCCCTTTTCTCCCAAGAGGGGGGCGGAATTTCTGGTAGAAATTACCTGACCGGGCTGCTTTGGGCGTTGGAAACGCTTGCGTGGGATGAGCAATACTTGGTTCGTGTCACTGTGGCATTAGGAAGTCTTGCGGAGCGTGATCCCGGAGGTCAGTGGGCCAATAGACCATCCAATTCACTTGCAACCATCTTCCTCCCCTGGCTCCCACAGACCGTGTCGTCGATTGAAAAACGCAAAGTCGCAATAACGACCTTATGCAGAGAATTTCATGACATCGCCTGGAAACTGTTGCTTAGTTTGTTACCCAATCAAGTGACAGTAAGCAGCCATACTCGACGACCTTCATGGCGCAGATTCCTCCCAAACGACTGGAAAGAGGGCGTAACACAACAGGATTATTGGGATCAGGTATCCGTATATGCCGAAATTGCAGTTGAGATCGCCATCACTAATGATGTCAAACTCAAGCAGCTGATCGAACATCTCGATCAACTGCCATCCCCGGTTTATGAAAAAATCCTAGAGCATCTTTCGTCCGAACTTGTTACAAGCAAGCCGGAAGACGAGAGGCTGCCAATCTGGAATGCACTGATAGAACTGGCTTCCAAGCATCGGCGTTTTTCTGACGCTGATTGGGCACTTTCCGATGAATTGGTTTCAAAGGTTGAAGGTGCTGCAGGACGTATAGCGCCCAAGAATCCTATGAATTATCATCGCAGACTCTTTTCCGAGCGCGACCTCGATTTGTATGAGCAGAATGGAAACTGGCGCGAAGAAGAGAAAAAACTCGAAGCTCGTCGCCGGGCAGCGATCCAAGAGATTATGACTATGAGCGGGCCCGCAGCTGTGATTCGGTTTGCAGAAAACGTTGAATCGCCACAACGGGTTGGTTTTGCACTTGGTTTAATCGAGAGTGATGAAGTCGATTCCATCATTATGCCGAGCATGTTGAAAGAGGAGCAAGATAACCATAGAAGATTTGTGGTGGGTTTTGTCCGGGGAAGGTATCGACAAAAAGGATGGGTTTGGGGGGATTCTATAATCGAGCCCAATTGGTCGAAAGACGATGTTAGCCGATTACTGACCATGCTACCCTTTACTGAAGAGACATGGAAACGGGCAAATGAACGGCTACGCGAGAATGAGTCGGATTATTGGCGAAACGTTATGGTTGATCCCTATCAATCAGAAGGTGATCTAAGTATTGCTATCAAGAAACTCATTGAAAACGAAAGACCATGGGCGGCGATTGATTGTCTGGTAAAGGCATACCGCGACAAACAACCCTTGGATACTTCCAGCGCGATTCAAGCCCTGCTTTTGGCAGTGACATCAACAGAGCGGTATAAGACACACGATGTCATTGAACTTATTAAGGCTTTACAAGATGATCCAAATACAAATCAAGATGATCTTTTCAAAGTCGAATGGGCTTTTTTGCCGCTCTTAGACAGACATCATGGTGTGGTACCCAAATTACTGGAAATTCGTCTGGCATCAGAGCCAGCATTTTTCTGCGAGGCAATCCGCGTAAGCTATCGCTCCGAGAAGACCCCCAAATCCGATGCGGAGCTAAGTGAACAGCAGCAGGCTTTATCGAAAAATGCGTATCGGCTTCTACAAGAATGGGGGACAGTTCCTGGGACAGCCAAAGGGGGCGGATTTTCTGGAGATATTTTTAAGCAGTGGGTCGATGATGTTATAAAGATGACATCCGAATCTGGCCATCTGGCAGTTGCCAAGATTAGCATCGGCAGTGTTCTTATCTATTGTCCACCAGATTCTGATGGATTTTGGATACATCGAGCGGTTGCCGACGTTCTTAATGATCGCGATAATGAGGATATGAGACACGGATACAGCATTGCGATTCAAAACGCGCGGGGAGTTCACTGGGTCGATCCTACTGGAAAACCGGAAAAGGAACTCGCAAATGAATATAGAACTCAGGCCGAACAGACTGAAAACAGGGGATACCACCGAATTGCAGCCATGCTTAGGCATCTTGCTGAAACCTATGACCGCGAAGCAGATAACATTGTTACGGAGCATAAAGCATGCACGGAGAAAGACGAATGACGGTTTTACTCGATCTTGTCTTAGCCCAAAAACACTGGACCAGTTTTAGAAGTTTTTAGGACAGAATAAACAGCATTAAGGTGATATAATTTGGAAGCGATGCCCCAGGAGAATGAAAATGATTGATGGAAGATCAGACTATCAAGTGTTTGGCAGAAACGACTGGGTTAATCTCAAGAGACTGAGAAAAAACAATGTCTCGCCAAAAGACATGATCGATAGTGGCCACATAAAGAAATCCCACATCGACTACGGGAAGAAAATCACTATGTGTCAGTTGAAACTGAATGCGAACGAGGTTTTGGTTTTAAGAGAATGTAATCAAAGAGCATATCGATAGGATGAAATTATTTTGGAGGAATTAACGGAAAACAAATAGCATAAATATATTGACTTCAACCGGGACTCTGCATAAGAGCAGAGTGAGCTTCCAAGCGTAGAGCTTGGGGCACATTGGAAACCGAGGCGAAGTCGCCAACTAGGCCCGAAAGGGTCGGGGGGCGGCGATCCTGCCGGGTTATTCCAATGGCTCGGTTCGACACGTGCCCCTTCTTTATTGGGGGCGGTAAAATTCGATGGGAGAAATTTAAGATGCCCATATCAATGCAACAATCTCCGATACAATTCGACGGAAAGCATTTTGTTGAAAACCTTTTAATTGGGACTCCTTCAGTAATTCTTGGTTTATGGTTGAGACAGATGGCACATCCTTTGGCGCATTATGGGGGGATGCTGTTAGTATGGTTCGGATTTTTTAAGCTCGTTAATCCGTTCATGCGTATTTGGTCAATTCCGTTGATACGTTATTTGGGAAGCGATGTTGATCCTAAGGGAGAAATGGAAAATGTCACAAAGTCCTTGAGAGGATTATTCCGAATGATTTGTTTCCAACTTGGACTTGTTGTTTATGGGGGAATTCTCATTGTCTTTAATCTTACGCTTTTTATAGGTTTATTCGCTCTTGTCCCCGCAGGCATGAGAATAATATATGAAGGTGGAATAAGGGGCGTCTGCTTATGGGGACTGATTCGGCAAACACGACTTCAAAAAAAGTCACCAGGCCCATAGACATGAAGGTCGAATTGTATTTTCTTAAAAGAATATATTTGATAACACTGACTTGCATTATTATGTCGATTTTAATTGCCAATACCTGTCTTTTTGCTGATGAAAACAAAAGACCATTTTGGACTGAAGAAAGTGTCTATATCGTTGAGCCTTACATATACTCCGTCGGTATCGCTTCTAACGCACCGAATAAAGAACAAGGGCGGTCAGTAGCTTTTGAAAATGGCATAAAAGAAATATTGAATACATTTCAGTTAAAAACGCTTGGTGATCTGGTTGTAGAAACGCAAATGACCTATGAAGAAGAAAAAGGAGGGGAGTGGACAACTTATCGCCTCCTAAAAGTGAATCTGGATTCTGTATTAAAACAAAAGCATAGAAATTCAAAGGCCGAAGGGTCCTTTGTTGCATATATCATTCATAAAGTTACCGGGGATGAAAAATTACCACAGACCTTGCAACCGATAGGCCAAAATATCCGCACATTTACACCCGAAGGAATAAAACAACTTGAGAATGAATCGCAAGGTGTAAGAAATACGAGAAAAACAAAGATATCGACTAAAAAGACGCCGACAAAAAAGCAAGACGCCGTTATTCCGAAAACAAGTCCTCAAGGACTCCATCTTGAGCCAATGTCACCAGAAGAGATTGAGGACTTGGCCAGAGCGATGCGAGCGGCAAAAGCCACCGAAGCCTGTCGTGCGGCAGCACTACCATTGAGATATTCGATAGATAAAATGAAAGAATTGTATGAATCGCCGGTTGGATATTTTCTATTGAGAGGCAATGCAATAATTGCAGGTGGCCTATTTGGAACAATAATACCACGGTTGTTAGGTGGAAAGGTGTATGCTGTAACAGAAGAAGAACTTATCAAACATGGAATACTCAAATCTAAACAAGCCAGACAAGAAGAAACATTAGAGCAATTCCGAGAGAGAAAAAGATTATTGCATGAAGTAATAGTTGGTAGAACAGGCTATTTTGTTCCGGTTTCGGCAGAGGAGGAAGAAGAACTTATAGCAAAACAGGAAAGCAAAAACCCTGAAGGCATTTCCGCTGATTTACCCAGACGAACCAACTCGAATTTTAGAAAGCTTAGCCCAGAAGAACATGAGAGGGCAATGTGGGCGAAGAAAGTCTTGGCAGTCGCAAAGATAGGTATCAATCTCATAAAAGTCGCGGGGGCCGTGGCGGCGGAGCCGGTCTTTTTTTTGCCCCGAATAGTGATCATATCTGAAGGCGCAATCTTTTTTTCATTTGGCTGAGGTGCGTTGCTCCAGTTGCGACAAGATGTTTACCAAAATATCAATTCATATTTCTTCCGCAGTGGAACTGGTTGGAAGCGAAGAGGACGTGAAGAAACTCTTGACAAAAATGAGAATGCTGCTAAAATGATTAATGAAGTGGGCGTGGGCATATTTTTAGTAGTAGGTTGAAGCCCGAATAGATTACCGTAGGACAGAGGTTCTTGAAGCCCGCATTTTTGTAGAGATGTTGTAGGTTGATATTAAGTAGCACAGAAGGCCCAACGAGGCCCAGTCGCGCGACCGATAACGATCGCGCCGCTGGGTTTTTTTATTTTAAATAGAAAAGGAGCGAAAAATTATGGGGGATCAAGAAAAAGTAAGAATTTCTGACTACCATGTTTTAGCTGTTTTGGATTGCCTCCGAATTAGGGCGTTGCGGTCTGAACGAAATGGCAGATACTATGAATTTTATGAGAAGTTAAAAGTCGCCTCAATTTTATCGGATTATGACAGTGGGGCATTGACGCTCCCAGTGCGTGATTTTGTTGCGGCCTTATCGAGAGTCAAAACAAGAAATTTTGAATCTGAGCGACAAAATGGAGCGGTCTATGGAAACCCCCACCGTTGATCGGACCTGCGCAAAGATTCTGCCAGCACCGAGGCCGTTGCTGGAACGTTTAGGCCACGCCATCAGCCTATCCCCCGGCCCGGAGCGAGACAGGATTGCCGCCGAGATTAAGGACCTCCCTTTTCCCGAAGGGCGAGAGGTGGACGCGGCATGAATCCCCCTGACAATGCGGATATTCACTTTGAGGCTTTTGATGTGAAAAAAGTATTCGAGGGGGCGTCGGCCTATCTTGAAGAAAAGGGACTCGGACGCCTCTTTCCTATGGCACAGCAATATTGTCCTGACCGCGTTCGTGAGGCTGAAAAAATTCTTGACCGGTTTGACGAACTGGCCGTGAAGCATAAACAGGGCGAATGTTCAGCTTATTCGCCAACGGCCCTGACCCTGCCGCCGGGCGAAGCAGAAATTCCGTCTCCATGCGGAACAATTCTTAAATGGTATTTACTCTGGCTTGATATTTTGGATGAAGTAAGACCGCTTGCTGAAAGGCGGGTGGCCTGACATGCGAAGGTTCACGGACCTATACGCGGAATATTGCACTGAGTTTACCGACTGCCCTGAATTGTTCCATACCTACGTGGCCTACTGGCTGATTTCTTGTGTCTTGGAGCGAAGGGTATTTCTCGCCCAGGGCGATCAGCAAATTTTGCCTAACCTCTATATCGTCCTTTTGGCACCTTCGTCCCTATATCACAAGTCAACGGCCATACACTCGGGGGTCAAAATCTTAAACGCTGTCAAACCGGATTTTCTCTATCCGCAGGAATACTCCCACGAAGCACTTATTGATGTCATCAAAGACAAACCAGCCGGGTCCTTTTTCTATGACGAAATATCTTCACTGTTGGAATTGTCAAAAAAGGACTATGCGGGCGGAATCATGGCTTTGTTGACGACCCTTTACAGCGGCGGTATCTACCGACGAAAAACGGGAACGAAAGACATTACGATTCAAGACCCATTCGTGAATATCATAGGGGCCTCAACAATCAATTGGTTAAAGACAAGCGTTAGAGGACAGGACATCATGGGGGGATTTCTCCCACGGTTCCTGTTTATCCCTCAAACCGAGCGGACCAAGATCCTCGCTTTTCAACCACCGGCAGATGTCATGAAGCGAAACCACCTTGTAAACGAACTCGGAAAATATCTCAAAGTTGAAGGCGAGGCAAAATACACACCAGAAGCCGTTGCTGCTTATTCCAAGTGGTATTCAGAATTTATCAGAAACGCTGAGGGGCAAGATGAAAAACTAATGCCTTTCCTTCACCGCCTCGTCACCTACTGCCACAAACTTGCCCTAATTCTTTCTGTTGATCGCGGCGAGTTCCCCAATATTACTTTACAGGCACACACCGAGGCCAAATTGCGGATTGGATATATTGCAAGACTTTTGGATGAAACCATTATCCAGGGTTTGGGCCTTAATCAGTTTCAAAGAGACGTGTTGCGAGCAGAAAATCTCATTAAGAGCCGGAACAGTGAGGGCATATCAAACTCCGACGTGCTGAGGGCGTTGAAAATATCTGCAAAAGATTGGGATGGCATTAGCCGGACGTTAGTGGAATCGGAAAAGATAAAACTTGAGCAAGTGGTGGGCCACGGAAGGCCCAAAACGCTCATTTATTGGGTGGGTCCCCATGCCTGACTTTCTTCACCTTATTTCACCTTTCTTCACCGACTTTTCGCACTTATTTCACCCTTTCTTCACATGGGGGATAGTGAAGAAAGCCATCGACGGAAAATACCCTTTTTGCACTTATTACACATGGGGTATAGGGGTGGGAGGAATAAATGCATTTAATGCGTTTTAATAAATATACCCCCTCCCCGGTGAAAGAAGTGAAGAAAGTCCTTTTTGGGGTAGAAAGGGTGGTTTTTGAAAATGGCGAAATCACAGTCAAATTCACAGGAGGCGCAAGTGGGTAGAGTAGGACAATTCAAGAAGGGTTCTGGACCAAGCAAAGACCCAAGGATAGCCCCAGGAGGGCGCAGGGCAGGCGCAGGCCGCCCCCCAAACTGGTTCAGACAACAAGCCCGTGCCATAATGGATCAATCCGGTTATCTCCAATTTTTAGGCGATGTTGTGACCGGTGAGGCCAAGGTAGAGGTTCTCGTTGGAGACAAGATCGTAAGTGTCCCAGCTTCAATCAGGGACAGAATAGCCGCCGGAAGCAAACTTGCCGACCTTGGCATTCCACAACAGCGGAACTTGACCGGGAGCGATGACCCGGATGCCATTCAAAGCAATCACCTTGTAATACTACCTGCGCAGGATAAAGGAAAAGCCGGTGAATGATTCGACGATTCCCAAGAAGAAAGTGGACTGGAAGCCACATCCCGGCCCACAGACGGAGTTTATGCGCCGCCAAGAGGACGAAGTGGCGTTTGGTGGAACAAAGGGACCAGGAAAAACAGATGTTCTTCTTATGGAGGGACTCAGGCAAATCAACGAGCCGAGTTACAGGGCAATCATTTTCCGGCGAACATTTCCGCAACTTAGAGAGATCATTGACCGGGCCAAGATACGATTCCCAAAATACGGAGGCGTATGGAATGGCGGGGAGAAATGTTTCACGTTCCCAAGTGGAGCCAAGTATTACATGGGCTATTGCCAACACGAGCAGGATAAAGAGAATTATCAGGGCCACGAATATCATTACATGGCTTTTGATCAGGTCGAACAGTTTACCGAGTCGATGTATTCCTATCTTTGTATGCAAGTCCGGACGACTGATCCCGGAATCAAATGCTACATCCGCTCATCGGCAAACCCCGGAGGGGTCGGTCATTGGTGGTTCAAACGGAGATTCATTGACGGAAAGAATGCCGGGGAGACGCATGAAACCTCTTTTGATGTTCCCGAACACGGCAAGGTAACGCGCACATCCACTTTCATTTTTGCCGATCACAAGGCAAACCCAATGCTTTCGCCACGATACATTGCATCCCTTATGAGCCTACCCGAAGCAGAACGCAAAGCATACATGGAAGGGGACTGGGAAATCTTCTCAAGCCAGAGTGTATTTGACGCGCATGGATTGACGCTGCAAGAAGAAAAAATAAGTGATGAAATGTGGAAGGGACATTTGATTGATTTACGGGACTCTATCCGGTTCGATATAGACGTAGAAAGAGGATTATGGAGAATTTACGAGGTTCCGAAAGACGGAAGAGAATATGTTATAGGGGCTGATCCATCATACGGTGATTCATCCGGCGATCCAGCCAGTATACATATTTGTGACAAACGGACATGGAATGTTGTTGCGACTTGGCACGGTTGGCGTGATCCCTTTGAGTTTGCGAAGATTTTAAGGATAGCAGGGCTGTATTACTGCACGGCAGAAATCGGAGTTGAAATCAACGGGCCGGGGATAAGCACGATTCAAAAGCTGGAAGAACTCGGATATACCCACCTATTCAAATACGACAAAGACAAAGCCGGATGGTCGACTAATGTAAAAACACGGCACTTGCTTATCACTCTCATGCAAGATGTAATCCGTCAAAGCTCGGCGGAAGTTAGGGATAGGGACACGCTGGACGAAATGTATAACTTTGTTCGAGACGAAAGAAGCGGGAAGATATCGGCGCGTGAGAATTGCACAGATGACCGTATAATCAGTTTGGGGATTGCGTGGCAGATGAGTAAGGCGAATCCATTCCACGAAGAATCAGAACTCGACCCAAGAAGAAATATAGCCGTAAAGTATTCAATTCCAGGGCGAAGGCGGAGACGGAGATGATCAAAATAGCGCAAGACCATGTGTGCTCCAACGGTCCCGCCCCACTCGCACCCCTTGGGGAATAACATGGAACAGAATATGCCTAAGCCACTACTTACGGTATCTGAAGTGGCCCAATGGATTCGTGTCAAAGAAGCGACACTGAGAAAATGGGTCTGCTATAAGCGTATTCCTTACCTGAAAGTGGGGCGGCACGTGTGTTTTGAGGTGGGGGCTGTTGAGCAATGGCTTCATAGAGGGGAGACCAGCACGGCGGATGAGGAGATACGGCCACAATGATAAGCAAAAAAAGTATAATTACGACGTGTGGTGGGTTTGGCTGACAAGGGGGAATTATGACAGTCAAACAACTACCAGAAAAAACGTGGTTTTTCCGGTTTCAATGTGGAAAGCAGGAGTATCGGGAACAAGGATTCCGAACCCGGCTTGAAGCAGAGAGAGCGGAAGCACGTGAAAAAAGTGAATTGCTGCGGCTTGAATCGGCAGGGCAGGGGTATAACAGAAACCTGAAACTGCACGAAGTCGCAGATTTGTTCTTTGAAGAAAGAAGTCTTGGGCAAAAGAAGACATGGAAATCTGACCGTGCGAGGCTCACCACTATCAAGACGTATTTTGGTGAGCGACGTATCAGGGAAATATCTCCGCGTGATGTCGAATCATTCCGACGTTATGTCCTGAAAACTGCACATGGACGGGATGGTTCGCAGGTCTCGTTGCACACGGTGAATCACTATCATGCGTTACTGAAGGCCGTCATCAATTGGGCCAAGAAGAAACGCTTGTATGGGGGTGAAAATCCGGCGTGGGGCGTGGAGATGGCGAAAGTGGAGAAAGCCCGGGTCAGGTTCCTGCTTCCCGAAGAGGAGAAGCGGCTTACACCAGTGGTGGCAAAGAACACTCGCCTATGGCCCTATTATGTGATTGCATTACATACGGGGATGCGGTTGGGGGAAATCTGTGCCATTCGTGCCAAGGATGTGATGCTACATCCCGAGCCGATGCTGTTTGTTCCACATACAAAGAGCAAGTGTAGCCGTTATGTTCCGCTGTCAGAAACGGCGGCACAAATCCTCGTCGAGCGGAGCAAGAAGGCGCTTCCCGAGATGCGACTGCTTGAGCCAGTGAATCAAGACACGGTCAGCTCATCGTGGTTCAAGGACGCATGCGAGGAAGCCCAAATCCAGGACAACTTCACGTTTCACTGCCTACGACACACGTTTGCGGCCCATATGTTGGGTCGGGGTGTCCCGATATACAAGGTGTCAAAGATAATGGGGCATTCCGGCGTTGGGGTGACAGAGCAACATTATGGTCATCTGGACCGTAGCACATTGAGTCAGGAAATCCACCATGTGAATGGTGTGATAAGCCTGCCAAGTGTGTTAGAATCAAGTGTGGTTGTAAACCCGGTTGTAAAGTTTACAACTGCCGGGTAGGGCGATCTAGCAGAAACGTATTGAAAATATCACACTGGAGAGGTGGCCGAGTGGTTTATGGCGCTGGTCTTGAAAACCAGTGTACCTTCACGGGTACCGGGGGTTCGAATCCCTCCCTCTCCGTTTTAAATTGAGCGTTTATTCAAAAGGGATTCGAACGAATCCCTCGGCCGGGATGACGTGCCGATGGCACGAGGCCAGTCCTCGGAGTGATACGCAGAGGGCCCTCTCCGTTTTAAATTGAGTGTTTATTCAAAAGGGATTCGAACGAATCCCTCGGCCGGTTCGTAGTGTTTAAATCGATTCCAACGCGACCTGAATGATCCCATGACAACCCCTTTCCTTTCCGTCATCATCCCCGTCTTCAACGAATCCGATACCATCGTCCCCACGTTGGAAAAGATCATTCCCTATTTGCAGACCATGGGTCAGTCGTTCGAGATCATCGTGGTCAACGACGGGAGCATCGATCAGACTTCCCGTCGCGTCCGGGATTTCGTCCAGAAGGGCGGCCCGGTCCGCCTTGTGGAATACGAGACGAACCGCGGGAAGGGATACGCGATCCATCAGGGCATCCTTCACGCCTCCGAAAGCCGTTTCATCCTGTTCATGGATGCCGATTATTCCACGTCCATCGAGCAGTTGGCGAAATTCATCCCTTATTTTTCCGGGGACGTTCACGTCATGATCGGCACCCGCACGCCGCATCATCTGGTGGATAAAACGCGGCCGCTGCTGAGACGTTATTCCAGCGGCATATTCATCTGGCTGTGCAACAACCTCCTGCTTTTAAACCCCGTCGTCGATCTGACGTGCGGGTTCAAGTGTTTTGAGGCTTCGTCCGCGAAGAAACTGTTCGGCAAGATGACCATCATGGGATGGGTCTTCGACGTGGAGATCCTGTTCATGGCCCAATTGTGGGGGTTGAAAACCGTCGAGATCCCGGTCAGTTGGTGCCATTCCAACAGTTCGAGCGTCCGATTGTGGAGCGCCCCCATCGCTTCCCTCATCGACCTTCTCCGAATCAAGATCAACCATCTCCGTGGCCGTTATTCCATTCCCTGAGGCCGAAAAGACACCGGGCTGATATCCGTGCGCATCGGGATCGTGTCATATAACTTTTATCCGAGCATCGGCGGCGGGGCGACCTTCGCGGCACTTCTCTCCGGCGCATTGTCGCGGAACGCCGTCGACGTCGAAGTCATCGCCCCTCTCTGCTCCCGGGACGCCGAACTCGCCGAGTCTTTCGCCCGCTCCACCCGTCTCAAGATCCACTGGGTCGTGAGCGACCGGGCGCGGGGGTATTCGGATTATTTCTCGAGAGCGATATTTTTCTTGAAGATGGTCCGGCGGATCCAGCGGCTCTCGACGTCTGTGGATTTGTTCCACGCGCATGAATTCCATATCGGGTTCCTGAGCGCCCTGTGCGGATCCACGAAGCCGGTGTTGGGGACCTTCGGGGCGGATCCGCTCTATGAGATGTTCTTTTTCGGAAGGGAGAGGAATAAACCCTACGCTGATTTTGTGAAGAGCGTCGGTGTCCGGATGCTGAGCCTGCTTTTTCGGTGGGTGATCGGATTTCTCTCTCGGGGTAAGGATGTGGCGCTGGTGAGTTATACGGACGAGTCGTTCCACCGCCGGATGGCCGGCCGGTATTTTCACGGCAAGATCCATCACATCCCGCTCGCTGTTCCCCCAGAACTGTTCGATATCCCCGGATGCCGTCGATCGGGGGGCGGGGGGACGATCCTGTTCTCTTCCCGGCTTGTTTCGTGGAAACGGGTGGATGTCGCCCTGGCCGTCTTCTCGAAGCTGAGGGAAAAGAGGAAGGACCTCCGGTTGATCGTCCTCGGAACGGGTCCCCGGGCGGATCTTGTCGGAAATGAACGACAACGGCAGGCGGGGATCAACCATGTCCCCTCGTGTCGCCACGACGAGATCGGGAACTATCTGGCGCAAGCCACGGTGTTCATCGCTCCGAGCGATTATGAGACGTTCGGCACGTCGGTGTTGGAAGCCATGGCGGCGGGCGTTCCCATCGTGGCGGCGAACCTTGACGTCTATCGGGACCGCTTGGTCCATGGGGAGAACGCTTTTCTGGTGACGGGGGATTCGGTCCGGGAATACTGCGACCACATTGAGGTTCTTTTGGACGATCCGTCCTTGAGGAAACGGTTTTCTTCGCGGACCCGAGAGCGGGCCCGGTCATTTGAACTGAACCGTGTCGCGGAACGGTATATGGACGTTTATCGGCAGATGGTCCCATCGCAATCTTGAAGAGGGGGAAAACAAGAATGAACAGACAGATCCGTTTTCTGTTGGCCGCCGCCCTGGTGTCGTGGCCGGCCGGTGTGCCCTCCGTCTCGGCCGGCTCCCGGGCGTTCTCGGGCGCCGACAAGCGCTATTTAGAGGGGATTTACCGGGACACCTGGGATTGCATCTCCCATTTCGTCCATCCGGGAACGGGTCTTCCCTATGATTCTCACCGGCCCATGCCGAACACCTCGATCACGAACATCGGTTTTTATATGGCGAGTTGTGCCGTGGCCGCCAAGACGGGGATTCTCCCCGCCGAGGAAGCCCGGGGGCGTCTGTCGACATGCCTGGCGTCGTTGAAAGGCATTGAGAAATGGCGCGGTTTTCCCGTCACCTGGGTGAACGCGGAGACCGGAAAGACCGCGGACCGGCAGTTCTCGACGGTGGACCATTTGGGGAACCTGTGCGCCAGCCTGGTCTTGGTCAAGAATATTTTCCCCGATATGGCCCCGGATGTCGACGAGATATTGTCTCCCATGGACTGGGGGGTCATCTACGATCCCCGAAACCATCTCTACCGGGGCGGTTGGAGGTTGGACCTGAACGATTTCGATGTCAAACAGCCGTGGGGAGACTGGTATTACGGTTATCTGGGCGCCGACACACGGCTCGGGAGTTTTTTCGGATCGGCCCGCGGACAGGTTCCGATGGATCATTGGACGGCGTTGGACCGGAGACAAGAGACGAAATACGGACAATCCTATTACGTGCCCGGCTGGCAGGGCGGAGGACTCTTCATGCAGATGGTATCGGGGATCTTCATGGACGAACGGGAGACACCTCTCGGCGTTTCCGCCGCCAATTTTGCCTATGCCCAGATCATTCATGCCTCTAAGATAGGCGCTCCGGTCTGGGGCTGGTCCGCCGCGGAATCCCCCACGGGCGACTATCTGGGCTGGGGAGTCATCCGGGACGATGTGGTCACTCCGCATGCGACGGTGTTGGCGGCCGTTTATTATCCCCGGAAAGCGGTCGAGAACCTGAAGCGGTTGGATGAATTGGGTGCCCGGGCGGATTATGGGATCGACGGGACGCTCCATCGGTTCGGTTTCCGTGATTCGCTGGACTGGAAAACCGGTTCCGCGGCTCCCGGATACTTGATGTTGGACCAGACCCTGCTGTTCCTGTCTCTGGCGAACGTTCTTTATGACGGGATCGTGTGGGAATATTTCGAGAAGGATCCGGTCGTTCAGGCGGGCCGCGCGATGTTGCCGGAATATCGCCGACAAAAAGGGGTTCTGGATGGTTATCGCCGTCGAGACGGTTCGGTTCCCGACGAGACGCTTCAATTGAAGATCGAAATGCCAACGGAATGAAACCCAAATATATTAAAATGATACGCGGGATGAGGAAAGGCCGCCGTCGTGAGTGGAGCGTCTATATCCTGAAGTGCGGCGACGGGTCGTTTTATACCGGCATCGCCAAGGACGTGGACGCCCGCATCGAGAAGCACTCCGCCGGCAAAGGCGCGGCCTACACGCGCACGCATTTGCCTGTCGCCAAGGTGTATCAGCAGGACGGGTTGACCCGATCCGCCGCGCTCGTGCGGGAAGCCCAGATCAAATCGTTTCCCCGTCCTCAAAAAGAAAGGTTGATCCAGGAGAATGGAACAGTTGCCGATTGACGTGGAACCTGTCCGTCGAGTGGTCGAGCCGGAAGTGGTCGGCCTCGACGAGCCGAAGGTCCCGTTCTGGAAGGGGATCCTGGCCCGCGCGGCCGTCAGCGCGGGGGTCGCGTTCTTCGGGCTGGTCCTCTGCGGGATCGGTTTGCTGATGACGATCACGATCGTCGGCGCCGCCGTCGGGATCCCGCTGATGGTGGGCGGATTGTTGATCTGCGCCCTTTCGGTTTTCGTGTTCTTTGGATTCGGCTCCGGCCGTCAGATCCACATCCGGTCTCCCCGGGGCCCCGCGCCCTTCTGATTGACGCCATGATATTTTCCTCTCTCGTTGAAAAATTCAAAGTCCCATCCAACGCGCTCTATAAGGAGAAAGACTCGCTCCTGTCCAAGGGGAAGAAGATCATCGATTGCGTGTCCGGAAACGTGAGCGAGCAGGGGATCTCCTATCCTTATTCCGCGTTGGAGAAGATCATCGAACGGGCCGGCGCCCAGGCCAAGGTCTATCGGCCGGATCCTCAGGGCCAGCCGGTGGCCCGCGCGGCCGTCAGCGAGTTTTATAAACAGCAGGGCGTCACCGTTCCGCCGGAACACGTCTTGATGACGCCGGGCACGAGTTTCTCCTATTGGTGCCTGTTCCGGCTGTTCGGCAATCCGGGAGACGAGTTCCTGGCCCCGTGCCCGAGTTATCCTCTCTTCGACCACATCGCGGCGGCGTCGGGCGTTCAGACCGTCCCTTACGAGTTGAACGAGTCCGCCCTCTGGAAGATCAACCTGGACGATCTGGAATCCAAGGTCAACTATAAGACGAAGGGGATCATCCTCGTGTCCCCTCACAATCCGACCGGGGCCGTGATGACCGAACAGGAGATCGACGGGCTCGTCTCGATCGCGGAACGAAACTCACTGCCGATCATCGCCGACGAAGTGTTCAGCCCGTTCCTGTTCCGCCTGAGGACGTTGCCGCGTCCCGCCTCCCGCAAAGCTCCCCTCGTGTTCACTCTGAACGGATTTTCCAAGATGTTCGCCCTCCCGGGGATGAAGATCGGCTGGATGGCCGTCACGGGGAAAGAAAGCCTGGTCACCGAGGCGGTCCAAAGCCTGAGCACGCTGATCGATGCTTTCCTTCCCGTCAACGAGATCTCCCAGTTCGCGGTGCCGGACATCTTCCGCGAGGGGGCCGCTTTTTTGTCCAAATACCGCATGGAGATCAGTTCCCGCGCGGAGATGGCCATCCGGGCATTGTCGAAAGTGCCGCGCCTGACTTTGAGCCCGCCGGAAGGCGGTTTCTATCTGACGCTGAAGGTGAACGATCTCATCGTGGACGAAGAACAGCTGGCGTTGTCGTTGTTGCGCCAGGAGGGTCTGCTGGTCCACCCCGGATATTTCTACGATATGGCCCCGGCCCATCTGGTGATCAGTTATGTCCTATCGCCCGACGTGCTTCAAAGCGCGCTGAAGAAACTCGTCAAACATTTCCAAAGTCCCGCCTGAAGGATCCCCCTTGTTGAACCGACAGTTCGCCGGCTTGCTCTATGAGATGGCCAACCTCCTTGAACTGGACGACGACAACCCGTTCCGCATCCGCGCCTACAAAAAAGCCGCCATGGCGTTCGAGGGGCTGACCAAAGACATATCGACCATGACTCTGGAAGAACTCATGAGGATCCCGGGCGTGGGACGGGGCCTCGCCGAAAAGGCCGACGAGTTCTCCCGGACCGGACGAGTCAAAGAGCATCAGGATCTGCGGCGTCGGATCCCGCAGGGACTGTTGTCGATGTTGAACGTGTCGGGGCTGGGTGCTAAACGAGTGAGGTTCCTTTACGAGACGCTGAAGATCGATTCTCTCGGGAAATTGAAGGCCGCGGCCGAGGGGGGAAAACTGCGGTCTTTGCCCGGTTTTGCGGAGAAGATGGAGACCAATATCTTGAAGGGTCTCGAAGTCGCCGTTCAAGGTGTTGAACGGATGACGCTGGGCGAAGCGCGGTTGAGGATGGCCGAAGTGTTGGGATTCTTAAAGGGGACGGACGGGATCATCCGGTTGGAACCGGCCGGGTCTCTCCGCCGGGGAAAAGAGACCGTCGGCGATTTGGATATCCTCTGTTCTTCGCGGAATCCGGACAAGGTCATCACGCGGTTCATCCACGCCCCCTTTTCCAAACGCACGCTGGCGGCCGGGGAGACCAAAGCCAGCGTCGAGCTGATGAACGGCATCCAATGCGACCTGAGGGTGGTGGAGGATGATTCGTTCGGCGCGGCACTCCAGTATTTCACGGGGTCCAAGGAACACAACGTCGCCTTGCGCGAGCGCGCCCTCAAATTGGGTTATACCGTCAACGAATACGGTTTATATCGCACGAGCGATGATAAAAAGAAAAAGCCGCTGGCCGGAAAAACCGAAGAAGAGATATACAAGAAGCTCGGCCTGCAATGGATCCCGCCCGAACTGAGGGAACAACGGGGGGAGATCGAGGCGGCGGAGAAGGGGAAACTCCCCAAACTGATAGAAGAGGCGGATATCCGCGGTTGTTTTCACTCTCACACGAGCGAATCCGACGGACGCAACACGCTCGAGGAGATGGCGGCGGCCGCCCGGAAGAAGGGATGGGAATGGCTGGGAAGCGCCGACCATTCGCAGGCCCTGAAGATGACCAACGGTCTTTCGCCGGACCGGATGAGGGAGAAGATCGGGAAGATCAAAGCGTTGAACAAAAAATCAAAATCATTCCAGGTCCTGTGCAGTTCCGAAGTGGATATCTTGGCTGATGGGTCCATGGACTACGATGACGACTTGATGAAGGAACTGGATTTCGTGATTGCCTCGGTCCATTCCAGTTTCAAACAGCCGGAAGAGAAGATGACGGAGCGCATCATCCGGGCCATGGACAATCCGCATGTCGACTGTATCGGGCATCTGTCGGGCCGGTTGTTGGGTCAGAGAGAGGCCTACGCCATTGATTACGAGAAGATTTTCGAGGCGTCTCGGCGGACAGGGACGGCGTTGGAGATCAACGGCCAGCCTGACCGGCAGGACCTTTATGACGTGCACGCGACGACGGCCAAAGGGATGGGGATCCGCATCGCGACGAATACCGATGCCCATTCCATCGACCAATTGGACCATATGTCGCTGGCTGTGACCGTGGCCCGGCGCGCCTGGCTGGAAAAGAAGGACGTGCTTAATACGATGTCCGCCCGCGAGGTCCGGGAGTGGTGTGATGGTGAATAGTGGTGTGGCGAAATAGTGAAATGGTGGAATGGTAAAGAATGATACGATGGGCCGAAGGCAGCCCTGTTTTACATTGTCGTTGCGAGGGAGATTGCAGTAGATTAACGACCGCCCTTTTCGCATCGTTCCAAGGATAGGCGGCGGGCCAGGGGTCCGATAATCCCGCCAAAGAATCTGATTTTGAAGTGCAGATTGCTTCGCTGAAAAACGCTCGCAATGACGGATAAAAGATAGTTAGAGGGCATTGAAATTTATGGTTGTCATTGCGAGGGAGACGGCAGTATATTAGCGACCGAAGCAATCTTCTTTTAAGGTGTAGATTTCTTCGCTGAAAATGAAGCGTTAAGTTGTATTATGACTCTGGAAAAACACTATTACGTTTATATAACGACGAATTTGCATCACACTGTTCTGTATACCGGCGTTACGAATGATTTAGTGCGAAGGGTGTGGGAGCATAAGGGAAAAGCGGTCGAGGGTTTTACGAAAAAATATAATGTCACGAAGCTGGTGTATTATGAAGTGTTTGACGATTCTTATAATGCCATTGCAAGAGAAAAACAACTCAAAGGCGGATCGAGGAAAAAGAAGGATCTGTTGATCGATAAGATGAACCCCACTTGGAAAGATCTTTATGATGAGTTGTAAAAGAAGATTGCTTCGCTGAAAAACGCTCGCAATGACGGATAAAAGATAGTCAAAGGGCATTATCATTTATGGTTGTCATTGCGAGGGAGGTAGCATTACATTAACGACCGAAGCAATCTTATTTTAAAGTGCAGATTGCTTCGCTGGAAAGCGCTCGCAATGACAGTCATGATGGGGTGGAGAGGTTAAATGGTGGAATGACGGAAAAAGCGAGGGTAATAAAGAGGTATTTTCTGTTACCGGTCGACCGTCGGACTTGGTAGAATCATAGGACGCGTATAGAAAAACAGGGGGAAGCGTTTTCTTTATCAACGAAATAGAATCAGGAGGAATCAACGATGAAATTTTTTGTGGACACAGCCAATATCGACGAAATCCGTCAGGCCAAGGAGTGGGGGTTCTGTGATGGGGTCACCACCAACCCGAGCCTGGTGGTCAAGGAAGGAAAAGTGTTCAAGGACGTCGTGAAGGAGATCTGCAAATTGGTGGATCCCGCGCCGGTGTCCGCCGAGGCGATCTCGCCCGACCTGGAGAACATGGTCAAAGAAGCGCGCGCGGTGGCGGCGTGGGCGAAGAACGTGGTGGTGAAGATCCCCATGACGGAGGCCGGGTTGCAGGCCGTCCGCCTGCTCGCGAAAGACGGCATCGCCTGCAACGTGACGCTTGTCTTTTCGGTGAACCAGGCTTTATTGGCGGCCAAGGCGGGCGCGGCTTACGTGTCCCCGTTCGTCGGCCGGCTGGACGACGTGGGGGAAGACGGCATGGCCCTCATCGCCGACATCATGCAGGTTTTTAAACAATACAATTTCAAGACACAGGTCATCGTGGCCAGTGTGCGCAACACCGCGCACGTGACCCGGGCGGCCCTGTTGGGGGCCCACGTTTCGACCATTCCGTTCTCCGTCATCAAACAGTTGTTCCGGCATCCGCTCACCGACAAGGGGATCGAGCGGTTCAACGATGACTGGAAGAAGTTGCCGGAATCCGCCCGCAAGCTGATCGGATGACATGAACAAAAGATCGCTGATCGCGGGCCTGTTGTCGGCTTTCATCTGGCCCGGAGCCGGTCAGCTGTATAACCGGGATTACCGGAGAGGATTTGTCTTTATCGGTCTGACCATTTTCTTCGTCATATCCCTTTTCATCGGGATCGGCGATCAACTGAAAGAACTGATCCCTCCCGGAGCCACCCACTTGGATTTCGACTCGGCCCGCCAGCTCTCCTTGCGCCTCACCGAGCAGAAATCGGGTTCTTTCCGCACGTTCAACTTCCTGATGTCATTGACCTGGGCCTATTCGATCATCGACGCATTTATGTCCGCGCGGAAGGAAGAGCCGCCGCCGGAGCCCCCGCCTTCCGAAAGCGGAGACCGATGAGATCTTACATCGGGTTGACATTGTTCATGGCCGGATTGGCGGCGGTTCTGACCGGCTTGGCCTATTACCGGAACCCGCAATGGCCCCTGATGGGTTGGAAGATCGGGGCGCAACTTTTCCTCACGCTCTTGCCGATGCTGTTTTTCGCGCTGATCGTCTCCGGTCTTGTGCAGATCCTCGTCCCCAAGGAAGTCATCGGCCGTTGGCTCGGCACGGCGTCCGGGTGGAGGGGGATCATGCTCGGAAGCGTCGCGGGGGCTTTCACGCCGGGCGGTCCTTACACCAGTTTTCCCATCGTGGCGGTCCTTTATAAATCCGGCGCCGGGATCGGAACATTGGTGGCTTATCTGACGGCGTGGTCCATCTGGGCCGTGGCGCGTCTGCCGATGGAGATGGCTCTCATCAATACGCGGTTCGTCTGGATCCGGTTGGCGTCCACATTCTTTTTTCCGCCCCTGGCGGGTCTGATCGCCCATGTCTTTTTCTCACGTTACTTCCGCTGAAGGCCTCCGCCCCGTTTCCGTCAAGGAAATGAGGAGGATCGACCGGACGGCCATCGAGCGGTATAAGATCCCGGGTCTGATCTTGATGGACCACGCGGGTCGGGCCGTGGCGTCGGTCGTCGAGCGGTTCCGTCCGCGGACACGGAAGAAAGCGGTGTCTGTTTTTTGCGGCGGAGGGAACAATGGCGGTGACGGGTTCGCCGCCGCGCGGTATCTGGCTCTGCAAGGCCATCGGGTGACGGTTGTGACGGCCGTTCCGCTGGACCGTACCTCGGGAGATGCCGCCACGGAACTGGCTCCTTTGAGAGAGCTGAAAGTGCCCCTGATTGTTTTTAAGTCGTCTCAAAAGTTGTTAGAATCTCTCGATAGGCCCCACGTGGTCGTGGACGCGTTGTTGGGGACCGGCGCGCAAGGACCGTTGAGGCCCCCTTACCGGGAATTGATCGATTTGATGAACGGATGGAAGTGCCCCGTGGTCGCCGCGGATGTTCCGTCGGGTCTGGACGCGGATACGGGGGAAGTCCCGGAGACGGCGGTCCGCGCTCGAGTCACCGTCACGATGGGATATCCCAAGAAGGGTTTGGTCGCGCGACGGGCGCGACGTTGGGTGGGCCGGTTGCTGGTGGCCGACATTGGTTTTCCTCAAATTGCGTCAGGGAGGTAAATTCACATGGTGACAGGATTGGTGTTGGTGCGGTTGACGGCGGGACAGGAGAAACAGGCCTTGGTGAAGTTGAAGGAGACCAAGGGGGTGGCTCATATCTCCGCGGTGTATGGACGGTGGGACCTGGTGGTGGACTTGGAAGCCGCCGACATGCCGAGCATGACGCGCATCGTCATCGAAAAGATCCGTTCCATCCCCGGCGTCTCGGCCACTGAAACGCTCATCACCACCGCCATCTGAGCCGGCGCCCGGTTCGGAGCGAGTGAATATCCGGCGGAACGCGATGGCGATGTCACCGCGACATCGGGCGGTTTTGAGGTCCGCCCCGGTCCGAGCCCTCGTTCATCTCTCTATTCTAACGGTCACGATCATGACGACACAAGCCGGTCACGCCAAATCAGTCCAAACCCTTTCCAACGGGATTAAGACGGTGGTCATTGAAGACCACACGAGCCCGATCGTGTCCATGCAGGTCTGGATCCGGTGCGGGGCGGTCAACGAGAACGCCCAGACCGCCGGGGTGTCCCATTTTCTGGAACACATGCTGTTCAAGGGGACGCCGCGCCTCTCGGCGGGGCAGATCTCCCACGCGGTGGAATCGCGCGGCGGCCGCATCAACGCGGCCACCGGAATGGAACTCACCCACTATTACATCGACGCGCCGTCCGACAGTTTCGAAGAGAGCCTCGCGGTGCTCGCCGATGCCGTGCTGTATCCCACGTTCCCGGCCGACGAATTCGAGCGGGAACGGAAGGTGATATTGGAGGAGATCAAACGGCGGAACGATGACCCCCAGTCGGATCTGTGGGACGGTTTCCTGGAGGTGCTCTATCCTCAGACCCCTTATCGCCAGCGCGTGATCGGGACGGAAGCGACCATCTCGGCCATGACGCGCGAGGTGTTGATGGCGCAGCATCAGGCTTTCTATGTGTCCGACAACATGGTGGTGGTCATCGTCGGCGATGTCAAGAAGGCCAAGGCCATGAAACAGGTGCGGAAACTGTTCGGTTCCCTTCCGGCCAAGAAACGGCCGCCGTTCCCCGTCCTCTTCCAGCCGCCCAGGGAACAGTCCGAATTGAAGATCATCGAGCGGCCCGCGCAACAGGCCTATGTGGCGGTGGGGTTCACGGGCCCCGCCCTGAACGATCCGCGCCAGGTGTCCATGGACGTCCTTTCCACCGTCCTGGGGGGCGGAGGCAGTTCGCGGCTTCATCGGATCCTCCGTGAGGAGAAACGGTTGGTCTGGTCCGTCGGCAGTTCGTTCATCACCCATGCCGGCACGGGTCTTTTCGGCGTCTTCGCCCAATGCGCTCCCGAGAAAGCCCGCTCCCTGCCGGCCGAAATCTATATGATCATCACGGAGTGTGAGTCCAACGGATTTTCTCCCGATGAGGTGGCCCGGGCCAAGTCCCAACTGAAGAGCGCCTGGCTGTTCTCTCAAGAGACGTACCACGGGCAGGCGTCCCAGTGGGGATTCTACACGGCGCTGGGGTGTCACGACCTGGTCTCTCGTTACGTCAAGGATCTGGACCGGGTCCGCGTCGACGACCTGGTCTCCCTCCTCCGGACGTTCTTCCAGAGTCGTGAGATGTCCGGGGCGGTCGTCTACCCGTCCGCCGGAAAAAATTGACGGACGAGCGGGATGAGATGTTCTTTCGCCGCGGCGGGCATGATCCTGATGGGGGGGCTGATGGCCATGACCGTCAACGCTGATTCTTCCGATGTCCGGGTGACCCGGTTGGAGAACGGCCTGACCTGGATCCACCGTCCGGTCCGCCATAACCAGATCGTCGCATTTCAGTTGTTCATCCCGGGCGGCATCCTCCAGGAAGACCCCGCGCGGGCCGGCCTCTCCCACCTGATGGTCTCCGTGATGTTCAAGGGGACGACCTCCCGCACGTTCCGGCAGATCGCCGAAGAGACGGAATCCCTGGGATTCATGTTCGGCGGCGATGCCGAGGAAGATTACATCAGTTTCAGCGGCCAGGTGGTGGCGGACCGTTTTCCCCGGGCGTTCACGATTTTTTCAGACATCCTCCTGAACCCCTCCTTCCCCGCGGAAGAATTCGAAAAGGAGAAAGAAGCCCAGCTCAACGACATCAAGGCCAAGAAAGAACACATCTTCACCGTCGCGTTCGAGCGGTTGCAGGGGGAACTCTTCGGGTCCCATCCGTATGGTCAGCCCGCCGGCGGGACCGAGGAGACCGTCGGCCGGATGGAACGGGACGATCTGTCTCGGTGGCATTCCAAGGTCATCCGTCCCCGGGGGGCCGTCCTGGTCACGGTCGGGTCGTTGCCCGAAAAGGACGTGACGGATCTGCTCGCGACATGCCTCGGCCGGTGGACCGGGGATGGCTGGGATCCTTCCGCGCAGAAAGAGCTGGTCCCCCAGCGGCAGGAACAGCCGGTCGACGAGACTCGGTCTTTCGAGCAGGCTTATCTGATGATGGCCTATCCCGCGGACGCGGTCTCGGGCCGGGATTACGCCGCCATTAAAACGCTCAACACCCTCCTCGGCGGGGGGATGAGCTCCCCGCTCTTCCAGTCCATCCGGGAAACCTCCGGTTTGGCCTACGAGGTGTCCTCCTTTTATCCGTCGAGGAAATACGGCAGCGCTTTCGTCCTTTACGCCGGCACCGATGAATCGAAAATGCCCGAGGTCGAATCGAAGATGAGGGCCCTCCTCCGGGATTTCTCGCAGACCCCGGTCTCCGATCAGAAGTTGCGGGAGTCCAAGCGTTACGTGAGGGGGCACTACATGATGGACCACCAGACCAACGAACGCGTGGGATGGTATACCGCCTGGTGGGAGACGTTGGGGCGCGGGCATTCCTACGACAAGACCTATCTGCAGGATGTGGACGCCGTCACGTCGGAAGACGTGCGGCGCACGGCCCAACGGCTTTTCTCTCAGCCCCCCGTGGTCGTGCGGATCCATCCTCCCTCTAAAAATAACCCCCGGTCTCCCTGACCTCCCGACGTGCTTCTGTCTGTTCCCGCAAGAAATAGGATCTGGATCGCGCTGGCCGGAATGGTGCTCCTCTGTTCCTGCCGGAAAGAGACCCGGCCTCTCGACGGCATCGCCGCGGACTCTCCGCCGTCGTCCGGCGACGCGTTCGTGGAGGCCTCTCTCGGAGACGCCTCTTACTTGAACCCGCTCCTGGCCAGCGATTCGTCGTCGGGCGGGATCTGCTCCCTGGTCTATAACGGGTTGGTGAAATACGACAAGGATCTGAAGCTGGTCGGCGAATTGGCCGAGAGCTGGGAAGTGAGGAACGGCGGACTCGAGATCCTCTTCCATCTCCGGAAGGACGTCCGGTGGCACGACGGCGAGCCCTTCACCTCGGCCGACGTCAAATACACCTATGACCGTCTGGTCGATCCCCAGGTCAAGACTCCTTACGGTTCCGATTTCCAGATGGTCGCATCCGTCGAGGCGCCGGACGCGCTGACCGTCCGCGTGAGATACAAGACGCCGTTCGCTCCCGCCCTGGAATCCTGGGGGATGGGCATCATCCCCCGGCACGTCTTCGAGGACGCCCCGGAGGGATCCGATTTCAACAAACATCCGGCCAACCGCGCCCCGATCGGCACCGGTCCCTACAGGTTCACCGAGTGGCGGACGGACGAGAAGATCGTGCTGACCGCGAACCCGGACTATTTCGAGGGGCCGCCTTTTTTGCGCCGTTACATATTCCGCATCATCCCGGACCTGGCGGTGCAGTTCTTGGAACTCCGTCAGGAGAACATCGACATGATGGGTCTGACGCCGGACCAATACCGCGCCTATCCCGAATTCTTCAGGAACTACAACAAGTTCCGGTATCCCGCCTTCTCCTATACTTATTTCGCCTTCAACCTGAACAGCCCGTTGTTCAATGACAAGAGGGTCCGCAAGGCGCTGGCCCACGCCATCCGGAAGGACGAGATCATCGACGGCGTCCTCCTCGGGTTCGGCCGTCCCGCCACGGGCCCCTATCCGCCCACGTCATGGGCGTTCAACGAATCGGTGAGGGACTACGAACCGTCCGACGACAAGGCGAAGGCGCTCCTGGCGGAGGCCGGTTGGAAAGACGGCGACGGTGACGGGATCCTTGAGAAAGAGGGGCGTCCGTTCGAGTTCACTCTCATCACCAACCAGGGCAACAAGCTCCGTGAGCTTTCCGCCATCATCCTCCAGAGCCACTTCAGCCGCATCGGGATCAAGATGAACCTGCGGGTGCTCGAATGGTCGTCGTTCCTGCATAATTACGTCGACAAGAAGAACTTCGACGCCGTGATCCTCGGCTGGAACCTGTCGCGCGACCCCGACCAATACGGCATCTGGCATTCCAGCCAGCGCGGGGAGGGACAATATAATTTCGTGGATTACGTGAACCCGCGCGTCGACGAGCTCCTGGAAAAAGGCCGACGGATCTTCGACCAGGGACAGCGGAAACAGATCTACCGCGAGATCCACTCCATCCTGGCCGACGATCTGCCCTATATCTTCCTGTATTATCCGGAATCCCTTCCGACCGTCCATAAACGGGTCCGGGGACCCCGGGTGGCTCCGGCCGGGTTGGGCTGGAACTTCCGGGAATGGTTCGTGCCGAAAGAGATCCAGAAATATCAGTATGCGTCCCAGGGATAGCCGATGACCGGATATTTCTTCAGGCGATTGTTCCTCATGGTCCCGCTCTTGTGGGGGATCACCTTCGTGACGTTCGGTGTCATGCAACTGGCGCCGGGGAAACCCGTCGACGTCATGACCGACATGAACGTGAAGATGTCCGCCGAATCGAAGCAGAAACTCGTCCGGCTCTACGGGTTGGACAAGCCGTGGTACGTCCAATACGGTCTGTGGCTGAAACGGTTCGTCCGACTCGATTTCGGCCGATCTTTCAAGGACGACCGTTCCGTCTCCCGGAAGATCCTGGAACGGCTTCCCGCCACCTTGCTCCTGAACGTGTTGTCTCTCCTGCTGATCTTCGTGGTGGCGATCCCGATCGGCGTGGCCTCGGCGGTGAGGCAGAATTCGTTCTTCGACAAGGGGATGACCGTCTTCGTCTTCATCGGGTTCTCCATCCCGACGGTGTGGCTGGCGCTGCTGATGATGATCGCCTTCGGGCTGAAGCTGGGTTGGCTGCCGATCTCGGGGCTCCGCTCACTGAACTATGACGAACTGTCCTGGTTCGGGCGGATGGCGGATGTGGCGCGCCACTTGGTCCTGCCCGTGACGGTGTCCGCGTTCACGGGCCTGGCGGGCCTGTCGAGATACATGCGGAACGGATTGTTGGAGGTCATCCGACAGGATTACGTGCGGACGGCCCGCGCGAAGGGCCTTCCGGAATCGACGGTGATCTATCGGCACGCCCTGCGCAACGCCCTGATCCCGGTCGTCACCCTGTTGGGACTCTATCTGCCGGAACTGATCGGCGGCAGTTTCATCTTCGAGACCATCTTCGCCTATCCCGGCATGGGCCGGCTCGGGTTCGAGGCCATCATGGCCCGCGATTATCCCGTCGTCATGGGGGTCGGCGTCATCGCCGCCCTGTTGACCCTCCTTGGGAACTTTCTGGCGGACGTCGCGTACGGGTACGTCGATCCCCGGATCAGGCATTCCAAATGAGACGTCTGCTCCGGAATAAGCTGGCGTTCGCGGGACTGTTGATGATCGCCGGTCTCGTCGTCGTCGCGCTTCTGGCGCCTCTGGCGGCCACGCACGATCCGTTGGCCCAGGATGTGATCCACCGGCTTCAGCCGCCGTCGGGCGCCCACCTGTTCGGCACCGACGATCTGGGCCGCGACGTCTATTCCCGCATCGTCTATGGCACGCGGGTCTCCCTTTTGGTGGGTGTGATCGCGGTGGGGATCTCCGTCCTCGTGGGGACCGTCCTCGGGATGATCTCCGGATATTGGGGGCGGTGGGTCGACACGCTCATCATGAGGGGAGTGGACATCATGCTGTGCTTTCCGACGATCTTCCTGATCCTGATGGTGATCTCTTTTTTGGAACCGAACATCGCCAACGTGATGGTGATCATCGGCCTGACGTCCTGGATGGGATTGACGCGGTTGGTGAGGGGCGAATGTCTCAGCATCCGGGAACGGGAATACATACTCGGGGCCCGGGTGCTCGGGTTGCCGACCTCGCGCATCCTGCTCGTCCATATCCTGCCGAACGTGATCTCGCCCGTCCTCGTCTCGGCCACGCTCGGCGTGGGGGGGGCCATCCTCACCGAATCGGCCCTGTCGTTTCTCGGATTGGGGGTCCAACCGCCCACGGCCTCCTGGGGGAACATGCTCGCGGCCGGGAAGGATTATATCCATATGGCCTGGTGGCTGTCGGTGTATCCGGGGGTGGCCATCCTCGTCACCGTTTTGGCGTTCAATCTTCTGGGAGAAGGGCTGAGGGACCTGCTGGACCCTCGTTCGTCGTCATGACAAGGGATTCGCTTGTCCGCATCGAACATCTCGACATCGACTACCGTCAGCACGGGGTCTGGGTCCCCGTGGTCCGGGATGTCTCCTTCGAATTGCGCGAGAGGGAGATGGTGAGCTTGGTGGGTGAATCCGGTTGCGGAAAGACGACGTTGGCTCTGTCCATCCTGAGACTGCTGCCGGAACGGGAATCCGCCGTCCGGGGCGGCCGCATTCTCTTCGACGGGAGTGATGTCCTCCGGATGGATCCGGACGGTCTCCGTTCCCTTCGGGGAGGGCGGATCTCGATGATCTTCCAGGACCCGTTCAGCTCTCTCAACCCGGTCCTTACCGTCGGAGAGCAGGTGGAGGAGGTGTTGGAATGTCATGAGGGCCGACGGGATCCCGCGCGGGTGAAAAGCCTCTTGGAACGGGTCGTCCTTCCGGATCCGTCGAGGATCTATTCCTCTTTCCCGCACCAGTTGTCCGGCGGACAACGGCAACGCGTCATGATCGCCATGGCCATCGCCTCGTCTCCGAAACTGTTGATCGCCGACGAGCCGACCACCGCGCTGGACGTGACCGTGCAGAAGGAGATTTTGGACCTGCTGACCCGCTTGCAGGACGAACTGGGGATGAGCGTGCTCCTCATCACGCACAACCTGGGGTTGGTGGCGGAACGCTCCCATCGGCTGGCCGTCATGTATTCCGGCCGGCTCGTCGAGAGCGGAGAGACCGCGGCGGTCCTGGCCTCCCCCCGACATCCTTACACTCAGGGTCTCATCCAATCCTTGCCGCGGATCCGTCGGACGGGGTCGCGACTCCCCATGTTACCCGGCCAGCCTCCCGAATTGAGCCGGATCCCCTCCGGATGCGCTTTTCATCCCCGATGCGCGAAGGTGTTCGCCCCTTGTTCCCGGGAGATCCCCCCGCTCAAAAAAATGGGGTCTTCACCGGACTCGGACGAGGCGGTGGCGTGCCATCTTTTCGGAGGTCCGGCGTCGTGACGTCACTCCTTGAAGCCGAAGACATCACCAAGGATTTTCATATCGAGGGTGGACTGTTCCGCCGCCGCCGGGGGACCGTCCGCGCGCTCGATCGCGTCACCCTGGCGCTGAACGCGGGCGATTCCGTGGGGCTGGTGGGGGAATCGGGCAGCGGGAAGACGACTTTGGCAAAGATATTGACGGGGCTGTTGTCTCCGGACGGGGGGCGCGTTCTTTGGGAGGGACGGCCCGCCGCGGACTATTCCCGCGCGCAATGGGCCGGACACGTCCAGATGATCTTTCAGGATCCCTCGTCCTCTTTGAACCCGAAATTGACCGTGCGGACGTTGCTGACGGAAGCGCTGGACGTCAAACACCGGCGGACGGAAGGGCGGGGAGGCTCCACCGGGACGCTGAGAGATGAGGCCGGTGTGCTTCTGTCGTCGGTCGGTCTCTCCCCTGAGTTCCTCCGGTCCTATCCGCACCAATTGTCCGGTGGACAGAAACAACGCGTCGCCATCGCGCGCGCGTTGGCCGCCGAGCCGCGCGTCTTGGTGGCCGACGAGCCGGTGTCCGCGCTGGATCTGTCGATCCAGGCTCAGATCCTCAACCTGTTGCTGGACCTGAAGGACAGGTATTCCTTGACCCTTTTGGTGATCAGTCACGACCTGGCCGTCGTGGGATATTTGGCGGACCGCCTGATCGTCATGAAGGAGGGCCGCCCGGTCGAAGAGGGGCCCGCCGGCACCGTGTTGGATTCTCCGCGTCATGATTATACCCGGACGCTCCTGGCCGCCGTCCCGGGGTTCATCCGATGACCAAGACCCTCCATCACCTCAACGAACTTCTCCGCCGGAGCGTGCACGAAGTGCCGGACCGGACGGCGGTCGTTTTCAAAGACCGGTCCTGGTCATACCGTGAACTGGGCCGGCGCGTGGACCGGTGCGCGGAGAACCTCTCTCTCTTGGGCGTGAAATCGGGAGACGCCATGGGACTGGTGATGCGAAACTGTCCCGAGTTCATCGTCGCGTTCTTCGCCCTCTGCCGCCTCGGCGCCCGCGCCGTCCCCGTCAATTTCCTCGAAAAGCCGGATCGCATCGCCTACATCTTCTCCGACGCCGGCGTGACCGGCTGTTTCACATCGACGGAGTTCCTCGAGCCGGTCCGCTCCGCGGTCCGCACCGTCCCGTCGTTCCGCCATCTCTTCGTGAGGGACAGTGAGGACCCCGGGCTCTCCCTGTCCCGGCTGTGGGAGGACCCGGTCCCGCCCGCTCTCTCCGTCGACGGCGTCCATCCGGACGACATCGCCATGCTCCTCTACACCGCCGGCACGACGGGCCTTCCGAAGGGCGTCATGCTCACGCATAAGAATTTCTGTGCGAACGTGGCTTCCTGTTGCGCGGCGGTCCATCTGACCCGTCGCGACACGTTCTTGTGCTTGCTGCCGATGTTCCACTCTTTTTGCTGGACGGTGTGCGTGCTGATCCCGCTCAGTCTGGGATCCACCATCGTGGTGATGGAGACGATCACGCCGTTCGAACCCGTCTTGAAAGCCGTCTGGCGGCACAAGGTCACCATCATCGTCGCCATTCCGACGCTGTTCGCCACGCTGGCCCAACGCGTCCGCGGGTGGCGGGCGTTCCTGATGAGATTCCTGAACCCCGTCCGGCTGGCCATCTCGGGGGCGGCGGCGCTGTCGATCCAGGTCTCGGAAAAGTTCGAAGACATGTTCGGGATACTCCTTCTGGAGGGATACGGCCTGACGGAGGCGTCCCCCGTGGTGAGCCTGAATCCTTTGCGCGGGAAGAGGAAATTGGGAACGGTGGGGGTCGCCCTGCCGGGGGTCCGGATCCAGATCGTCGACGAGCGGGAGACGGTCCTGGGGCCCGGTGCCGTCGGTGAGATCTGCGTGTCGGGTGACAACGTGATGAAGGGTTACTACAATCATCCGGAGGAAACCCGCGCGTCGTTCACCCGGGACGGCTGGTTGAAGACCGGCGATCTCGGCCGGTTGGACGGGGAAGGATACCTGACGATCGTGGACAGGAAGAAAGACCTCATCATCGAAAAGGGGCTGAACATCTATCCGCAGGAGATCGAACAGACCCTCCTCAGCCACCCGTCGGTTCAGGAGGTGGCCGTGGTCGGCATCAAGAACATCATGGGGGATGAGGTGGTGGCGGCGTTCATCGTCGGAAAAGAAGGCGCCCCGGAAGACCGGCCGGAGATCCACCGGTTCTGCCGAGAAAAGCTGGCCCCTTACAAGCGTCCGCGCCATATCGAATTCGTGAAGGAGCTTCCCAAGAACGCCCTCGGAAAGGTCATGAAAAAAGAATTGCAGAAGGTGAACATACTCCATGTCCGCTGAAACCGCCGAGATCGTCTCCCTCCTGAGGGACTCCTTCAGCGAAGAGGAGTCCCGCCGTCTCTGGTTGGTGGGGGGCTGCGTCCGGGATGTGTTCCTGGGCCGTCCCTGGAGAGACGTGGACCTGGCGTCGACGGGGAACCCCCTCCGGGCCATCCGCGTCCTCGGGAACCGGTTGAAGGTGAAACCCTTCCCGCTGGACCGAGAGCGCGGCGTTTACCGGATGGTCTGGAAGCGGCCCGGCGGCCCGATCACCTTCGATTTTTCCAGAGCCGAGGGGAATGAGATGGACAAGGACCTCCGTCGCCGGGATTTTTCGGTGAACGCCATGGCCGTCCCGCTCTCCTCCGCTCCGGCCGGCGCCGCCGGACCGGCGCTCTGGAGCAGAGTGACCTTGGATCCTTTCGGCGGTTTGAGAGACATCAAAAAAAAGGTCGTCCGCCTGACGGGTGAACGCGTTCTCCTCGAGGACCCGCTCCGCCTGTTGAGGGCCTTCCGTTTTTCGGCCACGCTCGGCTTTCAGATCGACCCGTCCACCATGGCGGCCGTCCGCCGGCGGAGGACGTTGATCGGACGGTGCGCTCCGGAACGGGTCCGGGACGAACTGTTCAAGATATTCTCGTCCGACCGGGCCGCCGAGACGTGGAGACGGATGGATCGGGCCGGTCTGCTGAAGGTCCTGTGGCCCGAAGGGGAACGGCTCCGCCGGGTCGCTCCCGCCTATTACGGGAAACGGGGGGTTCTGGGCCATACGTTGGACGCTTTGGAATCCTTCGAGGAATTGATGACGCGTCTCGACGAATACTTCCCGAAGTTTTCGGCGCCCCTGAAACGTCATCTGGAGGAAGACCGCTCCGGTTTTCCCCGGTACGCCCTGTTGAAACTGACGTTGCTCCTGCACGATGTGGGTAAACCCGAGAGCCTGTCGCGGGAGGGGAAGAAGATCCATTTTTATGGACATGAGGTCACCGGGATGAACATCGCCCGGAAGATCGGGGCCCGTTGGAGACTGTCGTCCGCCGAGATCCAGTCCATGTCCCGGATGATCCAGGGACACATGCGTCCGGGGAACCTGGGCCATCAGCCGGTCCTGTCGGATCGCGCCGTGTTCCGGTTCTATCGGGACCTGGGGAGCGATGCCGTCGACCTGTTGCTGGTCGCGCTCGGAGACCATTTCACCTATTTGACATCCCGTCAGAGAGCGCGCCAAAAGGACCCCGTCTTCCTGACCATCAAAAAACTCTTGGAGACGAATTTCATGAGGCCCGGTGTGGTCAACCCCCTCCGGATCATCGATGGGAATGAACTGATGAAGAAGCTCGGCCTGCCGGAAGGGCCGCTGATCGGGCGGCTGCTCGGCGCCATCCGGGAATCCCAATCGTCGGGGCGGATCAAGACGCCCCGGGAGGCGCTGGCGTTCGCGCAGAGGTATCTGGCAAAACACGAATCGGAGGAGGCGTGACCCATGTTCGACAAGATGAAGGGATTGTTGGAACTCCAAAGGAAAGCCAAGGAGATGCAGAAGATGATGGATGAGATCGTGGTGGAGAAAACGAGCCGTGACGGAAAAATCCGGCTCTCCATGAACGGGAACAACACGTTGCGGTCCCTGTCCATCGACGACAGCCTTCTCTCCCCGGCCCATAAGGGGGAACTGGAGAAGACCCTCTCGGAATTGGTCTCCGAAGCGGGAGAAGAAATCCGGCGGAAATCGTCCATGCAGGCGATGGACATGATGAAGAACCTCGATATCAAGATCCCCGGCTTATAAGGCGTTTCCCATGACGGACGAGAAGAAACATCGGTTGAAAAGGCTGCTCTTCATCGGACTGGTCCCGGTCGTGCTGGGGCTTCCGTTCGTCCATCGGGCCTTTTTCGTCGATGACCACTATCACGTCCTCATGGCCGAAGGGATCCTGGAACACCCCTCCCGCCCCTACGATTTCCGGGCGGACGATGCCGGACCCGACCATGTGGGATGGGAACGGGGCGCTCCTCCCCGGATGGTGAACCCGCCGATGCATCATGCCGTCCTGGCGTTTTTTCTGCGGCTGGGCGGCGGTCACGTCGATTTCGCCCGGTTCGGTTTTCTCCTCCTGGCCGGCGGGAGCGCCGTCTTCGTCTTCCTCATCGCCCAATACCTCTACGTCACCGCCCTCCCGGCCACTCTGATCGCGGTCCTGACGCCCGTCTTCTGGCTCACGTCCTATTCGTTGCTCATCGACGGAACGATGTTCTTCTTCGGCGTGGCGGGGCTTTGGGGTTGGTTGGCCGGTCTCCGGCGGGATTCCGCGCGCCTCCTCTCCCTCGGCGCTTTTTTTCTGGGGCTGTCCCTCCTGACGAAATACACGGGGGCGATCTTCTTCCTGATGGCGTTGCTCTGGTGGTGGATGCAGAAACGGTCCTGGCGCGATCTGGTCCGGGCGACATACCTGCTGATCCCCGTCCTCATGATGGTCCTTTGGAGCGTCTGGACGGCGCGCGTTTACGGCGCGCCCCATATCCTGGCGGCGTCGCGCCGGGCGGTCCACCCCGTCGGTTGGCCCCAGTTGATCGTGTTCCTCTCGTTCTTCAGCGGATCGTTCCTGTTCCCGGTCTTCTCTTGGAGGTTCATCCTGAAGACGTCGCGCCGGGTCTTCATCTACGGGGTGGCCTTCGTGGCCGCCGGAACGGTCCTGTTGGCCGGACCGGGCGGAGGGTTCTCTTTCCTTTCGGCTTTCCTGATCTCCTTTTTTGTCGTCTCGTCGGTGGTGTTCTTCCTGGACCTGGTCTTCATGCTCAAGGGCCTGAGGCCGGAGGACAAGTTCTTGTTCCTGTGGATGGTCCTCGGGTCCGCACAGATGATGATGACCGTCGGGTGGGTGGCCTCCCGCTATTACCTCACTCTCTTGGTCCCGGCGGCGTTCCTGTGCTGGCGGAGGATCGAGAAACTGCACCCGTTCTCCATCGTCGGGAAGAACCGCTACAAGACACTCATCGCCTCGGTCCTCCTTGTGTCGAGCGGATCCCTGGCCGTGTCGGACTATTTCCAGGCGCAGACAGCCAGGCTCATCATCCGGGACACCCGCCGGGACGGCTGGTTGAAAGACGGAGCCCGGGGTTTTTTCCTCGGCGATTCGTTCACGGACAGTTATCTCAAGGAGGCCGGGTGGATCCCCGCTTTCCGCGAGACCGTCTTGAGGAGAGGGGACCTGATATTGAAACGCGACGTCATCATGCCCCGTTGGGAATATGCCCTCTCCCCATATCGGTTCCAACACGTTAAAACATATGAGTATCCCGCCTCTTTCCCGCTTCATGTGATGGACAACCGGGGATCGGCGGGTTTCTATGCCTCAGTGTGGGGGGCCTTGCCGTTTTCTTTCTCGAGGGAACCGTGGGAGAGATATCGCTTATTGCAAGTCGTCGAGGCGCCCGAACCATGAAAAAAAGGATCCTGTTCCCGATGGGTCTCTGCGTCGCCGTCTCCGTCCTTTCATGCGGATGCAGCCGGCTGTTGGACAGGCTGACGCACGGCCGCGAGTCGAGGAACTTGACGCAGGTCTCCAGTTCTCCCGGGAAAGGGACGGTCCGGGGACAGCTGATGTTGCCTTCGCCGTCGATGTCGGCCCCCGCGGCCCTCGGGACGGCGGACGTGACGGTGGTCCTGGTCGATTCCAGCATGAGGACGATCGTTTCCCGTGACGGGTCCTTCGTTTTCACCGATGTCCCCGCCGGGCCGCACACGCTCTTGGCCGAATATTCACCCCTCTGGAAGGCCTGCGCGACCCTGAACGCCCTCCCCGACACCACCGTGGACCTTGGGTTCATCTTCGTCCAAAAAACAGGGAACATCACGGGGAAAGCGACGCTGGTCAGGACGACGGATCATTCGGGGGTGTTGGTTCGGATCAACAGTCTCGATCAGAAAGCGTATACGGATTCGAACGGCGCGTTCGTCCTGGAAAACGTGCCGGCGGGGACCTACGAGTTGACGGTGTCCAGGGCGGGATACCGCCGGCGTTCCACGACGGTCAGTCTCGGGCCCGGGGAACATATTTCACTCACGTTCATGGAACTGGATCCGGTATGATCAAAAAATTTCCCATCGTCGCGGCGATCCTGTGTCTGGGCCGGTGCGTGTCGGCGGAACCGCTCCTGATGGAGACGGCCTCGCGCGTGGTCGCCCCGGGGGGGCTGGAAGTCGGCCTCGAGAGCCGTTGCGGCGAGAATAAATATGTGGTGGAGGGACAACCCGGCGCGACTTGGTCTCAGTCATCCGGACAGGACGGTCTCTTCGTCAGATACGGCCTCTCCGGAAAGAGTGAACTCCGGTTGGAATTGCCTTACGGCTGGTGGCGTTTGAAGATATCGCAGAATGGGTCCGCGTTGCTCCAGAAGGAAAGCGGTTTCGGCGATCTGATCGGCACCTATAAGACGCGGTTCTGGGGGTCCGGAGAAGGATGGAACGGCGCCGTCAAGGCGGACGTTATTTTCCCTACGGGGGAAGAGGAAAAAGGGCTCGGCCAGGGGTTCGGCGCCGAACCGGGGGTGATGTTCGGTTGGTCCGGGGTCCCGTGCGCGGTGGATTCTTATGTCGGTTATCGGTGGACGGGAGAATACCGGCCTTACGGGGTCCGTCACAACCCGTCGGACGTCGTGACCTACGGCCTCTCGACCCGGTTCGGGAACGACGTTTGGGCGGTGTTGGCGGAGGCGTGGGGCGAATCGTTCGACACTGAGAGCAAAGGCGGACGGCGGCTGGAGGGAACGTCTGGCCGCCGGGCGATGGTCATCCCGGGCGTCCGCCTGAGATACGGCAACATCAAGTTCAAAGCCGGATACGGACTTTCCGTCGGGCCGGTGCGGTATCGAGACGAGGATTGGAGAGTTCTCTTCGGCGTGAGTTGGGTCGGCCGCGCCTCCTTCACCCTTCGGGACTGAGCTCCGGCCCCTTTTCTCCGGGAGCATGGTTGCTCAACGGAGGAGTAGTTTGATATTATTTGTCTATCATGCCACAGGCTGAGCCGAGAAAGCCCACCATCCTCATTGCCGACGACGACCGTTCCGCCCAGGAGATTCTGGAGAACCTTCTGGTCAACCGTGGATACAAGGTCATCTGTGCTCGCGACGGGAGAGAAGCCCTCTCGCTGGTCAGCGCGGACACGATCGATCTGTGCGTGCTCGACATCGACATGCCGCACATGAGCGGCATCGACCTCTGTCAGCACATCAAAAACGACAAGAAGACCCAATTCATTCCCGTCATCATGGTCACCGGCCTGGCGCCGGAGCAGGAGAAGATCCGCGCGCTGGAGACCGGCTGCGACGATTTCATCACCAAACCGGTCCAGGCAGCCGAATTGCTGGCGCGCCTGAAGTCGCTCCTCCATCTCAAGGCCATGACCGACGCCCTCGAAGACGCCGAATCCATCCTGTTCACTCTGGCGCGCACCATCGAGGCGAAGGACCGCTACACGCTCGGTCATGCCGACCGCGTGGCCCGCTTCGCCGTCTCGTTGGGCCGGGAACTCGGATATCCCGAGGAGAAACTGGAACTTTTGCACAAAGGGGGCATCCTGCACGACATCGGGAAGCTCGGCGTGCCCGATGCGATCCTTCAGAAGGAGGCCGCCCTCGACAAAGAGGAGTGGGAGACCATGCGCAAACATCCCGTCATGGGGTTCGAGATCTGCCAGCGGTTGAAAGGCATCAAGGAGATCATCCCCATCATCCGGAACCATCACGAACGCCTGGATGGGACCGGATACCCCGACGGACTGAAGGCGGCGAACATCATGGACACCGTGCGCATCGTCAGCATCGTGGACATCTACGACGCCCTCACCACCCGCCGCTCCTATAAGGTGGCCTTTTCTCAGGAGAAGGCGTTCCAGATGATGAAAGAAGAGGTCGAGCGCGGTTGGTGGGACAAGACCATCCTGAAAGTGTGGGAGGGGATGATCAAAAAGAAAAAAGTCGAATAGAGATGTTCCCGTCCTCCCGCGCCTAGCCGCTCTCCTCCTCATGTTCAACCGGTTCCTCTCGTCTCTCCGATCCCTCGAAACACAGTCCGAAACAAAAGTCCAGCGTTTCCTGGCGCACGCTTTTGTGGTCGTCCTGTTGCTCCTGATGCGAGGGGTCCTTCTGGGAATCCTGTTCCATCAGAACGACCGTCTCCCTCTCTACTTCGCCGATTCGGCCGGCCGGATCATCGCGATGTTCGATTGGTGGGACCAATCCCGTTGGTTCTTGATGTCTTTCTGGCTTCCGCTCCCCGCGATGGTCGTCGGCGGAGTCACGCGCCTTCTGGGGACGGACATCCTCTATACGGCCCTGGGGATGAACAGTTTGTTCGGAGGGGTCGCGCTCGTGTTGGTTTATGCGGTGTCTCTGAGATTGTTCGACGGACCCACCGCGATCCTGGCGACCGTCCTCGCCGTGTTCCTGCCGGCGTCGGTGTTCCTGTCCTTCTCGGGGGCCGCGGAACCTCTCTACGCCGTTCTCTTGCTGGGGGCCGTCTGGGGAGTCCAGTGTCACTGGGAATCGGACGGGATCTCCCGATGGGGATTGGGAACCGCCTCTCTCTTGCTCTCTCTGGCCGCCTGGACGCGGTATGAATCGTGGGTGTTCATCGGGTTCTTCGCCGTGACCCTCTTGTTCAAACTGAGGAAAGACGCGCTGGTCTCCCGTGACCGGAAAATATTCTTCTGGTCCGCGTTCTTTCTCCCCTTACTGGCCATCCTGTTCGTCTGTGTCCGGCTGGGGATCACCCTCGGAAACCCTCTGGACGTCGTCTTCGTCCCGCTGACTGAAAAAGAGATCGGATTCCCCCAGAGGATGTTTCTGATGCCTTTCATACTCACCGTGAAATACCGGTATATCAGTTCGGGCCTTCTGGCGGCGTTTCTCTTCTCCTCTCAATTTATCCGGCATAAAAGCCGGGTCGTCTTCTTATGGGCGTTCGGGATGCTGGCCGTTTTCTTTGTCGCCAGTCTCACCAAGGTCCATTCCCATGAGTTGGAACGGAACCTGATGGTGCCTGTTCTCCTGACACTCCCGTTCGTCGGGAACGTGCTCTCTCGGGCGGTCACCCGGCTGGACATTCGTGAACGGTTGCTGAATTCCATTACGATATCGGCCGTGATGTTCTTTGTCTGCGTTAAACTGTATTTTTATGTGGTACAGACTCCCAATGTACTCCCGCCGGTGTTGGAAAACGCCCGACGCGCCGGACGGGTGCAGCGGGACCATCGGAACGTCCCGTCCTTCCGGTTCGGTTATGATTCCGTCTTTGAATATCAGTTGGGACCCTATTGGAACTTCGACGCATTTCGTGTCTTCGGCGATGTGCGCGCCGGTCGGGATTATTATTTTCCGTTCCCGTTCGAGGAACGCGTGGCCTTGCTGTCCCGGCGATCCGGACCGGTCTTTTATTTGACGTCGCCGGAACTGATCCGGGAGGCGCTCCGTCTCCGTCGGGGTACCGTCCTCCTGGAAGTCCCCTCGAAGACGGGTCTTTGGGCTTCCCCGGAACAGGAAGAGCCGGCTTATTCCGTCCGTCCCGCCCGCCCCTACTCCCTCCTCTACGTTCCCCCCAAGGACTGACGTCGGCGGCCGAAAAGACATTGATTCGGCCCTGTCGTTGATCCAATATTTCCGTCCTATCGACCCTCGAAATTTGATAAAATCAGCACGGTACGGTCTGGGCAACTTCCGTCCATCATATGAAACCTCCGGTTTGTTCATACAGGGATCAACGGCGCGCCTCCGTTGGTATCGATATTGTGGAAGTGGAGCGAATCGCTCGGCTTGTCCGCAACACGCGTTTTTTGACCCGCATATTTTCCAAAAGAGAGATCTCTTATTGCTCCAAGAAGAGGAATTCCGCCCAACATTTCGCCGTCCGTTTCGCCGCCAAGGAAGCGGTTTATAAGGCGCTCGACGGACAGTGGTCCCCGAAGCGGGGAGAGACCGCGCTGGCACATAAGAACATCTCTATCCGGAACACTCCCACCGGCCGTCCTGAAGTGGAGTTGGGGGGCTCTTTGAGGCGGTTCGAGAAGGAGGTCACCATTTCGTTGTCCCATACCTCGCAGACGGCGGTCGCCGTCGCCTTTTTTCAGAAAGGAAACTTATGACGAAGAAAAACGCCGCTCATCCCATCACGGTTTCTCTGGTCCGAAAATGGATCGTCCCTCGTCCGGCCGCCGCCCACAAAGGCGATTTCGGACATGTGTTCGTTTTGGCGGGTTCGCGCGGAATGACGGGCGCCGCCTGCTTGTGCGCGTCGGGGGCCCTTCGGGGCGGAGCCGGGTTGGTGACGCTGGGCGTCCCGGAGGGACAACAGTCCGTCGTGGCAACGTCCGGGCGGTGGGAGACCATGACGCGGGGTCTGCCGGAGACGGACGCGGGCACCTTCGATGAGATCGGTTGGAAATATGTGGATGAGTTCGTTTCCCGTCGGCCGTCGTCTGTTTTGGCGCTGGGTCCGGGGATCGGTTCCCATCATTCCACGGGGCTTTTTGTGAGGAACGTCATTTGCCATTGCGGGACGCCGGTGGTCATGGATGCCGATGCCATCAACCTGGTGGCTTCGACCGGTTGGCCGCTGGACGTGAAGACGCCGGTCGTGCTGACCCCTCACCCGGGCGAGTTGGGGCGGTTGATGGGAGTCACGGCGGAGAGGGTCAATTCCCAGCGCGCCGAGTGGGCGTCGAAAGCCGCCCAGAAGACGGGCGGCGTGTGCGTCTTGAAGGGCCACGAAACGGTGGTTTCCGACGGAGAAAAGACGTACGTCAATCCGACCGGGAATCCGGGCATGGCGGGTCCGGGGATGGGAGACGTCTTGTGCGGTCTCACCGCTTCTTTGGTCGGACAGGTGTCCGCCGATAACATGGACGAGCGGCTGATGAGAGCCGCGTTGCTGGCGGTGTTCATCCACGGATTGGCGGGCGATCTGGCCGCTCAGAAGAAGACCCGCATCAGTCTTTTGGCCGGCGATGTCGTCGATTGTCTGCCCGACGCGTTCCGGAAAGTGTTCGGAGCCGCCGTCTGACCATGGATTGGCGACAAAAAGCCGTTCAACTCCGCCGCCGGATTCATCAGAACCCTGAATTGGGACTTCAGGAACACGATACCGCGCGCCTGGTGTTCCAAACGCTCCGGGCGGCGCACATCTCCGCGCGAAAAATCTCAAAGACGGGAGTCGTCGGCGTTGTGCGCGGGGCAAAGCCCGGCCCCTGCGTGGCGTTGAGGGCTGACCTCGATGCACTCCCGTTGCAGGAGAAAAACAATCTGCCGTTCCGTTCCCGCCGTGCCGGCGTGATGCATGCCTGCGGCCATGACGCGCACACGGCCATCGTTCTGACGTCGGCACTGAGACTGGCCCGGGAGAAGGGGTCTCTCCCGGGGGCGGTAAAATTCTTGTTTCAACCGGACGAAGAAGGCGCCGCGGGCGCCAAACAGTTGGTCCAAGACGGGGTCCTGTCGGCCCCGCCGGTCGGCGCGGTGTTCGGGTGTCACGTGAATCCGCGTTTCCGCGTCGGGACCCTGGCCGTGAAGTCGGGGCCGTTGATGGCCGCCGTCGATAAATTTACCATCGAGATCCGCGGCGATGGCGGACATGGCGCCTATCCTCACGAGGGAAGCGATGCCGTCGTGATGGCGTCGACGGTCGTGAATGCCCTTCAGACGGTCGTCTCTCGGCGGGTCGATCCCGTGGAACCGGCGGTCCTGACGGTCGGCACCATCCAGGGGGGGCACCGTTTCAATATCTTGGCGGAGTCGGTGACTCTCACCGGGACCGTCCGCACGCTCTCCAAGACACTCCAGAAACGCATGCCGCGCCTGATTGAGGACATCGTGTCGGGCATCGTGAGATCCATGGGAGGATCCTACCGTTTCCAATATGAGAATCTGGGCGACGCATTGAATAATGACCGGGCCTTGGTGGATCTATGCCTTCGGACCGCTCGCGATGTCGTGGGACATCGGAATGTCAAGGTTCTCGACCGGCCGTCCATGGGCGGGGAGGATTTTTCGGAATACCTGAAACGGGCGCCCGGATGCTACATGTATCTGGGGAGTTCGGATGCCTCCGCCCGTTCGCGGAAACCGTGGCATCACCCCGGATTCTTCCTGAACGAAGGGGTCCTCCCCGTCGGGGTGGAATACATGACCGCGGTGGCAAAAGCCGGACTGGCGTTTTTGAAGACGGCGGGTCGGCGCTGAATTTTCATTAAGAAAAGGAGAGTCTCATGATCACAATCATCGTCGGTATGGTGATGTCAGCGGTGGGTATTATCGGGATATTGGCTTGGCCCCGGGAGGTCATCATCTTTTTGAAGGGGGGCGTCCCCATCTGTTTCCTGATGGGAGGTATCGTCTCCTTGATCGCCGGTTTCACGGGATTGAAACCGCCCTATTCCTCGTCGGCCGTCGAAACGCCGAGCCATCATCCGGACAAGAAACCCTCGTAAACAGACCGACGGGGATCGGCCTCTTTTCGGTCTCATGACGACGTTCCGCCAGGCCGGGGAATGGGGGTTCTTGAAGGCCCTCTTGCCCGCGTTGAACCGTCCGTTGACGAAAGCCGTGGCCGTGGGGCCCGGCGATGATGCGGCCGCGGTGGCCTGTCCGTTCGGCCGTGGGTTGGCCGTCATCACAACGGATATGATGGTGGAAGGAGTCCATTTCGAGAGAAGATGGACCACCGGGGAGGACCTCGGCTATAAACTCGCGGCGATGAACCTTTCGGATTTGGCCGCCATGGGACGCGTCCGGCCCGCCTTCGGTGTGGTGTCCCTGGGTCTTCCTCCATCGGAGAATCTGCGGTTTGCCGACGGGATCCGCCGAGGGCTGCAGGCGATGTCGCGCCGGCACGGGTTTCAGATCGTCGGAGGAGACACTGTCCGCTCCGGGAAGATCGTGGTTTCGCTGGCCGCCGTCGGATGGGCCGGTTCCAAGCGGGACCTGGTGTTGAGGTCCGGCGCCCGGCCTGGAGACGTCGTGTGCGTGACGGGGACGCTGGGCGATGCGGCGGCGGGCCTGAGGATACTCCAAAAAAATCCCCGGGGACCTTTCTCGAAGACGGAAAAGGAATTGATTTCGCGATTTTTAAGGCCCCGTCCGCGTCTGTCCGAAGCGGCGGAATGGACCGCGAGGAAACGCCTGTCGGCCATGATCGATTCTTCCGACGGGTTGTGGCGATCCGTCCTCCTCTTGGCGCGGGCGTCGGGAGTGGGAGCCCGCCTCGATGTGACCTCGCTGCCTGTCTCGGCGGAACTGAGGAGATGGGCGTCGGAGAATGGGATCGATCCTCTCCGGCTGGCGCTGGAGGGCGGAGAAGATTATGAGTTGGTTGTCACCGTGCCGGGATTGTGGAACGGCCGGTCGTTGCCGCGGGGTCTGCGCGCGGTCGGGATCATCGTCGATGCGAAGCACGGAGTGCGCGCCTGGGATGACAAACAAGAGATCACCGCGACGAAGGGATACGAGCACTTTCAATGACTTCAGAACGGAAGGAATCGAAATGAAGCATAAACCACAGAAGGAAAAGAAAGCCGGGCCGAAGGGAATGTCCCCGGCGGCCTCCGCGGGTTCTTCGGTCCCCTCATCGGATTGGTCCGTCACCACGGCCTGCGAGAGGGACACGGCCCTTTTGGCGGAACATTTGGCGTCTCTTTTGGAAGCCGGTGATTGCATCGGTCTGACGGGCGATTTGGGCGCCGGCAAGACGGTTTTCGTGAAAGGGTTGGCTCAGGGGCTGGGCCTCACCGATGTGGTGCGCAGTCCGTCCTTCGTCCTGATCCAGACGCATGTGAAGGGGGGCGGCGGCCGTTCCGGACCGAACCTGCATCACGTGGACCTCTACCGTTTGAACCGCGCGGAGATCGCCGTGCTGGGACTCGAGGAACTTTTGTTCCATTCGGAAGATTGTCCTTCGGTCACGGTCATCGAATGGGCGGAAAAGGCGCGGTTCCTTTGGCCCGCCGACCTGTTGTCCGTCCGTTTTTCGCATGAAGGACCCTCCAACCGCCGGATTGATTTTTCGGCCCGGGGGGAGAGGGCCCGCTCGTTGATCCAGCGGATCCGGAAACAGGACCATTCCTCACCCAAATCGTCAGAACGGAGACAATCATGAAAATGCTGGCTCTGGAAACGACCGGCTCCACGTTGGGGGCTTGTCTGTGGGAAGACGCGGCCGCACTCCGGTCGAAGGTCGCGCATGATTCCGAATCCCATTCAGTGCAGTTGGTTCCGATGCTCCACCAGCTGTTCCGGGAATGCCGGGTCTCGCCGGCCCAGTTGGATGCGGTCGCGGTGGACGTGGGGCCGGGCCGGTTCACGGGACTGCGGTTGGGAGTGGTCACGGCGCGCACGCTGGGGATGGTGCTGCAGAAGCCCGTCGTTGAGGTGTCCAGCCTCGAGGTGCTCGCCGCCCAGTCCTCCGGGTGGGAACCCGCTCAGAGTTTTTCGTGGAAGTTCCCGTGGGACCTCCTCTGCTCGCTGATCGAGGCCCCGCAGGAGAACGTGTATGTGGCGGCGTGGCGGTTCCATCGGGCGTCCAAGAAGATGTCGGCTCTCGGTCCGGCCTTCAAAAAGAGGAGCACCCACTCGTTCGGACATCATTTCAAGCTCGTGCACGCGCCGTGCGTGTTCCCGTTCCCGCGGTTCCAATCTTTTTTTGAGAATTGTTTTTCGGAGCAGAAGATACTCTTCACCGGCTGCGTCTCGAAGAAGATCCAGGACGTGTTGAGACGGTTGTTCCAAAAGAGATGCCAGATGCGGATGTCCGACCGGCCTGAGTTACAGCCGCGATGGGTGGCGGCTCTGGCGGCGGAAAAATATTTCCGCCGGGAATACAAGCTGTATAAGGACGTCCACCCCCTGTATCTGCGGCCTTCCTACGCGGAAGAAGCCTTGATGAAATGACCGTCGGCGCTGCGTCCGCGTTTCGTTTGGAACCGCTGGCCGCCGCGCAGGTGGACGACCTGGTCGTCGTCGAGAAAGAATCGTTCCCCAGCCCTTGGACGCGCCGGCAGATCCTGTCGGAATTGGATAAGGACTATGCCCGTTTTGAATCGGCGGTCCATTCAGAGACCGGGAATGCCGTCGGCTATTGCGGTTATTGGAAGGTCGAGTCCGAAGCCCAGTTGGCGAACCTGGCGGTCCATCCGGCTTGGCGCCGTCGCGGTGTCGGCCGGAGGTTGTTGGAGTCTGCGATGGCCGATGCCCGCCGCCGCGGATGCGACCGGATGACACTCGAAGTCCGGGCCGGCGCGGTCGCCGCCTTGTCTCTCTACCGGTCGCTCGGGTTCCGCCCGACGGGGGAAAGGCCTCGCTATTACGAAGGGCGGGAGGCGGCGGTCCTCATGGAGACGAGATTGTGATATCGAACGGCAGATCGATCGCGGGGTGCGCGTTCCGTCCACGGTTGTGGCTGGGGGTGTGCCTGTTGTGGCTCGCCCGTCCGGGCGCGGCCGCCCCGACGGAAGAGAGTTACGATCATTTTTTGAGGGGTCTCATCCAGGAACGTCATGGACGCATGGAAGAGGCCTGGGAAGAATACGAGAACGTGTTGAAGATCGATCCCGAGGCGACGATCGTCTATGAGATCCTTTCCGCCATCGCCATGCGAACCAACCGGATGGACCGCGCGCTGGAGATGGCCCGGAAGGTCGTCGACACGAAACCGGATGACACGCACTCCTACCTCGTTTTGGGGCGCGTCCACCTGGCGCGCGGGGAGGTGTCTCTGGCCGACGAGGCTTTTCAGCGCGCCCTCGAGATCAACCCCGACGACAACGAATCCCTCCTCTATGCCGCCCACCTGAAGACCACCCACGAACCGGAAGAAGCCCTGGACTATTACCGGCGTTATCTGAAGAACAACCCGGATTCCCTGGAGGCGCAGGGGCGCATCGCGGAGATACACCAGCGTTTGGGGCAGCTGGAAGAGGCCGAAGAGGTCTGGAAGAAGATTTTAGAGACGGATCCCAACGATTTCTCGGCCCACCTCTCCATGGCGCATCTCTACGAGGTGAAGAAGGACACGGAGTCCGTTATCCGGGAGTATCAGACCTGTCTCGGCCTCGATCCCGAGAACACGGGGATCCTGATGCGTCTCGGGGAACTGTATTTCCGTTTCGGGGATTCCCGCTCTTCCTGGGACTCGTTCCAGAAGGCGTATCGGATGGTGCCGTCTCAGCCCACCGTCAATTTCTGGCTGGCTCTTTTGTCGGAGGAGAAACGCCAATGGGACGATGCCATACGCCATATGACCGTGGTGGCGCACCAGAACCCCGAACCCAGCGTCATGTTGCGCCTCTCTTATTACTACGGGCAGAAGGGAGACCCCAACGCCGCCTTGAAGACGCTGAAGAGGCTCCAGAAGTCCAACCCGGGGAACCCGGAACTGATGTATTACGTGGCGATGGGTTGCGAAGAGGCCGGTCGCCGGAGAGAAGCCATCCGCTGGTATGAAAAAGTCCTGCGGCTAAAACCGAATTCCGCCGAGACGAATTTCCGTCTCGGGGCTGTGTGGGACTTGACTGGAAAATTTTCGAAAGCGGAACCGTATCTGCGGAAAGCCGTCGAACTTGATCCGAACAATGCCGTGTTCCTGAATTACCTGGGGTATTCGTGGACGGACAAGAACATGAACCTCGACCAAGCCCATTCGCTGATCGGACGGGCGCTGGATCTGGAACCCGATAACGGCGCCTATCTTGATTCCATGGGATGGGTCAACTACCGCCAGGGCCGGCTCCCGGAGGCGGAGTCTTACCTGAACCGTTCCACCGGACGGATCGACGATCCCGTCGTCTGGGACCATTACGGGGAAGTCCTCCTTCAGATGGGAAAGAAGGCGGAAGCATTGGATGCGTTCAAAAACGGTTTTCTGTCGGATCCGACGAATAAGACGATCGCCCGCAAGATCGATGAGATGGAACCCGGAGCCCTGCCGCGTCTATCAGCCCGGAGGTTGTTGAAGCGCGTCGAGGGGAACTTCCGCCAGGTCTCGGGATTGAGCGGACTCACGAAAGTGAAGGCCAAGACTCCCGGTCAGTCTTTTCGCGTGACCGGACTGTTCTATTATTCCCGGCCGGGCCTGTTCCGATTGGAATTCCTGGGCCCGTTCTTCGTCCCTCAGGCGCTCTTGGTGCAGAACTCGCTGGGTCTTCATTGGATGCCGCCCGCCTGTTCCGGAATGGTGGGGGATCAGGAGAAGACATGGCTGGACCTGATGGGTCTTCTGCTCTCCGGGGAGCTGGCGCGCCGGTTTGACGGCCCGTCGGTGATGGTGGAAGCTCGCCGGAGCGAATTCATCTTCCGGGGAGAAGAAGGGACCCTCCGCCTGGGGAAACGGGACGGATTGATCCGGTCCGTGATCTGGAATCGAAGCCGCGAAGAAAAACCGGTGGAACTCCTGATTGAAAAATACGAGCAGGTGGAAGGCCTATGGCTCCCGTCTGAGGTGACGTTCAAATCCGACGGGATGACCCTGCGTGGCCGGATGCAGTTCATGAAATGGCAGGTGAATCCCGTCCTGGATAAAGCGTTGTTCGATGTCCCTTCCGATGTGACGGAGCCGACGGAAGAGTGACCGGTCCATGAATCCCCGCCGGATCACGGTCAAGGCCCCCGCGAAGATCAATCTTTTCCTGGAAATCCTCCGCCGCCGGGAGGACGGATACCATACGATCTCAACCCTGTTCCAGACGATATCCCTGTTCGATGAGTTGGAAGTGTCTTTTCATCCGGTGCCCTTGCGTGGCCGTGCCGTCGGAAAGAACGTCTATGACAGCGGCGACGGGATCGTCCTGGGCCTCTCGGGTGGGGATCTTCATGCCAGCCGCGATAACCTGATCGTCCGCGCCGCGGAATCGTTCCGAAAGAGATTTTCAGTGAAGGGCGGATTTGAGTTTCGGCTGAAAAAAAAGATTCCGGTCGGAGCGGGGTTGGGGGGAGGGTCCAGCGATGCGGCCGCCGCGCTGAAGGCGTGTTGGAAACTGTGTTTTCCGTCCGAGTCCCGGGAAAGAATGGTCCGCGAGTTGACCCCGCTGGCGAAGAAGCTCGGTGCCGACGTCGCCTTCTTTCTCACCGGCGGTTTGGCGGAGGGGAGCGGACTGGGAGACAGGATCCGACCCCTGAAACCCCCGCGTCCATTCTGGATCGTGCTGGTTTTTCCACGCGTTTTTGTGTCGACCCCATGGGTCTATCAGCGGTTATGTTTTCCGTTGACAAAACGCCGTTCAAGCCATACACTTAAAGATAAGCTTGTGAAGAGGCGTCCGATGGGAATGTGGGCGTCGGAGTTGTTCAACCGGCTGGAAGAGGTTGTTCTACCCCGCGTGCCCGCCGTTCGGGCGGCTAAAAACGCTTTGGAAAGGAGTGGTTCTACCACGGTGCTGATGTCCGGTTCGGGCTCCGCCGTGTTCGGTATAGTTGAAACAGCAAAGAGCGGACAACGAGTTCTGGAAAATCTTGGCTCAACAAGGTGGGATGCATGGCTTCTCCGGTCTTGGTCGGAGTGAGCAACCTTTGATTAGCCAGACAGCATGTGTCAGACGGGGGCGACCATGGAAATTACAGAAATCCGCGTCACTTTGCGAAATGACGGCAAGTTGAAAGCATTCGTCACGGTCACATTCGACAAGGTGTTCGCAGTACGCAACATGAAGATTATCGACGGGGATAAAGGGCTCATGCTCTGCATGCCGTCCCGGAAACTTCCGGACGGGACGTTCAAGGATGTGGCCCATCCTGTCACCGCCGACTTCAGGAGTTATCTCGAGAAGAAGATATTCTCGGCCTACGAGCAGGAGAAGAAGAACGGTTCCACGTCAGCGGAACCGGCGATGCCTGAATCGCCATCTCAGTGTCGGGAAGAATAGAATTCCGCAGATTATCCAGCCGGCATAAGATACCTTCCTAAAATCACTTCACTCCCGGGGGACGGAGTTGTATAATATCGTCGCTTGAGGGGTTTCCGATCTTTTTATGAGATACATGTGGTGCCGTGGTTTTGGAGGCGCTCTTGTCCAAGACAATAAGGACTGCCCATGAGCCGATATAAATTTTGGGGCGCACTTGACCACACCATCAAGCACAGCCCAGGTTACGATGTGAATTTTGGGGCGTCCTTGCCAAAAGAGTGCAAGGGCTGCCCAGGTGTCGATATATAGTTTGGGGCGCCCTCACACGCAAAACGTGAGAACTGCCCAAGGTACGATATGAATTTTGGGGCGTCCTTGCCAAAAGAGTGCAAGGGCTGCCCATGAGCCGATATGAATTTTGGGGCGTAGCCAAGCGGTAAGGGTCGCCGGTGTGACGAGGAAGTCACACCGATCTGGCGACGCCAGCGAGAAGGTGAGCTGGCCGGTTGCCGTGACAAGGCTACGCATAGATTTGAGAATAGAAGTCACGATGTGAATTTTGGGGCGCCCTCACACGCGAAACGTGAGGACAGCCCAGGTTACGATGTGAATTTTGGGGCGTAGCCAAGCGGTAAGGCAACGGCCTTTGGAGCCGTCATTCCTAGGTTCGAATCCTAGCGCCCCAGAAAAATAGGAGCTCCTGAAGGAGCTCCTATTTTTCTGTACGCCTGTTTGAATTTGAACCAGTAAAGAAGGTTCGCTGTGCGGGTTGTCGGCACGATGTGCCGCGCGCGGCCCTCGGAGTCTTCGGAGAGGGAATCCTAGCGCCCCAGATTTCATATTGTCGCGTGGCCGTCCTGGCATCTTTGGGCCAGGGCGCCCCAGACTTCATATTGTCACCAGGCTGTCCTTGTTGTTTTGGACAAGGGCGCCCCAGATTTCATATTGTCACCAGGCTGTCCTTGTTGTTTTGGACAAGGGCGCCCCAGGAAAATAGGAGCCCCTTCGGGAGCTCCTATTTTCCTGTACGCTTGTTTGATCTGAGTCGCCCTCCCCGCAAAAGCCCATCGATAGAGTGCTTGCCGGCTCTCTCCGATCTGTGTATGATTTAGGTATACCTAAATCAGGAGGCAGTCCATGATCACCCCCAGCCGTGAAGATTATTTGGAGACCCTCTTTCATTTGGAGTCGGAGGGCGTTGCCTCGACCACGCAGGCCATTGCGGATCATCTCCAGATCTCCGCCGCCTCCGTGTCGGAAAACATCAAGAAGATGGCGATTGAAAGGTTTGTGGTCCATTCGCCCTATAAGGGGGTGAAGCTGACGGCCAAGGGTCGCGCCGTCGCGATCGATGTGGTCCGCCGACACCGGTTGTCGGAGAGGTTCCTTGTCGATAAGCTGGGGATCAAATGGGAGGAGGCCCACCGGGAGGCCCACCGCCTGGAACACGGACTCTCCAGGGCCGTGGAGGTCCGGATGTTCGAGTTACTGGGAAATCCGGAGACATGTCCTCATGGAAATCCGGTGCCGACGCTGTCAGGGAAGATCCGGGATGACCATTCCCATCCCCTGGCCTCGCTGAACGTCCATGACCGCGCACGGATCGTCAAGATCACCGACGAGGAACCGAAACAACTCCGCTATCTCGCCTCCATCGGGCTGATGCCCAAGACGCAGATCAGGGTCGAGAGGAAGGCGCCCTTCGGCGGGGCCGTCATCGTCAGGGTCGGGGAGACGGCTTATGCTTTGGGGAACGATATCGCACGCTCGATATGGGTGAGGAAAACAGGATGACAGACGGGCTGACGGAGATCGGGAAGATCCGGGGTCACGCGGAATTCGTCATCGCGTTGGCGGGGAATCCCAACGTCGGGAAGTCCACCCTGTTCAACGAGTTGACGGGGTTGGGTTCGATGACGGCGAACTATCCCGGAAAGACGGTGTCGTTGAACGTCGGATCCTCCTCCCATGGGGGATTTAATTTCGGCGTCATCGACCTGCCCGGCACCTATGCCCTCGGCTCGGTCTCCGAGGACCAGGCCGTGGCCCGGCGAGCGATCCTTGAGAAACAGGCCGATGTCGTGGTGGCGGTCGTGGATGCGACAAATCTGGAGCGGAACCTCTATCTGGTCCTCCAACTCATTGATCTGGAGGTTCCCTTGGTCGTCGCCTGCAATCTCATGGACATCGCTTCCCGGCAGGGGATCCGTGTCGACACTCCGCGATTGGCGGAACTTTTGGGAGTGAGGGTCATCCCGATGACGGCCACCCGGGGGGAGGGGATCACCGATCTGATCCGGGCGTGCCGGGCTGTGGCGTTGAAAAAAGAGCACCCTTTACCGCTTCTTCCCGTTTACGAAGAGGGGCTGTCTGGCGCGATCAAGGAACTGTCGGATTTCATCGGACGGGAACGGTTCTCTCCTCCGGACGGGCTTTCCCCCAGGTCTTTGGCGGTGCTCCTGTTGGAGGAGGATGAGGAGTTTTTGGCCCGGCTCAGGGGGGAGGCCGGGAAAAGAGTGGCGGCGACGGTGGGGGAGATCGGCGCCGTCATCGAGAGGCGGTCCGGCGAGAAGTCGGGCCTCCGAGTGGTTCGAGAGAGACATCGTTTCGCGCATCATCTCAGTCGCCTCGTCATCCGAAAAAATTCTTTGGACGCCCCGTTGTCCACGACGTTCTGGGGGTGGACCATGGACCCGGTGAAGGGTCTTCCGATCCTGATCGGGGGACTCTTGGCGGTGTTCATGCTCATGTATCATGTCGGTGGATTCCTTTCGGCGATGTTCGATCTGTTTTGGACCACCGTCATCTCTCCCCATCTTCGTGACTTGGTGACGTCTCTCTGGGGCGTCGGAGTCCTGTCGAAATCAGTCCTCTGGGGAGTGGACGCCGGGTTGCAGGCGGCTTTTTCGGTGGGAATCCCCTATGTGCTCGTGTTCTATGGGGTTCTCGCTGTTCTGGAGGATTCGGGGTATCTCAATTCGGTGGCTTTCCTGTCGGATAGCCTGATGACGAAGATCGGTCTTCACGGAAAGTCCGTGATCCCGTTCATGGCGGGCGCCGGATGCAACGTGCCGGCGATCGTCGGCACGAGGATCTTGTCGAACCGGCGGGAAAAGATCATCGCGTGCACCCTCATCACGCTCGTGCCCTGCAGCGCGCGGACGGCGATCATCATGGGGGCTGTCGCTTTTTTCCTGGGTTGGGCCTGGGCCCTGATGGTCTATCTGATCATCTTCGCCGTCACCCTGACGGTCGGACGGCTCATGGCCGTGATGTTGCCGGGGCAGTCATCGGGGATGATCATGGAGGTTTTTCCGTTCCGAATGCCGCGGGCGAAGATACTCTTTCGGAAGACATGGGTTCGGTTCCGGGAATTCATCGTGCTGGCCGTCCCCATGATCGTGGTCGGGAGCATCGTGTTGGGATGGCTCTATGAGTCGGAATATATGTGGTTCCTCACCAAACCCTTGAGTCTCGTGGTCCATGATTGGCTCGGCTTGCCGGAAGTGGCCGGAATCTGTCTGTTGTTCGGGATACTGAGGAAGGAACTGGCCCTTCAATTGCTTCTGGCGTTGGCCATCATCCAGCAGGGCCCGCACATCCAGAACCTCCTCTCGTTTATGACGAAACAACAGATCTTCGTGTTCGCTCTCGTGGCCTCTTTGTACGTCCCCTGCCTCGCCGCCGTTTCCGCCCTGGTCAAGGAACTCGGTTGGAAGTCCGCGGGAATGATCGCCGTCTTCACGATCGTGGTGGCTGTGCTGGTGGGGGGAACCGCCAACCAGGTCCTGACGCTGTTCCATCCCTGGTTGTTCTGAGGGGAGCGTTATTCGGTGATCTCGAGCGCCGGGGTCCTGAAGAAGAATTTGCGGTGGTCCGTCTTGTGGAAACCCGGGGGGTGTCCGTCATGATCGCATCCGGCTCCACGGAAGAGGTTTGATGGCGACCAGGGCGGTCAGGTGTAATGCCCTGTTGAATATAGACTTCAATTCTCAATCGCGTCGTTGCCTCGATCCGGTTCTGCATTTTTGGGAGATGCTGAATGGGGCCGAGTATAACGATAGAATCCAATCGTTAAAGGAGTGCCTTGTGGGTAGGAGGGATATCTTTGCTTGAAGATGAAATGCTTGATGTCGATTGGGATGAATCCTTGTCTGGATAACTCCTCGTCTTGTTGACGGAATCCATGGGAGAGAGACCTGAAATAGACGGAGAACTTGTCGTTGGGCGCGGGAAAGCAGAATTCAGCCGCATCGGTCTTCCCGATGATCGCCGAGAATCTGATAGGGGTAAGGTTCTGAAATAATTCACCATAAAGGGATGGATTAAATGGGAACACGTGGCTACCTCTGAGAAGTCCGATTTTCCCATACTCGTTCTTGTAGTGTTTCTTAATGAACTCATATTCAATCTGCTCGTCGTATTTTTCGGTTATTTTTATGTAGTTTGTGTATGGGAGTAGTGTGAGTGTGAGTGTCAATAGAATGGAGATCGTTCCCCCGTATTTGGAATATATGAAATGAATAAAAAAACAACAGAAGATGATGGGGATGTATTCCCAATAACTTGAATACAGATAGGCGATAAAATACCCGTTGAATACCTTATAGCTCAATGGAATATTGAAAAACAAATAGAGGGCGAACAATCCCAGGGCGAATCGCCGGGTTTTCTGGCCAAGGATGCCGTAGATGAATCCAGGGATCGCCATTAGATATGTCGGAATTAGAAGATGATTATTGGAATAGAGGGTGTTGCTGAACGGGAATATAATATTTTTCCAGTTCATGCGAATGGACCCTGGATGTGTTTGAGCGTCTGCCATGAACATGGGCCAGGTTCGCTGAAGCGGCTCATAAAATGGAACAGCGATGATTAAGGCGTAGCAGGTGAGATAAAAAAGGAGTTCCTTGAGGGGTATTTTAGAATAGATCAACAGGAAGAGTGAGAAGGGGATCGCGATGATGAATTGTTCGGGTCGCGTGAATGTCAAAAAAGCGAGCATCAGGAAAAAGGTCGGCACGAACAGGGGTTCTTGGGTTTCCCTGTATAGGCAGGCCGTGGTGATCAGAAGGAGATGAAGAAAAAGAACGAGTGTGAAGTGTGATTCCGTCGCCGCATAACGGATCTGTATCGGGGAAACCGCAAAAAGATAAAAACCGACATAGGGGGCAATCCCGCCCCCGAGTAATAACCGTAAAATAGTGAACAGGATGTAAGCGCAAGAGATATTCAGCAGCAGGTTGGATGAAAACAGAACGTCGTGGGATAAGAGCCCGATGCGGTTGAGCAAGGCGAGGGGCCCCCAGAATATGTTATAGGTGAACCCATAGGGTAATGTTGCGTGGTGTGCGTGCCCGAGCAATCTGAAGTAGGTATAGCCATGATAGTTGATGTGCGCAAAAGCAAACAGTGACAGTGAACAGCGGGCGATCAACGCAAGAGTAAAAAGGAAAAGCAGACGTTTGTCTGAGAGGCTCGATAGGATTGTCTTCCGGAATTGCCTCGACAGAAGGAGGAGAAGCGGTATTGTGAGGTAGACGATGTAAAATACGTTGTTATAGTCGTCCTGGTGACGCCATGAGAACAGGAGTGCATAAACGATGAATATGAATATGGAATAACCCAGAGATATATGTTTTATCGACGGCGGGTGTCGTTTGGTATCGATGATATTATTATCTTGCATGTCCCGAATCTGATCGATGTGAATGTGATTTATGGGGATTTGGGATTATGACATGGGCGCGGAGACTGTATCCGCTGGCGGGGCGTGCCCGCATTATTCGGTGATCTCGAGCGCCGGGGTCATGAAGAAGAATTTGCGGTGGTCCGTCTTGCAGAAATCCTGAGGGACTTTGTCCTTCAGGAACGCTTCCAGCGTTGTGTGGGGGCACGACGGCATCGATAAGAAGCCCGAATCCGCGCAGATCTTGGCGAAGACGATCCCCGGCGGCACGTCGAAATCCCGAGGCGGCATGGGTTTGAGGGCCCCCGCCATGAAATCGGTCCACCAGGGCACGGTCGTCCCGGCGCTGGTGATCTTCTTCCCCAGGGGCACGAAATCGTCATAACCCACCCAGACGCCCGTGACCAGGTCCGGCGTATAGCCGATGAACCAGACGTCCCGCATGTCTTGCGTGGTGCCCGTCTTCCCGGCGGCGGCCCGTCCCAGGAGCCGTGCGTGGCGGGCCGTCCCTTCCTTCACCACCATCTCCATGAGATGAGAGATCAGATAGTTCATCTGCGGGCTGAACGACATCTGGGCCTGCGGGAGATGTTCCTCGAGGATCCGTCCGTCGGCATCCACCACCTTCTCGACGGAATAGGGGTCCATGTGGACGCCGTTGTTGGCGAATGTGGAGAACGCGCTGACGATCTCCAGAATGGTGACGACCGAAGAACCCAGGGACAGGGACAGCACGGGGTCGAGTTTGCTCCGGATGCCCGATTTTTGGGCCACGTCGATGACGGTCCGGGGTCCCACCCGGTCGATGAGTCGCACCGACACGAGGTTCCTCGACAAGGACAACCCCTTCCTCAGGGTGACCGGACCGAGATACTTGTCGTCCCAATTCTTGGGGGCCCAGATCGGATCGGGCGCTTTCGGATCTCTGTCGGGGGTGTAATAGCCCGTGACGGCGATCTGTAACAGGTCATAGGACGTCGTCTCGACCACCAGTTCCGGATGGCGCTCCACGTTGGCGTAGGCGATCGGATAGTCGTCCACGATCGTGGACGGCGAAAAGCCGGATTCGAGGGCCGCGAGCCAGACGAACGGTTTGAACGTGGATCCCGGCTGGCGTTTGGCCTGTGTGGCCCGGTTGAACTGTGATTTCTGAAAGTCGCGGCCTCCGATCAAAGCGCGGATCCCGCCCGTCGGTGGGTCGATGGCGACCAAGCCTCCCTGCACGGGCGTCGGTTCCTCCCACACGATGTCCTCGACCTCGTCTCCCCGCGCCTTCTTGTCCATCCAGCGTCGCCACTTGTTGTAATACGCCGCATCGATCTTCTTGTTCTTGAGGAGATACAGCAGTCTTTTTTCCGCATGTTGTTCATCGAAGGAGGAGAGATGTTGGGCGGTCGTCTCTTCCGCCGCTTTCTGGATGCGCAGGTCCAGCGTGGTGTAGATCGAGAGTCCTCCGCGATACAGGGCGGTGGAACCGTAACGGGGTTCCAGTTCCAACCGGACGTGTTCGACGAAATAGGCGGCTTGTTGGGGAGTGAGGGGGACCTTCCGGATCTGCATGGATTGGCCGATGGCCTGCAGGGCCTCTTTTTCCGTGATGAAACCCATCTCGCGCATGCGGTTGAGGACGACGGCGCGCCGCAGGAGGGCCCGTTTGGGGTGGTCGAAGGGGGAATAGTATTGCGGCGCCCTGGGGAGCCCGGCCAGGAGCGCGCATTCGCCGAGCGTCAGTTCCCCGACGTGTTTTCCGAAGTAGACCCGAGAGGCCGCTTCCACCCCATAAGCCCCGTTGCCGTAATAAATCTGGTTGAGATACAACTGGAGGATCTCGTCCTTGCTGAAATACCGTTCCATCTGGAGCGTCAGGATCAGCTCCTTGATCTTCCTCTCGTAGGTCTTGGTCCGCGTGAGGAAGATCGTCTTGGACAGCTGTTGGGGGATGGTGGACCCGCCCTGTGCGGCGCGACGGGCGCGGAGGTTGCTCAGGAACGCCCGGAGGATGCCTTTGACGTCGACTCCCCAATGCTCGTAGAAATTGGAGTCCTCGATGGCCAGCGTGGCGCGCTGGAAATCCAAGGGGATCTGAGTGAGGGGGACGACGCTCCGGCGCTCGACGAAGAGTTCCGTGATGAGGTCTCCGTGGACGTCGTAGATCTTGGTGATGAGGGAGGGGATGTATCCTTCCAGCTGGTTGACCGGCGGTAGTTCGCCGAGATAACGGCGGAACAGGATGGCCATCCAGATGGAGAGCACGCAGTATAGAACGGAAAAGACCAATACGAACCGGTGGTTCTCCCAGGATTTCTTGATGAGTTCCCAAAGTTTCATGGATAGACAACATCCTAACCGTTTGTGTAATTTGTTTCAAGTTTTTTGAGGGAAAAGTCACGTTGAATTGACGGAAACGCTTTGATAGACTAAAACCAATCGCATGATCGAAACCCAACCGCAGTCCCAGAATGAATCCGGTCCGGCCGGGCTCAGCGTCATCCTTCTCACGAACCGGCCCCTCGAGGCGCTCCGGGCCACACTGGACGGCCTTTTCCGCGCGGCGGATCGTTTCACCGACTCCCGGCGGGAGTGGGGGGACGGATACCGGCCCCTGCAAGAGATCTTCGTGGTTCGTCACGGGCCGGACAGCGGGAAGGACGAGGCCTCGGGCGGACATCCCCTGCTCCGGTTGGCGTCCAGTCCGGTGTCCACCAAGAGCGGCTCGAGGAATTGGGCCGCCTTGAACGCGAAAGGGGCCTACCTCTATTTTCTGGATGATGATGTGACCGTGCCGGAGGATTTCTTCAATCGATGGAACGGGAAGGTGGTCCAATATCCGTCGTTGATGGTGGTCGGCGGGCCCAACCTGGATCCGGAGGAAAATACGCCTTTCCAGAGGAGCGTGGGTTACATCCTGGGGTCCTGGTGGGGGGCCGGCCGGATGAGCGAGCGGTATCGGGGTTTGCCGGACGACCGATGGGTGGATGACCGTTCCTTGATCCTGTGCAACCTCTGTTTCCACCGTGATGTTTTTCATCGGATGGGACTGCGTTTTCATGACCAGCTGTTCTATAACGAGGAGAATCTCCTGCTTCAGGAATTGATCGCGCGCGGTGTGCCGTTGCTCCATTCGCCGACACTGGTCGTCCGCCACACGCGTCGCGGCACTTGGTCCGGTTATGGCCGGCAGATATGGCATTCGGGGAAGGGGCGCGGCCAGATGACGCGATACCGTCCCTCCACGGTGCGGGCCGTCCACCTTTTCCCGGCCCTATTCCTGTTGTCTCTGCCGCTCTCTTTTTTCATGCCCGCCGCGCTGAAAGGACCCCTGGCCCTGTACGCGTTCCTCACCGCCGCCCACGCGCTCGTTTACGGAGGACGCACCGGGGATTGGCTGGGTGTCCTCCGCGTCGGAGTGTTGACGGTCGGCGGGCATGTCGTCTATGGCATGGGATTTTTAAGAGGATTCATCATGGGGATCACCGATGAAGGACAACCTTAATTTCGACATCTACGGCGTGACCGTCGGGGTCGCCTCATCCGATGGGGAGATCTTGGATGAGATCCGCCGTGATTTTGAATGGTTCCTCGTCCCCGCCGCCGGATCGCCGCCGGATGTCCGGATCGAGTTATGTGCGGAACCGGTCCCGCACCGGAAATCCCCCGCTTCTCCGGGGTCTTATGAGGCCTCGGATGAGGGGGATGTCCGATCCCTCGATTACCAAGGCCGCGCGTCCACCGTCTACGATTTCAAGGCCGAACGGGGAAAGGTCACTTGTCCCGAGAGAGACCTGCTCCATGAACTGTCTTATCTCCTTGTGTTGAGTCGCGTGGGTGAACGGTTGGATCGGAAAGGGTATCATCGCGTCCATGGACTGGGATTCGGGTATCACGGGCATACGGGGTTGATCCTGCTTCCCGTCGGCGGAGGGAAGACGACGTTGGTCCTCGAGATGATGAAGGATCCCGCGTTCCGGCTGTTTTCGGAGGATACGCCGCTCATCGGGCCCGAGGGTCGGATGCACCCGTTCCCCCTGCGGCTGGGCATCGAGGGGGATCGCTCCCTGCCCGGTTTCCCGGCGGACGGCCAGAGGGTCTTCCGCCGTCGGAAACATGGCCCCAAGATCTTGATCGACCTGGGGGTGTTTCGCGACCGGGTCGCCTCCTCGGAAGGAAAGATCGATTGGATCATCGACGGTTGCCGGCCGGCCGGCGCATCTCCGTCCATCCGGCGCGTCGGTCGCTGGAAGGTTCTGAAATCGCTGGCTGTCAATCTGTTCATCGGGTGGGGCGTTCCTCAGGGAGCGGAATATTTATGGAGACCGTCCTGGGGGTCCAAGGTCCGTCTTCTCGAGGTGGCTTTCCGTCGGGGAATGTCGCTGCTCACCCTGCTCCGGAGCGCCCGCGCGGCGAAGGTCGTGCTCGGCTCGGATAGCCCCGAAAATGTCAGAATCATCAAGGAATGGATCACCCGAGGATAATGGCCAAGAAATCGAAGAAGAATATATTGATCGTCACCCCGGAACCGCCCTGCCCGTTGATCCATTCGGGATTGATCTGGTTGTGGTCTCTGGCGAGCCTGTTGAAGGACCGGTATGATTTTTCGCTGGTGAGTTTCTCTCCTTCCGGGTTGGACCCGTTGGTTGCCGCGGCGCAGAGGCTGAAACTCCAAACGGTGTTCAAAGAGGTGCGTTGGGTGCCGCGCCGCCATCTGAGCGGCCGTGACCTTTGGCTGAACTACCATGAGCGCCGGGTGGGAGACTCGGAGGATTTTCTCTCTCTGGGGGAGGCCATCCAGGGGCTCTTGAAACCGGGAGAGATCGACCTGGTCCATCTCGACCATGTCCAGATGCTCCCCTGCCTCCGTTACGTCCGGTCCGTCCCGGTGCTGTTGGCGGAACACGATATCGGGAACCTCCGGTTGACGTCCGGCCCCATTCCGGCGAACCAACGGGAGCCGTGGGGGAAGAGGATCTCGCAGGCGCTGAGCCAGTATCTCTATTACTGGGCGAGTGTCCGGCGGCTGCGCGGCATGGCGTTTCTGGGCCGGGCCGATTTCCTCTGGTTCCGTCGGCACCGGCGGTTGTGCCCGTTTTCGCGGAAGAGTCCCCTGGCCGTGGTCCCGATGGGAGTGGACATCGACGGATTCCCGTTCCGAGAGGCCGAACCCAAGGACCGTTTCATGAACATCGTCTTCACGGGGAACTACGAGCATCTTCCCAACGTCGAGGGGGTCCTGTATTTCCTGAAGGACATATGGCCGAAAGTCCTGGCGCGCCAGCCGAACGCGCGATTCTGGATCGTGGGAGCCAACCCTCCGCCGGTGATCCGGTGTTTCCAGAGTCCCAACGTGCGGGTGACCGACAGGGTGGAGGATGTCCGTCCGTTCCTGCGGAGCGCGCATGTTTTTGTGGCCCCGATCCGGTCCGGATACGGGATGAAGGGGAAGATTTTGGAAGCGATGGCGATCGGAGTCCCCGTCGTGACGACGCCGAGGGTCTTGTCGGCGTGGGGTCGTGACGCGGAGTCGGTCGTCTGCCGGGGATCGACCGCGAACCGTTTCGCGGAACACGTGATCACCCTCCTGGCGGATCCGGCGGACCGTCGCGAGATGGCCCAACGCGCCCGTCGATGGGTGGAACGGACTTCCTCGTGGGCCCGGAGCGCCGAGAGCCTGGATCGGCTCTATTCCGATTGCTTGAAGAACTATTGAGATAGCTGCTCGTAGAGTTATATAATAGGGACTATCATAATTCGCGTCGCCCACAGGGAACGCAGGGGAGCCATCCGATGTCAAACCAGAAAATGTCTTGGAAACACGCTCAGAACGTCGCCTGGAGGAAAGTCGAAGACGAGGTCGTCATCCTGGATCTGGAGACCAGCGTCTATTATTCTTTGAATTCCACGGCCAGCCGGATCTGGGAATTGCTCGGCGAGGGGATGGCGGAGGATGATATCGTCGAAAAAGTGTCCGATGAATACAACCAGAGCGAGAAAGTCGTGAAGAAAGACATGACCGGTTTGATCCAGAAGATGAAGAAAGAAAAGCTTCTTGTCCCCCAGAAACATTGATCCGCGCGGGCCGGCCGACGGCCGGCCCCTCCCGTCTCCCCTCCCCTCCTTATCGGATCCCGCGCGATGAACGCCCGCCGAATCCTCATCGTGGGTTTGGATTCGGTCCCCTACGATGTTTTTTTCGACACCCGGGGTTCTCGCCGCCCGTTCATTGAGCGGCTGCGGAGGGACGGATACGGCGGCATCCTGAGATCGTGCGATCCTCCCATCACGGTGCCCGCTTGGGCGGTGATGGCCTCGGGACTTCCGCCCCGCCAACTCGGACTCTATGGGTTCCGCATCCGCGGGTCGGATCCGTACGCGGGGTTTGTCCTCCCGTCGTCCGGTTCCATCCAAGAACCCTGCCTCTGGGACTATTTCAACGGGAACGGGGAGAACGTGTGGGTGGTCGGCGTTCCGCCCGGATATCCTCCGCGGTCCGTTCGCGGCCATTGGATCTCGTGTTTCTTGACCCCGTCCGGCGCGTCCTGCACCTCTCCGGCGGATTTTCAGGAGACCCTCGAAAAATGGGTCGGTGGCCGATATCGCGCGGACGCCGAGTTCAGGAAGGAGGACAGGGACCTCACGTTGGCCCAGGTCTATGAGACCTCGAACCAGAAATTCAAGATTTTGGACCGGATCGTTCAGGAAGACGATTGGCGGTTCGCCATGAGCGTCGACATCGGGCCCGACCGGCTCCACCACGCCTTTTGGAAATACCACGACGTCCGTCACCCGGGATACGTGAAGGGGAATAAGTATCAGGACGTTCTCCCCGACTATTACCGGTTCTTGGACGGAAAACTCGGGGAATTGATGGACCGCCTCCCGGACGACACGGTCCTGATGATCGTCTCCGATCACGGGACGAAGGGGATGGAGGGTTGCTTTTGCGTCAACGAGTGGCTCATCCGACAGGGATATCTGAGACTGAAGAAGTATCCGGAGACGGTCCTTCCGCTGGACCGATGCGACGTCGATTGGGATCGCACGACGGCGTGGGCCTGGGGCGGTTATTACGCGCGGGTCTTCGTCAACTTGAAAGGACGCGAACCGCGTGGAACGGTCCCCGCGGAACACTACGATGTGTTCCGTGTGAAGTTGAAGGGGGAGTTGGAAGATGTGCGCGGTCCGCGGGGTGAAGAATGGAAGACCCGGGCCGTCTTGTCGGAACCCGATTGGAAAGGGGATCCTCCGGATCTCATGGTTTCTTTCGACGCGCTGAGCCAGCGGGCGGCGGGCACCGTGGGGCACCAGCGGCTTTATCTGACGGAAAACGATACGGGGCCCGACGATTCGGTCCATTCCCCCGACGGCATATTCTGGTGCGGTTATAAACAGGGGGGGCGTTTCCGGAAGGATCTGTTCCGGAAATCGCACGACAATCTCCTGGTGGACATATTGGATGTGGCCCCCACCGTCGCGGCGCTGACGGGATCGACGGGTCGGGCCGATTGGGCCGGCCAGCCGGCCCTCCTCTGGGAGGAACGATGACATGACAGGGATCGGGTTCACCGTCTGGTTCACGGGGTTGCCCAGTTCCGGCAAGAGCACGCTGGCGGAAGCGTTGTGCGAACGGCTTTCCTCCCTCGGTCATCAGGCGCGGGTCTTCGACGGAGACCGCCTGCGCGCCACCATTTCGAAGGATCTCGGATTCACGAAGGAGGATCGGGACAAACACGTCCTTCGGGTGGGCGACCTGTGCCGGCAATTCAACCGCGAAGGAGGGGTGGCCCTGGCGGCGTTGGTGTCCCCTTACGCCGAGATTCGAGCGAAGAACAGGGAGAAGATCGATCGCTTCGCGGAAGTGTTCGTGGATGCGCCTCTGGAGGTGTGCATCCGGCGCGACGTGCGCGGTCTTTATAAGAAAGCCCTGAACAACGAGGTGAAGAATTTTACGGGCATATCCGACCCCTACGAACCGCCGCCCTCGCCCGAGATACGCCTCCGGACGGACCAGGAATCAGTTGAAGAATCTGTCCGGAAAATCTTAAATTATCTGGAAGGACGCGGCTGGGTCGAGACACGGCCCTCCTAAAGGACTATGCTGAAAAAATTCCATCAGCCCTATTACACGTACGCCCACTACTTGAACCAGATCAAGGAACTGACCCGGTGCGAGTTCAAACTGCGCGATCAGAGCACGCTGCTCGGGTTCCTGTGGACGCTCCTGAACCCCCTGCTGATGTTCCTGGTGCTCTACCTCCTGTTCATCAAGTGGATGGGGAACCATGTCCACTTGTTCCAGCTCTATCTCATCGTCGGGGTGGTCCAATGGGGATACATGACCAACGCCACGTCGTGCGGCATGAGGAGCGTGATCCAGAAATCGTCTCTGGTGAAGAACTTCATCTTCCCCCACGAAGTGATCGTCCTCTCCTCCGTTCTCACCATCACGTTGATCCACCTGCTGGAGTTGTTGGTGATGATGGGATTCCTCCTGTTCTGGGGGGCCAATATGAGTCTGAAATGGCTCTGGCTCCCGGTGGTGGTCTTCATCGAGACCATGATGGTGACGGGGGTGGCCCTGTTCCTCTCCCGTTGGGCGGTGGAATACAAGGACACGGACCGGATCTGGTCCATCGTCATCCAGGCCGCTTTCTTCGTGACCCCGGTCTTTTATCCGGAGACCATCCTGAGCCCGGGGCGCCGGCAGATCATCATGTTGAACCCGATGGCCCTTCTCATCAAACAGACCCGCGAATTCATGGTCTATGACCGGGCTCCGTCGCTGTTGGTCCTGGGTTTCCTGTTCGCGTTGAGCGCGGGGATATTGCTCACGGGATATTATTATTTCAAACGGGGCGAACCTCATTTCGCGGAGAAGTTCCCATGAAGGATCTGGCTTTCCACCTCCGGGGCATCGGCAAGCAGTTCGAGATCGGCACCGAACGGCGGAAGACCGTCTTCCAGCAACTGCGTTATTGGGTCCGGGGAGCGCAACCCACCCGGACTTTCTGGGCCCTCAAGGACATCGATCTGGACATTCGCCGGGGGATGGGTTTCGGCGTGATGGGCCCCAACGGGACGGGCAAGACCACCCTGTTGAGGATCATGGCCGGCATCCTGCAGCCGACGGAAGGGGTCGTCCGGCGCAACGGACAGATCAACCCGTTCATGGCGTTGGGCGTCGAACTCCTTCCCCAGCTGACCGTCTTGGAGAACCTGCGTCTGTGCGCCGCCCTGCTGGGGTATTCCGGCAAGGAATTCCGCAACAAACTGGACGCCATCATCGATTTTTCCGAGGTGAAGGATTACCTCTACGCCGCGCTGGCCGACCTGTCGTCGGGGTGGGCGGGCCGGGTCAGTTTCTCCATCGCGCTCCACGCGGAACTGGACATCCTGTTGGTGGATGAATCCCTGTCCGCCGGCGACGCCTACTTCGTGGCCAAATGCAAGAGGCGGTTCGACGAGATCCGGAAACAGAACAAGACCATCGTGTTGGTCTCCCATTCGCCGGAAAACATGAAAGAGATGTGTTCGGAGGGCATCTATATCGAGAAGGGGCGCGCCATGGCCGTCGGACCCATCGACACCGTTTATGACCACTACGCCCGATCCGTGAAAGCGCGCATGATCCAGCAAGGGTTGGCATGAGCCGTCTGTTGAGACTCGCCGTCACCGTCCTCGGCATCTTCCTCCGTCGTTACCTCTATTTCCTGACCCACCCCGCGCGTCTCTGGGATTGGTCCGTCAAGAAACTCCGGGTGAGGAACCTTTATTCGCGGTCCGGGTCCGCATCGGTTTTGCCGCGCCGCAACATGGCTGTCCCGTCCCAGCCGGCCCCGTCCGGCGCCCTCCCCTCCCGCTCCAAGCCGCACATCCTCTACCTCACGCCGTTCATCCCCTATCCGCCGATGGACGGCGGTAAAAAGCGGGTCCTGACCATCCTCCAGCTCCTCGCCGACCGGTATCGGTTCTCGGTCCTTTCTTTTGTCGAAAACCAAGATCAGGTCTGGAACGCCCCGTTCATGAAGAAATGGTGCGAGAACGTGTATGTCGTGCCGCGCAACATGTCGGAGCCGGAAGGTCCGGACGCCGGCTCGTTGCCCAATATCGCCAGGATGTGTCATTCCGCGGAGATGGTCCAGAAACTCCGGCAGGTCCTGTCGTCGGAGAAGTTCGACATGGTCCATATCGAGTTCGTGCAGATGGCCCAATATCGTCCCCTCATCAAAGACATCCCGGTGGTGTTCACCGAACACGATGTCAGCAATATGTCCTTCTTTAAATCCTATTTCCGCGAGATGACCGGCTGGGAAAGATGGAAACGCATCGGGGAATGGATGCGCCTGGTGAAATATCAGATGGATTCTTGCCGGGAGATGGACGGCGTCGTGACGGTGACCCCCCACGACAGGGACAAGCTCCTCAGCTTCATGCCGTCTGTGAGGGTGGAGAGCATCACGACGGGAGTGGACCTGACGCATTTCAAGTTCCGGAGCGCGCTGGCCAAGAAGATGAAATCCGGCGAGGCCAACCTGGTCTACGTCGGCCATTACCTGCACTATCCGAACGAGGACGCCATCCTGTATTTCGCCCGGGAGGTGTTCCCGCGGATCGTGCGGCAATGCCCCATCGCGCGTCTTTGGGTGGTCGGATCAGGTCCCACCGAGGCGGTCAAGGAATTGGAAAAGGACTCCCGGATCCGGGTGACGGGAGCCGTCCCCGACGTCCTCCCCTATATCGAAAAAGCCGACATCTTCGTGGCGCCGTTGCGATTGGGGGAGGGGATCAAAGGGAAGATATTGGAAGCGATGGCCGTCGGAGTGCCCGTCGTAACGACTCCCGTGGGGGCCTGGGGCCTGGACGTCGAGCCAGGCAGGGACCTCCTGGTCGGGCGCACCCCGCAGGAATTCGCCGACGAGACGGTCCGGCTCATTTTCGACAGGGAATTGAGGAAACAGCTGATCCGGCGCGGTCGGCAATTGGTCGTTCAAAACTACAGTTGGCATAATCTCGCCGACCAATTGGATGGGTTCTACCGGTCGATCCTGGAGAAGAAGACCGCGCAATAAACAGTTCCCCGGCTGAATGCCGTTTTGCTCGGACGGTGGTCGGAACGGAGAGTCGGCGGGGATGGGCTAGGACGATGCCCGGGCCGTTCGTAAGAGCGCTTTCAGATCGCCGTAGTGGCAATAGAATAATCGGGTCAGTTCCCTTCCCGACAACCGTTTCCTCGGGAACCCTCTCTTCAGACACCCCTCGGAGTCCGGTACCATGTTGACCGTCTGATCGATCAATCCTTCCAAGTCGTCAGGATTTCCCAGAAGACCTTTTTCCATGAACAGCGTCAGGCTGAGGGCGGTGGTCATCCATCGATAGAGGGAATAGAAGGCATCGCTGTCCGAGAAGGGATGATCCAGCGTGCGCCAGGAAGGCAGGAATTCCGCCAGGGACGTCCTGGCCAGGTGACCGATCGTGTCCAGGGGCGGCACCGGGATATCCATCCGTTCGGAACGGCATTGGACCAGGATGTTCCCATCGACGATCGAATCGGCCTGGAAATCCTCCGCGTGAGGCGATCGGTCATGCGTGAAATAGGAGAAAGGATGTCCATGGACCGCACAGCAGAGGGACATCCGGAACATCGTGCCGTCGAGAACCTCCATCGGTCCCTGCAAACCGCGGTCTTCCTTCTTGAATCGCCGTATCTCCGCCAGGAGATTTTCGAACGAGTCGTCGGAAATGCCGTCCTTGAGGACGAGGGTCGAATGGGTCAAGGTGTTGCAGAAAAGAGCCGTTGCGGATCCCTGGAGGCGGTCCTGCAGTTGGAGGAACCTCTTCCGCCAGGCTTGGACCTCCCACTCGTTCCGCGCGAGCGTCGATCCCCATCGACGGATCCGCGCGGGATCGGCGTTCCCGGCGGCCAATCGCCGATGGACGTCCCGCCCCTTCTCCCGCAGGAGTGAATGGGCGGCGGCGCAGAGGCGTGCGATCTCGGGCAAAGAGGGGGTCAAGGGGTCGTTCAATATCCCGCGGGTGTCGGGCGGCGCGAGAGGAGACTCCTTCCTGAGGATGGAATCCCTCGTATCGGCGCGGGATTCATAAGGGCCTTCCATGGCCCGAAGATGCCGGCACACATCCAGGAAATGTTTTTGGACGGACAACGCCCGGGTGGGAACAACGGATTCGGCCGGGTTCAGATAGTTCTTGATCAGGAGGTGGTAGGCCATGACGGCGCGGGTCCAATGGTCCCACGGATGTTTCCAGTCCGGGACCGTCCCTCCTTCCGGGCCCGGGGGGATGTCTTCCCCTCCGACCGATTTCCATCCGGCCCTGTTCTGCGTCCGTCCGTCCCCCCACAGGTCGAAGAACCGGAGTTCCTCTTCGTCGGCCATCAGGACCTCTCCCAAGATGGGAAAGAATTTCTTGAGCAGTCCCATCATCCTCCAAAGACGGCAGACGACGTTTTTTTCGTCGATGTCGGATCGGAGGATCCAAATCACGTCCACGTCGCTCGCTCCGGGGACCCAATCGGGTTCCAGAAGTCCTTGACGGAGATAGAGGGCCCGGACGGGGACCATCCGCTGGATGAAACGGAGTTTTGTGAGGAGGATGCGGTAGGGGATGCGGAAGAGAGCCCGCCAGGTCCGGGACCGTAAGGACAGACGGATGACGGTGTTCTGCAGGGCCGGAAGGATCATCGCCATGGACTCATTCTACCATTCGTTTGAGATAAATCGTCGCTTCGTCGTTGGAGGGGTTCAGTTTCAGCACCTCCTTGAACTGTTCGGCGGATTCTTTCAGCCGGCCGTTCATGTAGAGGACTTTCCCCAGGTTCAACCGCGGATCGATCTGTCCCGGATCCGTCCGGACGGCCCTCCGCCAGAAATCCATCGCGCGGTCCTTGTCTCCGACGGTGAAATAGATGTTCCCGAGGTTGTTGAGGGGACCCGGCCGGAGGGGGGCGAGGTCGGCGGCTTTCCGGTAGGCCTGGAGGGCCTGTTCCACCCGTTCCCTGTTCAGAGAGTCGCGCCCCTGGGCGTCTTTGGATCGGATCTCCTTCGCATAGGCAAACCCGAGTTTTTCGAACACCGAGGCCTGGTCCGGAAATCGGGCGCTGAGCGCTTCCAGGTCCGAGATGGTTTTTGCGGGATCGAGGAGTTTCTGATCGAAGAAACCGACGTTGCGCGATTGCCTGTAGCGCGCGGCATAGGGATGGATCAACCGCGTCAGGAATCCCGCCTTCAATTCTTCGGGGAGGAATCGCCATCCCGAAGAGGCCGCCGTGTTGACCGGTTTTTGATAGAGCCCGAGGAGGTTGATCTGCCATCCGGACCCGGTCTTTTGGAAGGTGATCAATCCCGCCGTATAGAACAGGGCGATCAGGAGCCCGAGGCGGACCGGGACGGGCCACGGGGTTTCATCGGGCTGGGCGCGGCGAAGGAACGGGAACGAGGGGGCGGGGACGCGAGGAGGATTGTCTTCCGGGTTCAGCGAGGCGAACGCCCCCAGGATCAGGAAGAGGTAGGCCGCGGATATGGAGAAACGCATGTCGACGGAAAAACAGTTCTGGGTCAGCACGGCGGCCAGCGATCCCAGGAGCGCCCAATATTCCCCGTTGCGGAGCGAGGGGGGGGCCCGGAGCGCGTTCCTCAGCAGGAGGAGGAATATCGACAGGAAAAGGGCCAGGCCGACCCATCCGGTCTCGGCGGCGATCTGCAGGTATTCGTTGTGCGCGTAATTGACGATGAACTGTTCCGGAGGCCATTTGGCCTTGAGATCGGCGCCGGCCACCGACGGGAAGTGGACGTGGAATTCTCCGAGGCCGACTCCGGCGAGGGGATGATTCCAGAACAGACGCAGGGTGTCTCTCCAGATCAGGATGTGGGCCTGGTCCCTCGACCAGACGGAACGCGTCTTGACCGCGAACCCGGCGAGGACCATCATCAGGAGGATCACCACGGGCCAGAATCTTTTGGAACGATAGCGGCGGAAAACCGCCGTGACGGTCAGGGCCGCGGCCGCCGCGATCCACGCCGCGCGCGTCTGAGTCCAATACAACGCCAGGAGCGATAAGACGAATGAAAGTCCCGACAGTCTCCTGAACGCCGGTCGCGTTTCCGATTCGATGTTCCAGAGGAGGAGGGGAAGAGACGCGGCCAGATAGACACCGAAGAAGATGGGATTTCCGAAAGTCCCCATGACCCTGACGGATCGGGGGACCAGGATCATTCCCCAACCGCCCGTGTGCTGGAGTATCCCGTAGAAGGCGATGATCCCGGTGGAGACGGTCCAGCATCGCCAGAAGATCCCCCGCCGTCGGGCGTCCGTGAGGAGTTGGGCGCAGGCCATGAACGCGCCGGTGCAGAGGAGCCACCGTCGAAGTTCGGCCAGCGCCAAGGGGGGATTGGCCGAGAAGGCCGCCCGCGCCGCGACGAAAACCATCCAACCGGTGACGGGCACTGCCAGGGACGGGACTCGGACGAAAAAGCGCCCCCGCGCGATCTGTTGGCCGGCCCAGAGGGACAGGATGGTCCAGAGACCCGCCTCGAACAACAGCAGTTTGGGACGGATCAACTTCTCGTCGGGAAAGAAGGGGAGGAGGAGGATCAGCGCGCAGAGGAGCCAGAACGGGACGGAGGGGCCGGAAGGATCGTCGGTCAGGCCGGCGACGCGGGCGGGAGAGGGCTGTTTTTCCGTTCGGGGTTTCTTGGTCAAGGTCCGGGATCCTTGTGACGATGGGTTATAAAAAAATCCGGCGGCATCTCAGAGTGCCGTCGGATCGGTGCGCCGTCGCCGGATCCCGCCGGGGGTCTTCTGATACGCCCGACGGGATCCGGGGGGCGGTTACTTGAAGAATACCTTGGAAAAATTCAGCCAGTCGGTCGGCACGGTCTTCAGGCGGGCGGTGGCCTCCTCGAGCGCCACGTCCACCACGTCGTTCCCGTGCAGGGCGACCATCTGCCCGAATTTCTTCTCAGCCACCAATTCCGCGGCTTTCACGCCGACGCGCGATCCGAGGATCCGGTCGAAGAGGGTCGGTTCCCCTCCCCGCTGGATGTGGCCGATGACGGCCAGGCGTGTCTCGATCCCGGTCTCCTTCTCGATGATGGCGGTGATCTCGTGTCCGACGCTCCGTTCTTTGAGGAGCATATGGCCGAATTCGTCCAGCTTCTCTTTCCCGGAATCCTGTCCCGGGATCTTGATCCCTTCCGAGACCACGACGAGGGCCACTTTGTTGCGCGCATGCACCTTCTTGAGGTGGGCGCACATCTTCGGGATGTCGACGGTTTCTTCGGGGACGAGGGTCCAATCCGCTCCGGCCCCGATGCCCGTGTAGAGGGCCACCCAGCCGGCATGGCGTCCCATCACTTCGAGCACCATGATCCGCCGATGGCTCCGTCCGGTGTCCACGAGCCGTTCGGCCGCGTCCATGGCGATGGTGACGGACGTGTCGAACCCGAACGTGAAGTCGGTGGCCGAGAGGTCGTTGTCCATCGTCTTGGGGACCCCGACCACGGGGAGTTTGTGTTCCTTATAGAACCGTGACGCCACGCCGAGAGTGTCTTCTCCTCCCATGGCGACCAGCGCGTCCAGTTTGAGTTTCTTGAACGTGTCGAGGCACTTCTGGACTCCGTTCTCTTTTTTGAACGGGTTGGTGCGCGATGTGCCGAGGATGGTGCCGCCCTTCTTGATGATTTCCTGGACGGTTTCCAACTCGACCGGCATGGTCAGTCCTTCCATCAGTCCCTTCCATCCGTCCGTCAGTCCGACGAACTCGAAGTCATAGTCCAGCCCTCTCATGACGCATCCGCGGATGGCCGGATTCAAACCGGGGCAGTCTCCGCCGCCGGTCAACAGTGCGATTCGTTTACCCATGGTCGTGTTCTCCTCGATGGTGTGGATCAGGCGATGGTGATGTCTTTGTCCAGATACACGTCCTGGATGGCGTTGAGCAGCTCGACGCCTTCCTTCATCGGACGTTGGAACGCTTTGCGTCCCGAGATCAGTCCCATTCCGCCCGCCCGCTTGTTGATGACGGCGGTCTTGACGGCCTGGGCCATATCCCCGTCTCCGGAGGAAGCCCCGCCCGAATTGATCAATCCCGCGCGGCCCATGTAGCAGCCGATGACCTGATAACGGGTGAGATCGATCGGGTGGTCGCTGGAGAGGTCGGAGTAGACCTTCTTGTGCGTTTTCCCGAACTTGACCGCCTCATACCCGCCGTTGCATTCGGGTTGTTTCTGCTTGATGATGTCGGCTTCGATGGTGACGCCTAGGTGGTTGGCCTGGCTGGTGAGGTCGGCCGCCACGTGGTAATCCATCTTGTCCGTCTTGAAGGCGGAATTGCGCAGATAGCACCAGAGGACGGTGGCCATCCCGAGTTCGTGGGCCTGCCGGAAGGCCTGGCTCACTTCGATGATCTGCCGTCCGGATTCGTCGGATCCGAAATAGATCGTCGCGCCGACCGACACCGCACCCATGTCATAGGCCTGCCGGATGTTCGCGAACATGATCTGGTCGTACTTGTTCGGATAGCTGAGGAACTCGTTGTGGTTGATCTTCAGCATGAAGGGGATCTTGTGGGCATATTTCCGAGACACGGCGCCCAAGACGCCCAAGGTGGACGCCACGGCGTTGCATCCGCCTTCGATGGCCAGCTTGACGATGTTCTCCGGATCGAAATAGACGGGGTTCGGCGCGAACGACGCGCCCGCGCTGTGCTCGATCCCTTGGTCCACCGGCAGGATGGACAGGTAGCCGGTTTTGGCCAGGCGGCCCGTGTTGAGCATGAGCTGAAGGTTCCGCAGGACGGGGACGGGCCTGTCGGATAAGCCGTAGGACCGGTCCACATAGTCGGGTCCCGGCAGATGCAGCGTGTTGGCGGGCACCTTGGCCTTGTGGTTGAGCAAAGAGTCCGCCTCTTTGCCGAGCAGTTCAACGATTTTCTTGTTCATTATCTTTTCTCCTCCATGAGTTGTTTTGATTTTTTCCGTTTTTTCGGCGGTGCCGATTTGACCTGTTTCTGCGTCTGTTCCTGAAAAATCCCGATGGCCCTGAGTTTCTTGTAACGCCGGTCCATCAGTTCGTCGGTGGAAAGGTCCCTCAGTTCCCGAAGATGGGTCTTGAAGATGTCTTTCATCGTCTGGGCCGCGACATCGACGTCGCGGTGGGCGCCGCCCAGGGGTTCCGGGATCGTCTCGTCGATGATGGACAGTTCTTTCAGATCGGAGGCCGTGAGTTTGAGGGCCTGGGCGGCTTCGGGGGCTTTGGCCGCGTCCCGGAAGAGGATGGCCGCGCATCCTTCGGGCGAGATGACCGAATACCAGGCGTTCTCCATCATCAGGAGGCGGTCGCCGATGCCGATGGCGAGCGCGCCGCCGGATCCACCCTCGCCGATGACGCAACAGAGGATCGGCACGGGCAGGGCGGACATGTCGCGGAGGCTTTCGGCGATGGCCGTGGCCTGTCCGCGCTCTTCGGCGCCGATCCCGGGATACGCCCCGGAGGTGTCGATGAGGGTGATGATGGGCATGTCGAATTGGGCGGCGAGTTTCATGAGACGGAGGGCTTTCCGATATCCCTCCGGATGGGGCATGCCGAAATTGCGCGCCATCGATTCCTGGACGCTGCGCCCTTTCTGGTGGCCGATCACCATCACGGGGATGTCGTCCAGGAACGCGGGACCGCCAACGATGGCTTTGTCATCGGCGAAACACCGGTCGCCGTGAAGTTCGATGAAATCCGAGAAGACGCGCTGGATGTAGTCGAGGGAATAGGGGCGCCGGGGATGGCGGGCCAGTTGGACACGCTGCCAGGGGGTCAGCTGAGAGTAGACCGATTTCTTGGTCTGAAGGCATTTCTCCTGGAGTTCGGCGAGCTCGTCGGCCGATCCCGCCCCGTTGTTCTTGGACAGGGCCTCCAGCTCGGCGATCTTGTCTTCCAACTCGAGGACGGGTTTTTCGAAATCGTAACCGCGGAAGCTGGACGTCTCGGGCATCAGAAACTCCCGAAATAGTTCAACCGGATGATCCGCTCGTCATCCCGCCCGGCCGCCCAGAGGTCGCGGGAGGCGATGTCCACGGAAAAGCTGTCCGTGACGTGATAGCGGAGGCCCAGGTTGATCCGGTTCCAGCGTGAGACGTGGATGTTGTCCACCTCGGCCATGAAAGCGACCATCTGATAGAGATAGGAGACGCCCGTGAACCCGTAGACCGTGTCGTCGGAGAAATCATACATGTTGAGCCCCGCGTGGAGGTTCAGGTTGGGGGCCAGCACTTCCTGCATCCCCGTGAGGTAGAGGCCCTTTTCGCGCTGGATGTATTTGTCGGTGGAATCGTTGTAGAAATACCCCTGGCTGTCGTAGCCGAGGGCGAGCGCCGGCGCGTTGCGTTGGCCGTCGAAGAAGCGGAATTTGACGTTGAGCGTCGGGCGGTTCAGGTCCGGATTGCTCTGGCCGACGAACTGTTCGGTGTCCAGTCCGAACCCGATGTTCAACCGGGGGAACACGCCGAAGGCCATCTTGGACAGGACTCCTCCGCCGGAATAGAATCGGAAGGACACGTTGTATCCGTAATGGTCCACGGTCTCCGCCGTCGGCACGTCGATCAGGTCCGACATCAGGACTGCGGCTCGGAGTGGCGCGGTGAGGAGGATCAGCGCCGCGCAGAAGAAAAGCAGGCGTTTCGACATGAGGTTCAGGGCTGTATCTGCGAGTTGAGCTTGTCGAGCGTGATGCGGAGGACCTGTTTGAGGTAGGGGTCCGTTTCGGCGGCTTCCGCTTTTTCGAGAGTGGCGATGGTCGTCTTGTCTCCGGTGAGGGCCATGGATTGCACCGCCATCGCCCGGTAACGGAGTTCGATCGTCTTCTGGTTGTAGATGTCCAGGGCGGCGGATTGACCGTCTTTGACGCCCAATTTGGCGCAGGCGTCGACGGCGGCGGCCCGCGTCTCGATGGGCATCTTCTTGCCCAGAAATTTCTTGATCACGGGGAGCGATTCCGCGTCTTTCAGCATCCCCAACGCCTGGAGAGCGCCGGCTTGGACGGTCGTGTCATCGTCCTTCAGGGCCTGACGCAGGGCGATGACCGCGCTCGAATTTCCAATCTGGCCGAGCGACAGCGCCACGTTTCGGCGCATCTTGGGGTCGGCGTCCTTCAGCAGGTCGATCAAAGGGGGCACGGCTTCCGGGGCGCGCAGAGTCGCCAGCGCCTGGCAGGCCGCATAGCGGACGCCCACATAGGCGTCTTTCAGGGCTTTCACGAGGGAGGGCACGGTGGTTTCGTCGGCGATGAACCCCAAGGCGACCACGGCCGATTGCCTGACTTGGTCCGTGGGGTCGTCGGTCACCAACCGGCTGAGTTCTTTGGAGGCGTCCTTCGTCCTCATCAGCCCGAGGGTCCGAGCCGAGCTGGACCGCACGTTCTCGTCCGCGTCCGAGAGGGCCAGCAGGAGCGGCGGAATGGCCCGGACGTCCCTCAGGCGGCCCAGTTCTTCGGCGGCCTGGAGGCGGATCGCCGCGTCTTTCGAACGAAGGTCTCCGATGGATTTCTGCAGGGGGGACATCTCCGCGTCGGCGGCTTTCTTTTTGGTGGCCGGTTTGGCGTCGACGGACGTCAAACCGAGCATTCCGCTCAGTAAAAGTAAGAAAAGGCCGCTGAAAATCTTTGTTTTCATGTCAGGGTCACTCCGATATAGGATTTTTTATCAATGGTGGTGCGAAAGATGATGGAGAATAGTACCTTTTTAAAGGACCGGATGTCAACCCGTTCGTCAGAGGGTAATCGGGGGCTGTCAGTGCCCGCGCGCGACGTTCGGAGGAGGTTTATTTATCGCAACAACAGCTTTTTTTCTTGAAAAGACCGATCAGACAATTCCGCCGCCGGGAGGAGCCCACCAACAGCATGATGCCCAATCCGATATAGACGTAGGCATAGACGTAGCGGACGAACGGGTCCGTGAAGAACAGCTGCGTGATGAAAAGGACCAGGAGCAGCAGGGCTTCCCACCAACCGAACGTGAAATCGATGATCAATATCAGGGCGAAGAACGACTGGGCCGCGGTCAGGAAGATCTCTTCCACTTGTCGGCTGTCCATCACCATCGAGCCGGCGTGACCTGCGGACAGGCTGAACACCAGGGGCAACATCCCCACCAGGAGGGTCCATTGGTTCACTTTGGAGGAGATGAGCGTCCCTAGGCTCGCGCCCGCCAGTCCGCGCATGGCGAAGAGGACGGCCACGATGAATTCGGGCGATTCCGAGGCCAGCGGGGCCAGCCATTGGACGAGGATGAATTCCTCGATGCCGAGAGTGCGGCCCGCTTTCAGAAGACCTTCGGCGAAAGGTTCCGCCGCCAGGAAGATCGTCGTGCCGGCCACCAGGAAGAAGAGCACCGTGAACAGACGGCGGACCGCCGGCCGGAATTGGGCGATATGTTCGGTCGGCCCCTCCAGTTCGGGTTCGTTCACTTCGGCGTGCATGGCTCCCCACAGATAGAAACCGAAGACCCCGAGCAGGATCACGAAATCCACCAGGGAGAGAGACCCTTTGATCGGGATGACGAAACAATAGAGCGTCGCGATGACGAGCGCCCTGAACTCGATCTTGTGGCTTTCTTCCAGCACGATCTGTTTCTGACGCGTTCCCCACCAGAAAGCCAAAAGAACCACCGGCCAGCCCACGCCGATGAGGAGCCGGTTGGCCCCCGTCATGTTGGCCGTGGCCCATCCCATGTATTGGGGGTCCTTTCCCGCCATCCACGCGAAATACATGTCGACGGCATACTCCGGCAGGACGGCGATCAGGGCGAGCAACAACAGGGCGAAAGTCTGGGGCAGGTCGAGTTGGAGCAGTTCCGCTCCCCAGGACAGCACGTAGGCCGCTCCGAAGATGGCCAGCCCCGGCAAGAACGCCTCCATCATCACGTTGTGTATCTCGATGTGGAACAACCGGACGATCAGCCACTGGGCGCACACCAGGGTCATGGAGGCGATGAAGAGCCACGATTTCAACTGGGATTTTGGACTGTCATTGGCTTCTGTGTTCATGGGAACCTCCGGAGGGTCGGGCGAACGGATCGCGATCTAGATGACGTAGAGAACAAGAAAGTAAATCAACATGACGATGAGCCCGAGCGGCACACCGAGCCGGGCCCAGTCGCGGCTGCCGATCTTCAGCTTTCCGGCGCAGATGATGTTGGGGATGTTCCCGGGGATGAGCATCCCGCCGGCGATCAAAAGGCCCATCAGGACCCCCTGGATCTGCTTCAACTCCATCTTCGGGCTCATTTCCGCCGCGGTGAGCGTGGCGTTGTCGAGGACGGCCGAGACCATGTTGATCCAATAAAGGGCCGCGCTCGGCAGTTGGATGACATAGGCGTCGATCATGGGTTGAAAACCGGTTCCCAGAAGGACCAACGCCATGACGAAGAGATAGACTTTCCCGGCGCGGACGAAGACGTCTTGGAGCGTTTCTGGCTTATCCTCCGTCAGGGATTTCGCGGCGGTGGTGTCCGCCGTTTTCTTGAAAGTCGAGGCATATAGTCCCAGCAAGACGAGTGCCGAGGCGACATAGGGCCATAATATCTTGAGCAGGAACCAGAATCCGGCGTGGTAGGGGTCCCCCTGTAGTTTGGCCACGGCGATGGTGGCCAGCGGTTCTCCGACCGGGGTGAGCACGGCCCCCAGCCCGATGGAAAAACAGGTGACGATGACCAGGTTGGTCTCAGTCCTCTTCTCCATCCGCAACCCGCTGACGATCTCCGAGAGGACCAGGGCCGCGATGATGGCCGTGATCAGGCTGGATAACAATCCCAATCCGACCACGAGGAGGAAGATGAACAGCCGGGGGCCGAGGGTGTGTTCGAATTGAAGGATGTTCGACCGGATCTTGTCGCGGTAGGCCCGGAAGACGAGTCCCGCGACCAGGACCGCCTCGACGATCGGGTGTTTCAGCCGGATGGGGTCGAGCAGGGCGTCGAGGACGAGGTGTCCGTCCCACAGTCCCGAGATCGTCACGGAAGCGCATCCCATCACGAAGAGGAAGAGTTCCAGCTCGTGTTCGATCTTCTTGAAGGCGAACGGCAATACGAGGACGAGCAGAAGGATGACGACCGATCCCCAAAGGACCGTGGGTGAAAGAACGGGAGCGAGAGCGGTTTCCATAGGTCGGATGATTATAGACTATCTTGCGCGAAAAATCCATTCCTGCACGGGAACGGCCCGGGATCGCCGGACGAATAATGATATAATTCCCACCAAGACATGATTCTCAGTTCGATGCGGTTCATACGGAAATACGGCAAGAACGTCGCCCGGCTGGTCTCGACGGCGATGGACAATGCCGCCGTTTATCGCCGCGCCCGGGCCCCGAAGAAAGGACCCCTGGGGGTCGTCTGGGACATCAATAAGACCTGCAACAGCCGGTGTCTCTATTGCGATTATTGGAGGTCGGACCATAAGACCGTCGGGGGCGGTTCGGAACTGCCGACCGCGAAAAAAATGGAAATCGTCCGCAAGCTCGGCGCAGCCGGCGTCTGGCAGTTGAGCTTTTGCAAGGGGGAACCCCTCTTGTCCGACGACGTGGGACTGCTGGTCCGTGAGGCCAAAAAAGAAAAGATGCTGGTGAACGTGTCCACCAACGGTTTCTTGCTGGAGCAATGGGCCGAACGGCTGGTGGACGCCGGGTTGGATTATCTGACGGTCAGCGTCAACAGCCATGATCCCGCGATGCATGATCGATGGCAGGGCGTCTCCGGCCATTTCGCGAACATTCAAAGAGGGATCGAGAAGGTCCGGCGTCTCCGGAAAGGCAGGAGCCCCTGGGTCACCGTCCGGTGTCTGATCCATCAGGGGAACGCTTTTTCGCTGAGGGATTTCGTCGACTATTGGCATCCCCGCTCCGATGACATCGTGTTCAAGCCGATGGTCGATAAACCGCCTGTTTTTTTCAAGGTTCCCGAAGGATTGGGACTCGTTCCGGCCGACGAGAGCCGTTTCACCGACGGCTATCTCAGGTTGTTGGACGATTTTCCCGGGATCGACCACCGGTACCATCGGGAGATCCCCCGCGCTCTTTTCGGTCGGGGCGGAGCCGGAACGGGGTGCCGGTGTTTCGCGGGCACGTTCTTCGCGAATCTGGACGCGGACGGGAACCTCTCTCCGTGCATCGAGCTGAACCGTCCCTGGGGGAACCTCCTCGAGGGCGATTTCATGGATATCTGGTCCTCCGGTCCGGCGGCGCGGTTCCGGTCCGCCTTCAAAACCGACGTGAAATGCCCGGATTGCTGGACCGATCGGTTCCTGAACAACTGTCATATCCATGAACTGATGTCGTGGGGGGATCGACCATGATCCGTCGCCGGGCGCCCCGTTTTTACGCGGGACAGTGGGGGGATGTCCTCCGAACGGTCCTCACCGGAAAGGTCGTCGAGGGGCCCCATCTCACGCGGTTCGAGGAACGCTTCGCCCGTTTCCTCGGCGTATCGTACGCGGTCTCCACGTGTTCCGGCCGTGTCGGTCTCGGCCTCATCCTGGAGGCGCTGGATCTCCGTCCGGGAGATGAGGTCCTGATCCCCGCCTACACCTTGAAAGGACTGGTTCCGGTCATCCGATCCCGGGGCCTCGGGGTCCGCTGTGTCGATATCGACGAAAGATCGTTCAACATCGCTCCCGATCTGATCGAGAAGAACATCACCCCGAAGACGAAGGCGATCCTGGCCACCCACCTGTTCGGATGTCCGTGCGATATCAAGGAGATCGTGGAGATCGCGCGGAAGCACGGTCTCCGCGTCATCGAGGATTGCGCCCACGCGTTGGGCGCGGAGTATGACGGACGGAAGGTCGGTTCGTTCGGGGATGCGGCGTTCTTCAGTCTGGAAGTCATCAAACACGTCAACACGTTCGGCGGGGGGATGGTCGTCACCAACGACCCGGGATTGTTCCGTCGGATCTCGGAAAAGAACGCGCAATATCCGGTCCGGAGCGGCCGGCTCATCCTCAAGATTTTGTTCGTCGGACTGGAGCAGCTGCTGATCGTCTCTCCTGTCTACCCCTGGCTCATCCAATTGTTCAGATCCGGTTTTTGGACGGGACTGTTGGGCCGCCTCTATCGGTCATTGCACGATTCGACGAACGTTTCCTCCGAACGCTATACCGATCTGCAGGCGCGGATGGGTCTGAGGCAACTCGACGAACTGGACGAAAGGAACAGGCGGCGCGGCGCGTCGGCGCTCGCTTTGATCAAACAGGTGGGCCCGGGGGCGGCGTTTCAGCCGCATGACGGATGTTTTAAACATGCCTGGTATTTTTTGGTGACGCGGGTCCCGTCCGGGACGGACGCGCACAGGGTGAGAAACCAGCTGTTGTCTCGGGGTGTCGATGCCGGTATCGGGGATGAGATCACCGATGACTGCGCGTCGGTCACCGGCGATCGGGCGTCGTGTCCGGTCGCGGCGCGGGTCTACGTTTCGGCGGTCCAGCTTCCTCTCTTTGATGAGATGTCCCCGGCGGAGACGGGCCGTATCGCCCGGGCTGTCGATGAATGGGGGCGTCTTCAGGAGAACCGATAGACTTCGAAGACCAGGTCGTCGTTGTCCGAATAGATGTTCTTGACGATCTCGATGTGTCTCTTCGCCGCTCGAGCCCGTTCCAGTAAATCCTTGAATTCCCGTCGGTAGTGATAGCCCTCATCGGACGGATAGTTGACCACGAAATAGAATTCCTCCGCTTTTAAGACCAGTTCCGCCAGTTTTTCTTTGAATTGATCCGGTTGAAGTTCCGTCCTGTCGATCATCCGTCGTCCTCTCCCGCGCCGCAGGAACACAAGACTGTATTTAATGGAATCCACGATGACCGGCGCGCGACGGGAGTGTTGATCCAGATAGTCCGCCAGTTGAGCGACGTGCCGGGAGTAAGGGTTCAGACCGCCCGTTTCCCGCAGTTGTCGCGCATAGTATCCCGACAGGTGGAGCTGGGATCCGAGGAGGGCGGCGCAGATCAAGGCGGCGGTCCCCACCCTCCAATACCGGGTCCCCGATCCCCCGATGACCTTGCATAAGAAGAAAGCCACGATCATTTGGGGGATGGGAAAAACCGTATAGAGGTGGTGGCAATATAGTTCGCTCACGGTGAACGGCGAACAGAGCAGGATGAAGACCATCATTCCCGTCCAGAAAAGGACCCGCTCCCCGCCGTCGGCGAGCGATTTCCGGACGACCTTGAGATAGAACAAGGAGGCGAGCCCGGCGGCGAAAGACAGCGCGAAGAACGAGTGGAAGAGGCGGAACGGTCCTTTCAAACGGTAAAAAGTACCCATCCCGATGTCGGTTCCCTGCAGGATCCCGGAGATAAAGTGACCGAGCCGGAGGAGCAGGTTGCTCGGATAGTCCAGGTTGTTGAATCCGTTCGGAGTCAACGAAAAGAGGTTTTGGACGAGGAGCCGGAGGGTGGTTCCATGGGACCGGAGGTTGAAGTAGAGCATGAGCGAACTTCCCAACGCGAACGCCAGGACGGCCGGGATCATGTCCCGGACCGGGAGTTCGGGCCGACGGGGGAACCTCTTCCCGAACAGGAACGCCATCGCCACAAAGGCCGCGATGTACCAGAGGAACGTGATCTTATTCAGCCCCAGACCCACGAAAAACGCGCCCGCGCAAAGATGCAGCCGCGATCGCCGCTCATATGCGAGAGTGAGATGGAACGCGGCGGCCCAGAAGAAACACGCGAGATACACCTCGCTCACCGTCGAGGCCATCTTGTGGAAGATGGCGAAGGCGGGGTGCGTTCCCGCCAGGAGCACGACCGTCATCGCCGTCATCGGCCCGAACAGCGTCTTGCACAGCCGGTAGACGTAGACGAGCGTGATCATCGACAGAAGGATGGACATGAGCCGGATGGAGATCAGGTCGGCTCCCAGGAATTTGAAGAAGGGGGACACGAGATACGAGGGTAACGCGCTGGTATATTGGTTCTCCATGACGGGAAAGAAACGGCCGCCGAGTCGTTCTCCCCAGTGGGACTGAGGCGGCCGGAAGATGTTGAGGATGTATCCCGACCCCATCCCGACGATGGCTTCGTCCGCGTTCAGTCCCGGCAGGTCGATGTGCCGCAGGCTCTGAAGGAACAGGATCGACAGGAACAGGGCGATGACGAGGGCATCGTGCTTCAGGATGAGATCGGACGCTTTTTTGACGGAGGAGAACATGTCGGTCAATCCCCCGTCATGACAGATAACACTTGAACTTGGCGATGGCTTTGAGCGGGTTCAGCGCCGAATGGACCACGTAAGGAAGTCGGTGGGGGTGAAGATAGAATTTCAGGAAGGCCAGCCGCTGGTATCTCCGGATCTGCTCGTCCGAGAGGACCTCGTTCAGGAACCCGCCCTTCTTGTAATAGTGGTCGTAGTTCCAGTCCCGGTTGATCTCCCACCCGCGGTCGCGGGCGATGTCGTTCATGTGCGTCCCCGGGAAGGGCGTGAGGATGGAGAAGGCCGCCTCGTCGAGTCTGAGCCCGACGGCCAGGTCGATGGTCCGTTCGATGTCCTCGGCCGTCTCCGTCGGAGCACCGATGATGAAATAGCCCCGCGTCTTGATCCCCTGGGCGCGGATCCGGTCGATGACGCGCTTCACGTCCGTGAGGCGGATCCCTTTCTTATACAGGTCGAGGATCCGCTGGGTGGCGCTCTCGATGCCCAGGCACATCAGTCTTAATCCGGCCTGCCGGGACAGACTCAATATCCTGTCGTCGGGGACCGTGTCGATGCGGCTCTGTCCTCCCCAGACGGTGCCGACCCCGCTCCGGATCAGTTCCCGGCAGAACCCCTCGATGTAGGATTCGTCGGTGAACAACAGGTCGTCGACGATCTGAACGGCGTTGACGCCGTATTTGTCCTTCAGGAGCCGGAGTTCGCCGGCGATGTGGACCGGGCTTCGCCGGCGGATCTTGTGGCCGAACATGGTCTTTAAAGTGGGTTGGCAGAACGCGCAGGAGAAGGGGCATGACCGCGTGGTGTAGATGTTGGTTCCCCGGAGGTTCGACGAGACCCCGTCGAGCTGGAACCATCGCGCCATGTATTTCCGCATGTCGAAGACGTCCCGGTCGGGATGGGGGAGGCTGTCCAGGTCGTCGATGTAGTGGCGTTTCCCGTTCCATCGGACGACGCCGTCGATCTTGACGGCGGTGTTGGGGAGGTCGGCCAGTTCCGCGAGACTTTTCCCCTTGAGGAAGGAATCGACCAGGAGCGGGAACGAATATTCCGCCTCTCCGATCACCGCCGCGTCGGCGAGACTGCCGGTCAGCGTCGATTCCGGTTCCACGGAGACGTGGGGCCCTCCCAGCACGACCAGCCGGGTGCCGAGTTCTTTCGCGAGGCGAGCCGTTCTGACGGCGTCTTTCAGCATGACGGTGGAGGAATAGATCCCGACGATGTCGGGCGCGTCCTTTCGGATGGCCGATTCGATCCGGTCGAAGGAAGGATGGAACGTGGTGTCCACGACGCCGACCGGGATCCCCTTCGCCTTGAGACAGGCGGTCAGGTAACCGATCCCGATCGGGGGTTCGCCGGTGACCACCCCCATGTTGGGGTAGATCAGGAGGACGTTCACCGGGTCCCCTTCGGCCGCCGGCCGGACATGGTTCGTTGGACAAGGTTCATGGGAAGACGGTCCTGATTCTACAATTTTTCGAGAGGCGCGTCGGATCGGTCGGCCGGAATCCGGCCGGGAACGCGGATCCGCCGTGAATTCATTGAGACGGAGTCTGTTATTTGATAGACTCATCCCGTCGGAACATCCTTCACGCGTGAGAGGTAAGAGAACCAATGGAATTCGGCTTGAAACACACGTTTATGATCGGTTGGCCCATCCTGAGCGTCTTGTTGGTCTGTTCGATCGTGACGGTGGCGATCGCTTTGCAATGTTGGGTCGTTCTTCGGCAATGCCAGGGCGATTCATCGGGGGACGCGAAGGCCCTCCGCTCGAAGCTCCTGCTCGTGGAACAGCGGTTGGCCGTCCTCGGAACCATCGCCAACGCCGCGCCGTTCATCGGCCTCTTGGGGACCGTGATCGGGATCATCCGCGCGTTCCATTCCATCTCCATGAACATGGGCAGCGGCATCACCATGGTGGCCGGGGGCATCTCCGAGGCGCTGGTCAGCACCGCGGCGGGATTGGGCGTGGCGATCCCGGCGGCCATGCTCTACAACTATTACACCTTCCTCAGCCAGCGTATCGCCCGGGATGCCGATATCGAGTTGTAAGGTCCCCGCCCGCCGTCCCTGACCGTTCCGGAAGAGACAATGCCGTCCGTCACCCACCATTCCAAGAGCAAAAAACTGTTGACCGAGATCAACATGGTCCCGTTCATCGACATCGTGCTGGTCCTGTTGATCATCTTCATGATCATGTCCCCGTTCTTGGCCCAGACCCAGATCACGATCAACCTTCCGAAAGCTGTCTCCCATGATTCCACCGTCGACGACGCGCCCATCAAGATCCAGGTGACGAAAGACGGCCAGTTCTATCTGCAGGGGCAGCGGGTCGCCCGCGCCAAACTGGAGGGTTCCCTCCAGCGTTCTCTCAAATCCAATTCCAGCAAGACCGTCCTGATCGAGGCAGACAAAGACGTATTGTTCGATCACGTGGTCTACGTCCTCGACCTGACGAAAAAACAAGAGGCGGTCAAAGTGGGAGTCGGCGTCCGGGACCCGTCGGCCCAATGACCCGGTATCTGCTCTATTCGACGGGAGTGCATGTCTTCGCTTTCGCCCTCCTGTTGTCCAACCTGTTCCATTCGTCCAAACCGGTCAAATATTACAGCATCAATTTCTATGGAGGCATGCCCGGTGCGGCCGCGCAGGGTGTTCCGGGCGCGCCGTCGATCCTCAAACCGGGACCTCCCGCCAAAAAGTTGACGTCCAAACCGAAAAGCCCGCCCAAGGAAAAAGCGGCGCCCGTCCCGTCCAAGAACGACCTGCTCCTCAAAAAGAAAAAGCCGGACACCAAAAAGACGAAAGCCGTCTCTCAGAACACGAAGGAGGCGACACCGTCCGCCGCGTCCGCAAAACAGCCCAAACCGGCGGCGGAGGTCTTCAGCAAGAAAGGCGTCGAGGGGGGAACGGGGGAGGGCGGGGCGTCCCTGGTCATCGGCGGCGAAGGGTTCGGCGGCAGTGTGGGGTCCGGTTCGGGAATTGGGCTCGGGGGTGACGGGTTGGGAGAGCGTTTCCCGTTCGCCTGGTACATCAACATTCTCTATCAGCGGCTCTGGAAACACTGGGACAACAAGAACGCGGGGCACCGCGATTGCATGGTGGCGTTCACCATCTCCCGGGACGGTTCCCTGGAGGATTCCGAGATCAAATCGTCGTCGGGTGAATATTTGTTCGATCAACTGGCCCTACGGGCCGTGTCCAACGCCGCACCGTTCCCTCCCTTGCCGGACGGCTATCCAGAGAAAGAACTGAACGTGGTGGTGAAATTCAAGTTGGAGTGAACCGTTTCATCCGCTGATCAGGCCGTCATCCCGCCGTCCGCTGACCGACACAAGACAAAGAACGTGAAGAAATCCCCGATAAGGGATTTTATGTTTTCTGAATCGCGGTGAGGGGGATCCGTCGGAGAGTCTTGACGGATTCGATGATGAGCAAAGAGGATAAGACGACCAGGACGATCGCGATGATCGGGATGAACTCCCACTGGAACGATCCCGAGACCAGCCGGCCGGCCCACGGCGCGATGGTCCGTCCGAGGGACCAGAGGGCCATCGTCATCATGAACACCATCGGGAACGCGGTGACCCAGCCGGGTTTCTTCTCCTTCTTCAGCCAGACGGTCAATCCCAACAGAGTCAGCGCCGCTAAAAGCTGGTTCGATGTCCCGAAGATGGTCCAGAAGGTCTTCCACGCCGGGACGATGTTCCCGCGGACGTCCGTCACGGTCAAGCTCACGCAGTAGGCGGGAGCGGCCAGCGTCAGGACCGTGGAGGCGACGCTGCCTTTCCACCCCTTCCATCCCGTCAATTCCTGAAAGACATAACGGCCCAGCCGCGTGCTCACGTCCAGCGTGTCATAGATGAACGTGGCGAAAGCCAGCAGGGCGAACGACCTGGCGAAATCGGGGTTGATGCCCATCGTCGCGACGAACCGGCTCAATCCGTTGGCGTAGATCCGGTCCGGCGATTCACCGAGGAGCGCGTCGCCCGGGGCGAGGAGCATGAGCGTGGCCAGGGCGATGACTCCCACCAGCGCCTCCAGGAGCATCCCGCCGTAGCCGATGAGTCTCGCGTCTGTTTCTTTATGGACTTGTTTCGAGGTCGTCCCCGAACTGACCAGCCCGTGGAAACCCGAACAGGCCCCGCAGGCGATGGTGACGAACAGCATCGGGAAGAGGGTCATGCCTTTTTCCGTCGAAAATCCAAGGAAGGCCGGATACTGGACCCTGCTCCCTGAAAGGAAAAGACCGATGAGCCCCGCGGCGAGCGACCCATAGAGGAAAAAACCGCCGAGATATCCGCGCGGTTGCAGGAGGATCCACATCGGCAAAACGGAGGCGGCGAAACAATAGAGCAGGATGAAGATGTTCCACATCATCTGCGGCCGGATCCCTCCCCAGGACGGCATGGTCAGCGGGATGCTCTGGCCGAACCAGATGGTCACCCCGACGAGCGGCACATAGATGAGCGTGGCGAGCCAAAGGGGCATCTTCAACCGGGTCAGGGACACGCCCATCGCCAGCCCGATGAAGAGGTAGATGACCGACGAGGTGGCCACTCCCCCGCCGAACTGGGACTCCACGAACGAGGCGCTGGTGAGGTCGGTGAACGCCGTGATCACGTAGACGAGGGAGATCCATATGTAGATCAGGAAGAAGCGATAAGCGTTCGGGCCGATGTGTTCCTTGACGATCTCCGCGATGGACCTAGCCCCGTGGCGGAGGGAACCGACCAGACTGGCGAAATCATGGACGGCCCCGATGAAGATGGACCCGAAGATGATCCACAGGAGGGCGGGCAGCCAGCCGAACCAGATGCCAGCCAGGATAGGCCCGACGATGGGGCTGGCGGCGGCGATGGCGGAAAAGTGTTGGCCCAGGAGGAGGTTTTTTTCAGCCGGGACGAAATCAATGCCGTCATTCTGTGAACAGGCCGGAGTCGGGTGGGAATCGTCGAGGGAGAAAAACCGGGAGAGCATCTTCCCGAAGAGGAGATACGCTCCCAGGAGGACGAGACAGCAGACTGCCGAAATGAGGGACAGCGACACGGGAGAGCTGAGAGGAGCGACTCAGCGGCGTTTAGGTCTGCGTGGGTCCGTCTCGAAAAGTTTTTTCTTCACCGTGAACGTATCGGTCAGCCGGCGGAGGGCTCTCCGTCGGTTATCCGCGCGGCGGTCCGGGTTCTGGCGTCGATCGACGGAGACCGGTTTTGCGGCCTGGCGCCGGCGTTCATGGCGGCGCTCGACCGTACGGCGTTCAACAGGGATTCGAACCTTTAACATGACGATATCCTTTCCAAATGATATGGGCAGGGCGGGACTTGAACCCGCACGGGCTTTGGGCCCTCAGGATTTTAAGTCCTGTGCGTCTGCCAGTTTCGCCACCTGCCCACAAAGTAACAACCATTTGTAACGTGTGGGCGACCCCTACTACCAATTGTGATTGGGGTGCCCGCTTACAAAGTGAAGCTGTTCGTAACGTGTGGGCGACCCCTACTACCAAATGTGATTGGGGTGCCCGCTTACAAAGTGAAGCTGTTTGTAACGTGTGGGCGACCCCTACTAGCAAATGTGATTGGGGTGCCCGCTTACAAAGTGAAGCTGTTTGTAACGTGTGGGCGACCCCTACTACCAAATGTGATTGGGGTGCCCGAATTTAGACGGGATTATATTATCAAATAATGGGATTATATTCGGATTTTATGATATCAATCAGAATATAATCGGCATTGCTCAACTAATTCGGAGGAACGGATTAATCGAATTGATTTTTTCTGATGAGTGATATGGCTTTCTCCGCAAATCGTTCACCAAGGAGTCTGTATCCTTCCTGATTATAGTGAACATCGCCCTGAATTCTAGGAATATCATCGGTGTTAACCCAATCCCAATTGGAGTGTTGTTCGGCTATTTCCTTTTGTTCTTGACGAATAACATCCCATTCAACAGTGCCGCATCGTGCATTGCTTATTCTTCCGATTAGAACATTCATATCCTTAACGAAAAGGTCATCTCTGAACTGATCTACGAGTCCCTGAAGGCTTTTTCCATAAACCTTATAGTAATACGGGTGAGCGTCGCTTTCACCTTGCATCCATATGAAAGTGGATGTAGTTGGGGGCCATATTTTAAGGGCGTGTCTGGCCTTCTTGATGAGCGACGAATATAATTCAGGAGATGCTTTCGCCGTGCCCTCTCCTTCGGGCTTCCACTTTTTATACCACCTGAGAATCGGTTGCGCGTTTTCTGCTTCCTTGATGACTATAATTTTGTCGTTGGTAAATTCGTTTTTAATAATCGGAATAAAAGATACGTTGGGGTCTAATCTCACCATATTTGATTGTCCTGATAATAAGAATAAATGAGTTTTATTTTCTATATTATTAATTATCGGATTAATATCATTCATTATCACCTGCGTGAATATTTCAGCCCCATTTCTATTTAGGTGTGAACTATCCTGGAATAGTTCTTGCCTATCCGAAAAAATATGCCGGTAATCGAGGATTCTATGGAAAGGTTTTGTAAAAAATAAACTATCAACTCCACGAACGTCTGTGTTTTCGAGCAGTTTATTTAGCTCATTTGTGTTTGGAAAATATACGCCGATGACTTTGATGTTGTATTTTTGAGTCAATATGAAAATATTATCGATGATGTCATTGGAACGATGGTCAATAAGCCCATGTCCGAATGTTTCATTGATGAAATTGCTGGCGCCCTTCTCGCGATCGGATATTTCAAGTGTATTCCAGGCGATTGATTTTTTACTGACAATTCCATACTTGTTGTCAAAATAAAGATCTTTTTCTGTGTCTGTTCCCCCGAACAAAGAAAACAAATCATCCCATAAAACCTTTGCAAATATTGACCGGTATTTTTTTTGAAAAGGCGGGAATATATACTTTATATACTCTTTTACTTTTCTCGTTGTTGGAAGTGGGTGTGATTCTGATATATCAGCCATAGAGAATATTGAAAGGTAATTAGAAAAATCAAATGAATTAAACCTTTTGGGTATGAGTGTGTGGCTTCCAATGGACACAATAATGTATCTAATGGGTTTCATTTCTTGAATAGCCAATTTGATCTTTAAATATATTTCGTACCATCCTTCGGCCGGATAGGATAGATTATAGTAGCGACCATTATCAAAACTGCGAAGGAGCCCCATGGCGGGCTGGGAGTCGCCAAGGATGAGCACACATGGGTTCCCGCCATTATTTTTAAAGTCGCTTATTTGCACATGGAAGTTATCCCTGTTTTGAACTCTGAATATTAGATAGAGGTGTGTTAATGCGTATAGGAGAAGGAGAAAGATGAAAAAGAAAAAACTGTTTTTGGCTGGGCTTGTCATTGTGGTAATGTCAGAATTGGAAATAGATAAAATTTGCCTGATCGTATTGTCCTAAAAATAGAATAAAAAACATGATCATATAGTAGACTGGCCATCTGATCCATGCTGGGCGACCATGGAGTATTTCGACGATATTATCGCTCTTCGCGCGCATATGAATTATATGTAAAACAATAATAATGACACATAGGGGGCTGAGAATATATGTGGGCAAAGGGAGTTGCGCCCAAATAGTCGTGAACGGCGTATGTGAGAGTGAGTTATTAAGAAATACTGATTTTAAAATATAGAATGCATCTGATATGGTATTCGCTCTAAAAAACACCCATCCGATGCAGACCAAAATGAATGTCAAGAACATCTGCCATATCTTATAAATTGGATGAGATTGCATGTTTTTGGGAAGCAGGGTGATTTTATTGCCAATAGCGCTGATAAGGTGAGAAGTAATTATACACGCCCCGTGATAAAGGCCCCAAACAAAAAATGTCCAGTTTGCGCCATGCCAAATACCACTTACAAGAAATACGATAAAGATATTAAATAAGTGCCGAACTTCATTAACACGGTTCCCTCCCAAGGGGATATACAAATAATCTCTGAACCATGTCGATAGTGAAATGTGCCACTTCCCCCAGAAATCGCCAATCGAAGTTGCTCCATAGGGACTATGAAAATTATCCATCAACTCAATCCCCATTATTAATGCAGCTCCTTTGGCAATATCCGAGTATCCTGAAAAGTCACAATAGATTTGATAAGCAAAAAACACAGTAGCAATAATAAAAAATATGGCGGAGTATGCGTTGGGGGTGCTATATACTTGCTCCACCATAATCGCGAGATTGTCCGCGATGACGATTTTTTTAAAGAATCCCCATATCATGAGTTTAAGTCCGTATGATGTTCGCTTTCGGTCGAAGAAAAAATGTTGATGGAGTTGAGGTAGCAATGATTCTGATCTTTCTATTGGGCCCGCAACCAATTGGGGGAAATAGGATACATATAATGCAAAATATCCCAGATGCCTTTCGGCCGCGATTTTTCCACGATAAACATCAATTGTATAGGCTAAAGTTTGAAATGTATAAAATGATATTCCAACAGGCAAAAGAAGATTATGAAAGGGAATTTTAAGTTCGAATGGGAGAAATAGAAGCGTATTGTTGAGTGCTTCAGCAATAAAATTAAAATACTTGTAGAAAAACAACAAACCCAAATTCCCAAATAAACTTAGCAAAAGATATATGCGGCGCTTTTCCCTTGTCTGATGCTTGCTCATTTGGATTGCCGCGAAATAATCTAATAAGGTTGAGATCAATAACAAAATTACATATATGGGCTTCCAGACCATGTAAAAATAATAACTTCCGGCCAGAAGGAGAATCCATCTATATCGAAAGGGAATGAGAAAATAGATGAAAACAATTATCGGATAAAAAATGATGAATTGTAATGAGTTAAATAGCATGAACTGACACTACTCCATTAGCCGGCCGTTTCTCGGATATATTCTAATGATGCGTCCTTTAATTAATACAGTCTATGAGAAAATTGTTCAAATCATAGCAAATATTGTTTTCGAGATGATTCGGTTATTACCATGTTTCGCTTTATTCTCAGCGCTGTCATATTCCGCGTTCTTGTTTTTGATAATGCGGGTGTCGATTGTGAAGCCGATAATGAGTTGATAGTGGGTAATTGTTTCGGAAATGCGGGGTGGTTCTTAATCCCCGATCTTGATCTCAAAGGGGGCGAGGAGGGATAGGACGTCCGGGTGTGAAAATCGCGCGTGTTTCAGTCTGTTCTTCGTGGGGTCGATGTAATAACGGCGCGCTCCCGTGAAATTTGATTTTTCGAGGATGGCGTTGTCGAATTGACTGCCGTTGAGGTCGGATCCGGAAAAGTCGGATTCCGTCAGGTCGACGTTGAGGAAATCGGTCTTGTGGACCACACATTCGATGAATCGGCTCCCCTTCATCTTGAGCGTGCTGAAACTGCACATGTCCAGTTTGCATTTGCGGAAGCACCAATCCAGGATGAACGGGTTGACCGCGTCGAATATGACGCCGATGAATTTGCATCCGGTGAAGGTGACCCCGCGAAAACTGCATCCGCCGATCTTGACGTTCGAAAAATTACAATCCAAGAACTCGCAGTCCATGAACAACGAACCGGTCAGCTTGATATTGCTAAGATCGCATCCCTTGAACACGCATTTGGTGAATTTGTATCCCGCAAAATCCGTTGCCGAGGGGGCGACGCCCTCAAACACCTGGTTGTCGAACGATCGGTCTGCGGCGGCGTTAAGGACGGTCATTGTTTAGCCCAAGGGGGAGTGCGCTGGTCCGTGTCTGATAGATCGGATTGAAAAATGCGGTCGTTCGGAGCATGTCTCAGACACCTTCCACGACCACCGCATTGACTTTGGCCCCTTGTTCGCGCAACGGGGCCACCGCTTGATATTCGGGCGAACGCCACCAGGACTGGAACTTCTCCATTGAACCGAATTCGATGAGGACGATCCGTTCCGGATGCCAGTCCCCCGAGATGACGGCCACGTTTCCGCCGCGAGCCAGATATTTCCCGCCGTATTGTTCGACGATCTTCGGCACCTGGCGGATGTATTCGCCGTATTTCTCCTTGTTGAACACTTCTGTGGCTTCCACCATCATGAAAACTGCCATGCGCCTCTCCTTATCAAAAAACGAACAGCGATTTTTCGAATGCTTATCCGTTCGTCGTCGCCGTTCTCAATGAACGTTTCTATTTTAGCACGTTTGGGGGCGATGGGCCGCCGGTTGAGAATCGGGGGCTTGCGGGATCGGCCGGTGCCGGAGATCGGCAGGAGTATCAGGTCTATCCCGGATGGGATATAATACACATCATGCTATCGGAGGAACATGCGGGGGAAAACATTGATCGGTAAGGTGCATAAAATCAGCGTGTTGGTGGTCTTGATGGTCGTCCTCTCGCTGGTCACCCTGGAGATGGGACTCTGGGTGATCGGCGGGATGTATCGCGTCGTCCAGGGCGTCAGGAACAAACACGCCCTGTTCCAGAAGGCGGATTATAGGATCCTGTGCGTGGGGGATTCGATGACGCGCGGGGAGTGGCCCGGCCCGCTTGAAGTGGAATTGAATCGACAGGATATCGGGATCAGGTTCAAGGTGATTGATGAGGGGATCCCCGGAGTGTCTTCCGCGCAGATCGCGATGGACCTGGAATCAAACCTCAACAAATACAAGCCGGACATGGTGATCGTGATGATGGGCGGAATGGAGGGGCAGCTCTGGAAACGGGTCCGGAACGAGGAGCCCTCTTGGAGGGAGACCCTGCGGGAATATGCGGGAAAGATCAAGTTGGTCAAGGCCGCGAGACTCTTTGCGAAACGGTATCGGGATATGAGGACGGGTCGTTCCGATGGGTCGGCCTCCGAGATGAGCGTCGGGGTCCGTGAACGCTATTCCGACCGGATGGCGGCCCCGGCGACGGAGTCCGACGGGGCCGCGGCCGCGAACGTGGCTCGATCCGAAATCGGGCCGCTCGATGTGAAGGGTTATATCGTGTTGGGGAACGATCAGTTGAGCCGGGGAGAATTCCGGAAGGCGGAGCAGGCGTATCGGGCGGCGATGGCCGTCGGTCCAAAGGATGTGAGGCCCTATGTCCGGCTCGGCCGGTTGTATCGCCGGCAGGGCCGGCTCGGCGAGGCGGAGAATGTTTTTTCAGCTCTGATCAAGATGGCTCCCGATCAACAGAAGGGGCATGTGGAATTAGGGAACTTGTATTTGGAGTCGGGTGACGATCAAAAGGCGGAACAGGCGTATCGGGCGGCGGTCCAGGCGGATCCCAAGGATTGTGAGGCGTATGTGTTGTTGGGCGGCCTCTATTCCGAACGGGGAGATGACCGCAAAGCGGAGGATTTTTATCGGGCCGGCATTGAGGCGGCGCCCGGCGACGAACGGGGATATGTCGGGTTGGGGAATCTCTATCGGGACCAGGGAGAGGGGGAGAAGGCGGAGCAGATGTATCGAGCCGGGATCAAGGCGTCGACGGCAAACGATCGGGCTTATATGGAGTTGGGTGATTATTATCGCGTCCAGGGATGGGATGACGAGGCGGAGAAGTTATTCAAGGCGATGATCCGGGAACATCCTGAAGAAGTGGCGGGCTATGCGGCGCTGGGCGCGCTCTATTCCGACCGGGATGACTTCGCGAACGCCAAAGCGATGTTTGAGACGTGCATCCGTCTGAACCCCCGCGATGTCGGCGGGTATGTCGAGTTGGCGGCCCTCTATCGGAATTCGGCCCTGTATGACAAGGCGGAGGAATTCTATCGGAAGGCGATGGAAGCCGATCCGCGGAATCGGCGTCCCTATATCGGGTTGGGGAGTCTTTATCGAAAAAGAGGAGATCCTTCGAAAGAGGGACAGGTCTATCGGGATTGGCTTGCGGCCGATCCCGGCAACCAGTTGGGTTTTGTGGCGTTGGGGAATTTCTATCGCGAGCAAGGAGAGGATCTTCAGGCGGAGGCGGTCTACCGGGAATCGATCCGGGCCGACCCGGTCGAGGGGATCGGTTACATGGAATTGGGCGCGCTTTATTCCCGAAAAGGGGAGACGGATAAGGCGGAGAAGGTCTATCGCGAATGGGTGAAGGCGGCCCCTCAAAACAAGTCGGTCTATGTGGCTTGGGCCAAGATGTATCGTGATAAACGGGACGAGCGGCGGGAGGAGTCGGTGTATCGGGAATGGATCCGGGCCCATCCGCTGGACGGTGCCGCCTATATCGAATTGGGCAGACTGTATTCCAGGAAAGGCGACAGGGATGAAGAGGCGAAGGTGTATCGCCGGTGGATCGCGGTGGCCCCCCGGGATCATCAGGCCTATTTGGAACTGGGGAATCTATACAGGGCAAAAGGGGATCTTCTCCTCGCTTGTGAGATGTATGAGACGAGCAGGAAGCTGAAACCCGGCGAGCCCGCGGGCTACCTGCAGGCGGGGGAGTGTTATCGTCTGGCAGGAGACATCGAAAAAGAAAAGGACGTTTATCGCCGGTGGATCCGGGCAGTTCCCCTCGATGAGAGGGGATACATCGAATTGGGGAACCTGTTGCGCGCCCATCAATTGTGGGATGAGGCCGAGGCGGTCTATCGGGACGCGATCCGGACGATTCCCAGAGGCCCGTTGGCCCATACGGAACTGGAAAATCTGAGGCGGCTGAAGGGGGAACAGAGGGAGGCGGGGGATCGGTTCAAGGAGGGGATGGCCCGGATGTTGCGGAGAGGATCGGATTCCACCCCGCCGGGGGATCGGCGGGATCCGGAGGACAGGATGGTCTCCTACCTGACTCCCCGAACGGCGACCGCCTATAAAAAATTGAGTAACATCATCTTGAAACGGAACATCCCGATGGTCTGCATGCAGTATCCGAGACTGGACGTGGACGGATTGGCCCAGTTGTTGGGGAAAAAGAGGAAAGGGATCATCTATGTCGAGAATAAACGGAATTTCGAAGACGCTCTCCGCAGATACAGGTATTCCGAACTGTTTCAAGACGCCTTGACCAGACATTTCGGACATTGCACCGCCGTGGGGAACCGGTTGATCGTGGAGAACCTGACGCGGACCATCCTGAGGAACGTGTTCGGAAAGGAACCCGCCTCTTCCCGGGAAGGGAAGGGCGGAAACGGAGGGGCCGGTTGACGTGGAACCGATGATAGAGGATAAAACCGTCACGATCGAGAAGCCCCTCGTCGTTCTGTTTTCGGGAGGGGTCCATTCCTCCTTGGCCGTCTCCCTGATGGCCTCGCGGCACAATCCCATCGTTTGCCTGACGTTGAAACGTTTCGGTATCTACGACGACGATCAGATCGCCGACCGGGTGGTCCGTCTGAAAAAGAGGTTCCCCGCGACGGATATCCGGAGCGTCGTGCTCCCGTTCGACGATGAATATAAGGCGCTGGTCCGCCGGAACCGTTTCCGCCTGATGAGCATGTCCCTGTGCGGTCTGTGCAAGCTGGCCATGCACTGGCGCACCCTCCGATATTGCCGCGAGCAAAAGATCGAAAATGTTTGCGATAAGGCCGAGAGTTCCATGGTCCAATATCCGGATCAGAACGAGGGGATGTTGCTCGGCCTGCTGAGGGGATTGTATCCGGAGTTCGGCGTGTCGTATGAGACGCCCGTCTTTCATTCGGGGGATAAGGCGGAACACACGCTCTATCGGATGGGGGTCACCTCGAAGCGAAACATCCGGGGGACATCCGACGACCGCCAGATCGTATGCACCCAACAGAGGATGTTCAAATTTTTCGTCGATTATTATGTCGGCGCCCGGGGGTGGGACGCCTACGTCGCCGACACCCGGAGGTTCTACGCCGAGCAAGTCGATTTCGTCAGGGAGTCTTTGGGGAGGGACGATGTCCCCCGGTAAACGATTGAGATCGGCGGCCCTTTCCCTGCTCATCCACGGGGCGCTGCTGTTGCCGCTCCGCCTGAGGGAAGTGCTTATCATCCTGGTCTCCGTGCTGTGCAATCCGCTCTATAAGAGCCTTCGGATCGTCGGGCACAAGGTCCAAAACACCGTGAATTCCGTGCTGATCTTCTTCGCGTATTTTATCGGGGTGGGGGTTTCTTGTTTGTTGTCGCGGCTGATGAAGGAGGACCCCCTCGGGATGCGCTCGAAAGACACGGGGACCTTTTGGCGCAAGAAGGAAACCTCCAGCGAGACGGTGAACGACCTTGAACGACAATATTGATCCAGTGAAGATGGGGTGCGCCTGATGATCCTGGGGTTGTCCTACATGTATCATGATTCTGCCGCCTGCCTGGTCTCGGGCGGGCGGGTCGTGGCCGCGGCCGCCGAGGAACGGTTCAACCGGGTCAAACACACCATCGAGTTTCCGCACCATGCCGTGGAATTCTGTCTGAAGCAGGCCGGTTTGCGGATCAACGACGTGGAGGCCGTCGTTTTTTATGAGAAGCCGTTCCAGAAGTTTGAACGGATATTGCGGACCTACATCTCGAGCTATCCGCGTTCTTACAGGAGTTTCCGCCAGTTCCTGCCCCTATGGCTCAAATACAAATTGTTCATTCCGCAGAAGATCCGTCAGGAGCTGGGATACCGAGGCAGAATCTGTTTCGCGGACCACCATCTCGCCCATGCGGCTTCCGCCTATTTCACCTCGCCGTTCGAGGAGGCCGCGGTCATCACGACGGACGGCACCGGGGAGTGGACCACCCTGAGTTGCGGGACGGGGATCGGACCCAAACTTTCCCTCAAGAAGGAACTGCGTTTCCCTCATTCCCTGGGTCTGCTCTACAGCGCCGTCACCGCGCATCTGGGGTTCGAGGTGAACAACGGCGAAGGCAAAGTTATGGCGTTGGCCGCCTATGGAGAACCGGCCTATGAGGAGGAATTCCGGAAGATCATCACACGGAAGAGCGACGGTAGTTTCCGGTTGAACATGGATTACTTCTCATATCACAGCGATCTGGTCATGACGAGCCCGCTTTTTTCGGGGATGTTCGGGCCCGCGCGGGAGCCGGGCGCCCCGTTGACGGCGCGAGACAAGAATCTGGCGGCCACGTTGCAGAAAACCGTGGAAGAGGTCCTGATCGACATCGCGCGTCAATGGCAGAAGGAGACCGGGATGAGGTCCCTCTGCCTGGCCGGTGGGGTCGCGCTGAATTGCGTGGCGAACCATCGGATCCTGACGAACACGGATTTTCAGAACATCTTCATCCAGCCGGCCTCCGGGGACGACGGGGGGGCTTTGGGCGGCGCTCTGTGGACGGAGAGGGTGCTTCGGCCGGAGGGGCCTCGCGTGGCGATGACCGACGCTTTCTGGGGACCCGCGTATTCCGATGCCGAGGTGGAGGGTTTCCTCCGGGAGAGGAGGATCCCCTACCGGCGTTACGACGACAGAAAAAAACTGTATCATGATGTGGCCCGGAAGATCCATGAGAACAAGATCGTCGGTTACTTTCATGGGCGGATGGAATTCGGTCCGCGGTCGCTGGGCGCCAGGAGCATCCTGGCCAATCCGGCGAATCCGGAGACGAGGGATATCTTGAACCGCAAAGTCAAACACAGGGAACCGTTCCGTCCGTTCGCCCCGGCCGTGTTGTCGGAGCGCGCTTCCGATTATTTCGAGACGTCCGCGCCGAGCCCTTACATGTTGTTGGCCGCGCCCGTGAGGCCGGAGATGAGGGACCGTATCCCGGCCGCCTGCCATGTGGACGGTCTGGCCCGCTTGCAGACCGTGAGCCGGAGCGAGTCCCCCGATTTCCACGCGCTGATCCAGGCGTTCCACGAGGCGTCCGGGATCCCGCTGCTGATCAACACGTCGTTCAATGACAAAGGAGAACCCATCGTTTGTTCGCCGTTGGACGCTTTCCTGTGTTTCATGAACACCGAGATGGATTATCTGGCGATGGAAAACTGCCTGTTGAGCCGGGCGCCGGGAGGGCCGGAATGAATTTGCGGGAGAAGTGGGATGTGGTCAAGGAGTTGTCCGCGTTCGTCATCGAGAAGAAATTCTGGATATTGGTCCCCGTGATCCTCGTCGTCCTGCTACTGATCCTGATCGCGGTCTTCATCGAGACGCCGGTGCTGCTGCCGTTCTTCTACGCGATATTCTGAGGGGATCGCATGGAATTCCTGCGGAAACATCTGAAGTTCTATCACGGGGTCCTGCTGTTGGCGGGGGGCGCCTTCTGCGTGTATTTCTGGTCCATCGATTCGACGCCGTTGCTCAGGGAGGAGGACTGGAGCGTGATGGTCGCCCTCGCGAACCTGTTCGGCCATCCCCATTACGTGATCGGCCGCGTCATCGAGGCCGGGGGCTTCTTTATCCCGATCTGGAGGATGGAACACGTCGGGAGCGTCATGGAGTATCTGATGTTCCCGATATTGTGGCTGGGAGGAGTCCACACCCACGTCATACGGTTCGGGGAGATTTTTTATCTCATCCTGGCGGCGGTCTTGGCCGCCGTCGCGGTCCGACGGCTGGCGGGAGTCCGGAGCGGGTTGATCGCCCTCTTCCTGATCCTTTTTCACAGCGGCTTGTACTATTGGGGTCTTCATGGTTTCGTCGGAGAGGTTCCGCAGTTGCATCTGTGCGTGGTCCTGTCGGTTTTGCTCTTTGTCCGTTGGGTCCAAACCCCCAGCGTGTTGACGGCCATCCTGTGGGGGTTCATGGTGGGCGTGGGGATGTATACCAAGATGCACCTGCTTTGGCAATGTCTGGGTTATGGAATCTTTTGGATCGTCGTGTTGGCCCGGCATAAGTTTTTGGGCGCTTGGAAACATTTTTTGTGTTACCTTGCGGGATTTTTTCTGTCGCCCGTCGCGATCATCAATTATCTGTCGGGGGGGGCCGAGATCAAGGAGACGATGGCCGCTTGGGGGGCCCGCCATTCGATGAGCCGGCTCCACGTCCCCCAGGAGATGATCCCTCATTCCGCCTGGGATTATTTGTCTTATCGGATCCAAGTCGTCGGACGGTTTATGTTGGGGTGGGAGACGCCGCCGGTCATATTGGGAATCTTAATGTTATTGCCGTTTGGGGTCCTGTTGTGGTGGTTTTTCAAGAAAAAGGATGAACCCGTTCGCCGGCAGGTTTGTCTGACGTGGTTCCTGATCGTGGTCATCCATACTGTCGGTGTCTATACGCCCGTCCATATCAGCGAGGAGACTTTTCTGGTGATACTACCCTTGCTGTTGATGTGCGTGGCTGTGGCGATGGATTCCATGTTCAAAAGGAGTTGGGTGATTGTTCTCCTGTTGGGACTCGCCTGGTTCGAACACGGCCGGCAGATCGAGAAAGGGATCAATTGGGGGGATATCCGCCATCACACGAGTGAAGAGCCGGCCGAGTTCATGCTGTGCCGGGGGATCCATTCACCGATCACGGTGACTCTACCCGAAAGCCTGTCCCTGGCGGTGGTGACCCGGCATCGGATCTGTCCCCGGAGTTATTGGGACAGTCGGGGGAAGAACCGAAGACGTTTCTATGAAGAGGCGATGGAAAATCGGAATAATTGGTATGTCTATGCCTATGAAGACGATTTCGCCCCTCAAGAGGAGATCGTCTGGTTTGAAAAATTCGAGGCGCAAAAGAACCTCCGGGAGAAGAATGTCAGAGTGTTCAACTTGGGGCCTCGCGATTACGTGAAACTGTTCCAATTGGAGCCGAAGACCTAGGGTATATTTGAGTGGTGGATGTCCCCGCATCCTTCTTAAGTGGGTTTTATTCCAATATATTCATGTTGATAAATCAACTCGAATCGAATATCCCGCCGATCAGATCAAAAAACCCTTGACAAAAACCGTTTTAGGGTGTATAAAACGTTTAGAATGTTTTAAACGTTCTAAAACATACCATGACCAAACCATCCATTGAGAACGATTTCGCGAGGTTCGCCGGGCAGGTGGCCGAGAGCTTGAGTTTCAATAAATCCATCGGCCAGATTTACGGGCTTCTCTATACCAGTCCCGATCCGATCTCACTGGATGAGATCGCGACCCAGCTCATGATGAGCAAAGGGAACGCCAGCATCAATCTGAGGATATTGGAGGAATGGGGGGCTGTCCGCCCCGTGTCGGTCAGTGGGAGCCGGCGCGACCACTACGAGGCCAACCGGAACATCAAAGAGGTCGCCATGAGGAGGGTGGAAGACGGTTTTTCCAAGAGACTCGAATGGGTGGAGCGGGAGTTGGACCGTTTTTTGGAGCAATCGAAGGGGTCGACCGACCCCAAGATACGGAAACAGCTGGAAGAATTGAAATCGCTCGCGGAGAACGCCCGGCGCGTCATGAAGATGCTTCCCAAGATCGCCGGTTTCTTCGGCGGATGAGCGGATCGGAAAGGGAACTGCCATGAAGATCCTTGTGACGGGCGCGGACGGGTTCATCGGGAGTCATCTGACGGAACATCTGTTGGGGTTGGGATATTCGGTGCGGTCGTTCGTGTTCTATAACTCGTTCAACAGCGAGGGGTGGTTGGAAGCCGCCGATCCCAAACTGCGACAGCGGATGGAGGTCGTTGCGGGCGATGTCCGCGATCCGAACGGGGTCCGGAAAGCGGTGGAGGGGTGCGACGCGGTCATGCACCTGGCCGCGCTCATTGCCATCCCGTTCTCATACCATTCCCCCGACAGTTACGTCGATACGAACGTCAAGGGGACCCTGAACATCCTCAATGCGTGTCGTGAACTGAAGACGAAACGGGTGTTGATCACGTCGACCAGCGAGGTGTACGGGACGGCCCGGTCTGTGCCGATCGACGAGGAACATCCCCTGCAGGCCCAATCCCCCTATGCCGCCACCAAGATCGCGGCGGACCAGTTGGCGCTGAGTTTCTGGCGCAGTTTCGGGCTTCCGGTGACCATCGTGCGGCCGTTCAACACCTACGGGCCCCGGCAGTCGGCCCGGGCGGTCATCCCCACCGTCATCACCCAGGCCCTCTCCGGGTTCAAGGAGATCCGGTTGGGATCCCTGTCGCCGACCCGCGATTTCGTCTATGTGAAAGACACCGTGGCCGGGTTCGCCGAGATTTTGAAGTCGGAAAAGACATTGGGCCGGGTGATCAACATCGCGACCCAGACGGAGATATCCGTCGGCGACCTTGCCGGGAAGATACTTCGGCTGACGGGAAGCCGGGCTCGCCTCCGTTGCGACGACCGGCGCCTCCGGCCCGTTAAAAGCGAGGTCGAACGTTTGTTGGGGTCCAACCGGAACATCCGGACGCTGACCCGCTGGCAGCCCCGCTATTCGCTGGACCGGGGTTTGAAGGAAACGGTCTCCTGGTTCAAGAAGAAGGGGAACCGCGCACGGTATAAACCGGGCGTCTACAATGTCTAAGAAGACCCGGCCCATCCTGTTGGACGCTCCGAACGTGGGGGCCCTCGAGAAGGAATACCTCTCGCGGGCCATCGAGGAGGGGTTCGTGTCCACCCTCGGCCCTTTCGTCGGCCAATTCGAACGGCAGTTCGCGCGTTATTGCGGCGTCAAACAGGCGGTGTCGACCCAGAGCGGGACGGCGGCGCTCTTCATGGCCCTCTACGAACTGGGGGTCGGCCCGGGAGACGAGGTGATCGTGCCGGTCTTGACGTTCATCGCCTCGGTGAACCCCGTCCTCCAATTGGGAGCCAAACCTGTTTTCGTGGACGTCTCTCCGGACACGTGGAACATCGACGTCCGGCAGGCCGAGAAGGCCGTGACGAAACGGACCAAGGCGATCCTCCCCGTCCACCTCTACGGGAATCCCTGCGACATGCGCGGGTTGATGGGGATCGCTCGCCGGCGCGGCGTGGCCGTGATCGAGGACGCCACCGAGAGCCTGGGGGCCACTGACCGTGGACGGTTGACGGGCACGTTCGGCGATTTCGGCTGTTTCAGTTTCAACGGCAACAAGATCATCACGACCGGCGGCGGCGGGATGGTCGTCGGGAAGGATCCCCGGAGGATCGAACACATCCGTTTTCTGGTCAATCAGGCCCGTGACGAGTCTCGCGGGTATTATCACCCGGAGGTGGGTTTCAACTATCGGATGACGAACATCGAGTCGGCCTTGGGATTGGCCCAGTTCCGTCGGCTGGCGGGGTTCTTGAAGATCAAGAGGACCTTTCATTCCATCTATCGGGAGGAACTCGGGGGGCTTTCCGGGATCTCCCTGCAGGAAGTGTCGCCGGGAGCGGTGAGTTCCCGGTGGCTGACGTGCGTGAAGATATCGGAACCCGGCGGGGCCGCGCGGATCCAGAAGGCGCTCAAGAAGAGGGGGATCCCATCGCGTCGCGTTTTCATGCCCCTCACGGAGTTTCCATGCTACCGGCGGTTCAAGACGCAGACGTTCGGAAACGCCGGCGAGATCTACCGGCACGCCTTGTGCCTGCCGTCGTCCACCCTGAACACCCCGGAACAGATCCGACGCGTGTGCCGGGAGATGAAAAACGTCCTTTAACGGAGCGATGCCATGGAGAAAATAAAAAAGATCGTGGTCCAATCAACCCTGAACGCCCGCCAGACGCTCGATAAGATGGAGGCGGGCGGGGGGCGGATCCTGTTCGTGGTCGACCGGGAGGGGTCCATCACCGGGGTCGTCACGGACGGCGATATCCGTCGGTGGATCCTCAAAGGTGGGACGCTCAATGAGCCGATCTCGAAGGTCATGCACCGGGATCCGACGGTGCTCCGGGAGGGGTTCTCCCTGGCGGAAGCGCGGGAACTGATGCTGTCCAGATCCATCGATTGTCTCCCCGTGGTCGACGCGAAGAGGCGCGTCGTGTCGGCGATCTGGTTGAAGGACCTCTTCGAGAAGAAGAAAGGATCCCCCAAAAAGCCGCTGGGGATGCCCGTGGTCATCATGGCGGGCGGAGAAGGGAACCGGCTGGCCCCGTTCACCCATGTGCTGCCGAAGCCGCTGGTGCCCGTCGGCGGAAAACCCATCATCGAACGGATCATCGACCGGTTCGGCGAATACGACTGCAACGAATTCTTCCTGACGATCAATTATAAGTCCCACCTCATCAAGGCCTATTTCCACGACAGCGGCCAGAGGAGCAAGGTGAACCTGCGTTATGTGGAGGAGTCGAAGCCGTTGGGGACGGCGGGTAGTCTGGGTCTCCTGAAGACGAAGATCAAGAGCACGTTCTGGGTCAGCAACTGCGACATCCTCATCGAGGCCGATTTTGCGGACATCGTCCAGTTCCATCGGAACCATTCCAACGGGATCACACTGGTCGGGTCCATGAAACATTACACCATCCCCTATGGCGTCTGCCGGCTCGACGCGCGGGGTGACTTGAAGAATATCGACGAAAAACCGGAATACGATTTTCTGGTCAACACGGGAGTCTACGTGTTGGAGCCGGAGGTCCTTCGGCTGATCCCGCCGGACCGCAAGTTCCATTTCACGGAATTGATCGACGTCTGTCTGAAAAAGGGACAGAAGATCGGCGTCTACCCGATCTCCGAGAAGTCCTGGATGGACATGGGCCAGTTGGAAGAACTGAAGGCCATGAGCCTGCGGTTCTAGCGGCGAGGTGGGGGGTCTCCGATGGGCCGGTTGCTTTTTTTAGGGAAGAAGGGCGATCCGAATTCCGAAAAAGCGTTGAAGTTCTGTCGGGCGCATGTCGAGGACGTGTCCGCGCATCTGGGGGCGTGGGGAGATCCTCTCCCGGCCGGGGCCGGACGTTGGGAGGGCGATTACATCATCAGTTACCTGTCCCGATGGATCGTGCCCGAAAAACTCCTGAAGAACGCGAAGATCGCCGCGATCAATTTCCATCCGGCCCCCCCGGAATATCCGGGGATCGGATGCAACAACTTCGCTCTCTACGACGGGGCGAAAGAATACGGCGTGACGTGTCATCACATGGCGGCGCGTGTCGACACCGGCCCGATCATCTCGGTCAAGCGATTCCCGGTCCATCCGTCCGACGACGTCGCCTCCCTTCTATCGAAGACGTATGATTGCCAATACGCGCTGTTTCGCGAGATCATGGATTTGATCCTGCGGGGGAAGAAGCTCCCGGAATCCAAAGAAGAGTGGACGAGGAAACCGTTCACAAGGACCCAGCTCGATGAGATCAGCCGCATCACGCCCGAGATGAGTCCGGAGGAGATACAAAGAAGGGTTCGCGCGACATCCTACGGCCCCTGGAACCCCACGCTGGAATTGCACGGATTCACTTTTGAGTTCAAGCCGAAGAAAAAGGAGAGCGATCGTCCTTCCTCCTAGGATCGTCGCGAGAGACCTATGACCGGAGTTTTCATCATCGCCGAGGCGGGTGTCAACCACAACGGGTCGATCACCCTCGCCCGCCGGCTCGTGGAGGCGGCCCGTCGGGCCGGTGCCGATGCCGTCAAGTTCCAGAGTTTTCATGCGGAATCGCTGGCGACCCCCCTGGCGTCCAAGGTGGGATATCAGAAAAAAACGACGTCGGCCCGGGAATCCCAACTCGGGATGCTGAAGAGGCTGGAGCTCTCCTCCGCGGATCAACGGAGGCTCGCCGCTTATTGTCGGAAGAAAGGGATTCTCTTCCTGTCCTCTCCTTTCGATTCGGACAGTCTCCGGTTCCTTGCGTCGTTGCGCGTCCCCATCATCAAGGTCCCGTCCGGCGAGATCACCAATAAGCCGTATCTGAGGGAGATCGGCGCCTTGGGCCGGAAGGTGATCCTCTCCACGGGGATGTCGACGCTCGGCGAAGTGAGGGACGCCGTCCGCGTGATCGTGCGCGCGGGGACGCCCCGGCGGCGCGTGACGTTGCTCCATTGCACGACCGAATATCCGGCCCCGTTTTCCGACGTCAATCTGCGGGCCATGCTCACCATGAAGAAAGCCCTCGGGGGAGAGGTCGGTTATTCCGACCATACCGCCGGATACGAGGCGGCGGTGGCCGCCGCGGCGCTGGGCGCCCGTGTCATCGAGAAACATATGACGCTCGACCGCCGGCTGCCGGGCCCCGACCACGCCGCCAGCCTGGAGCCCGATGAATTTTCAAAGATGGTGATGGCCGTCCGGAACGTCGAGCGGGCCCTCGGGACCGGCGATAAAAAGCCCGCCCCGTCCGAGCGGGCCAACCTCGTCGTCCGGAAAAGCATCGTCGCCCGGAGGGACATCGTCCGGGGGGAGAGGTTCACCCCGCAAAACCTCACGACGAAGAGGCCCGGGACCGGCCTCAGCCCGATGCGCTGGGATGCTGTCATCGGAACACGGGCCAAAAGGGATTTCCGGAAGGATGAGTTGATACGGCTATGACGATGAAGATCGCGGTGTTCACGGGGACGCGCGCCGAATATGGTCTGTTCCGGCCGTTGCTGGTTGAGATGAGCCGGGACCGCTCTGTGAGGGCCGCGCTCATCGTGTCGGGGACGCATCTCTCTTCCCGCTACGGGGACACCCACCGCGAGATCCGGGCGGATGGGTTCTCCATCCACGAGACGGTCCGCATCCCGACGTCGACCCGGACCGAGGAGGATATCGCCCGGGCTCTGTCGGCCGGTTTGGTCGGATGTGTGCGCGCCTTGAAACGGTTGGATCCGGATTTCCTCGTGCTTTTGGGCGATCGCTTCGAGACGTTCGCCTGCGCCGTCGCGGGATACCTGCTCAAGATCCCCATCGCCCATCTCCATGGAGGGGAACTGACCGAAGGCGTGGCGGATGAGGCGTGGCGTCATTCCATCACCAAGATGAGCCATCTCCACTTCACGTCCAATGCGGAATACCGGCGCCGCGTCATCCAGTTGGGGGAGAGCCCCGACCGGGTTTTCAACGTCGGCGCTTTGGGGATCGACAACATCCGGAGCGTCTCGCGGATCCCCCGGACGCGTCTGGAAAGGGACATCGGTTTTTCATTCGGGCCGCGGAGCGTCTTGGTCACGTTCCATCCGGAAACACTGAGGAGGGTCCCGGCCGGGGATCAGATCGATCCGCTGTTGAAGTCGTTGGAATCCTTTCCGGACCTGCGGGTCCTGTTCACCGCGTCCAACGCGGACGTCGGAGGCCGCGCCATCATGTCGCGCATCGACGGGTTCGTCAGGGCCCATCCCGGCCGGTCGGTCTGTGTCCCGTCGTTGGGCGCCGCCCGGTATCTCTCCGCCGTGTCCTATGTCGATGCGGTCGTGGGGAATTCTTCCAGCGGGATCATCGAGGCTCCCTCGTTGGGGACGCCGACGGTCAATGTCGGGGACCGTCAAAAAGGCAGGTTGATGGCCCCGAGTGTCATTAATTGTCGCGGCGATGAACCCTCCATCCGCGCGGCGATCCGTCAGGCGCTGAGCGTTTCTTTCCAAAAGAGATGCTCCCGCGTCCGGAACCCGTATGGAGACGGACGGACGGCCCGTCGAATCGTCGCGGTCCTTAAGCGCTTTTCCGGACGGATCAAGACGGTGCAGAAACCTTTTTATGACGTTCCGATGTTCAAAAGGACCGAAAGGGGATGACCGGTATGGATGGACAACTTTTCAGCTGCAGAGGGCGTGTCGCCGTGGTGTCGGGAGGAGAAGGGCTCATCGGCCGCGAGATCGTGAGAGGGCTCGTTTCTCTGGGTGCCCGCGTCACGAGCGCCGACAGCCGCCCTCCTCGATCGCCGGCGGGCCGGTCGACGGTGAAACTCGATATCACGAGACAATCGTCCATCCGGTCGGCTTTCGAGAAGGTCCGGAAGAGGGAAGGACGGTTGGATATCCTCGTCAATTGCGCCTATCCGCGGACCAAGGATTGGGGTACCCCGTCGGGCGAGAAGAGGGCCGAGTCGTGGAAGAAGAACGTGGACGCCCACCTGGGCGGATATTTCTTCTCGTCCCAGATCGCGGCGGAGATGATGACGGAGTCGGGAGGAGGATCCATCATCAACATCGCGTCCATCTATGGTGTCGTGGGGCCGGACTTCGGCATCTACGAAAAAACGTCCATGACCACCCCGGCCGCCTACGCCGCCATCAAGGGAGGGGTCATCGCTTTCACGCGGTATCTGGCCACGCGTTACGGGAAAAAAGGGGTGCGGGTCAATGCCGTGTCTCCCGGCGGTGTGGCGGACGGGCAGTCGCCGGCTTTCGTGAAACAGTATGTCCGAAGGACCCCCCTGGGCCGGATGGCCGATCCCGGCGACATCGTCGGAGCGGTCGCTTATCTGGCGTCCGACGCCTCGTCCTACGTCACGGGGATCAACCTCCTGGTGGACGGGGGATGGACGGCCTGGTGAACCCCATGAGAGCGCTCGTCATCGGTTGCGGATCGATCGGTCGGAGACACATCCGGAATCTCGCCGGGATGGGCGTGCGGGACATCCGTGTGGTGAGCCGCCGCCCGGGTTGCCTCCGCCCCTTGGGCGGACTCCCGGCCCGGGTGACGGTCATCGGGAGCGCCGCCGGTGTCGCGGCCGATTTCGCAATGATCTGCAACGAAACGGATCGGCACGTCGGAACGGCCGTCCCGTTTTTGAAACGGGGGATGCCGGTCTTCATCGAAAAACCGGTTTCACATTCTTTGAAAGAGGCGAGGCGCCTGCTCCCGTGGGCCCGTCGGGGGAAGATATTCATCGCCTATAACTTCAGATTTTTGGGGGCGATCCGTCACATCAAGGGCTTGCTCGACCGCCGGGTGCTGGGGACGGTTTACAGCGCTCGCTTCGAGGTCGGGCAATATCTGCCCGATTGGCGGCCGGGCCGCGATTGGAAGAGGACTTACAGCGCCGATCCGAAACGGGGAGGCGGCGTCGCCCTGGACCTCTCCCACGAGATCGATTACATGAGATATCTGTTCGGCGACCCCGTCCGACACGCGACCATGCGTTCGCGCGCGGGAGGGCTTGAGTCCAAGGTCGAGAGTCTCTTCGAGGGACTCTATCAATACGCCGACGGGTTCACGTGTTCCGTGCACATGGATTATCTTCAGAGGATCCCGCGCCGCACCATCCGGATCGTCGGAACCAAAGCGGTTTTGGAGTGTGACCTGATCGGGAAACGGATGGAGATCCTCTCTCCGGGGCGGCGCCGAGTCCTGACAGACAAGAGATTCTTCGATCTGGACAAGACCTATCGGGACGAGTTGGCTCATTTCATACGGTGTGTCGCCGGCCGCGAACGCCCCCTCATCGGGGTGCCCGACGGGATCCGCGCCCTGGAATTGTCGGGGAGGGCCTGATGTACGGCAAGTTCAGGATACTCTGCATCATCCCGGCACGGGGCGGTTCGAAGGGTCTGCCCGGAAAGAACATCCGTCTCCTGGCCGGGAAGCCCCTGATCGCCTATACCATCGATCAGGCCCGGAAGTCCCGTTACATCGACCGGGTGATCGTGTCGACGGACAGTCCCCGGATCGCCGCCGTCTCGCGCCGGCACGGAGCGGAAGTCCCGTTCCTCCGTCCGGCCCGGTTGGCAAGGGACTCTTCCGGGACCGTCGACGTGCTGGTGCACGCCGTGAACTGGCTCCGTGATCGGGACGACGGGGCCTATGACATCATCGTGCTCTTGCACGTGACGACCCCGTTGAGGGGCGTGCGCGACATCGACGAGAGCATCGACCTCCTGGTCCGTCGACGCGCACCCAGCGTTTTTTCCGTGGCCGAGGCGCATCGGAACCCCTATTTCAACATGGTCAAAATCAACGCCCGGGGGGCCGTCACGCTGGTCAATCCGGGAGAGTTCAAGACCCGTCAATCCGCGCCGACCGTCTATGACATGAATTCCTCCGTCTATGTCTGGTGGACCAAGACCTTGCTGCGGGGCCGTCGCGTCATCCTGCCGGGGAGCCGGATATACCTCATGCCCAAGGAACGGTCGGTCGACATCGACGATGCGTTCGATTTCCTCGTCGCCGAGAGTCTTCTGAAACGGAGGAAATGAGATGCGCAGGACCCTCAGGATCATTCCCCGGCTGGACATCAAGGGTCCCAACCTCGTCAAAGGGATCCATTTGGAGGGATTGCGAGTCCTGGGGAAACCGTGGGACTTTGCGCACACCTATTACCGGGAAGGCGCCGACGAGTTGATCTACATCGATGCGGTGGCCAGCCTTTACGGACGGAACAACCTGCTGGAGATCGTGAAGAAGACGGCCGAGAACGTGTTCATCCCCTTGACGGTGGGCGGCGGAGTCCGCTCGCTGGAAGACATGCGCAACCTCCTCTGTGCCGGCGCGGACAAGATCGCCATCAACACGGCGGCGGTCCATCAGCCCGATCTGATCACCCAGGGCGCGAAGATGTTCGGGTCTCAGTGCATCGTCGGATCCATACAGGCCAAATTGATCGACGGTCGATATTACGCCTACACGGACAACGCGCGGGAGTTCACGGAACTCGACGTCTTCGATTGGGCCCGGCGACTGGTGGACTTGGGGGCCGGGGAGATCCTCGTTACCTCCATCGACCAGGAGGGGACGGCCAAGGGATATGAATTGAACCTCGTCCGGAGGCTCTCGGAGACGCTGACCGTCCCACTGATCGTCTGCGGCGGGTGCGGCCGTCCGGAACACGTCGCCGACGTGGCGGGGCTCCCCGGGGTGGATGCCGTGTGCGCCTCGTCCATCTTTCATTACAACTACCTGTCGTCGGTCGCCACCCGGGAGAATTATGAGGCGGAGGGGAACATCGAGTTTCTCAAGAAGAACCGCGGCGGAACTCCTTTCATGAGCACTCAATTGGCCGTCTCCAGCATCGGCCGGGTGAAGGAATTCCTGTGTTCCCGGGGGATTCCGTGTCGCTGGCCGCTCTCGTGAGGATGGGATGAGACAAGACAAGATCGTCATCGTCGATTATCGCATGGGGAATTTGTTCAATCTCCAGCGCGCTATCACTTTCCTGGGATATTCGGCGGAGATCACGTCGGACCCGGCTGTGATCCGGCGGGCCGACAGGATCCTTCTGCCGGGGGTGGGGGCGTTCGAGAAGGCGATGCAGGAGTTGGATCGCGCGGACCTGATCGGCGTGTTGAAGGAATCCGTCGACCAGGGCAAGATGATGCTGGGTATCTGTCTCGGGATGCAACTGTTGTTCACGAAAAGTTTCGAGTTCGGAGAACACCGGGGACTTGATTTCATCCGCGGGCAGGTCGTGCGTTTCCATCGGTCCGAATCCGAGATCACGGAATTGAAGATCCCGCAGATCGGCTGGAACAGCGTCGAAAAGCCGTCCGCCGGTCCCGCCTGGGAAAAAGGGATCCTGGCGTCGGTGTCTCCCGGGACTTACTTTTATTTCGTGCATTCGTTCGTCTGTTGTCCGGAGGAGCCGGCGGCGGTCGTGGCCGAGACCCAGTATGGAAAAGACCGGTTCTGTTCGGTGACCCATCGCGGGAACCTGTGGGGATGCCAGTTCCACCCGGAACGCAGCGGAGAGCACGGCCTCTCCCTGTTGAAAAGTTTCATAGAACTGTAAGCGGAGGAGAACCCATGTTGCTATTCGGTGGAAAGACATTGGATAAACAGCTCGAGCATCGGCCGGAACATGTCACCTATTGCACCAAGTGCGTGGTGTCCAACCAGCGCCCCCGGATCACGTTCGACGACAAAGGGGTCTGCAGCGCCTGCCATTATGCCCATGAAAAACACAACGTCATCGACTGGAACGAGCGCGAAAAGATGCTCGTCGACCTGCTCGACCGTTACCGCTCCAAGGACGGGAGCTACGATTGCATCGTGCCGGGCAGCGGGGGGAAAGACAGCGGATATGTCGCCCATCAGTTGAAATACGTTTACGGGATGCATCCGTTGACGGTGACGTGGGCTCCCCACATCTATACGGACATCGGGTGGAAAAACTACCTCGCGTTCAAGGACTCCGGTTTCGACAACGTCCTGGTCTTCCCGAACGGCGTCTTGCACAGGAAACTGTCCAAAGTGGCGTTCGAGCTGTGGGGGGACCACTTCAAGGTGTTCGGTCTGGGTCAGAAGGCGCTGGCGTTCCATATGTCGGTCAAGTTCGGGATCCCGCTGGTGTTCTACGGAGAGAGCGGTGAGATCGAATACGGAGGGTCCACCAAGAACAAGGGGAAGCCCTACGAGGACGTCGAGGATTGGAGCGAACTCTATTTTGCCGGATCCAGCCTGACGGCGTTGACGGAAGAGGGACTGCGGGCCGGCGTCTTTACGAAGCAGGAGGTCGAACACGAGAAGTTCAGTTTCTACTGGCACCCGCCGCTGGATCAATTGAGGAAGATCGACGCGCAGATGCATTGGTTCTCCTATTACAAGAAATGGGTGCCGCAGGAGAATTATTATTACACCGCCGAGCACACCGGCTTTCAGGCCAATCCCGTCCGCTCCGAGGGGACATATTCCAAATACGCCAGTCTGGATGATAAGACCGATGGGTTCCATTTCTATCTGGGGTTCGTCAAATTCGGGATCGGACGGGCCACGTCCGACGCCGCCCACGAGATCCGGGACGGTCACATCACCCGGGAGGAGGGCATCAGCCTCGTCCACCGCTATGACGGCGAGTTCCCTAAAAAATACTTCCCGGAATTCCTGGAATACCTGAAGATCAACGAAGAGGAGTTCTGGGAGGTGATCGACCTCTACCGGACGATGTCACCCCACCTCTGGGATAAAAGCAGCGGTCAATGGGTGTTGAAACACAGGGTGAAATAAAAGGTTTTCCGATGAAGATCGCTTTTCTCGACCTCAACCATATGACGGTCGGTGTTCATACCAACACCGCGCCGTTGGGGTCCGTGCTGATCGCGAAACATCTGAAAGACCACGTGCGGCACGAGTTCGACATACGGATCTTCAAGGACCCCTTCCGGTTCCTGGAGAGTCTGAAAACCTGGCAGCCGGACTGTCTCGGCCTCGCTCAATATTCCTGGAACAGCGAACTGAACCTCCACGCCGCCGGTCTCGCCAAGAAAGCCCACCCCGGCTGTTTCATCGTGGCCGGAGGGCCCAACCTCCCTTCCTCCGCGGAGGAAAAGGCGGAATTTTTGAAATTGAGACCTTTCGTGGACCTGGGCGTCAATTATGACGGAGAGATCCCGTTCTCCGACGCGGTCCAACGGCTGGTCTCCGGCGAAAAAGCGGAGGGACTGCATGATTCGCCCCCGGCGGGGACCTATTCGCTGGACTCCCGGACACGGGAGTTGAACGAGCCGGCCGGACGGCCGCCGCGCCTGGAGTCGCTCGACGGGTTCGGCCCGCTCTACGCCGAAGGGTGGTTCGACGGTTTTCTCGACGACGGGTTCAGTCCGTTCCTGCAGACGCATCGGGGATGTCCTTTCCGATGCGCCTATTGCCATACCAGCGACGCGTATTATTCGCGCATGCTCTTCCAGTCCGCCCCGATATTCGCCGCCGATATGGACTATCTGGGAAAACGGTTCCGGGACCGGCCCGACGTGACTCTTTACCTCGCCAACACCAACTTCGGCCTTTTCGAGGAGGACATCGAGATCGCCCGGGTGATACGGCAAGTCCAGGATAAATACGATTGGCCACGGAATTTCAACGTCAATTCGGGGAAGGACCCCAAAAAACTTCTGAATCTGATTTCGCTTCTGAAATACAAGTTCACTCCGAGCATCGCCCTCCAGACCCTGACACCCTCCGTCTTGAAGAACATCCAGAGGCACAACCTCCCTTTCGACGAATTCACCGCCTTTCAAAAAGAGGTGGCTCTGAAGATCGACAAGAACACCGCGACGGAGTTGATCCTGTCCCTGCCCGGAGAGACGAAAGAGAGCTTCATCAAGACTGTTTCCACGGTGTTGAATTCGAACGTGCAGAACATCGTGATCTACACGCTCATGGCCTTGAACGGGACGTTGATCTCCACCAAGGAATATGAGCGGCGTTACGGGTTCGACACCCGGTTCCGGATCGTGCCGCGCTGTTTTTCGGAGTTGGACGGCGTCCGGATCTACGAGACCGAGAAGGTCGTCGTCGGGACGAAGGACATGCCGTTCGAGGACTACATGGAATTACGCGCCCTGTCGCTGGTCATCACCGTGTTCGCCGGGTCTCTGGAGATGTACCCGATCAAAAAATACCTGCTGGAGAACCGTTGGGACGTGTCCCGATGGATCTTCGCCCTTCACGACCGGATCCGGAAAGGCGGGGAGATCTCTTCCGTCTATCGGTCGTATCTTCGGGAGACCCAGGAGGAACTTTTCGAGTCGAGAGAGGCGCTCATCGGGTTTTTCAACACGGAGGGCCGCTACGAACAGCTCCGGGCGGGGGGATATGGGGACAATCTCTTGCGCAAATACAAGGCCGTCCTCCTCTCGCGCCATTATGCGGAATGCCTGGATCTGGCGTTGGCCGAACTGCGCGTTCTGGGTCGCCAGTCCCGTCCGGCGGGGATTCCCGAGACCATTTTGAAGGATATGGAGACATTCTTGAAAAGTCGTGACGTCGGCCATCTGTTCAGGGAAGCCGTTCCCCGGACGTCGGTCCAGACCGTGTCATTGAACCATGATATCCCCCGCTGGCTCGCCAGCGAGGACGATCGCCCGTCGCTGGAAGACCGTCCCGGGACGTTCCGATACGAGGTGTCCTTCCCTCGGACGGCGTTGGAGCATCTCCCGGATTATGCGCGGATGAACCAGAACCTGGAACTGTCCCTGCAGATGCTTTATCGGGACGGAGGGATCAAGGATTTTTGGCCTGTTTGGGAACGGACCGGGGCGTCGACGTGATCGACGGGACCGCGTGCGTCCGGCGGGCTTCAATAAAGAGGTAAAAGGAATCCCCATGGAAAAAGATCGTCAGGAACAATCCAACGAATGGCCGGAAGCCGGTCTCTCGGCGGCCCTGCAGTTGTTGAAGCCCCTCGGTTCGGGAGAGACCGTCATGGTCGATGTGGGAGCCCATCGGGGCGAGACCCTGAAATCGTTCTCCGCGATGTGCGGGACGCCCTTTTTGTACGTCGGCCTGGAGCCGAACCCGGCCGTGTTCAAGGATTTCGAGTCCGTCGCGGCGGAGGTCCGCTCCCCGGCCCGTCGCGTCACCTGTTTGCCGGTGGCTTCCGGTCCCCGGGATGGTGAGACCCGGTTCTTGTTGATGAGACAGAGCGCTGTCGGCGGGATCCTGCCCGCCGTGAAGGGATTGTCCGAGCGTGTGCCGACCGGAGACCATGAGGTGGACCGGCAGATCCGGGTGAAGGTGTTGACGGTCGCGAGCCTGGTCCGGGAGATGTCTCTGAAAAAGATCGACCTGTTGAAGATCGACACGGAAGGATACGACCTCGAAGTCCTGAAGGGGGCGCTGCCGTTGTTGACGGAAAAGTCCGTCGGCGCCGTCATGACGGAGGTGTTTTTCGTTCCCTATCGGGAAGGGCAGGCCTTTTTCTGGGATATCGCCGTCTTCATGGCGGAACTCGGCTTCCATTTCGTCAATCTCTACGACACGAGAGAGACGACCCAAAAGAGGCTCTACACGGGGAATGCGCTCTGGGTGTCGCCGGCGGTCGGCCGGGCCAACGATTTTTTGTGAACAAGGGAGGTTCGATCATGAGCTGGAAGAGAACTCTGATGATGAAGACGAGGGCGATCGTCATACCGGTCATCCGATTTCTGAAATACTATTCTTACCAAACCTATTATTGTGAGGGGGATGGAGGAACTCTCCACCTGGGCGACCGGGTCCGCCTGGCCAATGCCCTGCTCAACATCGAAAGCGGTTCCATCTTCATCGGGGATAACACTGTGTTTGGTTACAACGTCATGGTGTTGACGGGCCGGCACGCTTTCCGTGACGGGATGCGGGCCTCTCTGTCCATGGGAGGGGGAGGAGACGGACGCGAAGTGCCCCGCTCGGGATATGACATCCACATCGGCCGAGGGTGTTGGATCGCCTCCGGCGCCGTGATCACGGGAGGGGTCCGGATCGGCGACAACGTCCTGGTCGCCGCCAACGCCGTGGTCACCAAGGATGTCCCGGACCATGCGATCGCCGCCGGTGTTCCCGCCAAGGTGATCGGCGATACCCGGAATCGCCAGGATGCGGCAGCCATCGAATCAAAAGAGGTCAAACCATGATTTCCGATTTTCTCAAGGGAGGGACGTCGTTATGAACGGATCCTGGATCAGGATATCCTTGCTCCCCCGGTTGGTGTACATCCCCTATTGGATCATGAGACTCGCGTTGTTCCCTCTCCAGTGGATGCAGGCGATCGGCCTGTGCCGACGCGGAGAACGGAGGAAGACGGTGTTGTGCATCGAGGCGGGCGTCCGGGGATGGGAGTTGATCGAATATAAGGAACTCTACCAGACGGCCTGTGAATATCTCGGCGAGAGTCGGGTGCACAAGGTCTGCATCACGAAGGAAGAGGGGTACCTGACGCAGGTGAAACGGGCGCTGGACACGATCCGTCCCACTCACTACGCGCAGGACCCGCGCACGGGTGGGCACGATTGGCGTACCGGTCCTTGGCAAGCGTTCCGGATCTCCCTGCTGCTGGCTTCGCGCCGGGTGATCCCCATCGTGGGGATGGCCGATATGGGGGAACGCGTCTGGCGCGCCCAATGCGCCATGGTCACCGCGGTCCGCGGCGTCGTGGTCGGTCTCCTACCGCCCCGGATCGTGCTCCCTATTTTTCCTCATCGGAGGATCATCGGACCCAGTCCGATGCCGATCTCACTGAAGACCCTGGATTTTTTGAATGAGATCTATTCCAAGCGGCAGAAGAAGGATCCGCCGACCGCCTTTTTTATGGGATCTCTGTACGAGCCCCGTCAGACCATCCTGTCAAAGATCGAGAAAGGGCTAGAGGCCCGAGGTCTTCGGATGGAGGTGCGCGGCCGACAACTGGGGAGCGCCCGGTTCTCGGATTTCGATTATTGGTCGGGATTGACCAATGCCGCCCTGGTCGTGACCACGTCGGCCCAAACGACTGCCAGCGGCTCGGATTGGACGTGGATCCCCCACTTGATCTACCGGTACATCGAGACGATGGCTTGCGGTTCGTTGCTGGTGGCGCCCGAGGTCCCCGGCATCCAGAGGTATTTCACGTCGGGAGAACATTTTGTGTCGTATGATTCACCCGAGCAGGCCGTCGATGTCATCGAGTTCTATCTGACGCACGAGGCGGACCGCGAGAAAATAGCCCGGCAGGGCCGAACGCGCGCCCATGACCTGATCCGGGCCCGTTCCTATTGGACGGCGGTGGACATCGGATTGGGAGGAGATTCGCTCACGTGACCGAGGAGGACGAGGACTCGGTCCATCGGATATGATCCCCGAACATTCCATCAAAAAACGCTACGCCTACAAACTCTTCGCCAATATCGTCTCGTTCGGGATGAGCCTGGTGATCGCCAGTTTCGTGCCCCGCGCCCTGGGCCCCCAAGCGTACGGGGAGTTTAACTTCCTGATCAACTATTTCAGACAGATCCGGGACTTCCTGGATATGAACGCGACGAACGCGTTCTATACGAAGTTCTCACAGCGGTCTTCCGAGACGGGGCTGATCGTCTTCTATTTCAGGTTCATCGCGCTGGGAGCGGCCGTTCTCGTCTTTTTCGTCCTGCTCTCCCACGGGACCGGCTTCTCGGCGAGCCTCTGGCCGGATCAGCATCTTTTTTACGTGTATTGCGCCGCGCTCTACACCGTGATCTTCTGGTACTCGCAGGGGTTGGATATGGTGGTGGACGCCTGCGGGCTGACCGTCTATGCGGAACAGGTACGGGTCTTCCAGAAGATCTTCGGGATGATCGTCATTCTCCTCCTGTTCTTCTCCAGCCGTTTGAACCTGACGAACTATTTCGGCGCTTATTACGCGATGATGCTTTTTCAGATCCTGTCCTTCGCGTGGATCGTCAAGAGGAAGACGAACCATGCGCGGGAGTGGACGGCCGTCTCTTGGACGCGGATCAAATCGTACATCCCCGAATTCTACCGTTACAGCGTCCCGCTGTTCAGCGCGTCCTGCGTGGGGGTGACCGTCAACATCCTGGATCGGTGGCTCCTTCAGGTCTTTTCCGGCAGCGTTCAGCAAGGGTTTTACGGGCTTTCATCCAGCATCGGGGCCTTGTGCTTCGTCTTCGGTTCCGCGATGACGCCCCTCCTGCTCCGGGATTATGCCGTGGCGTTCTCTCAGAACGATTATGACGCCTTGCGCCGCCTTTTCGACCGATACGTCCCGTCCCTCTATGCGCTGGCCGCGTTCTTCGGGTGTTTCATCGTATTTCAGTCGCACGCGGTCATCTCCATCTTCGGCGGATCGCGGTTCGTCGGCGCCGCCCCCAGCCTGATGATCATGGCGTTTTTTCCGATCCATCAGACCTACGGACAGATGAGCAATACCGTGCTCCTGGCGGGGGGGCACACGAGGATCTATCGGAACATCGGGATCGTCTTCGAGCTGATCGGGATCGTGTTGACGTATTTTCTTATCGCGCCGGCCCGTCTTGGCGGGTTGAACGCGGGGGCGACGGGGTTGGCCCTGAAGATGGTCTTGGTTCAATTCACGAGCGTCAACGTGGGATTGTACTGCATCTCCCGGTTGATCCATATCCCGTTCGGGAGGTATTTCAGACTCCAGGTCATGACGGTCGCCGCATTCTTGGCGATCGGTTATCTCGCCACACAAGCCGTCAACGCGACTCCGATGGCGGCGGGTCCGGTGGCGCTCCGTTTTTTCGTGACGGGATTGGTTTATTCCGGCGGTGTCTTTTTGGCGATCTATAAATTCCCGGAGACATTCGGTTTCCATCCCGCGGATTTCCCGTATCTGTTCGGCAAAGCCAGACAGTTCATGGGGTTCAACTGAACATGGGTATGAAAAAAAAGGTGTGTTATTGTTTCGGGATCCCGATCACGCAGAGGGAATACCATCAGTATGGGGTCGATGTTTTCAAGGCGCGGGGATACGAGGTGTATTGTCTGGACCTCTCCCTGTTGGTGAGCGAAGTGTTGATGCGCACCTACGATCCTCCTCAACGATATGCGGGAAAGGAGATGACAACGGTTTCGACGTGGGATCAGGCGGCGGCGTTCCTCAAAAGCCGTCGGGACTCTTTGGCGATCGTCACTTTCGGATTGAATCAGGCGACGGAACCATTTTACCGCCTCTTGAAGGAGGAAGGCATGGAGTACGCTCAGTATGCGGCGGACGCCACTCCCCTCGTGAGCTTTTGGAGCCGGGCTGTGTCGACCTTGAGGCGATGGGATGTGGCGAGATGGAAGGACGCATTCCTTTATCACAAAAAGAGGTTCTTGTACCACGCGATCCCGCCGGCGGCTTTGGATCTCTCCTCTCCACGATATCTGTTGGCGGGGGGCCGACGATATCCGCTGTACGGGCTCCGGCCCGATTCCAAGACGATCATCGTCAGGGCTCATTCGATGGATTATGACCGCTATCTGGAACAGCGCCGGACCGGAGGTTCGCAGAAGGGGCGACCCTACGGCGTCTTTTTGGATGAATATGCCCCCTATCATCCCGAAGGGGGCGCCGAAAAGGAAAAACAGCTCGACGCGCAATCCTATTACCGGACGCTCAACGTGTTTTTTAAATATCTGGAGGATTCTTTCGGCGTCTCCATGGTCGTGGCGGCCCACCCGCGTTCCCGGTATGATCTATCCCCGGACTGTTTCGAGGGGCGCCGTTGTGAGCTGGGACGCACGGTGGATCTGGTCGCGGATGCGGAATTCGTGGCCACCCACGGCAGTGTCGCCGTGAGTTTTGCCGTGCTGTATGAAAAGCCCCTCCTGTTCGTCACATCGGATGATTTCAACCGGAGCCGCGTGGGAGACATGATCCGGGCCACGGCCAAAATATTCAGACAGAAACCGATCAATATGGATACCGCCCCCTCGACGTCGACTGTCCCGGTCTTGGAGGTCCATAAACCCTCCTATCGATCTTATAAGGAAGATTTCATAAAAGAGTCGGGCACTCCGGACAAACCGTTCTGGGAGATCGTCGCCGACGCCTTCGAGGCGGCGAGCCGCTGAGTCCCGGGGAGTCACTGGATGAAAAAACGGATCCGGCCCGGTGACGCAGGTCCCTTCGGCGGTGATAAATGTCTTATAATGTCCGGAGGACCGCGTACCATCCGGTCGGATGGATCGGGATTTTAAAGGACGGGGTGAAGGGGCATGGCCCATGAGTGAGAATTGGATCGTCGAACAGAGCAAGAGAGGTGTCCCGGATTGGCGTCAGTCCGTCGAATTGCATCATCCGGAGAATTCCCGCGAATGGACCGATCCGGAGGAACACCTGCTCTGGTTGAGGACGAAATGGACGAGCATGGATGCGGTGAAGGTCATCCCTTGGGAACGGTTTGTCCGGCCGGGCATGCGGATATTGGATGTGGGCGGAGGGACGGGATGGCTGAGCGCCCTCTTGTCGAGACACGTGGCGGGCGGGAGGATCTATTGTCTCGATAGCAGCGAATTCCTGTTGAGCCGCCTGTTGCCGGTGGTGGCGAGGGAATTGGGCGGTGACATGACGGTGATCGAACCCGTGACGGGATTGTTCACCCCGATCTTGCTGGAGGATGACAGCATCGACGTGGTCGTGGCCTGCGCTTCCTTGCATCACGCGGACAACCTCGAGGAGGTCTTGAAGGAATTGCATCGCGTCTTGAAAAAGGGAGGATGGTTGATCATCCTCAATGAAAGCTATTTGTCCAATCTCGATTATTTGGGCGGTCTCCTCCGGGCCATGGTCAAGATCCTCCTGTCCACGCTCCTCAAAAGATATCGCGCCGTCTCCCCGTCGGTCTCTTCATCCGGATATCTCTACGACCCGACGTTGGGGGACAGGGTCTACCCCTTCTGGTATATCCGGAAAGCGCTGGACCGGGTGGGATTCAGATTGGATGAGACGGTGAAGACCCCTTTCGCGCACAGGAAAGACATCCCCGATGCCGGCCGGAAACTCACGCATTTCGTCTGCGAGCGGATCTGACGGACGGGGCCTTCCGGAAGAAATTGAAAAAGCACGGAGACTCTGATAGAATATCGTCGGAAGAGGCGCCCAGGAAGAGCGCGCAGCGGTTCACAGCGTCGAATGAAAGGATAGCGTCATGCCGGTCAAGGTGAGGATTCCAGCTCCACTCAGGATGTTGACGAAGAATCAGCCCGTTGTCTCCGCGGAGGGGAAGACCGTCGTGGAGATCCTGAAGGATTTGGAGGGACAATATCCGGGTTTGTGGGAGCGCCTCTGCGATGAGACGGGGCACATCCGCCGGTTCGTCAATATTTTCGTGAACGGGGAGGACGTCCGTGGCCGGGGAGACCAGGCGGCCCCTGTGCCCGATGGGGCCGAAGTGAGCATCGTCCCGGCGATCGCCGGCGGGGTGGTCCGGTCGTGAAGAAGACCTTTCAACTGGTGTACTCGGCGGAACTGATCCGCAAGCCGGTGGTCTATCAGATGTCCCGCCAATTCCGGATCCCTTTCGTGATACAGCAGGCCAAGGTCACCGATGATGTCGGCGAGTTGGTCCTGGAGATGGAGGCGGAGGAGGACGTTCTCCGGCGGGCTGCCGAATGGATGGTGGAGCAGGGGGTCCGTCTGAAGCCGCTCCCCGTCTGTGTCCTGGTCGCTGAATAACTTCGCCTCATCCTTCGATTTATGTCCACCGATGTCTTGGTTCTGAACAGGAAGTTCTATGCCGTCGATATCACCAATTGGCGACGGGCTCTCACGTTGCTCTATACCGACCACGCCCAGGTGGTGGACGAAGAATACAGGACCTATTCCTTCGACGACTGGCGTGACCTGTCCCACTTGCTGAAGACACATCCCGCCGGTTTTGTGAACACCCCGCATTTCAAGATCGCGATCCCGGACGTCATCGCATTGAAGTTCTATGACCGGCTCCCCCTCAAGGAAGTGAAATTCACGCGGCGCAATATCTACGAGCATTATGGATACCGGTGTTGTTACTGCGGGAAGAAATTGCCAACGCAGGAATTGAATCTGGACCACGTGGTCCCGCGAAGCCGCGGCGGAGGCACCGACTGGACCAACATCGTCACCTCGTGCATCCCCTGCAATTTGAAAAAGGGGGATATGTCACCCAAAGAGGCCGGCATGAAACTGATCATCGCCCCGTCGAAACCCAAATGGAGGGGACCCGCCTCTCTCGTTCTTCAGTCACACTTCAAGATACGGTCTTCCTGGCAGCGTTTCATCGACAACATCTATTGGAACGCTGAATTGGAAGGATCCTGATTCCGCACCGCTGTCCGTCCCCCCGAGGATTCCCGGTGATCCCGACGCCGATCCGCTCAGCCCCGCCGCCCTCTCCCGATGGCCGGAGGAGCCTGCCATGAATCTGGTCTGGTTCGGCCTGGGCGGGATGGTGATGTGCGGCTCGCTGGCCGTCCTGTATCAAAACTCCAAAAGTATCCTGGATATCCGGAGCCATGCCGCCCAGTTGGAAAGGATACTCGACGATACTCTGCGGGATTGGAGACAGGCGGCGGAACCGATGTTCCGGCGGAACAACAGCGTGTCGCCGGACCCCGCGGGTTTTGCGGACATCGAGAAAAGACTGTCGCAATTGAACCGGGCGGGATCCCTTCCGGAACGGTTGAGGATCGTCCGCGGACTGTCGCGCCGTTATCACGAGATCTACGCCGCCCGACTCCATCAATCGACGGATGCGGACGAACAGTGGTCCCTCTTCCAGATGGATTTCGAGGCGCTGAGCCACCTGGAGAAGGCGCTCGGCGATACGGTCGAACTATACAACGATACGGTCCGAGCCTACAATAAGCGCTGGGCCGGCGGACACCGGTGGCTTCTGGGCCGGGTTCTCCGTTGGTTGCCGATGGAACCCCTCACCCCCTTATGAGCCGTTTTACACGCCGGCCGGAATTGAATTATAATCACGTGGGAACCCCATGACTAAAACAGCCGCATTTCCAGATCGGATCCGACGAGGTTTGGTCGATTTCGTCTCAGACGAGGAATTGAAGTCGAAGTGTGCCCGGAAAAAGTCCCTCCGGATAAAGCTCGGCGTGGACCCGACCTCGCCCGACCTTCACCTGGGCCACACGGTGACGCTCAACAAGCTCCGCCAATTCCAGGAGGAGGGGCATCGGATCGTCTTCATCATCGGTGATTACACGGCCTTGATCGGCGATCCCTCGGGCCGCTCGGAGACGCGTCCTCCCATGAGCCCGGCCGACGTGGAGAAAAACACGGCGACATACCTACAACAGCTTGAGAAGACGTTGTCCGTCCCGGACCTCGAGGTCCGTCGCAATTCAGAATGGCTCCGCCCGCTTTTCGCCAACCAGTCCTCGACGGGTCCGGACAGTATCCTGTCCCTCCTCTCGCGGCACACGGTCCAACAACTCACCGAGCGGGATGATTTCACCAAACGACTCAAGGAGGGGAAACCGCTCTCCCTGCTGGAGTTGCTCTATCCCCTGCTCCAGGGATACGATTCCGTCGCGGTGCGCGCGGACGTCGAATTGGGAGGCACGGATCAGTTGTTCAACCTGTTGATGGGAAGACAGATGCAGAAGGACGCGGGTCAGGAACCCCAGGTCATCATGACCCTCCCCCTTCTGGAGGGGACCGACGGGGTCCGCAAAATGTCGAAGTCCTACGGGAACACCATCGCGCTGACAGACACCCCGGATGAGAAGTATGGGAAGATCATGGCGGTGTCCGATACGATCATGTGGAAATATTTCGAGTTGCTCACCGAGGAGAACCTGCCCGAGATGAAGGCGCTCCACCCGATGGAGGCCAAACACCGCCTGGCCCAGGTCATCGTGGCCCGGTATCATGGGACCGGCGCGGCGGAACAGTCCCGCGTCCGTTTCCAGAGCGTGTTCTCCAAAAGGGAGATGCCGTCCGATATGCCCGAACACCGTGTGGCCCGCTCCCCCGTCGCCCTCGTGGACCTTCTGGTCGAAGCGGGGACCGCCCCGTCCAAGAACGAGGCGAGGCGATTGATCCGGCAGGGCGCCGTGGAGCTGGATGGGGAACGACTGTCGGAGGATCAACCCGTGACGGTCGATCGTCCCCGGATTTTGAAGGTCGGGAAGAAACAGTTCCGGAAAGTCTCTCCGTGAGGCGTTCCGGACAGATGTGCCCGTGAGCCGGCATGGAACTGTGCCTCATCCGTCACGGACAGGCCGCTGAGACCGCGGGGAACGGGCGGGATGCGGATCGCCCGCTGACCGAATCGGGTCGCGACGATGTGGGGCGGATGGCCCGTCACCTGGTCCGGCAGGGATGGTCCCCGGAAATCATGTTGACCAGCCCTTATCTCCGCGCCGTCCAAACCGCCGATATCATCCATGGCATCCTGAAGAAGGCTCCTCCCCGCCCGGTCCCGTTCCTCTCCGTCGATTCGTCGGTCAGGAACATCGTGAAAGGTTTGGAGGATTTCGGCGGATGCCGGTCTCTTCTGCTGGTCGGTCATCAGCCCAGTCTGGGGCAGGCGGCCGGGCACTTCCTGATGAAGGGGATCTCCAGTTTCCCCCTGACCCCGGGGTCCTCGTGCCGGATCCTCCTCCCCGACGGGATCGCCTTTTCCGACGGAGCGGGCCGTGGTTCCCTGATCACATTCCTTTCGCCGGAAGAGATCGATCCGTCTCCCGGTCGCGGATGAACCTCCTTCCTAAACTCCGCGCGGGACTCGAAGCGTTCCCCGTCAAAGTCAAGGACGAGGACCTCATCGCCATTCGGGACCGCGAGGGATACCTTTCCCAGATCGTCCTCCTCCCTCCCGCTGTCTTCCTGGTGGCCACACTTCTCAACGGAAAAACGACGGTCCCCGAGATCCAGTCCACCTGCGTCCAGGCGCTCAAAGGGCTCATCCTGAAACCGGAGGAGATCGGGGAGATCGTCCGTCGGCTGGACGAATCCTATCTTTTGGAGACGGAACGGTTCCACGCGCGCCGACGGACCGTGACGGACGAGTTTTCCAGGCTGATCACCCGTCCCGCCGCTCATGCCGGGATGATCTATGAGAAGGACCCCGAAAAACTCAAGGCCCAACTGACGGGATATTTCGCGGATCCGCGCGGCGCGGGAATCCCTCCCGAACCGCGCACGGGTTCCGTCCCCCGGGGCCTCGTGTCGCCCCACATCGATTTCGCTCGGGGGGCCTGGTGTTATACGTGGGCTTATAAGATGTTGATGATGTCCGGCGGGGCGGACCTTTATGTCGTCCTGGGCGTGTCCCATTCCCCCGCGCCGACCCCGTTCGTTCTGACATCAAAATCTTTCGAGACGCCGTTGGGACTGGTCCCGGTCGCCCGCGACTGGATCGACAGACTTCGCCAGACCTCTCCCGATTCTTTCGATTATGAGATCGCTCACCGGATGGAACATTCCATCGAACTCCAGCTCGTTTTCCTGCAGTATCTCCACGGGTCGACACGGCCGTTCGAGATCGTTCCGGTCTTGTGCGCGTCGTTCGAGGAGTGTTGTCCCTCGGGATCGTCTCCCGCCTCGCACGCGGTCGTTGAAAAGACCATCCACGCCCTTCGGGAACTCCTGTCACGGGAAAAACGGCGGGTCTGCGTGGTGATCGGGGCCGATCTGTCTCACCGGGGGCCCGCGTTCGGAGATGAGGAACCGGCGGATGCCGATCTCTACCGGCGCACAGAACAGGACGATCTGGAAAGTCTGCATCGGATCGAGGAAGGGAATGCCGAACGGTTCTATGCGTCGGTGATGAAGGACGGGAACCAGAGGAATGTCTGCGGACTGTCCGCCATCTACACGGGCCTCCGGCTCATGGAATCCCCGTCCGGCGCTCCCCGGGGGCAGTTGCTCCGTTACAGCCAGGCCGACGATGGAGCCGGAGGATTCGTCAGTTTCGCCGGGATGGTGTTCCCATGACGGATCATCGGGGGGCGGGATCGGGTTCCGGGGAGCCGTTGAAAGACAGGATCCTCCGATGGGCGAGAGATCCGCGCGCGTGGTCCTGTCTTTTGGGGTTTTTCTCCGCGATCATCATGGCGCTCATGACGATCCATTATCGTCATCGGATCGGGCCGGATGGCATCACCTACCTGGATATGGCGGGCGCCTATGTCCGGGGGGATTGGGTGGCCGCTCAGACGCTGGCCTATAGCCCTTTATACCCCTGGTTGTTGGCCCTCGCCATCCGCCTCGCGAGACCGACCCCCTATTATGAATTTTTCCTCCTGCACATCGTCAACGCGTTCGTCTTCGTCGGGGCTCTCGCCGCCTTCCGTTATTTCTTCAACGGTCTGTTGCGGAGCCGGCCGGCGATCGTCGCCGGGGAACGGGAGGACGGACGGCAAGGCGGGGCTCTGCCGGATTGGGTTCTGACAATCGTCGCCTATACGCTCTTCGCATGGACCACTTTGTTTTGGGTCGGGGGACAATCGCCCACCCCCGATCTGTGCGAAACGGCTTTGTTGTATCTGATCTTCGGATTGATGCTGAGGATGAAGTCCGGGGATGCGCGTTGGAGGACCTATCTGCTCTTCGGGTTTTCTTTGGCGTTCGCTTTCTTCGCCCGGCAATTCATGCTCCCCGCCGCGGCGATGTTCCTCGCAGTCAACCTCGTTTCCACGTGGGGACAAGGGAAGACGGTCCGAAAACACCTGGGCGCCGCGACTGTCTTCGTGGTCGTGATCGTGCCCTTCGGGGTCATGCTTTCATCCGCCACGGGCCGTTGGACCCTGGGGGAGGTGGGAAAGTGGAATTATAAGATCAAAACCGGCGAAGTCCGCGACCGCTATTTTTCCGGCGGACCGCGGCCGCCCTCGTTGGGGGTTTTGTCCCCCGAACATCGATTGAAGGAATATGGTCTGTTGGGCCAGTCGACCTATCCGAGACATTATGATCCCATCGCCGTCCACCCCGTCGACCCGCTCGTGTTCGAATGGCGCGTGCAGTGGGCTTTGCTGCGGAATACCGTGAAGGATTTGGTGGGATATCTTTCCAGGAGGGAGATATTGTTTTTTGCCGGGGCCGCCGGGGGAGTCCTGCTCCTCGCCGGGGTGCCGCTGTCCGTGCAACTCGCGGGGATCGCCCGCCAAGGAGTCCTGTGGTTCCCCGGCGCGGTGGTGGTGGGCCTCTATCTGCTGGTGTTCATCGAGCCGAGGTTCCTCGGGGGATATTTCGAGTCGTTCTGGCTGGGGATCTATTCGGGTATTGCCGTCGGGACACGCCCGTCTCTCCGACAGAGGGCCGTCACGGTCCTCCTGGCCGGCATGGCGTTCGTTTGGATGGCGATGGCCGTTCGGAGTCTCCCGTTCGTGAGATCCGTCGCCGAGTTCGTCCGCGAGGGGGACCGCCCCGGGGATCATCCCCACGGGCAGATCGCCCTCCGGGTTCGTGAACTCGGGTTCAGGCCGGGGGACCGGATTGGATACATCGGGGACACGCCCCGCGCGTTTTGGATCAAGATCGCGGGACTGAAAGTCGTGGCGGATGTGTGGTATTGGGGGGACCTGGATCCCGTCGAGGCTGAATCATATCTGGATAACGAAAAGATCATGGATGTGTTTCGCCGGCAGGGAGCCAAATTGATCGCCACCAACCTGAAACCCGGGTCCACCGCGCCGTCTCCGAAATGGGAGCGTTTAGGGGATTCACAGTACTATATCCACGTGTGTCCGGGCTGACCAGAGCGGTGTCCGGTTCTTCGGGGAGGGGCCGGCGGACACCACACCGACTTCTTGAAAACGCCCGAATTTTGTAAAATAGGACCCAGCGGTAAATCGCATTTCCCAAACACAATTTCAACCATAATGAGGGAGGAAATATGACGACCGATATACGCGCCATCAATGACAAGGTCAAGGCGGAGAGTATTTTCGTCGAAGAGGTTTTCGCCGAGATCGGGAAGGTGATCGTCGGACAAAAGGAGCTCGTGGAGCGGATGTTGATCGGACTCCTCTCCGACGGGCATATCCTGTTGGAGGGGGTTCCGGGTCTGGCCAAGACGCTGGCCGTGCGGACCTTGGCGGCCATCACCGACGCCCAGTTCCATCGCATCCAGTTCACCCCGGACCTCCTTCCGGCCGACGTGGTCGGAACGCTGATCTATAACCAGAAAGACGGCGCGTTCTCCGTGAAGAAGGGACCCGTGTTCAGCAATTTCATCCTGGCCGACGAGATCAACCGCGCGCCGGCGAAAGTGCAGAGCGCCCTGTTGGAAGCCATGCAGGAACGGCAGGTCACCCTCGGGGAACAGACATACACACTGCCCGATCCTTTCCTCGTGTTGGCCACGCAGAATCCCATCGAACAGGAGGGGACCTACCCCCTCCCCGAGGCCCAGGTGGACCGTTTCATGTTGAAGATCAAGGTCGTCTATCCCTCCCGCGAGGAGGAGAAGGGTATTTTGGAGAGGATGGCCCTGAGTCAGCCGGTGACGCCGAGGAAGGTCGTCAATCCGGAGAGGATCATCAAAGCCCGCCGGTTGGTGGATGAGATCTACGTCGATGAGAAGATCAAGAATTATATCCTCGACGTGGTGTTCGCCACGAGGTCTCCGGAACAGTTCCGACTGGAACGGTTGCGCCCGTTCATCCGTTACGGGGCTTCGCCCCGGGCGACGTTGGCCCTCACCAAAACGGCCCAGGCCATGGCGTTCATCCGAGGGCGCGGTTATGTGACCCCCGAGGATGTCAAAGCGGTGGGCCGCGACGTCCTGAGACATCGGATCCTGGTGACCTATGAGGCGGAAGCGGAGGAGAAGACGTCCGAAGACATCGTCACCCAGATCTTCAACGAAGTGGAGGTCCCGTGATCCCATCGGAAGTCCTTCGACGGGTCCGCCACATCGAGATCACCGCGCGGCGACTGGTCAACGACATCTTCGCGGGGCAATACGTCAGCACCTTCCGGGGTCGCGGGATGGAATTCTCGGAGGTCCGGGAATATCTTCCCGGGGACGACGTGCGCAGCATCGATTGGAATGTGACCGCCCGGACCGGCCATCCCCATGTGAAGAAATTCATCGAAGAACGAGAGTTGACGGTCCTCTTCGCCGTCGATTCCAGCGCCTCCCAGTCGTTCGGGAGCCGAGGTCAGCTCAAATCGGAATTGGCCGCCGAGATGACGGCCGTTTTGGCTTTTTCCGCCTTGAGGAACAACGATAAAGTGGGTTTGCTCCTTTTCTCCGACCGGATCGAGGAATACGTCCCTCCCCGGAAGACGCGCAGCCATGTCCTCCGGCTGATCCAGGACGTGTTGTCCCATCGTCCGACCGGGACCGGGACCGACCTGGCGAAAGCGTTGTCCTACTTGAACCGGGTCCAGCGTCGGCGGGCCGTGGTGTTCCTGTTTTCCGACTTCATCGACGCGGGATACGAGCGTATCCTCGGGATCACGCAGAAACGGCACGATCTGATTGCCGTGCCCATCGGGGATGACTGGGAATCCTCGTTGCCGGAGGATGTCAGGCTCTTGTTGGAAGATCCTGAGACCGGCGCCATCGCCTCCGTCCCGTCGGGTCCAGGTGCGTTCCTGGGAGAGTATGAGGCGCAGAACCGTGACCGCCGAGCGGCGCTGGCCCAGATGTTCCAACGGTCGGGCACCGACAGCGTCTTCGTCCGGACGGGTTCCTCCTATATCGTCCCTTTCCTCCAATTCTTCAAAGCGCGTGGTCGCCGGTTTCATTGATGCTCAAAGGGGGTGCCCTCGTTTGAACAGGTTTCGCTCTCTCTCTTATGGAACGTTGATCGTTGCCGGATTCCTCCTCTCTTTTCCTTCAAAGGGATGGTCCTCCGTCCGCCTTCAGACTTCGGCGGACCCTTCCAAGATCACCGCCGGGGATGTCGTGCAGTTGAAAATCAGCGTCTTTTATTCCACCGGGGTCGCCGTGTCGCCGTCCGTTCCCGCCGAGCACTTGGGCTCCTTCGAGTTGATTCGATTTTCAACGGGAGCGCCGCTCCAGGAAAAGGGGGAATATCGTCAGGATTTCATCCTCTCGTTGACCTCGTTTGAGGTGGGGATCTCGACGATCCCCCCGGTGACGCTCCACGTCCGGTCGGAGGACGGGTCTTTGAAAGAATTGCAGACGCCGGCCATCCCGATCGAGATCGTCAGTGTCCTGGACGGTCGATCCAGCGATATCCGCGACATCAAAGGACCATTCGCCCGTCCGGATGGATTGTATTGGATGATCGGCCTTCTGATCCTCTCGGGGGCGGCGGTCATGATATACCTGAAACGAAAAACCCGAAGCGCGAACGGGATCCTCTCGGGACCTCCCCGTCCCCCTCACGAAACCGCTCTCGAAGAGCTGGACCGGTTGTCCGTGGAGATGGAGGAATCCGGATTCACGGCCAAGATGTTTTACAGCCGCCTGTCGGATATCCTGCGCGTCTATCTGGAAAACAGGTTCGGAATCCCCTCGCTGGACCGGACCACGTCCGAACTCTGGCAGGAGATGAAACGGGCTTCCCTGGATTTCCAACTGACCGGCGATGTGCGCCGCCTGTTGGAGAACAGCGATCTGGCGAAGTTTGCGAAATACGAACCGGCGCCCGAAGACCGCTGCGACGATCTTTCCCTGGCGAAGGATATCGTCGTCCGGACGGTTCCGGTCGCGGAGTCTTCGGAGGGGACGACATGAGTTTTGCCCACCCTTCCGTTTTGTGGCTTTTGTGCGTCTTGCCGTTGATGGCGCTTTACGAACGGCGGTTCGGCCCTCACGCGCGGGCCCGGTTCCGCTTTTCTTCGTTCCGCCTTCTGGGTGAGGGAAGAGTCTCCGGTCAGCGGCCCGGATCTTTTGTGTTGACCCTGTTGCGGCTGTCTGCGGTCGGACTGCTCATCATAGTGTTGGCGCGTCCTCAACGCGGACAGTCTTGGGAAGAGGTGATGACGCCGGCCACGGATATCATGCTCTGCGTGGATACTTCCACCAGCATGGAAGCACTGGACTTTAAACCGAAGAACCGGCTGGACGCCTCCCGCGATGTGATCCGGGATTTCATCAAGAACCGACGCCGCGACCGGATCGGTCTGGTCGTATTCTCGGCGCTGGCGTTCACTCAGTGCCCGCTGACTTTGGATCACGGGGCTCTGCTCGGTTTCCTCGACCAGGTGAAAATCGGCATGGTCCGCGAGGATGGCACGGCGATCGGAAACGCGTTGGCCGCCTGCGTGAGCCGTCTGAAGGACAGTGAAGCCAAAAGCAAGACCATCATCCTCCTCACCGACGGACGTAACAACCGGGGAACGGTGGATCCCCTCACGGCGGCCAAGACGGCCGCGGCCTTCGGGATCCGCATCTATACGATCGGCGCCGGGGTCCCCGGCGGGGCGGTTTATCCGGTCCGCGACCCGTTCTTCGGGACGCGCTACGTGAAACTGCCGGAGGAAATCGACGAGGGGATGTTGAGGGAGATCGCCGAATTGGCGGGAGCCCGGTATTTCAGGGCGACGAGTCTGGAAAGCCTCAAGGAGATCTATCGCGAGATCGACCGCCTCGAAAAAACGGACGTGAAATCCAAGACCTTCACCGATTATCGGGACTCCGCCCTCCCCTTCCTGATGCTGGCGTTCGCCCTCTTTATGATGGAAGGCGTCCTGTCCTACACCGTTTATAGGAGTCTGCCGTGATCTTCTCGCGTCCCTGGGCCTTCGTCCTTCTGCTGTGTCCCCTGATGCTGACGGCGTTGGCGGCGGCGGCCGTCCGATACAAGAGGAGGACGATGACCCGGATCGGCGATCCCGCCGTTCTGAGCAAGTTGACGGATCCGTTGGCTTCCCGCCATCAGGCCGTCAAGACCGTTTTCCTCGTCGTTGCCGGACTCCTCTTCGTCATGGCCGCGGCCGGGCCCCGGTGGGGACAATCTTTTCAGGAGATCCGCCGCCGGGGGATCGATGTCCTCTTGGCGGTGGACGTGTCCGCCAGCATGATGGCGGAGGACATCAAACCGAACCGTTTGGAACAGGCCAAGCGGGAGTTGGGGCTGTTCATCGACCGGTTGGAGGGGGATCGGGTCGGCGTGGTGGCTTTCGCCGGCCGGGCTTTCCTTCAATGCCCGCTCACGTTGGATTATGCGGCGGCCCGCATGCTGCTCGATATGGTGGGCCCCGACCTCATCCCGTCGCCCGGCACATCCATCGCCGAGGCCATCGAGACGGCGGCGGAGGCGTTCGGTTCGACAGAAAAGAAATACAAGGCGTTGATCCTCCTGACCGATGGGGAGGACCACAGCGGCAAACTCGGTTCGGCCGTCCAAAAAGCCTCGTCGGAGGGGGTCCGCCTCTTCGCCATCGGTTTCGGCAACCCCCAGGGAGAGATCATCCCCGTGAGGGATTCTCAAGGACGACTCCGGGAATACAAGAAGGATCGGTCGGGCCGGACCGTCGTCTCCAAGTTGGACGAGGATTCCCTCCGGCAGATGGCGGAACGCACGGGGGGAAGATATTACCGGGCCACCGCCGGGGAGATCGAAGTGGACAGGGTCCTCGATGACATCCGTTCCATGGAGAAGAAATCCCTCGAGAGCCGTGTCTTCGACCAATACGAAGACCGGACCGGGTGGTTCGTGGGCCTGGCGCTGATGTTCTTGATGCTGGAATTTTTTTGGCCGGAGACAGAGGGTCATTTCCCGTGGGTTTTTCGACAGATCCGCCAACGGATGCCGGCCCTTCGTTTCGGATCGCTGAAGAGAATCGGCGTCGTTTTTCTGGTATCATCCTTCGGGGCGCAGACCGCGTTCTCCATGGGACGCGTTTCATCGGCGCACCGGGATTATCGTCGGGGAGATTATGCCCGGTCCGCGGAGAAATATAAGGAGCTGTCGCGGAAAAATCCCGGCGACGCCCGCATTCATTTCAATCTCGGCGATTCCCTCTATCGCCAGGAGGATTATCCCGCCGCCGTCGACGCGTTCAATCGGGCGCAGGAATCGGCGCGGCATCCGGCCGTGCGGTCTCGGAGCGCCTATAACGCGGGGAACGCCCTTTACCGGCAAGGCCGATATCAGGAGGCGATCGAGAAATACAAGCAGGCGTTGCGGCTGAATCCCCGCGACCCGGACGCTAAACATAACCTGGAATTCGCCCTGAAAGCCCTGAAATCGCAACAACGACAGAACGAGAAAAAGTCCGGCGACGATAAGAAAGACGGTCCCCCGTCCGGAACGGGCCGGGATCCGCAGGGGGATCCGAAAGACGGAAAAGATCGGGAGGAACAGATCCGGCAGATGATGAAAGAGGCCGACGCGGATAAGATGTCGAAGGAAGACGCGGAACGGCTGTTGAAAGCCGTCGAAAACCAGGAGAAAGAGGCGCGCGAGAAGATGAAGGCGGCTCAACCCGAACCGTCGGGTACGGAGGAAGATTGGTGAAAAAAACAGTCGCGGTCATCGTCGCGGGGTTCCTCTTCTCCGGGGTCGCCCTCTCCTCGGCGCAGGACGGGGTGACCTTCGAGGCCAAGGTCGACAAGACGTCCCTCTCGATGGATGAGACCCTGGTCCTCCAACTGATCATCGCCGGCGCCAATCTGAACATCTCCCAACCCACCTTGCCCCCTCTGCCGGGATTTCGCGCCTTCTCGTCGGGGCAATCCCAGAATTACAGCATCATCAACGGGGTCATGTCGGGACAGGTGGTCTATCACTATTCGTTGGCCCCGCAGGCCCCCGGAGACTACACGATTCCCTCATTCACGCTGAAAGCCGGGGATCAGGTCCTGACGACCGAGCCGATATCCGTCCATGTGGGGTCGTCCGCCGGCACGGTCCGCCCCTCGCCGTCCCAGTCTCCCCGCTCGACTGTCCCTCGGGAGACGCGTCCGGGGCGGAAGGAACTTTATGTGACGACTTCCTTGAACAAGAAGACGGCTTATGTCGGCGAGCCGCTCACGTTGACGTTCCGTTTCTACAGCCGGGCTCAATTGATGAGCCAACCGTCTTACGCGCCGGCCTTGACCGAGGGTTTCTTGTCGGAAGACCTGCCGCCGCAGCGTCAGTTTACGGAGATCGTGGATGGGAAGGAATATACCGTCGTGGAATTGAAAACGGCTTTGTTTCCCACCGCGCCGGGGAAATATACGATCAGCCCCGCGTCGTTGGAATGCCGAGTCCAGGATTTCTCTCGTTCCGGCGACCCTTTCCAGTCTTTCTTCGACGGTTTTTTTTCGGGGGGACAAGTGATAACCCTGCGCAGTGACCCGATCCCGGTCGAGGTCCTCCCCCTGCCGGCGGAGAACCGCCCTTCCGGTTTCCAGGGGGATGTGGGGCAATATCGGATTTCGGCGGCCGTCGACAAAACGAACGTCCAACTGCACGAACCGTTCACTCTCACAGTCACCGTCTCGGGCGAAGGCAACATCAAGGCGGTGTCCGCCCCCGCGCTTCCACCTCTGGACGGATTCAAGGCCTATGAGACTCTCAGCAGTCTGAACGTCTCCAAAGACGGTTACCGCGTGCAGGGCTCGAAAGAATTCAGGACGGTCTTGAAACCCGATGTGTCGGGGAACGTCCGGATACCGGCCGTCCCGTTCCATTATTTCGACCCGCGCGCGGGTCAGTATCGGACCGTGTCTTCCGTTCCGATCGTCGTGACCGTGAAACCCACTCCGATCGCCGAGGATACGGTGACGCTTCCCTCGGCCCCCGCTCTGTCGGAGGGGGTCCGCGTCGTCGGACAAGACATCCGCTTCATCAAGACGCGCGGGGATCTCCGGCCGGTGAGGACCCCTTTCACGCAGACGGCCCTTTTTAAGGCGCTCAATTTCGTTCCTCCCCTGGTTTTTCTCCTGACGGGAATTTGGGGGATCTATCGACGGAAGATCTCCGCCGATCTGCCCGGACACTTTTTCCGGAAGGCCTATCGCAACGCTGAAAGACGGCGGAAACAGGCCCGACGTTTCCTTCAGAAAAAAGAGTGGGCGGGTTACTACGAGGAACTGGATGGAGCGCTCATCGATTACCTGGGTTGTAAGTTGAGAGTCCCTTCTCAGGGATTGACCTGGCCGGTCGTCGATGATTCTTTGAAGGAACGACGGTTCGATCCGGAGACGATCCGGGACCTCCAGAAACTCTGGGAGGAATTGAACCGCGTGCGTTTCACCCCCTCCGTGGTGTCTCTGGCGGATGCCGAACGTCACGATAAAGAATTGGCGGACTTGATTCGCCGGTTGGAAAAGAATTGGAAAAACTGACATGAGAAAAACAATCAAAGCCGCTTTCTTGTGCGCCGCCATCCTTCTCACCGGGCTGTATGTCCGGGGAGCGTCCGTCCAGGAGTTGTTCGATCAGGGGAACGCGGCTTACGAACAGGGCCGTTTTTCAGAGGCTCAACAGCGCTATGAGGAGGTCAACCGTCAGAACAGGGGCGGGACCGCCCTCTACTACAACCTCGGCAACGCCTATTATCGCCTGGGCCGGTTGGGTAAAGCGCGACTGTGGTATGAACGGGCCGCACTCTTGTCTCCCGGTGACGAGGATGTCCAATACAACCTCGGTCTGGTGAAGAACCAACTTCAGGAAAAAACCACGCTCTCGGCTCCGTTCGGACGGATCCTCTTCAGTCTGGGGGGAGCCCGCTGGTTTTTCTTGATGGTGAATTGCCTGTTCTTCTCGATTCTCCTGGTCGGTCTGACGGTGGAACGGGAATGGATCTGGTGGGGCCGATGGGTGATGGGTTTCTTGTTTTTGATGGCAGCGCTGTTGTTGGGTTTTGTGAATGCGCGTCAGGGGGGGACGGAGGCCGTGGTGATCGAACCGAGGGTGGAGATACGGACCGGCCCCGGCACGGACTATAAGGCGGGTTTCGTCGTTCCGGAAGGGCAGAAATTGATCGTGTTCGACGAGATCAACGGGTGGGTCCAGGTGGGATCTCCCGATAAAGGGTTGAAAGGGTGGGTGCGATCCGGTCTGATCGAACCCATCGAACCGCCGGTCCGACGATGAGAAACGCCGCTCTTCCGCGCGCTGTCGAAACACCCTCTTCCGGAACCGGTGCCGCTTTTTATTGCAAGACCATCCTTTTCAACTGTGATTGCCACACGTTCGACGATGTGGCCACTCAGCTGATGAGAGCCATCCGTTGCACCTACACGCGGGGGCTTCAGCTGGCGAACGTGGTCCATCATACGGGAAGCGCCGTGGTCTATTCCGGCCCGCGCGAACGCTGTGAAGCGGTGGCCGCCGTTTTGGAAGACATCGGATTGTCGGTCCTCGTGTCCGAATGAGAACCTGGTCCGGACTTCCCCGTTCCAATCCTTACCCCACGGTTCGATATCGGATTCCCTCTTTATCGGTCTTGTTCGCCGTCTCACTGGTGTTCGTGAGCGGGCCGCTCCTGTCGGACGACGATGTGTTTGTCGTCAAACAGGAAATGTCTCTGAATGAGAGCTATCCGGGCATCTCAGTCGACGAGGTCTTCGCCGACGAAAAATACACCTACGCCGAATGGAGGGCCAGTTCCCTCGGGGTCAATCCCCAGTTGACCTCGAAAACAAGAGGACAGAAGATGGCCCGGTTCCGGATCCAACTCCGGGGAGCGGACGAGAAACGGTCTGAAAGCATGTTCTTCATCAAGGCGCGCCAGACGGCCGCCCAGTGGGGCGCTAACTATGTCTGCGCGACGGAACCGTCCCTCTCCGGACCCCGACGGGAGTGGACCTTCGAGGCCTATCGGTTGACGTTCGATGGCAGACGGCTGGATCCCCTGTTCATCCGGTTGATCAATACGACGCCAGTCCGTGAATCCGGATATATTAAGGCCTTGATGGATAAATGGTTGAAATTGGAGGAACAGGCGGTCAAAAACCCGTCGGTCGGCCGTCATCATGAGGAACTCGCCATCGTTAAGTCGAAGATACAAGAAGCCGTCGAACAGGTCGGGGTTGCCCCGCCCGAACTCGTTGCGGAAGTCCACGCTTCCTCGGGACCGGCGGTGAAGGCTTTGGAGGAGAAAGAGTCGGCGCGGCAAGAAGCGGAACCGGCGAAACAGGAAGCGAAGAAGGAACCCGAGAAAGCCCCCGTCCCGGAGGCCGTGATCCAGGATTCTCCCGTGGCGCCGTCAATGGTTGAACCTGTCGGAAAGAAGGGTTTTTCTTCTTCTGCGGGAAGTGCATCGTCGTCGACAGTCGCTTCGCCCATACAAGCGGTAATTCCCGAACCCGGCCCGCCACGGCCGGAGGAGAAAAAGGAAGCCGTGAAAGCCTCTGCGTCCTTGCCGGAAGAATCCAGCTTCCCCGCGCCGGCAGAGAAGATCTTGACGCCTGAACAGTATCAGCGGCGCGAAGCCCTCCACTCGGGGACCTTGTCCCTCCTGTTGCCCGGGTTGGGACAAATCGCCACCGGAGACAAGGTTCGGGGCACGGTGACCATGGCCGTGGAGACCGGGCTCCTCACCGCCAGCTTTCTCGTCGAGAAAAGGGTCAACGATAAGTTGGACCGGAACCTCCGCGATATCTATCTCTACAGGACCCTGAAATATGCCACGGTCTCCACGTGGGCTTCTCAGGCTGTCGGGACGATGATGCGGGTCTGGCCGAAGGATCCAAGTCATACCCCCACGCCGAGGGGGGCCCTTCAACGCTCGATCTTTATCCCCGGATGGGGATTGGTCTATTCCGGTCATTATGAACTGGGGTTGAATGTCATGGCCTGGGAGGGTTATGTCGCCTATTGGGCCACCAAGAATGAACTCCATGCGGCGGACCGGCGGAACATATTGGCTTTCACTTATTGGGGCCAGCTCGTCCTGACGGCACTCATGGCATCCCATTACCCGTCGGCTTCTTCCCCGCAGCTCCGCATTGAATCGGATGGGGAAAAAAGCAGCATCATGATCGATAAACGGTTCGGCGGGAATCCATGAAACCGTCCGTTTCCCCGAACGGCGTCCCGGGCTCGGGATCCTTTCGTCGCTGGATTCCGGCGGTGGGTTCTCCTAAAACATTCTTCGTCTTGATGGGGATGCTGATCGTCGCGTGCATCGCCGGCGGATTCATCCCTCAGAACAGTGAACCGTCCTCCTATGAGGCGTTCTATGGGGCCGTCGGCCGCGTGATCGTCTCGTTGGGACTGGACGATGTATTCGGGTCGGCCTGGTTCCTCGTCCTTTTGTCCGTGTCGGCCCTCAACCTCGTCGTCTGCACCGTCCATCGGTGGGAGACCATCCGCCGTCAACCCGGGATCACGATCGCCCATCTTGCGGTCCTCTTGTTGCTGGCCGGGGGCGCTGTCCGGGGCGTGAGCGCCCTCCGGGGGACGATGTCGCTGGAGGTCGGTCAGACAGCCTGGTCCTTCCGTGGGACATCGGGAGAAGAAACAACCCTCCCCTTCTCCGTCCGGTTGGACGATTTCCAGATCCGCTATTGGGATGGCGAACGGCATGTTTTGCATGTGTTCCGGGAGTCCGGTAATGTCCGCGACAGCGTCTTATTGTCCACGGGATCTTTCGTGCCGCTGGATCGTGCGGGGTTGAAGATACTCCCTCTGGCCTTCTACCCGGATTTCACGTTGGAGGAGGGGGGCGCCGTCTCCCGCGGTGAGGCCCGACGGAACCCCGCGTGGTCCCTGGAATTTAAGAATGGCGCGACGACGTGGAGACAGTTCGTTTTCGCCCGCTTTCCGGAGTTTCGTTCGAAGTCAGCTCCATCGGGTTTCCGTTTTTATTACGAATATATTCCGGGCCGTGTGAGGCAATATGAGAGCCGTTTGATGGTCGTGATCGAAGGGCGAACGCCCTTGGAAAGGACGGTCAATGTGAATTCGCCGATGACATATGATGGATACCGGTTTTATCAGGCGGGATTCGATCCGGACAATCCTCGGCTCAGCATTCTCCACGTGGTCAAAGACCCCAGCGTAGGGTGGGTCTATGCCGGTTTTTTCCTTCTGATCGTCGGATTGGGCTGGGTTTGCGCGGACCGTTTCAGGAACTCCCCATGAACGCCTCGCTCTTGAACTCCGCTTTCTTCTTTTTGTTGGCCGCTTTTGTGGCCTCGCTGATCGGCCGCGTCGTGGACCGTCCCTGGAGGTCTTGGCCGGGACGATGGGCGTTGTCGGCCGGGTGGTTGTTGTTGACCGTGTCGCTCGGTCATCGCTGGATCGCCGCCGGGCATCCCCCGGTCTCCAATCAATACGAGTCCACCCTCTTCCTCGTCTGGACCGTCGCCGGGAGCGGTTTGGGATTGGTCGCCGTCTCTTCCTCCTGGGAGGTTTTGCTCCCCTGGATTTCGGCCTTCGCGGTGTTGGGTCTGGGGGCGATGTCTCTGATGGATCCGCGCGTGGCCCCGCTGGTCCCCGCCCTTCAGTCCAACTGGCTCCTCATCCACGTCGTGACGACGATGCTGGGATACGCGGGGTTCACGGTGGCTTTTTTGGGAGCCCTCCGGTTGTTGTTTTTGAGAGGAGACCCCGTGGGATCCCGCGATATCCGTCGATGGGACAGGCTGTTGGACCAGGCTTGCGTGATCGGATTCTTTTTCCTGACATTCGGGATCGTGACCGGCTCGGTGTGGGCCAACCAGGCTTGGGGCAGTTATTGGTCTTGGGATCCCAAGGAGACCTGGGCGCTGATCACGTGGCTCTATTACGCCACTGCCTTCCACCTCCGTCGATCTCTCGGGTGGACGGACCGGCGTTTCGCGGGGTTGATGGTGGGGGGAATGGTCCTGGTTTTGTTCACTTACTTCGGGGTGAACTACCTCCTGGGCGGGTTGCACGCCTACCGGTGACCGTCGCCGGTCTTCGGGTCGAAGGGACCGGCCTGTTTTTTTCTCCTTGTCGGAATGGCTTTACTGTGATATGATTTACCATCATTTCTGCAGTGTGAGGCCGGCCCCCTGGGCTTTCCTTGTCAGCAGGAAACCATCGAACCATCGGATATAATTCATTGAGGAAAGGATCTCGATTGTGATTTCATACGAAAGCATTTTTATTGTACCGGCGGATTGTTCCACCCAGCGGATCGAGGATATGATTGAGAAGGTCAAGAATCTGATCACCTCCAAAGGCGGACAGGTGACCAAGATCGACAAGTGGGGTCGCAAGAGGCTGTCTTACCCCATCCGCCGGAACCGGGAAGGTTTCTACGTGTTCATCAGCTTTGATACGACCGTCTCGTCCTTGGTCGCGGAAATTTCGCAGATCTATCGCGTTTCCGACGACATCATCCGTCATATGACGGTGAAGGCGCCGGAAGCGTCCCCCGTCCCTCCTCCCTCGGCGGTGCCGGCGGCGCCGTCGGCCGAACCGACGACCCAGGAGGTCAAGAATGAGCAACAATCTCCGGCTCCATCAGCTTAACGATGTCCGTCTGACCGGGCGTCTGACCCGGGATCCGGAACTGCGGTTCACTCCCAAGGGGCTTGCCGTCTGCACCCTGTCCTTGGCCTTGAACCATCGATATAAGGATGCCGCGTCGGGACAATGGAAAGACGCGACCCCCACTTACGTCAACGTGATCGTCTGGCGGGAAGCCGCCCAGCGGTGCGGAGACCAGTTGAAGAAGGGAAGCCCCGTCTACGTCGAGGGGCGTCTCCGGAGCCGGGCTTGGGAAGGCAAGGATGGGCAGAAGCGGTCCACCCTCGAAGTCGAGACCATCCGGATACAGTTTTTGGAGAAAACAGAACAGTCGGCGGATCCTTCCGCCGGGTCGAATTCCGACGGGCATGGATCATCCGCAGCGGCCGATGAAGGCGTTGTGGAAAATGCTTCCGCCGGGACAGAAGAAGAAGTTCCTTTTTGAGGTCCACACCCATGGCAATCACATCATCATCATCATCATCGCATTCGTCTCATTCGTCGCATTCGACACACTCGTCTCATTCGAGGCCCGGTCCCCGCACCGGACCCGGCGCCGGTGGCCGCCCGACAGGGCGCCCCGGAGGACGTTTCGGCCGGCCCCCGGCCCGTCGAAAAGTCTGCCGGTTCTGCGCGGAAAAGGTCGTCGAGATCGATTATAAGGCGGCCCCCTTGTTGAGGGGTTTCATGACGGACAGAGGCAAGGTCATCTCCGGTCGCACCACGGGCACCTGCGCGAAACATCAGCGGCAGTTGACCACGGCCATCAAACGCGGCCAGAATCTCGCCCTCCTTCCCGTAAAGGCGCTCTAACCATGAAAGTCAAAGTCATCCTTCAGAAAGACATTCCGAACCTGGGCGTGTCCGGCGAACTGACAGAAGTGTCCACCGGCTATGCCCGCAATTACCTCCTTCCCCATCGGATGGCGGTCGTCGCCTCCGATCGTGCTCTCGCCCAATGGCAGAGCCAGAAGGAGAAAGTGGAAAAGGAAAAGGAAGAGAAACGCCTCCAGGCCCAGGAAGTCGCCAAAAAGATCGAAGAGATCACCTGCACCCTCACGGCTCGCGCCGGAGAAGACGGCAAATTGTTCGGTTCCGTGACGACCGGGGAGATCTCGAAGGCTCTGGCAGAAAAAGGATTTAACATCGACCGGCGTTGGATCGAGGTCAAGGAACCCGTCAAGACGACGGGGAGCTTCCTCGCATCCGTCCGCCTGCACTCAAAAGTCTCCGCCACCTTCAAGCTTGTTGTTCAACCGGCGGGTTAATCCCCCGCACGGGCCGGTCCGGTTCCACACTCTCGCAACGAGAGACTGAAGCCGTAATCATTAATCGGAGGAGCCGACACACTCTCTCGTCGGCCCATTGATCACCATGGTTGATACCACCGTTCTCGAACACGAACTCCAACAGGCCCCCCTCGAAAGCGCCGAAGCCGAAATGGCGGTTTTGGGGAGCATGCTCGTCGAACGCGAGGCCCTCGTCAAGGCGCTCGACCTCCTCGTCCGGGAGGACTTCTCCGCCGAGCTTCACCGGAAGATATTCGCCGCCCTCCAAGACCTCTACGACAAGAACGTCACCCCCGACGTCGTCACCCTCGGCGACCATCTTTCGAAGTTGCCCGGTTGGGCCGCCCTGGGCGGTCCGGCGTATCTGATGAAGCTCACCCAGACCGTTCCGACGGCGCTCCATGTGGATCATTACGCCAAGATCGTCCGGGAAAAAGCCATCCTCCGAAACTTGCGGTCCATGGCCCTCGGCGCCATCCGTGATTGCAACAAACAGGAGATGAGCGCCGACGAACTGCTGGATAAGATCCAAACCGCTTTTCTCAACCTGTCCGAACAGAAGACCTCCCGCGGGATGATGCCCGTCTCTCAGTTGATGCACGGAGCCATCACCGCGCTGGAACGTCTGGCCGAAACGAAGAAATACATCACCGGCGTCTCCACCGGATTCACCAAGATCGACGAGATGACCGCCGGACTCCAACCCGCCAACCTGATCATCGTGGCCGGACGGCCTTCCATGGGAAAGACCGCCTTCTGCCTCAATGTCGCCGAACATGTGGCCATCAAGGATAAGAAACCGGTGCTGTTCTTCTCCCTGGAGATGAGCGATCAGGACATGGGGCTCCGCCTCCTTTGCTCTCAGACGCGCATCAATCTTCGCGCCGTGCGGGAAGGGTTCCTGGCCCGGAAGAGTTGGGCCAGCATCACGAACGTGGCCAGCCAGATCACCGCCGCGCCGCTCTATTTCGATTTTTCGACCAGCCCCACCATCCTCGAGGTCCGTTCGGCGGCTCGTCGCTGGAGCCATGAGCTCCGCCAAAAAGGACAGACCTTGTCCCTCATCATCATCGATTATCTGCAGTTGTTGCGGTCGGCCAGCCGGATGGAGAGCCGCCAGCAGGAAATTTCCGATATCTCCCGGTCTCTCAAGGCGTTGGCCCGGGAACTGAACGTTCCCGTGATCGCTTTGTCCCAGTTGAACCGCCGGACAGAAGAGCGTGGACGAGAAGGCCGCCCTCAACTGTCGGATCTGAGGGAATCCGGCGCCCTCGAGCAGGACGCCGACCTCGTGATGGCCATCTTTCGCGAATGCGTCTATAAACAGGACGACCCCGATCTGAAGAACAAGGCCCTCATCTGCATCCTCAAACAGCGGAACGGGCCGATCGGCGATGTGGAACTTGCGTTCTTCAACGATTATACCCGCTTTGAGAACATGTCCTCGGAAAGCGAAGAAACGTTCTGAGAACTGTGACGCCGATCCCCTCCGCGTTTCTCCGCCCCGTCTCCATCGTCCCCACTTCCCCGGTTTCCCATGACCAACGCTGACCCGACCAAAATGGAGATTCCTCCCACGGTCTTAAGGCCGACGTGGGCCGACATCGACCTCGATGCGTTGAGACATAACGTCGCGGCGCTGTCCGCCCGGTTGTCCCAAGGGACTTCTCTTCTCTGTGTGCTGAAGGCCGACGCTTATGGGCACGGAGCCGTTCCGCTCGCTCAGGCGTTGGTGGGGTGTTCCGAACGGGGAGGGAGATCGTCCCGCCGGATTCCGCTGTGGGGGTTTGGCGTCTCCAGCGTGGAGGAAGGGATCACCCTTCGCAGCGCGGGGATACAACAGCCGATTTTGATCCTGGGAAGTCTTTACCCCTTCGATAGTTTCCGCCACGTGTTGGATTATTCGCTGACTCCCACGATCGCCAGCGCGCTCTCCGCCCAGGCGTTGTCCGAGGCCGCGGAAAAGAAGGGCGCGACGGCGACCGTGCATGTCAAAGTCGATACGGGCATGGGCCGGATCGGGGTGTCTCCGGAGACCGCGCTGGATCTCCTGAAGTCGGTCTCTTCATCCCCCCGGTTGAAGCTGGAAGGATGTTATACCCACCTGGCCTCGGCTGAATCCTCGGAAAGGACGGAGGCTCAACTCGCTTCCTTCCGCCGGGTGTTGTCCGCCGCCGAGACGGCCGGCGTGAAGATCCCCATTCCCCACGTCGCCAATTCCGCCGGGACGATCCGCCATGCGTCGGCGCATTTCTCTCTTGTCCGGGTCGGCCTGTCCCTTTACGGGATCTATCCAGAACCGGGACTGGGCTCGGAGATCGAATTGCGCCCGGTCCTGAGTTGGCGCACGAAGATCGTTTTTTTGAAGAAGGTGAAACCCGGCACGTTGATCAGTTATGGGGGCACCCATCGCGTGACGCGGACTTCCCGGCTCGCCACATTGCCCGTCGGCTATGCCGACGGCTATCGGCGCGGATTGTCCAATAAGGGGACCGTCCTCATCCGGGGACACCGGTGTCCCGTCGTCGGCCGGGTGACGATGGACCAGATCATCGTCGATGTCACCGATGTCGGTTCCCAGCCGGGTGAACAGCCGCTGGATGTCGGAGAGGAGGCGGTCCTCCTCGGGTCCCAGGGAACGGAGTCGGTCACGGCGGACGACATGGCCCGGTTGTGCGATACCATCCCCTACGAGATCGTCTGCGGCATCACGGCCCGCGTGCCCAGGGTCTATCGGGGAGAGGATAACGAATGAATATTTTCCAGGCCTTGGGCCGGCACATCCTGGATCTGGCGGAATCCCTGGGGAGCGTGACGATCCTCCTCCAGAAGACGCTGAAATGGATTTTTCGGGGAAAACCGGATTTTCGGAACATCTTCGCCCAGATGCTCGAGATCGGCGTCCGTTCTTTCCCGGTGACCAGCCTCACGGCGCTTTTCACGGGGATGGTGTTGGCCCTTCAGACGGGTTATTCGTTCAGAAAAGTTTTTAACGAACCGCTTTATGTCGGCACGGTGGTGGGCCTCTCGCTGGTCAAAGAATTGGGGCCGGTGTTGACCGCCTTGGTCGTCTCCGGGCGCGTGGGCGCGGCCATCGCCGCGGAACTCGGGACCATGAACGTCACCGAACAGCTCGACGCCCTCTATACGCTCGGCACCAACCCTGTCCGCTATCTCGCCGTCCCGCGCTTCATGGCCAGTTTCCTGATGGTCCCGCTGTTGACGCTCTATGCCGATATCATCGGCATCATCGGCGGCTCGTTCGTCGCCATCGGGCGGCTCGGCATCCCGTCCACCGTCTATTGGAACGAGATCCAGGCCATGCAGTTGAACGAATGTTTTCACGGTCTCATCAAATCGTTCATCTTCGCCGTCATCATCGTCACCACCGCCTGTTATAAGGGATTCAACTGCTCGGGGGGCGCCGAAGGGGTCGGCCGCGCCACGACCAGCGCGGTCGTGGTGTCCATGGTCTTGATCCTGGTGAGCGATTATTTCATGTCGGCCCTCCTGGTCTCCATCGGGATCGGTTGAAAGGTATTTTATCCGACGAATGCGGCCTCTTTTTGATAAAATAAAAGGTCTGAAAATCCGGGTGAACCCATGATCCGCCTGCAGAACGTCCATAAGGCGTTCGGGAAGAACCGCGTCCTGCGCGGGGTGGACTTGGAGATCCGCGACGGCGAGACCCTCACCATCATGGGGGGGTCCGGAACCGGGAAGAGCGTCACGATCAAACACATGGTCGGGCTCCTGAAACCCGACGCGGGGCAGATCTGGGTGGACGGGTTGGAGATCTCCAATGCCAATGAAGCCCGGCTCCACCAGGTGCAGATGAAGTTCGGCTACTTGTTCCAGGGAGCCGCGCTCTTCGATTCTTTGACGGTGGCGGAGAACGTCTTGTTCGGCGTGCGCAATCTCAGGCCTGAACTGATGGATCGCGCCGAAGAATTGGTCGTTCAAAAACTGGCGTTGGTCGGTTTGAAACCGGAAGTGGCCGACATGAAGCCCGCCGAGTTGTCGGGCGGGATGAAGAAACGCGTGGGGTTGGCCCGCGCCATCGCCTACGAACCGTCCTATATTTTGTATGACGAGCCGACCACGGGATTGGACCCGATCATGTCGGACGTCATCAACGAATTGATCCTGGGGTTGCAGAAGAAATTGGGCGTGACGGGCATCGTGGTGACTCACGATATGAAATCGGCCTATAAGGTGTCCAACCGCATCGCTATGCTGTATGAAGGGCGCATCGTGGCTGACGGGACGCCGCAGGAGATCCAGAACAGCACGAACCCTTTGGTGAAACAATTCATCACGGGGTCGGCCGAAGGGCCCATCCAGATGGCCGTGCGGGCCTACGAATAGGATTTTATGAACGCAGAGACCAAAGTCGGGATATTCACGCTGTGCGGGTTGGCCGTCCTGGCCGCCGGGATCATCACCCTGGGAGACGTCCGTTTCAAGGATTTTTATCGCCTCCAGGTGACCTTTGCCAGCGCCGAGGGTCTTCCCGAAAAAGGTCCCGTCAAGATCGCCGGGGTCGAGGTCGGCAAGATCGAATCCATCCTCCTTGACGGCGGTCGGGCGCGCGTCACCGTGCGCATGGATAAAGCGGTCGTCGTCTATCGGAACGCCAAGGCGCGCGTCGCCGTGACGGGGATGATTGGCACCAAGTATCTGGAGCTGGAACAGGGGTCTTCAGATCAGTCCCCGTTGAAAGACGGCGACGTGATCGATGGGGAGACGTCGGTCTCGATGGATGAAATCATGAAACAGGTGTCTGAATTCTTCCGGGAGGATCCAGGCCGGGGCAGTCTGGCGGACAATTTCAAGCAGACCATGGCCAACCTGCGCGATATCACCGATTCCCTGAACGTGGCTCTGGGCCAGCAGGAACAGAAGTTGACCGAGATCGTGGAGAACATCCATGAGCTGACGGCCCACGCTCGGAACATCTCCGTGGACATCAACGAGATCACCGCACAGCATAAGGAGGACGTGAAGGTCGCTTTGGCCAAGATCCGGTCCATCTCGGAGCGCGTCGACGAGATCGCCGCCCGCATCCAAAAAGGGGAAGGGGCCCTCGGGAAGTTCGTGAGCGATAAGGAGATGGGGGAAGACGTGAAACAGACCGTGTCCACCCTGAGGGCCGTCGCCAAGGACGCCAAACAGGTCCTGGGCCGCATCGCCATGATCGAGACTTACTGGGATTACCGCCAGCGCTACGATTTCGAGGACAACCAATACCGGGCCGATCTGGGATTGCGCATCGTGCCGCGTCCCGGGAAATATTATTTCATCCAGGCCAATAACGTTGGAAAGAAGGAAGATTCCAAGATCGTGGGGAACGATTTCGAGAAACGGAACACCATCACCGCCGTCATGGGGAAGGATTTCGGCCCCGTGACCATCTTCGGCGGAGCCATCCGGTCCTCCGGCGGCGCGGGGATGGCCTTCCGACCGTTTTATAAGTCGGAGAAGTGGAATCGCCGCGTGGAGTTGCAGGCCGAAGCCTACGATTTTCCGAGGGACACCGTCCGCCAGGGAATCAAGCTGGACAGTCCCGTCTATAACGCGGGGGCCCGCGTGGCCATCGTCTATCCCACCCTCTGGGCCGGCGCCCAGGTGGAGGATATCGCCGAACGGAAGAATTTCAACGCCAATATGAACCTCACGTTTAAGGACGAGGACATCGCGTATCTGCTCGGGTTGGTCGGTTTGGCGAGATAAGGTCCCGTCACGTGAAACTCAATCAGATTCAGATCTACAGTCTGGCTCAGGTGGGGGGGCAGTGCATCCTCGTCTTGGAAGAGGTGGACGGCCCCCGCCTCCTCCCGATCTGGATCGGCCTCTACGAGGGAGGCGCCATCGGGATGGCCCTGACGGATCAGAAATTCCCGCGTCCGTTGACGCACGATCTTTTCATCCGCGTGTTCAATATCATGAAGGCCGAGATACAGAAGGTCGTGATCACGGCGCTGAAGAACAGCACGTTCTACGCCGAGATTCATACGCTGATCTCGTCCGAATCTCACATCATCGATGCCCGTCCATCAGATTCCATTGCCATCGCCCTGCGCGCCCGGTGCCCCATTTACGTTTCCGAAGCCGTCTTCGAGTCGTGTCCCGAGATGCTGAAACCCATCTCGGAGGATGAGGTCCAGGATTTCAGGAAGAAACTGGAGACCATGAAACCGGAAGATTTCTTCAAGGATCTCAAGAGCAAGAAGGATGCCCCGTCGCCCGAACGCCCCAAGGAGGATCCTTTGGATCCGGATGTTCCGCCGGAGACCCAATAGGCCGGTCATGGCCGTTAAATTGAAGAGCAAGACGAAGACCGTCTATAAGTGTGGCCAATGCGGACATACGAGCCTTCGGTGGCTGGGACAGTGTCCTGACTGCCAGCAGTGGAACACTTTCGCCGAGGAGAAAGAGACGGTCGTTCAGGATAAGGCGCCGCGCCGCCTGACGGAATTTTCATCGGGCGTCACCCCGTTGTCCCGCGTCTCCGAGGAGTCGGTCCCGCGATTGACCACGGGGTCGTCCGAGTTCGACCGGATCCTGGGCGGTGGACTCTGGCCCGGATCTTTGATACTTTTGGGAGGAGCGCCGGGGATCGGGAAGTCCACGTTGATCCTGCAGGTGTCTTCCAGCCTGGCCTCCGAAGCGACGCCCGTGCTCTACGTCTCGGGAGAAGAATCGTTGGCCCAGGTGAAGGGCCGGGCATCGAGACTGGGTCTCAAGAACGAATCCCTGCTGCTCTTGTCCGAAACGAATTTGGAGAATATCCTGGAGGCGGTCCGGAAGTATCAGCCGAAGATCCTGGTCTTGGATTCCATCCAGACCGTTTATAAGGCCGATCTGACGGGGTCACCGGGATCGGTGGCCCAGATCCGCGAATGCACGGCGGAACTCCTTCATCTGGCCAAAGGGGCCGGGCTGACGGTCTTTATTTTGGGGCATGTCACCAAGGAAGGGGATCTGGCCGGTCCCCGGGTTCTGGAACATATCGTCGATACGGTCCTTTATTTCGAAACGGAACGGCAGCAGATTCATCGGATCCTCCGTGCGTTCAAGAACCGATTCGGCCCGACCAACGAGATCGGCGTCTTCGAGATGACCTCCGTTGGACTGAAGGAGATCCCCAACCCATCGGAATTGTTCCTGAGACAATACGAGGGAGCGGCTCCATCGGGGACGGCGGTGTTGGGCGCGGTGGAGGGGACCCGCCCGCTGATGGTCGAGGTCCAGGCCCTGGTCTCCCGGACGGCTTTCGGAATGCCTCGTCGGCAGATGAGCGGGGTGGATTACAACCGGACTCTGTTACTCATCGCGGTTCTGGATAAACGCTGTGGTCTCCACCTGGAGTCTCAGGACGTCTATGTGAACGTGACGGGCGGCCTCGAAGTGACGGAACCCGCCGCCGATCTCGGTATCGCCTGCGCGATGGCCAGCGCCTATCGCGAAAAACCCGTGGATTCCAAGACGGTGTGGATCGGGGAGGTCGGACTCGGCGGTGAGTTGCGCCCGGTGGGCCAGTTGGCGGACCGTCTGAACGAAGCGTGCAAGTTGGGGTTCCGAAGGGCGGTCGTTCCGAAGCAGGCCGCCGCGAACAGCGCGTGGCCCCGAAAAAATGGGTCCGGCCAGCCCTTCGACGTCCAGATGGTCTCGACGGTCTCTGAAGCGCTGGAAAGATTTTAACGCAGTCATCAATAGATGTCATAAGATGTCATACGGAATAGCGGTCATATAGCAGTCCTATATAGAAAAGAGGGTATCCTTCATGCTTATTCATTTCATTCGAGCGTTAGTCATCATCGCAGGGCCTGTCATTGGATATACACATATATCCCCCAATGCCAAGGGTATACTCATCGGAGTCGCAGCCGCTCTGGTGATCATCGGTGTGGAGATCATCATCGACATCGTTCCGCTGGATTCTCTCATCTCCGGTCTGATCGGTGCCATCGTCGGACTGGTGTCGGCCCAGTTGATGAATTGGGTCGTCTATCAGATGGATAATCCGCGTCTCTATGAACTCTCCCAGCAATATTCTCTCTTGATCCATGTCATCTTCGCTTATCTGGGCATGGTCATCTTCGTCCGGAAAAGGTCGGAGTTGGACCTTCTGGACCGGGACCTGATCGTGAAGGGGTCGAAGAAAAAATTGCAGCAATATTACGCCGTCGATACGTCGGTGCTGATCGATGGACGGATCGCCGATGTCTGCGAGACGAAATTCCTGTCGGGGACGCTGCTGGTCCCGCGTTTCGTCCTGAAGGAACTCCAGAACATCGCCGATTCATCCGATGGGAACCGTCGTTCGCGCGGCCGCCGCGGCTTGGAGATATTGACGCGCATCCAGGAAAATCCGGACGTGCCGGTGAAGATCTTCGATAAAGAATATCCGGAGATCAAAGAGGTCGACGGTAAGTTGGTGGGTCTGGCCCGGGACCTCGGCGCCAAGATCCTGACCACGGACTTCAATCTGAACAAGGTCGCCACGCTGCAAGGCGTGACGGTCCTGAACATCAACGACCTAGCGAATGCCCTTAAACCGGTCGTCCTGCCGGGCGAGATCATGAGCATCTTCGTGGTGAAAGAAGGCAAGGAACACGACCAGGGCGTGGGGTATCTGGATGACGGGACGATGGTCGTCGTCGAGGATGGCCGCAAGTTCATCGGCCGCAAGATGGACGTCACCGTCACGTCGATCCTCCAGACGTCCGCGGGCCGCATGATCTTCACCCGGACCAAGGAGCGGTCTTCGGAACCCCATCCGCCCGTCGCTAAGCCCGCCGAACATTGAGGTCCGGCCTTCGGTCGCCGGCGTGAGACGGTGTTGAGAAAGACCGTTCTTTCAACGATATGAGAAAGTCCCCGGTCGGGGTGGTGGTCGTGGCCGGCGGTCGTGGCCGGCGTTTCGGCGCGTCCCGTCCGAAGCAGTTCCTTCCCCTGAACGGGCATCCGCTCGTCTATTGGTCGCTCCTCACGCTCCAACGCGTCACCGAAATCTATGGCGTGGTTCTTGTCCTCCCGGCCGAACACGTGGAGTGGGGAAGCCGATTCGTCCAAAAAAACAGGTTCGATAAGGTGCTGGCCGTCGTTTCCGGAGGAGCGGAACGCGTGCATTCCGTGAAGAACGGGCTGTCCGTTCTCCCGGCGGAATGCGAGACGGTCCTCATCCATGACGCCGCCCGCCCCCTGGCGCCGCCGTCGCTTTTTTCGAAGGTGGCCGCGGAGTCTTACCGATGGGGGGCCGCGGTGGCGGCCATCCCCGTCTCCGACACGCTGAAGAAGTCCGATCGATCGGGGTTCGTGAATAAAACGGTTCCCAGGGAAGGACTGTGGGCCGCTCAGACGCCCCAGGGGTTCCGCCGACGGGTCGCGGAGAGGGTCTTTCGCGGACGGCTCCCGGTCGTGACCGATGATGTCCAATTGGCGGAACGTCGGGGCCTTCGGGTGAAATTGGTGAAAGGAAGCACCGAGAACATCAAGGTGACTCTCCCGGCTGATTTGGAAGTCTGTCGGAATATCTTGAAAAGGCGGAGACAATGAGCCAGGATCGCGTTCGAGTGGGTTGGGGTTATGACAGTCATCGGTTCGTGAAGGGGCGCCGTCTGGTCCTCGGAGGGGTCGTCATCCCGCATCGCGTCGGGCTCCAGGGTCATTCCGACGCCGATGCCGTGATCCACGCCGTCATCGACGCATTGTTGGGCGCCGCGGCCTACGGGGATATCGGCACGTTGTTTCCCGATTCCGATCCGGCTTATCGAGAGGCCGACAGCCAACGGCTCCTCAAGGACGTCGTCCGCCGGATCCAGCCCCGATTCCAGATCGGGAACGTGGATGTGACCGTCATCACCCAGGAACCCAAACTGGGACCCTATAAGAGCCGCATGAGGGTCAGACTGTCCCGCCTGTTGTCGGTCCCGTTGAAGGACGTCAGTGTCAAAGCCAAGACCAACGAGGGGATGGGATTTATCGGACGGGGACAGGGACTGGCGGCCGTGGCCGTCGCCGTTCTCTCCCGGAAAAAGAGGAAGGGACGCTGATGGACCCGATCAAAACGCTCCGGTTTCATGATACGTTGACCGGAAAGAAACAACAGTTCGAACCGGCCCTCCCGGGTCAGGTCCGGATGTACGTCTGCGGAGTCACTCCGTACGACGAATGCCATCTGGGCCATGCGCGATGTTATGTCACCTTCGACCTGGTCCGCCGCGTCCTTGAATACTGCGGCCATCGCGTGGATTATGTGCAAAATTTCACCGATATCGACGATAAGATCATCCAACGCGCCGCGGAACGGCACGAGGATCCTGCCGGTCTGGCGGAGAGGTTCATCGCCGACTATTTCGAGAAGATGGACCGGTTGAACATACGGCGCGCCCGCGTCTATCCGCGCGTGACGGGACATATCGACCAGATCGTGAAATTCATCGAGGGCCTCGTCTCGAACGGCGCGGCCTATCCGGTCGACGGGGATGTGTATTACGGCGTCCGACGCTTCGACCGTTATGGCCGTCTGGCGAAACGGTCCGTGGACGATCTGAAGTCGGGCGCCCGGGTGGAGGTGGATGAACGGAAGAAGGACCCGCTGGATTTCGCCTTGTGGAAGGCGGCCAAACCCGGCGAACCATCCTGGCCGTCTCCGTGGGGTGCCGGCCGGCCCGGCTGGCACATCGAGTGCTCCGTCATGAGCCTGTCGAACCTGGATGTGGACACTTTGGATATCCATGGGGGGGGGCAGGATTTGATCTTTCCCCATCATGAGAACGAGATCGCCCAGGCCGAGGCGCTGACCGGCCAACCGTTCGCGCGGTATTGGATCCATAACGGGTTCGTGACCATCAATCAGGAGAAGATGTCTAAATCCCTCGGCAACTTCTTCACCCTGACCAATATTTTCAAGAAATACGATCCCCTGACCGTCCGGTGGTTCCTCTTGAGCCAGCCATACCGGGTTCCTCTGGATTTTTCCGATGAAGCATTGGAACAGATCCGACATGAGGTGTCTCGGGTGAAGGATGCCATCCGTCGCGTCCGCTCCGCCGCCCAGAAGAAGAAGGCCGCGGGAGAGAATGACGATACCGTCCGCGCGGCCTTGGGATCTTTTGTGCAGCGTTTCGACGAGTCTCTCCGGGATGATTTCAACGCCCCTCAGGGACAAGCTGCGTTTCATTCCCTTCTGAACACGATGGTTCGCTCGTTGGAACAGCCGGAGGTCGGGTCCGGGATCCTCTTGGAATCTCTGGATCAATCCCTCCGGATGATGGAGACCGTCCTGGGACTGAAACTCGACCAGACGGGAGGTCCGGCGTTGGACGAGGCGGAGATATCACGGATGATCGCTGCCCGGGAAACGGCCCGGAAGAACAAGGATTGGGCCGACGCGGACCGGTTGAGGGCTGAATTGTCCCGGCAGGGGGTCCTGTTGGAGGATACCTCGTCAGGCACTCGTTGGTGGAGGAAGGATTGATGTCGGAGCGACACCCTTCCCATCGTCCCCCTTCGTCCGATGAGACCGGGGATCTGTTGGTCGGCCGGAACCCGGTCCTGGAACTGCTCCGGGCGATGTCCCGGCGGGACCCGTCGACGCGCTACGTGCATAAGATGTGGATCATCGAACACGCCTCCGGCGCCGCCATCGATGAGATCGTGACGTTGGCGCATACCCACGGGATCGTGTTCCAGTGGGTCCCGCGATTCCGCCTTGAACAGTTATCGTCGGGCAATCCCGGACACCAGGGTGTCGTGGCGCGTGTGTCCGCATATCGTTTTTCCACCTTCGACGAGGTCTTCGGCCACGACCAACCCAACCCGGTCCTCGTCTTGGACGGGATCGAGGACCCTCACAACGTGGGCGCCATCGCCCGGAGCGCCGCTTTCTTCGGAATCGGGGTTATGATATTGCCCCGGTGGCGCTCGGCCGGCGTCACCACGGCCGCCGTCAAGGCTTCCGCCGGCGCCATCGACAAGGTCCGGATGATCCAGGGGTCCAGTTCCGCCCAGACCGTCTTCGACCTCAAGGCGAAGGGCTATTGGATTGTCGGAGCCGACATGACGGGCCGATCTCTGACGGAGTATTCGTTTCCGTCGCCGGTGGCCCTGGTGATCGGCGCCGAGGGAGACGGACTCCATCGGCTGGTGAAGGAACGTTGCGATGATCTGGTCCGCATCCCCGGCAGCGGACAGTTCGAATCATTGAACGCGTCTGTCGCCGCAGGCATTCTGATGAACCGTTTTTTTCAAACCAGGTCCCCGGGGACCGGCGACATTCCACGCTGAACGGAGGTTTCATGAAATTGGGTATTTTCCATTTTGAATTGCTGTATAACGTTCTTCAAGACATGCATTTCCTCTACAATGAAGAGGAGATGGCGACGTTGGTGTTGGCGAGGATCGTGGAGGCGCTGAACGCCGAGGCGGGCACTGTTTTTCGATTCGAGCCGGACGGCTCACTCTACCCGTTGGCTTCCTATGGCACCCCCGTGGATCAGTTGAGGAAGCAGACGTTCAAGACGGGGGTCGGTGTCGTGGGATGGGTGTCCCAATACATGCAGCCCGTCAAGGTGGATAAACCGGAGGCCGATCCCCGTTTCTATGGCAGCGTCGACAATACCAGCGGGTTCAAGACCCGGAGCATCATCGCCGCCCCCATCATCGTCCGGAATCAACCCATCGGGATCATCGAATTTCTGAACAGGAAGGACGGGCCGTTCGTCATCCAAGACCTCGAGTTGATCTCCATGATCGGCCGCCAGGTCGGGATCGCCATGATCAATTCGCGCGTGATCCAGGAAAGAGACAACCTCCTGGCGTTCGAAGAGGCCGTCGTCGGTAGCCTGACCGCGGGGCTCCTCGTCGTCGATTCGCAGGGAAAGATCATCAAGATGAACAACCGCGCCGTGGAGATATTGAGTCTCAAGACACAGAAGACCATGGGGGAAAAAGTCGGAGAACTTCTCTCGTTCTGTCCACCGATCGTCAAGGCGATCGAGGTGACCTCTTCGTCCAAACAGCCCCGGACCCGCCAGGAGACGATCGTTCAGATCAACGGGAACGAGATGGTCATCGGCTATTCGGTCATCCCCGTCATCGGAAAAGCGGGCGAGAACCTGGGTGTGGCCCTCCTCTTCCAAGACATCACCAAGAACGTCACCGCGAAACAATAGACAGTATCGGCCGGCTGATGGCATGAAGCGTTTCCTCCGGGACACACTGGCGGCAGTTTTTTTTATTTCCCTTCCCATCGCCCTCTTCCCGGAATCCGCCCTCTCCCCCGTCTCCTCACAAGATCTTCCGTCGTTGCGGGACGACCTTCCCCTGGAAGGTCTTCGGGAAGCCGCGCTCTCCAGCCGGCGTTATTATGAGAAGCGGCCACCCTCGACGGTCTACCGTCTCGGGAGAGAGACCTACACGGCCGTCGATATGCTGGAGACGGTGGACCGGCTATTGGATATTCTGGAGCGGACTCAGGACCCGCGGGAGGTCTCGCGGTTGGTCCGGGAACGATTCCATCTCTACAGATCGACGGGAGTCCCTCCGGCCGGACGGGTGACTTTTTCGGGATATTATGAACACCATCTCAGGGCCAGTCTGACGCCCTCTCCGGATTACCGGCATCCGATCTATTCGACGCCGGACGATCTGATATCTCGACCCGGGGACGGATCCCTCGGCCGCCTGGAGTCCGGAATCTTTCGCCCTTATTACACGAGGGGAGAGATCGACGGCCAAAAGGTCCTGTCCGGACGTGGACTGGAGATCGCTTATGCCCACGATCCATTGGATGTTTATTTCCTCCAGGTGGAGGGATCGGGCTGGCTCCATCTGCCTGACGGGAAGACGGTGAAGATCCGCTACGCCGGACACAACGGCCACCCCTATCGTTCCGTCGGGCTTTACCTGGTCGAGCGGGGCGTTTATACGAAAGAGGAGATGAATCGGGACCGGTTGAAGGAGTATCTCGGGAATCATCCACGGGACGTGCGGGAGATATTGGATTACAATCCACGGTATGTTTTCTTCAGGCTCGACCGCTCCGACGCGTCCCCCCGGACGTTCGGGTCGATCCATGTCCCTCTCACGCCCGGACGGTCCATCGCCACGGATCCGGCCCTGTTCCCGCGAGGAGGATTGGCCTGGATTCGGACCGACGGCAAGGTGGCTCTCTCCCGGTTTGTGTTCTCCCAGGATGAGGGGGGGGCGATCAAAGGTCCGGGACGAGTGGATGTTTTTTGCGGAGGGGATGACGGCGCGGAGCGCCGCGCCGTGGACCTATGGGAGACGGGCGAACTCTATTTCCTGGTCCGTAAAAAGGAGCCGAAAGACTGACGGTCGGAGTTGATGGAGGAAAAGACGGTCCGCGGAACAGCGGTTATTTTGCGGATAGGAACTTCTTAATCTCAGTGTCTTCGGGGGCCAATTTCAAGGCCTGCTCCCAGTTCTCCCGGGCCTTGTCCTTCTGGTTGAGAGCGAAATAAGCGCTCCCCTTCCGTTTTAAAGCCAGCACATTGGTGGGGTCCAAGGAGAGGACCTCGTTGCAGCTGAAGATGGCCAGATCGAACCGGCCCTCGTAGATCTGGTTCAGAGCGATGAACAGCTTGTTCTCGACGACCGACATCCCCGGAGTGACCAGCTCTTTTTTGGCCGTGTCCGGATATTGCTGTTCGATATAGGTGATGAGGCGGTCGATGTTCGGGTGCTGCGGATTGAAATCCCGGGCGGCCCGCATGGCGTTGACGGCCATCTTCTGGTCTTCTTCGATGGAGAGGTGGGCCGACAGGCTCTTCCTCACGAGTACGGAGGATTTGCTGTTCCCTGTTTCGACGGGCCGTATGGCCGAGATGTTCTCCAGCCGGGTTTTCGTCGCCAGAAAAGATTTGTTCTTCGAATCCCTTTCCAGCAGGGTCTGGATCTTCTCCAAAGCCGTCTCGTAGCGCCCTTCCTTGATGAGTGACCGGATGGTCTCTTCCAGGGGGCCGATCTGGTCCGTCAGCTTGGAGCGGGCTTCCTTGATGAGGCGGCTGGCGGCGGTTTGTTCGGGATCCAGCTTGAGGATCTCATCCCAGTGCTGGATCGCATTGGCGTAGGAGCCGTCGTTGAAATACTGGATGGCTCTGGCGTAATGCTCTTCGATCACTTTCTGGCGTTGGTTGAAGTCGGTGTTGTCGAAATCCATCGCTCTCAGGGGGACGGTGGAGGACCCCATCAGCAAGAGTATGGCCAGTGCGATTGGTTTTTTCATGTCAGGTTGTTCTCACTATGTTGATTTCGATCCGACGGTTCTTCGCTTTGCTCTCTTCCGTCGTGTTGTCGGCGATGGGCCGGAACTCTCCGTAACCATACGCCGAAAAGCGGGAAGGATCGACGCCCGCCTTGATGAAGAATTCTATCACAGAAAAAGCCCGAGCGGCTGATAATTCGAAATTGGACCGGTAAGGGCTCCGGGCCAGTGGGACGTTGTCCGTATGCCCTTCCACCAGGACCGCGTTGGGGATGTTTTTCAGCATGAGGCCGATTTCCTCGAGGGCTTTGGCGGCCTGTGTTTTGAGATCGGCGCGCCCCGCGTCGAACAGGACGGGGTTGGATAGCGAGATCCGGATGTATTGCGCGGACATCTCCACCTTGGCCATATCCTTCAACTTCTCCTCGTCGAAATATTTCTCGATGGCTTTGGCCATCTCGGCTTCCTTCTCTTTCTTCATGACCGAATCCATCTTGTCCGCTCCCGCCAATTCTTTCTGCAGCGCGGCGATGGCCCGTTCGTAATCCGAGGAGGAACCCAGATAGGCGTATCCGAACAGGGCCAAGAAGAGGATCACCAGCGTCGACATCAGGTCGGCGAACGGGATCATCCACAGTTTCTCCGCGGATTCCTCTGTTTTTTCCTCAATGGTGAGCAGCCTCGAGATTTCTGTCTCCGGGGATGATTCTCCCTTCTCTCCGAAAAGGGGGTCGTCGGACAGGGAGTCTTTTTCGAAATCGAATTCGGTCATTTGGAGAATACTCCCGGTTTGGGCGCGGTGGAGGCGATGTCGACGTTCTTTCGGAGGATGTTGATCTCGATCCGCCGGTTCATCGCGCGGCCAGCCTCGGTGTTGTTGGGGGCCACCGGCCTGAATTCCCCGTATCCCGCGGTCACGAACCGCGAGGGGGAGAGTCCGCATTCGTTCACAAGGAATTCGATCACGGAATAGGCGCGCGCGACGGATAACTCCCAATTCGACGGATAGTGCTTGTTCCTGACGGGGATGTTGTCGGTGTAACCTTCCACGATGATCGGGTTCGGGATCTTCGCCAGGATCATGGCCAGGGACCGGATGTCTTTCTTCGCTTTATCGCCCAGGACGGCTTCTCCGGAGACGAACAAGACGGGGTTCGTGAGGGTCACCCGGATCCGCTGTTCGGAAAGTTCCACCTGCGCCACGTTCTTGTTCTTCAACATCTGGCTGACGTCCTCTTCCTGGATCTTTTGGAGCACGGTCTCGGCCTTCTGTTCCGTCGCGGTCTTCTTTTCTTCCCCGCGGAATCGGTCTTCGACCGCCTGCAACATGGCTTTGCGGGCTTCCTCGGGCTGGCGGGTGAAACCGTACATGATCAGGAAGAACAGCATGAGGTTGGTCATCATGTCGCAGAGGACGACCAGCCACAGAGGATTGTCTTCCTCGGAGGACATCATTCGGTTGAACAGCGTGTGGATCATGCAGCGCGTTTGATCGCGGCGGTCTTCAGGAGTTTCTGTTTGGCTCTCAGTCGGTATGACAGATAGGCTTCCAATTTTTTAGCCATCAAGATAGGGCTGTCTCCCTGCTGGAGAGCGGTGATCCCCTTGGCGATCAGTTCCTTGACCAGAAGTTCGTCTTCCGAGTGGTAGTTCAACTTCGAGGCGATCGGAAGGAACAGAAAATTGGCGGAGAAGATGCCGTAGAAAGAGGCGGTCATCGCGATGGCCATGGAGGCGCCCATGGATTGAGGGTCGGTCAAGTTCCGCAGCACTTGGACCACGCCGATCAGGGTTCCCAGAAGACCGAAGATCGGGGCGAAGGTTCCCGCCGATCGGAAGATGGCGGTGATCTGCATGTGCCGTTGCCTGGTCAGAAGGATGTCTCTCTCCAGCCGGTCCCGGACGATATCGGCGTCCAGGCCGTCCAAGATCATCTGGAGACCGTCCTTGAGGAAGAAGTGTTTGATCCCGGACAGTTCGGCTTGCAGGGAATCCAAGCCGTCCTTGCGGGCTTTTTCCGACAGGAGGACGAACGTGGAGATCAGGTCCGAGAAAGTCGTTTTGCGCGGCGGGATGAGGACCATGATCAATGCGCGGGGGATCGTCTTGAGGATCTTCCAGGGATACGAGATGAACACCGAACCGGCGGTCCCTCCGAAGATCAGGATGAAGGCCTCCATGTTGACGATGAGGTGCAGCATGCCGCCGTGGTGCAGAACGTAGTAGATGGCTCCGCCGCCGCACAGGAGTCCCAGGACGGTCATGATATCCATCAGGGTTTCACCTCGGGGCGAAGTTGGATCAATCCGCGTTCGTTCAGGCGGCGGATCGTGTCCAGGATGTGGCGTCGTTCCTGGGCCAGACGTTCCGTCGGGACGGGTTTGGCCAGACTGATTTCTTCTCTCAGCATGGCCGCGCTTCCTTCCGGGAGTTTGGACAGGATCTGGTCTTGAAATTCTTTTTTGGTGTCCCGGAGGACGGATGCCAGGATGCGGATGTTGACCCGGCGCACGATGCCGGCCAATACCGCGTTGTCTAATTTAACCAAGTCGTCGATGGTGAACAACCGTTGCCTCATGCGGACCGCCATGGGGGCGTCCTTTTTGGACAGGGTGGAGAGGATGGATTGCTGCATGTCGGGATTGGCATAATCCAGGATCGTCTGGAGGCGGTCTTCACCGCCGACGACGTAGGCGATCCTCTCCCGGATTTTCTCCTCGATCGTTTTGACGATCTCGGGGTCCATGTCGGCCACGCTGGCGAGTTGAAGCAGTATCTCGGATTGTTTGGCGGGGTCCAGCGAGGTCAGGATGTCGTTGGCGAGCGCCGGGGATAGATAATGCAGGATGATGGCGATCTGTTCGGGCCGTTCTTTTTTGAGGAGGAACTTGAGGTTGCGGCTGTGGCTCTCGTTGATGAACGAGAACGGGACCTCGGTTTTTCCATCCGTCGGGATCCCGCCCGGGGTGGTCGACGCCGCTGGTCCGGCGCCGGAGGGGAATTTTTCTTCATCGGGCCCCGTCGTGTCCGAGGCCCCTCTCTTCGCTTGCTCCTCCTCGAACTTCTTCTGCATGTGCATCATCTTGATCTGCTCTTGGGTGGATTCCCCGTAATTTTTCAGGGCTTTGACGAATTCCCTGATGAAAATGCGGAAAGACCCGAAGAAGAACAGGGTGAGGAACAGCATGAAAAGAGCCATGAGGCTCAGCCCCATCGTCCACCAGAGGTCGGGAGGACGGAGAAAACGTTTCCAATCGAGGGTCTGTTCTCCCTTGTGGAAATCCATCCGCTGTATCTCCAGGATGTCTCCACGGTCCGGCTTCAGACCCAGAAGGCCGGACGTCGCGCTCTTGACGACGTTGACGTCCGCATCGCTCACGCGCTTGTCCAACACGATCGAAGCGGACATCTTCTTGATCAGAGTCCTGGTTTCGCTCAGGGCGAGCGTGTTGGCTTCCAGTTCGCCGATCTTCTCCTTGATCGGGACACCGGGAAGGAACGAGGTGGCCGCGGGTTCGGCTTCGACTTGCTTCTTTTCGTCTTCGGTATACATCTCCGCCGTCACGATGACGATGACGTCGTTGTTCCCGAGGATCTGGGTGATGACGGATTTGAGACGTCGTTCCAAGCTCTCTTCCAAAGCGATCTTGGTTTCAACGCTGGGAGCCGTGTCTTTGGCGAACAAGGGGTGGCCGGCGAAGCGAGCCACCATCAGCAAGCTGACGAGGGGGAAGAGGAGAGCTTTTTTGTGTGTGCGCATGGATGATTTTTCGAAACTGTAATAATGTAACGAAATGAAGGGTTCTTGTCAAGGTGATTTTCGTCACATAACGGGGGGCGGCTCCCCTCTTGAAAAAATCCGGAAAGTGATGTATATTAGCACTATAGGATAATGAGTGCTAATTATGAATTGGGGTATCGAGTCGCTGCCCGACGCAATATCACTCTGACGGGATCGGAGGAGAGACACCATGCAATCTGAAAAACTCACCATCAAGGCCCAGGAAGTCCTGCAGGCGGCCCAGACGCTGGCGCAGCAACACGGACATCAATCGATCGAGGCGATTCATCTCCTGAGCGGCGGACTCGACGTGGCCGACCAACTCATTCCGGAGATCCTCGAGAAGACCGGCGTCGCGGTCGCGCCCCTCCGGCAGCGGTTGGAACAGGAGTTTCAAAAACTCCCGGAGGTCCGCGGGCATGTCCAGACGGGGCTTTCATCCGGACTCCATCGGACGATCCTGGAAGCGGAAAAAGAAGCTGAATCGTTGCATGACGAATATGTGTCGACAGAACATTTTCTATTGGCCTTGTTGAACGGCCGGGAGGCGGCCGCACAGATACTCAAAGAGGCGGGTCTCAACCGCGATCGGACGTTGAAGGCCATGGCGGAGCTGCGGGGGTCTCATCGGATCACGGACCCCAACCCCGAAGTGAAATATCAAGCTTTGGATAAATACGGGCGCGACCTGACCGAATCGGCGCGACGAGGAAAACTGGACCCGGTCATCGGGCGCGACGAGGAGATCCGCCGCGTGGTTCAGGTCCTCTCCCGCCGGACGAAGAACAATCCCGTCTTGATCGGAGAACCCGGCGTGGGGAAGACGGCCATCGTCGAAGGACTGGCCCAGCGGATCGTTTCCGGCGATGTGCCGGAAGGGCTCAAGACGAAGAAGGTGATCACGCTGGATCTGGGTTCGCTCATCGCCGGAGCGAAATACCGGGGCGAATTCGAGGACCGCTTGAAAGCCGTTCTTAAAGAGATATCTTCCGCGCAGGGCCGGATCATCCTGTTCATCGACGAACTCCATACGCTGGTCGGCGCGGGGGCGGCGGAGGGAGCCATGGATGCCTCCAACCTCCTGAAGCCCATGCTGGCGCGCGGAGAGCTGCGTTGCGTGGGCGCGACGACCCTGGATGAGTACCGGAAGCATATCGAGAAGGACGCGGCCCTGGAAAGGCGTTTTCAGCCGGTTTTCGTCGGGCCCCCTTCCGTCGAACACACCATCGCCATTTTGCGCGGCCTCAAGGAACGGTACGAAGTCCATCACGGTGTCCGGATCACGGATTCGGCCCTCGTGGCGGCGGCGACGCTGTCGAACCGCTACATCGCGGACCGCTTCCTCCCCGACAAGGCCATCGACCTCATCGACGAAGCGGCCAGCCATCTGAGGATGGAGATCGACTCCATGCCGGTCGAACTTGATGCGGTGGAACGGCATATCCGCCAACTGGAGATCGAACGCCAGGCCCTCTTGAAGGAAAAAGAGGAATCCGGCCGGGATCGGCTCAGAAAGTTGGAGAGCGAATTGGAGAAATTGAGGGCCCAATCAGGACAGATGAAGACCCAATGGGAAGCCGAGAAGGCGGCCGTCACTAGAATAAGGGACTTGAAGAAACAGACCGAAGACCTCAAACAGGAGACCCAGGAAGCCGAACGGCACGGGGATCTCGGGAAAGCCGCCGAGATACAATACGGCCGCGCGCCCGGGTTGAAAAAAGAGCTGGAAGAGGCCACCCGAAGGCTGGCGGAACTTCAAAAGAAAACCAAGATGCTGAGGGAAGAGGTCGATGAAGAGGATGTGGCTGCCATCGTTTCCAAATGGACCGGTATCCCCGTTTCAAAGATGATGGAGGGGGAGACAGCCAAACTGCTCAAGATGGAGGACGGGTTGCACCGGCGCGTGATCGGGCAGGAAGAAGCCGTCAACGCCGTGTCGGATGCTGTCCGTCGGAGCCGGTCGGGGCTGTCGGATCCGCAAAAACCCATGGGATCGTTCATTTTCCTCGGCCCCACGGGGGTGGGGAAAACCGAACTGGCCAAAGCTTTGGCGGAATTCCTTTTCGACGACGAGAAGGCCATGATCCGTCTGGATATGAGCGAATACATGGAAAAGCACACGGTCTCCCGTCTCATCGGGGCACCTCCGGGATACGTCGGATTCGAGGAGGGGGGACAACTCACCGAGGCCGTCCGTCGTCGTCCATATTCGGTCCTCTTGCTCGACGAGATCGAAAAAGCCCATGGAGACGTGTTCAACGTTCTCCTGCAGATATTGGATGACGGGCGCCTCACTGACGGACAGGGAAGGACGGTCGACTTCAAGAACACGGTGATCATCATGACGTCGAACATCGGCAGCCGCCTCATCATGGAGGCTGAAACGGACGAGGATATCCGGGATAAAGTCATGGAATCGCTGAAAGCCCATTTCAGGCCGGAATTCCTGAACCGCATCGACGATACCATCCTATTCCACCGATTGACGAAGGAGCACATCGCGCATATCGTCGATATCCAGTTGGAACACATCCGCAAAAGGCTGTCTGAACACAAGATCGCGCTGGAATTGGACGAGAAAGCAAGGCAATTCCTGTCGCGAGAGGGTTTTAACACGGAATATGGAGCCAGGCCTCTGAAAAGAACGATCCAAAAAGAGTTGGTGGACGTCCTTGCCCGGAAAATCATTGCCGGGGATTTCCATGACGGAGACAAGATCACTGTTTCCACGGACAAGGAGAACCACAGTCTGGTCTTTCGCCATTCAAAATAGTGTTTGGAGTCATTGAGCCTGTTCATTTCCGAGAACGGATCAGCTCTGTGCGCCCGCCCGTCTTGAAATCACTTCACCTCCCCCTCCGTTCCTGAAAATATTTTTTGCTGACCTGGATCCTTGGTCCTGATCAGGTCCAAGAATGTTCCGGATCCCGCCCATGCATTCCTATCCGGCATAGACATGGCCTCTGTTTAGTTTCACGGCTTCCGGAGTTTCAGAAAAAAACAGAACTTTCTGATGCCCCGTTTTTCAAGCGGCGATTTTTTAACACACCATGGACTCCGAAAACAGAAAATAACGCATTTATTTTGTGTTTTATCGACGGAAAACGCACAAAAACGCGTTTTTAGGCCCCTAAAATCTGAAAATGGTATTGGGATACCCTAGAAACATAGCGTATTTTAAAGGTGTTTTTCGGTCGCATGATTTTTCGCCAGGTTTTTTATGGAAAAGCAGTTGAACACAAAGATTGATCCCATGGTCTTTTTTGAGTTGGTCGAATAGGGGATCAAAAATCCGAATTTTCTTCATTGCCTTTTTGAAATCCACCCAAAATACCATTGATGCGCTATACCCCTCCTCATGGTCTTTTTGGGACAACCCCTCGGATGGGCGGAGCCAGTCATTTTTCGTTACCAAAATCGCAAAAGTTGAGCACCTCTACCCATGGTCTTTTTTGTGGGGAACCCCTACCCCCATATTGTGAAAATATTCCCTAAGTTTTCAGCCAACTTTTGGGGTTTGTATTCTGGTAGGCAATGGGTTGGCACCGGGGTCTGATTCTGCATCTTCATGGTCTTTTTGGTCCATACCGGGATACCCTAAAATCGATATCTGCCGGGCCCTAATTTTTAGAAAGTTGGCAACATCCGGATATCAAAATTTGAAAGTTGGCAAAATTCCGGCGAAAAATTGAGTGCTAATAAATAAAACATAACAAAAACAATTCATAATGACTCGTAAAGTGTTAATAATAAACGTATAAGAGAATATTTATAATACTGTTTCTAGTGCAATCCAGAATACGTAATAATGGTAACTACTTAACATAATATATATTATCGGAAGTAATATAATGCTTGAAAACGGGGTTGTTCGGGGCCTTTATCGTCGATGGTCGTTGCAGGAATTGTCGTTATTTTGAAGATAATGTGTCTGTTATCTGGCTGTTATTTCTCTAAATCCAGGCGAGCCGAACATCCGGCTGGAGTTTATCGGATTTAGATCAAAACGGGGTCTTGGGGCGGTTTGTTGGTCTTGTCAATCAGGAAATCTTTGGCGATTATAGCCACTTAATGTCGTTTTTAGCTTCACGAAAAGATCCATTATAAAGCGCTTTTAAACATGGAGAAGACTGGCCAGGAAAGAGGGTTCTAACCCATCTACAGTATGTATAAGCCGCGACAAGGGCAGTCTTGAAATCAGGGGTTCTTGGCATCTTTTCGGGTTCCAAATGAGCCACTAATTTATCCCTGAAATTGCGCATTTCTTCCCAGTATTTCTGCCAGTCTTCTTGTTTAAGATTGGTGATGGTTAAAACCTTATTTCTAAACGAATCTTTCTCAGATTCATCAACGGGTAGTTTTTTCCAATGGGTATTGTTGGATTCAGCCCCAAACACTTTACACCATTCTGATGCGGCGACTTTGAGGAATGAATCGGAGATTCTCCCCCAAAAATATGAGCTGACTTGGTGCCCATCCAATGCTTCTTTAACTGCCCTGTGATATGCAAGAAGCCGTATGAATTCTTCTACGATAGGGAACTGATATTTAACGATATCGAGATCGTATGGCATGGGAAGGACCCTTTTCGGGAGTTATACGGTGTTAGGAAAAAACAAAAAAAGTCGGGTTAGAAGTGGACGCGGGCGTCGGTGGACAGGCGCATCACCCGGGAGACGTTGGTGCCGTAGGCATCTCCGGGAAAGAAGTAAGAGCCACCGAAGTGGAACGTGACAAAACCGGTATACCGGTAGATGATGTCGAGGTCAAATTCGCTCCCCAGGTCGCTTTTCCCCGTCGGTTTGGTCTGGGCCGTGTAGGTGTAATAATCGAGGTTCGCCGTCCATTGGACGCGTTGCGTGGTGAAGACTCCGAATCCCCAGGTCTGGATCCCGGAAAAACCGGCCGGCAAGCCGGAGTTGGTCGTTGAAGCCGGGGCAAAACAATCGCTGGGGGAATAGGCGTCTGACAGGGTCCCGGCGAAATGTTTTCCGTATCCGGAGCGTTGGAGGCCGTCCCACCGTTTCCCGAAGGACGGGCGGAACGATTCGTCGGCGTTGTAGGACCCCTCGTCGTCGCCGGATCCTCGGGCATAGAGGGCTTTGACGCCGAAGCGTCCGTAGCGGGCGGTGTCGGTCTGAGCTCCTAATTCCAGTTTCTCCCCCACTCCTTTTAAATCCAAAATCGTGGCCCCGTTCCGGTGGACTTTTCCCGATTGCATGGCATACTCGAGTTTATAGTAGGCGTCTTTCAGGTTCCCGAAAAGGCGGATGTCGTAGAACTGGCGGAGGATCTTCGTGGTGGTGGTCGTCGTCGTCCCGAGCGCATAGACGGTGCCGGTCTTATCCACTTCGCGGATCCATCCCAGTTCCCAGCGTTTGTATCCCCGGTCGGTGCCGAGCACGAGTCCGGAGAGGTCTTTGTCTTTGGTGCCGACGAGGCCCTCCTGGACCTTGGCGGTGAAGAGGTCCATCTCCCATTTCCAGGGCAGATTGACTTGGCCCCGGATGGCGTTGAATCCGAGGTCGTCGTCCGAGACCAGTGTGCCGTCGCCGATGACGATGGATTGGCGGCCGAGGGTGAGGTCGAGTTTGTTCCACATCATGTTGGGCATGTGGATGTAAGCGTGTTCGATCCACGGGGTGCCGTCCGCTTTCGGGTAATGGGTGTTGAGGGGCAAGCCCGACCCTTCCAGACCCCAGATGTCGATGGATTGAACCCGCAAGCTGGCTTCCACGTCTTCGTTCAGCCAAGAGGTCATGTAGAAGCGCATGACGTGGTTGTAATAGTTGAGTTTGTCCTTGGTCTTGTCCTGATAGTCGGCGTTGTCGTTGGAGACGCCGCCCAGCCGATAATTCATTCCCATGTTGAGAGAGGGGATGTCGGCGTGGACGGAGCCGGCGGCAAAAAAGGCCGCCGCGGCGATTGAGAGCAGGATGTGGGATCGGGAAACCTGTGAGGTCATGATGACGGCCTTATTCTATCACCGTTCCGCGGGCGTCGCAATAAAAAAAAGACCCCCCTTCTGGTGCGAAGGGGGGTCTCGAAACAGTGTGATGAGGTCGGATTATTTGCTGTCCATTCCCCACTTCACGCACAGCTTGGCGAAGAGCTTCGTCACATCGTCCGTCGGAAGGTTCGCGTTGGCCGCATAGCCGTTCACGTAGCCTTTCTCCGGAGAGAAGGTGGCGTAGCCGACCTTGGCGCTGACGGTCTCGGAATGCTTGTAGTTGGCGGAGAGGTCGATTTCCGTGCCGACTCCGTCGTCGATCCCGTTGGCGACTTCGTTGACCTGGCTGACGAAATAATCCAGCGCGAGGGACACTTTTTTGTCCATCACGGGCAGGGTATAATCGCCGCCCAGGTTGATGACGTTCAATCCGGTGCCGTTGAGCCCGGTGTCGAGACCGACACTGGCGCCCACGCCGCCGACGGCCAACGCGTTGCTGTTGGAGAGGATCTCGCCGTAACGGAGGTCCGAGACGTTCCAGCCGAGCTGGGAGTAGTCATGGAAGGATTTGTCGTCGTTGTTGGCCGAATTCTGATCGTCCCCGGAGGCGTTCATGTATTTGAGATGGCCGCCGAAGCCCAGGTCCTTGTTCTCATACTTGGCTTTCAGGACGAGCGCATTCCCTTTGAACTTCATCTCCGCTCCGCCGATGCCGGCGCCGTTCATTCCGCCTTGGTTCATGGCGTATTCGGCGCACAGTTTGACCGCGTCGCCCATCAGGCTGTATCCGGCCCGGAGGTCGTAGATCACGAGGTTGCAGTTGTCGCCCGCGGCCGGTCCGTTGCTGTCGGTGCCTTGGTAGATGCCGATTTCCAACGGAAGGTTCGGAACGACTTTGTCGGTCTTGGCGATGAGCCAGCTGACGTTGACGTCGCCGAGCGCATCGTCGTTGTCGGCGTTCGCGATGACGTCGTCTTCGTTCACTTTACCGGTGACGAAGCTCAGATCGACCAGCCCGACTTTCTTGGAAACGCTCAATGCGTCCAGCGAATTGGTGGTGAGGCTGTCGTCGTTGTATCTGTCGAAATAAACCAATGTGTCGCCGGGACGTCCGCCGTATTGGCGACCGATCCGGAACGTGTCCATGGTCAGCATGTTGTCGATGTCGATATAGGCGTTGTCCAGGCAGATGCCGGCTTCTTCGGCGTTCACGGAGGTGATTCCATCCCCGTACTGAGCGTTACCGGGAAGGGTCTGGCTGTTCCTCAAGAACAGCACTTTCCCTTTGACTCCGGAGGTGACGTCCATGCCGATACCCAACGCGATCCGTGTCACGGTGCCGCCACGATGATCGTTGGCGCCGTCGAACGCATCCACTTCGTTGGTCGCGGATTGTCCGTTGATCTCGATCGAACCATCGGTCGTCCAGTTCTTCAGACCGAGTCCGTCGGCTTGTGCCAGATTGTATCCGGCAAAAACCAACGCTGCAACTAAGCTGATCATTTTCTTCATCTACTTTGTCCCCCTTATGATCGCACTCCCTTTAACCGGTTAAGTGCGTTTTAATCGTTTTTTAAAAAACTCATACTAAAAACGTGCCGAATTGATGAAACACTACGAAGATTTTAACAGCGAAATGTGGATTTGTCAACAAAAAACGGTTATTTTTTTGAGGGGATTGCCGGTTTGGATTGGGACTGAATCTTTATCTGAGTCAAGTATTCCTGGGCGTTCTTGGCCCAGACGGTTGTCGGATATAGAGTGATGAGGCGTTCGAAGGAGGCCTGGGCGTCTGTCCATCGGCTTAAAATCATATGGACGCGCCCCAAGGATTCATAGGCGCGTGCGCAGAGGAAATGTTCCGGGTTTTCCTTGATGAAATCGGAGTACAATTTCTCCGCCTCCTCCCATTTTTGGCCTTGCTCCCGCGCCGTCGCCATGCCGATGAGGGCGAGCTTCTTCAGTTCGTGTGAGGTGGCTTGTCTGGCGGCTTCTTGATAGGAGGCAAAGGAGTCATCCGGTTTGTTCATGGACAGCGAGACGTCTCCTTTGAACATGTTGGTGTGGGCTACGATCGCGCCGCTCCGGTAGTTGGTGAGCAAATTGTTGGCGGTATCGAGGGCGGCCTGTTTCTCCCCCCGCGCTAGTTGGGATTGGGCGAATGAGAGCTGCTCCCACGCCCGAAGGCGGGTCTTCTTGAGGTTGTATCCGACGTAGAGGACCAACACCGAAGTCAACAGGATGACGCCGGAGGCCAAGAGGACCTGTTGCCAATGGCGGACGGCCCAAAGAGCCCCCCGCTCGATCTTCTGGGTGATGAGGTCTTTTTGAGACGGTGTCGACGATGGATTGTTGAGAGAGTCCATTTGAATGGCCTTCATTTTAACAAATTTTCAGTGGAGATGATATGAAACATCCCCGCTCCCAGAGAGCCCGGGGTCTCTTTTCAGTCGCGGTCCGGGATCGGGCCGACGGTGGCTCTCGCCGGTGAAAGATAGCCCTTCAAGTTCGTGAGTATCCGGCGCCCGATCATGGATAACCTCGATGGGGATGTTCCGTCGAGAATATTGATGATCAGCCGCAGGAGGCGATTCGGATGGGACAGCAACATCGTCGCGTAGAAACATCCGATCAGAAGGATGCGCAGGGCGCGCAGGCAGCGGGGACTGAAGTGTTCCGACCACGACGTGGATTGGGAGATGTCCGTGATGGAGAACAGGTTGAGGAAATAGTCGTCGTTCAAGGTGATCTTCTTCTGGTTCAGCAGATCTCGGAACAGTTGGGATCCGGGATAGGGGGTGAAGAGGGTCACGATGATTTCGTGGAGGCCCAGGAGGGCGAGTTTCAGCGTCAGGGCGAACGTCTGCAGGGCGGTCTTCCCGTTTTCCTGGGGAAGGCCGATGATGACGATGGCGGTGCAGTTGAACCCGATGGAGAGGCTTCTTTTGATCAGGGCCGTCATCCGGCGCGGGTCATTCCCCTTTTTAACGGTCTTCAATAGTTCCGGGGAGCCGGATTCGACCGCAAAGTCCAAGTCCCTGCATCCGGCATCATACATGAGCCGGAGCGTGGTTTCATCGAAGGATTCCGTCCTTGAGAAGGGGATCTGCCATGTGATGTGTCGGGATCGCGCCAGGAGTTCTTCGCAGAATTGACTGAGGTTGTTCTGGTTGACGGTGGAAGTGAGGTCGGAGAATATGAAGTTGTCCGCCTTGAATATCTTTGTAAAATGGTCGATCTCATCCGCCACGCGCGCGGGATTTCGGGGTGTCCATCGGTTCCCCCACATGGTCGGGTTCGAGCAGAACGAGCATTGATAGGGACATCCCCGGCTCATCATGATGGGGATCGTTCTTCCCCGGTCGATGTGGTAATTGAGGCGGCGCGACAGATAATTTTCCATCGGGATGAGGTCCCACGCCGGATAGGGCAGGTCGTCGATATCCTGAAGACGGTTCGCCGTGGGAGTGGAAAGGAGATCCTTCCTGTCCGGCGAGCGGAAAGTCAACCCCGGGATTTCCGATAAGTCGCGTTTCTCAAGGAGGGCCTCCAGCAGTTTCGTGAAGGTGATGTCGCCTTCTCCCCGGACGCAAACATCCAGGTCCGGACAATCGGTCATGCAATAGTCGGGCAACGCGGTGATCTGTTCCCCCCCTGCGACAAAGATGCTTTTGGGAAAGAGCTTCCGGATATATCGGATCAATTCCCTGTTGAAGACCCAGTCTTGGGAAAAGGAGCAGCTGAAACCGAAAACATCCGACGGTTTCAGTCGGTGTTTCAGTTCAGAGAAGGGCATTCCGTAGGAGAGATAACGATTCCCCACGCGCTCGACCCGGTCGATGTCTTCTCCGCACATGTCGACGATGTCGACGCGATGGCCCATTTTTCTCGCCATTGCGCCGATATAGGCCACGCCGAGGTAGGGAACGCGGTGGGCGCTCTGAAATCCTTTGGTGTAGATGGGCGGGCGGATGAGGGTGATATCCATGTCAGTGTTCAGCTGTTTGGGTTGATCGCGCGGTTCATTGTCGGGTTGCTTGAAAACGGGAACGCCCCCGGGCGGAATTGAACCACCAACCTTCTCCTTAGGACGGAGCCGCTCTATCCAATTGAGCTACGGGGGCAAATCGTTATAAATTCAATACGTTTTTAATTCTTTATCCACTTCTCGAAATATCTCTTCCTTACAGTTTGCCTTACAGTATTTTCCAAATTTCAGAAAGATCATTTAAATCCATCAGAAGAAAACTTACTTAAAACTTCTCCCCCTCGTTGTTTGTCTTCCTGGCTGGGGGGCACGTATCTTTCCGTCATAGCCAGCGAAGCGTGGCCCAGATAACTTGAAACCGTTGCCAGATCGACGCCCTGCTGCAGCATGAACCTTGCGCCGGTCCTCCGCAAATCCCGAAATTGAAATTCTTTCAGATCGGCTTTTGCTCTGGCCTTGTCAAACTCCTTACGGAAATTTTCAAAGTCGAAAATATGCTTCCGACTTTTTGGCGTTTCAAGGAGCAACTTTCGCATTACCGAATTTATCGGAACGGAATAGGGGCGACTTGTTTTTGCCTGAACACCCTCAAGTTGGTTCGTGGCCTCGTTCACGTTGGCCCATGCCAGGTTCTTCAGGTCTTTCAGACGCAACGTTGTGTGCACAGCTGCCAAGCAAATCCGGCGCACTTCCATTGTAGCAGAATCAATCAAACGTTGGAATTCGGCTGACGACAGAACGCGTTTTCTTGCAAACGGCCTTTCGTTTACTTTTTTGACTAACGCCGCCGGATTCTCGTCGGGAAGAAGAACGTTGTCTATTATTTTAAAACGACGCCATTCCTTGAGTTTATTGAATAAAGTGACAAAAACAGTTTGATGACGATTAACACTCAGAGGTGAATGCGTTTTACTTTTTTCTTGCCGGTATCGTTCAATGTCTACGTAAGTTATGGTGTCGATGAAGCGGCCCTTAAACATCTTTTGGCGTGCCCCAGTTAATATTTGGACAGGTATAATAGTTACAGGAGGAACACATGGAAACTGCTGAAATGCCTGTTCAGAGAGGGCGGAGACGCCTTTGGAATGCAGAGAAAAAGCTGGCGGTGTTGCAGGAATGGCGGAATGGGACTCCGCTAGAAGAAGTATGCCGAAAACATGGAATCCATGCAGTGCAGATGTATAAATGGCGTCGACAATTGGAGAAGGGACTGGCAGATCGTGGGGAGATGATCCCCAAGAGCGAGTTGACGGGATTGCAGAAGAAGGTAGAGGAGTTGGAAAGAGCCCTGGGGCGCAAAGCCCTGGAGGTGGACATTTTAAAAAAAGTCTTCGAGATGAAAGGGTTAAAATTACCCGATGGCATGTGAGGGGATTGGCGCGGCATTTCGGATGCGGAATCGGCGTGGTCTGCCAGGCGTTGGAGAAGCCGCGGTCTTGGATATATTATCGGCGGCGCATTCCGAAAGGGCGAAACTTCCGGCGGCCCGAGTTGGAGGGCCCCGTTCGAGAGATTCTAAAGGGACGGCCAGCAACATACGGGTATCGGCGAGTGCATGCGATGTTATTGAGGGAAGGAATCGTTTGCAATCCGAAAACAATCTGGGCGATTTTGAGACGAAAAGGCTGGCTTTCCACTTCACGAAAGAGGACAATGCGTCCCGGACGGAGTCACGACGGCCAAGTGGCGGTATTAGAACCGAACCGGCGATGGGCGTCGGATTTCACATGGATCCGGGCTTGGAATGGAGAGAAAGGACGATTGGCTGTGATCATTGATTGCGCGGATCGAATGATTTTGGCGTGGCGGTTTCAACCTCACATCAACACTGAGAGCATGTGCGAAATGGTGAGAGAAGCCATGTTTCGACGATTTGGGGAGAACCGGATGCTGGGGAAGGGGATTGAATTTCTGACGGACAATGGGACAGAATTTAAAAAGAAGTTTCAGAGATTCTTAACGAGTATGGGATTGGTCCCCTGTCACACGCCATGCCGTAGCCCAGAATCGAATGGAGTGGTAGAATCATTCTTTGGGACACTGAAGAGGGACTACGTTTATCAGAGTTGTTTGGAGACCCGGACAGAGGTTCAGCGACAGATTCCGGGCTGGATTACAGACTACAACGAGGTGGGGCCGCACAGTGCCCTGGAAATGCGCGCTCCAGAGCGGTTTTATCAGGACTGGAAGTATAAAAACGGTCTAAAAACTGTCCAAAATTAACTGGGGCATTACAGCTACGAACTATATGCTATGAATCAAAACATCAGAACATCCGACCCGGTAATATTTTCTACGACAACAATAAACGGATCAATTAGTTTAAGTCCCGATAATGATGGGATTATCAATATCGGGAGAGAAAATTCATCGTCCAATAAGGCGGTTATAAAATATTCAGGAACAAGCACAACAAGTCTTGTATTTAAAAATAATGCCGGATCAGAAGTACTTCAATTAAATAATTCCGGCCAAATTGGAATTGGGATGTCACCTTCCCAAACACTCGATATATCTAGTGGGTTCATAAGATTTCCCTACGGAAAAATGACCAGTCAAGCAAATGTCACCACCTCAAATACAGCTTCGTCTGATGGTGGATTTTACTTCAAAGATGGGTATTTTGTTCTTTATTACAACAACGGTGGGACAATGAAATACATTAAAATTGACGTCAATGCCCAAGCAAGCACTTTTTCCTCAGGAGCGCCCTGATCATTCATTATCGATGCCTTTAATATTCGCCACGATATACGTTTTAAGGTTGTATTTTCCAAATTGATCGATTAGCCAATCAATTCTTTGTAGAGTGTTTCCTGTTGAAGGACCATGTGGTCGATGTCGAAATCCACGCCGACGTGTGACCTGGCGGCGTGGCCCATCCGCATCATCTCATCCGGGCGATCCAACAGTTCCAGAACCCGTTCCGCAGTCCTCTGCGGCGAATGCGGGGGGATCAAAAATCCGGTCTGACCGTCTATCAACACGTCACTGACACCGTCCACGTCGTTGGCGACGGACGGCAATCCCGACGCCATGGCTTCCAGGAGCGCCCGGGGAAGCCCCTCCCACAATGACGTCAACACGAACACATCCGTGCGAGCCAGAATATCGGGCACGTCCCGTCTCCAACCGACCAGATGCACGATATCCGTCAACCCCTTCTCCCCGATCATCTTCTGCAAGAGAGGGCGGAGCAATCCGTCTCCGACGATCAGAAACCGCGCCCGCGCGTTCTTCCGGCGGACGGTCTCCGCCATGAGGAGGAAATCCGTGAGATTCTTCTGGGGTTTGAACGGCCCGATGGTGGTGACGACCTGATGAGATTCTTCGACGGGAAGGCCGGAAAGGGGCTGTTTGGTTTTGACCACGGAATTATATTTCTTGAGCGGGATGCCGGACCGGATGATCCGATGACATCCCGGGTCTCCGATGCGTTCCCGTTCCGCCGTCCGGCGGTTGGCTTCCGACACGAAGATCAGACAGCGCGTCAACGGAGCCGTCAACCGTTCCGCCCAGAGGAATAAGAACCTCGATAAGATCTTTTGTTCGTCGTTGAACCCGAACCCGTGGAAGGTATGGACGATCAGCGGCACGCCGGCCGACCAAGCCGCCCACCGGCCCAGGATCCCGGCCTTGGACGAATGGGTATGGACGATGTCCGGTTTTATCCGTTTCAATATCTTTCTCATCTGAAGGAAGGCGGCGAGGTCTTTCCACGGACGGACAGGCCGGACCAGCGAGGGAACGAAATGGACGGGGCACCCGATCTTGGGGATTTCAGAATCCAGGAACGCTCCTCGTCCGCAGACCAACACCGGCTCAAACGAGTCGCGATTCAAATGGCTGACCGTGTGCAAGGTGTTCTGCTGGGCTCCGCCGAACTCGAGCAACGTCACGATGTGAGCCACCCGGATCCTCTTCATGACAACTCCTTCAGGCGCTGTTCGGCTTTTTCAAGCACATCCTTCCAACGGGAATTGAACATCTCATCGCCGTATTGACGGCGGGCCACATCCAGCGTCTGCCGATAGGACTGCACCGCCTCCACCCGGCGTTGAAGCGCGTCTTCCGCCTGGGCCCGCTGATACCAATAACTGGGATTGAGCGGGAGATAGTTCGTCGCCGATTCAAACGAGGTAACCGCCTCGGCGATCTTCATCTGGGCCATCAAGACCCCGCCCAATTCCGAATGGAAGCGCGCCGTGTAGGGGGAAAGTTCAATATTGCGTCTGAATCGGGACTCCGCTTTGTCGAGTTGCCCCTGTTTCAACAACGACCATCCATACAAAGAACCCGCTTCGGGAGAAAAGGGGAACAGCTTCAACGAAAACCAGGCGAACTGCCCGGCCTCTTCCCAATTTTCCTTTTGGAAAGACTGCCATCCGAAGACCACGTACTGCTGTGCGCGGAAGAGCAGCAAAGACGAGACGATCAGGCCCGCCCCGGTGACTGCGGCGGCCGAGAGGACGGCTTTCGCGGAGATCTTCTCCAACCAAGGGAGGACCGGTTTTTCAGTCACCCGCTCGGCGGCCAACACGCCGATCATCGACCACGCCACCCACGAGACCGCCGGGAACGTGAAACTCATGTGGAAGAGATTAAAGATGATGAAACCCATCAGACCCGTTTTAAAAGGAGCCCTGTCATCCGGAACGGTTCCTCCATGATCCCGACGGGAAAAAACCATGAGTAGCACCGTGGCAAAGAGGAGGAACCCGACGAGCCCTCGTTCCGCTCCCATCTCCAGGAACAGGTCGTGGGCGTAGAGACTGTTCAGATCGAACGCGTGGATCCGGTAACCCGGATACGCCTCGCCGAAAGCACCGGGACCGACCCCGAAGAGAGGGTTCTTCACCCACATCCGGAGCGCCGTCCGCCACCACCCCCACCGTTCATAATCCAACCCCCACAAAGACACCTTCGACCACAGGAGAGCCGCCGCACTTCCCAAAAACAGAAGGACGGCCGACGACCAGACCAGCGCCTTGGACCGGATGTGGTTCTTCACGCCGGGTTGACACAAGACCTGGAGGAGCGCCGCCAGCAGGCCGACGACGGAACGGGTTCCGATGAGGACCGTCGCCCACAAGACGATCGGCATCCAACGTCCGAGTCTTTTCGGAGATGCGGGATCCGCCGTGTTCCAGACGAGAGGGCCCATCAGGACCAGAAATCCGGCCAGAACGTTGGGGTTCACCATCGGCGCGTGGAAGGGTTCCGGCACGCCGGCCAGTCCGGAAAAATCGCGCACGCCCCGATAGGCCCACGCGACCGCCACGCCCGCCGCGATCAGCGCCGAGAGTCTCAGCGACTCCGAGAATCGACGGACAAAACCATCCTCCTGCCGGACGAACAGGACCATCCCGCCGACGAGGAAAACGACGTTCACGGTGTTCAGGACTTCCGGCACGACGCTGTGTTTGAACGGACTGAGGAACGACGAGACGAGTCCGGCGGCCCCAAAAAGGAGGACAAGGACACCGAGGGGAGAGACGGCCGTCTTCCGGATCTCCTCGCGCACCTCTTCTCCGCGCGTCCAGGCGACGACGATCACGATGACCGCCAGGAAGGAGACGACGACATGGACGAAGGTCTGTATCCAGAGGTCCCATCCGGCGCGGAAGAGGGGCGACACGGCCACCACACCGGCGAGGATGGAACCGACCCATCGAAGACGGGCTGACGCCCGGCCCGGATCCGTGGGAGGGACGTTCACCGCGGATACCTTTTCAAGACCGCTTCCGCGGTCCGACGGCCATCCAGGACCGCTTCCTCCATGAACGAATATTTCCAGGCGCCATACCGGCCGATGGAATAGATCCCCATCCGGTGGAGGGCGGGGAAGATCGCGTCCAGCGCGCGGGAACGCTCCCGGTCATAGACCACGTACGCGCAGTCGATGGGGACGAACGAGACCGCGGGGAAATCGTCTTGGGCGCGGAGGATCCCGCTGCGAATCAAGTCTTTGCGGATGCGGCTGAACAATTTTTTTTGGTCCGGCGGACGGCCCGGGGAAAAGGAGACCTCGACATAGAGGGAGGAACATTCGGCCGGAGCCACGAAGCGGGAGAAGGTCACGGGGAACCCGACCCGATAAAAGACGAATTCCTTCTCGGGAAAATAGACCCACGATCGGTCCGACACCCGGGGACGGTCGACGCCCAGGTTGAGACACATCACGGAAGTCCACTTCAGCCGGCGGGCCGCCTGACTGAGACTGTTCACGGACGGTTCCAACCGTTCGACCAGATCCGTCAGAGGCATGGTGGAGACGAGACACCGATAAGGGATCTCCTCCCCCGACGATAAGATCAGGCGTTTTTCTTTCCACATGATTTTCCGGACGTCGGAGGAATAGCGAACATCGTCGAGTGGTCGGGCCAGCGCGGTCGAGAAGGCCTGGATGCCTCCCCGGCGCGGATAGAAGAATTTGACGTTGTAACCGAACCCCTTGGTCTGATCCGTGAGGGCGCCGGCCAAAACGTCCTCCAACCGGGGTTGGGGCACGAAGGGACCGCACCATTCCGCCGTGAGACGGGAAGGAGAAACATTCCACAGTTTCCGATTGTAGGGGAACATGAAATGGCGGCTGATCCCGCGGCCGAACTTCCGGAGGCACCACCGGTCGAAATATCGGAGATCGTCGTTGGAAGTGCGACCCGCGCGTTTCACCGCTTCGCGGAGTCCCTGAAAACATTCGGCGATGACCCGCGGCGGCAGTCCGTAGAGGTTGGCCTGGAAAGGATAACGGGTGAAGACGCGGTTCGAGAATATCCAGGCGTTGCGGGAACATTCGTTGAGGTTTCCCTTCAACAATGACCGGATGAACCGGGTGGCGGACGGGTCGTGGAGGTGGAGGAGGTGGCCGGTGTAATCGAAGGTGAAACCGTTCATGGCGTAAGAACGGGCCAGACCGCCGGGACAATCCTCCCGTTCAAGGATTCTGACGGGGGTGGGGGAGAGGGCTCTGGCGCAGGACAAGCCGGCGATCCCCGCGCCGATCACGACCACCGACTGGGAAGAGGAGGAGGTCAAGAGACCCGCACGTCGTGGAGCCGGATGGCGGCGTACATCCCCACGACGACGACGCCCGCGACGATGAAGACCGATCTGTCAAAATCCATCCGCGTCACCAGGAACGCGCACAGCGAGACCAGCGCGGAAGCCGACGAGAGGAGCAGCACGACTTTTTTCCGTGAGAGTCCCAGAGCGTTCAGTTTCAGGGCCAGATGGTCCTTGGATCCCAGGAACGGCGATTTTCCCTGCTTAATACGCATCACCATCACGAACAACGTGTCGTAAAGGGGCAGCCCGAGAATCAGCAAGGGGGCGAAGAGCCCCACCTCGTTGACGCGGGTATACGACGTCCCCATGGACAGCGCCGCCAGGGAGAAACCCAACAGGAGACTGCCGGCGTCCCCCATGAAGATCTTCCTCTTCGACGACATGTTGTAGGGGATGAAACCCAGACAAGCGCCGGCCACGGCCGTGGCGGCGAAGTTCACATAGATCTCTTCCGTCGGCAGGGAGATCAACAGGAAGGCCAGACTGGCCACCAATGCCTGCGACGCGGCCAATCCGTCCATGATGTCCATCAGGTTCAGAGAATTGGTCACTCCCACCACCCACACGATCGTGACCAGATAGCTGAGCCAATCCGGCTGGATGAATTTGATCCGGATACCGAACAGCATCAGGAGGATGGCCCCCAGGAACTGGAAGAAAAATTTCCACCGGAACGATAAACCGTCGGCCACGACGTCGTCGACCAGTCCGACGCCCAGCATGAACACCATCCCGACGATCAACCCGCGCAACGCGTAGAGAGTGCCCGTCTGGAACCGGGTGAAATAGCGGATCAGCAACAGGGTGATCACGATGCTCAGGAAGATGGCGACGCCTCCCAGATAAGGAGTGGGGGTCACATGGGTCTTGACCGGCGAATGGGGCCAATCCAGGATCTCCCAACGGATGGCGATGAACCTCATCAGAGGCGTCAACGCCAGGGACAGGAACAACGCCATCAACAATGCGATGAGATAGAGGGACGTCGGGTGCATGGGTTCAAAAAATGATAGCTTTTTTTTCCGACCGCGTCATCGGGAAGAGCCCGATCCGGAGTCCGAGGACAAAGAATAGACCGTCATATCGGGCGTGTCGTAGAGAGGGACCTGCCGTTCCAAAAAGGCCGACCACTTCTTTTCTCCGTCGGGGCTCAGTTCCAGGACCCGGTATCCCGCCAGCCGGCGCGCTTCTTTCCGATGATAGAACAAGTGGGTGAACCCCTCCTCCTTCAGGCGAACCGAAAGGTCCTCGGGGCGGGACGACTGCTCGATCCAGATCGGCAAGGGGGAAGGGAGGAGCGCCATGGGCGCGAGATAGGGGCGCCGGCAATAATAACCCCGCTGGTCGCCGACGAACAGGACACGGCTGTGGGGCGGGAGGGATTCGTTCATGAACTTCACGGCCGGATAGTAATCGAGTTTTTTCGAGAGATATTCTTCCCGCGTCTGGAGCCCGAGGACCGCCGGGAACGGATCGCGCACGCGTTCAACCAGGTAGAACAGGACGGCGTTGGACAAGGTGAACAGGATCACGCCGGTCAGGACGAGCCCTCTCGTCCAGGAGATCCCGGAGGACCAGACGGACGCCAACGCGGCGCCATCCAACAGACAGATCAGCGGAAAAACGGGGAAGAAGAAACGCAACACCGGCCTCATGCTCACCCAGAGGATCCCGTGAAGGACGATGTAGACGGTCCAGAACCTCGCGGCCGGGGACTTCATCAACCGGAGAAAGACGAGGGGGAACAACAGCAGGGGCATCGCCCATCCCAGATCCCCCATGACGTCGTATCCTCCGCCGAAAGACAACGGCTGGGTGATCAGCCGCCACGGGAACTTGAACAATTCCAGCAAGAGAGGGCTTGTGCCTTTGTATTCCTGAAGGACGTGGAAATACGCGGCGGAAGATTCCTCGTGCATGAAGACACGGTCCGCCTCGAAGATCTTCGGCAGGAAGGGGAACACGGGGTTGCCGCCAGTGAACACGTAATTCTTGATTAACCAGGGCAGGAACACGAGGAACGCGGAAAAACCCAACGCCAGGAAGTCGACGGTCCGCTTCTTCCAGGAACGGTCCCTCGGCCAGAGGAGGACCATGACGCACAGGAGGAGGGGAGTCAAGACCCCGGTGTATTTGATGCCCGCCACGGCACCGCCCATCAAACCGGACAGGATGAACAGCCGGGTCGCGCCGGTCTTCACGGCACGCCAAGCCAGCCACACGGACAAGGACGTCCAGAACGCCGTGCCCGTCTCGACGTAGGTTTCCGACGACAAGAGGATGAAACACGGCGCCGTCACCAGCAGCACGGCGGCCCACCGACGGGCGCCGCCCGCGACCGCGTCTACCAATTCGGAGGTCATCCCCCAGACGGTCAACACCGTCAACCCACCCAACCCGGCGCAGAACATCTGGGCCGACACGTCGGTTCCCAACGACAAGAACCACACGAACAACAGTTCCATGTTCTGCGGGAAATGGCTGTAATGGTTGAACGGAACGAACGTGATGGCCCCGTTCTGAAGATAGACGGACGGCAACGCCAGGTGATAGACAAGACTGTCGTAATACGTGGGGGGAGCCATGGAACAGAGGAACGTCAAGGTCAGTGAACCGGCGGCGATGAGCCCCACCAGAAGGGACGCCGGTCCGACACGGGTCTGGCGACCGGCAGTAACGAATCCGACGAGTTCATCGAGCCAGAACTTCAGATCCCGGAACGAGAACACCGCCAACACCGCCGAGACGGCTGCCAGCATCGCCCGCTGATATCCGTGCGCCACTCCCAAGATCAACATTACCATTGAAAAAATGAGGAGGCCGAGACCCTCGCTGAAAACAAAGGAAGCCAGAGTGGTCTCGAACGCGAGTCCCGCGGCCCGGAGCGCCCGACGGCCCAGCGCGGCCGCCAACCAGAAAAAGAGGAGGACGAGGACGGATTCACCCACCCGCAACACGACGCCGGGGATGGGATAATACACGAAGTAGACCGCCGTCAGATAGACGGCCGTCAGCGCGTAGAGGAGTGTGAGGAGGCGGTTTCGAAAAGAGGACATCGGATGAACTGCCACTGATGGAGTTTCCAGCGCGCCAACGTGATCAGGGTTTCCAGACCGTAACGGACGCTTCGACGGAAATTAATGGACGACGAATCCTTCTCATACCGGGTCGGGACGGGCACATCTCCCAGACGGAACCCGAAATGGGTCGATTGGACGATCATCTGCTGGTCGAACACGAAATCGTCTGAATTCCGCTCCCACGGGACGGTCTCCAGGACGCGGCGGGAGTAGGCGCGGAACCCGCTGTGGGTCTCTCCCAGATTCTGTCCCAACAGGAAATTCTCAAAAAAGGTCAGGAAGCGATTGGCGATGTATTTGTAGGGGGGCATACCGCCATCCAACGCTTCGCCCCGGGTGCGGATGCGGCTGCCGAACATCACGTCACAGATGTCCAGCGCGATGAAATCCGTCAACAGAGGTGTCACGCGGGCGTCATACTGGTTGTCCGGATGGATCATCACGATGATGTCCGCCCCCTCTTTCAGCGCCTCGCGGTAGCAGGTCTTCTGATTGGCTCCATACCCGCGGTTTTCCGGATGAACGATGACGGTCAACCCGAGCCGACGCGCCAAGGCCACCGTCCCGTCGGTGGAGGCGTCGTCCACTAGGATGACCTTCTGCACGGCGCCGGGAGGGATATCCGCCATCGTCTTCTCTAGGGTCTTCTCCGCGTTGTAGGCCGGAAGAACCGCGATGATCTTCTTCGTCGAACTAGGCATTTTTCCGATCCAGTCGATACAGAGTGAGACCATTATACGAAACTTTGTTCAAAATGAACTCCGGAAAATCGGTGGCCCAATGTTCCCAGGAGGAAGCCGTCGCCGCCACCCACACGACCGAACCGCCGTAAGACAGGGAGCGGATCGTCTCGACCCACGGGGAGGACGGCCAGATCTTCGGAAGGGGCAACGCCTTTCGGGCCGCGAAATACGGGAGATAGACGAGGTCCGTCCCTTGCCGGGCCACGATGACGAAATCGTCCTCGCCGACCAGTTCCTGCAAAGCCTGGGCCTGCGCCAACTCCCTGTTATAGCGACGATCGCTCAACGGACGGATGGCCGTGAAGTAATTGTTCAAGAAGAGGAAGGTGATCCCCGCCAACCAGATCAGACGGATGTTCTTTCCGCCGTTCTTGAGGAGCGTCTCGGACAAGGCGAGGAGAATCAGCGTGACCGGGATCAGGTCTGTGAGACGATAGACCACGGTGTGCGGCTCCCAGGAGACGAAGATGATCCCGTAGGAGGCCAGCCACAAGAGACATCCGATCAACAAATCCCGATGGCGCTGCCAGACGATCTTCCCCCGGAAGCCGAATCCGATGCCGCAGACGGTGATCAGGAGCCAGAGTATGCCCGAGCACATGTAGCGTCCCAAGATCGGGAACGCGGGCAACCGATACGCCTCCCTGTCACAGGGGAGGAAACAGATCGTTCTCAGAGAGGTCTTGAACCAGACGGGCACGTTGGAAAACGCCCATTGGCCATGCCAGGCGAAGCTCCGGTCCGCCGTCATGGCGGCGCTGCCCCACAACCAGGCGGTCACCTCTCCCCACGTCCGGGGCCGTATCACCAGGAACCCGGCCAGGGCGTAAGCTCCCGCCACCACCAGGAATCCTCCGACGGTGAATTTCGCGATCACCGGAACCGGTTTCCGCTGGAACGCTCCCGATTGGCGCCACAGGAACCAGACCGCCACGGGAAAAAACATGACGTGGACCACATGCCCCAGCACGGCCATCCCCCAGACGCACCCCGTCAGGAACGGCCGTTCGACGCCGTCCAACTCATTCAGCATCATCAGGCAGAGAAGGAGGGGAACCCACCCCAGCAGATACACCTGGGCTTCCATGCTCCAGAACCAATACCCGAACGAGAACGCCATGAACAGAGTGCCGCAAAGACTTAAGCAGAGATCGTGGAAACGCCGGTCGAGATAATGGAAGAAAAGGTAGACGCCCCAAGCGCCCAGCAAGATGTTCATGATCTGGAGACTGTAGATCGCCCGCCAAGAGAGTCCGACGGTCTGAAGGAACGAATGGAAAAGCCAGCCCGCCGCGCCGTAGAGGAGATGGTTCCCGTGCAGGAGGTATTTGAAATTCCCCAGTTCGATGGCCATGGCGCAGGCCACACCGTCGAAATTATAGAAAGTCGACAGATGGGACAGGTTCAACGCCACCACGACGACGGCCAAGAGCCACGCCCAGCGCGTCGGGTTGGAGAAGAGGGAATTCCATCGGTCCAGCCGCATTTTCAGGTTTTTAAACATCGGTCCTCTATGATAGGAAAAGCCCGCTTCTGCCGCAAGAACGGGAGCCGCGAAAAACAACCTCCGCATTGATCGTCCCCTCGGGCATGGATCGGAGATCAGGACTGAGAATATTTATCGCGTTTTATGACGGATAAAGAAGATTACTTCGCGGACTATCGCTCGCAATAACAGAGGCGGGGGGCTGGTTTTTCTGGGAGACGATTTATTTGGGTGTCATCCCCCAACGCCTCCATGGGGGATCCAGACCGAGAATATTTTCCGTGCTTCATAACAGATGTCTGCTGTCTGATGGGATTGCCCGCTATCGGCAGGACTAGATCCCCAATAAAAGCACTTGGGGATGACGAAAAAAATGCCCACAATGACAAACGAATGAAAGAGATGTCTGTTGTCTATGGAATTGCCCACTATCGGCAGGACTGGATCCCGGCCCCTCGGCCAAAGATTCTGAGGGCCACGCAATACGAGGTTTAATCGTGCCGGGATGACTGAAATAAAAACGCTCGCAATGACGGGCAGGGGGTGACCGCACTGATAAGGGAATGACAACGGGGGACTCCCTTCAACGATATTCAAAGCCAATGTAAAAATGCCGGCGCAATCCCGATCGTCTTACGGACCGTCCAGGGACGGATCTCCGAGAGTTCATTTGACAATATCTCCCGCTTGAAATAAAATCATCACTTCCATCATGACCAAACATACAGTCACACTCATCCCGGGAGACGGGACAGGCCCCGAGATCACCGCGGTCGTGCAAAAGGTGATCGACGCGACCGGCGTCGCCATCCAATGGGACGTCGTCGAAGCCGGAGCGGACGTCGTGCAGAAATACGGCACGCCCCTTCCGGACAGCGTCCTGGCGTCCATCCGCAAGAACAAGGTGGCCCTCAAAGGCCCCCTCACCACGCCCATCGGGACAGGCTTCCGCTCAGTGAACGTGGCCCTTCGCAAAGAGCTGGAACTCTTCGCCTGTCTGAGGCCGTGCCGCACCTACAAGGGCGTCCGGTCCCGGTTCCAGAACATCGACCTCGTCGTGGTCCGGGAGAACATGGAAGACCTCTATGCCGGCGTGGAGTTCGCCCCCGGATCCAAAGAAGCCGACGACATCATCGCTCTCGCCAAAAACAAGATCATCCCAGGATCCGCCATCTCCATCAAACCCATCTCAAAGATCGGCACGGAACGCATCGTGCGGTTCGCGTTCGACTACGCCGTCAAGCACAACCGAAAGAAAGTGACGGCCGTCACCAAAGCCAACATCATGAAATTCACGGACGGTCTATTCCTGGAAACCGCGCGGGAAGTGGCCGCGCGATACAAGGGCCGGATCGACTATGAAGAACGTCTCGTCGACAACATGTGCATGCAGCTGGTCCAGAAACCGGAACTCTACGACGTGCTGGTCCTTCCAAACCTTTACGGGGACATCGTCTCGGACCTATGCGCGGGACTGATCGGCGGGCTCGGCATTGCGCCCGGCGCCAACCACGGGACCGACACCGCCCTCTTCGAGGCCGTCCACGGGTCGGCGCCGAAATACAAGGGCCTCAACAAGGTGAACCCCACCGCCGTTCTGCTGTCCGCGGTCCTGATGTTGGACCATCTCGGCGAGACCGACGCGGCCCGGCGCATGGAAAAAGCCGTGTCGGACGTGATCGCGGAGGGAAAATCCGTGACCTACGACCTCAAACCGTCGCCGGACGACCCCTCGGCCGTCGGCACCAGCCAGATGGGCGACGCCATCATCCAGAAAATCAGGAAAGGATCCTGACATGTCTCTCCTTCAAAAAACATGCGTCATCATCAAACCCGACGGTGTGGGGAAGAAAGTCGTGGGGAAGATCATCGACCGGTTCGAATCGGAGGGGTTCACCCTCCAGGCGATGAGGATGGTGCGGCCCACCCGGGAACTGATGGAAGGGTTCTACGCCGAGCACAAGGGGAAATCCTTTTTTGAACCGTTCATCCGCTTCGTCACCTCGGGTCCGCTGGTGGTCATGGTCTGGGAGGGAGACGACGCCATCGCCCGCGTGCGCAAGATCCTCGGAGCCACCAACTCCCCGGAAGCCGCGCCCGGAACGCTCCGGAAGAGCTGGGGGACGGACAACCGCCGGAACCTGGTCCACGGATCCGATTCGCCGGCCAGCGCGGTCCGGGAGATCGCCTACTTTTTTTCAGACCAAGAGCACGGCCCCTACGACCCCAACGCCTGGGAAAAAGCGGGGTAGGGATCGTTCCCCGATCCGCGCCGAAGGCGTTTTGACTGCTCTCCGCGAATTTACTAGTATCATCCGATCCCGCTGATTTTTTTGCCCTTTTTGACACAAGGAACACGGCATGGATGACATCGCGAAGAGACCTCTATGTTGAAATTGAACGTGCGCGAGATCGAGAGCGCCGGGCACCTGGAACAGACCGTGTCCGTCCCGGCGGAAAAGCACCGGATCGAGATGCCCGATGATTTTCAGATGGACGGTCCGTTGGCCGTCGAATGGAAAGCGGACGCCTTCGACGACGAGGTGATGGTGACCGGAACCGCCGGCACCGAGGTCGTCACCCATTGCGCGCGGTGTCTGGCGGATTACCGGTTCCACCTCCAGGTCCGTTTCGAGGACCACGTGCCTCTGACGGAACCGCAGGTGGATCTGATCGAGGAGATCCGGCAAGCCCTCCTCCTCGCGCTGCCGATGAAACCGCTGTGCCGGGGGGAATGCGCCGGGTTGTGTCCCCACTGCGGGAAGAATTTGAATACGGAGAAGTGCGGTTGTAAGTCAGGGGAGATCGATCCCCGTTTTGACAAGCTGAAAAACCTAAAACTGGACAGGTAAGACCATGCCAAATCCTAAGAAAAAACATACGCCATCCCGACGCGACATGCGGCGGGCCCAAAACTGGCGGTTGGAATTCGGATCCCTCTCGCGGTGTTCCCAATGCGGCGCCGCGCGGATGCCGCACCGGGTGTGCCCGGCCTGCGGATTCTATGGAGGGGAACTGATCCTGCCTCCGAAAGTCAAAAAAGACAAGAAAAAAGAAGGATAATCCTCCCGAATGATCTGTCGAATCGCCCTGGACGCCATGGGCGGCGACCTGGGCCCCTCCGTCAACATCGAGGGGGCCATTCAGGCGGCCCGTGAAACCGGACATGAGATCATCCTCGTCGGGGACCAGTCCGTCCTCGAACGGGAATTAAAGAAGCACGACATCGGATCTCTTCCGATCACCATCCATCACGCGCCCACCGTCATCGGGATGGACGAGAAACCGGTGGAAGGGTGCCGCGCCAAACAGGATTCCACCATCATGATCGGGGCCCAGATGGTCTCCGACAAGAAGGCCGACGCCCTCGTCTCCGCCGGGAATTCCGGCGCCACCATGACGGCCGCACTCTGGCACATGAGGCGCATCCCGGGCGTCTCCCGGCCAGCCATCGCCACCACCATGCCCACGCTGACCTCCTACTGCCTCCTGCTCGACGCCGGAGCCAACGTGGAGTGCAAACCCAAACACCTCTACCAGTTCGCCCTCATGGGGAACATCTACGCCGAAACCGTCATGAACGTGGACAAACCCCGCGTGGGGATCCTCACCATCGGCGAAGAGGAAGGAAAAGGCAACGAACTCACCGTGGCGGCCAGCGAACTGATGAGGACGGGGGAATTCAATTTCATCGGCAACGTGGAAGGCCGCGACATCCCGAAAGGGACCGTGGACGTGGTCGTCTGCGACGGGTTCGTCGGAAACATCGTCCTCAAGTTCGCCGAAGGGCTGGCGGAAGCGCTCCTGACCCTCATCAAACGCAGCATCAAGAAACATCCCCTGGCCGTGATCGGCGGGTTGCTCATGAAGGGAGCGTTCCGCGACATCAAGAAAAAAGTGGATTACGCCGAATACGGCGGGGCGCCGCTGTTGGGCGTCAACGGCGTCGCCATCATCTCCCACGGCGGGTCCAACGCCAAGGCCATCAAGAACGCCATCCGTCTGGCCGGGGACTTCGTCACCAAGGGAACCAACCGGAAGATTCACGAAAAACTGAATCAACACCGACTCGCAGAACCGAACTCCAAAGGAACATAACCCATGGGACTGAAATTTGTGAACACCGGCGCCAGCCTGCCGGAAAAGATACTCACCAACGCCGACCTCGAGAGGATCGTCGACACGACGGACGAATGGATCACCACGCGCACCGGCATCAAGGAACGCCGCATCGCCTCCGCCCAGGAAGCCACCTCGGACTTTTCCATCCGCGCCGCGCGGAAGGCCCTGGAAGGCACTCCCGTCAATCCGGAAGACATCCAGCTCATCATCGTGGCCACCACCACCCCGGACCACTTCTTTCCGTCGGTGGCCTGTCTGGTCCAGAAGGCGCTCGGCGCCAAGAACGCGGCGGCCTTCGACGTATCCGCCGCCTGCTCCGGTTTCATCTACGCGCTCACCTGCGCCCGGGGACTCATCGAATCCGGCGACATCAAATACGCCCTCGTCATCGGCGCGGACGTGCTCACCAAATTCGCGGATTGGAAAGACCGCGCCACCTGCGTCCTCTTCGGAGACGGGGCCGGGGCGCTGCTGATCGAGAAGACCGACGGACCGGGCGACCTCCTGTCGGCGTTCATCGGCGCGGACGGTTCACAGTCCGACATTCTGTCCATCCCCGGCGGAGGATCCCGCCATCCGTACAACCCGGAGACCTGGTCCCAACACCCGGCCTTCATCCACATGGAGGGGAAAGAGGTCTTCAAACACGCCGTCACCCGCATGATCGAGGCCAGCCTGACCGCCCTCCGCCAGTGCGGCAAGACGAGCGACGACCTCAAACTGTTGATCCCGCACCAGGCGAACCTGCGCATCATCGACGCCATCGCCAAACGGCTCCAACTGCCCGACGACAAGGTTTTCAAGAACGTCCACAAATATGGCAACATGTCGGCCGCCACCACCATCATCGCGCTCGACGAAGCCCAGCGCGGCGGCCGCCTCCAGCGCGGCGACCTGGTGGAACTCATCGCTTTCGGGGCCGGCATGACCTGGGGGGCCTGCGTCCTCCGCTGGTAGTTCCGTCCATGAAGACCGTTCCGAAGATCAAATCCCCGTCCCCCGAACTCTATCAGGAGGATTGCGTCAAAGGCATGAGACGCCGCCTGAAACCCGGAGAGGTCGACGTGGTGGTCACCTCGCCGCCGTACAACCTGGGCATCCGATACACGCGTTATCAGGACCGCCGCGACCAGGACGAATATCTCGGTTGGATCGAGCAGGTCGGGTGCGCGGTCAAGCGGGTCCTCAGCCCCAACGGGTCGTTCTTCCTCAACGTCGGCAGCACGCCGCAGAACCCCTGGGTGGCCTACGACGTGGCCAACCGGCTCCGGTCGCACTTCACCCTCCAGAACCAGATCGTTTGGGTCAAATCCATCGCCATCCCGAAATATTCCATCGGACGCTATCCTCACATCCTCGAAGACGTCGCCGTGGGACACTACAAACCCGTCAACAGCGAACGGTTCTTGCACCATTGTTACGAGTTCATCTTCCACTTCACCAAGACGGGCCACGTCCCGTTGGACCGGCTGGCCATCGGCGTGCCCTACCAGGACAAGAGCAACATCCGACGGTGGAAATCGGCCTCGTCCGACCTGCGTTGCCGCGGCAACACCTGGTTCATCCCCTATAAGACGATCCAGTCCCGGGACACCGAACGGCCCCATCCGGCCACCTTCCCGGTGGAACTGGCCTCGATGTGCATCCGCCTCCACGGGTTGGACAAGGTCAGGAAGGTCCTCGACCCGTTCCTGGGCATCGGTTCCGCCGCGCGGGCCTGCCAACAGTTGAGGGTCCCTTTCGTCGGATTCGAGATCGATCCGGCCTACCTGCGGGAGGCTAAGAGGGCGCTTCAGAAGACGGGTCTTTCCTGAGGAAGGGTCCATGATCCCGAACCTGCGGAACGAATCCATCGTGCAGGCGGCCCGGGAGGCCGTGCGGGTCATCAACGAATCTTCCGTCGATTATCTGTCCCGGCGGATCCCGTTCCTGAGTTTGAAGCTGCAATCGAACACAATATGTGCTATTCTGCATAATCTCGTGGCGCGCGGCATCTCCGAACTGGAGCCCGGCTGGCAGCTACGGGAATCGGGAGCGGCGGGGGGAGACCTCGGCGGCCCTGAGAACATCGAAGTGGAGATCAAGACCTCCACGGACAAAAAAATCAAAGGAAACAGGATCAAATTGAAGACCGGTTATTTCATCTGTCTGTTCGTCAGCAAACCGAAACACGACGAGCCCCTGGCTCTGCGGGAGGTCCGCTGCGGTTACATCCAGCGGCGTGACTGGACCGTCCAACCCAAGACCCAATTCGCTTTCATCAATCCGGCCACTGTGAGCGCCTTGACACAGCTCTATCCGGCATGACCATGAAGATCGCCTTCCTGTTCCCGGGACAAGGGTCCCAGACCGTCGGGATGGGGAAAGAACTCTGCGACAACTACCCCGCGGCCAAAGCCGTCTTCGACCGCGCCGCCGAACGCCTCGGCGCCGAATACGTCGACGTCATCTTCCAGGGCCCCGAAGAGAAACTCCGGCAGACCCGGTTCACTCAGCCGGCGCTCTTCATCATGAGCGCCGCCGTCACCGCTATTTTGAAGGAGAAGGGGATCGTCCCCCAATGGACCGCCGGGCACAGCCTGGGCGAATATTCGGCCCTCCATGCCGCCGGCGCTTTCGATCTCGACACCGGGCTCCTGTTGGTCAAAGCCCGCGGGGAAGCCATCCAGGAAGCCTCCGAGAAGATCCCCGGCACCATGGCCGCGCTGATCGGCCTGGAACGGGCTCAGGTCGTCGACCTCTGCAAGACCGCCTCCGCCAAAGGCGTGTGCGAACCGGTCAACTACAACTGTCCCGGACAGATCGTCATCGCCGGGGCCGTGGACGCCGTGAAAGAGGCCATCGCGCTGGCCCAGCAGGCCGGGGCGACCAAATCGATCTTATTGAACGTCTCGGGACCTTTCCATTCCTCTCTGATGAAACCGGCCGCGGACAAGATGCGCCCCGTTCTGGAATCCGCGGCCATCGTCGACGCGGCGGTCCCCGTCACCACCAACGTGGACGGACAACCGACCCGGTCGGCCTCGGAGATCCGCCAGAAACTGGCCCTGCAGATCGACCACGCCGTGCTCTGGGAAGACGGGATCCGTCAACTCGCCGGACAATCGCCGGACCTGTTCCTGGAAGCCGGACCCGGACGGGTGCTGAGCGGCCTCCTGCGCCGGATCGACAAAACGAAGAAAGCGGCCAACGTGGAAGACAGGAAGAGCGTCGAATCCCTTTTGCAACAGTGCGGCCTGACCGCACAATAATTCAATCCGGAGGAGAACGATGAAACTGAAAGATCAGGTGGCAATCGTCACGGGGGGAGCCCAGGGAATCGGGAAATCCATCGCCGAATCGCTGGCCCGGGAAGGCGCCAGGATCGTCATTTGCGACGTCAACGAAGAACTGGCCCAGGCCACGGCCAAGGAGATCCAGACCCAGTTCAAGGTGGACACGCTGGCGTTCAAGGTGAACGTCACTTCCTTCGAGGATTGCGACAAGATGGTCAACGCGGCCATTGACAAGTTCGGTCAAATTGATGTATTAGTTAACAACGCCGGCATCACGAAAGACAACCTGGTGATGCGCATGTCCGACGCGGAATGGGACGCCGTCCTGGCGGTCAACCTGAAGGGCGCGTTCAACTGCACCAAAGCGGTGTGCCGTCCCATGATGAAGCAGCGGAAGGGCCGCATCATCAACATCTGTTCCATCGTCGGGCTGATGGGTAACGCGGGACAGGCAAACTATTCGGCGTCGAAGGGCGGACTCATCGCCATGACCAAGACCTGCGCGCGGGAATTCGCCAGCCGCAACATCCTGGTCAACGCCGTGGCTCCCGGATTCATCCGGACCGCCATGACGGACAAACTCACGGATGAGCAGAAGAAGAAACTGTCCGACCTCATCCCGTTGACACGCCTGGGCGAAGCGCAGGACGTGGCCAACTCGGTTCTTTTCCTATCAACGGAAGATTCGTCGTACATCACGGGGCACGTCATTTCCGTGAACGGCGGGATGTACATGTAACAGGAGTCTGCGGCGAGAAGCTTGTTCAGCGACGCATCGGCACGCAACAAGCGGCTTCTGGCCACTGGCTCTATCTAGCAAAACACAAGGAGGTTGTATCGTGGCTGACGACATTGAGACCAAAGTAAAAGGAATCATCGTGGAACAACTCGGCGTGAATGCCGATGAAGTCAAAATAGAGGCATCCTTTGTGAACGATCTGGGAGCCGATTCTCTGGACACCGTGGAACTGGTCATGGCCTTGGAAGAGGCCTTCGACATGGAGATCCCGGACGAAGACGCGGAGAAGATCCAGACCGTCGGACAGGCTGTCGATTACATCAAGTCGCACAAGAAATAATCCGACAGACACATATAACCCCAAACAGGAGACATCCTCTTCTGTTTGGGGTTCCAATTTCACTCACACACGACCATGAATAAAAATCGCATTGTCATCACGGGCATGGGACCTGTCACCCCCATCGGCATCGGCAAGGACGAGTATTGGGACGGGCTGAAGAACGGGCGGCCCGGATTCGGCCGCATCACCTTCTTCGACCCGTCGGCGTATCCGACGCAGATCGACGCCGAGGTCAAGAACTTCAATCCCGAACTCTATGTCGACAAGAAGAAAGCGCGGCGGATGGACCGGTTCACCCATTTCGCCCTGGCGGCCGCCAAGATGGCGGTGGAAGACGCCAAGCTGGATTTCACCAAGGAGAACCGGGAGCGCATCGGCGTCATCGTCGGTTCCGGGATCGGCGGACTGCCGACCATCGAAGCGGAACACAAAGTGCTCCTCGAGAAAGGCCCCAAGCGGGTTTCCCCGTTCCTCATCCCCATGCTGATCACGAACATCGCGCCGGGAGAGATCGCCATCGAACACGGACTGATGGGCATCAACTACTCCGTGTCGTCCGCCTGCGCCACCTCCAACCATGCGTTGGGAGCCGCGCTCCGGCATCTGCGTTACGGAGACGCCGACGTCATCCTGGCGGGGGGGACCGAATCCGCCACCACGCCCCTGGGCGTGGCCGGGTTCTGCCAGGCCCGCGCCCTGACGGCCGATTTCAACGACTGCCCCGAGAAATCCAGCCGTCCCTTCGACGCCAAACGGTCCGGATTCGTGATGGGAGAAGGGGCCGGAGTGCTCGTGCTCGAAACTGAAGAACACGCCAAAGCCCGCGGCGCTCACATTTACGGAGAGCTGGCCGGGTTCGGCGCCACCGACGACGCCTATCACATCACGGCGCCCCATCCGGAAGCGCTTTCCGCCACGCGCGCCATGCGCATGGCCCTGGAAGACGCCGGCGTGAAACCCACGGAAGTCGACTACATCAACGCGCACGGCACCTCCACCCAGCTCAACGACAAGACGGAGACGCTGGCCATCAAGATCGTCTTCGGAGAGCATGCCAAACGCATCCCGATCTCGTCGACCAAATCCATGACGGGCCACCTGCTCGGCGCCGCGGGAGCCGTGGAACTGATCGCCACGCTGTTGTCCATGGAGAACGACCTCATCCACCCGACCATCAACTACGAGACCCCCGATCCGGAATGCGACCTGGACTACGTGCCCAACAAGGCGCGGCCGGGAAAGATCACCTGCGCGCTCTCCAACTCGCTGGGTTTCGGCGGACACAACGCCGCCGTGGTCGTCAAAAAATACACCGCATAAACCCCATGGAGACCGCCGAATCGCCGGAAGCTTTCGAGAGACGGATACGGCTCCATTTCAAGAACAAGAAGTGGCTCGAAGAGGCGCTGACGCACAAATCTTGCGCCGTCGAGAACCCGGGGAAGAGCCATAACGAGCGGTTGGAGTTCCTCGGAGACAGCGTGTTGGCCCTGGCCGTGGCCCATTACCTCTTCAAGCGGTATGAGGACGACGACGAGGGGCGCCTCTCCAAGCTGAAGTCCCTGTTGGTCTCGCGGGCCACCCTGGTGACCTGGGCCAAGGAACTGGATCTGGGGAAATACGTCAAGATGAGTTCCGGGGAAGAAGCCACCGGCGGACGCACGAGGGACAGCATCCTGGCCAACGCGTTCGAATCGATCCTGGGGGCCATCTTCCTCGACGCCGGATTCCCGATCGCCCAGCGGTTCATCGTGCGGCGCTTGGCCAAGAAGAAACGCATCGTCGAGACGGACTACAAGAGCAAGCTGCAGGAGATCATCCAGAAAAAGTACAAGATCCCGCCGCAGTATGTGCTCATCTCCGAATCCGGCCCCGACCACGACAAGACTTTTCTGATGGAAGTGCGCCTCCGCCGGTTCGTATTGGGACAGGGCGAGGGACACTCCAAGAAACAGGCAGAACAGGCCGCCGCGCTGATGGCGGTCCGGCAGTTAAAAAACAAGCGGATTCCGAAATCGGAATTGCAATAACTCAGGGAGGATACCGTGAATTACTTTCTCACCGAAGAACAGCAGGCCATCATCGACACGGCCCGCGAAGTGGCAGTCAAGAAGATCAAACCCGTGCGCGAACATTATGACGCCACCGAAGAGTTCCCGTGGCCCGTCGTCGACGAGATCCGCAAGGCGGACCTGTTCGGCGTCTACCTCCCGACGGAATACGGCGGGCTGGGCGGCGGCGGATTCGAACTGGTGCTGGCCGTTGAAGAACTGTCCCGCGCCTGTGGAGGCATCTCGCTCTCCCTGGCGGCCACCGCGCTGGGAACCTTCCCGATCCTTCTTTTCGGAAACCCCGAACAGAAGAAAAAATGGCTCACCGACATCGCCACCGGCAAGAAACTGGCCGCCTTCGCCATCACGGAACCGGAAGCCGGGTCCGACGCCACGTCCATGAAAGCGACCGCCAAACTGGACGGAGACCATTACGTGCTCAACGGGGTGAAATCCTTCTGCAGCAACGGGGAAGTGGCCGAGATCTATTCCATCTTCGCCACCACCAACCCGTCCCGCGGCGCCCGCGGCGTGTCCTGCTTCGTGGTTGAAAAAGGGACCAAGGGGTTCACCTTCGGCAAGAAAGAGACCAAGATGGGCATCCGCGCCAGCCACACGTATGAACTGGTGTTCGACAATTGCCGAATCCCGAAGGCCAACATCCTCGGAAAAGAAGGGCAGGGACTCTTCGTGGCGCAGGCCACCTTCGACATCTCCCGTCCCGGCGTGGCCGCGCAGGCCCTGGGCATCGCCCAGGGAGCGTATGACGAAGCCGTCCATTACGCCCACATCCGACGCCAGTTCGGACAGACGATCCTGTCGTTCCAATCGTCCCAGCATCTGGTGGCCGACATGGCCACCGCCATCGAAGCGGGCCGCGCCCTGCTCTACTCCGTCACCCGCGCCATGGACAAGGACCTCGTGCCCGCCATGCAGAACTCCGAGAAATCCGGCAAGTCGGTGTATGAGGAGCTGAAGAAAGTCTCCGACAAACGGTGGACGAAAGAATCCGCCATGGTGAAACTCTACTGTTCCGACATGGCCATGAAAGTGTCCACGGACGCCGTGCAACTCTGCGGGGGGATCGGCTACATGCGCGATTTCCCGGTGGAGAAATACATGCGCGACGCCAAGATCACGCAGATCTACGAAGGCGCCAACCACATCCAGCGCAACGAGATCGGCGCGATGGTGACGAAGGAACTCGCCGCCAACAAAGAATAAGCATCTCCATCCTTCAGACCCCCTCTTAATGATCCGTCATTGAGAGGGGGTTTTTTATTGCTCGCCCACTCCGTTTAAACCGTTTTTAATCGATTTAAAGCCCCTGTGAGTTGATGTGGATAAAATACATTGTTGACAAATTGATATCTTTTTATACAATATAACGCTTGGCAGAAGATAACCTTATATGTAAAAGGATGGCAAAAGATGTACTTAAAACGACTTGAAATGGTTGGTTTCAAATCATTTGCGGATAAGACTCGTTTGGAGTTCGAGCCGGGCATCGCGGCGATCGTCGGACCGAACGGATGCGGAAAATCCAATATCGTCGATGCGATCCGATGGTGCCTGGGGGAGATGTCTGCCAAGTCACTCCGCTCACGCGTCCTGCTCGACGTCATCTTCAACGGGTCCGCCAACCGCCCGGCCACCAACCTGTCGGAAGTGTCGTTGACCTTCGACAATTCCACCAACACGCTCCCCATCGATTATTCCGAAGTCACCGTGACCCGCCGGCTGTTCCGGTCGGGGGAATCCGAATATTATCTCAACGGCACCCCGTGCCGTCTCAAAGACATCCGCGACCTGTTCCTGGACACCGGCATCGGCGATTCCGGCTACTCCATCATGGAACAGGGCCGCGTGGCCTACATCATGGAGGCCAAACCGGAAGAACGGCGTGAACTTTTCGAAGAAGCGGCGGGCGTCTCCAAATACAAGGCCCGGCGCGAAGAAGCCCTGCGGAAACTCGAACGCATCCAGATCGACATGGACCGCCTGGCCGACGTCATCACCATGACCCGCGACCAGATGGACAAATTGGAAGCCGCCGTGCGCAAAGCCCGCCAATATCAGAAGATGCAGGACGACCTGAAGAACATGGAGATCGCCCACTGGCTCTGGGACATCAACCAGCTCGACGAACAGATCAAAGTCCTGGACGGAGAGATCCACGGGCTGGAAGACACGGTCCAGCAGAAATCCACCTCCCTCACCCAGCACGAAGTCTCCCTGTCCGAATTGAAAGTGACCGACACCGACCAGGAAAAACGCCTGGTGGCCCTCAACAGCCAGATCTCCGAAGTGGACGGGCGCATCAAGCTGGCCGAACACCGCATCCAGACCGCGCGCGAACGGGTCCAGGAGATCCTCTCCCGCGACGTGACGCTGGACCAGGAGATCGCCCAGTCGGAGACCCGCATCCAGGGACTGGAACAGAGCGCCGTCCAACTCCAGGGAGCCCTCGACGCCGAGAAGAAGACGGCCGACGAGATCCAACAGGTCTTGGGCCGGGCGGAACAGTGCCATCAGGAACTGCTCAACCGGCAGAACGAGATGGCCCAGCAGAACAAGGCCTTCGACACGCGCGTCTGGGAAAAGACCCAGCAGCACATGAAACTGCAGAACGACATCGCCGCGGAACAGTCGCGGCTGACCCGCCTCGACAGCGACCTGAAATCGCTCCTCAAGGAAAAGGCGAAATCCGAGGAGAAGAAAGCGGCCCTCCTCCCCACGATCGAAACCCTTCAGCGAGACCTGGTCGACAAAGACCAGCTCCTGCAGAAAGTGGGGGAACAACAGAAGAATCTCTCGGACCAGATCCAGGACGTCTCCCGGCAGGAAGAGGAGGCCCAACGCGCCTACGCCCAGGGGCAGGAACGCTATTTTCAAACGAAAGCCACGCTGGACGCGCATCTGGAACGGGAACAGAACGACCCCTACGCCTTGGGAGCGCGCACGCTGATCTCGTCCAATTTCCGCGGCATCCACGGACCTCTCGGGAAGATCATCCAAGTCTCGGAACCGGACCAGCCGGTGGTCCGCCAAGTGCTCGGCGCCCACCTGACCGACCTCATCGCCGACACGCTGGAAGACGCCCAGGCCGCCATCCGTTTCCTCGAAGAACAGAACAACGGCCGCGTGCGGTTCCTGGTGTTGGACCGCATCCCTCCGCGCACCGACCAGTTCAGACAGTCCGGACTGCAGGGTGAACGCCCGGTGATGAATCTGATCCAGTGCGACCCTCATTTCGAACCTGCGCTCCGCCTGCTGGTCAGCGACTGGCTGGTGGCCGGCAACGCGCTCTACGGCGAAGGCATCATCGAGGGAGGAGCGTCCCTCTCCTCTCCCGCGGGACAGACCGCCACCGATTACACGGATCCGTTCCAACGGAAGAACATCGAGGACGAGATCTCGCGGCTCCGACAAGAGATGGAGAACATCCAGAACCGCCGGACCGAACTCGCCGGACAGAAACAGGCCCTGACCGCGGAATTCGACGCCCTCAAGAACACCCACGATCCGCTGAAGATCGAGGCGGGAGTCACCCGTCAGAACCTTGAGAACTCTCAACGGGAGATCACGCTCCTCACCGACGGACTGGCCCTGACCGACAACGACATCCGCACCATCGAAGGGGACCAGAGATCCGCCGAGGAGAAAGTGACCGCCATGATCCGGGACCTGCAGACCCTGGAGACCGACACGCAGAGCGTGCGGGACGAATGGCAGGTCCTCCAAGCCGCTCTGGCCGAACAACAACAGAAGACCTCCCAAGCCGCCTCGGAATTGGCCGTCGTGAAAGAACGCGCCGCGGGGCAGCAGGAACGGGTCCAGTGGAACGAGAAACAGTTGTCCGCCTGCCGGTCCGACCTCGACACCCTGCAGTCATCCCTCACGGCGAAGAGACAGGAACGGGCCACCTCCGGCGAACGCGTGGAGGAACAACGCGCCATCGAAACCCAGGGCGAGCAGGACATCAAGGCCGAATTGGATCAACGGAAGGTCATGGACCAGGACCTCGAAGCCCTGCATCGGGAACGGCAGGCCCTTCAGGACCGGCTGACACAGGAAGAGACCGCGCTCAACCAGCTGCGCGAGGAGAGGGAAAACCTCCAGAACCAGCTGCACGAGAAGAAACTGACGCGGTCCCATTCCGACATCCGCCGGGACACCTGCTCCTCCCAGATGAAGACGAAATACAGCGTGGAACCGCTGGAGGCCCAGAACCTGTACGGCATGCCCACCGCCGACGTCAACGTGCAGGAGCTGGAACGCCTGCGACGCCGGATCGAGAGCATGGGCCCCATCAACCTGGCCGCCCCGGAAGAGCACACCCAATTGGAGGAACGTTACAACTTCCTCCTGTCCCAACAACAGGACATCCTGAAGGCGAAAGACGACCTTCAGCAGGTCATCCAGAAGATCAACGGCACCACGCGGGAAAGCTTCCGCGAGACGTTCGACCGGGTCCGGGAGAACTTCAAGACCATCTTCGCCCAACTGTTCGAAGGGGGCGAGGCGGACCTGCGTTTCACCGACGAAACCGACCTACTGAACACCGGCATCGACATCTTCGCCCAGCCGCCGGGAAAGAAACTGCAGAACATCAGCCTCCTGTCGGGAGGAGAGAAAGCCATGTCGGCCGTCGCCCTGCTGTTCGCGTTCTTCATGGTGCGTCCGTCGCCGTTCGCCATCATGGACGAGGTGGACGCCCCGCTCGACGACAACAACGTGTTGAGGTTCGTCAACATGGTCAAGGTGTTCTCCCAGAAATCGCAGTTCCTCATGCTGACGCACAACAAGCGGTCCATGGAAGCCGCCGACGTCTTCTACGGCGTGACCATGGAGACCGTCGGGGTCTCCAAAATCCTGTCGGCCCGGTTCAAACGGGAAGGCGCCGCCGCCGAAGCGGAAGCCCAGCGGATCGCCCGCACGGAAGCGTCCTTGGCGAAAAAATCGGAGGAGAAAGCCTCCGTCTAATCTTTCGCCGCCGCTGTCTCCCTTGAAAGGCCTCCGTCCCTCTTTTTCAGGCCGCGCATGACCCCCGATCATCACCGCACCGCCATCCTCGGTTTTGCCGTCGATGCGATCCCGTTCGACCGCGTGGTCGCGCGGATCGAAGAATCCATCCTCCTGAAACGCTCTGATCAGATCATCACCGCCAACTCCTTGATGTTGCTGGAAGCGGAAAAGGACCCGGAACTGGCCGACGTGTTCCGTCGGGCCGAACTCGTGGTCCCGGATTCCGCCGGGATCCTCTGGGCCGGCCGGTGGCAGGGGAACCCCCTGCCCGAACAGATCCCGGGGATCGACCTGATGTTACGGCTCTGCGACGACGCCGCCCGAAAGGGATGGTCCGTCTATCTCCTGGGCGCGGCGCCGGGGGTTGCGGCAGAGACGGCGAGAGAACTCGCCCGACGGTATCCGGGGCTCCGGATCGCGGGGAACCGGTCCGGTTATTTTTCAGACGATGACCTGCCCGGCGTCCTCAAGGACATCTCCTCATCCGGCGCCCAACTGCTGTTCGTGGGACTCGACGTGCCTCGTCAGGAGAAATGGATCCGTCGGCATCTGACACAGCTGAACGTCAACGCGGCCATGGGCGTGGGGGGGAGTTTCGACGTGATCTCCGGCCGGCTCCGCCGGGCCCCCGTCTGGATGAGACGGATGGGACTCGAATGGATGTTCCGTTTCCTCCAGCAACCCTGGCGCATCGTCCGGATATCCCACCTGCCTCTCTTCGTCTGGAAAGTATTGACCCGCCCTTCTCGTTGATTTCGACGGCCGGATTAGATAGAATTTTGGCGCTTTCCGAGAATCTCCAAGACACGATCGCACGATGAACAACCATTCGGACGAACATTATATGGCGCGCGCCCTCTCCCTGGCCCAAAAAGGCCTCGGATGGGCCAATCCCAACCCCCTGGTCGGCTGCGTCCTGGTCAAGGATGGCCGGATCATCGGAGAAGGATACCACCATCAGTTCGGCGGACCCCATGCCGAAGTGGAAGCCATCCGAAAAGCCGGGGCCAAAAGCCGCGGAGCCACCCTCTACGTCAACCTGGAACCCTGCAACATCTGGGGGAAGACCCCACCCTGCACCGATCTGGTCATCGGGTCCGGCATCCGCCGGGTCGTGGCGGCCGTCAAAGACCCTAACCCGGCCGTGTCCGGAAGGGGTGTCCGACTCCTTCAAAAAGCCGGTATCCGGGTGACCACCGGGATACTCCAAAAAGAGGCCGAATCCCTGAACCGGGTATTCCTGACCGCCCAGCGTAAAAAGAGACCCTATGTGACCCTTAAGGCGGCGGTCACGCTGGATGGCAAGACAGCCACCCGGACAGGCCAATCCAGGTGGATCACAGGGCCCGAAGCAAGGGCCTTCGGATACCGCCTCAGGACTCAAGTAGACGCGATTCTGGTGGGGGGGGAGACGGTTCGCAGGGATGACCCTTCCCTGACCAGCCATGGCCTTGGAAGAGACCCCATCCGGGTCGTTTTTTCGAACGCCTTTGGCTTCCGAAAAGACCTGAATATTTTCAATTCAAAAGCTCCTACATGGATCGTCACCAGCTCATCGATCAGCAAAAAAACGCAATATAACATGGAACAAAATGGTGCGCAAATATTAAAGTTAAGTATTAAGAATGGCGAAAAAAGCATTAAACATTATATGAATAGTTTGTTTAAAATTGGTATAAATCATGTTCTTTTAGAGTCTGGTGGAAAATTGACTGAAATAGCTCTATCACAAGACATGATCGATGAGCTATACCTGTTTGTTTCACCGTTGATATTCGGCGGACAGGCGGCGCCATCATGGGTTTCCGGGACAGGAATCTCGGCCATTTCCAGCGCTTGGCGGCTCACCGGAGCATCCATCAGCCGGGTCGGTAATGACTTCCTGATCCACGGCTTCATAAAACACTAAAAGCGGGGGTTTTCCAATGTTCACAGGCATCATCCAGTCCATGGGGAACGTGGTCTTCCAGGAAGGATCCAAGATCGAAATCAGCACTACTTTAGAAGGCCTCAAAACGGGGCATTCTGTGGCCATAGAGGGGGTCTGCCTGACCGTGACCAAGTCCAGACCGGACACCCCTAAAACAGCCCCAAAAAGATCCAAAAAGGGGGCCGCCAAGGCGGCTGGCAAAGCCACCGTTTTGAGCTTTGACGTCTCCCCGGAAACCCTCAGTAAAACGACCTTGGGGTCCCTGAAACCCGGCCAGACCGTGAACCTGGAACCATCCGCCCGGATGGGGGACCCTCTGGGAGGCCATTTCGTGCTGGGCCATGTGGATGGGACCGGTTCGGTGGCATCCGTGACGCCGGACGGGGAATCCAAGATCTACGAATTCGCCTACCCCTCCTCCCTGCGGAAATACCTGGTCCCCAAAGGGTCCATCGCGGTGGACGGCATCAGCCTGACCATCGTCAAGATCCTGCCCGGATCGTTCACCGTGGCCATCATCCCGTTCACGGAACAGAACACCACCCTGGGCCGGAAAAAAGCCGGGGACCCGGTCAACCTGGAAGCCGACATCCTCTCCAAGCACATGGTCAACATGATCCACGCGTGGCAGGGAACGACCGACGACCTTTTCATGAAACGCGAACTGTCCTGGGAGGAGATCTCCAGCGAACAATGAGCCGGACCGGCCGGCCCCAATTTAGCCCTGTCGGACTCCGTCAAAGAAGTGTAGAATGACCCCATGAACATCCAATTCGCCACCATCCCCGAAGCGCTCCGGGAACTCCAGAAAGGCCATTTCATCGTCGTGGTGGACGACCCCGACCGCGAGAACGAGGGGGACCTGATCGTCGCGGCGGAGAAGGTGACCCCCGACCACATCAATTTCATGGCCAAACAGGGCCGGGGCCTCATCTGCGCCCCCATCACCGAGGAACGGTGCCGTGAACTCGAGCTGGATCCGATGGTGAACAAGAACACCTCCCTTCACGACACACCGTTCACCGTCTCCGTCGACCTGCTGGGCCACGGATGCACCACGGGCATCTCGGCGACGGACCGGGCCAAAACCGTCCACGCCCTTTGCAACCCCAAGACGAAACCCGAGGAACTGGGCCGACCGGGACACATCTTCCCTCTCATCGCCAAACAGAAGGGCGTGCTCGTCCGCGCGGGGCACACCGAAGCCACCGTCGATCTGGCCCGTCTGGCCGGGCTTTATCCCGCCGGAGTCCTGGTGGAGATCATGAACGAAGACGGCTCCATGTCGCGCCTTCCGGCCTTGGCCCAATTCGCCAAAAAGCACGACCTGAAACTGGTCACCATCCAGGACCTCATCCACTATCGCCGCAAACACGAGAAGATGGTGCGACGCGTCGTCACCACGTCGCTGCCGACCGACTACGGCGCTTTCCAGCTCCATCTCTACGAAGACATGCCGACGGGGGAACACCACCTGGCGCTCGTCAAAGGCCGTGTGTCCGGGGGCCAGACCGTGCCCGTGCGGGTGCACTCCTCCTGCTTCACCGGGGACGTCCTCCATTCCCTCCGGTGCGATTGCGGCGAACAACTCCGCGCCGCCATGAAGTATGTGGAGTCCAAAGGGCAGGGCGTCATCCTCTACATGCACCAGGAAGGGCGCGGCATCGGACTGGCCAACAAACTCCAGGCCTACGCCCTGCAGGACAAAGGGCTCGATACCGTCGAGGCGAACCTCCAACTGGGGTTCCCGGCCGACCTGCGCGAATACGGCATCGGCGCCCAGATATTGGCCGACCTGGGACTGAAACGGATCTCATTGTTGACGAACAACCCGCGGAAGATCGTCGGGATCAAGGGATACGGACTCACCATCGTGAACCGGATCCCGCTGGAGATCCCGCCCACGAAGAGCAACCTGAGATACCTGCGGACAAAGAAGAGGAAACTCGGCCATCTGCTGAAATGCGTGCATTGATTTGAGCCCTCCCCTCTGCCCCTCGACGGGGGAACAGGGGGAGGATTTGAAAAAAGTTTTACTGAATTCGATGATACGAGGATCCCGATGCCACTGAAAAACAACAGATATGACACCTTCTCGGAGAAAACGCTCGACGGAAAAAAAGCGAGCGTCGCCGTCGTGGTGGCCAAGTTCAACGAAGACATCACCTCGTCCCTGCTCAACGCCTGCACGGACACGCTCCGAAACCGCGGTGTGACGGAGAAGAACGTCCGCGTGGTGTGGGTGCCGGGAGCGTTCGAACTGGCCCTCACCGCCCAGAAACTCGCCCAGACGAAAGAATATGACGCGGTCATCTGCCTCGGATGCATCATCCGGGGAGAGACGCCCCACGACCGATACATCGCCGCCGAGACCGCCCGCGGCATCGGACAGGCCTCCCTTCAGACGGGCATCCCGATCACGTTCGGCGTCCTGACGACGCTGACCCTCGAACAGGCCCGAGCCCGCGCCGGGAACGATTCGCACAACAAGGGACACGAGGCCGCCCTGGCGGCTCTCGCCATGGTCAACCTGATGAAGGAGTTGAAATAACCCATGGGCGGCCGGCGACAATCCCGCGAGACGGCCCTGCAGGTCCTTTATCTGCTGGACATCACCTCTTTATCCGTCGATGAGGCGTTGATCGCGGTCAACCAGAACATCGAGGCTCCTCCGAAAGTGGCCGAATTCTCGAAAACGATCATCGACGGGGTCGTCGAACAGAGGACCCGGCTGGATGAACTCATCACCCGTTACGCCGAGAACTGGGAGATCGCCCGCATGGCCGCCATCGACCGGAACGTCCTGCGCATCGGCACCTTCGAGATCATCAACCATCCCGAAACGCCCATCTCCGTCATCATCGACGAAGCCCTCGAGATCGTCAAGACCTATTCCACCGAAGACTCCGGCAAGTTCGTGAACGGCATCCTCGACAAGATGAAATCCGAACGCCGGACCAAACCCTGACGAGGGGCCCCCTTTCCCGCCGTTCCATGCCGCCGTCCGTCCACAAAGAGATCGAAAACCTGCGGACCGAGATCCGGAAACACGAATATCTCTATTACGTCAAAGCCCAACCGGAGATATCCGACTCGGAATACGACGCCCTCCTGAAACGGCTCGAAGCCCTCGAACAGAAACACCCCGAACGGATCACGCCCGACTCGCCCACCCAGCGCGTGGGAGGCCAGCCCGTGGAAGGGTTCCCGACGGTCAAACACGCCGTCCCGATGCTCTCCCTCGACAACACCTATTCCGCCGAGGACCTGCGCGATTGGGATGCCCGGGTGGACAAGGGACTCGACGGCAAGGCGCGGGACTATATCGTGGAGCTGAAGATCGACGGCGTGGGGATGGCCCTTCATTACGAAGACGGACGCCTGGTCAAAGCGGCCACGCGCGGCGACGGGGAGACCGGAGAAGACATCACCCTCAACGCCCGCACCATCCGAAACGTGCCGTTGAAACTGGTCGGCAAACCTCCGAAGGTTTTGGAAGTGAGAGGGGAAGTCTACATTTCCAAGAATGATTTCGCCGCGTTCAACAAAAGAGCCGTCGCCGACGGGGAAGAACCCTTCGCCAACGCGCGGAACGCCGCCGCCGGCAGTCTTCGCCAGAAAGACCCCCGCGTGACCGCCCGACGGCCCCTCCGGTTCTTCGTGCATTCTTTCGGACGGGTGGACGGCGCCGAATACAAAACCCATTCGGAATTTTTGGACCATTGCCGTGAGTTGGGTCTGACGATCGAAGAACACACCAAAAGCTTCAAGGACATCGACGGCGTCATCGCCCGGTGCCTCGCCCTTCAGGACAAACGCGATTCGCTCGCCCATGAAGCCGACGGATGCGTGGTCAAAGTGGACGACCGCGCCCAACAAAGATCGCTGGGGTTCACCATGAAATCGCCCCGGTGGGGTGTGGCCTACAAATTTCCGGCACAGCAAGCCACCACCCGGCTCCTCAACATCGACATTTCCGTCGGAAGGACGGGCGCCATCACCCCGGTGGCCAAACTGGAACCGGTGGAATGCGCGGGCGTCACCATCTCCAATGCGACGCTCCACAATTTCGACGAGATCCAACGGCTCGACGTCCGCGCGGGGGACTGGGTCCTGATCGAACGCGCCGGCGACGTCATCCCGAAAGTGATCAAGGCCATCACCACCAAACGCACCGGGGTCGAACAGCCCTTCGTTCGCCCCACAGAGTGTCCCGCGTGCCACGAAACAATTTCCAAAGTCAAAGAAGAGGAAGTCATCTATCGGTGCACCAATCCGGCGTGTCCCGCCCAACTGGAAAAAATCCTGATCCATTTCGCGGCGCGCGACTGCATGGACATCGAAGGGATGGGAGAAGCCGTCGTTCAGGAACTTTTTAGAAAGAAGAAGATCGCCGACCTTGCGGACGTTTACCGTCTTAAAAAAGACGATCTGCTCGAACTGGAAGGGTTCAAGGACAAAAAAGCGGAGAACCTTTTAAAATCCATCGAAACCTCACGAGGCAGGAACCTGTCCCGTTTCCTGTTCGGGCTCGGCATCCGCGACGTAGGGGAAAAAGGCGCGATGATTTTGGCGTCGCATTTCGGCTCGTTGGACAAGCTCATGGAGGCGACCACCGAAGATCTGACGGCGCTCCATGAAGTGGGGCCGGTGATGGCGGAATCCGTTGTTAATTTCTTCAAACAACCACTGGTCAAAAAGCTGATAAAAAAGTTCAAAGAGCTGGGAATAAACCCGAAAGAAGAAAAATCCAAGATAAAATCGACTATTCTGTCCGGTAAAACGATCGTCTTCACCGGCGAACTTAAATCGTTCTCCCGATCCGAAGCCGAACGGCTGGCCCGGGAACACGGAGCCAACGTCACGTCGTCGGTCTCAAAAAATACCAGTTTCGTCGTCGTGGGCGCCGAACCCGGCTCTAAATTTCAGAAAGCCCAAAAGCTCGGAGTGGAAGTGATCAGTGAGGAAGAATTCAAGAAACGAATCACAAAATAATACTTTTTGACGCTACTTTTTTTATCCGTCATTCCCGCGAAAGCGGGAATCTAGACTGAGCATAAGAGGCAATTCTAATAAACAACAATCGTTTAAAAAATGAAATGATATTCCCTGGCTAGATCCCCGTCCCAATCATCAGTAGAAACAGGGACTACCCCTCTATGTTCAGTGGTTGGGACGATACAAGCATTTGGGGATGACAGATTAAGATAAGTCCTCCTCCTTTGGACGCACTACGAGTAACACACATCACCGCTTCAGTCCAACTACCATAGATTAGAGAGAAAAAATTCCTCGTTTTTGTTAAAATAGACCCGTCTTTCAGAGAACCCGGCATCCGATACCGAAACAGTTCAGTCCGGAAGGGGAATCCTTGGGACCTTTTTTCAACAACGATTCAAAAAAAGAAGACCGTTCCAGGAAACCGTCGACCGCAAAAGATCCGCAAGCGGCCATGGATTACGCCCTGCTCCTGCTGAAATACCGGGGACGGGCGGAAAAAGAGATCAGGAGCCGTCTCCGACGGAAAAAGTTCCCAGATGACATCATCGGCCAGACGGTGACCCGGCTGATGGAAGTCGGTCTTCTGAACGACGCGGCGCTGGCGGAAACGTGGGTGGACAGCCGCCTTCGGGCCGGTGAAGGCCCCTACCGGGTCAGGCAAAAACTGTTGTCCAGAGGGTTGGACAAGGGCGTGGTGGATGAGACCCTCAAAAACCACAAAGACCGCGGACAAGAAGACGAAGCGGCCCGGGAGTTTCTGGCGAAGAAGTTCAAGACGATGGGACGGGGGAACGAGAAGACCCTCTATCACCGACTGGGTTCCGCCCTCGCCCGGCGCGGGTTTTCGCCCGATTGCATCCATGACGTGTTGAAAGAATTTTTATCCGAAAGGAAAAGGACGTTGACCAATGACGACAGCGATTCAGATTAAACGCGCCCTCATCTCCGTGTCCGATAAACGCGGATTGGACCTGCTGGCCAAATCGTTGGCCGAAAAGGGCGTGGAGATCCTCTCCACCGGCGGAACGGCCCAGTTCCTGCGTCAGTTGGACATCCCCGTCAAAGACGTGTCCGAAGAGACCGGTTTTCCGGAGATCCTCGGCGGGCGGGTCAAAACGCTGCATCCCAAGATATTCGGCGGCATCCTGGCCAAACGGAACGATCCCGCCCACACGGAGGACATGACCCGTCAGGCGTTGAAGGGTGTGGACTTGGTAGTGGTGAACCTTTATCCGTTCGAGCAGGTGTGCGCCAAGACCGGCGTGCCCGACGAAGAGTTGATCGAGAACATCGACATCGGCGGGAACACGCTCATCCGCGCCGCCGCCAAGAACTTCGCGCACGTGACCGTGGTCTGCGACCCCGACGATTACATCCCCTTCCTCGACGATTACAAGCAGACCGGTTCGGTCCGCCTTGAACTCAGACAACACCTGGCCGCCAAAGCGTTCCGCATGACCGCCCATTATGACGCCGTCATCGCCCAGACGTTCCTGAAATCGTTCGACCAGGTCTCGTTCCCGACACTGTTCCCGATCGCCCTCCGGAAGAAACAGGACCTCCGATACGGGGAAAACCCGCACCAGAAGGCGGCCGTGTATGGACAGGCCGGCTATCAAGACCGCGGCGTCCTGGGAGCCCGCGTGCTTCAGGGCAAGGAACTCTCCTACAACAACTATCTGGATATCGACGCGGCGTGGCGGCTCGCCCTGTCGTTCACCAAAACCGTCTGCGTGATCGTGAAACACAACAATCCCTGCGGAGTGGCGGAAGGGACCAAGCCGGCCGACGCCTACAGAAAAGCGCTGGCATGCGATCCGGTCTCGGCCTTCGGAGGGGTGGTCGCGTTCAACGGGCCCGTGGACGGCGACACCGCCCGCGAGATCACCAAGATCTTCACGGAATGCGTGATCGCCCCGGCTTTTTCCGACGAGGCCAGAACCCTCTTCTCCGCCAAACAGAACCTGCGCCTTCTGGAACAGCCGGACTCCATCCTGGACGATGCCGAATACGACATCCGCCGCGTGTCGGGGGGAGTCCTGGTCCAGTCCACCGACAGCACCATCATCAACGAGATCAAATTGGTCACCAAGCGGGAACCGACCGCCGAGGAAAAGGATTCCCTGCTTTTTGCGTGGAGGGTGGCGAAACATGTAAAATCCAATGCCATCGTCTTGACGCGGGAACTGCAGACCTACGGGATCGGCGCGGGACAAATGTCGCGCGTGGACGCATTGCGCGTGGCCGTCATGAAGATGAACCAGGCGACCGGATTGGATTCGAAGAGCCCTCTCGTCCTGGCCTCCGACGCGTTCTTCCCGTTCCGGGACACCGTCGACGAGGCCGCCAAGATCGGCGTGACCGCCGTCATCCAGCCCGGCGGGAGCGTGAAGGACGCGGACAGCATCGCCGCCGCGAACGAGCACAATATGGCCATGCTGTTCACCAGCATCCGCCATTTCAAGCATTGATCCGATGAGACTGTCGGCGACGGACCTCAGCGACGACCAGATGTGTTTCGTCTGTGGATCCAAGAACACCCTGGGACTGCGGATGGATTGGAAGTCGAACGGAAAAGAGACCGTCGCCGAGTTCGTGGCGCCGAAACACCTGCAGGGATGGAAAGACATCCTCCATGGAGGCATCATCGCCACCCTGTTGGACGAGGCCATGACGCGCCTCATCTGGGAGCACGTGGGACCCGCCGTCACCGCCGAGATGACCGTGCGGTATCTGGCCCCGGCCATGATCGGAGAGAAATTCACCGTGCGCGGGGAGATCGTGGACGCGTCGAAGAAACTGGTGTCGGCGAAAGCCGAAATGATCCGCGAAGACGGCGTCGCCGTCGCTCGCGCGGAAGGAAAGACCATCAGACTATCCCGATGAAGACAGGAAACGAGATCCGACAACTTTTCTTGGACTATTTCAAGAAGGCGCCCCGCGCCCATACCGTCGTGCCCTCGGATTCGCTCATCCCGTCCAGCGACCCGACACTGCTGTTCACCTCGGCTGGCATGGTGCAGTTCAAGCGCCAGTTCCTCGGACAGATCAAATTGGAATACACGCGCGCGGCGTCGTCACAGAAGTGCCTCCGCACCTCCGACATCGAACGCGTGGGGTTCACCCACCGACACCTGACCTTTTTCGAGATGCTCGGGAATTTTTCCTTCGGCGACTATTTCAAGAAAGACGCCATCGCCTGGGGATGGGAATTCCTCACGAAGGAAGCGGGACTTCCGGCGGACAAGCTGTTGGCCACGGTCTACAAGGACGACGACGAGGCCTTCGATTATTGGAAGAAGATCGTGCCCGAATCGCGCATCGTGAGAATGGGGGAAGACACGAACTTTTGGAACATGGGGCCGACCGGCCCCTGTGGCCCTTGCTCCGAAATATTGGTGGACCGCGGACCCGCCGCCTGCACCTGCGGCGCCAAGGGGAAATGTACTCCCGAAGCCGACTGCGACCGTTGGCTGGAAGTCTGGAACCTGGTCTTCACCCAGTTCGACCGCCAGACCGACGGGAAACTGATCCCTCTTCCCCAGAAGAACATCGATACCGGCATGGGCTTGGAACGCCTCACGGTCGTCATGCAGAACGTCTCCAGCAGTTTCGACACGGACCTGTTCCAACCCTACATCAAACATGCCGTCGATATCCTGGGGTTGCCGGACGGAGTGAAGGTCGCGTCCACTCACCCGGCGTTCAGGATCATCGCCGACCATGCCCGCGCGGCCACGTTTTTGGTGGCGGACGGCATCGTCCCTTCCAACGAGGGACGCGGATATATCCTGCGCCGTCTCATCCGGCGGGCCACCCGCCAAGGATGCACGCTGGGTTACAAGGAACCGTTCCTCTACCAGCTCGCGGGGACGGTCGTCGACCAGATGAAGTCCGCTTACCCGGACCTGCGGACCAAATTGGAGAGCATCGCCTCCATCGTCAAACAGGAAGAGGAACATTTTCTGGAGAAAGTGGAACAGGCGGAACCGTTCCTCGACGCGCTCATCAAGACCGCCAAAGGATCGAAGTCCGTCGAGATCTCCGGGGATCAGGTCTTCCGGCTCTACGACACCCACGGTTTTCCGCCCGACCTCACCCGGGAGATACTGAAAGGACACGGACTGACATTCCGACAGGAAGATTTCGACGCGGCGCAGAAACAGGCCCAGAACATCGCCCGGGAAGGGTGGAAAGGGTCCGGCGCGCAAGACGTGAGCCATTATGGGACGCTGTCAAAATCCGTCGGACAAATAGCTTTCAAGGGGTATGAGACGATGTCCGTCCCGAAGACCGTGATCGCCAGTCTTTTGAAAGGCCCCCTGGAGACCGATTCCCTCACTGAAGGTATGGAGGGGGAGATCATTCTGAAGGAGACGCCTTTCTACGCTGAATCCGGCGGACAAGCCGGAGACACCGGGATACTCCGGGGTTCCCAGGGAGCCGTGGCGGAAGTGCTCGACGCGCAGAAACCGGTGGAGGGGTTCATCGTCCACAGAGTGCGCGTGAAAAAAGGTATTTTCAAGAAAGGCGAGCCCATCGAAGCGATCGTGGACGAAGACCGTCGGAGGGCCATCATGCGCCACCACACCGCCACCCATCTGCTCCATGCGGCCTTGCGGCGAGTGCTCGGCAAACACGTGACCCAAGCGGGTTCTTTGGTCACGCCGAAACGGCTCCGGTTCGATTACACCCATACCGGTGCGCCCACGGTGGAAGAACTCGCGCTCATCGAACAGGACGCCAACAAGAACGTGCTAGCCGACTATGAACGGGAACGGCTGGACCTGACTTTGGAGGAAGCTCAGAAGAAAGGGGCCTTGGCCTTTTTCGGAGATAAGTATGGGGCCCGCGTGTATATGGTCGGCTACGGACCGGCCAGCACCGAAGTGTGCGGGGGGACCCATTGCCTCTCGACTGGCGAAGTGGGCGCTATCAAAATAATCTCTGAAACGTCCATCGGGGCGGGAGTCCGCCGCATCGAAGCCGTCGCGGGATTGGCCGTCTTGGATTATATCCGGTCCATCGAAAAAACCATGGAAGAGTCTGCAGAGAAATTGAAATCCACCCCGGCGGAATTACCCCAGAAGATCGACAAATTGATTCAGAAACAACGGCAACTGGAACATGACCTGAAACAGGCCCAACTCGACAAAGCCCAGGGGAAGAGCGATCCATCGGAAACAGAAATACAGAACATCAACGGAATCCCTTGTCTCGTCAAAACAGTCGACAATTTGGATATGGCCTCTCTCAGAACGCTGGCAGACCGATTAAAAACGTCTTTGAAGTCAGGACTCGTTCTTCTGTTGACCCAATCGGACGGAATATTGTCCTACATCGTCGCGCTGACCGCGGACCGGCAAAAAGAAGGATGGCACGCCGGGAAGATCGCCCAGAACGTGGCGCAAAGAATCATGGGGAAGGGCGGCGGACGGCCTGATTTCGCCCAGGGCGGCGGAAAGTTCGATAAGACCATCGATATGCTTTTGAAAGATCTGTCGTCGGTCATCAAAAAATAAGATACACTCTGAGAGCCGACCTATCCGTTCTCTCGATTTTAATGCGCCTGTAGTGAAATTGGATATCACGGAAGCCTCCGAAGCTTCTATTCCGGGTTCAAGTCCCGGCGGGCGCGAAGATTTATGAGACCTGAATCCCCATGATCATCGCCGTCATCGGTCAAAGTCAGTGCCCTCCCGCTCTCGCCCGTCTGGCGGAGAACGTGGGGAAAGAGATCGCCCGCAGGGGCCATACCCTCGTCTGCGGGGGAATGGGCGGGGTGATGGAAGCGGCTTGCCGCGGGGCCAAAGAGGCCGGCGGCGTCACCCTCGGGATCCTTCCCGGGAAAGACAAGAAAGACGCGAACCCGTTCATCGACTATCCCATCCTGACCGCCATGAGCCACGCACGGAACGCCGTCATCGTGCGCACCGCCGACGCCGTGATCGCCGTCGGCGGAAAATACGGCACGCTCTCCGAGATCGGATTGGCGATGTCCATCAACAAACCCGTCTTCGGACTTCGAACCTGGTCCATCCGCGGCGTGGTCCCCGTCAAGTCACCGGCCGAAGCCCTGGATAAGATCGAACAAAAGATCAAATCCTCCCTCTCTCCGGATTCCTCCCGGATTTAGAGTCCCATCCCCATGACGATCCACCTTCCGGCGAAATCCCCATGCGTGCCCTGATCCAACGCGTCACCGAGGCCTCCGTCAGCATCGAGGGTCTCTCCGAGCGTTCCATCGGCAAAGGGATCGTCGTCCTGCTGGGTATCACCGGGACCGACTCGGAAAAAGAGGTCACGTGGCTGATTGAAAAGATACTCACCCTCCGCATTTTCCCGTCGGATGACAGGACGAGCGAGTTCGACAGATCCGTGGAGGATGTGGGCGGCGAGATCCTGGTGGTATCACAATTCACCCTCTACGGGAACGTCCGGAAAGGACGTCGGCCCGACTTTTCAGACGCCGCCGGAACGGCCGATGCGAGGAAACTTTATGACCGTTTCGTGGAACTATTGACACAGCGTTTTCCAAGAGTGACAACGGGCGAGTTCCAAGCCACCATGCTCGTCAAGATCCACAATCAAGGCCCCGTCACGCTCCTGCTCGACACCCCGACACCATGACCGGCGAACCGACTCCCGAAAAAGAAAAGACCGCCGAAGGGACTCCCGACGTTTCTCCACCCGCTGATCCAGCCCCGAAGATCCCGTTTTTCAAGCGCCGCCGTCTGTGGGGGATCCTCGGCCTCACGGGACTCATCCTCGTGCTGGGTGGACTTGGTTGGTTCTTCCATGTCCGACGTCAGAAACCCCGGAACGTCATCGTCCTCGAACCGGTCAAAACCCCTTTCTATCATCACGAGTTCATCGAATGGAAACTGAGCACGCCGGTCTCTTCTCTCTATCAAACCCTCAAAAAACAGAAAACCCTCACGCTCACCGTCTGGAAAGACGGAAAACCCGTCAAGACCGTCGGGAACATCGAGAAAATCTCTTTGGATTATGTCCCGCAGGAAAAGGCATGGAGAGGCCGATGGCCGTGCCCTTGGAACGCTCCCGAAGGAAACTACGAGGTCCGGCTGGACACCGCGTCGTTCGACCGATGTCCTCCGCTGGAAATCCGTCCGTTCCGGATCGCCTACCGGCCGATCGACTTCATCCCACCCGGGTTCGCCGTCCTGACCTGCGAGAACATCGTGCCGCTGGGAAGCAAGGTGTTTCCGGCTCCCGACGGAACCAAGAAGGGCATGGAAGCCCTCGCGGAATGGACCGAATATCTGGGCGCGGACGCGCTCTGGATCCAGGGAGGGGAATCCGGAGGTTACAGCAACAAGTTGCCTGAGAATTTTCCGTGGTATTGCCAGCCGCTGAAACACCTGAAGACGTTGGGGGCCGCCTGCCACCAACGGGGCATCAAGTTCGGCGTCTACGTGATGTCATACCTCATCGGCGGTCCGCCGGTCTATTCTCCGGATTATCAATACGGATGGGATTATAAAGATGGAAAGATGGTCAACGGATTGGAGATGAAAAAACGGCGCGGGATCTCCATCACCGACCCCAAACGGATGAAAGACATCACCATCCTCCTCAAGAAGTGGGCGGACCTTCCCGAAGTGGATTTCCTCGGATTGGACTATATCCGTCCCGTGTTCGGCGGGTATGAGCTCGTCGAGGATTTCGCGCGGGAGATGCCGGTGGAAAAACCGGCGACGTGGGAGAAGCTTTCAAAACAGGAGAAGATGCTGTGGCTGGCGAAGGGGCGCCTCCTTCCACGGAACATCGACGTGGCGAAATCCTCCCGATTCCCGTTCATCGACAAATGGTTCTGGTACCGGGCCCACCGGACCGGCCAGCTCGTCCAGAAGATCCGGGCGGGAGTGGGGTCGAAGAAACCCCTGTGGACTTTCACTCTGTCATGGGAGAAAGGATGGCAGCACGGGCAGGACCCGGTCATGATGCGGGACGCGGGAGCCGATATGGACGCCATCATGCTCTATGAGGCCGACCGGCCCCAGTTCGACAGTCTGCTGAAACAATGGAACGATTACGTCCGACAAAAAGACGTCAACCTGCTGGTGGGCGACGTGGTGGATTGGCCTCTTCATCAGCGCACGACCAATCCGGCCGGGCCGGAGGAATTCTACCGTCGGAACCTGGCCGCCGCGACGGATTTCCACTCGGACAAACCGACCCGCGGTATCTTCATACACGATTTCTACCGGGCCTGGAGAGGCCGCACGGCCCCGTATGGGATGAGGGAATGGATGATTGCCGGCGGCGCTGCCATCACGTCTCTCCGACAGAAACACGGGGTCCTGCCTTACACTGTCTCCCTTTCCGCGCCCGAACAGGTCCGGGCGGGGAAAACATACGCGATCACGCTGACGGTGACCGCCCCCGCGACAAAATCGCAGAAGCCAGAGGAACTCACGATCGAATTCCATTCGTCGCCGGACGTCACCGTGACCCCGTCGGAAACGAAAGCGCCGATGGCGCCGGGGAAGATTTCCGCCTCCCTCACGTGGACCCCGGGAGCGAGTTCCGCCGCGAGGGCCAACCGGGCCTTCGTCGCCGCGCGCGTCAGGGGGCCGAAAGGGAAACCTCAGTTCGTCATGGCCTATTTTCAGGGCGATACCCGGAAAGAACCGGCCGGCCCCGACAAAGAACAGCCCGCCGCAGAAAAAAAGCCATGATCCGCCGCGTCGCCGTCCTCCTCGCCGGAGCCGCGTTGACGACCCTCTCTCAACCCCTCTTTTCGATGGAACCCGACCCGACCGAGGTTCTCTCCTCGACGGACACCACCTCCGATGAGGAACGCCTTTCCACAGCCCGGGCCCTATCGGTCCAAACGGGTGTGGAACTCAAAAAATATGGGGAGCTGATCCGAAAGGGCTTCGGGGACCACGAACTGATGACGCTGTCGCTGATCTACTCGGGATCTGGAAAAACCGGATGGGACCGTCTGGTGAAGGAACGGGAGAAAGGCAAGACGCTCAAACAACTGGCGGAAGACAGAGGACTGGACTATTCGGACATCTACCGGCGGGTTCACATCTGGAAGGAACAGGAGGATGGATCCATCTCATCGACGGCCCCACCCGAAAAAAGCGCGGAGCCGTCGCCGCGCTGAACCGCTTCACCAAGTTCCGACGCAACCCTCCAACATCTGACGAAGACCCGCCCGTGTGACGGGTTTCTGCAAAACGCCGAAAGCCCCCTGTTTCTTGGCCTCGACCTCGTGCATCTTCGCGTCGGCGGAGAGCAGGATCACCGGAATACCTTTCGTCGCTTCATTGGCCTTGAGTTTCATGATCACGTCCATGCCGGTCATGTCGGGCATCCGATAGTCCACGGTGACCGCATCCGGCTTTTCGCTGGCCGCTTTTTCCAGGGCCTGCGTCCCGTTCTCGGCGGGGATGGAGACGACGTCGAGATCCTCGCAAAAATCCACCAGCATGCTCAGCAGCATCGGCTCATCGTCCACGACCAGTATTCTCTTCTTCACATCGCTCATGGTGTTCCTCCCAGGGATATCAGAATCGTCTCAATGCCCGAACGCGAGCCGTTCGACCAGGAAATGCGGAAGGTTGTTCCGCTTCATGTCGAATTGCACCGCCGGGATGGCATATGAAAAACGGTAGATGGTGATGCGCCTCATGTCCGTGTCGTAGACGGCGCAGGCGGCCCGGGGGTCTCCATCCCGCGGCTGGCCGACGGAACCGACGTTCACCACCAGGCGAACGCCCTTCTCCACGCGGATACTCTCGCCCTCGATGAGACGGTGGACCTCCACGGGTCCCGTTTCCTTCTTCGACATGTTGAAGACGATGTGGCTATGACCGATGAAACAGATGTCCTTCGTGAAGGCCCCTTCGTTGGCCGCGTATTGTTCGGGCGTCAGCAAGTATTCGTTGAGAGGATCGAGGGGAGACCCATGCACCATCATGAAATCGTCTCCCACAAACCGTTCCGGCAACGACGCCAGATACGCCGCGTTCTCGGGTTTCAGCTGCTTTTTCGTGAAGGCGATGGCTTCCTGGGCGTATTGATTGAAGTTGGCGACGCTGATTTTGTCCACGGAACCATAATCATGGTTCCCGGCCACCACCGTCACGTTCTCCAATGACCGTATCTTTTCGACGACGTCGTTGGGATGGGGACCGTAACCGACCAGATCGCCGAGACAACAATACCGGTCCATGCCGAGCAATTTAAGCTGTTTCAGGACGTTCTGAAGGGCTTCCAGGTTGGAATGGATGTCTGCGAAGATTCCGTATCTCATGATGGATGAACCATTCTAGCGCTTTCAGTCCGGAAAGGAAACATCCGCCTCATCTCTTGTTCGCCACGGCAAAGAGGTTGTCGATGTTGAGACGGCCGAAGCTGAGCGCGTCGAGCGTCTTCGCCGACTGATACCACGCGTTCTTCGCCGCCTTGAAGAGCCTGTTCTGACTTCCGGACACGCTCTGGATGGGGGGGAGATGGATGAAACGCACATCGAAGAATCCGCACCGGTTCAGGAGGAGCGGCAAGGTGCGGGGGGAATAAAGATGCACGTGGTCCTTCGCTTCGAGATAATGGGTCGACGGGTCCATCCCCTTGATCGCCCTCTTCAACCGCGCCTTGGCCAACTGGACCCTCACGTTGGGCGTATGGAGGAACAGGATGCCCCGCGGCTTCAACAGATGGAAGATCCGGTCCAACAGCGGGTAGGGTTCCGGAAGGTGTTCGATCACGTCCCACAGCGTGACCACATCGAACGCGATATCGTGGAGGGGCGCGTCTTCCAATCGCCCGCTGTAGACGTTGGACAGTCGAAGGTGGATCTTCGCGAAATCGACGGCGGGTTTCGAGATCTCAGAACCGTAGGGAGTCCAGCCGGGGACCGAGGACACCCTCTTCAGGAAATAACCCAGGCCGCATCCGACGTCGAGGATGTTCCCTGTTTTCCCTTCCAAAAAAATCTTAGAGAATCCGTCATACATCTTTCCGTGGGCTTCGTTCCACCAGAAATTCTTCGCGGGATCCAATTGTTCCTCTCCAAAATAACCGTCATAGTGAGGCTCGGCCTTATGGGACGAGAACACGTGCCCGCAGGTCCGGCATCGAAGTATCGGCGTGCCGAATTCCTCAAAGACGACGCGATGGGACGTCCCGTCACAAAGGATGCATTTCCTGACTGTTGGATCCATGACCCCATTATACCATCCCGAACGATCATATTTGAAGAGATGAACCATTATCAGACACGAGAGGGACAGTCCCTCGTTCTCATTGTCGTTGGGACGTCCCAAATACGATTGGTCGGGGGGACTGTAACTCGTTCCAATAGTGGTTGTTACGTCCCATCCACATAAAATAGTGGGGCAGTCCCTAGTTCTCATTGTCGTCGGGACGTCCCAAATACAATTGGTCGGGGGGACTGTAACTCGTTCCAATAGTGGTTGTTACGTCCCATCCACATAAAATAGTGGGACAGTCCCTAGTTCTAATTGTCGTTGGGACGTCCCAAATACGATTGGTCAGGGGGACTGTAACTCGTTCCAATAGTGGTTGTTACGTGCTAAAATCTGGGACATGAATCGGTTCCTCGGTGCCACGCTGTTCCTCTGCGCGTTCGGACTCTATGTCTGTATGGGACACCCGGCCCTTTCCTGTTTTCGGGATTCGGGCGATCTGGCGACCGCGTCCGTCACGATGGGCATTGCCCATCCGCCGGGCTATCCGCTCTACATCCTCTCGTCCCGTCTTTTCGGATCAGCCCTCCCGCTGGGAAACCCCGCTTATCGACTCAACGTCTTTTCTGCTTTTCAGGGAGCCCTCACCCTCCTGATCCTCGGGATGATCCTGGCGCGGGTCGTCGATCAGCGAAGCATGCTCGGGGCCGTCCTGTTGGCCACGTGTTTCGGTCCCGCACTGTCTCAGATCACCCTGTCGGAAGTCTATTCTCTGAACGCGCTCTGGGGCATGGGGCTCCTGGGAGGTTTCTTCTTTCTTCAGGACCGGCCTGTTCCCGTCCAAAAACGCGGTTGGCTGTTGCTGGCTTTTCTGTTGGGACTCGGCCTGGGGAACCATCACTCCCTCATCTTCTGCGGTTTCCTCTTCATCGTCTTCCTCGGGAGAGAACGTCATCGGATGGGATGGGACTCGCGCCTGATCGTCGGATTGATCGGGGCGGGGATCGCCGGGTTTTCGATCTATTCGTTCATCCCGATCCGCGCTTCCGCCTCGCCGGATTATCTTTGGGGTGACACCCATTCTCTCAAAGGGCTGTGGGATATCCTCACCCGGGCCGATTACGGGACAGGCACGTTGTCCACCCGCCATTCCAACGCGTCCCATGGTCAAGGGCTTCTCTTCTGGGCCAACGTGTGGGCCGGACAATGGGGGATTGCCGGCACGATCGCCCTTCTGTGGGGGAGCGTCCTCCTCCTCACGGCGCGCTATCGGCGTTCGCTCGGGAACCCCCTGTGGTTTCTCTGGGCGCTGACGGGACCCCTGTTCGCCTATCTCGCCAGACTTGAACCGTCGGCTCTCACCAAAGCGATCCTGATTCCGTCTCTGGTCTGGCCCGGACTCTTGAGCGCCGCCGCCGTCGCGGTCTTGCTTCACTGGTCTTTTTCCAAACATCACACGGGCTTCAAAGGGACGTTTTTCAGGACCACCTCCGTCGCCCTTTGGGGCATCGCGCTGGCGACGCAAGGACTGCCGTCCCTCTTGGCCCACACCCAACGTTCCAATTTTCTGGCGACGGACTATGCGCGGAACGCGGCCAGGACCCTGCCTCCCCAATCCGTCTTTCTGGTCATCACCGACCAATCCATGTTTTCGATATCCTATCTCCAACACGCCCTCCGCCAGAGGCCGGACATCCGCCTTCTGGTGGACGCCGACCAGTCTTGGCGATGGGCGCAGAGCCGGAAAAAATATCCTTCGCTCTTCGAGCCCGGGCAGTCTGACGGCGGATTGGACTTGATCCGCGTGCAGGGCGCGAAGAACAGGATCCTGACGGACGGGATGCAGTCCAAACTCGTGGAGGTTCTCGTTCCCGACGGGATCGCCGCCCGCGCCGTCTGGCCGAAACGGACCGACGGGCATCTCGCCTCGATCATCGACCGGCAGACGATCTGGTCCTTCTACAACCGGCGGATCCCTCCTCACCTGACGCTGGCCGACGATTATTACAGCCGGGAACTCCTCCGAATCGCCTCGTCTTCCGCGTTCAACGCGGGCCTCCTCCTGACACATGCCGGCATGAAGGAAGAGGCCCAACAGCCCTGGGCCAAAGCGCTCCATTGGAATCCGGACCGCATCCTTCGATGGTCAGAGAATTTCTAAAGAAGACACCTGCTTCACTCCTCTTCCTGATCACGGGGGGACTTTATCTCGCGGGAGCCTCTCCGTCCATCTACGGAGGAGACACCGGCGAACTCTCCGTCTCCTCCTCCCTCCTCGGCATACCCCATGCCCCCGGCTATCCGCTCTATGTCCTCCTCGGAAAACTCTTTTCGGTGATCATCCCGTGGGGAGCCGACGCCTACCGGATCAGTCTCCTTTCGTCGATGGTGACGGCCCTCTCGGTCCTGCTGATCCATTCGATACTGACCGACATCTTCGAGGACGGGGAGGGAGGACCCCGCGCGACCGCACTGTCCTGGATCGGGGCCCTCTGCACGGCCTTCATCCCGATCCTGTGGGACCAGGCGCAGTTGGCCGAAGTGTTCTCGCTCAACCTCCTCATGGCGTGCGCCTGCCTCAAACTTTTCCAGAAAACACTGACAAGCGACGGCGTGACGCGCGCCCGATGGGCCACCCTTTTTGTTTTTGTGTTCGCGTTGGGAATGGGGAACCATCACACGCTCCTCCTCTTGGCCCCCGGCTTCCTCTTCGGCTGGTGGGACTCGCTGGATGGCTCTTTCTCCGACAGGGTCCGGAGCACGCTCCGCTTCATCACGCCCCTGGCACCGACGGCCGTCGGTGCGGGAACCCTGGGGGCCGGTCTCTACCTCTACCTGCCGCTGAGAGCGATGCGACATCCCGCCATCAATTTCGGAGACCCGCACACCTGGAACCGGCTGTGGGCCGTCCTCACACGGAAAGAGTTCGGGACATTGGACCTCCATCCGACGGCACTCCCGTTCCGCACGTGGGAATCCGTCTCCGCCCAGATCCAGATGATGGTCCATCAATACGCCGGCCAGTTGGGAGGGATCCTGCTCGTGGCCGGAACCGTGGGGATCGCGTGCGCGATCCGGCACCGGCGTCTGCGCCCCTATCTGATCATGTGGTTCTTCTGCGGACCCTTTTTTTATCTCCTGTCCAACATGTCTCCTCACAACACTCTGGCGAACTGGCGACTGGAACGTTTCCTCCTTCTCCCGCTCGTTCTATTCGTCATCCCGGGTCTGGCCGCCCTCCGGATCCTTATCCGACGGAAGACGATCCTCCTTTTGATATCCCTGGCGCTCGCCGTGGAATCTCTTTTTTTCGTTCAGCGTCCTTGGTTCCGATGGAACCTGGCGTTCCACGACTTCGGCCGGAACCTCTGTTGTTCCATCCGGCAAAACGGGCTTTTGATCATCGACCGCGTCTTTTTCGACGAACCCACGTCATGCCTTCTGAACGCGAAACTCGTCCAGAAAAAACGCCCCGACGTGCGGGTGATCTATCGTCCGGGAACCTTGTTCGAACTGTTTTATGGGGAGGATTTCCTTGAACTTCCGAGGGACAAACGGATCGACCGGGCCGACCGGCTGGAAGCGGAATTCTTGAAGCGATCGGACAGACCTCTGGGCGCGCTGGCCTTCGTGAAAGAGAACCTGCCGGATCGCCCGTTCCGTCTGAACGGGCTGGCTTATCTGGCCGACGGACCGAGGCAGGAACTCGACCTCTTTTACATCCGGAGGGATCTCGGGGACCGGCTCCCAGACGATTACCCGACCCAACTCATCTTGGTCCATTACCCCTATCTTAAGACGAAAGAGCTGTTGGAAGCTGGAAAGATCGGAGTCGCAAAACTCATATCCGCCCGGACCTCGGCCGGCGGCCGGCACATGGAATGGCTTCAGAGCAACCTGGGAGCGATCTGGAGCCGTGAAGGGGACGCGACCCTGGCTGAGAAGGCGTTCCGGACGGCGGTCCGTTCGGACCCCTATTTTCCGTCGGGATTGTATGGCTGGGGATATGTGAATCTGCAGAAGAACAACGCCGCCGAGGCGTGCCGTATATTCGAGAGCCTGGTCCGCGTTCGGCCCGACTGGCCGGAAGCGTTCTACATGTTGGGGGCATCGTATTCGGCGGCCGGAGACCGGGACAACGCGCGCCGGTCCCTTGACCGATTCCTGACCATGGATCCCGGATCACCGATGGCCTCCGCGGTGAGGAAGGAACTTGAGAAGAAATAGGATTTGGAAGAAGCCGGTGACGGAATGAGGCCGGCCGACGGACAGATCGGTCAGGTTTTTTGAAGAGTGTGGGACAGGGTCATCATCCCGACGTAAAAATATCCGAAGAAAAAAAGAAGAATGAACGGGACCGACCACCAAAAGGAAAGTTCCAGGCTGTAGAGGAACGTGAAAACAAAGTAGACCGCCAAACCCATCTCGATCGCGCCGACGGATCCGGTGCGTCCCTTATACCGTTTCTGCCTCCATGACTCCTCACGGTTCCGGATGTTCAGTTTCGCCGTCCGGCTGAATTCCGTCTTGATGTCCAGGAAAGCCTCCAGCGCCGCCCGCAGGTTGTTGAATCCCATGCCGATCCCCAAAGCCACCAACGCCGGGAGATGCCTCCACTCCAACGGTTCCGACGGATGGGCCTCCCGATGCGCCACGTAGTAGAACAACCCGATGGAGATCAGCGTCAGGGCAAAAGCGATCCCCTCCAAATATTCCACTCCGGGCCACTGCAGATAACAACGCGCCACCAGGCTGGGCAACAAAAGGATGGAGAGGATCGACACCAGGAGATAACCGAGATTGGCGGTCAAGTGGATGGTGCTCTCCAATTTAACCAGGGACGGAAAACCGCTCCGCCAGATATCCGGGAGGACTTTTCTCGCCACCTCCAACGCGCCTTTCGTCCATCGGTATTGTTGAGTGCGGAAAGCATTCATATCGACGGGAAGTTCCGCCGGGCACACCACGTGGGGAAGGTAGAGGAACCGCCATCCGCGCAACTGCGCGCGATAAGACAGGTCCAGGTCCTCGGTGAGAGTATCCGTCATCCAGCCGCCGGCCTGATCAATGGTCTCCCGTCGCCAGATCCCCGCCGTCCCGTTGAAATTGAAGAACGCGCCGGACCGGTTCCGCGCCGTGTGTTCCAGCACGAAATGGCCGTCCAGGAACAACGATTGGAGCCGGGTCAGAAGCGAATAGGAGGAGTTCAAATGCCCCCAACGGGCTTGGACCATTCCGACTTTTCCGTCTGAAAAATAGGGGATGACCTTCTTCAGGAAATCCGGCGGGGGGAGAAAATCGGCGTCGAAAATGGCGAGGAACTCGCCGCGCGCCTGCTGGAGCCCGTGGGCCAACGCGCCGGCCTTGAAGCCGGACCGGTTGGGCCGGCGGAGATGACGGATGCAGTATCCGTCGCCGGACTTTTGCCGGACCCACTGCTCCGCCAACGCGCTGGTTTCGTCGGTGGAATCATCCAATATCTGGATCTCCAATCGGTCCTTCGGATAGTCCAATCGGGTGACGGACTCGATCAGTCGTTCGATGACGTAGATCTCGTTGTAGACGGGAAGCTGAACGGTGACGAACGGCCACTGCTCCGGTTCCGGGGGAACAGCGAGGGGCGGCGCCTTCTTGTAGAAACGCCAGTACAAGTAGAGGATCCAGTATCTGTGGAGGCCGAACAAGGTCAGGAGCAACAAGACGAGGAGATAGGCCAACAAGACGATTTTTGCGCCGATTAAGAACATATGGTGGTTGAAATGCCTCCCTGCAATTCGAATATCATCCCAAATGTGCGTTTATTTTTCAAGTCCTGTTACAGTTTTATTACAAGTCATTTACTTGGAATTGTTGATCTATTTACAGGATATTTTCACTTTATTTGCGCCGACTTTACGTGTTCTTAAGGCGGGTGTTACGGGGCCTGGTATATACTGTAGAGCAATGAAAGAAATACCTGATTCGCACATGTCTCCAATGACCGAAATGAACGAGCAAACCGAGCATGAGAACGCCGGGGTGGGGAAACAGCTCCATTCCGACGGCGAATCATATTCTACGACAGACACATGTCAGGGGGTGGTAACAATGGAGAGGACTGAGCAGGAATCGAACTGGAGGAGGTGGCTGACGATGTCAGCCTGGGAAGCGCTGAGCACCCGGATTCCGTATACGCCCAGCCTTAAAAAATTTACCCCCACGTTGGTACAACTGAAGAGGACTCTCGCATTGGCCATCGCCCTGATCACGTTCCACACGCAGGTCCTCTGCGCCGGAACCGGGACGTTCCCGTTGATGAACCTGCCGGTGGCTCAGAAAGTGACGCCCCTGCTGGACCGCCTGATGAAACTGACCGGACAAGGGCGCGACCGCCTCCTCTACGTGTTCCACTCGAACATCTGGGAAGACCGCGACAAAGTCCTCGGCGGACGCGGATCCACGCCGGACAGCATCCTGAAACAAGAACAGCGCCAGCAGGACCGCATGGACATCCAGCAACAGAACATACAGAACCGCGGGACACAGCTTCCGACGATGCAGGAGGCCCCCGGGAAGGTGTCCCCCGAAGGAGCGCTGGGGCAGATCAAAGCGGTGGACCAAGGACCGACCCCCGGCTCCGAAGCGGCCGACGAGATCCAACGCATCATCGAACAGGTCGGCGGCAAGATGAAGAAACTGCTCAGCGAGGGCGGTGAATTCAAATACAAGATCTTCGTGAACAAGGACGGATCCATCGGCACGACGTATTTCAAAAACGGGAACACGTCCCGCATCGAGAACCGGGTGAACATCGACGCGCACGGGAATTACCTGCGGGAAGACGTGGACTCCATGGAATACAACCAGTCCGGTCTCCTGGAGAAAACGGTGACCCGCAAGAAAGATTCGCAAGGCCGCGAGACCACCCTGGAACGGACGTTCGTCTACCAGGAGGGCGCGAAGTTCTACGACCAGGACTCCCAGCTCGTCGAAGAGATGGGGGAGAAGACCACGACCACCACCGGAGCCACCAAAGAGATGCACCGCAAGAACATGAAATACGACGCCAACCACAACCTCACCGACTTCTACGAGAAATCCTCCGATGAGAACGGCAAGAAGACCGAGCGTTGGTGGTGGGGCGCCACGTATGACGAAAACAAAAACCTCATGAGCTACAAAGAGGTCTCCCGAAGCAACGACCTGGACACCTACGTGGAGTGGACCGGCGGGACCTACGTCGAGAACCCCCACCGGGACAAGATCAAGAAAAAAGACAACGAGGACGACGGACATTCGGATTATCTCCTGACCGGTTACAACAAGCTGACCCGCACCAGCGACGGACTGGAACAGCGGGAGACCTGGCGGAACATGGGGTATGACGAGTTCGACAACATGATCTCCTACGAGAAATCGGTGACGGATTATCAGGACAAGGTCACGAAGATCAGCTGGTCCGCCACCTACGACAAGCACGACCGGATGACCTCCTACAAACAGACCACCGCCGACACCTTCGGCAACATCCAGGTGGTGGAGCTCTCGAACGTCGAATACAACAAACACGACGACATGGTGAGCTACCGCGAGACCACCACCGAAGCCGGCCAGACCCGCCAGAAGATCTTTACCGCCGGGACCTACGACAAGCGCCACAACCTCACGTCTTACTATGAGAAGATCGTCGACAGCCAGGGATTGGCGCAGATGAAGGAATGGTCCGCGCTCGATGAAGAGGGCATGGGGTATAATTCGCGCGGCGAGCTCATCGGCTATCACGAGGTCGTCATGGCCGACGGGTTGACCACCGAGACCTCCATGACCAACATCTCTTACGATGCCCTGGGCCGCAAAGTCGGCGGGATGGAAAACTCACACGTTTTCGGCACCCAATCCGACGGCCAAGTGGTGGACATCACCCGCACCATCGAGACGCTCCGCCTTCAGGAAGACGTGACCACCGAAGATTTCGTGATGGACCCCAAGCTGAACATCGTCTTTCATAAGAAGAACATCACCTCCACGCGTGACCTGCAGAAGACCAATGCCTGGGATTCCACGGGGGCCGTCATCCGTCAGTTGAACGTGGAGACCGTCAAGACGGACATGACGCCTCAGGGAGATTACACCGAGACCCGCCGCGAATACGGGGAATATAACGGCGAGACGCTGAACAAGATATCCCAGACCACCCGCTCGAACGTCGTTCTGGATGGGTTCGGACGCATGACGTCCTACACCGAGGAATCCACCCAGAACGGCCAGCCGAGCACCTGGACTCAAAAACAGGTCACCGGCATCGTCTACAGCGTGGACAACAACATCCTCCAAAGCCGGGAGGAGAGCGTGAACATGCTGGGTGTCACGAACGTCGCGGAACGCTCCAAAATGACCTACGACATCTTCGGACGCCTGAAGACGTACGAATTGTCCAGCGCCTCCGAGGCCGACGGGATCCGGTCGGAGTCCCGAACGGTGCGCGATCTCATCACCTACAACGGTCTCGGGGATATCGCCGGCTATCACGAGAAAGTGACGCGGGACGGGACCGCGGTCGTCGAAGACCTGAACTGGAGCGGGACCTACAACGTGTTCGGCCTGGCCCTCTCCTCGCGCCAATCGGCGCACAAATTCGGCAAAGACGAGTCCACCGGCGACATCCTCGACATCACCGACACCACGAACACCTACGGGATGAAATACAACGAGGACGGCTCGTTGAGCGCCTACACCGAAGAGGTCAACAGTTCCAGCTCTCCGGACATGCTGACCATCAATGAGTTCGAAAACATCAAATACGACAACTTCTCAAGGACCTCCGAATTCGTCCAGACGGCGCGCCAAGTATCCGCGCAAGCCGTGACCCACGACAAGACGGGGCACTTCGTCATCAACTCCTCCATCTCCGGGATGAACGCCGCCACGGTGACCCGCCGTTCCAACGCCGTTTTCGACGACCTGGGCGGCCTGACGGGCTATTCCGAGACGTCGACGTTGCTGGACGGAACCGGGGCCGTCGTCAACAACACGCTGACCGTGCGTTCCCAACTGACCCACCACCCCATGGGCCAAGTCCTCTCCTACACGGACACGATCACGAACTTGATGACCCCGGGCATCATCACCACCATTAATTGGGAAGGTAACTACGATATACACGGGCGTTCCATCGGCTATGTTGAGAACCGTTTGGAAAAGACCCAGGGTGGGGCCCTCATGGCGGACACCCGGACGGAACGCCGAGGCGTGTCGTATAACGTGCTGAACCAGATGACCGGCTACAGCGATTTCATCACCACCATCGATTCGGACGGGAACAGGAGCGAGACCGAAACGGTTCGCAGCCAGATGGTCTACAACTCGCGCAACAACATGACCAGCTACATCGAGACCAGCCAGGTGAAGATGTTCGACAACGGGGGGACCCTTCTCCGCGAAACCACCAAGAACACCCTTTGGAACGGCGCCGTCTACAACGAGCTCGGCCAACTCACCAAATACCAGCAGGTGTCCACCACCACCAACCCGGCCGGCACGCTCAACCATACGATCACCACCACCTGGAGCGGCGACGAATACAACAGCCTGGGACAGCTGTCGTCCTACACAGAGACGACTCACCAGGAAGGGTCCAGCCTCGACAAACTGGAACTGCCGACCAACTGGAACGAACTGACGGCGGATCAACGGCTGGCCTGGCTGTCCAACCTGACGTTCGTCATCGGCGGCACCGAGTATAACTGGGACGAATATGCCGGCGTGGCCCGGTTCATCCTCAACGGGGTGCCGGTCACCTGGAACGAACTGACTTCGGCACAGAAAGTCGAATTGCTCTCCACCGGCCAATCCTTCGTCCAGGAACAGCCCATCAGCCTCTTCGAATCGAACGTATTGAGCGTATTGAACTCCACCACGGTCACCCGCCGGAGCAACATCTCCTACCTGGGGATGAACATCACCATGGGATACACGGAGGACGTCTCCGAGAACGGGATCAAGTCCACCAAAGAATGGCAGGCCACCGCCCTGGATGAATATGGACGCGCCACCGGTTACATCGAAGACGGACAGAAAGCCGGCGAAGCGGCCTACCATGTGGAACGGGCCGGCATCCTCTATAACGGACGGGGATTGGCCATCTCCTACACGGAGACCAGCTGGAACGCGGCCAGTTCCGTCGTGACCACCTCCAAAGCCCAGACGTCCTATGACGCCCTGGGACGCCAGTCATCCGTTCAGCAGGTGACGACCCAAAAAGGCCAGGCCCTGAACGAACAGGGACAGACCATCACTCTCGACACGATCTCGACCTCCGTGACGGAGAACTACACCTACGATTCGTTCGACCGGGCCACGGGCTATCAGGAGGTCCGCTTCGATGGGACCACCGTCCAAGTGGACGGAAAAACCTATGGTTGGTACGACCTCACTTCCCAACAACAACAGGATCTCCGCGACGGCGTCGTCCTGGTGGAAGACCAATCGATCACCGTGAACACCATGTTGGGGATCGTCTATGATCTCCAAGGGCGCCAAAAGGGTTACGTCAACGTTCAGAACACCTTCGGGATGATCCGGCCGGCGCCCGCCGAGACCATCGCGGAGCCCGCGCCGGCTCCGCAGGTGATGAAGGAGGAGACGACTTCGGTCCGGACCGGCCTGCAATACAACGCCAACAACCAGGCGGTCGCCTACAAAGAGATCGCCACCGCCTCCAAATCCGAAGCGATGCAGACCACCACGTCCATGAAGGACATCGTCTACAACGCCGAAGGCCAGCAGGTCGGTTATCTTTCCGAGATCTACTCCCAGGGGATCGATCTGGACGTCATCAGCCTCGTCCAACGGTCGGGCGTGCTCTACAACGGCCTGGGCCAACTCGCGGCCTATTCGGATGTCAGCACGGAAAACGGGTTGAAGACCGACAACACCACTCTGAACATGACCTATGACGATCAGGGCCGCTCCACGGGTTACACATCCACGATCCTCAAGACGGGCCAGGAATCCCGCACCTACTATACCTATCAAGGCCGGGAATTGCAGGATTGGGAACTCTCGTTGGTGCTGGCCCTCTATCCCGACCAGACCGTCGACAGTCTGCTGTCCAGCGGGGTCCTGAAAATGCAATCCCGGATGGAAGATGTGAATGAGACCGTCATGACCACGCGGTCCGATGTGGGATATGACGCGCTCAACCGGATGGTCTCTTACACGGACACCACCGCCAACGCGGACGGAACCACCACGGTCGCCAAGATGACACAGCGGTTCGACTCCTTGGGCCGCGTGACCGGCTACCTCAGCGAGACCCGCCAATACGGACCCGGGATCAAGATGAGCTACCAGATGGACGGTCGGCCGATCACCTCCGAGACCATCAACGAGATGCTCATGACCTCCGGCCTGACCCCCGCCGATTTCGTGGAGAGCGTGCTCGGCATGTCGGAACTCGGACTGATCCAGGTCGTCGAGACCGCCGAATACACCGACAAGACGACCGTCTCCGAACGCAGCGACATCCAATACAACGCGAACGGGCAGATGGTCGGCTATCAGGACACCACGTCCGATCCGGAGACCGGCCTGACCAAACAGACCACCAACGTGTCCCTGACCTACAATCAACGCGGACAGATCGTGACTTCCAAGTCTCTGACGGAAAGCCAGTATGACACCGGCAGCGTCACCACCTCGGAGACGCTCATGACCAACCGCTACGACGCCGAAGGCATCCTCCTCGGGGCCGAATCCGTGGGAACGTTCAAAACGGTCGAGGCCGCGGTCTGGACCGACTCCAACGGGGACGGAATCGTGGACCGGCTGGTATCCGGCGGAACGACCACCGGCTCCTCGCGACAGACCTTCGGGGTCCGCAACGGCCAGACCCAGCTCCTCTTCCAACTGAGCCAAACCACGAGCGTGGCCTCCGACGGCAACACGACCGTCAGCGACACGACGACGGTCTATCATTACAACCCGCTCGGACGGCTGCTGGGAGGCATGTCCACGGGAAAAAGCCTCAGCGACGACGGCTTTGGCAACGTCACCAACACCCAGATCACCCAACTCCTCACCGCCTTCCAGGGGGAAACGAAAGTGGTCCTGAACATCAGCGACAGTTTCACCGCCAACCTGGACGGTTCTGACAATCACTCCGTCACCGCCGTTTCCTATCAATACAACGAACGCGGCCAGGTTTCCGCCGCCTCCGGCCATGGCCATTTCGTGTCGAACGAGCGCGGATACACCGATCCCGAACATGCCTGGATGGACGGGTGGGACGACAAGAACGGCAACGGGATCGTGGACGAAGGCGAGATCGACATCAATCTGAAGAATGGCGTCATCGATCCCGGCGAAACCTTGTGGATCGATGCCAACGGCAACGGCGTCGAAGACGCGCCGACGTTCGGCGACGTGGGACAGACCACCGGCACCATCGAACAGGTCTTCGCGATCGTCAATCGGGAAGCCCGGATGGTCCAATCCATCAGCACCTCCCACTCGGTGAACGTGAACGGGTCCATCACCGACCAGACCATGGTCACCACCAACTCCTACGACGACAAGGGCCGGCTGAACGAATGCACCGCCGCCGGGACCTCCACCTCCACCAGCGAAGAATCCGATGTGGTGACCCAAGGGGCCACCTATCAGAACTATATGATCATCAACGGAAATGCGAAAGTCATTGAATCGCTTTCCATCACCGACACGACCAATCCGAACGGATCCCTCAACCACTCCGAGACGTCCGTCCACTACCGTTACGACGGCGATGGGAAACTGACCCGCGCCTGGGGGGACGGGGCGTTCTCCAACACGGAGTACGGATGGACGGACACCACGCTCCCGCCCGACGGCGTCGTGGACCAGATCACCGAAGCCGGGACCACGCGGGGGACCATGGAACAGACCTACGAGATCATCGGGGGCCAGGCGCGCCAAGTCTCCAACATCTCCGACTCCACCACCATTTCCGGCGCCACCCAGACGCGGTCCCGGAGCGTCGTCAACAACCGATACAACACCCTCGGACAGCTCACCGCCACGTCGGGATATTCCAGTTCCAACAGCGCGTCGGAAGTCTGGGACGACCTCAACCAGAACGGCGTGTGGGAAGCGGGCGAAACCGACATCCCGGTCACAATCAGCGACACCGTCAACACTTACGTGCTCTTGGCCGGACAATCCATCGTCGTGTCCGCCGTGTCGACCACCTGGGGGACCGACGACGAGGGAGGCATCATCCGCGACCAGGACCAAGACGGCTACAGCTGGTCGCAGACGACCGTATCCTATTCTTACGACCGGAACGCGCGCCTTCTGGACGCCATCGGTTCTGGAACGTCCAGATCCACCCAGGTCAGCTGGACCGACCTCGAGGCCGGTCAGAACCCGCCCGAAGGATTGACGCTCATCGAACAGGACATCGACGGCGACGGATCCGTCGAACGCGGCTATTGGAACACGCAGAAGAGCTCTTCGATCATCGAACAGGACTATGAAATCCTAGACGGGCAAGCCCTCCTCAGCCGGACGTTCACGAAGACATGGAACACCAAACCCGGCACCTGGGACCCCATCCTGCTCAACCCCGACGATCCTCTTGCCAGCGACGGCTATTCTTATTCGGAGATGACGGTCGATAACACCTACGATTCAGCCGGACGGTTGACCGCCTCCCAGGGGACGGGGTTGACCCAGTCCGCCCAGGCCGCCTGGAACGATGCGGAACACCAGACCCAGTGGACGGACTCTAACGGCGACCAAGAGATCCAGGACGGCGAGATCCAGCTGGTCTGGGTTGACTTGAACGAGGACGGCGTCGAACAGAACGGTTCCTGGATCCTTCAGAGGAACGAAACGGACATCAATCAAACCTACTACATCTCGAAAGGCCGGGCCCTGTTACGCGCCTCTCAATCGACCAATTGGACGCTGGACGACGACCAACAGCGCATCCAGTCAGGGACCGACGGATACACTTGGTCCCAGACCACCATCACCTATACGTACGACCGGAAAGACCGTCTCAACGGGGCCAGGGGAGAGGGGATCAGCGAGAGTTCCTCGTCGAGCCTGACCCAGGAACTCCGGCAGGAAGACCTGAACATGGACGGAGACTACACCGACGACGGCGAGACCACCGAGACGGACCTGAACGGGGACGGGCTCATCGCCGACTATTGGGAACTCCAGAGCAACCGCAGCCGGATCGAACAGACCTATCGGATCCTCCAGGGACGCGCCTCGATGCTGGAACAAAAATCCATCTCCGACGCCCTCAACGCCGCCGGCGACGTGATCACCAGAAATGAGAACGGTTACAGCCACGCCGAAACCGTGACCACCTACCTCTATGACGACAAGGGCCATATGGTCTCCACCAAGGGAACGGGATGGAGCGAAAACACCTCCCTGGTCTTGACGCAGGAAGTCTTCTATCAGGACGTGACGGGAGACGGCGACACCAACGATTTCGGCGAAACGCTCGAAACGGATTTGAACGGGGACGGGCTCATCGCCGATTATTGGGAACCGGACACCACCCGCTCCGATTTCACCCAGGATTACTCGATGCTCAACGGACAATCCAAGCTCATGGGGCAGACCACCACCACCCACGTGGACGGCAAAGAAGGTTCCGTCTCGGAGACCCAGGCCATCCTTTCCTACAAATACGACGAGGCCGGTCACCTCATCAGCGCGTACGGATACAGCCTCTCGGTGAGTGACGATGGCTATTACAACCTCACCTCGTCCGAGACGAAACAGCAATACATCGTCCTCCGGGGAGAGATCAAGCTCCTCAATACCATCACAGATTCCCTCACGCAGAATTATGACGAGACTACTTCCACCAGCCACATGGAGACAAGATACGTCTACGATGCCCGGGGGAAACTCATCGACGCCATGGGCGAGGGGTATTCGTCGTCCGACGACCTGTGGGGGAACAAGACGACCTCGGAGATCAAACAGCTCTTCCAACTCATCCAGGGACAAGCCCGCCTGGCCTCCTCCCGGACGACGTCCGACACCGTCAACTTCGACGACTCCACGTCCCACCAGGAATCCGTCATGGTGAACCGTTACAATGCCCTGGGACAGCTCCTCTCCGCCCATGGAACGGGCTCCTCGGAATCCGTCACCGTCGAAGGGACGTCTACCGACTCCCTCTTCGAACAGTATTACGTCCTCATCAACGGACAGACCAAACAGTATCTGGCCGCCAATATCTCCGGGACAGAGAACATCGACGGATCACAACAACACCAGGAAACGCTCACGACCTATTTCTATAACTCCAAGGGGCAGGGCCTTTACGGATTCGGCTTGGGACAGACCGTCTCGGACGACATGTTCGGCACCATCACCCGGGACACGCTGTTCCAGCAATACGCCTTCTTGTCGGGGCAGTTCCGGCTCGTCAAGACGGACACCACCTCCGACACGGTGGACTCCCTGCAGAACCCTCTCACGGACCTGACCTCGAACCTTCTGGATGGGCTGGGGCTGTCCGGTGTGGATTGGGTGACCGCCCTGGCCGACACCCCGTTCATCATCCCCTTGGCCGTCCACAAGCAGATCTACGAAGCCCTGAGCGAGATCTTGAACTTCTCGTTCACCGAAATCCTCGTCCAAGAACAGGAAACAGAAACCATATCGGAGATCTTCGCCGCCGACATCCAGGACGCCATCAACCAGTTCGTCCAATCGGGCGTCGTCACGAACATCAAATCCGTGGAATTCATCACCGGAACACCCACGGATTCCGAAGTGATGGACACGAGTTCCTTCATCACCTGGACCTCCGACGGGGTGGTCCTCATCCACGAGGACGTGTTGAAACGATGGAACGCCGAAGGACGCGACGTCACCGCCACCATGCTGACCGCGTTGCTGCACGAAAATTCGGAATACACCCAGTATCTGGACGTTGTCGCAGCCGGCGTCGAGATCACCACCGAGATGATCGGCGTATGGCACCAAACCGCCATCGAACAGGGTTACATGATCTCGGACCTCCAGGAGAATCAAGCCGAAGCAGGGGCCGTGGTCTCCGCCTCGGCCTTCGGATCGGTCGCCTGGGGGAACATCCTCGGGCAGCTGACCAACGGGTCCTCCCTCGATGCATTGATCATGAAGTCGATCTATACCGGATTGGGGGCCAACGATGGTGTCGCCACCCTCAAAAACAACACGTCTTGGCAGATCACAGACGCCGATACCACTTATGACCCCTCCACAATCAAGTCCAACCTGTCCAACCTGGTCGGACGGCTTTACAGCGGCTCAGGAGGAACCGTGGACGCCAACAACGACGGGACTTCAGCGGCCGAGGAATATCTCCTCGAACAGATCCACCAACTGAGCACCACCCAGAGGAACGATTACGTCGGCCATTACAACGGCCCCTATACGTCCGGCAGTTATGCGACTTTCACGGACTATGTCTGGGGCACGTCTAAAACGGCATTGGGTGCCCTGGCCACGGCGATGTCCAACATCTACAACTCCGTGGACCCGGCGGCCGATGCACTGGCTTCCGTCAAATCGCAGTTGACCCAATGCTGGTCCAACTACAATTACTACAAAGGCCAAGTCGACGGCTTCTACTGGGACGTCAGTTATGGTGGAACGACCTACACCAGCAAATCCGCCGCCACCTCCGCCATGAACAGCTATCTCTCCGCTCGCAATGCCGCCGCCACCCCGCTGAACTATTACTACTCGAAACAATCCTCCGCCTACAACGCCTGGCAAACCGAGCTCAGCAAAACGACTCACACGAACTGGAACCTGTGGGACCTGAACGGGGACGGCGTGATCACCATTGACGCGCAAAACACGGGCCTGGGGACCGATGACCGGACCCTCTTCTATAAGAACTACGGGGACCGGGACGGCATCGTGGAATCCTCCGACGACAGCATCAACCCCTGGAGTTATTCCAACCTCTACAACTCCGCCGACCTGTCGGCCTTCACCGGCAACATCGGTCTGAGTCAGGCCTCCAACGGATTGGGGGATCCGCCCCGGATCACCAGTCAACTTCAGGCGCGTTATCAGAACTACTACGATAACTACGTTTCATGGAACAACACATACAATTCCTACAACAACGCCTACTACTCTCTCAGCAACTCGATAGACAGCGAAGATAGTTCTTACTATAACCTGCAAACGAACGTCGACATCGCCCGCAACGATATCCTCGCCCTCACAAATTGTCTCACCAATTCCACTCAGTCCAACCTTATAGGGGATCTCAGCAAGTTCGCTACACTGAGATCTGCTTACGTGAACAACAAGTCAAAATGGGACACAGAAAGAACGTATTGGTCTAACCTGGCGGCAACCACCACCGATGCCATCGGTTCCTACTACACCGCGATGGCGAACGAAGCGCTCCGCAACAGCGATTTCGCCGCCACCATGATCAGCAAGATCGACAACCTGACATCCAATCTGACGACGGTGATCCAAAGCAGTGATTTTCAGATCGGATCGGTCGCCTCCACGTCCGGTCTGGCCTACTATGGACACACGTCCAGCCGTTCCAGTAGCGCTAACTCCACCCTCTCCACCTTCAATTCGGCCATGGGAACGTTCCGGAACGCCGCCACCAACTTTTCCGCCACCAACACGTCGATGAACAACGCGGTGGCAGCCAACCGGAACATGATCGACTACCTCGGTGGAAAGATGCGGGAAGCGGCGGTGCTGTATCAGGAGGCCGACCTCATTGAAGACCGTCAAGAAGCGATTAATGGTGCCAACAACAGTTCACTCTCGGTCTCCCAATTCGTGACGGGAGCGCCCTCCTCCAGTTCTCTTCCGGAGACGAACTTGAGCTTGGGCGGGGTTAGTTGCAGCGGGGAGGCCCCCGGTGGCTGCGACGGAAACGGTCAATGGCTCTCCAGAGATGGGGAACCCCTCGGCTTCGGGAAAATGGGATCCAAAGGAAGCAACATGACCATCGCCTATTACGATGAGCACGGCAACATGACCACCAAGATCCACATGGTGTGGACAGGCGGGCATATGGACTACCGGTCCACGGTATCCAGAGACGACGACGGGAACATGACGAACATCGTCGAGAAATTCTTCGACGGCACCAACGGTTTCGTGAAATACATCCGTTCGGATCTGCCCTCCGAGAGCGGGGGGGGGACGAGCTACTCCCTGATGGCGGTGGGAAACAGGAACACCGGGAACAAAACCGTCGCCAAGCAGACCTGGCTTGAGAATTCAACGAGAAAAGACGGGGCCAGCTATGAAAGCGGCTCCTATATGACTCGTGGGTATGTCCGCGGCGGGGGATATAACTGGAACTATGTCACGAAGCAGTCCGTCATGCTGAACAAAGACACCGGAGCCGTCACGTTCAGCAGTCTCAAACGAGACATGGGCTCTTCGGCGGGCCCTCAAGGTGTCATGGTCGGAGATGTTCCCACCGATGACGAGGGGAACAACTGGGTGGCCAACAGCATCAAGATCATCAACGGCAGCAGCAAGGAGGTTTATACCGTCGAGTATCCCACGGCGGCGGGAGCTCCCCGATGGCTCAACGGCAAAGTCCCGCCGGGAGCCCCCAGCACCTTGACCACCAGCTTCAACTTCGACAATATGGACATGACCCTGACGATACCGGGGTTCGGTTCCTCGGTCACGATCCAACGCCGTCTCAACGGCTACGTCTCCATCAACGGCATCGACGGTTTCCATTACGGGAATGCAAGCGGCCGGATCGACAACGGCGGGGGATACGTCGCCATCCTCGATACCAGCATGGCCAACGCCATCGCTTCAGGGAAATCCTTCACCAAGGTCGGCACGGCCAGCGCCTCCCTCTACGGCACGGTCTCCTGGACGAACCTCCTGCAGTTGCTGAACCCGTTCAAACCGACACACCAGGCCATCATCAAAACCATCGCGGGCACGTTAAAGATCGACAACTATTCCACCCAGTTGAACGTCGATATTCCTCAGTCGTCCGCGGGAACGACCTGGCAGACGAAGTTGAATCAATTCGTCCTGATCAACAGCCCCATCATCAACACGATCAACCGGCTCCTGCAGACCATGAACCTCATCCCGAAATCCTCCCAGCAGACCACGGACGAGGGACAAGGGCTCTCCTCCACTCTGCAGGCCATGGGAATCTCCGAAGACACTCTGCCCGACCTTCTGAACGAAGACGGCACGGTCACCGCCGCGACCACGTCCCCCAATGGGCAACAGTCGGAGTTTTCCATCGTCACCGCCGATGAGCTTTTCCTCCGGGGGACGATCACACTCCATCCCCTGGTCCGCGAGGCGGGCGGGTTCCTGAACAAGACCGTCAAGATCACCGGCCTGAAGGAATCCGAATACACCGGCGCCACGACCCACACGGAGATGACGGTGGTTTACAACTACAACGCCCGAGGCCAGCTCATCAGCGCCTCCGGGAGGGGAACTTCCGTCTCCAATGACGGCTTCGGGAACATCACCACCAGCGACATCGTCCAGAACTACGTGATCCTGAACGGTCAAGCCCGGCTGAAGGAATCCATCACGTCGTCCCATACGGTCAACATCGACGGGTCGGAATCATGGATGGATGGAACGCACGGGTCGCAGGCCATGAAAGTCGAATATTTTTACGACGCCAAGGGAAAAGTCCTCACCGGCACGGAAGCGGCGGCCAGGGGGACCGGGGTAAGCATCTCGAGCGATGCGTTCGGTTCCGTGACCACCACCCGAACCGATCAGTATTTCACGTCGGTCGCGGGGCAGGCCAAGATGACCCGCTCGACCAGTTCTTCTTACACTGAGAGCGTCGACGGGGCAAAAACATATAACGGATGGGAAGACCCGACGGGCAAGGTCCTCGGGAAAGCGACCGAGGTCACCTACCATTACACGTCCAGAGGACTTTTGGAGACCGGCAAAAACAATGCCGCCTACGGCTACGGTGAGTCTTACACCGTGGACGCCTTCGGCAACGAAACCACCTCCGTCAACGAACAGTTCTTCACGGCCGTGCGGAACCAAGCCAAACTGGACAGTGTCCGGAACTCCTCCGTCGGGAAGTCGGTGGATGGAAGCGTGACGGTCACGGACCCCTACACAATCGAGTACACCTATGACGCGATCGGCCTTCTGATTCAATCGTCCATGCCCTCGGAGATCCATTCCACCACGACGGACGCTTTCGGGAACATCACCGAGTCCTGGTCCCTCCAGACTTTCAAGATCGTGGCGGGACAGGCGAAGATGCTCACCAACACGACCTGGTCCAGCACCCTTTCCGTCGACGGATCCTCGTCGGATACCGACCGATACACGACCACCTATGCCTATGCCGAAGACACCGCCGACAACAGAACCAAGCGGATCGTGGGGAACCTCCTCGGTGCGGAGGCCGAATCGATCCATTCCAACACCACCGACGCCTTCGGCAACGTCACCGAATCCTGGACGGAACAGACGTTCGGGATCATCGCCAACCAGGCCAAGGTCCTCACCTCCACCAACTGGTCCACCAGCCGGAGCGTGGACGGAGCCGTCACCGTCACGGACCGCTACACCACCACCAACAAATATGCCGAAGACACGGAAGCGAACCGAAAGCTCGGGATCGTCGGCCAACTCCTGAGCGCCTCGGCCACGCCCATCCGTTCCACCACCACCGACGCCTTCGGTAACGTCACCGCCTCCACCACCGAACAGGTTTTCACGGTGATCGCCGGCCAGGCCAAAGTTCTGCGGTCCATCACGTCATCCCGCACGGACTCCGTCGACGGTTCTGTCTCCGAGACGGAACCCTACGCCACCACCAACACCTACGCGGAGAACACCTCCGAAAACCGTACTCTCGGCATCGTCGGCCACCTGAAGCAATCCACAGCCGACCCCATCCGTTCCGTCACCACCGATGCATTCGGCAACGTGACCACTTCCACCACCGAACAGGTTTTCAAGATCATCAACAACCAGGCGAAAGTCCTCCGCTCCACGGTCAGTTCCGTGTCGGAGTCGGTGGATGGGTCCGTCACCAAAACAGAACCCTATTCCACAACCTACGAATACGAAGAAGACACCCTGGACAACCGGCATTCAAGGACCGTCGGTCATCTCCTCAACACGACAGCGGCCCCCATCCATTCCGGGACGACCGACGCCTTCGGCAACGTGACGAAAACCACCACGGAGCAGGTTTTCATCGTCATCGCCAACCAAGCCAAACTCCTGATGTCCACCACTGAATCGCAGACGAATTCCGTGGACGGGTCCGTGACGGTCACAGAACCTTATGTCACGACTTACTCCTACGCCATGGATACGGCGGAAAACCGGGATGCCGGACGCGTCGGGCATCTGTTGGGGGCCGAAGATGTGCAGATCAATTCCACGACCACCGATGCCTTCGGCAACGTCACCCGTTCCTGGACCACTCAGGCCTTCACGGTGATCAGCAACCAGGCCAAAGTGGCCCGGGCGACCACCTGGTCCGAAACCAGATCGATCGATGGCAGCGATACCACGACGGACCGCTACACGACGGTTTATTCCTATGAATCCGATACGGCGGAAAACCGGCGTGACGGCAAAGTCGGCAAACTCATCGCCGTCACGGCCGAACCCATCCATTCGACCACCCGCGACGCCTTCGGCAATGTGACCGAATCCTGGAGCGAGCAGGTCTTCACGATCATCGCGGGTCAGTCCAAGCTCCTGTCATCCTCCACCTGGTCCAAAACCACATCGATCGACGGCTCCATCACCGTCTCCGACCGCTACACCACGACCTACGACTACGCGGCCGACACGGAGAGCAACCGGAAAGCCCGATTGGTCGGCCATCTCAGAAGTGTCACGGCGGAAACCATCCAGTCCACCACGACGGACTCTTTCGGCAACATCACCGAATCCCGTACCAACCAGACTTTCGCCATCATATTGGGACAATCCAAACAGACGACCTCCACGACCAGCTCTAAAACATCGTCCGTGGATGGATCCTATACTGAGACCAACCCATACACGACGATCTATTCT